>JAXLYM010000001.1:0-681868 GCA_046351455.1 Polyangiaceae bacterium
GGAGCTCCGCTTGGCGGAGCGGAGTCCGTAGCGGAGCGGGCGCAGTCCTCGACGTTGGGCCGTTCCCAGCGGAATGCGCGTGTGATATCTCCGTCGGCCCATGAGCGCAGAAACGGAATCCAACAAGGCAGACACCGAGACGAAGGCCGAAGCCGCGAACGCTTCGGCGCCCGAGGAAGAGGCCCCGGAGCTGGAGCCGTCGCCGGACGGGCCGCCCCCGCCCCCGCCCATCAAGAAGCGCAGCGCGCCCCCGCCGGCCGCGGAAGAAGAACAGCCGGTCAGCGTCTCCGGTCGACTCCCCGCCGCCAACTGGCCGCCGAAGACCCTGGCCGATCTCATGACTCGCCAGGTCATCACCCTCAAAGAGAAAGAGCCCATCGGCGATCTCGAAGGGTGGATGAAGCGCTTCCGCTTCCGTCACCTGCCCGTCGTCGACGACGCCAAGAAGCTCGTCGGCCTCATCACGCTCACGGACCTTCTGCACGGCTTCCTCGGCCTGAGCGTGGTCGGCGCGCCCATCGAGAAGGTGAACGAGACCACACTGGCAGGCTCGATCATGCGCCGCGGCGTCGTCACCGCGGATCCGACGACGCCCCTCGCGACCGCCTGCCGCGTGATGATCCACGAGAAGCTCGGTTGTCTGCCCGTCGTCCTGGAGGACAAGACCCTCGTCGGCATCGTCACCGAGACCGACTTCGTGCGCCTCTCGCACGAGCTGCTCGAACGCTGAGACTGCCTCTCTCACTGCATCTTTCTACCCCCACTGTCTGCTACCACAACTGCGCTTGACGCGGCCTTCGAAGGGGGTCAATAGCACCTATCCATGAGCTTCCGCGCGGCGCGCTTCTTGGTCCTTTCGGCCATGTTCTCGGCGATCGGCGCGTGCGGCGCCCCTTCGGACACGTCCTCCGGCGGCGGCGGAGCGACGACCTCTTCCACGACGGCGGGCGGCGGTGGGGCAGGTGGGGACACCGTGCAAGCGGACGTGTTCGACGTGCCGATCGACGACGTGACGCCGGAGCAACAAGAGGCCTTCTTCGCGGGCGATACGCTCTTCGAGCTGATCCTGCACGAGGCGGACGGCCTCGGCCCGCTCTACACGCGCGCGTCCTGCGGGGCCTGCCACGACAAGGGGGTTCGCGGGCCGGGCTCGGTGCAGAAGATGGCCGTCGTGGACGCGGACGGAGTGACGCCCTCCGTCGATCAATCGATGTTGCCCTACGGTCACACGGTGCACCCGCTCACCACGGCCGGCGCGCAGACTGCCATCTTGCCGCCCGACGATCCGTCCGTGAAGGTGACGTTGCGCGTCGGCCCGCCCGTCCTCGGCCGCGGCTATCTGGAGGCGATCGACGACGCGGAGATCCTCGCGCGCGAGTCGGAGCAGGCCTCTCGGCCCGACTCCATCCATGGCAAGGTGAACCACGTCGTCTATCAATCGGAGCCCAACCCGGACCCGACGTTCAACGCGCACCAGCCGGGCGACATGGTGATCGGCCGCTTCGGGACGAAGGCGCGGATCGCGACGCTCGACGAGTTCACCGCGGACGCGCTCCAGGGCGACATGGGCATCACGAGCCCGCTCCGTCCCACGGAGTTCCTGAATCCGGACGGCCTCACCGACGACCTCAAGGTGGGAGTCGACGTCACCGCGGACAGCGTCAACAAGCGCGCGATGTACGTGCGCCTCACGGCGATCCCGCGGCGCGACGGCCTCTCGGAGGACGCGGCCAAGCTGTTCGCCGACGCCAAGTGCGATGTCTGCCACGCCCCCACGATGAAGACGCGGAAGGATTACCCGATCGCGCAGCTCGCCGGGATCGACGCGCCGGTGTTCACGGACATGCTCCTCCACGACATGGGGCCGAAGCTCGCGGACGGGATGGTGGACGGACAGGCCTCCTCGCGACAGTGGCGGACGTCGCCGCTCATCGGGCTGCGCTTCAACAAGACCTTCCTGCACGACGGCCGCGTGAAGACGGTGGAAGACGCGATCCTCGCGCACGACGACGACGGGTCCGAAGGGGCCGAGTCGGCGAGCCTCTACAAGAACATGAGCGGCGCGGATCGCGCGGCGCTCCTCGCGTACGTGAGCGCCCTCTGACATCCTCCAGACTGCCTCTCTTGAAATAGCCTTTCTGCGGAACTGCCCATGAAGAAGCTCTTTCTCCTCGCCTTGCCTCTCGCGCTCGGGGCGTGCACCCCGGAGTCGACGAGCGGCGGTGACACCACGACGACCACCACCACCTCGGCGACCGTGAAGACGGACGAGGAGTACAAGACGGAGGCGGTCGACGGCATGCACGCGGCGCTGCTCGTGGACATCCAGGGGATGCGCGCGGCGGCCGAGAAGATCCAGGCGACGATACCGACTCCGGCGGACCGCGGCTGGGACGCGAAGCTGGACGCGGACGCCATCGAGAAGAGCCGCGCGGCCTGGGTGGAGGCGCGGACTTCGTACGAGCACGTGGAGGGCGCGCTCGCGTCGCTGTTCCCCGCGATCGACACGGCGATCGACGCGCGGTACGACGACTTCATGACCCTCCTCGCGGCCGACGGCGGGGATCAGGACCTCTTCGACGATCAGGGCGTGACTGGCATGCACGCGATCGAGCGGATCCTCTACGCCGACCAGATCCCGCAGCACGTCGTGGACTTCGAGGCGACGCTCCCGGGCTACGTCCCCGCGGCGTTCCCGGCGGACGCGGCGCAGGCGGCCGAGATGAAGAGCAAGCTGTGCCAGAAGCTCATCGACGACGCGAAGACGCTCGAAGAGCAGTGGACGCCCGCCAACATCCACGTGGCGCTCGCGTACCACGGCCTCGTGGCGCTCGTGACGGAGCAGCGCGAGAAGGTGAACAAGGCCTCTTCGTTCGAGGAGGAGTCGCGCTATTCGCAGCGCACCATGGCCGATCTGCGCGACAACCTCACGGGCACGCGCACCGCCTACGCCTTCTTCCAGCCGTGGATCCTCTCCAAGACGGACGCGAAGGACCCGGCGAAGGACGGCCCCACGATCGACGCGAAGATCCTGAAAGGGCTGGACGCGCTGGACACCGCGTATTCCAAAGTGAACGGGGACGCGATCCCGGCGCCGCCGGACACGTGGAGCGCGGAGTCTCCCTCCGCGGCGGACCTGGAGACGCCGTTCGGACAGCTCTACACGGTGGTGCAGGACGCGGTGGATCCGGCGCTGCCGGACTCGGTGACGGCGCAGATGGATCTGGCCGCGGCGCTCCTCGGATTCCCTCAGATTTGAGCCTTTCCATGAAACGAAAACACCCTTCGAAGAGCGGCAAATCCCGCGAGGGGACGCCCCTCGAAAAGGCCCTTCGGCGCGCGTTCATTTTGGCCATGTGCGCGCCTTTTGCGGTGCCGTTCGCGTGCGGCATGAGCGAGTCGACGAGCGGCTCCACGACGACCGGGACCGCGGGCGCGGGCGGCAACACCACCTCTTCCACGACCGGGACGACCGCGGGCGCCGGCGGGACGACGACGGAGCTCGACGCCGGCCTGGACGCGCAGCAGAACTGCGATCCCTTCGAGTACACGCCGGAGATCCCGGACGACTGCGGGGTGTACATCCGGGCGCCGTGCGGCGTGAAGCTGACGATCGAGCCGACGTCGGCGTGTTATTTCGGCCTCAACGACTGCTTCCCGTACTGCGGTGAGCTGGCCTTCAACTGCCGCGCTCTCGACGAGTGGTGCGTCGACGGCAGCGTGACGCCGGACGAAGAGGGCGGCGTCAACATCGACTGTGCGACGTGCCCGGGCGGCCTCGGCCGTGCGCCGGAAGGCCTGGAGAGGCCTCGAAGCGTACGGGGCGCTTCCGTGGTCGGGGCGCACCTCGCGCGGGCCGCCCACCTGGAGGCCGCGAGCGTGCACGCGTTCCGGCGCATGCGGCGCGAGCTATCGGCCCTCGGAGCCCCGGAGTCGCTCCTCGCGGACGTGCGCGCCGCCGAGCGCGACGAGGTGAAGCACGCCCGACGGACTGGCACCTTGGCGCGGCGTCGAGGATCGAGCCCGCCCCGCGTGAGGCTGCGCACGCAGCGCGCGCGGACGATCGAGGCGATCGCCTTGGAAAACGCGGTGGAGGGCTGCGTGCGCGAGACGTTCGGAGCCGCGGTGGCGGCGTTCCAGGCGGCGCGCGCGGAAGATCCGGAGATCGCGAGTCTGATGAAGGAGGTCGCCGTCGACGAGGCGCGCCACGCAGCCGTGTCGTGGGCAGTCGCTGATTGGCTGTCACCGCGCCTCACGCCGAAGGCCCGCGCCCGGATCCGCGCCCGTTGCCGCGCGACGGTGGAAGACCTCCGCCGCGAGGTGGACAAGCCGCTGGATGCCAGTCTGGCCCTCCCGATGGGCCTCCCGGCGCCCGGACAACAGAAGGCGATCCTGCGTGCGTTGGAAGAGGACCTCTGGCCGGCCCTCACGTGACGAGACAGACGCGCACGTAGCTCGACTGGCAATCTCGCACAGGCTTCGTGCGCAAAAAAAGGATTGGGGGGAGGCCGCTTATTCGAAGCGCGCGTTGTAGCCTTGCAAGACCGAGTATTGCGGGGGCCACGGGAGCTCGACGCCTTGTTTCTGGGCCGCGTGGTGGGTCCAGTACGGGTCGAAGAGGTGGGCCCGCGCGAGGACGCACAGGTCCGCTCGGCCGGCGGTCAGGATGGAGTTGACGTCCGCATACGAGGAGATCGCGCCGACGGCCATCGTCGGGACGCCCGCTTCGACGCGGATCCGGTCCGCGAACGGCACCTGGTAGAGGCGGCCGAAGTTGGGTTTCGCCCACGGCACCGTCTGGCCCGCAGAGACGTCCACGATGTCGCAGCCGTTCTCGCGGAGGGCGCGGGCGATCTCCACCGAATCCTCCGGCGTGGTGCCGCCGGGTGCCCAGTCCGTCGCGGAGATGCGGACGGAGATCGGCTTTCCAGCGGGCCAGATGTCGCGCACGGCGCGCAGCACTTCCAGCGGGAAACGAAGGCGATTTTGCAGGTTGCCGCCGTACTCGTCCGCGCGCTGGTTCGTGAGCGGGCTGAGGAAGCTCGCGAGCAGATAACCGTGCGCCATGTGCAGCTCGATGAGGTCGAATCCGGCCTCGTCCGCGAGCTGCGTCGCGCGCACGAAATCCACCTTCACGCGGTCCATGTCGGCCCGATCCATCGCGCGCGGAACAGGGCTATTGTCCAGATACGGGATCGCCGAGGCCGACATCAGGGGCCAGCCGCCCTGTTCGAGGGGTTGATCCATGCCCTCCCACATGCGCTTGGTGGAGCCTTTTCGCCCCGCGTGCGCGACCTGAATGCCGATCTTCGCGAAGCTGTGCTTGTGCACGAAGGAGGTCAGTCGCCGCCAGGCCGCGGCGTGCGCGCTGGTATACATGCCGGCGCAACCCGGGGTGATGCGGCCGGCCGGGTCGACGTCCGTCATCTCCGTGAGGACGAGGCCCGCGCCGCCGATCGCGCGGCTGCCGAGGTGCACGATGTGCCAGTCGTCGATGGTGCCGTCCTCCGCGGAATACTGGCACATCGGACTGACCACCACGCGATTCGGGATCACGAGGTCGCGCAGCTTGAAGGGCGTGAACATCGGCGGGAGAGGCTTCTTGATGGCGACGCCGCTCTGCTTCTCGGCCTTTTCGGCGAAGGCCTCGTCCACGCGCTCCACGAACTTCGGGTCACGCAGCTTCAGGTTCTCGTGCGTGATGCGGAGGCTGCGCGTGAGCAGGCTCATCGCGAACGTCAGCGGGTCCAGCGACATGTAGCGCGGCGTCGACTCGAACCATTCCAAACTGACCTGCGCCGAGCGCTGGAGCGACTCCGCGGTGGGGCGGCGCGCCGCTTCATAGGCGTGGAGCGCCTCTTCCACGTTGTCCCTGGACAGCACCGCTTCCGCCAGCGCGATGGCGTCTTCGAGCGCGAGCTTGGTGCCGGAGCCGATCGAGTAATGCGCCGTGTGCCCCGCGTCGCCGAGGATCACCGCGTTTCCAGAGTGCCAGTGTTTGTTGCGGACCACCGGGAAAGCGCGCCAGATCGAGCGGTTCTTGAGGAGCTTGTGCCCGGCCAGCTCCTTCGCGAACACCTTCTCGCAGAAGGCGATCGTCTCGTCCTCCGTCGCCTTGTCCATCCCGGCGCTGAAGAAGGCCTTCTCCGAACACTCCACGATGAAGGTGCTCTTTCCAGGCTCGTATTGATACGCGTGCACCTGGAAGAGGCCGTGCTCCGTCTCGTTGAAATAGAAGGTGAAGGCCTCGAACGGCTTGTCCGTGCCGAGCCAGACGAAGCGGTTGGGGCGGAAGTCCAGCGAGGGCTCGAATCGGTCCCTGAGCTCAGTCCGCATGAGGCTGTTCACGCCGTCGGCCACGAGGACGAGGTCCGCGTCTTTCGCGACGTCGCCATAGCGCTTCACTTCGCTCTCGAAGTGGACCTCCACGCCGAGCTCGAGGGCGCGCGCTTCCAGAATCGAGAGGAGCGTCTGCCGCGAAAGGCCCGCAAAGCCGTGGCCCGTGGAGCGGATCACCTCGCCTCGATAATGGATATCGATGTCGTCCCAGTGGATGAAGCGGCTCGTGATCGCCTCGTACGAGGGGGCGTCCGCGTCTCTCAACCCCTCCAGCGTCTTGTCGGAGAAGACGACGCCGAATCCGAAGGTGTCGCCCGAGCGGTTGCGCTCGTGCACGATCACGCGCGCTTCCGGGCGCGCCTTCTTCATGAGAATCGCGAAATAGAGGCCGCCGGGGCCCCCGCCGATGGACACGATCTTCATCGCGACGAGCGGTCGCACGGACAGGCTCGCACGGCAAGAGAGATGAGTGGACAACGGCTGTCGCGAAGCGATCCAGATTTTTGGCCCACCGCGTCGGCTAGAGCGATACCCGGGCCATGCGCACCCTTGCCCCCTTCCACCTACATCACGTGGCGTGGTTCGTCCCGCTCGCTCTTGCCGCTTGTTCCGGCTCGTCGGAGCGCATCCCGGAGACGCCGAAGGCCGCTGCCACGGAGACGCCCGCCGCCACCGCTGCCCCGGAGGCGCCCAGCGCAGCGCCCGAGGCCCCGAAGGCCGATGTCGCGCCCGAGCCCGAGAAGAAGCCGGAGCCGGTCGTGGACACCCGCCCTCGCATCGGCGCGATTCAGCCGTTCGCGTACATCTACAAGAAGACGGCCGCGAAGGGCCTCGCGATGGGCTATGTCCGCATGGGCACGAGCGTGCCGCTCCTCGACGACAAGCCCGTCCCCGGCGACGACTGCCCGCGAGGCTGGTACAAGGTCGCTCCGCGCGGCTACATCTGCTTGAATTTCCGGACGACGCGCGATCTGAACGACCCTTATTTCAAGGCGCTCCAGAGCGTGCAGCCGAAGGAGGGCGCCTATCCGTACTCCTACGCTTTCTCCAACGGCGCGCCGATGTACTCCCGCGTTCCGACGAAGGAGGAGATGGCCAAAGAGGACATCAAGTTCGGCGCGCGCGGCTCGTTCGTGCAGCTCGCGGAGTGGTCGAAGGGGCACGAGGAATTGCTCACGACCGAGCCGATCAAGGCGACCGACCCCGTGCCCGAGTTCTTCGCGAACGGGAAGCGCACGGTCGGCGGCGGTAACCGCGATCCACGGCGGCTCCTCTGGCGCGTGATCCCGAACGGATCGATGGTGGCCTATCACAAGGCCTTCGAGGCGAACGGCCGAGTCTGGCTGCTCACGAGCGATCTCATGCTGGTGCCGGCGGACCGCGTGCGCGCCGTGAAGCGCCACACGTTCGAGGGCGTCATGCTCGGAAACGGCGTGGATCTGCCGCTCGCGTGGAATCGAGCGAAGGAGTCGAAGCCGCTCTTCAAGAAGCAGGAGGACGGCTCCTTCGTGGTCTCGGACAAGACGATCTCCGCGAAGGGATACATGGAGATCAACGACGTCCCGGTGAAGGACAAGGACGGCGTGGCCTATTACGAGCTTCGCAAGGATCCGGGGTATTTCTTCCCGGAGATCGGCGCCACGTTCACGCGCGCTCGCAAGGAGCTGCCGCAGGGCGTGAAGCCGGGCACGAAGTGGATCGAGGCGAAGATCCTCCCCGGGACGCTGACGGCTTATGAAGGCGACAAGCCGGTTCGCGCCACGCTGTTCTCGCCGGGCAAGGGCGGAGTCCCGGTGAAGGGGCACGACAACACCAAGTGGGCCACCACCGAGATCGGGTATTTCCCCATCCAGTGGAAGGACCGGGTGAACACGATGTCGAACGAGAAGGGGGAGCCGAAGGTGCTCTGGTTCTCGGACGTGCCGAACATCCAGTATCTGCACGCGCCGCTCGCGATGCACGTCGCGTACTGGCACCAGGACTTCTCGCAGCCGAAGAGCGCGGAGTGCGTGAACGTGTCGGCCAACGACGGTCAGTGGCTGTTCAACTTCACGGATCCGCCGCTGCCCGAAGGCTGGGGCGGCATCCGTCCCGGCGACGGGAACGGGCTCTCCACGCCGGTCGTGATCAGCGCTCAGTGACGAGAAGGGGACTTCGACTTCGATGCTGCCCAAGACGCAACTCGGATCCGCGCTCGGTGTGATTGGCATGCTGGTGTTCGTCGGGGCCGCGGCCGGGTGCCGCGACTCGCAGGCGGCGCCTCTGCACGGCGATCTGGTGACGACGGCGGATCCGCCCGGAAAGACGCTGGAGACGGCGTCGCCGGCCGGCAAGCTGGAGATGCCCTCCCCCGATAAGAAGGAGCCCGCCGCGACCGCGGACAAGGCCCCTCCGGTGGACGGCACGCTCACGCTGAGCGCGGTCGGCGACTGCACGCTGGGGAGCGATTACCGGGTGACGGGCGCCGAGGGAACGTTCGACGAGGCCGTGAATCAGGCCGGCGGCGATCTCTCGGCGCCCTTCGCGGGCGTGGTCAGCGTGCTGTCGAAGGATGATTTGACGATCGCGAACCTGGAGGGCCCGCTGTCGCACGCGAAGCCGTCCGTCGATCACACGTTCGTGTTCAACGGGAAGCCGGAGTACGCGGAGGCCCTCGCGAAGGGGAGCGTGGAGATGGTCAATCTGGCCAACAACCACGCGGGCGACTTCGGCACGGACGGGATGAAGCAGACCATCCTTGCCGTGGACAAGGCCGGTGTCGGCTCGTTCGGCAACGGGCGGATCGACGTGCGGACCGTGAAGGGGATCGAGGTCGTCAACATCGGGTATCTCGGGGGCGGCGACGGCGTGGAGAAGCGCGTCGTCAAGGACGTCAAGAAGCACAAGCGGCCCGATAATCTGGTGATCGTGACGTTCCACTGGGGCGTCGAGGGGTCCAATGTGCCGATCGACGATCAGACTCGCCTCGGGCACGCGGTGGTGGACGCGGGCGCGGATCTGGTGCTCGGGCATCACCCGCACGTGATCCAGGGGATCGAGACGTACAAGGGGCGTCACATCGTGTATTCGCTCGGCAACTTCGTGTTCGGGGGCAACTCCAACCCGGCCGACAAGGACTCGATGATCTACCAGGAGGTCTTCGCGAAGGAGGGGGGCGCCGTGGTGTCGAAGGAGAATCGGGTCATTCCGGTGTCGATCTCCTCGGTGAGCACGCGCAACGACTTCCACCCCGTGCTGCTCGAAGGCGCCGCGAAGGAGCGAGTCCTCGGGCGCGTGCGCGAGTATTCGGACAAGCTCGTTCCTCAGAAGAAGCGCTGATTCACGGGCGCGGGAGCGTGGACTGGACTTCGAGGGTGAAGTCCGGTCCCCTGCCCCGCTTCAGGGCCGCGGCGACGAGATGCTGTTCCGTCGGCTCGCGGAACGTGAACTGCCAGTCTGACGGGTCGTCCTCGATGCCGTGAAACGAGATGGTCGGCGCGACCGGATCTCGTGGATCGAAGGCGAATTCGTCCAGCGGGAGCGCGAGGCCCATGCCGCGGGCCTTGATGTAGGACTCCTTCAGCGTCCAGTACTCGAAGAAGCGGCGCTGTTTGCGCTCGGGCGGCAGGCTCGCCAGCTCGGCGACCTCCGCGGGCGCGAAGAAGCGGTCCGCGACGTCGAGCGGCGCCTTGCGATGGGCCCAGTCCTCGACGTCGACGCCGACGGTGCACCCGTCCGCGACCAGCATCACCACGAGGCCGTCGGTGTGCGCCACGTTCCACGAGAGCGTGCTGTCCCGAGGGTGGGTGAGCTCCGGCCGGCCCCACGGATTCGGCTCGAAACGAAGCTCTTTTGCGTCGACTCCGACGTACGCAGACAGCGTGGTGCGGATGAGCGCGCGGGCGACTCGGTGGATGCGACGGTGCTTGTCGAAGTGGTACCTGGCCTCCCGCTCGCGCTCGTCGGGCGACATCACGTCTGCGTAGGCGGCGTAGAGATCCGGATCCGTGACGGCCGCGGGATCGACGAAATGGAGCCGAGCCGTCCGCGGAGGGAGCCGTTCCATCTGGCGTCCTGGAGATCCGGAGTCGAGGGGGCTTGTCGGTCAGACCGAGTTGATGGGTCAGACCGAGTTGATGGTGAGGCCGCCGTCGATGACGATGGTCTCGCCCGTCACGTACGATGCGGCGTCGGACGCGAGGAACACCGCGGCTCCGGCGATCTCGTGTGGCTCCCCGTAGCGGGCCTGCGGCGTGCGCGACACCACACGATCGAGGATGTCTTTGTTGGTGAGGAGCGCCGCCGCAAACTTCGTGTCCACGAGGCCCGGCGCGATCGCGTTCACGCGGATCTTCGCGGACGCCATCTCCACCGCGAGCGTCCTCGTCATCGAGATCACGGCGGCCTTCGTCATCGCGTACACGCCCTGGAGCGGCGCCCCGCCGAGCCCCTGAATCGACGCGATGTTCACGATCGAGCCCGGCGCGCCGCGATCCATGAGGTGGCGGATGACCTCGCGCGCGACGTAGAAATAGCCCTTCACGTTGACCTCGAAGGTCTTGTCGAAGGCCGCGTCGTCCACGACCATCATCGGCCCGAAGAACGGGTTCGTCGCCGCGTTGTTGACGAGCACGTCAATCTTGCCGAACTTCTCGACGACTCCGGCGATGAGGCGCTTCACGTCCTCGACTTTGCCGGTGTGGCAAGCGAACCCGGCCGCGTCGATCCCTTCGGCGCGGAGGCGTTCGACGGCCGCGTTCACGCCTTCGATCTTGCGCGAGGCGATCGCGACCTTGGCGCCGGCCTCCCCGCACGCCTTCGCGATGGCCTCACCGATCCCGCGGCTCCCGCCGGTGACGAGGACGACCTTTCCTTCGAGATGAATGGGCGACTTCATACGCGCTTTCATAATCGGATTTGCGCGCGGACGCGATTGGCAACGTGGGATTTGGTGGAGAGAGGGGGAGTGATACGAGGGGGCGGAGCCCCCTTGTAAATCCCCAAGATCAGAAGCGGCGGACTTCCGTGCGGCGCTGCATTCCGGGGGCGCGCGCGAGCATGTCGAAGGCCTCTTTTTCGAGGATCGGGTGCACGCCGCGCGGGGCCACGCCCATCGGGTGCTTCTTCTTCGTGATGAAGCCGCTCAGGTATTGCGGGTTGAGCGCCTGCAGCTCCTTCAACGTCTGGCGCATCTGCTTGGTCTGGTTCGCCCACGCATAGGCGAACGCGCGCGCCCGGAGGAGCTGCGGGCGGATGTCTTCGAGCTCGGCGTCGATCGTGATCTTGTCGAGCAGCTCGACCGCCTTCTTCGCCTGACCGCTGCGCGCCCACGCCTCCGCGATGATCGCCACCACCGTCGCGCGGCCCTTCGCCTCCTTGTGGCGCTCCACGTCGACCTTGTCGACCAGCTCGCGCGCGTTCTCGGTCTCGCCGAACATGAGGTGCACCATCGCGCGCTGCACGCGGATCTCGTCGGCCTCGTTCGGCAGCACCTTGTCGAGCTTCACCGTCTCCAGCGTGCGCAGCGCCTCGCGCGGGTCGTCCTGCATCTGGAGCTGCGCCTTCGCCATGATCGCGGCGGCGTCGTCCTTCTTGAAGTCGGTGTCGAGCTTCGCGATGGCCTCTTTTCGAGCCTCCGCGCTGTCCGCCGTCTTCACGATGTCGATCACCTTGCGCGTGCGCTGCAGGCGATTCCACACGTACCAGAGCACCACGCCGAAGCCGATCGTGAGGACGCCCGCGACCGCCTTCGCCACCCAGCCGCTGATGAAGAACGCGATGATCCACACCGCCAGGACGGGGCCGCCGACGTAGAGCGCGATGCGCTTCGGCTGGAGGGCCGCCATCGGGTCCATCTGCTTCTGACGGGCCTCGTTGAGCAGCTTGTCGCGCGCGTCCTTCGGTGGAAGGGATTTGCCCGGCTTGCCCGCGGGCGCCTTCTTCGCGGGGGACGGCTCTTTGTCGGTGTTCTTTTCGTTGCTGGCCACGGCGCGTGGCTCATAGCACGCAGCGCGGCTCTCGCGTTAGGATGCCGCCCGGTGGCGAATAACGGCGATCAAGGAGCGGATCCGAAGGGCGAACAACCGCCTGCCCCCGAAGGCGCACCCGTTCAGGTGCCGAGGCCGCCCGCGGCGCCGCGGCCGCCTGTAAAACAAGCGATCCCGGGGCCCGCGGCGACGCCCGGCACCCGCGCGAAGACGTTCCTCGGCGTGGCGCCGAACGCGCCCGGATCGGTGATGGCCCCGCCGGAAGCACGGCAAACGGAGCCCGGCGTGCAAGCGCCTTCTCCGCGGCCGGGCGCTCCGGTGCAAGGGAGCAATCCGCCGTCCGCGAGCGCCGCCGCACGCGCCCCCGCGCAGCGCACGATCGCGTACCAGTCGCCGATCACGCCCGCCGCCGCGACCTCGCCGGAGCCGCGCAAGAGCGAGCCGAAGCGCGCCGACGCCGCGGAGAAGACGGACAGCCCCGGGAGCACGACGATCCCGATGGGGCCCGCGCCCACCGCGGAAAACGAAGCGAAACGCGCGAAGGGGACGCCCGCGGGGACGCCGCCTCCGCCGCCGGAGCGAGACGCAGATCGGACGCGCGTCGTCCCGAACGATCCGGTCGCGGCGGAGCTGCTCACGCGGGCCACGCGGCTCGCGCCGGACGATCCGGTCGGCGCCGCGCGCGCGCTCGTGGAGCTCGGCGTGCTCATCGAACGGGCGCTCGGCGACGCGGAGGGCGCGCGCGATTTCTACGAGGAATCCAGGGCGCTCGTGCGTCTGTTCGAGCCGGCGCTGGAGAGGCTGCGGAGGCTCGCTCCGCCCGAGGCCGAAGCCGCGGCGACGCTCGCGCTCGTCGATGACGCCATCCTGGCTGCAGAGAATGATCGGGCGCGCAGCGATCTGTTCGGAGAGCGCGCGCGGCTCCTCGCGGCGCTGGGGCGTCCGGCGGAGGCGCGCGACGCGTTCGAAGAGGCGCTCGGCCTCAGCCCGGACCACCCGGCCGCGCTGCGCGGGCTCGAAGCCGTGCTGCGGCGCGAGGGCGATCGGCGCTGGATCGAGGCGCTCGCGAAGCACCTGGAGACGCTCGCGGATCGGTACGCGCCCGCCGAAGGGAAGACGGACGGCGACGCGCGCATCGCGGCGTGGCTGCTCGTGGAGCGCGCGGATCTGCTGGAGACGCGGCTCGGACAGGCGGATCTGGCGCTCGCTTCGCTGGAGCGCGCCGTCACCTTCGAGAGCACGCCGGGGCCGGTGCGCGACGCGCTGACGCGGCACCTCGTGCGCAACGATCGCACCCCCGCGCTCGCAGCGGCGCTCGCGGCCGAGGCCGAACGCGAGGCGGACGACGCGCGCGCATCGCGGCTCGATTACGCGGCGGCGCGGCTCATGACCGAGAAGCTGGACAGCTCGGAGGAGGCCATCCAGCTCCTGGAGCGCGCGGCCTCGCGGGCGCCGTCGAACACGAAGGCCGCGTGGCGCGCGCTGTCGCACCTCGTCGCGCTGCTGGAGGCGTCGGGCCAGTGGGAGCCGGCCGCGTCCGTGCGTCAGAGGCGCCTCGCGCTGCTCACGGAGCCGGACTCGATCTCGTTCGAGCAGGTGCGGCTGTCCGCGATCTTCGACGTGATCGGCCGCGCGGATCGGGCGGCGCTCCATGCGGCGCGCGCGCTGGAATACGCGCCGGAAGATCCGTCGACGCTGGAGCGATTGGACCGCGCGCTGCTGCGGCTGGGCCGGCATGAAGATCGGCTCCACGCGTGGGCGCAGCAGGCGAACGCGGATCGTCCCCCGGCGGTGCGCGTCGCGGCGCTCGCGCGGGCGGCGGACATCGCGGACCGCCACCTCGGCCGGCGCGACGACGCGCTCGCGCTGCTGCGTGCGGCGTGGTCGATCGATCCGTCGAACCAAGAGGTGTTCGACGCGCTCTCGGCGCTGCTCGCGGCGAAGCCCGTCACGAACGAGGGCGGCCCGGTGCGCGCGCGGATCGATCTGTACGCGCAGGCCGCGGCCTCGGCGGGGAGCCCGGCGCGCAAGCTCGCGATGCTCGAGAAGGTCGCGGCGCTGTGGGAAGAGGAGATCGGCGATCACGCGCGCGCGGTGGAGGCGCTCGATCAGGTGCTCGCGATCGAGCCCACGCGGCTCTCGGCGCTGCTCGCGATGGAGCGCAACGCGGAGCGCGCGGGCCAGCTCCCGAAGCTCGTGCAGGCGCTCGTCGCGGAGGCGAACCTCGCGGACGATCCGGCGCTCGCGCGGCGGCTGCTCCTGCGGGCGGCGGAGGTGACGAGCGCGCGCATCGGCGATCGCGATCGCGCCCTCGCCCTCGTGGGGAAGGCGCTCGCGCTGGACGATCAGGATCCGGAGGCGCTGCGGGCCCTCGCGCGGCACAGCGAGCGCGCGGGGAGGCACACGGAGGCGCGCGCGGCGCTGCGGGAGCTCGTGAAGAACGCGGCGGATCCGCGCGTGAAGTTCTCGCTGTGGCTGGAGATCGCGAACCTCGACGAGCTGCGGCGCAAGGACGCGGACGGCGCGGTGCTCGCCCTGCAGAACGCGGCGATGATGAAGCCGGGCCACCCGCTGCCGCACGCGGAGATCGTCCGGCTGTTGCGCGGCTCCGGGAAGGCGGAGGCGCTCGCGACCGCGCTGCTCGGCCTCGCGGCGTCGGCCCCGAGCGCGGAGCGGGCCGCCGATTTCTACTTCGACGCGGCGGAGGTGATGCTCCTGTCCCTGGATCGCCCCGCGGACGCGCTGCAGAGCCTCCTGCGCGCGGAGGGCCTCTTCGACGCTGCGTGGTACGACGCGAGCACCTTCGAGATGGCCGAGCGGATCCTGGTCCGCGGAGGCGCCGTCGACGCGCGCGCGGCGCTCTACCACCGCTGGCTCGAACGGCAGCCGGCGCCCGCGATCGATCACGCGATTCGCGTCGCGCTGGCGGAGCTGCTCGCGATGGGGAGCCGCGATCAATCGGCCGCGATCCTCACGGATCTGCTGCGCGTGGTGCCGGCGCACGTGCCGGCGCTGCGGATGGTGGAGCACCTCCACCGCGCGCGCGGCGACGGACGCGGGCTCGCCGCGGCGCTGCGGGCGCAGGCGGAGGTGCTCACGTCGCGCAACGCGCGGTGCGGCGCGCTCTGGGAGTACGTGCGCTTGACGCCGCAGATCACCGAAGACGAGGCGCTCGACGCGCTGTCGCGGATCGCCGCGCTGGATCCGGGCGACGGCGCCGCGCTCGACGGGATCCTCCGCCTCTCCGCGGCGACCCGTCCGGACGCGGAGGGCGTCGCCATGCGATCGCCCGCGATGCTGCTCACGGCGCTCGCGGCGAAGCGGGAGCTGTCGCAGGCCCCCGTGAGCCGCGCGCTGCTCGAGACGGAGCGCTGCATCCTCCTGGAGCGAATGGGCGCGGCGGATCCGTCCGCGCAGTCGACGGCGCTCGCGGGTTACCGCGCGGCCCTCGCGTTGTGGCCGGAGAGCCTCCTCGCGGCGCGCGGCCTGGAGCGCCTCGCGACCCGCGAATCGGACCGCGCGGCCTTGCTGGAGTCGCAGATCGCGCTGTCCGCGCTGGTGGACCGGGCCGACGATCGCGCGCGGTGCTCGGTGCGCGCGGCGGAGCTCGTCCTCACGATGGGCGGCGACGGGGCCGAATCACGCGCGTCGGCGCTCTACGAGAAGGCGCTCGCGACCGATCCCGACAACGAGGCGTCCGTCATCGCGCTCACGCGCCTCCTCGCGAAGGCGCCGGAGCGGCTCGTCGATCGCTTCCGCGCCGCGCAGGAGGGCGCGACGAAGGACGTGCAGATCCAGATGCTGGGCCGCGCGATCGGCGACAGCGTGATGGCGACGCACACGGCCGGCGAGCGCCCGATCGACGCGGGCGTGGGCATCACCGCGATGGCGCGCGCCCTCGCGAAGACGCCCGACGACGTGCCGGCGCTCATGCTCATGTCGCGGCTCCAGCGCGCGCAGCAGCTCTTCATCGACGCGCGCGACACGCTGCTTCACGTGGTCGAGGTCACCGCGGATCCGGAGGCGTGCACCCTCGCGCAGTTCGCGCTGGCCGAGCTGTACGAGGGCCCGCTCCAGCGCCTCGATCTCGCGGAGGCTTCGATCCAAGCGATCCTCGCGACGGACGGCCGCAACAAGCGCGCGCTCCATCGCCTCCACGAGATCGCGAAGGCGCGCGGCGATCGAGCGCTCGCGATCCACGCCCTCGCGTGCCTGGTGGAGGCGGCGACGCACCCCGGCGAGCGCACCGAGGTGGACCTGCGCCTCGCGGAGGCCTGCCTCGAAGCCGACGAGCGCCAGGGAGCGATCCGCGCGCTGTGCGACGGCGTCGTGAGCTCGCCGCCGGATCCGCGCCCGTGGGCCGCGCTCGCGCGCCTCTTCCGCGCCGACACGCCGGACGGGGCCGCGGGGTACGCCGACGCGCTCAAGCTGCTCCTGGAGATCGCCGCGCAGCGTCGTTTGCCGCTGGATCCGCGCTGGCTCGTGACGTTGGGCCTCCTGGAGACGACGATCCTCTCGCGCCCCGGAGACGCGATCGTGCACTTGCAGCACGCCGTCGCGCTCCCCGGCGCCGCGCCGGACGCGCGCGCTCTCCTCGGCCGCGCGCTGGAGACCGCGTGCCGCCACGTCGAGGCGATCCAGGTGCTGCGGACCCTCTTCACGATCGACATCGAGACGGGCGCGCGCGTCGAGGACGTCGCCTCCACGCTCGCCTCGCTGGAGGCCGCGCTCGCGAAGGAGGGCCGCGTCGACGAGCGCCTCGCGGTCGAAGAGGTGCGCGCGTGCCTCGGCTTCGTGACCGCGGATCGCTTCGCCGCGCTGAAGGCCCGCCGCCTGCCCGACGGCGCGATCCGCCCCGGATCGCTCGCGGGCCAGGATCTGATCCGCCTCCTCTTGCCGGAGGCGCGGACGCCGCTGCTCGATCTGTGCGCCTCCGTGCAGCCGATCGCGGCGAAGGCCCTCCGCATCGAGCTGTCGACGTTCGGCATCGGATCGCGCGAGCGCATCGGCCCGCGCGACGGCCACCCGACGCGCGCGCTCGCGGATCGACTGGCGCGCGCGCTCGGCGTGGAGTCGTTCGAGCTCTACTTGTCGCCGGTGTGGCAGGGCCCGCCGCGCATCTACCCGGGCGATCCGCCCGCGATCCTCGGCGCGACGTCGTTCGCCGATTTCCCCGAGCCGGAGCAGCTCTTCGTGCTGGGCCGCCTGCTCGTGCGCGCGGCGCTCGGCCCCACGTTCCTGGACGAGCTCACGGCGGAGGCGCTCGACGGCTTCCTCCTGGCGGCGCTGCGCGCGGTGGATCCGGGCTTCGGCGCGGGCGAGCTGTCACCTCCGCGCGAGCTGGCGGCGCAGGGCCTCGCGGCGCATGTGCAGCGCGCGATCGGCCGTCGCCAGAAGAAGCAGATCGAGGAGCTGATCCTCCCGGCCTTGGTGCCGAGCTTCGACGTGCGCCCCTTCTCCCTGGCCGTTCGCCGCACCGAGTACCGCGCCGCGCTCCTCTTGTGCGGCGACCTGATCGCGGGCATCGATCACCTCCGTCGCATCGAGGCCGCGCGCATCCCGGACGATCCGCGCGCCCTCCTCAAGCACCCGGTGACGAGCGAGCTCATCCGCTTCGCGCTGCAGCCCGAGCAGGCCGTCGAGCGACGTCGCATCGGCACGCTCCTCCTCTGAAGCCCCCCCGGCGTGGCGCACCGCCGCGCGCGTTGTACGCTCGGGGATCATGACGACCACTTGCAAGGAAGAGGCGCTCCGCTGGGTGCATCGCTACGCGGCGGCGGGCGCGGCGTTCGCGGCGATCCCGCTCCCCGTGACGACGACCGGCCTCGCGACGATCGAGACGCACATGGTCGGCTTCATCGGCTCGGTCTACGGCGATCCGATGACGGGCGTCGCGACCGCGGCGACGGGCGGCAGCCTCGCGATCATGGGCCAGGGCCTGAAGTGGCTCGCGCTGCAAGCGACCACGTTCGTGCCGGTCGTCGGCCTCCCGATCCGCATGGGCATCGCCGCCAGCGTCATCGAAGGCATCGGCCACGCGATCGTCGAGCATTACGAGCGCAAGCACCCCGGCAAGCTCTTCACGCAGAAGAGCGACCCCTGAGCGTGTCCCCCCCTTTTTCAGCGCTCAGCCGGCGGCGTCGACCGCTTCCTTCAGCTTGATGCGCGTGTGCTCGCCCACGACGCCGTCCGAGTCGATGCCGGACGCCGTCTGGAACGTCTTCACGGCCTTCTCGGTGTTCGGCCCGTAGATGCCGTCCGCGTCGCAGCTGACGCCGATCTTGTTGAGCTGCTCCTGGAGGATCTTCACCTCCGGCCCCGTCGAACCGCGCTTCAGCACCATGCGATAGCCTCCTTGCACTCGTTCGAGCCCGCGACGTGCGAGCCAAAGTAGCGAGTCGCATAGCGCAACCGTCCGCCCGCAGTAAGCCGTGATCCGCGCCGGAAAAGCGCCGGCCTCTCACGTGCGGGCCGCGCCGACGTCGTCCGCGATCTCCGCCCACGTGCGGGCCGCGCGCTCGTAGCCCGCCGCCGCCGACAGCCGCGCGAGGAACCGCGCGCACACGTGCTCGCCTTGCCGATCCGAGACCTCGCGAGCGCGCGCGATCGCTCCGAGCGCCGCGAGCAACGCCGCGTCCGTGCGACCGCTCGCCGCGAGCGCCACGCCGTACGCGAGCAGCGCGCGCACGCGATGGGCCGGCCGCGTCTCCGCGTCGGCGGCGGCGCGCAGCTTCCGGAGCCCCTCCGCCTTCGCGCCGCGGTTCCACGCCACGAACCCGGCCATTCGATCGGCCAGATCGCCGTGCTCCCCGCGCGACCGCAGCTCGTCCGAGAGCCGCTCCAGCTCCGACACGTTGCCCTTGAGCAGCGCTTGCCGAGCGGCCGCGGTGAGCTCCGAGTACTCCTCCGAGCTGCCCGGCCACGAGATCCGCGACGCCGCGAGCGGAGGCCCGCTCGGCATCTCCCGCGACGAGGTGAGGCTCGGCGGCGGCACGCTCGGCGCCATGCGCGCGGGCGGCAACCTCGGCGGCGGCACCACGCTCGGCGGCGGAGGCGGCGCGACCGCGATCCGCTGCTCCCCCGTCGCCCCGGGATCGCTCGACCGAGGCGCCAGATCCGAGCTCGGCGCCGCGTCGCTCGACGCCGCAGCGCCCGCGCTTGACGCAGGTTCGCTCGCAGCGCCCGCGCCCGGCGCGTCGACCGTCGTGTCCGTGAGCCGATCCGCGTCGTTCGGGATTTCCACGCCGGTAATCGTGGTCGGAGCAGCGTCGCTCGGCACGAGATCAGCATCGTACGAGATCTCCGTGTCGATCGTGTCGCCGAGCGGCTCCCCGCGCAGCGTCGGCGGCGGCTCCGACGGGCGCTTCTCGCGCGGGATGAGCGGCCTCTCCAGCAGCTCCCGCGCGAGCCCCAAGATCGGCGGCAGCGGCGGCACCGTCACCACCACCTTGTGATCCCCGTCGCCCCCGAGCCCGTCCACCAGCGTGTCCGGCCGCATTGGCTGCCGCGCGTCGAGCACCAGCGCAGGGGACGGCGGCTCCCCCACGAGCCGCTCGCCGATCACCCGCAGCGCGTGCCGAACGTGGTGCGGACACGCCGCGTCGACGAGCACCTCCCCCGGCTCCGCGGCGCGCGCCAGGTTCGTCGCCACGAGCAGCGCCTCCCCCCACGCCAGCATCGCGAGCGATCCGGAGATCCCGAGGCGCGTCAGCGGCCCGTACGCGACACCCGCGGAGAACCGCGCGTCGCCCCCCGCGTCCTCGAACGCGACCCCGGCGAGCTCGATCGCCTCCTCCATCTCCTCCGGCGCAAAATCGAAGGCGCACGCGTCGGCCCCCCACGCCGTCAGCGTCGCGCCGAGCGCCTCGGCCCGCTTCTTCGCGTCGAGCGCGCGGCGGAGATACCCCGCGAGCGCCTGCCCCCCGAGGCGGACATGGAGGCTGACAACGAGGCGCGGTGCCATGCGATCCGATCAATAGGCCGGTTTTTGGCCGGATTGACAAGAGGATCGGCCGCCGCAAGGCCTCCGATCAGCCGTGGAACCCGATTTTTCAATCTTGAAGCACTCGAAGGCGCCTCTCGACCCTAACACATCGACATTTTATCAATTTCGCGTTGGCTCACCGCGTGCAATCTCTCCCCCACGAGCGCCTGTGACGGTTTCCCCCCCGGCCGTCGAACGGGCGCTCTTTTTTTTGTCCTTCTTCCACCGCGCCGCGAGAGAGTCGCTGCATGTCGGTTCGCGCGGAGAAGAACGGGCCCGTCACCACGATCGTCCTCCATCGTCCGGAGGTGAAGAACGCGGTCGATCGCGCCACCGCGGCGCTGCTCGCGGACGCGTTCCGCGCGTTCGAAGCGGACGCGTCGGCGCGCGTGGCGGTGCTCCACGGTGACGGCGGGACGTTCTGCGCCGGCGCTGATCTGAAGGCGATCTCCTCCGGCGATCCGAACCGCGTGCTCCCCGACGGCGACGGTCCGATGGGCCCGACGCGCATGCTCCTCTCGAAGCCGGTCATCGCCTCGATCGCGGGCTACGCGGTCGCGGGCGGGCTGGAGCTCGCGCTGTGGTGCGACCTCCGCGTGGTCGACGAGGACGCGACGCTCGGCGTGTTCTGCCGCAAGTGGGGCGTCCCCTTGATCGACGGGGGCACCATCCGCTTGCCGCGCATCGTCGGCCTCGGGCGCGCGCTCGATCTCATCCTCACGGGCCGCCCCGTCGGCGCCGCGGAAGCGCTCGCGATGGGCCTCGTGACGCGCGTGGTGCCGAAGGGGACGTCGCGCGCCGCCGCCGAGGATCTCGCGCGGGAGCTCGCGGCGCTGCCGCAGGAGTGCATGCGGAACGATCGCCTCTCCGCGTACGAGCAGGCCCCGATGTCCCTGGAGGACGCGCTCCAGAACGAGCTGCGCCACGGCATGGCCACGCTCACGGGCGCGGGCCTCGGCGGAGCGACCGCGTTCACGCAGCGCAAGAAGGCCTGATCGCGCCCCGCATCGCGCGGATCGCGGGGCACAAAAAAGAAGCGCGGACGATCCATGGGGACCGCCCGCGCGTTCTCTGTCAGGTGCGGGATCGAGAAACCGACTCGACGCTGATCACCCGACGTGCCGAACGATCAGATGTCGTTCGCGCACTCCTGGTACGCGGTGCCGCAGCCGGCCGCCGTGTCGATGATGCAGCTCTGGCAGTCAGCGGTGATGTCCATGCTGTTGCAGACGTTGTCCGCGCAGACGTCCTTGCAGGCGCCCGTGCAGGTGCAGTCGGACAGCGCGTTGTACAGGTCGGTCGAGGTGCCGTCGCAGAGCGTGCCGCCGTTCGTGATGTAGTCGCCGCACGTCACGCACGCCGAGCCACCCGTGCCGCCCGTGGAGCCGCCGGTCGAGCCGCCGGTGTTGCCACCCATCGAGGTGGAACCCGCCGTGCCGCCGCCGACGCCGCCGCCGGCCGAGCCGCCGGTCGCCGTGGAACCGGCGCTGCCGCCGTTGCTGCCGCTGGTCGTCTCGATGACGCAACCGGCCAGACCGAAAAGACAAGCACCGACAAGAATCGCAAAATGCTTCATGATCTCTCCTCTTCCCGAGGGAAGCGCTGAGGCTGTCAAGGACACTACGGAGCTAGCAAACTCGAACGAGTCTGGCCAACACCGCCGGGGAACGAGCACGAAAGGCCCGCTGCCCCGCACACGACCGACACCATTGCCGCTCGTGTGAAGATCAACTCTGCCCCGCAGCACGACAGACGAGGCGCCCGGAAGTGCCGCTTGGGGCCCCCGTCCGGACCGAGGGAGCACCAATTGGACGAGCCCGAATACGAGCCGGGAACCGAAGAAACCGGCGCGGCGCGATGGGGCAGTCTGTCAGATATCACAGCCGAAAGCGCCGGGGCAAATGGGAAACGCGCGCGCGCCGACGCGGCGGATCCAGATGCGAGGACGCGACGAGCGGCCCCGCGGAAGCGTCTCCAGCGCCGAATCTCAGGGCGAGGATCTGCTTGATTTCTAGGCGAACAGAGCGCGGAACGCGCCCGGCACGTCGGCCGGACCGAGCGCGTCCTTGCGACGGTGGAACTCCGGCAAGCACGCCTGGTAGGCCGCGTCGAGGCGCACCTCCGCTCCGGCGTAGCCCGGCTGGAACATCGTCATCGAGTCGCGGCCGAGCTCCATCACGTCGCGGTATTTCCCCTGCTCGATGAGGATCTGCGCGGAGAGCCCGTACATGAGCAGGCCGCCCGGGATCGCGCCGAGCGCGGTCGTCGCGACGGGCGGGTAGCAGAGGCGCGCGGTGATGGCGCCGAAGCGCTCGTGGATCTGCGCCATCGTCTCGCGCTGGAGCTTCTTCGCGCCGGCGAGCGGGCCCATCGCGTACACCGGATCGTCCGCGGGGTAGTCGTAGTCGCAGAAGGACACGACGCTCTCGCCCTTCGCGATGAGGCCCGCGGCCGCGAGCGGCTCCACCCACAGGAGCGACGACGTGCCCATGAATTTGTTGGTGCGCTCGATGTCGAGATCGCTCGCGACCTCCACGTCGACGAGGCCGATCTTGCGGATGTTCTCGGGCTTCGAGAAATCGGGCGTCTGCAGCACCGGGTGGAACGCGACGTCGACGTCCTTCACCTGGGTCGGCCCGTGCTCGACGTAGCGCTTCGTCGCGCCGGCGGCGACGCCGTTCACGAAGTGCACCGCGCGGAACTTCCCCTTGAGCTCGTTCACGACCATCTCGATCGTCGCGGGCTTCGTCGCGTCCTCGTTGAAGAAGCGGCAGTAGAGCCCTTCGGCCTCGGCAGCGCGCGTGATCGCCTGCGCGTGGAAGTGACCGATCTGCATCTTCTCGCTGTCGAGGTGCACGCACACGACGCTGGCCCGCTCCGCGAACAGGAGCTGCACGGCGAGCGCGCGCGTGATGCCGTTCGATCCGCCGAGGATCACCACCGCGACGTCCTTCGCGATCTTCGTCCCCTGCGGGACGAGCGCCTTGCGCTGCTCCGCGAGGAGCGACTCGGCCGTGGAGAGGCCGTGCTGCGCGAGAGAGGACACGAGCGCGCGGCGATCGGTGCCGCCGAGCGGGAGCTTCTTGAAGGTCTCGAGGGTCATCGGGGGGCCGGCGAAGTACCGCTCCTTCTGCCCGCGAGCAAGCCGAAGACGCTGCAAAAAAAGCTTCTCGCCGTGACCGCGCGGCGCGCGACGCACCGCGTGTCTGGACAGTTCCGCGCGCGGCACTATTGCTCGGGGACCATGAAGACCATCCTGATCACGGGCGGCAGCGGGTTTCTGGGGCGGCGCATCTCGGAGGAGCTGATCGGTCGGGGCGACCGCGTGACGGTCCTCTCGCGCGACGCCGCGAAGACGCGCGGCAAGGTGCCTCCGGGCGTGCGCACCGCCGGATGGACGCCGACGCGAGAGGGACCCTGGTACGACGAGGTCGAGAACGTGGACGCGGTGGTGCACCTCGCCGGAGAGGTCGTCGCGCAGCGCTGGACCGAGCAGAAGCGCAAGGAGATCGTCGAGAGCCGCGTGGGCTCCACGGACCGCCTGGTGGAGGCGATCGGCCGCGCGAAGCACCGCCCGAAGGTCCTCGTGAGCGCGTCCGCGATCGGCTTCTACGGCGCCCACGATCCGGGGGAGACGCTGGACGAGAATTCGCCGCGCGGATCCGGCTTTCTGGCCGAGCTCGTCGAGAAGTGGGAGGCCTCCGCGAAGAAGGCCGAGGAGCACGGCGTGCGCGTGGTGAACCTCCGGATCGGCGTCGTCTTCGGCAAGGGCGGCGGCGCGCTGGAGAAGATGCTGCCCGCGTTCCGCTTCTTCGTCGGCGGCCCGATCGGCAGCGGCGATCAGTTCTACTCGTGGGTCCACATCGACGACATCGCGGGCCTCGCGATCGAGGCGATCGACGACGAGCGCTACGCGGGCCCGATCAACGCGACGTCCCCCTACCCCGCGACGGCCGGTGAGGTGGCGAAGACGATCGGCGCGACCTTGAACCGCCCGAGCTTCTTCAAGGTCCCGAAGGCGATCGTTTCTGTGCTGATGGGAGAGGCCGCGGAGGTCGTGACGGAGAGCCAGCGCGTCCTGCCGAAGCGCGCGATCGAGCTCGGCTACGAATTCCGCTACGCCCGCCTCCAGCCCGCGCTGGAGCAAATCCTCCGCTCCTGAAAGCCATTTTTCTGGGTCCGCGTGCAGCGTCCCCTCCCCGAGTGAAGCCCCCTGTCACGCGCCTCGAATCCACAGCCGGAGGCGTGGTCAGTCGTGCGAGCGGCCGTGCTTCACGAGGCTGCGAAGGCGCCCCACGTTCTCCTGCGGGCCGATGACGACGAGCACGCAGCCCACGTCGAGCTCCGTGCTCGGCTCTGGGTTGTAGACGAACTTCCCCTCGATGCGCAGCGCCACCACGAGCAGGTTCGTCTCCGCGCGGATCGGCGCCTCGCGCAGCGTCTTGCCGACGAACGTCGAGCCCTCGGGGATGACGACCTCTTCGAGCCGCAGATCCTCCGTGCGGTCGTGCAGCATCTGATCGATGAACTCGACGACGGTGGGCCGCATGATCTCGCTCGCCATGCGGCGCCCGCCGATCATGTTGGGGCTGACCGTCGCGTTCGCGCCGGCGCGCATCATCTTGGGCACCGCGTCGGAGGCGATCACCTTCGCGACGATGCGCGCCGTCGGGTTGAGGCTGCGCGCCGACAACGTCACGAAGAGGTTGTCCTTGTCCTCCGTGAGCGCGGCGATGACCGCGGACGCCCGCGTGATGCCCGCTTCGAGGAGGACCGTGTCGTCCGTCGCGTCGCCGACCACGAAGAGCATCCGCCCGTCGCACAGCTCGCGCGAGAGGTGCTCCATGCGCTTGTGGTTCGTGTCGATGACCACGAAGGGCATCTGCGCGGCCGTCAGCTCCGAGATCGAGTGCATGCCGGTGGAGCCGCCGCCGGCGATGAGGACGTGGTCGGTCAGCTCTTCGATCTGCTTCTTCATGCGCCGGATCCGCCAACGTTGTCCGAGGACGCCCTGCACCAAAAACGCGGTGAGCGTGGACTGAAAGTACGCCGTCGTGCCGAGCCCCAGGAGGATGATGAGGCCGCTCGCGAGCCGCGAGTACCGGACCTGATCCATCCCCTCCAGCTCGCGAAATCCCGCGGTGGAGACGGCGTTCTCGGCGATGTAGACGGTCTCCCCGAACGACCACCGCCCGCCGCCCAAGAGGTAGAGCGCGAGCCCGCCCGCGAGGATCACGCCGCCGAGCAACGCCACCGATCCAAGCAGTCGGACCGGATGCTCGGGAGGCGACGCCATCGCGGGGCAGGATAGGACAGTGAGCTGGAAAGGAGACGCGCCTTATTTGCAGGCGGGCATCTTCTGGAGGCACTTCTTCACGCACGCGGGGTTGCCCTGGCAGTCCGCGTTGCACTTGCTCTGGTGCTGCGCCGCGCACGCCTGGGCCTTGCGAGCGGCCTCGGCCTTGCGCTCGTCGGCGTGGAGCGCGTCGTCCGCGGCCTTCGCGGCGGCCTCCAGCGCGGCCTGACGATCGCGCGCTTCCTTCTCTTTGCGGGCGGCCTCCGCGGCGGCGAGCGCCTCGCGCGCCTTCTTCGTCGAGACCGCGTGCTCGGCGTACTTGAGGCCGGGGTACTTCTGCAGATCGAGCTTGCCGACGACCGTGGTCGGATCCTCCACGAGGACGATCTGCGCGTCCGGCAGGATCGCCTGCTTGCTGTCCGGCCAGCCGGAGTACGTTCCTTCGAGGCCCAGGAGCACGTTCTTCTCGATGTCGCCGTGCTTGTCGGTCTTGCCGAGATCGATCGTCTTCGGCACGCCGTCGGTGTCCTTCACGACGAGCGCGAGGCCCACGCCGGAGTCGGCGGCGCGCTCGCACATCTCGGTCTTCGTGATGACCTGCGTGTACTCGTCGCGCGGATCCGCGGCGCCGGGCTCGCTCTCTTTGTCGAGGTTGTCGACGCACGGCTTCTTGAGGCACTCGAGCACGCACGCGGTGTCGCGCCCGCACTTCGACTGGCAGGCCGGCGAGTACTTCTCCACGCACGCCTTCATCTGCTCGGTCGCGCCGCCGCCGGACGACTGCGGGATCGCGAGGAGCGACGGATCCGCGGGCGCGTCGCAGTCCTCCGCCGCGCGCTCTTGCATCGCCTTGTCGAAGTCGCGCGCCGATCGCAGCGACTCCAAGGGCTCGCTCTTCGCTTCGCCGCTCGGGACCGTCGCCCACTTCGGCGCCGGCGCGGGCGGCACCGCGTAGAGCGGCGCCATCGACCCCTGGAACATCTGGGCCGGCTGCGCGCCGAAGGCCATCACGTCGTACTGCGGCTGCAGCATGCGCGGCACCATCGCCGTCGTCTCGGGGTTCTTCGGATCGTAGCCGTCGGGCGCGCGCACGCCGCCGGGCGGAGGCGAGCCGAACTGCACGTCCTGCGGCGTCACCGTGAGGCCCGACGACGCGCCGTGGTAGATCGCGAACGGCAGGATCGTCCCGCCGGTGGCCGCGAGGATGATGCCCGTGAGCAAGAGGTACGTGGCCGCCGTCGCCGCGTCCTTGTCCGCGGATGGGGCGCTCTGACTGTCGAAGCCGGAGGCAGGTGCGATCGCGACGGCGCCGGCGATCGCGCCCGCGCCCGCGCCGAGCAGCAGCGTGCCGGTGATGATGCCGGCCGTGACGCGCTTCGACTTCTTCCCTTCGATGTGGACGCGCTGCCAGCGGGGCGTGCTGGTGACGGTGCACTCCCGCGCGCGGTCGAGGTGGAACGAGATCATGCCGCGCGTGTCGACGGCCTTCGTCGTGACGTCGCGCGTCGCGGGGCCGGGCTCCGACTCGGTCTTGGGCCCGAGCAGGTACACGCGATCGGTGTTCACCACCTCGGTGGAGGAGACGATGCACCCGGTCTGCGTCGCGGTGAGCGAGCCTGCGACGAGGAGCGCGGTGGCGCTTGTGAACGAAAACCTGCGGCGAGCTTTCATGGGCCTTTCTCGGCTGGATCGAGCCGCGCGCAGGGTAACCCCGGCGGATCGCGCACCACAAGAGGTCGGCACATCTGGCCGCCCCGACGCGGTTTTTGCGGACAGCCGGGGGCCCGTTCATTAGGATTCGCGGCGCGATGAGCGATAAAGAGGACGCGTTCGGCCTGATGGGACAGACCCTCGCGGGTCACCTTCAGGTGCAGGGTGTGGTCGGCGCGGGCGGGTTCGGCACCGTGTACCGCGGCTACCACACGAAGCTCGCGACGCCGGTCGCCGTGAAGTGCCTGCGCGTGCCGGACTTCCTCGACGCTGCGGGCCGCCAGAAGTTCGTCGAGAAATTCATCGGCGAGGCGCGCCTCATGTACGAGCTCTCGCGCGCGGACGCCGGCATCGTGAAGGCGATCGAGGTCGACGTCTTCAACCTGCCGAACGGCGCCCCCGTGCCGTACATCGTGCTGGAGTGGATCGACGGCCAGCCGCTGGAGTCGCTCATCGAGCACAACATGCGGACCGGCACGCGCGCCACGCTCGAAGAGATGCTGGAGCGCCTCGATCCCGTGGCCCGCGCGCTCGGCGCTGCGCACGACGGCAACGTGGCGCACCGCGACATCAAGCCGTCGAACATCATGCTCACGCAGGTGCTCGGCCGTCAGACGGCGAAGATCCTCGACTTCGGCATCGCCAAGATCGTGCAGGAGACCGGCACCGGCGCGCACACGACGCGCGACGCGGGCGAGAGTAGCTTCGGCTTCACGCCCTGCTACGCCGCGCCGGAGCAGTGGGTCGCGCGGTACGGCGCGACGGGCCCGTGGACGGACGTCTTCGCCTTCGCGCTCCTGTGCGTCGAGTACCTCACGAACGAGATGGCGCTCCCCGGCGAGAACATGGCGCACTGGATGGGCGCGTGCATGGACACCTCGCAGCGCCCGACCCCGCGCACCCGCGGCCTCGACCTGGGCGACGCGGTCGAGCAGGTGTTCTTGAAGGCGCTGGCGGTCAATCCGCAGGACCGATATCGCCACATCACCGCTTTCTGGGGGGACCTCAAGAACGCGGCCGGCGCGCGCAACTCGCGGGTCAGCATGCCGGACAACAACGTGTCTGGCCACGCGGCGACGGCGTTCGCGGCCCCTCCGAGCGGCAACATCGTGGTTCGCCCGCCGAGCGGCGACAACACCACGCCTTCGGGCCCGCCGCAGGGCATGCAATCCGGCCAGCAAGGTATGCCGTCCGGACCGCAGGGAATGCCTCCGCAGGGCACGGTTCCGGGCGCCTACGCGCCGCCCCCGGGGCCGATGGGAGGCCCGCCGATGGGACCGCCCGGATACGGCCCGCCGATGGGACCGCCCGGATACGGCCCGCCGCCCGGATACGGCCACCCGATGGGCGGAGTGACGTCCACGGGCGGCATGGCGATGGGGCCGATGGGCCCGACCGGCTATCCGATGGGACAGCCGCAGATGGCGCCGCAGAAGAGCAACACGGGCCTCATCCTCGGCGGCGTGCTCGGCTTCCTTCTGCTGGTGTTCGGCGTCATGCTGGTGATGTTCATCAAGATGGTGAACGGGGATGACAGTGGCCCTCAGCTCGCCGCGACTGGCACGTTGCCTTCGCTCGGCGCCCCCGGCCGGCCGCGCGGCGCCGACGAGGTGATCGGCGCGCTGGATCCCACGAAGTCGGTGGACGCGCCCGGGACGCTCTCGGTGGTGTGCGTGCCGGCGTGTGATGTGGTGTTGATCGACGGCAAGCCGGTGAGCGCCTCTCCGGTGGTGAACGCGCCTCTCCGGGCCGGTCGTCACCTCATCGCGGTCTCGCGCCTCGGCTCGGCGCCCCAGCAGACGGACGTGTTCATTCCGGCGGGCGGCAACATCGCGCAGCGGTTCTGGATGGAGCCTTGATCTCGGCGGGGGCGCCCTGAATCACCTGTTCACGGGCGCTCCCCCCAATCGTTTTCATCCCAGCCCCGGTCGCGTCCAGAACGCGTCTGCCACCCGCGTACCCCTGTATTCCGAAGCCGGCAGCGGCAGCGAGAGGCGGACTCGGCGGTGCACGCCGTGGGGCCGGAACACCAGAGTCCGCGCCTCCTCCGGCCACGCCAAACGATCGTGATGGAGGCTGTCCTCCAGGATGGCCACCCGCGAAGCGTGATTCGGGGCGCGCTCGATTTCCTCGGCGATCACCGAGTCCGAGCACACCTTCCACGCGCGCTCGACGGCCGCGACGTCCACCTGGATGTCCTCCAGCCGGAGCGGCTCCGCGTCGCCGGGGAGAGGGCCAGTCGCGGGCAGCGGGTCATTGCGCTGCGTCCACACCGCGGCGTGCTCGTCCTCCTCCGGCCGCAGATAAGGGTCCACCGGCTGGCCCAGCGTCCACGCCATGAAGTGGATATGCGGCGGCACCCACGGAAAGCCGATCACCATATCGAACCCCGCGTGTCCCGAGAGCCCCAGCGTCTCCCCGCGCGAGAGGGGCTGTCCGATCTCCGCCGTCACCTTGGAGAGATGGGTGTATTGGGTCACCACGCCTCCGTGGTCGACGCACGCGGTGAGGCCTCCGCGGAGGAAGCGATCGCGCACCGCCACGAGGACGCCGGGGGCCGCGGACGTCACGGTCATCCCGGGCGGACACACGAAGTCGGTCCCGTCGTGCTCGTCGTACGTGAGCTTGCCGCCCCGGTAATCGCGGGCCCGCCCGCGCGTCACGTTCCCCGCGAAATTCCGGCCTCCCGCGGTGCGATCGAAGAAGTGATAGATGGGCGACAGGCCGTCGGAAGGTGCCAGTCCCGCGTACGCCGGCAGCGACAGATCCGGCCGGAAGAAGCCCGCGGTCGTGAGATCGGCGCCGAACCGGGAGCCGCCGAGCTGATGCGACAGCACCTCTCGAAACGTGTGCGCCAGGTGCGCGGGGCTCTGCGCGCGGAACCGGGACAGGAACGCGGGCAGCTCGGACGGGGGCGGGACGCGGCGAAACATCGCGCGCGACCTAGCACGATCCGAGGTCGCCCTCACTTCTTCGCGAGCGCGTTGCGCGGATCCGTCGCGATGCTGAGCGCGTCGTCGGCGAGGCGCGGCTTCGGCACGGTGGTCTCGTCCGGGACCAGGCGCGGCAAAGCGCCGTCGCGCACCTTGCGGACCTCCAAGTATAGCTGCTCGATGCCCTTCGATCCGGTGTCGCCGGAGAACGCGACCACCTCGCCCGCGTGCACGCGCATGCCCGGGACGATGCCGGGGCCGGGGCGATCGAGGTGCCCGTAAATCACGAGGTACGGCGTCGTCGCGTCGCCGTCGCGCACCGTGTGCAGCGTGGCGATCGTGACGCCGACGTCTTCGCCGACGAACACCACGCGCGCGTCGCCCTCCTGTCCTTCGAGCGCCGCGAGCAGCACGCGTTCGCCGCTCGGGCTCGCGAGATCGACGCCCATCCGTTCGCCGGGCGCGCGATCCACGGCGCCGCCTTCGGAGAGCACGCGCAGCGGATCGGCCGGGATCGGGAGCAGATACGCGCCGTACTCCGCGGGTCGCTCGGGCCGCCGCGGCAGGAAGGCGCCCGTCACGAGATCGTCCTTCGCGCTCGCGGGCGTGCGCGCGGCTTCGGCGGGGCCGATCGGCGCGTTGCGCGCGGGCACCGGCACGCACGTGTCGCCCTCCGGGATCGCGCGCAGACCGCACACGGGCAGCAGCCCCGCGGACGCCGTCGGGATCGCGGCGGGCGTCACCACCTTGGGCGGAGGCTCCGGCACGAACGCCGCGACCGCGCTGAGCAGCGCGCTCACCGCCGCCGCGCGCGCGAGCGGCCGCACCGCGACGTACCGCGAAGGAGAGCGGCGCGGCGCCGCGACGACGTCGCTCGGGGGCGCTTCGGACATCGCAGGGAGCTTTCCTTCGCGGGCGGAGGCGCGCAAGCATTTGGCAGTCGGCGCGCGCGGACCGCGCTGAAATCGCAGCGCGAGCTTGCGGACGGGGCGCGCCGCTATTACGGCCTCGGCCCATGAGCGCTCAAGTCGACCTCCAGGCTACCCTCGATGGGCTCTTCGACGCGGAACGGAAGGTCCGCGAGCTGCACGACAAGCTCGCCGAGACCCCGAAGGACGCGCTGCTCGACGTGCTCGCGCCCGCGATCGAAGCGGCCGCCAAGCTCGACGACGAGGCCGAAGCTTCCCTCCGCCTCGTCCGCATCGCCTCCGTCCTCGGCGAGGTCGAAGGGCCCCGCGCGATGGACGCGCTCATCGACGTCCTCTCGACCGATCTGCCCGAGGCGCGTCACGCCGCCGGCGAGGCGATCGAAGAGGCCGCGTTCGATCGCTTCAAGGAGGTCGCGCAGGGCGTGGAGCGCGCGCTCGCTCGCCTTCCGGAGGGCTCTCCCGCCCTGCCGGAGCTGCCGTACATCCTGATGGAGGTGCCGGAGCCGGGCGTGCTGAAGCTCCTGGAGAAGTTCCTCGCGCACAAGGACGCGGACGCCGTCGCCGCCGCGATCGAGGTCGCCGCGGACATGGGCGATCCGATCCTCATCAAGCACCTCCAGAAGCTCACGAACGACAAGCGCGGCGTCGAGATGGCCGAAGAGGACAGCGAAGAGGCCAGCGAGGTCACCATCGGCGAGCTCGCGCTCGAGGCGATCGATCTGCTCAGCGGCGGCGAGGAAGACGAGGACGAGGAGGCTACGTGACCTTCGGCGCGCCGCTCAACGAAGCGGACGCCCAGCTGTTCGAGAGCGCGGTCGTCCCACGGTACCTTTCGTTCTTCGCGTCGCTCGCGGTGCAGATGCTGCTGCCGTTCTCGCCCGCGAGGATCGCGCACCTGGGCTGCCGCGTCGGCTACCCGCACATCGACATCGCCGAGCGCTTCCCGGAGTCGCTCATCGTCGGCGTCGACTCGTCCGAGGCGGCGATCGCGATCGCGCGCGGCAAGGGCGAGGGCCTCTCGAACGCGACCGCCGAGTACATCGTCGGAGACGGCGTCCAGGGCATGGAGCTCGGCTCCTTCACGCACTCGCTCGCGATCCACCCGATGGGCGGTCCCGAGGAGCGCGCGCGCATCCTCTCCGATCTGCAGCGCCTCCTCTTGCCGGGTGGACAGGCGGTGTTCTCGTTGCCGGTGCGCGGCTCGTTCCCGGAGATCAACGACATGCTCCGCGAGTTCGCGCTCCGTCAGGATTTGCCGGACCTCACGAAGGCGGTGGACCTCGCCGCGTCGAGCCGCCCCACGATCGAGACGGTGAGCGAAGAGCTGGAGAACGCGGGCCTCACGGACGTCGACGTCGACGTTTCGCTCCTCGCGATCTCCTTCGAGAGCGGCCGCGATTTCGTGGACGATCCGATCGCGCGCCTCATGGTCTTCGCCGACATCGCCACGATCCTCCCCGCCGATCCGTCGCTGCTCCAGACGGCCTTCCGTTACGTGGAGGACGCCATCCAGAAATACTGGTCCGAAGGCGTCTTCGAGCTGACCGTGAACGTCGGCTCCGCGAGCGGCCGCAAGGTCTGATTTCCCTACAAATCAAGGGCGGATTGCCACCCGTCCCATAGACGCGTGCCAGGGCGCGCCCCAAATCGGCCACCTTTCCCGCGCCCCCAAAAGAATTTTTTGAGCCCCGTAGCAACACCGATGAAAACGTTGTCTACTGGACGTTTTGCTCACGGAAGCGGCCCCGCTCTCGATTAGTCTGGGGCGCGTGAAGAACGCACAACCTCGCCGTTCGGCGGCTCGCTTCCTCCTGTTCTCGTTCGCGGTGGTCCTCGCGGCGCTCCAGCTCGCGTGCGGCGGCGGCGTGTTCGGGGGGCTCAACGTCAAGCTCATCAACAGCCAGCAAAAGAAGCCCAACAACGTGTGGGTCTTCTTCACCGTGACCGACGGGAAGGAGCCGGTCGGCGGCCTCGTCGCGGACGATTTCACGATCTCCGAGGACGGCGATCCCATCTCGAAGTTCGAGAGCAAGCAGCTCATCCAGAACCCCGAGGTCGCCGCCGTCATGTACACGATGCTGCTCGTCGACGTGTCCGGCAGCATCACCGAGAGCGGGCAGGCGGACGCGCTCGTCGACGCCGCGAAGGCCTTCGCGGAGCGCGTCGGCAAGACGCAGAAGGTCGGCGTCTACGCGTTCGACGGCGAGGAGAAGATCCACTCCGTCGTGCCGTTCACCGAGGCGCAGGGCAGCGTGCAAGGCGGCCTCGAAGGGCTCCGCAAGTACAAGCCGAAGGACCCCTCCACCAACCTGCACGGCGGCGTCGTCGACGGCCTCAAGACGCTCAAGGTCGAGCTCGACAAGGACCACCGCCCGCTCAAATTCGGCACGCTCGTGGTCTTCTCCGACGGCACCGATCGCGCCGCGCGCATGACCCGCGACCAGATGAAGGACGAGATCGGCAAGGACGACTATCAGGACTACCAGCTCTTCGCGATCGGCGTCGGCGCGGAGATCGAGAAGGCCGGCCTCGGCGACATCGGCCGCGACGGCACCGAGCTCGCGCAGGATCAGGGCAAGGTGAAGGAGGTCTTCGACAAGGTCGCCGGCAAGATCGAGCAGCAGACGAAGCGCTTCTACCTGCTCTCGTACTGCACGCCCGCGCGCAAGGGCGAGCACGAGGTGACGGTGCAGGCGACGCGGCCGAACCCGAAGGCGTCGGGCTCGCTCGACTACAAGTTCAACGCGGACGGCTTCGGCCCGCCGCCGGACTGCGATCCGAAGACGCCCCCCACGTTCGATCTCAAGGCGGTCGACAAGAGCGGCAAGCCCGCGGGCTCGGCCGGCGCGTCCGGCTCCGCGACGGTCTCGGCCGGCGCCAAGACGAAGTAGCCAGTCTTCGCGCCCGCCGGACTCCCCCTCTCCGGCGGGCCCGTCGACTCCCCCGCGGAGCCGACTCCCCCTCTCCAAACAATCAGTTACTGCAAGACGCGAACTGCCCTGTTCCGTCGATGACGCCGCCTTCCTGGAAGGGGATGCCGCTGTCTTCGAGGACCTGGCCCGCGATGTCCGTCACCCGGAAATGATAGGGTCCGGGGCCCATGCCCGCGGCCTCGACGAAGTAGTTGTAGTCGGTGCGCGCGACCTCGACCCACGCGCCGTCCTTCTCGTACTCGAACTTCGCGATGCGGTTCTGGTGGTGCCGGATCTGCACCGCCGTCCACCATTGATTGGACCCCTCCTTGAACTTGTATTGAATCGGCCCCTGGTAATCGCACGACACGTACTCCCAGGTGACCGGCATCACGCCGAGCGAGAGATCGCCGAGCTTCCCGAACGCCTCGGGGCTCAGGTCGATGTGGCCTGTCTGGCACTCGGGGCACAGGTCCACGATGCGCACCACGATCTGCTTCCCGTCGCCGCCCGTGATCTGCGCGCACGCGCCGCACGCCGCGGACGCGAGGTAATCGGGGGCGTTCATCGCGCCGACCATGAGATCGTTCGGCGTCGGGTCGAACGAGCACGCGCCGCTGCCGTCCGCGAAGTCGTAATACGTGACCTTCCCGTCGCGCGGCGCGTCGGTGCACGAGGCGCCGGAAGACGTGTTGGTGCCGGTCGTCGCGGTGCCCGCGGCCCCGGTGCTGGTGGTGCCGCCGCCCGCGGACGTGCCGCCCGAAGAGCCGCCGTTCGCCGAGGAGCCGCCGCCCCCCGCGCCTCCATCGCCGCCGCAGCCGATCACGAGCGCGCCCGCGAAGAGCGCGCAACCGAGCAAAGGAAAGGTTCGCATGCACCCAGAGTAGACCTCTCACGGGCGCGGCGACAGACCCTCGAAATGCCTTGAATTGAAGGAGATCCCCCCGATCGAGACGAGATCAGCTCACGTGGCGAACAGCACGATCGTCAGGATGATGATCACCACCACGAGCACGATGCCCGCGACGAGCGCCACCTTGGCCCACGCGATCGGGCTCTTGCCGGTCACGCAGCTCGCGTCCTGGCCGTGGATGACGGCGCGGTAGCTCTTGTTGTTGTAGCGATAGGCCAGCACGTACGACGGCAGCGCCACGCGCCGCGTCTCCAGCGCGTGCAAAAGCACCGACACCTTGATGTTGCGGAAGCGCGTCCCGGGGATGTGCCCCTGCTTCAGGATCTCGATCGACGTCGACTCGATCGCGTCGCTGATGATCGCGCGCGCCGCGGACCGCTGCGTGTCGAACTGCTCCAGCGTCGCGCCGCCGGGGCCGATCTGCGCGAGCTGCGCGCCCTGCGTGGACACCGCCGCCTCCAGCCGCGTGTACGGGCCGAGCGCCTTCGCCTCGTCGAGGTTGAGGCCGCGCGACGCGGACACGAGCAGGTTGTTGAACGGCAGCTGCGCCACGCCGGAGTGAGGCGCCCAGTCCGACCTCCAGGCGTTCGCGTTCGAGTCGGCCGCCCAGCTCACCCACGCGAACGCCTTCACGATCCAGCCCGCCCACCAGATCGGGTGAAGGCCCTCCACCTGCGCCGTCTGCGCGAGATCCGAGGGCGTGAAGAACCCGAGCCCGCTCATCCACTTTCGCAGCGCCTGCTGCGCCACGTCCGGACTGACCTGGAACGGGATGATCCAATCGGCCTGATCGATCGGATCGGTCGGCTGTTCGAGCTTCGTGACGGCGCCGCAGAACCGGCATTTCGGCGCCTGCGCCTCCGCGGAGTACGACACGGCCGCGCCGCACTCCGTGCAACGGAGCACCTGCACCTGCTGCACCGGATGAGCGTGCGCGTGATCCGGCGCCGCGAGCCCGCACACCGCGCACCGCAGATCGCCCGTCTCGATCGGCCCCTGGCAGCGCGCGCACCGACCGGCCGACCCGGCCGCGACCTGAGGCGCCTGCGAGAAATCGACCTTCTGAATGTTCTGCGGCTGCTCCTCTTGCTGCTGCGGCTGCCCCTGCTGCGGCGCCTGCCCTTGCTGCTGCGGATACTGGCCCTGCTGCGGATACTGCCCTTGTTGCGGCTGACCCTGCTGCGGATACTGGCCCTGCTGCTGGGGATACTGGCCCTGCTGCTGGGGATACTGCCCCTGCTGCGGATACTGCTGCTGCTGCTGGGGATATTGCCCCTGCTGCGGATACTGGCCCTGCTGCTGGGGATACCCTTGTTGCTGCGGATATCCCTGCTGCGGATACCCTTGTTGCGGATAGCCGGGGGGCCCGCCGCCCGGAGGATTGCCACCGTACGGATTCACTTCTTGCCTCCGGGCTTCGTGGTCGTCTTCGTGCTGGTCGCGGGCGGCTTCGCGGTCGTCGTGGTCGGCGGCTTCGCGGTCGTCGTCGGCGGCTTCGCCGTGTTCGTGGCCGGCGGCTTCGCGGTCGTCGTCGTGGGCGCGCTCGACGTCGTCGTGGACGGCGTCGGGTTCGGCGTCGGCGAGGCGGCCGTCTGCGCGGTGGTCTGCGTCGGCGCGGGCGTGTCGTTCGGCTTCGTCGGCTTGTCGTCGAACATCGCGTTCAGCGTGATCGGGATCGCGATGAGGAGGATCACCGCCAGCACCGCCAGCATGATCTTGAGCCAGGAGAGCGGCGCCTTGCCGTAGATCTTCCCGGTCTGCCCGTTGATGAGGACGCGGAACGGAGGCTTCTGCGGATCGTGCCGGATCGCGAGCACCCAGATCGGCACGTAGAGCAGCTCGGTCGTCTCGCGGTCCAGGATCGTGTTGAAGGTCAGCGCCTGGTGCGTGTCACCGGGCATGAAGGCCTCCAGCTCCTTGCCGATCTTGTCCATCGCTTCGCCGCGCGCGAGGCCGTAACACTCGGGCAGCGTGAGCGTCGGCTCCTCCGCGATCCAGCCGGAGATCACCGCGGGCGTGTAGCGCCGCATGGTGCGGAGATCGAAGGGCTCGATCGCCTCCAGCTCGGGGTTCGGGATCGCGCGCGACGCCGTGACGAGGACGTCCATCACGTACTGCGAGTGCTGCCCCCAGAGGGAGCGCCACTCGGTCTTGGTGACGGTGCGCGTGCGGACGACGGTGTTCCCGTTGGAGTCGGTCGTCGTGTACGTCTCCGTCTCCTGGTAATTTTCGCCGATCTGCGCCGAGTAGTTCGACGTCGCCATCGCGGAGTAGAGATACGCGGGCGTGTACACGCCTTTGATCGCCTCCACGGTGCCGGTCTTCACGCTCGATTGAACGAAGAAGCTCCGTCGCCCCAGCCATTCCTTCACCGAGCCCTGCGCGCCCTCCTTCGTCATCGTGAACCCGACGGCGAAGTGCGGTGCTGGGCGGTCCATTTGCGGGGGCCGCTCCATCACCTGAGGGGACGCACAATAGGGGCAAGTCGCCGTCCGCTGGTTCGGATCGACGAGGAGCGATGCGCCGCACGTCTGGCACTCGAGGTGCATTTGCGAGGAGACAACTAGGAGCGGCGCACGGCGTCAAGGCTGAACGAAGGGCGCGCACGTTCGGTTTGTCTTTTGGGGGGGTGGGAGGCGTCTCCATTCCTCCGTCGCCTCCCCGCCCCGCTGACTGCTCGCGTCTCACCGGCAGAGCGCGAGCGTCGATATCCCGTTTCGTGGAGAGTGATTGTCAGCCGCTCGAAATGCGGTAGGCCACGCGTCATGGAAACTCCACTCTTCGACGTCCCGAAGGCGTTCGTCGGGAAGGCCGCGCCGGATTTCACCATGACCTCGACGAAGAACATCGAGAGTCTGAACGAGCCTGTTCGTCTCGCCGATTACCGGCACAAATGGCTCCTCCTCGTGTTCTACCCGCTCGATTTCACCTTCGTCTGCCCCACGGAGCTGCGCGCGTTCAGCGAGCGTTACCGGGATTTCGAGGCGGAGGGAGGCGACGTCGTGGGCGTCTCGATCGACTCGGCGTACACCCACCGGGCGTGGATCAAGACGCCGCTCGACAAGGGTGGTCTGGGCCCGCTCAACTACCCGCTGGCGAGCGACATCACGCACCAGGTATCGAAGGACTACGGGGTGTACTTGCCGGACAAGGGTCACAGTCTGCGCGGCACGTTCCTCATCGATCCGAAGGGAATTCTCCGCGCGGCGACGATCCACGACACCGACGTGGGCCGCTCGGTGGACGAGTCGTTGCGCTCGCTGCAGGCCTTCAAGGCAGGCGGCCTCTGCCCGGCGAACTGGCACCGAGGAGAGGCGATGTTGAGCGGGTGATCCACGAGAGCGGCGCTCCGTGAAACGGAACGGCGCGAAACGAACGGCGCGCTACGAAACGAACGGCGCTCTACTAGGGGATTGACGCCGGGGCGGGGATTCTCTGTGCTCGCGGCGGACGGGGCGTCCTTGGGGGCGCTCCGCAGGCGCCGCTGCATCTCGTCGTGGTGTCCTCTCCGGATCCCTCGATGATCGGCTGGCTCCTCCTCGTCGCGCTCACGATCTTCGCCGCGTTCGCCGCGCTTTCGGTGGCGACGCGCGCCGCGTTCGAGGGGCGGGCCGAGCGGTTCGTGGCGTTCACGGCCGCGTTTTTCGCGCTGCTCTCGGCGCCGGTGCTCGGGCTCGGGTACGCGAACGTGCTCCGGCCGGCGCCGCTCGCGATCGCGTCGGGGGTGCTGTCCGCGCTCACGATCGCCGCGGCGTCGAGGGGCGTGGGGCTCCGGACGCACGTTCGGGCCACGGCTCGAAACGCGACCGAATTCGCTCGGCTCCCGTGGGACGCGCTGCGCATCGCCGGGGCCGCGCGGAGCGTCGCTGCGATTGGCCTCTTCGCGGCGATGGGGTGGATCGTCTGGACTTTCGTCCTCTCGTATTACGCCCCTTCGGAGAACTGGGACGGCTTCTTCTACCACGAGCCGATGGTGGGCTTCGCGATCCAGAACCACGGATTCAGGATGGTGCCTTTGCCGTCGAGCGTGGTTGTCCAGCAGGTGAACGGCTTCCCGCGCCTGTGCGAGTCGATCGCGCTGTGGTTCTGCATCTTCACGGATCGCCGCCTCATCGAGATCGGCAATTCGCTCGCGGCGCCGGGGCTGATGGTCGCGACGTATCTGCTCGTGCGGGCCCGCTCGCGCGACGTCGCGGCGAGCCTCGGATGGGCCGCGGCGATGGTGTGGGTGCCGGCGATCTATTCGCAGCTCCGGACGACGCTCGTGGACATCCAGGTGGGGTTCTTCCTGCTCGCGGCCCTTCATTTCGCGACGCGGCCGCGCGTCGGCCGCCGAGAGGGCATGTTCGGCGCGCTGTGCCTCGTGCTGCTCGTGGCGTCGAAGGGGACGGCGCTCGTGTGGGCGCCTCCGATCGCGATCGTCTTGTTCGTGAGGCTATTCTTGCAAACGGAGCGGGGCGGGCGCCGCGCCGTGATCGGGATGGCCGCAGCCTCGGCGGTCGCGATGATGGCCGTCCTGGCGCTCACGATGGTGCCGAATTACCGCGCGTTCCATAACCCGCTGTGGCCGGTCGAGTACCGGATTCCGGCGCTCGGGATCGCGTGGAAGGGCCTCATCACCATGGACACGATGGGCGCGACGATGTCGCTGCGTGACCTCGTGGCCACGAAATACCACGTGCCGACTGGCAACGTCGCCGACATCATCTCTCGCGACTACGGCCTCGGCGTACCGTGGGTGGTGGCGCCGCTGTTCTTCGTATCGGCCGCGTGGATCGTCCTCCGCGCCGCCCGCGCGAGGCTCCGGGCCGCGAAGGACGCCGCCGCCGAGAACGCCCTCTTGCTCGTGGTTTTGTGCGTCTTGTTCGCGAAGCTGCCGCCCGGCATCTCGGTGGCCCGCTACAACATCGAGGTGATCGCGCTCGCGATGGCGGTGATCGCCGCAGCGTGCGAGGGCATCCGGAGCGCCGAGCGACTCCACGGCACCCTCGCGACAGAGGGTGTAGAGGGCGCCGAGCGACTCCACGGCACCCTCGCGACAGAGGGTCTGGAGGGCGGCTCTCGGCTGCATGAAGGTGTCATGGCGAGCGCCCTTGTCTTGAGCCTCGTCGGGTGGCTGTGGACAGGCTTCCTCGGCGGCCTCGACATGACGCCGCCGGGCATCGCGAAGCTCTTCGGAGCCCCCGCCGAAACGCGAGCATGGATGAACGCCGCGTCCTTCCAGATGCCGCAGGAGACAGCGCGGCGCCGCGAAGAGGAGCTGGAGCCGGGCGATCTGGTGGTGTTCACGCAAGACGAGCTGTTCATCGGCGTGTTGTGGAACGACCGCTTCGACAACCGGGTCGAGTACGTGCCATTCGAAGGGGCCGCGCCCTTCGTGGCGGAGCTCGAAAATCGGTGCGCGAAATGGGCCCTCGTCGGCAAATCCGGGGGCGCCCGCGCCGCCCTCGAAGCCCACCCGACCGTGTGGCAGTTGCTCGGCCCGGCCGTCCGTCAGTCCGGAACCATGATGTTCCACCGGATCACCCCCTGCGAGGGCCCCGCCACCCGCCTCGAACCGTGACCTCGGGGCGCCTCCACCTGGTTCAAACCAGCTTCGGGGCACGCCGAGGGGGTCCACCTGGTTCGAACAGCGGTGTCCTGAGTAGGACAGGCCACCTTGAAACCAGGACAGTCTTTCACGGCCTATGGCGATGCTCTGGACCCATCATCTTGCTCAGCTCATAGACGAACCGATTCCGCTCGTGCTCGTCTTTGATCGTCGCTAGTACTCGCTGAAAAGACTTGAGGATCGTCGCGCGCCCATCCGGCGACGTGAGATACTTTCCCACGTCTTCCCGCAGCGCCCGGAAAGCCCTCTCTCGCTCGATCACTTCTTCAACCGTCAACGTATCGCTCATGTAGAAACCTCCGATCCGTAGTCGGCCTCAATCAAGGGGTGCTGGTCTTGTTCCGGGTCGCTGAACAGCAGCATTGTCCCTAGCCCCAGCGGAGCTGTCGCAGGTCTTCCCAGACCTCACGCGCCGACTGGTAGCGATACCCATCCCGGCGGCGGAGCATCTTTGCCGTCACGTTGCCGAGCGGGGTGCCGAGGGCTTCCGCCTTCAATCGGGGGCCGCCCTCGGCGATCTGGCGCACCAGCTCGTCGTACGGGAGGTTCGCGTCCATCGCCGGCTGGCCGGTGATCATCTGGAACATCAAGAGGCCTAGCTGGTAGAGGTCGCTCTGCGTCGTCGTGTAGCCGAGCGTCACCAGCTCCGGCGTCAGGATCTTCGGGTTCGCGACCTGCGGGCGGAACCAGCGCTGACGCTGATCCACCACCTGCGCGACGCCGAAATCCGTCAGCTTCACGATCGGCGCGCGATCGAGCTGCGACAAGAGCACGTTGCCCGAATGCAGGTCCGCGTGCACCACGCCGCTGTCGTGCAGGTACTGGAGCGTCATCAAGAGCTGGCGCGCGATCTCGATGATGAACGGGTCCTGCAAGGGGCGGCCGAGCAGCGCCTTCAGGTTCGTGTCGCACTTCTCCAGCGCGAAATAGAAGAGGTAATTGTCCTCGAACGCGTCGTGGATGTAGACGATGTTCGGGTGGCGCACGCTCTCCAGGCGGATCATCTCGTGCGACCACTCGTCCTTGACCGCCTGGTACGGCTTGTTCGCCGGGCGCAGCATCTTGAGCGCGTACGCCTGATCGAAGGGGCCGACGCACTCGTACACCGAGCCGTACTGGCCGTCCCCGATGAGCGCGCCGACCACGTATTTGCCGCGCGAGGACGTGAGCGTGGTGCCCGGTACAGGGAACGGGATCAGGTGCTGGCCGGTGTTGCTCGCCCAAGTCACGGAGCCGAACAGTCTATTCCAGGTTCACGCCCGTGGGGAGGCGCTACACGACGGCTTCGCCGCCTGAGGAAATCTGGGCCACCAAGTCGGCGGCCGTGTCGTGATCGATCTCCAACCCGTCGGCCAGATCCATGATGAGCTCGCGCTCGCTCGTGCGGACGATGCCGTCGGCGCACATCACGCGGATCGCCATCGTGAGGCCGATCTTGCGGAGCTCCGGCGTCGGGAGCGCGCGCTTCACGTGCTCGATGCGCGCCGCCCTGCCCTCGCCCGCGTGGCTCTTCTCGATCGCGTCGAGCAGCGCGTCCAGCATGCCGCCGTGCAGCTTGCGGTCGGTGAGCGACTCCACGCTGGCCTGGAAGTGCTGTCGCTCGTCGCCGGAGAACTCTCCGTCGGCCGTGGCCGCGAGGAACATGATCTCGACGAGCGCATGGAGGCGCGGCTCGTCCACGTCGTGCACGTCTCGAATGGAAGGGGGCTCGCTCGTCATGGCCCGCTGCAAGTACCGCGGAACAAGGGTCCACGCCAAGCGCCGAACGTGCGCCTCCCGTCCGGACCTTGCGCGGGACGTCGCGGGTCGACGACGGGCGTCGGTCCGTTACCCGTAAAGTTTACGGTTCGGAGGTGCGCCGTTTGCGCCAAAAGCGGCTAAGCTGCCGCACCCTCCATGAATGACTTCGAGCGTTTCTTTGCGGAATTCTCTCTCCCGCAGTTCGGCACGCTTGTCGTCGCCTCGGTCCTCGTGGCGGCAGCGTACACGTTCTCGCTCGCCGTCGCGGCGGGCACGGGCCGGCCACGGCTCCTGCAGGCCGCGCGCACCGGCGCATACGGCACGGTCGCGCTCGTCGGCGTGTCGGTGCTGACGCTGGCCTACGCGTTCGTCAGCCACGATTTCCGCATCGCGTACGTGTCGCACTACTCCGACCGCACGATGAGCACCGCGTACCTCATCGCCGCGCTGTGGGGCGGGCAGGACGGGTCGCTGCTCTGGTGGCTGTTCCTCACGAGCATGTTCGCCGGCGGCTGCGTCTTCTGGATGCGGCGCAGATACCTCGAACTGCAGCCGTACGTCATCGCCACGCTGATGGTGATCCTCGGCTTCTTCGCGGTGCTGATGATCTTCGCGACGAACCCCTTCGGAGTGAGCGCCGCGGGCGCCCCGCAGGACGGGCAGGGGCTCAATTACCAGCTCCGCAACTTCTACATGATCATCCACCCGCCGAGCCTCTACATCGGCTTCACGAGCGCGACGGTGCCGTTCGCGTTCGCGGTCGCGGCGATGATCACGGGCCGCCTCGACAACGAGTGGATCGTCGCCGTCCGCAAATGGATGCTGTTTTCGTGGCTGTTCCTCTCGATCGGCAACGCGCTCGGCATGCTGTGGGCCTACGAAGAGCTCGGCTGGGGCGGCCCGTGGGCGTGGGATCCGGTGGAGAACGCGGCGTTCCTCCCGTGGCTCACCGCGAGCGCCTACGTGCACTCGACGATGATCCAGGAGCGGCGCGGGATGCTGAAGGTGTGGAACGTCGTGCTCATCTGCCTGACGTTCTTCCTCACGATCTTCGGCACGTTCCTCACCCGCTCCGGCCTCATCGCGAGCGTGCACGCCTTCGCGCAGAGCGGCATCGGCACCTTCTTCTCGTACTTCATGGCCGTCATCGCGATCGCGAGCATCACGCTCATCGTGTACCGCCTGCCGAAGCTCGCGAGCGAAGGGATGTTCGAGTCGTGGCTCTCGCGCGAGGCCGCGTTCCTCGTGAACAACTGGGGCCTCCTGAGCCTCGCGGTGTTCATCGTCACGGCGACGACGTGGCCGCGCATCAGCGAGGGGCTCCTCGATCGCAAGTCGACGCTCGGGCCGACCTTCTACAACCAGTGGATCCCGCCGGTCGCGCTGATCGTGTTCGGGCTCATGGGCGTGGCGCCGCTGCTCGGGTGGCGGAAGACGTCGCCGGAGCTGTTCCGCAAGGGGTTCAAGTGGCCGCTCGTCGCGACGGGCGCGGCCGCGGCGCTGCACCTCGCGATCGGCAACAAGGTGCTGTTCCCGCCGTTCGTGACGGTGGATCCGCTCTACGAGTCGACGCTCGGGTACGGCCTCGCGAAGGTCGCGGGGATCTATCCGTTCATCACGTTCGCGCTGGTCGCGTTCAACGTCGCCGTCGTCGTGCAGGAGTTCGTGCGCGGCGTCCGCGCGCGGCAGGCGACGCACAAGGACGAGAACGGCTTCAGCTCGCTGTTCCTGCTCATGGCGAAGTCGCGGCGGCGCTACGGCGGCTACATCGTGCACGTCGGCATCGCGGTGATGTTCGTCGGCTTCGCGGGGCGCGCCTGGGGCATCGACAAGGAAGTGAGCCTCAAGCCCGGTGAGAGCGCCGAGGTCGCCGAGTACAAGATCACGTACGCGGGGCCGCGCATGGACTCGGACGAAGAGAAGCGCATGGTCTTCGCCGACGTCGACGTGGAGCGCGACGGCAAGCCGGTGGGCCGGCTGTCCCCCGCGAAGTTCATCTACAAGGCCACGCCCGAGGCGCCCTCCACCGAGGTGGCGCGCCACATCACCATGAAGAACGACCTCTACCTGGTCATCGGCATGGTGAGCCCGCAGTCGAAGATCGCCGCGTTCCAGATCCACGTGAACCACCTCATCTCGTTCATCTGGTTCGGCGTGGGCATCCTGATCTTCGGCGCGATCCTCGCGATGTGGCCGGACATCGCGCTGGAGGAGGCGGGGGCCTTCAGCTACGTGCGCGCGGCCGGCGCCGTGGCGACCGCGGTGATCTTCGGTTTGCTGCTGGCCAGCGGCGCGTCTTCGGCGTACGCAGCGCCCGGAGCCGAGACGCCGCCTCGACGCGGTCCACCCGCGGCCGTGGCACCGCCCCCGATCGACGCGTCTCCCGCTCTCGCACCGGCAGTACAATGACTCGAATTCGTAAGCTCATGATTGCGACGGCGATCGCGCTCGCGGGCGCGACGTCGTTCGTGGGGCAGACCACGTACGGCCAGGAGATCGGCCAGGGGATGGTCCGCTCCGGCACCGTCGGCATCGAGAACGACACCGAGCGGAAGCTGTTCTGGAGCCTCATCTGCACGTGCGGCTGTCCTCGCGAAACGTTGGGCACCTGCACGTGCGGCTGGGCGCACGACCGCCGCGAGGAGCTCCGCGCGATGCTCAAGAGCGGCATGACCGTGGAGCAGGCGCAGGCCGCGTACGAGAAGCGCTTCGGATCGCAGGCGCTCGCGGTGCCTCCGTCGACGGGCTCGAACCGGCTCATCTACATCGTGCCGCTGCTCGCGATCGTTCTCGGCGCGGGCGGCTTGATTTCGATCCTGCGCAAGTGGAGCCGAAGAGGCGCCGTCGCGAACGCCCTCGCGGAGAGGGCGGCGGAGGAGAGCTCGGCCACCCCCGCGACGAAGCCCTCGCGCGACGAATACGACGAGAAGCTCGACGACGAGCTCAAGAGGATGGACGACGAATGAGCGCCGCGGATCGCGAAGAGTCGCCCCGGGTGAAGGCGAAGGGCACCTCGGGCTCGAAGGCCGCGCAGAAGAGCGCCGGCGCCAAGGCCACGAGCGTGTCCGCGCGCCCGAAGGCCGACATGGGACCGTTCGCGGACGACATGCCAGCCGTCGCCGAGGAGCCTGCGCGCCCCCGTCCAGAAGAGGACAACGGGTTCGAGGCGAAGGCGCTCGCGTTCTTGATGCGCCACCTGTGGGCCGTGGTCGCGCTCATCGTGCCGGTGGCGCTGGTCGTCGGCGTGATGCAGGGCGCGCAGGCGGTGATCCTGGTGCTCATCGCGGCCGCGCTGATCGCGGTGATCGCGCTGTTCTGGAGCAGCCTGCGCACCGTCCTCGGCGAGACGCCGCTCTCCGGCGCGGACGCGTACGCGCTCGCGGCGCCGCGCGCGGAAGAAGAGCAGAAGCAGGCCGTGCTCCGCGCGCTGAAGGACCTCGAATTCGAGCGCAGCGTCGGCAAGATCAGCGACGAGGACTACGCGGTGCTCGTCACGAAGTACCGCGCCGAGGCCAAGCGGCTGCTCCGCGTCATCGAGGAAGAGGCCCGCCCGCGGCGCGAGCGGGTCGAGTGGCTGGTGCAGAAGCGCCTCGCGGCCGCCGGTCTCGCGACGGACCCGGTCGCCGAGCGTGAGCCCGTCCCCGCGACGAAGCCCGCCGCCGAGGACAAGAAGGCCGGCGACGACAAGAAGAACAAGAAGAAGTCGAAGGCCAAGGACGCGGAGAAGCCCGCGAACAAACCGATCGCCGAGGTGGAGATCACGCCCCTCGACGAGGCCGCGGCCGAGCCGAAGGCGGACGTCACGCTGAAGAGCCAGCCGCCCGTGGTGAAGACGCAGGAGAGCCCCGCGTACGTGCCGCCCACGAAGACGTGCAGCGAGTGCGGAGCCAAGAACGATCCCGACGCGAACTTCTGCAAGAAGTGCGGTTCGAAGGCCTTCGAAGCGGCCGCGGAGAAGGCTGCGCTCGAATCGAAGGGGGACGAAGAGGCCGACGGCGGCGGTGAAGAGGCCGACGCTGGTGGTGACGAGGCCGAGAAGGAGGCCCGCTCGTGATGCGCACGCGCTCCACATCCCCCGAGCTGCGCACGCGCGCGAAGGCCCTCTGCGCCGCCGTGCTCGCGACGCTGATCGCCGCCACCGCAGCCGCACAACAACCCCCGGCGGGCTCGTCCACGGCGAAGGCCGCCGCGACCGCCGCACCCCGCGCGAGCGGCGCACCGAGCGCTGCGGCGAGCGCGTCCCCTTCGAGCAGCGCGTCGGCGTTGCCGGCCGGTCACCCGCCGATGGATGATCCGGGCGCGCAGCCCGGCGGCGATCTTCCGCCCGGTCACCCGCCCACCGGAGGCATGCCGCCCGGTCACCCGCCCACGGACGACGGCGATCCGGACGACGACGGGAGCCCGCAAGGCGGCAATCCGCACGGCGGAGGCGGCGGGAACGGGATGTTCCAGGCTCCGGAGGACACCGCGACCGACGATCCGACGCTGCCCGTCGGCACCATCCTCCTCACGCTGAAAGACGCGCAGGACAAGCCGATCCCGACCGCGGACGTGACGCTCGGGATCGTGCACAACACGGTCGCCGCGGGCGAGTCGCGCGATCGCAAGACGGGCATCTCCGGCCCCGACGGCGCGGTGCGGTGGGACGGCCTTCCGCACGGCTCCGGCACGAGCTTCCGCGCCTCCGTGGTGAACGGCGCGGCGAGCTTCGGGACCGATCCGTTCACGCTCGGCGACCGCGCGGGCAAGCGCGTGGTGCTCCACGTCTACGCCGCGTCCTCCAACATCAACGAGACGCTGATCGCGACGCAGGGCCTCGTGTACCTCTCGCTCGGAGAGGACTCGATCACGTTCCAGAACATGTACGGGATCATCAACGTCGGCCAGGTCGCGTGGGTCCCCGAGAACCAGACGATCGAGCTGCCGGACGGCTACAAGGCGTACAACCGCCCGGACGCGATGGATGGAGTCGGCGTCGACGAGGTGAACGGAAAAGGCGTCCTGCGCGGGACGATCGGCCCCGGTCAGCACGAGGTGCAGTTCCGTTACCAGGTGAACCTGGACGGAGGCGAGCGGCAGACGTTCCGCATCGCGCTCCCGCCGCGCCTCCAGCAGATGCGCGTGATCGCCGAGTCGTCGAAGACGATGGGCGTCGAGGTGAAGGGCTTCCCGGCCGCGCGCAAGAGCCAGAACGGCGAGGGCAAGCGCGTGCTCGTGACGGAGCGCAGGTTCCAGCGGGACGATCCGCAGGCGAACGAGATCGAGATCACGCTCACGGGGCTGCCGACGCCCGGCCCCGGTCGCTGGGTCGCGGTGGCGCTGGCGCTCGGCGCGCTCGTCTTGGGGCTGAGCTACGTGAACCAGCGGCGCAACCAGAGCGGCCCCGACGAGGAGACGCGCGCGGATCTGCTGGACGCCCGCGAGGCGCTGCTCCGCGAGATCGTGGAGCTCACGCGCGCGCACCGCGACGGGGAGATCGGCGACAAGACGTACGGCCGGCTCCGCAACGCGCTGCTCGACGCGCTGGAGCGGCTGCAGACCAAGATCGCCGAGGCCACGCCGAAGAGGCGAAAGAGCCGCGTCGCCGACGAGCCCGACCGAGCGCAAGCGTGACGCCGTGCCGGGCGCGACGCCGGGATCCGTGCTGCGGAGCCGTCCGTTCGCGCTCGGCGCGCTGCTCGTAGCGGGCGCGGCGCTCACTGTCGCGGCGGCGTTCTTCGGCGCGCGCGACGGCGGCGAGCCCTCGCGGTGCGCGCCCGGCCTCGTCGCGCTGGGGCCGCGCTGCTGCGGCGAAGGCCAGCACCTCGACGCCGGACGTTGCGCCGGAGCCCCCGCGCGCTGCGCCGCCGCGCACGTCGTCACGCCCGACGGGTGCGCGCCGCGTGACCCCGCGGAGCGCGTGGCGATCGCCGCGGGCCACCTCCACATCGGCCCCGGCGACTGGGAAGCGCAAGGCGTCGTGGAGCCGCGCGACGTCGACGTGGCGCCCTTCGATCTCGACGTCTTCGAGGTGACCGAGGCGCGATGGCGCGCGTGCGCCGCGGCCGGCGCGTGCCCCGCGATCGCGCTCACCGGGGAGCCGGGCCGTCCGGTGGGCGGCGTCACCTTCCCCGAGGCGCAGGCCTTCTGCACGTTCGCGGGCGGGCGGCTGCCGACGCGGGACGAGCTCGTGGTGGCCATCTCGGGCGCGGGCGCGCGGCGGTACCCCTGGGGCGACACCGGCGCGGTGTGCCGGCGCGGCGCGTGGGGCCTCGCGACCGGCCCGTGCGCGAGCGGCGCGGAGGGCCCCGATCTCGTGGGCGCTCACCCGGACGGGCGCTCGCGGGAGGGCGCGTACGATCTGGCCGGGAACGTGGCGGAGTGGGTGACGTCGTCGGACGCCCGCGAGGGCCACGCGGACGTGCTCGGCGGCTCGTTCCGCGACACCGAAGCGGCCGCGCTCCGCGGATGGAACCGCCGCGCCGTCCCGATCACCGCGCGCGACGCGGCGATTGGAATACGGTGTGTTTATCCGCGACGGTGAAGCCGGGCGCCGCGACGTCGACGTGCCCCGAAGAGCGCCAGGATCGACAGCGCGAGGGCGCCTCCGGAGAGCGCGCCGCCCTCCTGCGGGACGACGCTGCACGCGCAGCCGGACAGGACCACCGGATCGCCGCCGCCGCCTCCTCCGCCGCCGATCGATCCGCCGGAGCCGCCGGCGCCGCCGCTGCTCGTCGTGGTGCCGCCGTCGCACGAAGGAGACGGGTCGTTCGGGCACGCGTCGCAGGCGTCTCCGAGGGAGTCGTGATCCGCGTCCTTCTGGTCCGGGTCCTTCACCTTCGGACAATCATCGATGTCGTTGGGGACCTGGTCGCCGTCCACGTCGGCGTCGCACGCGTCTCCCACCGTATCCATGTCGGCGTCGACCTGGTCGGCGTTCGGAGAATACGGGCAGTTATCCTTCATGTCCGCGACGCCGTCTCCATCGCTGTCGTTGAGAGGCGCGCACGGGTAGTCCTGATTCGGATCGGGGATCTCCGGACAGTCGTCGTCGAAGTTCGTGACGCTGTCTCCGTCGATGTCCTCGTCGCACGCGTCGCCCTGACCGTCGCCGTCCAGATCGGCCTGCGAAGCGTTCGGCTCGGGGACGCAGTTGTCGTGCGCGTCGAGCACACCGTCGTTGTCGGAGTCCGTGTCGAGGTAGTCGGGCGTGCCGTCCAGATCCCCGTCCGAAGGAGGCGTCTGGAGATCGGAGTCGCCCGCTTCGTCCTTGTCGAGCAGGCCGTCTCCATCGCTGTCGGCGTCCTTGTAGTCCGGCGTCCCGTCCATGTCGGAGTCGCGCGGGTTCTTGTCGTCGCCGCCGATCTCGTCCGCGTCGGAGATGGTGTCGCCGTCCGCGTCGTCGCAGGCGTCCCCCTGGCCGTCGAGGTTGATGTTCTGCTGCTGCGGGTTCGGGACCGTGGGGCAGTTGTCGACGAGATCGAGCACGCCGTCGCCGTCCGTGTCGAGGTCCGCGAGCGCGACGCCCGCGAACGAGGAGACCGCGATCGCCGCAGAAAAGGCCGCTGCCCAAGCTCGCTTCTTCATGGATCGATCCCCATCGCGAACACGTCCCGCCCCGTCGAGCCGTCGAGGACCTTCGCGCCCTCCACGCGGACCTCCGTCTGGAAATCGCCCGCGACGATCAGCGAGCCGCTCGCCGCGAACGCGAGCCCGCGCACCGCCGCCGCTTGCGCGTTCGCGAGGGCGTGCGCCCACACGAGATCGCCCTTCGAATCCAGCTTGAGGACGAAGCCGTCCTCCCCGCCGAGCGCGACGAACGAGCGGCCCGCCACCGTCATCTCGGACGTGAAGGAGCCGCCCACGTACGTGTTGCCGTCCGCGTCCCGCACGAGCGCGGCGATCTTCACGTAGCCGTCCGGATCCTCGACGCCGTGGCTCCACACGTGGTTGTGCGACGCATCGAACGCGGCGAGGAACGCGACGCCGCCGACCGCGCCGCCGCCGAGATCGATCGGCGTCGTCTTGCCTTCGTACGGCACGAGCTGGCCCGCGATCACCGTCGTCCCGTCCGAGCCGACCGCGAGCGCCTGCGCGCGCTCTTCGTCCGCCGTGCCGTAGTGACGATCGTCGAGCACCGAGCCGCTCTCGTCGAGCGTGAGGAGCCACAGATCCGAGCCGCCGTGCCCCTTCGGCCCGCGGTCGTCGGCGAGGACGTGGAGCGCGCCGGCCCCGTCGCGCACGAGCGCGCGCAGCCTTTGATCGTCGGCGTCCCCGAAGGACCACGCGACGTCGGCGCCCGCGCCCGTCCGATCGAGGCGCGCCACGAAGAGGTCGTAATCGCCCTTCGATTCGATCGCCCCGGAGCCGAGCGTGTCGTCGAGCTTGCCGCTGAAGGTGCCCGCGACGAACAGCGCGTCCGTGTCCTTCGTGGCGACGGCGTTGCACGCGCTGTCCCCCGACGTGCCGATCTTTCGAGGGTCCGACAGCTCCGGCGAGGTGCGCCACAGGAGGCAATCGTTGCCTCCGGACGTCACGGGCGATCCGTCGCCGGGCAGGTCCTCCGTCGTGCCGAAGAGGTAGCCGGCCACGAACGTGACGCCCGTCGGATCCGCGGCGATCGCGAGGCCGCCGTGCCCGGTGCCGGAGCCGACGAACGCGGCGAACCCGCTGGGCTCGATCGAGACGCCGAGCGCGCGGATGGTGTTGTCGGCGTCGACGCTCTCGCCCGTGATGAGCGCCGCGCCGTCGGAGAAGACGACGCCGGTCGCGATGTCGTCGCCTTCCCAGTCCGCGGATTGGGCCCATTTCACCGCGCCTCCCGCGATCGCGCCGCCCGCGCCGCCGCCGCCCGTCGCCGTGGTGCCCGCGCCGCCGCCGGTCCCGGTCGTCGTGTCGGTGGTCGTGGTGGTCGTGCTCGATGCGCCGATCGTGAGGTCCGGAGCGCACGCGGCCGCGCTCGCCCCGAGGGCGCACGTGATCACGATCCGGCTGAAAACAAGGCAAAAACGAGGCGCGTGACGCCGCATCAGAACGCTCCTTCGATCGTGACGCCCGGACCGCGGAGGAGGATCGCGGCCTTGGGCGCCGCGCTCCCGGGGCGCAGCGCGATGCCCGCGACGCCGACGCCGATCCCCGCGAGCCCGAGCGCGCCGAAGCCGATCGCGAGGCCGAGATCGCGGTTCCACTGCGCGCGGAGCGCCTGCGCGGAGGTCGCGTCCAGCTTCGAGGGATCGCACACGTCGTTCGGACAGTCCTGCGCGACGCGATCGCGCGCGCCGAGGTGGTCGACGAAGAAGCCGGCGGCGACGCCCGCAGCGACGAGGCCCGCGCCCCCGACGACCCACGTCCACACGGGGATCGGAGCGCTCGCTGGGGGCGCCGCTGCGCTGCCGGACGCGCTCGGCGCGGTCGTCGTCTCGGTCGCGCTCGGCGGCGCGGTCACCGTGGGCGGCGCGGTCGGCTCCACCGTCGCGGTGGGCGGCGGCGCGGAAGCCGAGCGTTCGAGCGCGATCGGCACGTCGAGCGAGCTCTGCTCCTTCACGTCGATCGTGACCGTGCGCGCCACGAACCCCGGAGCGCTCACCACGAGGACGTGACGCCCCGGGTTCACCTTGCGCGGCAGCCCGAGGGTGGCCGGCGCGAGCATCACCTCGTTCAGCTTCGCCTGCACGGTCGCGCTCTCGGGGCCGCTCACGGTCACCGTCACGCTCGGGATCCGGGGCGCGATCCGCGAGGCGAGCTCCGCGGCCTCCACGCGCGCGTCCGCGAACGCGGGGCTCTCGCCTTTCTCCGCCGTCGATCGCGCGACCGCGAGCGCCGTGTCGCGCGCCTCGATGAGCTGGCCCACCGCCGCGAGCGCCTTCGCCAGCGAGACGCCCGTGGTCGGCACGTTCATGATCGCGTGCGCGCCCTTCAGATCCTTGAGCGCGCCGTCGTAGTCCTTCCCGTCGAGCTTCGCGCGCCCGCGGATCAAGAGCGCGCGCGCCGTCTCTTTGTCCGCGGCCGACGGCTCCCCGTGGGCGACGCCCGCGAGCAGGCACAAGGCGACGAGCAGGCCCGTCAAGCTCCGCGTTTTCATCATTCAGAACCCGATGTCGTCCTTGGTGGAGGTGGGCTTCGGTGCGGGGGCCGCGCTGCTGCTCGCGGAGGGCTTCGCGCTGGGGCCGGGCGCAGAGGTCTTGGCGCCGCCTGCGCGCGCGGTGGCCTTCGCGGAAGGCGCGGCGCTCGCGCCCGATCCAGCCGGCTCCACGGTGACGACCGGCGCGGCGCTCGCGAGGGGGCCGGTCGACGTCGGCACCACGTCCGGCGCGGGCACGTCACGCGCGGTCGACGTCGGCACCACGTCCGGCGAGGGCACGTCGCGCGCGGGCGCCGCGGGCGAAGCGTACATCGACCGCATCGCGATGAGGCCTGCGATCAAGCCGATCGCGAGACCTCCGGCCACGATCACGAGCGTGCGCCGCCGCGGGGGTGACGGCGACGGCGCGTGCGACGTGCCGCTCAGCGTCGGCGGGCGCTCCGCCGATCCTCCGCTGTTCATCGTGGGCAGACGCGCGAGCCGCGCGGCGTCCGCGGAGCTCTGCGGCGAGGTCGCGACCACCAGCAGCGCCGGCGCGCCGAGGGCCGTGCGCAGCGTCTCCGCGAGCTCCTTCGCCGTGTTGAAACGCACGGAGATCGAAGGGTGGAACGCGCGCGCGAACCACGCGTCCACCTCGGGCGGGAGGCCCGGCCGCAGCTTGCTCGGCGGCGTGAACTTCCCCGTGTGCACCGCCACCGAGACGGCGCCGAGCGTCTCCCCGTCGAACGGAAAATTCGTCGTGAGCAGGAGGTACGCGATGACCGCGAGCGACCACAGATCCGCGCGCGCATCGACCCGCTTCGCCGAGAGGAGCTGCTCCGGGCTCATGTAGAGCGGCGTCCCGAACGTGCCCTGCGTCGACGTCACGGACGTGGCGTTCTCGGAGCTCATCTTCGCGATGCCGAAGTCGAGCAGCTTCACGAGGAGATCCCCGTCGTGCTCGCACAAGAAGACGTTCTCGGCCTTGATGTCGCGGTGGACGATCCCGACGGCGTGCGCGCGGGTCAGCCCCTTCGCGGCCTGCGCGATCACCTCGGTCACGAAGGCGGGCGACTGCGGTCCTTCGCGATCGACGCGCTTCGAGAGGTCCTCCCCTTCGAGCAGCTCCATCACGATGTACGGCTCCCCCGAGGCCGTGACGCCGTGATCGAACACCTGCGCGACGTGCGGGCTCTTGAGCTGCGCCGCCGCGAGCGCCTCCCGACGGAAGCGCTCCACGAGCTCCGGCTCGGCGGCGACGGCGCGCGACATCACCTTCACCGCGACCTGCGTGCCGAGCGAGAGGTGCTCCGCGACCCAGACGGCGCCCATGCCGCCTTTTCCGAGCAGCCGGACGAGCTTCAGATTCGGCGAGATTTGCTCTCCAGGCTCCATGTCGGCGCCTGGGCGAGTGGAGCACAGGGAAGTGGGGACGACAACGCGAAGACAGAGCTGTCTATTTGCGTATCACCAGGGACGATCGCGCATGGTCGTCACGTACTTGTACTTGTACTTGTCGTGACAGGTCTTGCAGGACTGCTTGGCACCGTCGATGTCGCCGCCCGCGGCCTTCGCGGCGCCGGCGGCGGCGATCGCGCTCCACTCACCCATGCCGGCGACAGGCTTGGCGGCGATCTGCGAGAGAGCACGGGAGATGCGCTGACCGTCGCCGCTCGCGACCGCGGACCCCATGGCCTGCTTCATCCAGGCTTGCATCGGACAGTCTTTCTGCCCCTTCTCACCACAATCGAACTTCGGCTTCGCGGCGGCCGTCCCGCTCGCGGCGGCGGTCCCGGAGGCGGCGGCCGTCGCCGTCGCGGTGGCCGAAGGGGTCCCGGAGGTGGCGGGCGCATCGGTGGCGGCTGCCGTCGCGGTCGCGGTGGCCGTCGCGGTCGCGGTCGCCGTGGCGGTGGTCGCTGGCTGCGCCGTGGTCGCGGCGGTCGCGCCCTCCGTGGCCGTCGTCGTCCCGGAGCCTCCGCCATTGCCGCACGCAGCGAGAAGGGCAGTGAATCCGATGGCGAGAGACCAGGCAAACGTGCTCTTCATTTCGACGAATCTCCTTCGATTGAGTCGGCCGGTGTCGTAAGAGAGGTGCGCTGCCGGGCGGCCGCCGGGCAGTTGCTACTTACCATGGTGCAAAGAAAGTCGCTCCCGTCCGTAGAGCCTTCTCGAGAACAGAACGGGTCAGTCCGGCCCGCGCCGCCGCCGCCGGACGGTAAACCGCCGCTCCGTTTCCGCAGAGGACGGAAGTATCCGCAAGCGATCGCCTGGTTCGGCTTCCGCTCGTTCTGGGGCCATCTCTGGAGCCTCGCGGCGGGCGCGATCGCGACCGAGGACATCGACAGCCGCGATTGGATGAGGCCCGACGAACCGCACGATCTCGTGCGGCAAATCGCGGCTTCCCTCGGCGCGCGGCGAGCGGACGCGAACACGCTCACGGAGGCGCTGGATCGCGACGTGTGGATCGATTTCGTGGCGGACACTGGAGACGACGTGTCGGTGAGCCGGGCAGTCGCCGGCTTCGTGTTCGGTACGTACACCGTAGACGACCCGGACGCTCCTGGAAAAGACATTGTGTTGCCGCGAGGCGATATTCTCCTCTTCGGCGGCGACACGGCCTATCCCGTCGCGACCGAACTTGAAATCCATAATCGGGTCATCGTCCCGTGGAATCAGGTCCTCCGCCGTCACGTCGACGGCAAACCGCGAGTCCTCCTGGGCGTCCCCGGCAATCACGACTGGTACGGTGGTCTGGACGGATTCGGCCGCATGTTTCGCGCGCCTCTCGGCACCATCGATCGCTCCTCGGTGGTCCTCGGACAGGACCCTACGGCTCAGAATGAGGCGGTGGGGAAAATTGACCAACTGGGGCAGATTCGACACTTCTTCGAGTGGGTGGAGGCGGTGCGCATCGGCAAGCGGGTGGAGAAGCGCGGCGCGCTCCCGCTGCTCGGGTACGTCCCTGTTCAGAACGCCTCTTACTGGGCGCTCCCTCTTGCGCCTTCGCTCGATATGTGGGGTCCCGACAGGCAGCTCTACGCGATGGACACGCGACAGCGAATGTTCTTCGCTTCCCGTCGCGACGCGAAGGACGCGGGCCTCGTCGTGTGCATGGCGGATCCGCCGTACGCCTTCCTGGAGCCGCACCCGGCGGGGCAAGACATCCTCTCGGCGCTCGATCTCTCGTTCGCGGAGGACAAGCTGTTCGCGCTGACGGGCGACATCCACCATTACTGTCGGCTGGAGCCGGCGGAGGGCTCGCTCCAGGTGACCGCGGGCGGCGGCGGCGCCTTCTTGCACCCCGCGCGCATCACCCGCGACGGCTTGATGGAGCCGAAGGCGGAGATGCCGGGTCCGCTCACATCCCGTATCCTCGCGGCGCAGATCCCGCTGCAGCTCGCGCTCGGTCGCGCCGGCTTCATCCTGCACGCGGCGATGGCGCTCGCGTACCTGCCGATGCAAGGCATCGTGTTCAAGAGCGAGCGCCCGGACGTGCCGACGGCGGCGATCACCGGAGCGGTGCTGTGGCTGTTGCTCGCGATGGTGGCGTGGGTGCGCGGCCCCAAGAAGTGGGCGGTGATGGCGCTCTCGTTCCTGAGCGCGGCGGTGCTCACGCTGGTCCCCTTCGGCATGAACCAGGCCGCGACGGCGCTCGGCCCGAGCTGGCCGTACACCACGAGGAGCCTCGTCTTGCTCGTCTACGTGGCGATGCCGTTCGCGGCGGTGTTCATCATCGGCGTCTATCTGATGTTCCTGACGATCCTCGGCCTCGCGACGGATCAGGGCTTCGGCCCCCTCGCGCACCCCGGATACAAGCATTTCGTGAGGCTCCGCATCCGCAAGGACGGGCGCCACGTGGACGGCTGGGTCCTCGGCAAGGTGGACCCTCTCCGCGAGAAGACGCCGCTCATCCTCATCGACGCGTTCCGCTGGGAGAACCCGAAACACCGCGCTACGGAGTGACCTCGGCCAGATCCGGGATGGTCATTTCTTCTTTTTCGCCGGCTTCGGCAGCTTCAAAAGGAGCTTCTTCAGGCGGTCCGCATCCAGCGTCGTGAAGACGGAGGCGCTGCCCTCGTAGTGCAGATAAACTCCCAGCTTCATGTCGAGCGCGAGCTGGAAGATCTCCCCACAAGGCAGTCCGTACGGCTTGGCCCCCTTCCCGTCCACCGCCACCAGCGAGTTGGAGTCGGTGTATACAATCAGGTTCCCCTCGTGCTTCGGAGGGTCCTTCTTCCCGGCGTTGATGTAGAGCCGGGACTTGAGCAGCTCTTTCTCGAAGGTGTCCGTCGCCGAATCGGGGATCTCCCCCTTCGCGTTGGGCGTCCACAGCCCCACGAGCGCCTTCCCGAGGGCGCGGTTGTCCGCGAGCCACGCGTCGGTCGCGGGCGCTCCTTCGACCGTGTCGGCGAGCACGGTGTCCGGCGCGGGGCCGGTCGGCTCCACGAAATCCGCGGAGGGCCCGTCGTTGGAATCCATGGAGTGCGCAGCGTTGGTGCGCATCGTCGGCTCGTCCTGCTCCTCGTCCGGCGCGGGGGCGGCCTTGGGACGCAGGCTCGGGTCCACGTCCTTGGCCAGTCGGAAGAACGAGGCCGCGCATTCGAGCGCCGGGTCGCAGTGGACGTAGACGACGGCGGTCGCGCCGTGGGCGCGCGCCTCTTCCTCGATGGCGTGCCGCATCTTCACGAGCGACAGCGTCTCTCCATCGGCCGGCTTCACCACCGCGTCGCCGATCTTGATATGAGGCGTCGTCGGCGATGGCACGGTCTTCGACGCGATGGCGCTCTGACTCTGCACGATGATGCCGGGCGGGGGCGTGGCGCCGACGAAGTACGCCTGGAGCGAGCGCGAAGGCTCGAACGCGGGCGATCCGGGCGTGCCCGTGAAGCTCACGAACGGCGGCGGAGGCGGCCCTTTCGGTTGCACGAGATCGCACCCGGAGAGGCCAATCGACAGCGCGAGGAGCGGAAGGACGACGGCTTGATTTCGTTTCATGGGCGACGACGCTATCACGGACGTAATGCAGTCGTGGTAACGAACGGGTGCCCATGCCGACGCGCCCTCTTCACCTCGGTCGCACCCGCCCCACGAGCGGGACCGCCGCCCCCGCCTCTCTGGAGCTTCCCGCGCACCATTTCGTGACGCACGCGGCCGTCGTCGGGATGACCGGCAGCGGCAAGACAGGCCTCGTGATGGTCCTCGTGGAAGAGGCCTTGCGGTCCAGAGTGCCAGTCTTGATGGTCGATATCAAAGGCGACCTGCCGAACCTGCTGCTCTCGTTTCCGGAGCTCGCGGGCAAATCCTTCGAGCCGTGGGTGGACGCGATGGCCGCGGAGCGCGAGGGCACGACGCCGCTCGCCGTCGGAGAGGACCTCGCGAAGCGCGCGAAGGAAGGCCTCGCCGGCTGGGGCCTCGGACAGGCCGATATCGCGGCGTTCCGTGAGAAGATCGCGCCGCGCATCCTGACGCCCGGCACCACCGCGGGGGAGCCGATTCACGTGCTGTCCGCGCTGGAGTCGCCGTCCCCGCTCTGGCAAGAGGACGAAGAGAGCGCGCGAGATGCCCTGTCGGCGTCGATATCGCTCCTGCTCCGGCTCGTGGAGCGCGACGCGGATCCGGCGAAGAGCCGCGATCACGTGATGCTGTCGCACCTCGCGGAGCGGCGCCTCGCGAGCGGGCGGCCCGCGGGGCTGACTGCCCTGCTCCAGGATCTGATCGAGCCTCCGATCCAGACGATCGGCGCGATGGCGGTGGACGATTTCCTGTCGCCGAAGGAGCGGAAAGAGCTCGCGCAGGAGCTGAACGCGCTCGTCGCCTCTCCCACGTTCGCCGCGTGGCAGAAGGGCGCGCCGCTCGACGTCGGAGCGTGGCTTTCGCCCCGCGACGGCAAGACGCCCGCGGTGATCGTGAGCGTGGCGCACCTCGACGATCAGGAGCGGGCGCTCGTGCTCGGGCTCCTGTTCGACCAGATCCTCGCGTGGGTGCGGAGCCTCCCGGGGACGAGCGATCTGCGGGCGCTGCTCGTGTTCGACGAGGTGTTCGGGTTCCTGCCGCCGCACCCGGCCAATCCGCCGACGAAGCGGCCTATCCTGGCGCTCCTCAAGCAGGCGCGCGCGTTCGGCGTGGGGCTCGTCCTCGCGACGCAGAACCCGATGGATCTCGATTACAAGGCGCTCTCCAACGCGGGAGTCTGGTTCGTCGGAAGGCTCCAGACGGACGCGGATCGCGAGCGGGTGGTCGACGGGCTCGCGGGGAGCGAAGGCGGCGGAGGTGGCCTGTCCAGAGAGGCACTCTCCGGCGCGATCAAGGCGCTTCCCCCGCGGACGTTCCTGCTCCGCGACGTGCACCACACGCCTTCGTCGATGCTGCTGGAGACGCGGTGGGCGCTCTCGTGGCTCCGCGGGCCGATGACGCGCCGGGAGATCATGCAGCTCTCGCGCTCGCTCGGCGCGAAACAAGGCACCTCCGCACAACAAGGCACCTCTCCGCAACAAGGCACCTCCGGGGGCGCGGCGCGGGCGGGGGCTTCGGTGGGGACGCACGGGGACGGCGCGAGAGAGGAGGGCGCGGCGAGAGGTGCGGCTCCCGTTCCTCCGGACGACTCGGCACGAGCGACGGCGACCCCCCAAAAACAAACCAGCACTCCTGCCCACGCCGGGCCTCCGGGGGCACCCGAGGGGTTCCGGGTCTTCTTCGCGCACGCGCCCACGCACGGACGGGCCTGGCATTACGCGCCCTGGATCGCGGCGACCGCGGTCGCGCACGTGCGGGACGCGAAGCTCGGGGCCGCGGTGAATCGCACGCTCGTCGTGGCCGCGCCGCTCGACGCCGCCGGACGGCCGGACTCCGCGCGCGCCGCGAACATCGATGTCTCGTCCCTGTCGAACGTGCCAGTCGCCGGGGCTGCTTTCCGGGCCATTCCGGAGGCGCTGTTCAAGAAGGCCGGGCAAGAGGCCGCATCGAAGGCGATCCGCGAGCACGTCTATCGGACGCTGGAGGTCTCCGTCGATGTGCACGAAGGGCTCGGGCTCGTGCGCGGTGAGGCCGAGTCGCGAGAGGCCTTCATCGAACGATGCCAGCGCGAGACCATGCGCGAGACGGCCTCTTCCGAACAAGGCGTGATCCAGAAAGCCGCGCCCAAGATCGCGAAGCTCTCCGACAAACTGCACACCTTGCAAGCCCGGCTCGCAGGCGCCGAGGCGGAGCTCAACAACCTTCCAGGCGCCGTTACGACAGCCCTCCTCGGGCTCGCGGGCGGACGCGGGACCGTGCGGCAAACAGAGAGTCAGCGGGCCAAGGTCGGCGCGCGCATCGAGAAGCTCCGCGGCGAATGGCACCAAGCGGACGCCGACCTGCGCGCCGCCGTCGCCGAGCGAGACGCCGAGATCGGGCTCGTGCGGCAGGCCGTCGCGCGCGCCGCCTCCGATATCCGAACGGCGACGCTCAAACCGAAGAAGACGGACGTCGAGATAACCGCGCTCGCGATCGCCTGGGGCGTCGAATAGCGCGCAAAAACATCGGATCACCGCGAGCGCCAACGGGCCTGATGACGCGCCGTGCCGGACGTGGGACGTTCGGCGCATGAACCTGTCGGCGCTCCTCGAAAACAAGCTCGTCCGGCACGTCCGCTTCCACACCGAGCCCGCGAACAAGGCACCATCGCCTCCGACGGAGGGCGTCGTGGGGCACCTGCGCGTGATGGCCGCGGACCAGATCGGCTTCATGATGCGCTCCTGGGCGGAGTGCGGCGACGTCGCGCGCTTCCGGTTCGTCGCGCTGCCCGCGCACCTCGTCGCGCACCCCGATCACGTGAGGCACGTGCTCGTGGACAACCACCGCAACTACGACAAGCAGACGAAGGGCTTCGAGGCGCTGCGCATCGTGCTCGGCAACGGGCTGCTCACGAGCGAAGGCGACTTCTGGCGCAGGCAGCGCCGCATCGCGCAGCCGGCGTTCCACAAGGATCGCATCGCGTCCTTCGGCGAAGGGATGGTGCGCGCGGCGCTCGACACGGCGCGCCGCTGGGACGACGTCGTGGCCCGCACAGGCACGCTCGACGTCGCGGCCGAGATGATGCGCCTCACCCTTCGAATCGCGGGCGAGACGCTCCTCTCCACCGACGTCACGCGCGACGCGGACGTGATCGGCGTCTCCGTGACGGCGCTGCTCGAAGGCGCGAACCGCAAGATCCTGCGACCGATCGACTTCCCGCTCTCGTGGCCGACGCCGTACAACAAACGGATGATGGGCGCGCTCGACGCGCTGAACACCGTCGTTCACCGCATGATCGAGGATCGCCGCCGCGCGACGGAGCGACCGAACGATCTGCTCACGATGCTGATGGAGGCGCGCGACGAGGAGACCGGAGAGGGCATGACCGATCAGCAGCTCCGCGACGAGGTGCTGACGATCTTCCTCGCGGGCCACGAGACGACGGCGAACGCGCTCGCCTGGACCTTCTATTTGCTGTCGCTCCACCCCGGCGTGGGGCGTCGCCTCGCGGCCGAAATCGAGGACGTCCTGCACGGACGACCGCCGGAGATCGCGGACCTCGGCAAGCTCACGTACACGACGGCGGTGCTCAAGGAGTCGATGCGCCTCTATCCGCCCGCGTGGATCGTGGGGCGCCGCGCGATCGAAGAGGACGTCATCGGCGGGTACACGATCCCGCGCGACTCGTACGTGTTCGTGAGCCCGTGGGTGACGCACCGTCACACCGCGTTCTGGTCCAACCCCGAGGGCTTCGATCCGGATCGGTTCCTGCCCGAGAACGCGGCCAGCATTCATCGGTATGCGTACGTGCCGTTCGGCGCGGGGCCGCGGATCTGCATCGGGCAAGGGTTCGCGATGATCGAGGCGCAGCTCCTCCTCGCGACGCTCTGGCAGCGGTTCCGGCTCGATCTGGTGAGCTCGCACAAGGTCGTGCCGCAGCCCAGCATCACGCTGCGGCCGCGTTACGGGATCCTGGCTCGCCCGCGCGCCGCGCGAGCGTGATACCCTCGCCGCGTGATCGCGCGGAGGGTCCTTCCCCTTCTTTCTTTGTCCGTCGCGCTGTCGTTCGCCGTCCCCAGCGGGGATGCGCGCGCGTTCCCGCACGTGGTGCAGCCGGGCGAGACGCTCGCGCAGATCGCGGAGCGCACGTACGGCAAGGTCGAGATGGAGCGCCTCCTCGTCGCCGCGAACGCCCTCGACGCGGGCGGCGGCGTGTCGATCGTGCCGGGCATGCAGCTCGAAGTGCCCGCGGTGAGCTTTCATCGCGTGACGGCCGGTGAGACGTGGTCGTCCCTCGCGAGCGAGCGCCTCGGCGATCCGGATCGCAGCGACGTGCTCGCGATCGCGAACGACGCGATGCCGTGGCTGCCGCCCGCGCTCGGCGCCGAGATCCGCGTGCCGTACAACCTCCGCCACGTCGCCGGAGCGAACGACTCCACGCTCGGGATCGCCTACAAATATACGGGGGATCGCGATCAAGCGTGGATGATCGACAAGTACAATCACCTGAAGGGCCGCACCATCCACCGCGGCGACGTGATCCTCGTTCCGCTGTGGGATCTGGCGCTCACGGACGCGGGCCGCGAGGAGGCCGCGGAGGCCGGCGCCGTCACGCGCACGGAGAGCGGAGGACGCGCGCGCGACGCCCAGAAGAAGGCCGAAACGGAGATACCGCTCTTGCTCGCGGACGTGCGCCAGGGCCGTTATGTGGACGCCGTCGCGCGCGGCAGTCGCGTCCTCGGGACAGGCGATCTCGCGCGCGCGCAGGTCGCGCAGGTGAATCGGTACCTCGTCGAGGCGTACGTCGCGCTGGAGGCGACGGGCCTCGCGGAGGCCGCGTGCGCCGCGTGGCGCGAAGCGGATCCGAACGTCGAGCTGGATCCGATCGAGCTGTCGCCGAAGATCCTGAGCGCGTGCACGTCGTCGCGCGCCCCGATCCCGGCGCCGAGAACGGAGCCCGAAGACGCGGGCGCGAAGGACGCGGGCCGCCCGCCGAGAGGGCCGCGACAATGACGCTCGAGGCCCTCCGCACGAGCTCGAAGGACGCGATCCGCAAGACGCTGCACCAGCTCGACTACCTGCCTCCGGGCAGCGTCGTGGCCGGCAAATATGCTGTCGAGTCGGTGATCGGAGAGGGCGCCACCAGCGTCGTGTACGTCGCGCGCCGCCTCGATCTCGCGGCCCCGGCGCGCACGAGCCCCGCCGCGCGCGAGGCCGACGAGGAGTCGGATCGCCCCGCGGAGCCGCGCCTCGTCGCGCTGAAGATCATCCATCGATCGCTGTGCGAAGACCCGCAGATCGTCGGCCGCTTCCGCCGCGAGGCCGCGATCCTCCGGCGCCTCGAAGGGGCCCACGTGCTGCGCGTCTACGAGATGTGCGAGCACGACGGACTGCTCGTGATCGTGCTCGAATTCGTCCCGTCGAAGCCGCTCGACGAGCGCTTGCTGGAAGGCCCCGAGCTCGGCGTCGCCGCCGCGATCGAGATCGCGCTGCAGGTGTGCGCGGGCCTCGGGACGGCGCACGCGTGCGGCGTGGTGCACCGCGATCTCAAGCCCGCGAACGTGCTCTACGCGGAGGTCGACGACGGTGAAGGCTTGCTCGTGAAGGTGGCTGATTTCGGCCTCGCGAAGCTCGTGCACGGCGACAAGATGGTGACCGGCCTCACCGAGCACGACATGATCTTCGGCACGCCCGAGTACATGGCGCCGGAGCAGGCGCGCGGCGAAGATCTCGATCTGCGCGCCGACATCTACGCCCTCGGCTGCATGCTGTACGAGATGCTCACCGGCGACGTGCCGTTCCGCGGCCACTCGCCGATGGTGACGATGACCGCGCACCTCATGCAGGAGGTCGTCCCGCCGCGGAAGAAGCGCGCGGACGGCACGATCTCCCCGGCGCTGGAGGCGGTGGTGATGCGGGCCCTCGCGAAGAACCCAGCCGATCGCTTCCCGTCCGCGCGCGCCTTCGCCGAGGCCCTCCGCGGCGCCGACGCGAGCACGCGGGTGATCGCGGCGACGGGCAACGCGGACGCGCTCAGCGACACCGACCTCAACTTGCAGGCGACGGGCCTCGCGCACTCCCCGACGCTCCCCGGCGAACCGCTCGCGGAAACCCACGAAAATGCGGCGATCGCGATCAGCGCGCCCATGCCCGCTTCGCCCGGAAAGCGCGCGCTCGACGACGACATCACGCTCGATCACGGCCCGCTTCCCTCGACGTCGCACAGCGGCTCTCTGTGGACGTGGGTGGTGATCGGGGTGCTCGCGGCCGTCGGGGCCATCGCGATCGGCATCCTCGCCGGCAGCCGGTGACGCCGCGTCCCTGAAAAAGCGCACGTGCGGGCGCGATGATGAGATAATGCGGCCCCGAAATGCGCCGCCGTACCTTGCTTCACTTCGCGGGGGCTCCGCTCCTCGCGACCCTCGGGTTCGCTGCCGTGGCCCTCACCTCGACGGAGGCGAGCGCCGGCCCCAAGGTCGCCGTCGCGTGCGACGTCGACGGCCTCCATTGCGAGAAGGCCGGGATCGCCTTCGAGCACGTGGACGCGCTCCCCATCGAGTGGAGCTTCGACACGGGCTGGGTCCCCTCGAACAGCCCCCTTCAAGTCCACATCTGGGCGGGCGTCTACGCGAACACCCGCGCTTCTCTGGCGGGCTCCTTCATCACGACGTGGAAGCAAGAGAACCCCGGAGTCCTGGACCTCACGACTCCCGGCAACCCGATGGGCGGAGTCCTCTCCTTCCACTACGGCGCGGAGCTCGGCGCGCAGGCCGCGGTGCACGTCACCATCCTCGGCGTGGACTACGACTGGGTCGGTGATCTCCCGTACATCCCGCAGTTCGATTTCCAGGTCGACGCGAAGGACAAATTCGACGCGTGGGCCTTCCCGCCCGGCTTCAAGCTCTCCGGCCAGACAGCGCAGCAGAAGCTCGCGTCCATCTCGATTCAGGACATCATCGGCTCCTCGATCCCGGGGATCGACGGCGGCTTCGAGCTCGACGTGGCGATGCAGCTCGACGCCACGTACACGACGCATCAGATCGTGATTCAGGAGAAGGGACAGCCCGTGTCCGGCGGCCCGATCCTGTCGCAGGACGGCGCCTCGAACATGATGTATTCCGGCGGCCCCTTCACGGAGGTCGACGTCCACCCGGAAGGCACGGTCGACTACGACGGCACGCTGCACCTCATCCCGGCCTTCTACATCACGCTGCTCGGGCAGAGCTGGTCGATCCCGGTCGCGGATATCCCGATCTCCTTCCCGATCACGCAGACAGAGTGGGTGTTCGACCCGGTGACCGTGCACACGCCGCTGCCGGATCTGTCGCTCCCGGTGACGGAGGTGGACTTCGGCAAGGTGGAAGTCGGCCAGAAGAACCTGGAGCCGTTCGACCTGAAGAACGCGGGCGAGGCGAAGCTGGCGGTCGCGATCACCGGAGACGACGAAGCCTTCGAGATCTGGGATCCGACGCTGGAGATCGCGCCCGGCGAGACCATCCAGTCCGCGTTCCGCTTCGTGCCGACGCACACCGGCGAATTCGAGGCGAAGGTGCTCCTGACCTCGAACGACCCGGACAAACCGCTGGAGGAGGTCATCCTGAAGGGCATCGGCGTGGACGGCCCGCCCCTCATCGCCGACACGGAGGATCCGGAGAAGGACCCGGACGTGGAAGACCCCGCCGGCTGCGCCTGCCGCACCACCGCCCCTTCGGACAGCGGCACCCCGGGCCTCGCGTTGTTCGGAGTCGGCCTCGCCATCGCAGCGCTCCGTTCGAAGCGGCGCCGCGGATAAGCACCAACCTTCTCAGACCCCGGAGATCTGCTCCGCCGCGCGCACGCCGGACAGATAGGCGCCGTGCACGGTGCCAAAGTGGTCCGGGTGCGTCGCTTCGCCCGCGAAATACAGGCGATCGTTCACGGGCACCGTGAGCGCCGCGCGCGTGTCCGCCGTCACCCCGAGCGCGTTGAACGAATAGGAGCCGAGCGTGAACGGGTCCTTGCTCCAGCTCGTTCGCAAGAAGCCAGTCGGCGCGGGGACGCTGCTTCCGTAGATGCTCTTCAGCCGCGCGACGGCGTCGTCCACGAGGGCCGCGTCACTCAAACCCTCCAGCTCCACGGCCGCGTCCGCCGCGGAGAAGCCGAGCAAGAGGGGCTTTCCAAGGGGCCTGTTCAGATTGACCCACTCCGTCCACGTCTGGGACGCCGCGCCCTCCGCCGGGACCGACTCGATCCAATCGTAGTCGTCCCAGAACACGCTGTCGAAGCGCAGATAGAGCTTGTTCAGCACACCCATCTTGAGCTGACCGATGGCCTTCGCGTGCCCGTCCGGCAGCCCCGGATGGAAGTGGATATGGCCCGCCTTCAAGACCCCGAGCGGCACCGCGACGATCACGCGGGCGGCCGTGTGCTCCCCCTTGTCGGAGGTGACCACGACCGAGCTCCCGGCGATATCGACGCTCTTCACCTTCTCCCCGAGCAGCACCCGAAGCGGCTTGTCCTTGTTCGCGAGCGACTGCGCGATCTGCGAGTACCCCTCCGCGAACACCACGTCGTCCCCTTCGAATTCCTTGGAAGCGTCGAAGTAGAACGTCGACATGTCCCCGACGCCCTTCTTGGCCGCCGTCATGGAGCCGCCGTATTCCGTCTCGAGCTGGGCGGTCATCATGAACCGCAACAACTGCTGATCCGCCGCGCCGAGCCCCGCCGCGCCCGTGCCGTTCCAGATCGTATCGAACAACGGCGCGTCCGCGTCCGCCGCCTGCCCCTTCGCCACCGCCTGATCCCACAGCGCCTGAAGCTCCGTCATCCGGGCCTCGCGGGCGGCGCTCATCTCCTTGCCGTCGCCGTCGAAGAGAATGCCGCTGTCGTACGTCGTGGCCGCCCGCTTCGCGCCGATCGCGTCCGCCAGGGCCGTGATCGGGTTATCGGTAACACCGTGTATCCAGGACGCCCCGAGGTCCAGCGGCGCGCCCAGCGAGGCGTCCGTCCACAGGCGGCCGCCGATGCGATCGCGCGCCTCCACCACCGTGACGTCGTACCCTCTGCCGGCCAGCGTCCGCGCCGCCGCGAGGCCCGCGATCCCCGCGCCGATCACGAGCACCTTCTCCCCGGATCCGCCGCCTCCGCACGAGGGCAGGAGGGCCGCGCCGAAGGCCGCGACACCGGCCTTGAGGAGGGCGCGTCGATGCAAGACGACGGGCTTGACTCTCGTCATGAAAGGCTCCTTGCCTCGCGCCGCGACAGGCCGATTCTACCAGCGGTGGAACGCCGGGTGACCTTCGCGGACGGCCACGAACACGCCGTGACAGCTCGCCGTCTCTTTCCCTTCGGAGAACAGCTTCGCGTCGACGATGGCCTTGTCGCCCTCGATCGACGTCACGCTCGCCTTCAGGTGGACGGTGCTCGTCAGCGAGGTCGGCCGCTTCATCTTCACGTGGAATTCGGCCGTCACCGTGCAGGGCGGCGCCTCCAGCCCCTTCGCCTTCATGAGGCCGTAGGCTGCGGTCCAGTTGGAGTGGCAGTCGAGCAGCGCGCCGATGATGCCGCCGGAGAGCACCTGTCCGAAGGCGAGGTGATGCGGCTCCGGCTGGAAATCCGCCACCACCTCGTCCCCGACGACCTTGCTCTTGATTCGCAGCCCCTTTTCGTTCTTGGGGCCGCAGCCGAAGCAGCGGTTCTCCGGCGCGTAGCGGTCCTGAAGGGCGACGCACTCTTGGGCGGGCGGCGTGGTCTGGCTCACGATGCGCAGTAAGCCACGTTCGAGCCCTGCTGGCTACACCCAACGTGGCAGAAAAGACTGTCTATTTGTGAGACGGGGAGTGAGACGCTCTCTCAGGCCAACGCCTCGTCGATGAGGCGGCGCTGCTCGAGGAGGTGGCTCGCCTTGGAGCCGGTCGCGGGGCTCGCGCTGGGGGCGCGGGAGACGCACGAGAGCGGGAGGCGATTATCGATGTGCTCCGGCAGGTTCGCGCAGATGTAGTACCAGTAGCCGTAGTTCTTCGGCTCTTCCTGCACCCACACGAGCTTCGTGCCGTCCTTGTAGCCGGAGAGCACGTCGCGGATCTCCTCGTTCAGCGGATAGAGCTGCTCCAGCCGGACGATGGCCACGTCGCGGATCCCGCGGGCGTCCCGGGCCTGCGCGAGCTCGTAATAGAGCTTGCCAGTGCAGAGCAGGATCTTCTTCACGTCCGCCGGATCGACGCCGCTCACGTCCCCGATCGCGCGTTGGAAGCGGCCTTCGGAGAGGTCCTTGAGCGTCGACACCGGCCGATGCGGGCCTGTCGACGTCGCGGCCACGCGGAGGAGGCTCTTCGGCGTCGTGATGACGAGGGGCTTGCGCCACGGGCGCCGCACCTGACGCCGCAGCGCGTGGAAGAGCTGCGCGGGCGTGGTGAGGTTACACACCTGGATGTTGTCCTCCGCGCTGTTCTGGAGGAACCGCTCCACGCGAGCGCTGGAGTGCTCGGGCCCCTGCCCCTCGAAGCCGTGCGGCAGATACAGCACGATGCCCGAGAGTCGATGCCACTTGTCCTCCGAAGAGGTGATGAACTGATCGACGATCACCTGCGCGCCGTTCAGGAAGTCGCCGAACTGCGCCTCCCAGATGACGAGCGCCTCCGGATAGTCGAGCGAATACCCGAAGTCGAAGCCGAGCACGCCCGCCTCCGAGAGGGGGCTGTTGAACGCCTGGATCCAGGCGTTCTTCTCGGCCACGCGCGAAAGAGGCGTGTACGGCGAGCCGTTCGTCGCGTCCCGCAACACCGCATGACGGTGGCTGAACGTGCCGCGCTGCACGTCCTGGCCGGAGAGGCGCACGGGCGATCCCTCGTGGAGGAGAGTCGCATAGGCCATGATCTCCCCGGTGCCCCAGTCGAACCAGTCGCCGGAGGACAGGCGATCGTGCCGCTGCTTGAGCAGAGGCATGATCTTCGGGTGGACGCGGAAGCCTTCGGGGATCTCGAGGAGCTTCCTGGACAGCTCGATCAGCGTCTCCGCCGGGACGGCCGTGGGCACGTCTGGATTCAGCTTCTCGGGGCCGCCGTAATAAGGCATCCAGACTCCGGCCATCGCGTAGGTGACCGGCGCGAAGCCCTTCTGTTTGACCTCGTCGAGCGCCTGCGCCAGAGCCTCGCGGCGGCGACGCACGATGTCCTCCGCCTGCTCTTCGGTGATCTGGCCGAGGCCGACGAGGCGCCGCACGTAGATCTGCCGGACGGTCGGCTTCTTGTCGATCGCCGCGTACATCACCGGCTGCGTATAACGGGGCTCGTCACCCTCGTTGTGGCCGTAGCGCCGGTAGCAGTACATGTCGATGACGACATCCATGCCGAAGCGCTGCCGCCACTCGATCGCGAGGCGCGCGACGTGCGTCACCGCCTCCGGATCTTCCCCGTTCACGTGGAAGACAGGCACCTTCAACATGCGGACGATGTCGGAGGCGTAGCGCGTGGAGCGGCTGTCCTCCGGGTCCGTCGTGAAGCCGACCTGGTTGTTCACGATGAGGTGCACCGTGCCCCCGGTGGAGTATCCCTGGAGGCCAGTCAGATTCAGAGTCTCGGCCACGACGCCCTGCCCGATCATCGCGGCGTCGCCGTGGATGAGCAGCGGCATCACGGCCTTTCGCGCCGCGACGTCGCCGCCCCTGCGGTCCTGCTTGGAGCGGGTGCGCCCCTCGACGACCGGGTTCACGAACTCCAGGTGGCTCGGGTTGAAGGTCAGCGTGACGTGGATCTTGTCGCCGTGCGCCGTCACCCGATCGGTGGAGTAGCCGAGGTGGTACTTCACGTCACCGCTGCCCAGGTACCGCTCGGCGTCGGCGTCCTCGAAGGCGGCGAAGATCTCGCGCGGGCTCTTTTCGAGGATGTTCGCGAGCACGTTGAGGCGGCCGCGGTGGGCCATGCCCATCACGATCTCGCTCACGCCGAGCGACCCCGCGTGCTCCACCATCAGGTCGAGCAGCGGAATCATGGACTCGCCACCTTCGAGCGAGAACCGCTTCGTCCCGGCCTCGTAGGAGCGGTGGATGAACTGCTCGAAGATCTCCGCGTCACTCAGCTTGGTGAGGACGCGAATCTGGTCCTCCCGGCCGAGCACGAGGCGGTTGCGCGTCGCCTCCATCTGCCGCTGGAGCCACGTGCGCTGCTCCGGATCCTCGATGTGCGTGAACTCGACACCGATGCTCCGGCAGTACGTCTCTTCCAGCCGAAGGATGATCTCCCGCAGCGTGAGCTGGGGCGGGACGCCGGCCAGATCGACCGTCGGAAACAGCTTGTCGAGGTCCGCCGGGCCGAGGCCGAAGTTGCTCAGATCCAGCTCCGGCGGCGCGTGGGGCGGCGCGTCCAGCGGGTCGAGATGGGCGAACAGGTGGCCGCGCACGCGGTACGCGTTCACGAGCTGGTAGATGCGCGCGTGCATCGCGGCGCGGGCCAGCGACTCCGCCTCGGTCAGGGCTTGGGGCAGGATCGCCGGGTGCGTCGCCTCCGCTTGGTAGAGGAGGGCGTGCCCGTTGCCGTTGCCGTTGCCGTTCGAGCGCGCGACCGCCGGGGCCGGAGCCCGCGCGGCGGCGGGCCGAGCCTCCACAGAAGGCCGCGAGGGCGTGGCGCGGCCCATCTGACCATCGAAGAACTCGCGCCAGACAGGCTCCACCGCATCCGGATTGTCGAGGTACTGCGCGAAGAGCTCTTCGACCAGACCCGTGTTGACGCCAAAGTCGAGCTGCATCTTGGGGCTCGTCTGATATCGCGGACGCGTTCCCCCCGCCAGCACCAACCTCCGCAAAACTTGCGTCGCCTTGCGCACCGCGCAGCGACCTGCGTGCGTCCTTCCGCGGTGCGCCGGGCTCGCGCGGCGGGTCCGGGACCGGAGGGGCGCTGCGAGATGAGAAGCCCTTTGCGCAGCGCGGGATTCGGCTTCGCGGGAACGAGCGCTTGGCCGCCCGTGGATCTGCCTGTTCACAGTCCGCGACGGAGCCCCTTCGATCCACCGAGATCCGCGCGTCGCTCAACGTGGTTTGATTCGTGCTGAAAGGCTGGATCGGAAGGTGCGGAATCTGCGATAGGTGGCTGAGTGTGGCCCTTCATCGCGCCGCGCGCCGCCCCCTTCGGAAACCCCCGTTCAACCACTACGGAGACCTCATGAACCTGTCTTCTCGTGTCCTCGCCGCTCTCTTTGCTGCTGTCCCCGCGCTGTTCGTGGCGCAGAACGCCTTCGCCGGCAACTGCGGCAACTTCAACTTCGACTACATCTCTCAGAACGGCATCTCCTGCAAGATCGAAGTCAAAGGTGGCTGTACGGCCCAGTGTGTTCCCCTCCAGTTCGAGGCGGGGTGCACGGGCCAGTGCACCGGGACGGCGACCGTGGACTGCACGGGCTCGTGCGGCACCCAGTGTGTGGCCCAGTGTGATCCGGCGAAGCTCGACTGCTTCACGGGCTGTCACGACGAGTGTGACGCGCCGGTGCAGGCGCAGTGCACGTCGACGCACCCGAACGACGACTGCGTGAGCATCGCGCGGGCGCAGTGCGACATGCACTGCAACACCCAGTGCAAGGTCAACACGGACACCAACTGTCAGGAGCACTGTCAGACGTGCTGCACGGGCTCGTGCACGACGCAGACGAACTACCAATGTGACTACGACTGCTTCGCGGAGCTGCAGGGCGGCTGTGAGGTGCAGTGTGAGGACCCGAGCGGCGCGCTCTTCTGCAACGGCCAGTACGTCGGCGCGGCGGACGTGGAGGCCTGCATCAACGAGCTGGCCGAGAAGGGCATCACGGTCGACGTCTCCGCCCGCGGCGAGGTGACGTGCGATCTGAACGGCTGCACGGGCGACGGCTCGGCGAGCGCGGGCATCTGCTCGGTCTCGAACGTCGGCATGGAGAGCGCCGCCGCGAGCGGCTTGAGCCTCGGCGTGCTGGGGATCGCGATCGGCCTCGGCGCGCGCCGCCGCCGCAAGAACGACAAGAAAGCCTGATCGGGTAACAGGTAGCTGAGAGGGGGAGTCGGCGCGTCCTGCGAAAGTGGGGCGCGTCGTCGTTTTGTGGGGGGAGCGGAGACGTCAGGAGGACTTGGGGCCGGACTCGACGAAGGCGCGCAGAGACTCGACTTGGTGTTTCACCATCATCTGGTCTTCGTTTTGAGGTGGGTAGTTGGTGATCAACGTCATCGCCTCTCGGATCGCGGCTCGTGCTCTCGCGGTGTCCTGCGGCTCGTATGCTCGCGCCAGCTTCATGTAGAGGATGATCATCAGCCAAACACCGGTAGGCTCCGCACCGGGACTGGCCAGCAGTGCGGCGGCTCGTCGGGGGATGGTCCACTCGATGGCGTGTATCACAACAGCTTTTCGGGGTTCATCCTCCGGATCGATAAGGACCGCCAGAAAAGAGTAGTACTCCAGGAGGACATTTTTCCAGTACCCCGTCGAGCTTTCGTGCTTCTCGACCGATACCGCGGTGTCGAACAACGGAAGCAACGTGGCGAGCGCGCTGGAGAAGTCTTCCGGATTGGCATCCAGCGAAGAGCCAGCGACAAGGACAGCAGTTCCAACAAGCTCCAGCTTCCAGCGATCATCATCCGGCCATGTTGCAGCGCCCTCTTGGGCGAGCCTAAAAGCCTTTGCCGCCAATTCGGGGTCGTGCCAGCCTTCCCGACTGATGAGCTGATGCAAAGACGTTAACGATTCAACCAGCTCAAGACGGCCCACCTCCGTCAATTTCCACCTCGCGTCTTCGAGCAGCGCGACATTTCGCTCGAGCGCGTTCTTCGCGGCCTGGAAGTTTCCGGATTCTGCAGCGAGATCTGCTTTCAGCCTGAGCACCTGGTGGTGCAGCACCGGCCTCGAGTAGCCGTCCGGGGTCTCTTCGAGATTTGAAAACACCTTGTCTGCGCGCTCCAAAGCGGAGCGTGCCTCACTTGGGTCGCTACCGCGCAGCATCAGCGCAGTGCCCAAAATGGCGTAGACCAACCCTTCAAAGCGAGGATTTATCGGATGCCCGGCACAAGCTTGCTCGTCACTCCAAGAGATGAGTCTTCGAGCAACCGCTTCGATATCTTCCCACTGCCTCCGAGCGAACATCCTGGGAATTGCGAGAAGCTCCGAAATAGATTGCGGGCTAAAAGGGGTACCACTCACAAAAGCGGTGAGCTCGGCGGTGAGCGAGGGTGTGCGCTCCGGATCGAAGAAACGGAAGTTGCGGAGCTCCTCCGCGCTCGGTGGTCGCCACTCCGGGGGATTTTTCGCTCTTCGTTCTTGTCCTTCACCCGGTTCGATGATGAACGCCCGAATAGAGAACATGTCGGGAGCCATCTCGCGCAAGATGCGCTTCAACGATGAGCGGCCCTCGACAACAACCCCGCCATCGAGACGAGCTCGATAGGCCTCCCGTCGTTCGTTCATCGCCATCAGCATCTGAGCAGCACGGGTGTGCCAACTCTCGACGAGAGCACTCACTCCATCGGCACGAATCCAATGCACACCGGCTTGGGCATTTTCGGCCAACAAGATCGGAAGCGCGAGCAGAGCGTTGGGATCGTCGGAATGCAGATAGAACGCCCGCCCATGCTCCTCACACCACTTGCGGGCGGCCTCACATAGCCTCTCCCGCGGCGCCGGATCGTCCCCCACGACAAGGCCGAACCAAAACCCGGTCTGGTTCTCCAGGTGAAAGAGGAGCCGTTCGGTCGCCTCTTCTTCCTCGGCGGTCATGCGGCCACGGTGTCGCGCACCAAGGGGTGCACGTCGTACCAGAAATCATCGTTCATGTAACAGAGCACCAACCCCGAGTCGAGGAACCGGAACAGGTACTCTTGCTCGCTCGTCTTCAGCTCTTCGACGCTTCGCTTGTCGGCGATGCGGCGCAAGATCTCGATCTCGTCTTTGTAGAGCGGCAAATAGGCCCGCCGCGCCACGTTCACCACCTTGTCGGCCGCATCCGGCTTCACGCCTTTTCCAGCGAGGTGGAGCGCCTCCACGAGCATGTTGAGCAGATCGCGCAAATGGCCCCCGGAAGCCAAGATCAACTTCTCCAGCGCGGCCTGATCCGGCAAGATACGACGCCAGTCTCCCCGCTTGTCGAGGAGCGAAATCATCTTGTCCACCACTTCCGTCCGGGCGCCCGCACGGTTGCGCACGCGATACGCCGGCCACGCCTGCAAAGCGCCGTTCACGTACTGCGCCGCCAGATTGTCCCCTTGCAGCACCAGGAACGCCGGCACGCTGAGCACCATGTGCGTGCTGGGCAGTCCGATCTGACTGGCGTGCGTCAGAAACAGCTCCTCGACGCTCCTCCGGACAGCCTCCGAAGAGTCCAGCGTCCCGCGGAGGTGCTCCAGCGAGTCCACGATCACGACCAGCCGAACGTCGCGGTTCGCCCGTTTCTTGAGGGCTTCCAGCACCTGACGGTGATACGCGCGGACCTGATCCACGAGCTCGGCGAGACGGCCGGCGAACGCCTTCCGGATCCCCTCGCGGAACGTCGGATCGCTGCGAAAAGCCAGCTTGAGATCGCCCACCGGCGTCTTCGCGGTCGCCTCTTTCAGCTCCACCCCGGTCGGCAACAAGCCACCGACGCGCTCCCAAAACCCCTTTTTCAACCCCTCATTCACACCCAGCAGCCGCTCGTCCGTGAGCCTGTCGCTGATGGCCCCCGCGAGGATCAGCAGGAAATCCCGGATGTCGACCGCAGAGTGCATGTCGACGTACTCGTCGAGATCGACCCGGATAACCATGTACCCGGCCTCCCACAGCCCCTTCTCCAGCCGCGAGAACTCCGTTGTCTTGCCCGTCCCGCGGAACCCCGCCACGAGCTGGACGCTCTCGTCTTCGCTGAACTCGATGGTATCGAACAAGCGTCGAACCGGGTCGTGATCGTCCTCGTGGAGCGGCACGTAGAGCCGGCGGTCGTTCTCGTCCATCAAGTTGAGCGGACGATCACGCAGCGCCTGAAACAGCGCCTTCTGGACGGAACGGAGATCGGGCGGGGCCATCACTGCGCGGCGAAAGCTACCGTTTCGGCCTCACGGCGTCCACTCTCGCGTCAAGCGCCATCAGCGGAACGCCGAGACGCACGCGCACGTCGTCGCCAGGCGAACACTTTTCGGCTTGTTTTGGTGGGTTTTCGCGACGCCCGCTCTCGGTTTTGCGAGCGCACCGGCCGGCGGCCACCCTCCCTCACGCTGTCCGCGAAAAGGAAGGGCGCCCCGCGCGACCGAGGGATCACATGACGAGGCCGCCGTCCACGTCGACGACGCGGCCGTTGAAGTAGTCGCACTCCAGGACGAACTTCACCGCGAGCCAGATGTCCTCGGGGACGCCGATGCGGCCGACAGGGACGTTCGCCACGAGGGCGTCGCGGGCCTTCTGGTTCATGCCCTGCGTCATCGGGGTCTCGATCATGCCGGGGGCGATCGCGCCGACGCGGACGCCGTACGAGGCGAATTCGCGCGCCCACGTCACCGTGTTCGCCGCGAGCGAGGCCTTCGCAGACACGTAGTTCGACTGACCACGATTGCCGTGACGCGCCACGCTCGACATGTTCACGATGACGCCCGGCTTCTGGCCCGTCTGCACCATCGTCGCGACGACCTCGCGCACCATCATCGTCGCGCCCGTGAGGTTCACGCCGATGACCGCGTCCCAGTGCTCCTTCGACAGCTTGGTGACCGCGCCCGTGGCCTTGTCCTTCTTCACGAGGAGGCCGTCCCGCAGGATGCCCGCGTTGTTGATGAGGCCGTTCAAGCCGCCCATCGCGCCGTTCGCCCACTCGACGAAGGCCGCCACGTCCGACTCACTGGACACGTCCAGCTTGCGGCGGTGAATGCCCGCGGGGAGCGCCGCGAGGCCCTCCTCCTTCACGTCGCCCACCGCCACCTGCGCGCCCGCCTCGTGCAGCTTGGTCGCGAAATAAGCGCCCATGCCCTGCGCGCCGCCGGTGACGATGATCTTCAGATCGCTCAACTTCATGTCCGTCTGCTCCTCTGTACGCCCCGATTCGAGGCGGATTGATTGCGAGCCCCCGAAAAATCTTGAAAACTGATCAGTTTGTATTCAGCTCACTTCGCGGTCGATCCAGAACTTCGAGATCCGCGGCCACAAGGTCTTCTTGGCGTGGCTCGACACCACCGATCCGACGTGGCCGCCGACCAGGTGGATGTGCTCCTTGTCCTTCGACGAGATGCGGTCGAGCAGCACCGAGGCGCTCTGGTGCGGCACGATGTTGTCGTGCTCGAACGTCACCGCGAGCGTCGGACACTCGATGTTTCCGAGGCGAACCGGCTTGCCCCCGAGAGAGAACGTCTCGCTCAGGAGGCCGTCCTTCCGGTAGAGATCGTTGATGTACTGCCGGAAGCACGCGCCCGGGAACGGGATGTTGTCGTTGCCCCAGGCCTCCAGCGCGCGGAACCCTTCGAGGAAGTCCTCGCGATCGGCCTTGTCCAGCAGACTGACCAGCTTGTGCAGCGGGAGGGTCGGCCGGAGGAGCTGGAACGCGCCCTGAAGGAGCCAGTGCGGCGCGTTGCCGAGCGCCTTCTCGAAGACGTCGAGATCGAACGCAGCCGTGCGCGCCCACTTCGACAAGAGGCCGTCGTCCACGAAGCCGATCGGCGCCGCGAGCGCGGTCATCGACGCGAAGTGCTCTTGATGCACCGCCGCGTGAATGGCCGTCAGCGTGCCGCCCAGGCAATAGCCGAGGACGTGCGCCTTCTCGCCGCCCGCCGCCGTCCGGAGCGCGCGGCCGAGGTAGCGATCGCACACGTCGTCGAACGTGAGGAATCGGTCCTCGTCCGTCGGAACGCCCCACTCGATGCAATAGACATCGTGTCCGACCGACACCATGTGCTCGATGAAGCTCTTTCCAGGCATCAAGTCGAGCACGTAGTGCCGGTTGATCAGGGACGGCACGAGGAGCACCGGCGTCTTGTATTTCAGGCCCTCCGGCCGGGGGCGATACCGGAGCAAGCTCAGCTTGTTCTCGCGGTACACGACCTCCGACGGCGTCTTGCCCACCTCGGGCGGCGGACGCTTCCAGAGCGTGAGCGTGTTCTTCAGGCCCTTCATTTGTAGAGCGCCTCGAACTCGTCCCGGAACGCCTCGTACACCTTCTTGCGGCGCAGCTTCAGCACGGCAGTCAACATGCCATTCTGGACCGTGAGGGGACGGGGCATGACCTGGAACTTCTTGATCGTCTCGTGGTGAGCGAGCTCCGCGTTCACCTTCTCGATGCGCGCCTGAACGATCTCGCGGACCACGTCGTCGCCCGATTTGCCGAGCTTTTCGAGCTCCGCCTTCAGCATCTCGTCGTTCAGCCACACGCCGGCGACGAGGTACTTCTTCGCGTCGCCATAGACCACCACGTGGGTGAACAGGTGATCGTCCGCGAAGCGCATCTCGATGTTGACGGGCGGGACGTTCTTGCCGCCGGCCGTGACGAGGATGTCCTTCTTGCGGTCGACGATCTTCATGAAGCCGTCTTCCGTCCACTGGCCGACGTCACCCGTCTTGAACCAGCCGTCCTCGGTGAAGGCCTCTTTCGTGGCCGCGTCGTCCTTGAAGTAGCCCTTGAAGACGTTGGGCCCCTTCGCGAGGATCTCCCCGTCTTCCGCGAGCTTCAATTGCACCGACGGGAACGGCTTTCCGACCGTGTCGAAGCGGAACGCCTTCGGCTGATTCATGGTCAGCGTGGGGGACGTCTCCGTGAGGCCGTATCCCTCGGTGATGAGGACGCCGTGCGAATAGAAGAACTCCTTCACTTCGCGCTTGAGGCCCGCGCCGCCGGAGAGGCCGAACACGAAGCGACCGCCGGTCACCTCCATCAGCTTGGCCTTCTGTTTCTCCGGGGTGGGCTCGCTCATCGCCGCGACCGCGAGCTTCTCCCAGTACGACGGGACGCTCATGAACACGCTCGGACGGACCGTCTGGAGATTGGCCATCACGGTGGTGGGGTCCCCCAGGTACGTGAGGAATCCGAGGGAGTTGCCGAGGCCCGCCTGGCCGATGCCGTAGATGTGGCTCATCGGCAGCCAGAGGATGTCGACCGGGTGATCGTCGATCAACACACCGTTGACGGACAGCCAGTCACGCCCGTTGATCCCCACGTTGTTGTGCGTGAGGGGGACGCCCTTCGGGTTGCCGGTGGTGCCGCTCGTGTAGAGCATGAGGCCCACTTGATCGAGCGAGACCGCGTCCATCGTGCGCTCGAAGGCGCCGGGGTTGGCCTTGTCGTATTCAGCGCCCTTCGCCGACGCCGTCTTCCAGTCGATCAGCCTCTCCGAGACCACGGACGCGTCGGGGGCCTTCTTTCCCTTGGCGCGCAGCGTCTCCACCATCTTCTCCACGTCCACGCCCTCGTCGAAGCAGACGATCTTGATGGTGGAAGCGTAGGAGTCCCACGCCTCGATCACGCGGGGCAGGAGCTGGGCAGAGACGAAGAAGACCTTCGCTTCGCTGTGGTTCGCGATGTAGCCGGCCTGCTCGGGGGTGTTCGCCGGATAGACGGGCACCATCACGCCGCCCGCGGCCTGGATGCCGAGGAACGCCGCGAGCCACTCCACATGATTGGTGCTGAAGATCGCGCCGCGATCGCCCGAGCCGAAGCCGACGGACGAGAGATAAGAGGCCGCCTTCTTGATCATGTCCGCGAAGCCGCCCCACGTCACACAGCGGTAGTCCCCTTCCGGAGTGGGGATCATGAAGCGCGGGCGGGTTCGCCTCTCCGGCAGAGCGTCGAAGACGATCTTGGGGGCAATCTTCACATCGAGGAACGGCGTGACGTCCATGACAAACCCTCTTCTTACTTGCGCGCGTCGGCGAGCTTCTCTTCGAGATCGAGCAGGCGGCTCTCCAGCATGTTGAGCGCGTGGAGCGTGCGCTCCTGATCGCGCTTGGTGGGGAGGCCCCACGCGCCCCAGAACTGGGCCATCAGCTTGTCCGACTGGGCCTTCGCCTTCATCGCGGCCGAGAGGAGCGCGCCGGAAGGCGTGAGCACGAGCGGGCTCTTCAGCACCTTCTCCAGGTACTCGGCCGTCTGGTTCTCCCACGCATCGAAGCCCTTCTTCCACTCGTCAAAACCGAACATGGCTGTCTCCTGTCTTCGCTCGGAAAGGTGAACTCGGGCGGGCGCTGCCGCCTATTGTCCCAGACGGCGCACCTCGGCGGCCGTCGTGAAATCGTCCTTCGTCTCGTCGGGCTGGCTCGTCGCGCGGGCGACCTCGCCGAAGCACTCGAAGAGGAACTGCGTCTCGCGCGTGCTCACGCTCTTGCCGACCGCGGGCTCCTGCACGACATGCAGTTTGATGCGGTGCACCTGCGTGAAGGTGTAATCGAACAGTTCGAGCTGGCCAGTCTCTCCGACGGTGACATCGTACGTGTCTTTCCCGGCGTACGGCAGACCGTACGTGAGGCCGTTCGTGACTTCGCCGCTCGCGACCCAGTGTTTCCCCGGCACGATGGGGAATTTGTAGAGGGGAATCGGCGCGTCGTACACGAGCAGCGTCTGGCCCTTCTTCGGCTTCTCTTCCTTGGAGGCGATGCCGAGGAGATCGAGCGAGTCGCTGGAGTGCTTGTACACGCCTTCGAGCGTGCCCGCGGCGTCCACCGGCGCGGCGAATTCGCCGTCCGGGAAGCTCGATTTGTACCACTTCGCCGAGAGGTCCGCGGCCTCGATCGTGGCCTGTTGATCGTCCGCGAAGTCCTGCGAGAAGTCCCAGATGGGCGATCCGTCCTTGTTGGGCGTGCCGACCAGATCCACCTTCCGCGTCTTGCCGGACGGAGTGACCAGGAACGAGGCCGGGATCCCGATGGCCGCCTGAAGCTCGTTCGCGTCGATCTGCCCGTCGAGGTTGGGCACGCACGTGAGGTTCGGCGGCTCCGTCTCTTTGACGGGGTCGTGGCCGGGGCGAGTCGTGTTGTCCTGACATCCCGCGAGCAACGTCGTGCCCAGGGCGGTGAGGAGAGCGGCGATTCGAAGGAGGCTGTCAGAAGACATAAGAGGCCCTCGCGCGGAGAAGCTGCGCCGGCTGCGCCTTGAGGTTCAATTCCACGTTGTCGAGCCCCGCGAGGGGGAAGAGGACCGCGTGCTCCAGCGCGAAGCCGAAGCCGTCGTCGTGCCGGTACGCGAGCGTCGGATCCAGCTCGATCCCGAGCGGCGACTGACCCCCTGGGGCCGACGTCGCCTCCATCGCGAAAGAAGCGATCCCGGCGAGCGAGAATGTCACTTTGGAATTCCCGAGGTCGACCAGCGTGTACCGCATGTGCGGGCGGAGATACACCGCGTCGGTCACGGTGCCGATGATCTCCCGGAACAGGATGCGATCGATGCGGTAGTCCGGGTGGAAGCGGAAGTTGTCCGCGCGGTTGTCGACGGGCGGGTTCGACTGCGGGCCGTCGAGATCGCCCTTCTTCGGCTGCTTCGCGAACGCGTCCTGCGTGACGCCGAAGCCCGGCGCCGGGTCCCCGCTGGCGATGCCGAGATCGAGCCCCGCGCCGAAATCGCTCTCGGGACGGCCGAATTCGCTCTCGATCGCGGCGCCCCACTGGAGCGAATCCACCGGACGGCGGAGGAGCGCGCCCGGGAGCAAGGAGGCTTGATCGTAGTGCGCGAACAGGACCGCACCCTCGAGCTCGATGCGTCCGAACGGCAAGGACAGCCGGAACCACGCGTCCAGCGCGGTCGCGGAGAATCCGCGGTTCATCACCTGCGAGCTCTTGTACACGGTGTCCGACGACGTCGGCAGGTACCAGAGCGGCGTGTCCCGCTCCTGCCAGCGGTACGAGGCGAAGGCGCCGTATTCAAACGTCGTCTTGCCGGCCTTGCGGCGGCGCTCGCGGGCCAGATCGTTGCGGAAGTTGAGGAGCGCGAACGTCACGGACCGCACGTCGTCCGAGGGGTCGAGGTCGACCACCTTGTTCTGCACACCCCGCTTCGTGAACGGGCCGGAGGACGAGAGATCGAACGCGACGGCGAACACGTGGCCGGCGATCGGCGAGATGAACGCGACGCGATCCGCGGAGTCCCCGGAGTCGCAGTCGACGCAGTCTCCGCCGTTCGTCAGCATGCCGAGGCCCCAGTGCGCGCCCATGCGGCCGGCCGCGAACACGCCGATCGGCGTCAACACCTCTGTATACGCGCGCTTCAGGCGGGCGGTGAACTCCGGGGGACGCTGCGTGGTCGACGCGGAGGGCACGCCGTCCGGATAGGCGCCGAGCGCGAGGTTGTCCGGCATGTCGAGCCGCACCTTCGCCGCGACCATCCCGCCCGGGGCGTACACGGCCAGATCCGTGCGAAACCGCATGTCGGCCGCGGTGAGCGTCTGCCCCTTCGGGTCCGAGAGGGGCACCGGGAAGAAGAGCTGTCCCGAGGGCGTGGGCCCGCGGTCCAGATCCATGTTGTAGAACATCTCCCCGCGGAGCCGGAACGCGCCGTGAAGCTCGTACAGCGTCTTCACGTGCGTGCGCAGATCGTCGCCGATGTCGGTGAACCCGGTCGCGCGCGCCTCGGTCGCCGACGCGAAGGCCAGCGTCGCCGCGGCCGCGACTCCGAGGTTGCGAAGGGCCTTTTTCGACGTCTTCGGGGTCTTCGCGCTCTTCACTGCGCCCCCTCGTCGAGGAACTTCGCGAGCTCCCGCGTCGACGCCAGCATCGCCTCCAGCATCGGGAAGTGGCCGCATTTCGGATAGACCACCAGGCGCGAATTGGGCATCTCCTTGGAGAGGCGCTCCGCGAAGTCGATGGTGGTCACCACGTCCTCCCGACCCCACAAAAGCAAGGTCGGCTTCGTGATCGTGCGGTATCTCTTCTCGACCTCCGAGAACGTCTGTCCGCGGACAGCGGCGAGCGCGGCCGCGACCGTGCCGGGACGCTCCACCGCCCGCTCGATATCCTCTGCGAGCTTCTCGTTCACGACCGTCGGGTCGTAGAAGGCCAAGGACAGGCGCTCGTCCGGACGCTCCTTGTAGTAGACGCCGAACAGGAATTCTCCGAGGCCCTGGCGACGCGCGAGGCGGAAGAACGTGGGGATCTGATCTTCGTACACCCACGCATCGTAGAGGGCGATCTTGGTCACTCGCTCCGGCGCGCCGAGGGCCAGCGCGAGCGCCACGCTGGAGCCCCACGAGTGCGCGACGATGGCCGCGCGCTCGACGCCGCGACGGTCCATGACGGCGCGGACGATCTTCGCCTCGGCCCACGGCGAATAGTCGCCTTCGGGGCGATCCGTCCAGCCGAAACCCTTCAGATCCAGGGAGATCACGCGGTGGTTCTTCGCGATGATCGGCTGGACGAGATCCCATGTCTCCAGCGAGGACGCGAACCCGTGAATCATGATCACGGGCGGGCCCTCTCCGGTGTCGCGGTAGCGGACGCGGGTGCCCTCGACTTCGATGTACGTGGCGTCCTTCGGCTCCCCGGGCATGGGGCCTTGGTAATACGACAGGCACCCGGCCATCGCCGGGGCGAGCGCGCAGACGGCGGCGGCGAGGAGCCTCTTCACGGCGCGAGCCTTCGCACTTCGGAGGTCGACGTGAACTCGGTCCCGAACTCGTCCGTCGTGGAGACGACCGTCGCGACCGGACCGAAGCACTCCGCGACGAACGAGTACGTGCGCGTCGTGGTCACGAGCGCGCCGACCGTGCGCGTGAGATCCGTGCCGACGCGCAGAATCGGGAACTCCGCATAAGGCGTCTTCGCGGTGCCGGCGACGTCCACCTCGGAGTCGTAGTTCTCGTAATAGAGGGAGAACACGCCGCTCGCCGTGCCGGACACGGTGGAGGCCGTCGTCCACGTGTCGCCCTTCTTCATCGGGAAGGCGAGCACCGTCACCGGCGGATCGTACGTGAGCTTCGTGGAGGTGAATCCGTCCGTCGGGGACACCACACCTCGGAGCAGGAGCGCGTCCGCCGTCACCTCGAAGACGCCGAGGAGATCCGCGCTCTGCGAGAGGCGGGAGGCGTACGTCGCGCCCGCGAAGTCGTTGGACCACCACTGGCCCGTCGGCTCCAGCGTCTCCACGATCACGCTCTGATCGCCGGAGAGCATTTGCGTGAAGTCCCAGGTGCGGGTGCCGTCCGCGTTCTTGGTGCCTGTCGTGTCGAAGGTGGCGTTCTGGGCCACCTTGTATTTGGCCGACAGGCCCGCTGCGAAGGGCGCCTCTTTCGAGGTCACGGTGCCGTCGTTGTTGGGCTGGCAGCTTCCGGCGCCGCCGGAGCCGCCCGTGCTCGCTCCGCCGTCACCGCCGGTGTTCGTGGTGCCGCCGCTCGACGTCGTGTCCGTGGAGCCGCTGGATCCGCCCGTGGCGCTGCCGCCGGAGCCGCCGCCGCCGGTGTTCGCCGGGGCGCACGTGCCGTTGGCGTTGCACACGCCCGACACGCAGTCCGCGCCGACGCGACAGGCCACCTCATCCGTGTTGGCGCAGGCCGATGAGAGCGCGGCGAGGCCGAGGAAGGCCGCCGCAAGCGACGACCGGGAAACCGGACCTCCCGGGAAACGAACACGGAACGACATGCGACGGCTCCTGATCCTGCTGCGGTGCACCAACGTGACGCGCCCCTTCCTAGCGGTGCTTTTCCCACACGTCAAGACCAATTTTGTTGCTCTGCAACATGAACGACCAATTTCCAGTGCAAAAGATACCGGGATGGGGTATTGCACTGCACCAAGGACTTTCGCCCGGGGGCGGGCGGAGGCGGCGTATGCTCGTCAAGAAATACACCAACCGGCGCCTCTACGATACGGAGGAGAGCCGCTACATCACGCAAGAGGAGCTCGCCGAGCGGATCCGCAAGGGAGCCGACGCGCAGGTCGTGGACGCGCGCACCGGAGAGGACCTGACGGCGCCCACGCTCACGCAGATCATCATGGAGAGCCGGCGCGCGGATCAGCTGCTGCCCGTGCCTCTCCTCCTGCAGCTGATCCGCATGGGGGATGAGGCCTTGGCGGAGTTTCTGGGCCTGTACGTCAGTCAAGCGCTGGAGTCGTACCTCGCGCTGAAGCGGGGGGCACAGGCCATGTCGCCGTTCAATCCCCTCGCGAACCTGCCTTTCGCCGCGACGAACGCGCTGGCCCGCCTCCTCATGACGGGCGGCTTCCCCGAGGGCATGGGCGGCGCCGGCTTCCCCCCGCCGTACGCTGGATCTGCGCCGAACGGTGCATCTGCTGCATCTGCACAATCGGCAAAACCTGCGGCGCCGAGCAAGGCGGACGCCGAGATGGCCAGCCTCCGCCGCGAGCTCGACGAGCTGAAGCGGGAAATCCACAAGAAAAAGAAATGATGTTGCACCGCAACAGGAAACGCTTGACGCCTGCTGCACCGCAACATAACTTCTGGCCACCGACGACGCGGGGATGTGCCCCGCCGGTGAACGAACAGCGCGATGCAGATCGGTTGAGCCTGTGAGGTGATTTCGTCGTCGCCGGCGAGGAGCGCGCGGAGCGTACTCAGGTACGTGAGCACGCACCGCAGACGGCGGCGGCGAAAGCGCCCGCAGGATCCACCGAGATGCGCCGCGCTGGGAGCCCCTCTCTCCAGAAGTAGCCATGAGCGACAAGACCGAGACCAAGACCTCTCTCTTCAACCCCTTCGCCAAGGCGTTCGAGACGCAGCTCACGCAGATGAACGCGCTCTTCGACGAGATGGCGAAGATGCAGGCGACGGGCCTCGAGCAGACGAAGACGGCGCTCGACGAGACGGCGCGCCTCACGAAGGACACCATCGGTTACTGGGCGAACCTCGGGGCCGAGTCGCGCCGCATGACGGTGGACGCGGCGAAGCGCACGCTCGGCTTCTTCACGAACACGGGTGCTTGAGATGGACGCGCCGACGCCGAAAGACACGATCTTCCGCGAAGGGACGGCCCAACTCTACCGCTTCCGCCCGACGGGCAAGCCGGCCGAGGGGCAGCTGCCGTTCCTGATCGTCCCGTCGATGATCAACCGCTGGTACGTGCTCGACCTTCGGGAGAAGGCCACGTTCGCCGGCGCGATGGTGAAGGCCGGGATTGACACGTACCTCCTCGACTGGGGCGTTCCCGAGGATGAGGATCGGTATCTGAACTGGGAGAGCGTGCTCCGCCGGCTCGGTCACGCGGTCCGCAAGGTGCAGCAGGCGACGGGCGCCCCGAAGGTGGGTATCCTCGGCTACTGCATGGGTGGCACGCTGTCCACGATCTGGACTGCCCTGAATCCGGAGCGCGTCGCGGCGCTGATCAACCTCGCCGGGCCGATCGATTTCTCGCACGCGGGCCTGCTCGGGCACATGGTGCAGCCCCAGTGGTTCGACGTGGGCGCGATCTCGGCGGCGGGCAACGTGCAGCCGATTCAGATGCAGAGCGGCTTTGTCGCGATGCGTCCGACGCTGCAGATGGCCAAATGGATCGGCCTCGCGGCGAAGGCGGGCGACAAGGAGGCGAAGGCGGCGTTCGACGCGATGGAGGAGTGGTCGAACGACAACGTGCCTTTCCCGGCCGCGGCGTACGAGACGTACATTCGCGAGCTGTACCAGGGCAATAAGTTGGTGGCCGGTGAGCATTACGTCGGCGGCAAGCGGGCGGCGCTGGACAACATCAAGTGCCCTGTCCTCACGATCGTGGCGGAGCGCGACACCATCTGTCCGCCCCCCGCGGCGACGGCGCTCAACGAGCGTTGCGGCTCGAAGGACACGAAGGTGATCCAGGTGCCGGGCGGCCACGTCGGCGCGGTGATCGGCAGCAAGGCCGCGAGCGTGATGTACCCGCAGACGGCCGCGTGGTTGAAGGAGAAGCTCGCGGTCAAAGCGGCGGCTCCGGCGCTCGAAGCGGCTGCAGCTGTGTGATTGTTTCGGGAGCGCGGGATTGCCACGCTCCCTCCCCTCCCCTTGAGCTGGTCCGTTCCGGACTGGCCATTTCCTGAACAGACTTTTTCAAATTAGCCCCCCTCCCTTCGCGAACGAAGAGAGCGATTTGGGAGGGGCGGACGCGCGTAGCGCGGCCGGGGGTGGGCACTGTCTGCTAGCTCCGAATCACGCGCTCCACGACGTGGGCCTCCGTCTCGGACGGGACCTCCCAGCGCTCGCTCATGCGGCGGATCACCGCGTCCGGCACGCGGGCTGTGCGGGCGCGGTTCTGCGCGAGGAGCAATTCCCGCGGGGCCTCGCAATAGACGATACGGACGCGAAATCCGTAGTCGGCGGCCAGGGCGATCACGGGGGTGCGGCGCTGGCGGTTGATGTTGGTGGCGTTGTAGACGAAGCGCTCGCGGCGGCGCAGGTGCTCGCGGAGGCGCTCTTTTCCCGCTTGCACGACGGCGCCTTGATCGTCCGTCGGGTCCACGTCCATCTCCACGCGGAGGTCGTCCAGCGAGACGACGGGCAGTCCGGACAGGCGCTCTCGAACATAGGTGTCCTTGCCGGAGCCTGGCAGTCCGCACATCATGATCATCTCGCCCAACGTGTCGTCGAAGGCCTCCACGTCCGGGTGGCGGCCGCCGCCCTCCGCGCGGAAATAGACGACGCGCGTGTGCGGTGAGGCGAAGCGCCGCGGGCCGGACAGGCACCCTTCCTCCGCGCAGAAGGCCCGGAATAGCTCGATGTTGTCCAGCACCTTCTGCAGGTCCTGACAGACGCGACCGCGAATATCCGCCTCCGCCACGAGCGCGAGCAGATCCGGGCGGCACGCGAGCGACACCTCCGCGGCGACGCGCTGCGCGTCCTCCCGCTCGATGAGGTAAAACGGGATCTGGTGATGGCGGATGAGGCCAGTCACGGCCTCTCGCATCTCGAACGGGGCGCCCATCTCCCACAAAAGACGGCGCGCGAGCAGCTCCCCGGCGCGCGAGTGCCCCTTCGCGGTGATGCGCCCGTCGTCCTCGACCCGCGTGGTCTGCGGTTTGGCGATGTCGTGCATCAAACACGCGACGAAGACAATGGCCTGCTCTTCGGCCGAGAGGGCGCGGTACGCGGGGAGGCCGGCGAGCGACTCCAGCACCATGCGGGTGTGAATCCACACGTTGCCCTCCGCGTGATGGATCGCGTCCTGCGGGCACGCTTCGAGCGCGCGGACCCAGTCGAAGACCTGCAATTCGGCCCAGGGAACGTGGTAGTCGGGGGCGGCGGGCGCCGCGGTGAGGACGGAGAGCGACATGGGCCTTCCTTGCGATATCACGACCACGCTGCGTCGCAACATGATATCTTCGGTGGCGCCGTGTCCGCCAAGTACCCCCGTTCATTTCATTTGCCGTGGTCTCCGGGCGGGACGTCGGACGACAAGCGCCTCAAGGACGTGTCGCCGCTCCTCGGCGCGGAGATCGTCGTCACGGAGAAGTGCGACGGATCGAACTGCACGTACACGCGGCGCGCCGTCTATTCGCGCTCGCACTCGGGCCCTCCCGCGCACCCGAGCTTCGACCTCGCGAAGGCGACGCACGGCCGCATCGCGCACCTCGTGTCCGAAGGGCTGAGCGTGTTCTGCGAGTACTGCTATGCGGTCCACTCCATCGCCTACGACGCGCTGCCGGATTATTCGCTGGTGTTCGGCGTGCGGGACGACTCCGACGGCACGTGGTGGGACTGGGACATGGTCGCGGCGCAGGCGGCCGATCTGGGCCTCCCGACGGTACCACTCTTGTTCCGCGGCACCGTCGCGACGGAGGCGGAGCTACGGAGTCTGACAGAGTCCTTGTCGCAGCGCCCCTCCGCCTTCGGAGGCCAGCGAGAGGGCGTGGTGGTGCGGCTCGCGTCCTCGTTCGCGGACGCGGATTTCTCGAAGAGCCTCGGCAAATGGGTCCGCAAGGACCATGTCCAGACGGACGAGCACTGGATGCATCAATCCATCGTCGCGCAGCGCCTCACGCCGAGGTGACCTCTCTTTTCGCGGCGCCTCGGGGCGCGATGCGTGTACGATGCCGGCCCGGATGCCGGAGCTGACGCGAGCCGAAGCGCGCGCTCTCACCACGTGTGTGGAGCGCTTCACCGAGACCTTCCAGCGGGACGTCGTCGACGTGATCGCCGCGCAGCTCCGCGGCGTGCAGCCGGCCGAGGTGGCGGACATCCTGGGGCAGCTCTCGCTCCTCAAAAGGCAGCTCGAAGGGCCGCAGAAGCCCGTGATCGTGCACGACGCCTACCGGGGCCTCCTGAAGCGCGTCCTCGTCGATCAACGGCGCGAGGCGGCGGAGGTCATCGATCTCCCCCTCTCGAAGGCGATCGATCCGCAGGTGATCCGGCTCCTCAAACGAGAGCTGCTGTCGCTGGAGCATTTGATGTCGGCCCCGTGGTTCGAAGAGACGGAGGCCGCGCGCATCCCGCAGCTGACCGATTATCTGTCGATCCGCCACGCGGAGGCGGCCTGTCCGCAGCCGCTCGCGCTCCGGCCGCGTGAATACGACGAGAAGTTCCACATCCTGGAGGCGCCCTCTCTCTTCCTGCCGGACCTGGCCTATTATCGCCGCCGCGCCCGTTTCCGCGACGCCCCCGTGGCGGTGGCGTACCTCGATATCGACGACTTCAAGTCCTTCAACACCCGCTACGGGGAGACTCGGGTGGATCTCGATCTGCTGGCGGTGTTCATGGAAGCCCTGGAAGCGCACGTGTTCTCGCACGGACACGCCTATCGCTTCGGCGGGGACGAGTACGTGCTCACGCTGCCCAACATGAGCCTCGCGTGGGCCGGCCCGTTCCTGAAAGCCTTGCAAGAGCGGCTCGCGGCCACCTCGTACCGCGGCATCCCGAAGGGACCCACGGTGTCGATCGGGCTCGCGATCGTGGGCGTGGACTGCATGCTCACCGATCGGGAGGTGCAGGAGCGCGCGAACGCCGCCAAGAACCACGCGAAGACCACGGAGAAGGGGCGCATCGCCTCGTTCTCCGGCACGCTCTTTCGAGACGCCGATCTCACGCTGCTGTGAGGTCGCCGGCGCGCTGACTCGGCACCACGTGGTGCCTCGCTCGAAACGACCCTTCAGTGATAGGGGCTGTCTTTGGGGGGCGGAGGGCCCTTCTTCGAGTGGAGGATGAAGTCGAGGGATTGGTCCTTGTCGAACACCACCATTCGACTCTGCGGGTAGAAGCCGGCCGCCTCCACCGTGATGCGGTGAACGGCGCCGTCCTTCGGGAATTTGGCCTCGAACGGGCTCGGCGCGGAGGGGAGCGGGGAGCCGTCGAAGAGGATGCGCGTCTCTCTCGGGTTCGTCGTGACGCGCAGCTTGAGATAGTTGCTGTCGGGCTGCGCGGCGACCGTGGGGACCGCGGCTGTCGACGTGGACGAGATTGGCAATGTGGACTGGCCTGCTCCGGTGGGGAGCGTGCCTGTCGGAGAGGCGGTGTCGAGGCCGGTGCCGGCGACCTCCGCGGGGCCGAACGAGGCCTTCATCGCGAGGAGCGCCACCAGCGCGGCGAAGCCGAACGCCGCGGCGTACACCATGGGATGGCGCCATTTCGGCTGCGGGCGCCACACCGCCGCGGGCACCGTCGTCGACGAAGGCGGGCCGGAGATGCTCGGGATCACCGCGACCGGCGGCGACAGCTCGCGCGACGTCATGCCGTCGTCCCGATCGAACGAGGGCGCGCGCGGCACCGTCGGACCCGCGGAGTCCGGCATCGGCGTGCCGAGCGCGTCCTGCGAAGATCGGTTGAGCTGCGAAGGCGTCGGCGAGCGGCGCAGATCGCGCACCGACGGCGCCGCGGGCGTGCCGGGGATGCGCATCGCCGCGGGCAACGTGGGGCTCGGCACGCCGCCGGGCAGGAGGTTCTTGCGGATGCCGCTCGGCTCCGTGAGGCGCTTCACGCGCGCGATGTCGCCGCGATCGAGATCCCCCGCGCGGAGGAGGTTCAGCTCGCGATCGACGAGGCGCGACAGCTCGTCGCGCTCCTCCGAGAAGAGATCGACGACGAGAGCGCCGAGCGCCTCCGCCGTGACCTGGATGTCGTGCAGCGCGAGGTAGTTCTCCAGCTCCGTGCGCATCTCCGCCGCGGTCATCGGGCGCTTTTCGCGATCGCGCTTGAGCGCCCGATCGCACAGGTCCACGAGGTCCGCGGGCGCGTCGGGGCGCACCGTGGTGACGGACGGCACCTCGTGCATGAGGCGCGCGACGATCTCCGGATCGCTGAGCTGGCCCCACAGACGCTGGCCCGCGATCGCCTCCCACAAGAGCACGCCGACGGAGAAGATGTCCGCGCGGCGATCGACCGTCGTCGCGAACGCCTGCTCCGGCGCCATGTACGTGATCTTTCCGCGGATGATCCCGGTCTGCGTCTCCACGAGGCGGCCCGTGGATTTCGCGATGCCGAAGTCGACGACCTTCACCTGTCCGTCGTACGTGACGAACACGTTCTGCGGGCTCACGTCGCGGTGCACGACGCCGAGCGAGACGCCGTCGTAGTCGCGCGCCTCGTGCGCGTAGTGCAGGCCCGACAGCACCTCGCACAGGATCCTCACCGCGAACGGAAGCGGCACCGTGCGGCCGAGCTGCGCGGCGCGCTTCAAGATGCGGTGGTACGGCTGACCGTCGAGGTACTCCATCGCGAGGAAGTACTGGTCGTCGACGATGCCGACCTCGTTCGTCTGGACGATGTTCTTGTGGTTGAGGCGCGCGGCGAGGCGAGCCTCGTCCAGCATCATGTGGCGCATCTCGGCCTCGTCCGTCATGCCGGGGCGGAGGCGCTTGATGACCTGCAGCTTGCTGAAGCCCGCGGGGCCGACGGCGACCGCGAGGTGCACGTCCGCCATGCCGCCGCGGCCGAGCTCCGCGAGCAGACGATACTTGCCGAACGTGCGCGACGACGACGCGCTCAGCGCCGCGGGATCCGATGTCTCTCCGCTGATGGGCGACGGCGTCGGAGAGGGCGTCGGGGGCGGCGTCGGCGTCGGCCTGCGCAGGCTCGACTCGTCGGGGACCGTGTCCATGAGCGACGATTTGGGCACGGGGAGGCCCTCATCGGCATCATCGACTTTCCCCGAGGGCGCAGACATCCGGTCGAATCCTGGCCAGAGCCCCCTGGATTCGTCAAGGGCAAGGCTTCGCATGGAGGAGCTTCACGCGACTCGATGCGCGGGCATTTGGCCCCACCGCGGTCGCGGTAGATCGCGCTTCACGCGAGGAAGCCGAGGAAAACCTCCGTGTCGTAAAGAAAGGACACACGGCCGTTCTCCTGATGTGCGTCGAACAGCTCGCCGAGCGCGCGCACCGTCTCCGCGTGGCGCGGGTGCGACGCGCCGGGCACGTACGACGACGAGAGCGCGCGGCCGAGGAAGCCCTCGCGATCGAAGTCTTGACGGCTCGCGAAGACGCGGCGCTCGTAGCCGCGCGGCCCGTAAAACGCCGAGTAGACAGCGTCGCTCAGGTTGTGGTTGCGCACCTTCACATAGTCATCGGACATGCGCACGAGCAGCTCGTCGTACGCGCGGAGGAACGGCGTCGCGTCGAGCGAGCGCGAGTTCCAGATCAACGCGACGGGGTGCGGCGCGCGCGTGATTCGAAGGAGCTCCACGCGCGCGCGGGCCGGATCGAACCAGTGGAACGCCTGCGCGGCCGTGACGAGATCGACGCTCGCGTCGGGCAGGCCCGTGCTCTCCGCGGTGCCGTGGATCGCCTTGAATTCGAGCCGATCGGAGAGCATGCGCGCGGCCGCGTCGCGCATCGCCTCGTTCGGCTCGACGGCGGTCACGCGGTACCCTTCGGCGAGCAGCAGCGCGGAGAAGATGCCGGTGCCCGCGCCGACGTCCGCGACCTCCGCGGGCGGCGCGACGTGCAGGCCCTCCCGGATCGCGGCGATCACCTCGCGCGGGTAGCTCGGGCGGTGGCGGACGTAGGCTTCGACCCGATCGGAGAATCGCTCGGTGGGCTTCATCTCCCGCACCATCGCACGAACGGAGGGCCTCGGCGCGGCCCGATCTGCGCGACCCTGTTGTGTTCCGATCGGCTTCGTCGCAAAGGGGGGCGATGAAGCGTTCGGTCTTGCTGCCGCTGCTCCCCGCGATCGCGGGGCTCCTCTCCTCGTGTGGTTCGACGACGACGACGCCCGGCTCCACGCCGCAGCCCACGGCGACGGCGACGGCGATGGCGACGGTCTCCGTGACCGCGCCGGTGGAGCCGCCGCCCGCGGCCCCGCCCGAGAAGGTGTCGCGCGCGGATTTCAATCGGTACGCGGTGTACCTCGATCTGCCCCTCTTCTGGATCGACGACGCGAACGGCAACAACATGCCCGACGCGGACGAGATCGCGACGCCGTGGGGAGTCGCCGCGCCCGCGCCCGCGTGGGTGAAGGACGGGAAGCTCACTCCCGCGTTCCAGACAGCCTATGAGAAGATCGCCAGTCTGAAGGCGAACGGCTTTCCGGAAGACGGCCTGTCCGCCCAGGAGAAGGCGCGCAGGGCCGCCGTCCGCGCGGAGCTGGATCAGGGCCGCCCCGCGATCGTCCGCTCGGATTTCCGCTCTGCGCCCGAGGAGGAGAAGGTCCTCGTGAAGGCGGTGCTCGACGCCGCGAAGCTCATCGAGCGAATCTGGGCCAAGCAGAACGGCGTGCTCGGCTTCGGGGAGAAGCTCGCGAAGGACGACCCGGCCAGCGCGTTCCTCTTCTACCGCAATCAATCCCCCTTCTGCGAACAGCCGAAGACGGAGAGCGATCCCAACTGCTTCGCGCTGCCCACCCGCGAAAAGAAGATCTCCGGCCTCTATCCCGCGAGCCTCCAGTCGGATCCGAAGTGGTGCGAAGCGCTGGAGAAGCGCGCAGACTCGAAGGATCTCTTCTTCCAGTTCGCGACCGTCGTCGAGGAGGGCGGCAAGCTCAAGGCCGTCCCGTACAACGTCGCGTTCAAGGACGAGATGAGCCAGATCTCCCTTGGCCTTCAAAAGGCGGCGGACGCGATCAAGAACCCCGCGGAGGCGCCCCTCAAAGAGTACCTGACCGCGGCGTCGAAGGCGTTCACCGACAACAGCTGGTTCAAGGCCGACGAGGCGTGGGCCAAGATGAACGTCAACAACTCCAAGTTCTACCTGCGCATCGGGCCGGACGAGGTCTATTCGGAGCCGTGCAGTCGCAAGGCGAACTTCCACGTGTCGTTCGCGCGCATCAACCAGGACTCGCTGACCTGGCAGAAGCGCCTTTCGCCGGTGAAGAAGGAGATGGAGGGCGCGCTCGCGCAGATGGCCGGCAAGCCGTACAAGGCGCGTGACGTGAAGTTCCACCTCCCGGACTTCATCGACATCATCCTCAACGCGGGCGACTCGCGGAACGCCGTCGGCGCGACGATCGGCCAGAGCCTGCCGAACTGGGGCCCTGTCGCGGAGAAGGGCGGCCGCACCGTCGCGATGACGAACCTGTACACCGACAAGGACAGCCTCGACGGCCTGAAGGCGCAGGTCTCGTCCACGTTCTGCAAGTCCGTCGTCGACACGATGTCGTTCGATTCGAGCGTGCTCACGATGAGCACCGTCCTGCACGAGGCGGCGCACAACCTCGGCCCGGCGCACGAATACAAGGTGTCCGGCAAGACCGACGATCAGATCTTCGGCGGCCCGCTCGCGAGCACGCTGGAGGAGCTGAAGGCGCAGACGTCGGCGCTCTTCTTCGTGGACTGGCTCGTCGAAAAGAAGCTCATCGACGACAAGCTCGCGGGGCAGTCGCACATCCGCGACATCGTCTGGGCGATGGGCCACGCGGCGCAGGGCATGTACGACGGCAACCACAAGCCGAAGCCGTACAGCCAGCTCGCGGCGATCCAGATTGGCTCTCTCATCGACGCGGGCGCCATCGTCTGGCGCAAGGACGAGACGGCCGCGAACGGCGCGGACAAGGGTTGTTTCGCGATGGATATGCCCAAGTTCAAGCCGGGCGTGCTGGAGCTCGCGAAGGTCGTGCTCGCGATCAAGGGCTCCGGCGACAAGGCCGGGGCGGAGAAGCTCCTCGCGAAGTACGTGGACAACGAGGGCGAGTGGAAGATGCTAAAGGAGCTGATCCGCGAGCGCTTCCTCCGCACGCCGAAGACGAGCTTCCTCTACGCGATCGATCTCTGATCCTGCCTCTCTCGGGCCGGCCTGGGGCAAATCCACCCAGCCGGCCCGGCTTGCCCTCCCCGACTCCCCCCAAAATCCAGCGAATTCGCAGCCGGGACGCGCGGCACAATGGATGCTTGAGCGTCCGACTGGATGGGCCAGCTCGCGACACCGACCGAAAAGCGCAAGATCGTGGTCGCGGAGGACGACACCGAGATGCGCGCGCTGCTCTCCGAGATGATGCGGCGCGACGGCTACGAGGTGCGCGAGGTGAAGGACGGCAGAGAGCTCCTGCTCGTGCTGGAGGACGTCTGTCTGCGCGGCATCGCGCCGGACCTCATCGTCTCCGACATTCGCATGCCCGGGTACACGGGGCTCGAGCTCCTGTGGGCCATGCGGGAGGCGGACATCGTCCTCCCCGTGATCCTCATCACCGCGTTCAGCGACAGGAAGGTGCGAGATCGGGCGCGGCGCGGCGGAGCGATCCTCGTGGACAAGCCGCTCGACTTCGATGATCTGCGGCGCATCGTGCGGAAGATGGTGCCGTGAAGCGACCACAAATGGGTTGACGGCGCGACTATCGATCTTCAGAACACGGACGTGCGAAACCTGATGACGGTGAGCTGCCTGTGCGCAGCCGCGTGGACGACCGCGTGCGCCCCGACCGAGACGGTGAATTCGATCGATATCCTGGACTGGGATCGTGCCGTGTCGCCCCCCAAGGATTGGCGCGCTCAGGATCTGCGAGCCGGCTGCTTTTACAAGGCCGGCGCGCTCCCCGCGGAATCGCAGGGGGAGTCGCGGCCGAACGGCGCCGACATCCCGATCGACCACATCCTCGTCGTGATGCAGGAGAACCGCTCGTTCGACCACTATTTCCGCAACCTCCCCGCGTACGGCCAGGCCGACGTGGAGATCGCGCCCGTGGAGTTCTCGAACCCGGACGACTCGAACATTCCGGTCTTGCCGCACCACGCGGACAGGCAGTGCGCGGCGAGCACCCCGCACGACTGGGACAGCTCGCACAAGCAGGTGGACGGCGGCAAGATGGATGGTTTCGTGCGGACGAGCGAGGGCCAGAGCGCGAAGGGGGAGCCCGCGGAGACGCTCTACGGCGAGCGCGCCATGGAGTATTACGACGAGCGCGACATCCCCTTTTATTACTGGCTCGCGAACACCTTCTCGATCGCGGACCATTACCATTGCTCGCTGCTCGGCCCCACTTGGCCGAACCGGATGTACCTCTACGCGGCCTCCTCGTTCGGCCACCTCGGCAACAGCAAGTTCGAGCCGCCGCACACCATCTTCGAATACATGGATATTCGAGGCGTCGATTACAAGCTGTACTTCTCGGACGAGGGCGGCCTCGGGGATTTCCTGCGGGCGCTCGTGCGGGATCCGGAGGCGCACGTCCGCACGATGGAGGATTATTTCGCCGACGCGGCGGCGGGGAGGTTGCCTCAAGTCGCGTTCGTCAACTCGACGTTCGCGAGCAAGCTGGCGGAGTCGACGTGGGAGCACGCGCCGCACCTGCCGAGCATCGGTCAACGGTGGGTCGCGGAGGTGATCCGCGCGCTCACGAAGAGCCCGGACTGGCCACGTTCGGCCTTGTTCTTGACGTACGACGAGCACGGTGGCCTCTGGGACCACGTGGTGCCCCCGCCGGCCTGTCCGCCGGACACATTGCTCCCGCAGCTCGGCAAGAACGACGTGCCCGGCGCCTTCGACACCTATGGAGTGCGCGTGCCGATGATGGTGGTCTCCCCGTGGGCCAGGCACCATCACGTGAGCCACGCCGCGTACGACCACACATCGATCCTGCGCTTCATCGAGGCCCGCTTCGTGATCGGAGCGCTCACCGCGCGCGACGCGAACGCCGAGGCCCCGTGGGACATGTTCGACTTCGATCAGCCGAGCTTCCTCGTGCCGCCGACCTTCGATCTCCCGAACGTGGACCCGAAGGAGGTCGCGGAGTGCCACGAGATGTTCCCGAAGATCTGAGGAAGCGGCGATACAGGATGATTGAATGTTTGCCGGACTGGCACCTTGGGGGAGGTGCCGAGTCGGGACCGGGGCGCGCTTAGCAAAACGAAGGCCGCAGCGGGGCGGCGGGCTTGGTGGAAGACGAACGTCCGAGCGTGCGCGATCGACTCTCGACCAGCACGATGAGGGGCGCCTATTCTCCGGCCCGTGGAAGCGCAGCGGCCGCTGAGCCTCGACCAGTTCGCCGCGATGACCGCCGAAATGGAGGCGGGGTTTCCGCGCGACCGCGTGCTCGAAATGGCCTCCGTCTCGGAGGAGCAATGGGAGCTCACGCAGGAGACGTGGCTCCTGCGAATGGCGAAGCAGGGGCAGCAGCGCAAGCTCGCGCTCCTCGATCGGTACAACGAGCTGCTCGCGAAGCACCGCAAGGCCGCGCAACGGAAGATGCGCGCCGAGAAGCGGAAGCTCAAAGGGCCGATGCCGGTCGCTCCGGAGGCGCACCTCTCGCCGCTCGCGAGGCAACAAGGGGACGGCGGCGCCACGTTCCAGAAGCCTTCGTTCGCCGATGCGCCGGCCCCGCTCATCGCACCGGTGGCGCCCGCCGTGCCGCTCGTCGCGCCCGTCGTTCCCGGCGCGCCGTTCACCGCGCCCGCGGTGCCTGGTGCGCCGTTCACCGCGCCCGCCGTGGTCGGCGCGCCGTTCACCGCGCCGGCGGTGGTGAGCTCGCCCGCGCTCGTGACGCCGCCTCCGGGCGCTGCGTTCTCTGCGGAGGCGCCGTTCCTCGCGTCGAGCGATCTCGAAGACGACGACGAGATCGGGATGACGCAGGTGGCGGCCGCGATCGACGTGCCGGATCTGCCGTTCACGTCGGGGCCGAGCGCGGTCACGCCGTTCACCGCGAGCGCCGCGGGCGCGCCCAACACGGCGGGGACGCCGTTCGCCGCGAGCACCGCCGGCACGCCTTTCACTGCGAGCACCGCTGGTACGCCGTTCGCTGCGAGCACCTCGGGGACGCCGTTCGCTGCGAGCACCTCGGGGACGCCGTTCGCTTCGGCTCCTCCGGTGGCCGCGCACGGCGCGCCTTCGATCGAGACGACCGCAGCGGGGGAGCGATCGCCGCTCGCGGCGGGGCCGGCGTGGCTGAAGACGAACGCGTCCGCGCCGTCGCCGACCGAGACGACGCAGCCGGAGGAGCGATCGCCGCTCGCGGGCATCGCGCCGTCGTGGCTTCGCGTGAAGGGCGCGCGCGGGGACGACGGGCCGAAGGCTCCGCCGCCTGCGCCTCCGCCGAACGTGCCGACCGCCGGGCCCGCGTGGCTGCAGAGCAGCGCCGGGTTCACGCCGCCTGCGATCGTGGCGCCTCCGGGCGCGGCGCCCGCGGTGGGCTCCGCTGCGACGCCGCCCGCGGCTGTTTCGCCGGCCGCGGCGCCGCCTGCGGGCGTGTCTCAAGGAAGTGAGACGCCTCGGCCGGCCGCAGCGAAGAAGGCGGATCTCGGGGCGACGGTCGGGTCCGATTACGTGCCGTCGCCGTTCCAGGGGCCGGCGTGGGCGGCGGCGCAGGCGCGCGCGGCGGCGAAGAACGAGGCGGCGCGCGGCGGGTCGACGGAGGCGACGCCGTTCCATCGCGCGGGCGTCCCGGCGAAGGGGCCGGATGGTGCGAGCGCGGCGAAGGGGCCGAGCGCTCCGGCGGCGCCTGCGGGTGCGAGCGCGCCTCCGCCTTCGCCGCGTGGCTCGTCGCCGTCCGCGGTGGAGACGCTGCCGGTGGGCACGAAGCTCACGTCGACGACGTCGGGAGGCCTCCCGTTCGCGCGCCCCGCGACCGCGCAGCCTCCCGTGAGCGTGCGCGCGCCGGCGACCGCGCAGCCGCAAGCGAACGTGCCGCCCGCGCAGCCGCAAGCGAACGTGCCGCCCGCGCAGCCGCAAGCGAACGTGCCGGTCGCGCAGCCTCCCTCGAAGGCGCCGGTCGCGCAGCCTCCCGCGAACGTGCAGGCTCCGGCGAACGCGCCGCGCGCGACGGTGCCTCGGTTGTCGCTGGAGCAGCTCGCGTGGCTCCAAGCGCAGATGGAGACGTCACCGGAGCTCGGGCGCGCGGCCCGCGAGAAGCTCTCTCTGTCCGAGGCGGATTACGCGGCCGAGCGCGCCTTCTGGCAGGCTCGTTTCCAGCAGGATCGCGCGTCGCTCGATCGGTACACGCAGGTCTTCTACCACTACCGCCGCCGCTGAATCGAACCGCCACCCGCGCACGTGCGTGGGTCTCGCGACTGCTTCTTTTGAAGGCGATTCAGGTGACGGGGCGGCCCATTGCTCGGTGGAAGCGGGTCTGGAGATCCGGGTCGTCCATCATGCGCTTCAACCAGTGTTGCTGGGCGCGCAGGTAGTCCTGGAGCGTCGTCGCGTTGCGCTTCATCACGTGCTGCGACTCGTGGCCTCGACGGATGTCCTGCGTGATTTCGATGAAGCGCTCGAAGGGCATCGGCTCGCGCGCCGCCGCCAATACCGCCTGCTCCGCCGTGAAGGCGTCCGCATGCTCCTTCACCAACGGAGGGACCGCCTCGCTGTCGCCCATCTCGTCGATCGCCGCGGAGAGGCGCTCCTGCCACGCGTCGTCGAGCTGGTCCCACGTCTCCTCGTCCAGGCCGTGCTCGGCGAGCAACGTGGTTCGATCGGAATCAGGCTCCGAAAGGCGGGCGGAGAGGACCGCATACGCCCGGACGTCGGTGTCGAGGAGCAGCCGGGGATCCACGGCCCCATCATGACGGAGGCGCGCGCGCTCTGGAACTCCTTCCGGACGACGCCGCACTGGGGTAGCGTCGCTTCGCAGTGTCGGAGCGCGGCGGGTATTCCTCGGGTGCAGCGGGCCTCGTCTCCGCGGATGAGGCGGGCGCGATCGCGCCGTCCTGGCTCCTCGATCTGGAGGCGGCCCACGACCGCATGCGGCGGACCGCGCGGCTCCTCGAAGGGCTGTCGCCGCCGCCGATCGATCTGGAGCCGGCCGCCGCCTGCCTCTCGCGCGCCACGTCCGCCCTCTACGACGCGATGGACGAGCGCGCCGAACGGCTCCGATCCGTGCGCACCGCGATGGGGGAGCTCGCCGCCGTCGACGGGCACGTGCGGCCCGCGCTGGATATGGATCCGACGTTCGGCGCCGTGCTGACGGAGATCCACGAAGGGCACGGGCTCCTGGCGCGCGCGGAGCACAAGATCCTCGCGCTCGTGCCGAACGTGAAGGGGGAGGCGCCGGAGCTCTTCGCGAGCCAGGACACGCTGCGGCTCCACACGATCGACAGGCCCTCGATCGCGCCGCCGATCCGCGTGCACCCGCCGGAAGCGCCGGAGGTGATCGAGCAGCCGCCGAAGCCGATCCCGCAGCCGAAGACGTTCGAGGAGCTCGACGCCGCGATCGCCGCGATGCACGGCCAGGCGGACGCCACGCGCAAGCGGATCGCGGAGCGCACCGCGAAGAAGGACGAGGAGCCGAAGCTCCCGCCGTCACCGCCGCCGCCGGGGTTCGCGAACGAGATCCCGCCGGCGCAGAGCGAATCGGATTTCGTGAAGGCCCGCGCCCGCGAGCACCTGGAAGAGATCACGATGATCGGCTCGTCGCGCGCGCCGCTCCTCGGGGATCCGTGGCGCTTCGCGGCGACGCTGGAGCGGCGCATGCTGAGCTCGATCGACGCGCTCGCCTCCATGGGGCACACCGCGATCGCGCACCTGGAGCCGCTCGTGCTGGACTCGCCGGCGAAGGATCCGACGCGCGCGTTCGGCATCGGGATCGCGCTCGGGTGCATCGCGGGGCGCGACGCCCTCGCCGCGGCCGAGCGCGTGGCGTGGGCGCTGCGGCAGAACGATCCCGAGAGCCTGACGCAGTTCGGGGAGGCGCTGAAGATCGTGCCGCACCCGAGCGTGCACCTCGCGATGCGGACGCTGCTCGCGGATCGCGATCCGGCGATGCGGGCGCTCGCGATCGACGTGCTCGCGCACCGCGGGCTCGCGACGGCGGAGGATCTCGCGCGGTCGGCGATGGACGCGGCCCCGGTCGCGGCGAAGGCGCTGCCGCACGCGGCGCTCGCGCGGAGCCCGGTCGTCAGCGACGCGATCGCGCAGGCCCTCGCGTCGGGCGATCCGGCGGCGACGCGCGGCGCGTGGCTCGCGATGGCGTACGCCGGGCACCCGCACACGTCCGCGATCCTCTCGGCCGCGCTCACCGGCGACGATCAGGAGATCGCGGCGCTGCTCCTCGCGATCGCGGGCGACGCACGCGACGCCGACGCGCTGCTCTCCGCGGCGATCGCGAAGCCCGCGCGGCCGCTCATCACCGCGGTCGGCTGGGCCGGCGCCGCGGACGCGGTCGTGTCGTTGATGAACTTCCTGGAGCACTCGGACGCCGCGGTGAAGCTCTCCGCCGCGTACGCGCTGGAGCGGATCACCGGCGCGGGCCTGTGGGAGTCGAACGCCGTCCCCGTCGAGGAGATCGACATCCCCGAGCCCGCGGATCCCGACATCGGCGAGCCGCCTCCCGTGAAGCTCGCGAAGCTCGTGAGCGATCCGCGCGATCTGCCCGCGGAGCCGTCGCCCGAGATCATCGAGCAGCCCACGACGAACGTGGAGCGGTGGCGCGCGTACTGGATCGAGAAGGGGCCGAACTTCAAGTCGGGGCTGCGCTACCGCCGCGGCTTCCCGTACACGCCGCTCGTGTCGCTGCAGGAGCTGGACTCGGGCAAGGCGACGCCCGGCGAACGGCGCTCGCTGCAGCGCGAGCTGTGCATCCGCACCGCGCAGCACGTGCGCTTCGATCCGATCGAGCTCGTGCCGCTGCAGGAAGAGGCGCTGCGCGAGTGGCTCCCCGTCGCGCAGCGCGCCTCGACGAAGCCCGGCCAATGGACGCGCCCCTTCCGCTGAGGACCGCACCTTCGCACATGACGACGAAGCCCGAAGCCACCCCACCGAACGCGGCGCCCCCCGAGCAGGAGACGCCGGCGCCGACGGCCCTCGCGGCGCTGCGCGATCTGGCGCGCGACAGGCTCGGTCCGCAGCCCGACAAGGCCGGCCCCGCCGCGACGCGCACGATGGCCACCGTGGTCCGCGATCTGAAGGGGATGCCCGACATCCTCGTGACGCGCGAGCACACGCACAAGATCAAGCTGCAGCGCCGCGGGAAGATCGGCGCGATCTCGATCGAGTACCAGCCGAAGATCGCGTCGATGGAGGTCGGGTACGCGAACTTCTCCGACATCGATCCGACGACGACGCGGCTCTTCCGCTACGTGTTCGCGGCGGAGAAGGGCCCGGGCGGCGAGTGGCACCGCATCGACGACGGCGGCGAGCTCATCGACGACGTGCGCCGCGCGCTCCTCAAGCTCTACCCCGAGCTCGGTCCTGGTTAATCAAATCGCCTTTGAAAGAAGGCGAATCCTGATCTTCAAGACGTCCCCAACAAACCACGGAACGTTCCCCCTCCCTTCGCGAACGAAGAGAGCGATTTGGGAGGGGCGGACTTCGCGAAGCGAAGGCCGGGGGTGGGCATCGTCCCTCTTTCTAAGGGCGCGTGACGAGCAGCGCCGCGCGCTCGCCGGAGTCGTTGCCGGCGCAGGCGAAGGCGATCGAGTGCGGGGCCCATCCGCGGCGCCAACCCTCGCACGCGAGCGCGACCTCGATCGGGATCGCCGCGGCGCCGAGCGCTCCGATGCGCAGCGCGGGCGGGTCCCACTGCTGCGGCTCCGTCCAGAGGGACTGCGTGCGCACCACCATCGACTGGTGCTCGAAGAGGCGGTGCCGCTCGAACGTGAGGTCCGTGAGGAGCCACCCCGCGCGCAGCCTCGCGTCGACGAGCGGCGCGCCGGCCTTGCGGATCGCCACGGTGAGGCCCACCGCCTCGAAGGCGGGCTCGTCGTTGTCGGGGCGCACCTTGTCGAACGCGGTGCCCGGCGCGAACAGGTTCGCGAGCGGCGTGAGCTTGTACGTGCGCGCCACGTCCGGCCGCATCAGCACCAGGAACGCCGCGTGCTCGCCGGGGATGATCGAGTCGAGGTTGTCGGTCTTGAAGAGGCGGCCCGCCTCCGCGAGCGCCTTCACGCGCGCCGGGTCGTAGTCGGTGTGCACGCCGCCTAAAATCGCCGCCTCGATCGATCCGCGGGCCAGCGCGTCGTAGATGCCCTGAAGCACCATCGCGGGCCCCGCAGGCCCCCGCAGGCTCGTCTCCAGGTGCGTCTGCGGCGCGTGCATCGCGGCCCGCTGGATGACGTGCGCGCCGAGCGTGGTGCCCGGCAGGTGACCGTCCGGCCCCGCGATGCCGAGCTGCTCGTCCATGCACAGCACCAGCTTCACGCGCATCTGCTGGAGCGCCGGGCCGACGTTGCGCATCGCCTCGTCCAGCGCCGGGAGCGCGAGGTGCACCGCGCGGTCCGCGCCCGTCAGCAGCGGATCGATCGTCGGCAAGAAGCACATCGTGACGGGATCGCCGCCCTCTTCTTCGACGAGCGGCGCCTCCCGCATGCCGACGCTGGCCGCGCGGTACGCGAAGCCCGTCTCCACCGCGGAGAGCCCGATCGGCGTCCGCGCTCCCACGCTCACGACCACGGCCGACGGCGTCACTTCTTCCGCTCCCGGACGAGCACCTTCATGTCCTTCATTTTACGGGGCGGGCGCACGCTAGCGCGCCACGACATCTCGAAGGCGAGCGGCTTGATGTCGCTCGGGTCGAGGAGATCGATCAGCAGCGTGTCGAGGTGCGGACGCGCGACGATCGGCTCCTTGTCCTTGATGAGGAACGTGATCTCGATCGGCACCTTCGGCAGCGTGAACTTCAGCGGTCCGCCGCCGGGCACGAGCCCCATCAGCGCGACCTCTTCTCCGCCCACGAGCGGCGTCGACACGTTCATCCCGGGGGACGCGCACGAGTTGAAGCGATCGTCGAAATCCTCGGGCGGGAGCGGGGCGCGCGTCTCGGTCCAGAGCTTGTCGTAGGTGCCGGCGTACTTGCGGCGCGGCTCGTAGCTGCGGCCGACGGCGCAGATGCCCGCGGGCGTGGGGCGCGTGCGGAAGCTCGTCAAGAGCACCTCCACCTCTTCGATCGAGGGCGCGGCCTTCAGCGTGAGCGCGTTGCCGTCGCGCACCATGCCGCTGCCGACCGGGTTGCGCGCCTCCTCCAGGAGCTTGTCCGGATCGCTGTCGTCGACGCCGCCGAACGCGTAGTCGTACCGCATCTCGATCTCGCTGATGGGGCCGGGCTTCGTGAGGCCGAGGCCGCCCTGCGTCCACACGCGCGGGCCGAAGATGCGCAGCGCCTTCTTGATCGGGCCGACCTGCACGAGCACGTCGAACGAGGTCACCGTCTTGCCGGCCGGCGCGTAGGCCTTCGCGACCACGATCACGTCGGTGCCGGGCTTGCGGAGGCAGAGGTCCGCGGGGTACGCGATGCTCGGCACCTCGGGCTTGCCCCACGGCACGTCGGCCATGCGCACGCCGCGGCATCCGTCCGCGGGCGCGGCCTCGAAGGTCCCGTCCTTCTCTTGCTCGAACGTCGCCTTCACGATCGTGACGAGCTTCTCGCCGTCCTTGTCGAGCAGGAGCTGCGGATGGACGAAGAAGTCCGTCTTGTTGTCGACCTTCGGGAGCATCTTCGCGGCGGATTATGCGTGCAGCCTTCGCCCGATGTCACGAACGGTTTGCCCGCGGACACCGCTTGACACCGAGCCAGAGTCGTAGAGCGACTTCGACTTGTTTCGCGCGGCACATCGCGGATTGCATTCATTGCTATCACCACCAAGATCACGCGCCGGATCGCGCTTGCGGCGTGGTTTTCGAGCAACGCGGGTGTTAGCATCGCAGCGTGCCTCTCGACACCACCGGCTCCTTCACGCTCATCGGCGACAAGCTGCCTCCCGACGCGTTCGCCACACGGTTCGAGGCGTACGAGGCGGTCTCCGAGCCGTACGATATCAACGTCGAGTTTTACACCCTCGACCCTTCGTTCCGAGTGAACGACGCGATGCGCACGAAGGTGTGCCTCGTCGTGGCGGACGCTCAAGAGCGCATCCGCTACTTCGACGGCATCGTGGATCGCGCGGAGTTCGTCCACTTCACGGGGCAGCGGTACCACTTCCGCCTGCGCCTGCGCCCGGCGCTCTCCGCGCTCGCCCACCGGGAGGACTGCCGCATCTTCCAGGAGAAGACGGTCATCCAGGTCATCCAGCAGCTCTTCACGGATGCAGGCTTCGCCGACAAAGTCAAGTGGCTGACGACGAAGGAATACCAGCCGCAGGAGTTCATCGTCCAGTACCGGGAGACGATGCTCAACTTCGCATCTCGGCTGATGGAGGAGCACGGCATCTTCTATTACTTCGCCCACTCGACCGAGGGACACACCATGATCATCGGGGACGATCCCACGGTGTTCTCCCAGCAGGACGAGCTCGAGCCGGCCGTCTTGTCGATGGCGCAGGGCGGTGACAAGGGCACGGAGCACCTCGAGTTCTTCCACCGGACTCGCACGCTCCGTCACGGCGTGGTGCTCCTCCGCGACTACGACTTCGAGAAGCCGCAGGTGAAGCCGGAGTCGACGCTCTCCGCGCCGGAAGCGTGGAAGATGCCTTATTTCGAGTACCCGGCGCGCTTCATCAAATCCGCGCACGGGCAGCTCCTCGCGAGCGCGCGCGTCCGCGAATTGCGCCGCACGTCCGACGTGGCGGAGGGGGAGAGCCACGCGATCGGCCTGCGCTGCGGCGTCCCGTTCACCGTCGAGGGCGCCGCGGAGGAGGGCTGCAACGGGGAGTTCGTCGTGACCGAGCTCACCACCACCGGACAGCAACACACGGAGTCCGGCGGCAGCCACATGTGCGAGAACCGCTTCCGGGCGATCCCCAAAGACAGCCCGTATGCTCCGGCACGCCGCGCGAAGAAGCCGAAGATCCGCGGCGTCCAGACGGCGATCGTCACCGGCTCCAGCACCCAGGAGCAGACGATCCACACGGAGAAATACGGCCGCATCAAGGTGCGCTTCTATTGGGACCGCATCAATCAACAGGACCACACGTCGAGCTGCTGGATCCGCGTCGCCCAGATCATGATGGGCGGCACGATGATCCTGCCCCGCGTCGGGTGGGAGGTGTCGGTCGCCTTCCTCGAAGGGGATCCGGACCGGCCGATCGTGCTCGGGCGCCTCTACAACGCGGAGAAGACGCCTCCGATGGCGCTGCCCGGGGCCAAGACGTCCGGCGCGCTCAAGAGCTATTCTTCGCCGGGCGCGGGCGGTCACAACGAGATCAACGCGGGCGACTCGGGCGGTAGCCAGGGCTTCAACGTCCACGCGCAGAAGGACTTCAACACGACGATCGAGCACGACAAGAAGGAAGAGGTCGGCGTCGACGAAGAGAGCCACATCAACTGCAACGAGAACTCCACGGTCGGAGTGAACGAGACGGTCAAGGTCGGTGGCAATCAGTCGGTCGACATCGGCTCGGTGCTCTCGCAGAAGATCGGCGGCAATCAATCGATCACGGTCAGCGGGAACGACGTGTCGAACGCCATCTCGAACTACGTGGAGAAGATCGGCGGCAACCGGAGCTACACCATCGGCGGGCGGCAAATCACGATCTGCAACGGCGTCGAATACACGGTGACCGGCGATTTCACCCGCAAGGTCGGCTCGCTGGAGCTGACTGGCAATCTCGGGGACGTGGGGGAGAACATCGTCGGCAACTACAAGTCGGACGTCGGCGCGGTGACGGCGCACCTCATCAACGGCTCCCACGGCGAGACGGTGACCGGCAACAAGAACCAGACGTCCATCGCGGCGGAGCTGCACATGACGAAGGGCGCCCTCGCGGCGGAGGCGGGCGGCAGCGTCACGAACCTCGTCGGCGGCCTCCACTATCAGAAGCTCAACGGCGATCTCGTGGTGAAGGCGCCCATGATCACGCTGCTCGGCGCGGTCGGCGTCTTCAAGGGCGGCAGCACCGACTTCAAGCTCGGCGGCGGCCCGGTCACCATCAAGGCCGACAAGATCGCGATGACGGCCGCGCTGATCGTGAAGTTCGGCGCCTCGATGAAGATGGGGAACGGCTGATGGCCTCCCGGTCCGAAACCCCCACTGCCTCGTTCGTGAGCTGAAGGAGCACCGCTGTGCCGCTCGAAAACATCCTCGTAGAGCCCACGATCGACGTCGACGGGACGACGTATCGAGTCCTGCGGTACGACCTCATCGACGACATGTTCGAGGTGCCGCGCCTCCACGTGGAGATCATGGACGACGCCGGCGACGCGCCGGATCCGGCCGATCTCGTCAACAAGGCGGCGGAGTTCACGCTGATCCGGTCGGACGGCGCGCCGAAGCGGTTCTTTTACGGAAAGGCCATCACCGCGGCCCGCGTCCCCAACACGGACGACATCCGCACGGTCCACCTGGAGATCGCGCCCGCCCTCTGGAAGCTGCAGAAGCGCGCGGATTGCCGCATTTTCCAGAAGATGAGCGTCGTCGACATCCTGAAGAAGGTGCTCGAAGGCGGCGGCGTCCCCTCGGATCAACAAGAGTGGAAGACGACCGAGTCGTACTCCCCCCGTGACTACGTGGTTCAATACCGGGAGACGGACCTCGATTTCGTGAGCCGACTCTGCTCCGAAGAGGGCATCTATTTCGCCGTCCACCACAAAGGCGGCAAAGACGTGGTCGTGTTCGGCGACAAGCCGGACGGCCTGGGCGACATCGAGGGGACGAAGAACCTCGGCTTCATGGCGGAGATGGGCGGTCACGGCGCGGTCGACAAGGTGATGCGCGTGTCCCGCACCGCGAAGGTGAGGACCGATAAGGTCACGCTGCGCGACTACAACCCCGAGAAGCCGAAGCTCAAGCTGGAGGCCACGGTCGAAGGGACGGACGACGGCGCCCACGAGCTGGAGGTCTATCAATACCCCGCGCGCGCCGCCGATCCCGGCGCGGCGAAGCGGCTCGCGCAGATCCTTTTGGAGTCGCTGCAGGCGGACCGCGACACGGTCCACGGCGACACTGGCACGCTGACGATGGCGCCGGGCCTCCGCTTCGAGATCGAGGAGCACCCGTACGACCCCATCAACGAAGAATACATGCTGACGCGCGTGCGCCTCCGCGGGACCACGCCGCGCATGGGGCAGCAGAAGCCCGGGCAGGAAGCGCACGCCACGTTCACGTGCCAGTTCTGGGGCGTCCCGACGAAGACGACGAAATACAGGCCGCCTCGCCTCACGCGGGAGGCCACGGTGCCGGGCGTGCAGACGGCGTTCACCACGGGTCCGGGCGGACAGGAGATCCACGTCGACGCGGCCGGCCAGGTGAAGGCGCACTTCCACTGGGACCGACTCGGCAAGATGGACGACACGTCGAGCCGGTGGATGCGGACGAGCCAGATCCCCACCGGAGGATCGATGTTCCTCCCCCGCATGAAGTGGGAGGTGACGATTCGCCACAACGAGGGAGACGCCGACAAGCCCTATGTGATGGGCCGCATGTACAACGGCACGACTCCCCCGCCCTACAACCTCCCGAAGGAGGCCGCGAAGAGCTCGATCCAGACCGCGACGACGCCCGGCGGCGGCAGCTCGAACGAGATCCGGACCGGCGACACGAAGGGCAGCGAAGAGATGTTCTTCAACGCCTCGAAGGACATGTCCATCGAGGTGAAGAACAACGCCACGGAGAGCATCGGCAACGATCTGAAGCGCAAGGTCGGATCGAACCAGAAGAAAGAGGTCACCGACAGCTCCTCCGCCAACGTCGGATCGAACCAGAAGATCAGCGTCTCCGGCAATCAGACCGTGCACGTCGAGACGTTCATGGTCGACGACATCACCGGCAATCACGAGCTCACGATCAGCGGCAATCGCGACATGAAGGTCGGCGGCGACCACAAGCGCGAGGTCGGCGGCAGCTCCACGCTGGACGTCGGCGGGATGCACGTGGAGCTGGTGGTCGGCTTCGTCACCGACAAGACGCTGGGCTCGTTCAAACACGATGTCGGGGCGGCGCATGTCCTCATCACGCTCGGCACGCACAAGATCACGGTGGGCGGCAATCGCACCGAGAACACGAAGGCCCTCAAGGTCATCGCGACGCGCGCGGGACGCGGCGTGGAGGTCGGCGGCACCATGATGACGAAGGTGGCGGGCGCCATCGTCAACATCGCGGACGGCGACCGCGCGGAGAAGGCCGGAGGCACCTTCACGGAGGTCGCGGCCGGCGCTCAGATCGTGAAGGCCAACAACGTCACCTTCGAGGCGAAGACGATGATCGCGGTGGTGATGGGCGCGTCCACGCTGGTGGTCTTGCCGGCGCTCGTCCTCATCGCCGGCATCTCCGCGAAGCTCGACGGCGACACCGCCGATCTCGGCATCATCATCGATAACTAGGAGTCCGCACGTGGCCCGAACGATCGCTACCGTGTTCCAGGTCGAGGGGATCGAGGCCCACAAGGTCCTCCGCTTCCAAGAGAGCCACAAGCTCGGCGTGGTGCCTTCTCTGGAGATCGACATCGCCTTCACGGACTACCAGGATCCGGAGGGGCTCGTCGGCAAGAAGGCGGCGCTCAGCTACGGATACGACGACGACGATCCGCGCAGGTTCGCGGGCATCGTGGAGAGCGCGACGCTCAAGGGCTCCGGCCAGATGGGCATGGACGGCCGCCTGTATCGCTACATCGTGCGCGTCGTGCCGAGGCTGGCGCTGCTCGATCGCATCGTGGACAGCCGCATCTACCAGGACATGGATGTGAAGGCCGTCGTGACGAAGGTGCTGGAGTCGCACGACATCGCCGGATCCGCCGTCGAGTGGAAGCTGACTTCTAGTTATCCGAAGCGCGAGTACTGCGTTCAATACCAGGAGAGCTCGCTCGCCTTCATCTCCCGCCTGCTCGAAGAAGAGGGCATCTATTACTGGTGCGAGGCGACCGAGGGTGACTCTCCGGAGGACAAGATCGTCTTCGTCGACGACAGCACCGTGGCCGACGCGATCCCCGGCGAGGCGGAGCTCACGGTGAAGCCGCGCGCCTCCCTCGTGAACGTGAAGGAGGCGATTTACTGGATCGCCGACGCGCGGCGCGTGCGCTCCGGCAAGTTCGTCCTGCGTGACTTCAACTTCGAGAAGCCGCAGCTCGATCTGACCTCCACGGCGGAGGGAAAGGACTACACGGATCTGGAGGTCTACGACTATCCGGGCCTGTATTTCGAGCCTGCGGAGGGCAAGCGCCTCGCGCAGGTGCGGCTGGAGGCCGAGCAGGCCGCGGCGAGCACGCTCTCGATCAAGGCCGAGTGCATGCGGCTCGCGCCCGGAAAGAAGATCACGATCACGGACAGCGAGACGCTCGGCGGGAACGTCGACGGCGACTGGGTGATCACGACCCTGGACCACGACTACGATGGATCACGTGGGGAGTCGAACAAGGGAGACAGCGGCTTCTCGGTGCACGCGACGCTCCTGCCCTCCGCCACGAAGTACCGCACGGCGCGGCGCACGCCCGTGCCGATGATCGAAGGGCCGCAGACGGCGCGCATCGTGGCGCCCGCGGGCTCCAAGCCCGAGACGATCCACACCGACAAGCACGGTCGCGTGAAGGTGAAGTTCCACTGGGATCGCACCGACATCCAGGACGACAAGGCCTCTTGCTGGATGCGGGTGCAGCAGCTCCAGACCTCCGGATCCATGGTGATCCCGCGCATCGACTGGGAGGTCATCGTGGAGTTCCTGGAGGGCAATCCGGACCGGCCGATCGTGACTGGCAGGCTCTATAACGGGGTGTTCATGCCCCCGTACGCCCTCCCCGAGGGGAAGACGCGCACGGCGGTCCGCACGAACACCACGCCTTCCGGCGGCGGCACGAACGAGATCCGCTTCGAGGACAAGGCCGGCGCCGAAGAGATCATGATCCATGCGCAGTACGACATGCACATGGTGACGGCGAACAACAAGAAGGTCCACATCGGCAACAACGAGACCTCCGTCGTCAAGAACAACTCCTCTCTGGAGGTCGGGTCGAACCAGACGACCAAGATCACGAAGGGGTCCAAATCGCAGGTCGGCGCCGATCAGACGGTGACCGTCGGCGGCAATCGCAACGTCGAGGTGAACGCGGTCACGGGCCTCACCGTGAAGGGGAACGCGACGACCAAGGTCGGCGGCAACCAGTTCGAGATGGATGGCAATCCGCTGGAGGCGCTGCTCGACATCGCCGCGGAGAAAGCGGTGGAGTTCCTCCAGGCGAAGGCCAATCAAGCCATCCAGAACATCCAGGGTCACGTGCAGGGCGCCGTCAATCAGGCGCTCGGGCCGATCAACAACCTCGCCGCGCAGGCGAACCAGATCGGCCAAGGAATGCAGGCTGTGGCCAACGGCGATGTGTCGGCGATGGCCGGGATGGCGGCGAACGCCTCGGGTATCCCCGGGGCGAATCAGATGTTGAGCGCGATGGGCGGCGGCGGCGGCGGAGGCGGCGGTCAAGGCGGCGCGCCGAACCCGCTCGCGGACGTGGCCAGCACGCTCGCGCAGCCCGGCAACATGGCGAACGCGGCCGTTCAGCAAGGCGGCGCCGCCGCGCAGGGGATGGCGGCGGCCGGCATTCGTCGCGGCGTCGGCGCGGCTCGATCGGCCCTCGGCGCGGCGCTCGGCCTCGACTCGGACGGCGGCGGCGGCGGCGACTCGATGGCGAACGGCGCGGGCCCCGCGGGCGACGTCGCGGGCGTGGATCAGACGGACCGCACGAAGGGCCCCGGCCACACCACCGCGAAGATCACCGGCACGCACACCGAGACGATCGGCAGCATGAAGATCCGCGGCGTCGTGCGGAGCATCGACACGAACATCGGCGCCAACATGACGCAGACGGTCGGCGCCGTTCAGGCGGAGATCGTGATCGGCAGCCGCGCCGAAGCGGTCACCGGCAACAAGGACGAGAAGGCGATCGGCCTCGTCGTGCTCAGCAAGGCCGGCGAGAGCGAGAAGGTCGGCGGCACCAAGACGACGATGGTGGGCGGCCTCATCTACGACAAACTGAAGGGCTCGCACGCGATCGAGGCGACGGGGCCCGCGACGTTCATCGGCGCGTTCCACAAGGTGGAGGCCAAGACCAAGATCACCTTCAAATGCGGGCCGAGCTCCGTCGTCGTGGACGGCAGCGGCTTCACGGTGAAGGCGCCGATCGTGACGGTCCTCGCGGCGAAGATCCAGCTCCCCAAGAAGGTGTCCGAGGCCTGAGTTCTGCTAACGTCGAGCTGTGCAGCGCGACGAAGAGAACCACGCCCCGGCGCAGATCGAGGCCGCCGAGATCGAGATCACCGAGCAGCCGGAGCCGAAGCTCTCGCTCGAAGATCTCGTCGCGGACGCGCACGCCCCCGCTCCGCAGAAGAAGGCGCCGCTCGCGCCCGGCCTGCGCACCGCGCGCGTGGTCGCCGTCGACGGACGCGTGGCGCGCGTGCTGTTCCGCGGCGCGCGCGAGGAGACGATCGCGGCGATCGCGCCCGAGACGGAGCGCGAGATCATCGAGGACGCCGCCCTGCAGAAGGACTCCGTGCTCGTGGAGATCGGCGACGACGGCCAGCCGTTCGTGGTCGGCGTCGTGCAGACGCGCAAGCCGTCGGAGGTGCACGTGACCGGCGAGAAGATCGTCGTCGAGGGGAGCCGAGAGGTGCTGCTCCGCGCGGGTCGCGCCGCGCTCCGTCTGCGGGAGGACGGCGACGTGGAGCTCGTGGGGAGCCGCATCAGCGCCGCGTCGCGCGGGCTCTTCCGCATCGTCGGGCGCATCCTGCGCCTCAACTGAGCGCGCGCGCTAATCCTTGGTGGCGGCGCCCGCGAAGCCTTCGTCGCGATCCGCGAACAGCAAGTTGAACGTGGTGAGCGAGCCGTAGCAGCCGGTGATGTACTGCTGCATCGCGACCTTGTCGGCGTCGCTCAGCCCTTCGTGCGCGTTGATCTTCTGTTCGAGCACGCGGAGCTTGTCGCGGATCATCACGATCTTGTGGAAGAACGCTTCGAGCGGGACGCGCTTCTCCTGCGTGCCCGGCTTGCCCGGGACGAGCACGAGCTCACCGCCCACGAAGCGCGCCGCCATCTCGACGCGCGACACGCCGAGCTCCTCCGCCAGCACGTCGCGCAGCACTCGCCGGAACTCTTCCATGTCCATGTCGATGTCGATCTCCTTCGGGAGCGCGCGCGGCGCCCCTTCCTGCGCGGCGGGTCCGCGGGGTGATGCGCCGCTCTGCGGGCGCGCGTTCGAGCTGCGCCTCGGCTCTCCGGCGGCGCGCGGCTTCGGCGCGGGCGCGGCGCTCCCCTTCGGCCTGTAGCGCGAGCACGTCGATCCCGCGCTCACCGGAGGCGGGAACACCTCGAGCGCGCACTCGCCGATCCTGCCGCGCGCCACGTCGTCTCGAGCGCGCGTGAAGGCCGCACAGCTTCCGCAGCGCCCCTCGTATTCGGACACGGGGCGACCATACCGCGGCCCGAGCCGAGCTCGCAACGCGGGGCGCGCCGGAGAGCGAAATCGCTGAAAAAGCCGCCCTGCGAAGGAGATGGACGCGCCCTCGATCGGTCGGTGCGAGCGCCTCGTCCGTGCCCTGTGAGCGCGCGCGCACCGATCCTGTTGCGGCTGCGGCGAGGACCGGCGACGATCGCTGTTCGCTTTGCCGCGGGGCTATTTGCCCCGCAAAGTTCGTCGATTCCTTGCAGGACGACCCGCTCGGTCGTTCGCGCCGGTGCCCTGCACGACGAGGAGCCATGTCGAAACTGAAGGTCTTGCTCGCTCTTTTTGCGTCGTTCGCTGTCGCGTTCTTGTTCGCCGACGACGCGCGCGCCTCGCACTTCCGCTACGGCAACATCACCTACTCCGTCCCCGATCCGGTGAACGCGCCGAAGACGGTGCGCTTCGATGTCGTGGCCGCGTGGCGCGCGGACGCCGTCGACGGCACCGGGTTCTCCGCGACCGACCTCAACTTCGGCGACGGCCAGACGAACGGGTCCAACGAGGGCCTCACGATCGGCCAAGGCGTCGACGCGTCGGGCCTCGCCTACAAAGTGCAGCGCTACAGCGTGACGCACACGTACCCGTCGAAGGCGGTGTACACGGCGTTCTTCACGAGCTGCTGCCGCATCTCCACGCTCACGGTCGGGCACGACGACAACTTCCGCATCGAGGCGGTCGTCGATCTCACCACGGGCAACACGGGCAACGCGGTGTCGGCGCTGCCGCCGATCTTCCAGCTGCAGACGGGCGGCGTGCGCACGGTCGCGGTGCCCGGCATCGATCCGGACGGCGCGCCGGTGCACTGCCGCTTCGGCACGACGGCGGAGTCGGGCCTCACGGTGTCGCCGCCGCCGATCCCGGGCGGCTCCGTGGTGCCGACGCTCACGGACACGCCGACGGGCTGCACGCTCACGTGGAACACGACGACCGCGATCGCCGGCCAGAGCTACCCGATCAACATCGTGCTCGAGTCGTACAACGGGCCCACGCGCTCCGACGCGATGGTCGACTTCATCGTGGAGATGACCGCGGCGCCTCCGCCCACGTGCACCGGCGGCGGCGTGTTCAACGTCGACCTCGGCACGCAGTTCACGCAGCAGGTGATCGGCACCAACAACAACGGCGGCAACCTCAAGATGGGCAACATCGGCACGTTCGGCGCCATCAGCCCGGTGCCCGGCACGACGCAGATGAGCCCGTTCACCACGACGTACCAGGTCGCTCCCTCCATCGGCGATCAGGGCGTCGACATCATGACGATCCTCTACACGAACACGAACAACCTGACCGGCTTCTGCACGCTCACCGTGAAGATCCCGGCGTGCCCCAACTTCGCGAAGGCGTGCTCCGTCGGCGTCGGCGGGTGCCAGGGCAACGGCTTCAAGTACTGCCTCAACGGCACGGAGCTGTGCAGCGCGGTCGCGGGGCAGCCCTCGGCGGAGCTCTGCGACGGCATCGACAACAACTGCGACGGCACGGTCGACGAAGGCAACCCGGAGGCGGGACAGGCCTGCCAGTCGGCGCTCCCGGGCCTCTGCCAGCCGGGCATCACGAGCTGCAACGCGGGCGTGAAGACGTGCAACCCGAACGTGCAGCCCGGCACCGTCACGGAGACGTGCGACGGCGTCGATCAGGACTGCGACGGCGCGATCGACAACGGCTTCAACGTCGGCCAGACGTGCCTCGAAGGCGATGGCGTGTGCCTCGCGGCGGGCATCTACGTGTGCGACGGCCCCAATGCGACGACGTGCAACGCGATGCCCGCGCCGCCCACGATGGAGCTCTGCGACGGCAAGGACAACGACTGCGATCAGCAGATCGACGAGGACTTCCCGCTCGGCACGGCGTGCACGAACGGCGTCGGCGCGTGCGAGAAATCCGGCGTGATCGTGTGCGACGTGAACGGCGGCACCAAGTGCGACGCGGTGCCCGGGCAGCCGATGCCGGAGCTCTGCGGTGACAACGTCGACTCCGACTGCGACGGTCAGCTCGACAACGGCTGCTCGGACGGCGACGGCGACGGGATCTTCGACAACGTCGAGATCGCGCTCGGGCTCGATCCTGCGGATCCGGACAACGACGACGACGGCGTGCTCGACGGCGACGAGCCGAGCTGGAACCTCGACTCGGACGGCGACGGGCTCATCAACGCGCTCGACCCGGACAGCGACGACGACGGCTTGCTCGACGGCACCGAGCTCGGCAAGGACTGCAGCGACCCCGGCACCGACGTGTCGAAGGGCAACTGCGTCGCGGACGCGGACCCGGCGACGACGACCGATCCGCTCGAGAAGGACACCGACTCGGCCGGCGCGAGCGACGGCTCCGAGGACTGGAACCTCAACGGCAAGGTCGACTCCGGCGAGGGCGATCCGGGCCTCGCGAACGACGACGACGCGGTCGTCGACACCGACGGCGATGGGCTCGGCGACAAGCTGGAGAGCCAGTCGCTGCACACGAACCCGATGGACGCGGACACGGACGACGACGGCCTCTTCGACGGGCTGGAGCCGAACCCCTCGCTCGACACGGACGGCGACGGGCTCATCAACGTCATCGACGTGGACAGCGACAACGACGCGCTCTTCGACGGCCTCGAGGCGGGCAAGGACTGCTCGAACCCCGACACCGACGCGAGCAAGAAGCACTGCCACTTCGACGGCGATCCCGCGACGAAGACCAGCGTCGTGATGCGCGACACGGATCACGGCGGCGTGCGCGACGGCTCCGAGGACGGCAACCTGAACGGCGTCGTCGGCCTCAGCGAGCTGGATCCGAACGTCGGCGACGACGACGTGGGCGCGATCGACACGGACGGCGACGGCCTCACGGACGAGCTGGAAGGGCGCCTCGGATCGGATCCGAACGACAAGGACAGCGACGACGACGGCGTGCTCGACGGCGACGAGGCGAACCCCTCCGACGACGCGGACGGCGACGGCCAGCTCAACGTCATGGACGCGGACTCGGACGGCGACGGCATCTTCGACGGCACGGAGCTCGGCCTGAACTGCAACGACGCGGCCACGGATCAGTCGCAGATGCGCTGCTTCCCGGACGGCGACGGCGGCGCGACGAAGACGAACCCGCTCCTCGCGGACACGGATCGCGGCGGGGCGACCGACGGTCAGGAGGACGTGAACCACAACGGCGTCGTCGACATGGGCGAGACCGATCCGAACAACGCGGGCGACGACATCATCCCCGAGTGCGCGGTCGACAACGACTGCGCGGCGGGCAAGGTCTGCGACAAGCAGATCTGCGTCACCGGCTGCCGCGGCTCGACGCCCAACACGTGCCCGATGGGTCAGACCTGCACGTCCACCGACGAGACGATCGGCGAGTGCACGGGCGGCGCAGGCGGCGCGGGCGGCTCCACGACGACGGGCTCCGGCGCGGGCGGCGACACGCTCACCCCCGGCGGCGGCTGCGGTTGCCGCACGGCGGACACGAACGACTCGGCCCCGCTCGGCCTGCTCGCGCTCGCGGGCGTGGGCGCGCTCGCGGCGTCGCGTCGTCGTAAGCGTCGCTGAGTGTGGCGTCCCGGTGCGCGACGTCCGATAGTTCGGGGGTCGCGCACCGAGCCATGCCTCCCAAGTCCTCTCCTCGCACCCCGATCCCCACACAAGAAACGGCGCCCATCCCGGCGAGGCCTCGCTGGGTCGTCGACAGCGCGCTCGATCTCGTCGGCTGCACGCCGCTCGTGCGCCTGCATCGCCTCTCGCCGAAGAGCGGCGGCCTCGTGCACGCGAAGCTGGAGTCGATGAGCCCCGGCGGCAGCGTGAAGGATCGCGCGGCGCTGCGCATGGTGATCGCGGCCGAGCAGGCGGGCGAGCTCGGCCCCGGCGCGACGATCGTCGAGGCGACGAGCGGCAACACGGGCATCAGCCTCGCGATGATCGCGGCCGTGCGCGGCTACCGCTGCGTCGTCGTGATGCCCGAGGGCATGAGCATGGAGCGCCGCCAGATCCTGCGCGCGTTCGGCTCGGAGGTCGTGCTCACGCCGATCGACGAGGGCATGAGCGGAGCGGTGCGTCGCGCGAACGAGATCGTGCGCTCGACGCCGGGCGCGTGGATGAGCCGTCAGTTCGAGAACGCCGCGAACCCCGACGCGCACGCGCTCGGCACCGCGCTGGAGCTGCTCGATCAGACGAACGGGGAGATCGCCGCGTTCGTCGCGGGCGTGGGCACCGGCGGCACGATCACGGGCACGGGCCGCGTGCTGCGCGAGCGCCTCGGCAAGGACGTGCGCATCGTCGCGGTGGAGCCGGACAAGAGCGCGGTGCTCTCCGGCAAGCCGCCGGGTCCGCACGGCATCCAGGGCCTCGGCGCGGGCTTCGTGCCGAGCATCCTCGACCGTTCGCTCATCGACGAGATCGTGACGGTGAGCGACGTCGCGGCGGAGCGCATGGCCCGTCGCATCGCGCGCGAGGAGGGCCTGCTCGTCGGCCCGAGCGCGGGCGCCAACGTGCAGGCGGCGATCGAGGTCGCGCGCCGCGTGAAGGGCACCGTCGTCACGATCCTGTGCGACTCCGGCGAGCGCTACCTCGGCTGATCACGTCACAGCGAGTGGACCGTCCGGAAGCGCGCCTTGATCCAGTCGAACCAGGACGGAAGGCCTTCGCCCGTGCGCGCGGAGACGGGCAGCACGGAGGTGTTCGGGGCCACGCTTCGGAGCGCGCGCATCGCCTCTTTCATGTCGAAGTCGACGTGCGGCGCGAGATCGATCTTCGTGAAGAGGACGAGGTCCGCGCGCCGGAACATGTGCGGGTACTTGATCGGCTTGTCCGCGCCCTCCGTCACGGAGAGGAGCACCACGCGCCCGTGCTCGCCGAGATCGAACAGCGAGGGGCACACGAGGTTGCCGACGTTCTCGATGAACACGACGGAGCCGAACGCGGGCCGCAGCTTGTCGAGGCCGTCCTTGACCATCTGCGCTTCGAGGTGACAGCCCGTGCCGGTGTTGATCTGCACGACCGGAGCGCCGGTCTTCCGGATCCGATCGGCGTCGAGCGTGGACTCTTGATCGCCTTCGATCACCGAGGAATGTAGGCCGATCTCCGCGAGCGTGCGCACGAGGAGCGTCGTCTTCCCGGCGCCGGGGGAGCTCATCAGGTTGAGCGCGAGGACCTCTCGCCCCAGGAGCCACGCCCGGTTCTGCTCCGCGAGCCGCTCGTTCTTTTCGAGGATCCGGACCTCCATCACCTCGAGGCTGGCGGGCCCGCGCGGCGCCGCGCTCGCGTGCTCGTGCGCATGCTCGTGCGCATGCGAGTGACCATGTTCGTGATCGTGCGCGTGATCGTGATCGTGATCATGCGCGTGCTCGTGATCGTGATCGTGCGCGTGGGTGGTGCCGTCCGCGTGCGTGTGGACGTGCTCGTGCGAATGCGCGGGAGAGGGCGCCTCCGCTTCTCCGGGGACGATCACCCTCGTCTGTTCGGCTCCACCGCAACCGCATGTTCCGCACATAGCTATTCGTCCTCCAGCTCGATGTCGACGATCTGCATCTCTTCGCCCGCCACCACCTTGAGCGACGCGCCCGCCTCGCAGCCGCACAGCTCCACGAAATCGGTCATGGGCTGGGTCGCGCCGCACACGGGACACTCGCCGCGCCCCGCGACGTCCTCGATCACGAGCCGCGCGCCTTCCAGCTCGGTGCCCTGCGCGCACACGTCGAAGCAGAACTTCACCGCCTCCGTCTCGATGCCCGCGAGCCTCCCGATGCGCAGCCGCACCTGGTGCACGCGTCGACCGCGCGCGCGCTCGGAGCACAGAGACACGACGTTGCGGGTGATCGACAGCTCGTGCATCAGCAGATCCTCGGGAGCTGCTCGCCGACGGGCAGCGACACGATGCGCTCTCCGCCGAAGCCGGTGGACATCGCGACGACGCCGCGAGGCTCCCGCCGGGCCCGCCCGATGATCGCGGCCCCCTCCCCGCGCGGGTGCCCTCCCAAGATCTGGAGCGCGCGCGTTGCGTGCTCCTTCGGGACCGCCGCCACCAGCTTGCCTTCGTTCGCGAGGTGCAGCGGATCGAAGCCGAGCACCTCGCAGAGCCCGCGCACCACCGGCCGCACGGGGAGCGCCGTCGCGTCGATGTGAATGCCGATATCGGACGCGTGCGCCCACTCGTTGAGCACCGCCGCGACTCCCCCTCTCGTGGCGTCGCGCATGGCCCGAACTGGCACCTCCGCGACCAGCGCCGACACCAGATCATGGAGCGGCTGACTGTCACTCTTCACCTCGGCGTCCAGCTTCAAATCGCCGCGCGCGACGAGCACCGCGGCCCCGTGATCGCCCAGATACCCGCTCACGAGGAGGACGTCGTCGGGCTGGATCGCCCGCGCGCTCGGCGCCACGCCCGTCGGGATCACGCCGACTCCGGCGGTGTTGATGAACAGGCCATCTGCGGCCCCGCGCTCCACCACCTTCGTGTCCCCGGTGACGATGCGCACGCCCGACTCCGCCGCGGCCGCCGCCATGCTCGCGAGCACCTCCCGCAGCGTCGCGATGGACAGGCCCTCTTCCAGGACGAGCGCGCACGAGAGATAGAGGGGCCGCGCGCCCGCGACCGCGAGGTCGTTCACGGTGCCGTGGACGGCCAGCTTGCCGATGTCCGCGCCGGGGAAAAACAAGGGTTTGACGACGTAGCTGTCCGTCGTGAAGGCCAGTCGATCTCCGCGCGCCGCGAGGTCCGCGATCGAGAAGCGCGCCTGATCCTCCTCGACGTCCAGATCGGGATTGTCGAACGCCCCCGCGATCACGTCGTCGATGAGATCCTGCATGGCCTTGCCGCCGCCGCCGTGCGCCTGGATCACCACGGACTCACGCACCTTGCCGGCGCGCCGGCGCCGCTCGATCTTCTGGAACAGCGGGTGCTCAGCCACGACTCTCCTCCACGACTGGCAGCTTCCGGGACGTGGTGAGCCGTCCGTAGTTGAAGTACGCCGCACAGGCCCCCTCGCCCGACACCATGCAAGCGCCGATGGGCGTCTCGGGCGTGCACGCGGTGCCGAACACCTTGCATTCCCAGGGTTTGATGACGCCCTGGAGCACCTCCCCACACTGACACGCTTTGTGATCGCCGACGCGCTCCCCGGGCACGGAGAACCGGCCCAATGCGTCGAAACGAGCGAACCGCGGCCGCAGCGCGAGGCCCGATCGCGGAATGACGCCGAGCCCGCGCCACTCCCTGTCTGCCGTCGGCTGGAACACTTGCAGGACGGCCCCCCAGGCCACGGTGTTGCCGCGCGGGCTCACGAGGCGCGCGTACTGATTCTCGATCTCCGCGCGCCCCTCCACGATCTGCCTCACCACCATCCGCAGCGCGCTCAGCACGTCGAGCGGCTCGAACCCGGCGATCACGAGCGGCTTTCCGTACTCCTTCGCGATCACCTCGTAAGGCTCCTTCCCGATCACCACGCTGACGTGGCCGGGCCCGATGAAGCCGTCCAGCACCATCCGCGGCGAATCGAGCAGCGCGCGCAGCGCGGGCACCACCGTGATGTGGTGGCACAGGATCGAGAAATTGGCTGTCTCCGTCCGCTCCGCTTCCAGCAATGTGAGCGCCGTCGGCGGGGCCGTCGTCTCGAAGCCGATCGCGAGGAATACAACCTGTTTCGTCGGCATCTCCCGCGCGAGCGTGAGCGCGTCCATCGGCGAGTACACGACGCGCACGTCCGCGCCCTGCGCCTTCGCTTCCAGCAGGCTCTTCTTCGAGCCCGGCACGCGCATCACGTCCCCGTACGTCGCGAGCACGACGCCAGGAGTCTCCGAGAGCGATATCGCATCATCGATGCAGCCAGTCGGCAGCACGCACACCGGACAGCCGGGCCCGTGCACGAGCTCCACGCCCGGGGGCACCATCTCCTCCAGCCCGAAGCGGAAGATCGCGTGCGTGTGCCCGCCGCACACCTCCATGATCTTGAGAGGCCTCTCTGCGGTGCGGCCGGCGCGCGACAGCATCTCTGCGATGTCGCGGACGATCGGCGCGGCCAGGGCCGGATTCCGAAACTCGTCGACGAACTTCACGTCGCCACCTCACCTCGGGAGTCACGGACAGGCACGTTCGCAGCGTCGTTGTCCATCTGCGCCTGAATCTCCCCGAGCTCGCGGAGCAGCTCCAGCGTGCGCGCGGCCTCTTCTTCGTCGACTCGCTGCATCGCGAAGCCCACGTGGACGAGCACCCAGGCGCCGGCGCACGCCTCGATGGGGTGCTCTTCGTCGACGATGCACGCGAGGTTCACGGTGCGCTTCACGCCGCCCACGTCCACGACGCCGAGCTTCTTTTCGGTGTCGGTGACTTCGAGGACGAGGCCGGGGATTCCGAGACACATGACCGTTCACCTTTCGAGGGCGCGGGCCGCCGCGATGACGGCCTGTCCGAGGGCGATCCCGCCGTCGTTCACCGGGATGGCCCGGGGCACGAGCACGCGCAACCCCGAAGCGCGCAGCCGTGGCGCCACGAGCTCCAGGAGCGCGCGATTCTGCCACACGCCGCCGACGAGAGCGACCGCCCAGAGCCCGTTTCGCGCGGCGATGTCGCCCACCATCCGGACGATGGCGCCCGCGAGCCCCGCGTGAAACCGCGCGGCCATCCGCGCCCGGTCGGTCCCGGCCTGCAGATCGCGGAGGAGCGCGCGCCACATTTCGCGGGGCTCGATACAGGGCAATCCGTTATCGATGTGCGGAGTCGTGAAGGGATATCCGCCCTCGGCCGCCGCCTCCGAGAGGGCCTGTTCGGAGAGGGCTTGTTCCAGCGCGATCGCCGCCTGCCCCTCGTGATCGACGCGCTCGGTGTGGAGGCCGATCGCCGCCGCGACCGCGTCGAAGAGCCGCCCGCACGACGACGCCGGCGGCGCGAGCGAGGGACTCCGGAGCGCCTGATCGAGCAGCGCTCGGGGCTTGTCCGCGAGGCACCGAATGACCGGAAGATCGCCGAAATCGCGCAACAATTCATCCCACTCCAAGAAAGAGCGGAGGTGCGCGTACAGGTTTCGCCAAGGCTCCATCGAGGCCAGATCGCCCCCGAGGAGCGGCACAGGCTTCATCGTGCCCGCGCGCGTGAACGACGCGTAACCGGCGATCAGGAATTCACCGCCCCACAGCGTACCATCGTCGCCCAGGCCGAGCCCGTCGAGGGCCACGCCGAGGACGGGAGGGCTCTGTCGTGGAACGCCATGCTCCGCGAGACAGGCGGCCACGTGCGCGTGGTGGTGCGCGACCGACTCCACGGGTAGGCTCCGATCCTCCGCAAACGAAAGGCCCGCGCGCGTCGATCGGTAATCCGGGTGCATGTCCACAGAGACGATCTCCGGCGTGTGCTCGTAGAGCTCCATGAGCACCGTGCGAGTCCGCTCCCACTCCGCGAACGTTCGCAGATCGTCGAGATCGCCGAGGTGCTGCGACAGCACCGCGACCCCATCCTGCAGAAGACAGAGCGTGCCTTTCCACTGGGCCCCTGTCGCGAGCACCCGCGGCGCCCCGTCGAACCCCGGCGGCAGCGCGAGCGGCGCCGGCGAATACCCTCGCGCGCGCCGGATCACCCGCACTTCGCCGTCGGCCATCTTCACCACGGAGTCGTCGATCCGCTGCGCGATGGGCCGATCGTGATCGAGGTAAAACGAAGCGATCCCGGCGAGGTGCTCGCGCGCGTCGGCCGCGTCGGTGCAGGGCGGCTCCTCCGTGAGATTGCCGCTCGTGCAGACGATGGGCGCCGTCATCCGTCGCATCAGCAGGTGATGGAGCGGAGTCGAAGGCAACATGAACCCCAGAGTCCGCTGCTCCGGCGCGACCGAAGCCGCGACGGCCAGACAGCCCTCTTTTGAAGGACGTGACGCCCCCCTCCCTTCGCGAACGGAGTGAAACGGAGAGAGCGATTTGGGAGGGGCGGCCGACCGCAGGGAGGCCGGGGGTGGGCACCGTCCCGCACCTTCGCGCGGCGTGCTGGAGGTGCCGTGTTCGAAGGGAGTGGCTTGTTGTTGTTCTTTTTGGTGTGCTTTGTCTCCGGTCGCCCCCGAAGGGCACCCCACGTCAGCCCTCCTCGTCAGCAAGACGATGGGCGCCACAGGCCCCAACAAGGCCTCACGCTCCGCCGCGCTCACGTCGCAATATCTGTCAATCATCGCGAGATCGGCGGCCATCAGCGCGAACGGCTTGCTCGGCCGGCGCTTCTTCTCGCGAAGGGTACGCACAGCGTCTTCGTTCGTGGCGTCGCAGCAGAGGTGGTATCCGCCGAGGCCCTTGATCGCGACGATCTCCCCTCCTTCGAGCAGCGTCGCGACCGCGTCGATCTCGTCCACGGGAGAGACGTCTCGCCACGTGAACGCCTGCTGGTCGGCGCGCGAGACTGCCACTTTCGGGCCGCACGCGGGGCACGCGATCGGCTCCGCGTGGAACCGGCGATCGGTCGAGTCCTCGTATTCCGCGCGGCAGTCCGGGCACATCGGGAACGAGGCCATCGTGGTGCGCTGTCGGTCGTACGGAATCCCCGTCACGATGGTGAACCGAGGCCCGCAGTGCGTGCACGTCGTGAACGGGTATCGAGAACGGCGCGCGGCCGGATCCAGCACCTCGGCGAGGCACGCGGCGCAGGTGGCGGCGTCCGGCGAGACCGCGGTGCGCGGGTGTCCGGCGGCGCTCTCCACGATCGCGAAACCCGCACGTATCACGAGATCCGGCGCGTCCCGCCGATCCACCGAAATCACCTTCGCGAGCGGCGGCAGCTCGGCGAGGAGCGTCGCGAGGAACGCGTCCCGCTCGGCCGGAGCGCCCTCGATCGCGACGAGCACGCCGTCGGCGTCGTTCTGCACCCACCCGTCGAGTCCGAGCCGCCGCGCCACCCGCGCGACCGTGGGCCGAAACCCGACGCCCTGCACGATGCCCCGGAGTCGGATGGTCTCGCCGCTCATGCCCACCTCCGGAGAGCGCGCTGCATCCAGCGTGCAGCAGACAGCCTCTCAGCGCGTGGATTTCACCGGATCGGCCGAACGCGGAGACCGCGTTTTCTTCGGCTCTTTCGTGCCCAGGGACGGAATCGAACCGCCGACACGGGGATTTTCAATCCCCTGCTCTACCAACTGAGCTACCTGGGCGCCCGACTTGCTGGAAGCCGGCCCTCGCGCTTCGGCGAGGGGCGCGAAACCTATCGCAAGCCTCGCGCGGCGCGCAAGAGGGAAAATGGGGGCCCGAGGCCATCCGATGGGGTCGGAGGCCATCCGATGGGGTCGGAGGCCATCCGATGGGGGTCGGAGGCCATCCGACGGGGGTCGCCGCTATCTGGATGGGGTGGAGACGGGCTCTTCACGGGGTTCGGAGGCCGTTTCATCGGCATTTTCGGCCACCAAGGCAGGTGCGGCCCCCTGTTCAACAGGCTCCGGAGGATGTTGAGCAGGGTCGGAGGGTACCTGGACGGCCTCGGTAGGACGCTGGATGGCCTCCGCGGCATGTTCAACGGGCGCCGCACCATGTTCGGCGGCCTCCGCACCATGTTCGGCGGCCTCCGCACCATGTTCGGCGGCCTCCGCACCATGTTCGGCGGCTTCGGCCCCCTCCGCAACGACTGGAGATGCCTCCGTCGCGGCGGGAGGTGCCTCCGTCATGGCGGGAGATGCCTCCGTCATGGCGGGAGATGCCTCCGTCAGCGCGAGTTGCTCCTCCGTCAGAGCGAGCGGCTCCTCCGTCGGCGCGACTTTCGTCTCCGTCGCAGGCGCGGGCTTCGATCGTTTCGCGGTGAGGTGGACGATCGGACGGACGTGGTGCGCCGCGCGCGCGAGCCACGAGAGGCGACACCATCCCGCCGCCGCGAGGCCGATCTGGTGCACCAACGCCGACGCCACGATCGCCGCCGGCGCGCGCTCCCCGATCGCGACGCCCGCGGCGACCGCGAGGCCGATCGCCGCGAGGCCCGCGACGAAGCGCCACGCGAACGACCCCGCCACACGCAGAGGCGAGCGCCACACGACGAGCACCGCCGCGCGGAGCGACGCGTACGTGCGCGACGGACCCGTCACCGCCGCCGCACGCGCGAGATCGTGGATGGCCGACACCGTGATCAGCGCGAGCAGGACGAGGCCCCAAAGCGCGAACCGCGCCACGTCACGAGACGGCGGGATCGGCCACGCCGCGCGCGTGATCGCGCTGCCCGCGAACATCAGCACCGCGACGACGACCGCCTCCGCGATGAGCGCCACCACGCCCACGAGCGCGAGCGTCGGGAGCGCGCGCACCGCTCGAACGAGCGCCCACGCCGGACGCGACCGACCCGGCGCACCGAGCTGCGCCAGCGCGAAGCCGAGCGCCACGAGGCCCAGGAGCAACGCGACGATCGCGGTGATCACCCACGCCGCCGAGAGAGCGGGGGCCGCGGGCTGCGTGCGCTGCAGCGCCTCCAGCAGCAGGAGGCCGCCCGGATCGAAGATCTCCGCGTCGCCGCGCGGGTACGCGCCCGTCACCGCGCCCATCACGCCCGCGAGAGGCGCGGCCCACGCGACGCCGACGAGCGCCGCGCACGCGAGGTACGCGCCCACCGCCCACGGGCGCTCGTGCACGTGGGGCAAGCGGCGCGGCGATCGCTCGGCTTTCGTCACGGCAGGAGCTCCCGCGCGAGCACGCCCGCGCCGAACGAGGCGCTCTCCAAGACGCGCCACGCGAAGCGGTCCCCGGACGCGCGCGTCGCGTTGTTCGAGAGGTCCTCGTCGAGGAGCACGCGATGCTCCGGATCGACGACCGCCGCTTCGAGGGGCTGGTCGCCTTCGTACGAGAGCCACTCCACCTCCTTCGCGGCGGCCCATCGCACGATCTCGCTGGATCCGTCGGCCTTCACGAGCAGCACGTCGACCGGCAACCGGATCTCGCCGCGGCGCCGCACGAGCACGTGGCCGCGGTGGCTCTTGCCGTCCGCGGCGGGCTCGGACGAGACGCTCTCGGCCACGTAATCGACGCTCGACGGCTGCGTCAGCGCGACGCGCAGCGCGGCCTCCGCCTCCTCGCCGACGCCCTCACGGATCGCCGCGAAGAGCGCGTCCGGCCCCGGGTGTCCGAAGCGGTTTCGACGCGCGTAGAGGCCGATCGCGCGGCGCAGCGTGTCCTCCCCGTACACGTTCGCGAGCGTGCGGAGCGCCGTCTCGGTCCGCGAGTACACGAGCGACGCGTAGTCTTCCCCGGACACGAACGCGGAGGCCGGCTCGCTCACGGCCATGTCCCGCTTCGATTGGAGCGCGCCCGCCCGGTACACCGCGGGCAACCCGACGCGCAGGCCGAACAGCTCGCCCGCCGACGCCTCTGGCCACGCGGCCTCGCACGCGTCCGCCTCCGCGTACGAGGTGAGGCCTTCGTCGAGGAACGGCCAGCGGTTCTCGTTGGTGCCGACGAGGCCGTAGAACCACTGATGCGCGAGCTCGTGCAGCGTGACGATCTCGACCTCGCGGCCTCGCAGCGGGCTCGCGAGCCACGATCCGCCCGTCGTGATGAGCGTCGGGTACTCCATGCCGCCCGCCTCGCCGGCGCCCGAAGGCGGGTGCACGATCGTCAGCGTCCCGTACGGATACCGCCCGAACGCCGCGCCGAAATGCCGGAGCCCGTGCTTCACCGCGTCGATCTCGGTGCGCGCGACCGCGTCGTACCCGCGCGGGAAGAGGCAGCGGATCTTCACGCCGGCGTCCGAGACGTCGTCGAGCGCTTGAAACGCGTCCCACGCGGTGAAGGCGAAGTCGTGCACGTCCTCCGCCACGAACCGATGCTCGTCCTGCTGCGCGTCCGGCGCGGGCCCCTCCGAGACGAGCGCGCCCACCGCGCCGATCGTGAACGTGCGCGGCGCGATCACGGTCACGTCGTAGGCGCCGTAGTCGGCGTAAAACTCGCTGAGGCGCTCGAACGGGAAATGCACCCACGCCCCGTCCGGCGAGAGGACCGCGAGCTTCGGGAACCACTGCGCGACCATGTGGAAGCTGCCGTGGTACCCGGTGCGGATCGTCACCGTCGGCAGGTGCGACGTCCACGCGGCGTCGATCGTGATCGTCTCCCCGGGCTGGATCGCGCGCGGCAGCGGCACCTCGATGTCCGTCGCGTCGTCCGGATCGCCGGGCGTCGTCGGTTTGTCGGGCCACACGTCCTTGCCGAGCTCGCGCACGAACATCTTCTCGACGTCGATGCGCCCCGGCGCGTCGAGCCCGTCCCCGCGGAAATCGGTGAGCGGCACGCGCCAGAACACCGTGCGCTCGTCCTTGAAGGCGTTGAGGTAGAGGTGCACGAACAGGCGATCCGTCGCGACGCGCGCGGCGTTGCGCCACACGATCGTGCCGGTGCCGCGGACCACGTGCGTCTCGGGGACGAGCTCCGCGCGCATCGTGTAGCTCACCACGCGATCGGACCGCGCCGGCATCGCGGCGTCCGCGGCGTCCATGTTCGGAGCCGCCGCAGCGCTCGCCGCGGGGCCGCTCGGAGCCGCCGTGCCGGTCGCGGGCGGCGCGCCCGCGAGCAGCCGGATCGAAGACAGCGTCGACGCGATCACGACGACCGCGCAGGTGATCCACAACGAGCTCTTTCCCCGCACGGCGATCACCTCGTCACGTCTCGGACGCGCACGTCAGCGGCGCGTCTTCATCTCGATCACGCCCTCTTGAACAAGCTCGTAGAGGATGCGAACCGCGTCGAGCCGCGGCATCGCGGACACGTCGATGATCTCCTCGACCGTGCTGCCGCCGTCGATGCACGAGAGCAAGAAGCCCGCCCGATGATCGAGCGCGAGCCCGGTGATCGCGCCCGCGTGCACCGCGAGCCTCGGCACGTGATCCACCGCGCCGAGCCGCTCGAGGTACCGCCGGTACATCTTGTCGCGGCAGCTCTCCGCGTGCTTGTTGAGCGACGAGTCGCCGGGGTGCTCGACGAGCGCCGCCTCCGCGAGCACGAGCGCGCGCCCGTAGTCGCCCGCGGCGATCCGCGCCTCGATCGCGGCCAGCTTGTCCGGCGGGGCCGCGCGCAGCGCCGTCCTGCGCAGGTCCTCCGAGTCGAACGGCGGCGAGATCGCGGGCTCGCTCCAAGGCTCGGGAGCGACGTCGATGGTGGGCTCGCTCCAGGGCTGCGCGGCGGGCGTCGCGAACGTCGCGTCGGTCCTCGCGGGCTCGCTCCACGTGTCCTCCGCGACCGCCGCGAACGCCGCGCCGGGGTTCGCCGGCGCCTCCACCGTCACGTCCCCGTCGATGTCGTCGAGCGCGAAGACCGCGGGCAGCTCCGAGAAATCGAGCGAGTCGAGCCGCAGATCGATGGGAGGCGCCGCCGTCGCCGGGGCCTGCGCGCTCGCGGGCCGCACCGCCGCCATGTCGCCGCGCGAAGGAGGACGCACGGGTCGCGTCGCCGCGAAGCCCGTCGACGAAGGCGGACGCGCGGGCTGCACCGCCGGCATGTTCGGCCGCGACACCGGACGCGCGGGCGGCTGCACCGCCGGCATGTTCGGACGCGACGCCGGACGCGCGGGCGGCTGCACCGCCGGCATGTTCGGACGCGACGCCGGACGCGCAGGCTGCGCCGCGGGGACGTTCGGCCGCGACGCCGAACGCACGGGATGAATCGCCGCGATGTTGGCTCGCAGCGCGCCGCTCGGAGGCGGCGGCTCCGCCCGAGGCAGCGACCGCGGAGGAGGCTCCACGGCCGGCTTCATCTGCCAACCGTCGTCGCCCGGATCCACGCGCGGATCCGGCGCGCCGACCCCGCGCGGAGGGCGGCCGATCGGAGGCGCCGGAGCCGCGCGCGCCGGCGCCGGACGCGCGTCCTTCGCCGCGCCAGCCCACGGAGCGCGCGCAGGAGGCGGCGCCGGCGACACCTCCCGTCGCGAAGGCGACGAGTCGAGCTGCTTGCGGAACGAAGGCGGCAGCTCGACGAGCGGCGTCGGCCGATCGCCCACGTCGTCCACGTCATCGAGCGCCGAGGCCTGCGCCATCATGCGCGCCACGTGATCCGACATCTCCTCGGGCGGCGGCACCGTCGCGCGGTCGACCTCCGTCGGATCATCGAACAGCGGCAAATCGAGCGGATCCGGCTCCCGCGCCTGGAGCACCGCGTGCGCGAGCAACGGATCCCGCGCGTCCGGCGGTCCCTTGCGCGCGCCGCCCGGCGGAGGATGGAGCTCCCTCTCCCAGTTCGGATCCGGGGCAGGAGGGCCGGGGCGCTTCTCGGGCGGAGGCATCAAACGAGGGGCGGGGACGAGCTCAGCCGTTCGGGCGAGCGACGACCCCCTTGAACATGCGGTGGGTGCGCGCGAGCGATTCCATCTGCTCGCGCACGGCGGCGACGTCCTTCTTCGTGATCGCCTGGCGAGCGCGGTCGACGATCGATCGCGCCTTCCCGATCGCGTCGCGGCCGAAGTCGCTGGCGGCCACGATGTGCTCGACCTGCGGGAACATCCTCTCGATCTCGACGATGAGCTTCTCCGCCTCCTGACGGGCGCCCTCGAACGCGTCGCTCGCCTTGCGGTCGACGAGGTACTCCTTCGCGTCCTCCATCATCTGACCGACCTCTTCCTTCGTGAGGCCGCTCGTCGCGGTGACCTGGATCGACTGCTGCTGGCCGGTCTCCAGATCGCGCGCGCTGACGGAGACGATGCCGTCGCTGTTGATCTCGAACGTGACCTCGATCTCGACCTGCCCCTTCGGAGCGCGGCGCAGGCCGGTCAGGATGAACTCGCCGAGCAGCTCGTTCTCCGCGGCCTTCTGCGACTCCCCTTGCATGACGAGGATCTTCACGGCCGTCTGGTTGTCGCGGCTCGTGGTGAAGATCTTCGATCGGCTCGTCGGGACGGTCGTGTTCTGCGGGATGAGCTCCTCGAAGTTGGAGCCGAACGTCATGATGCCGAGCGCGTGCGGCGTGACGTCGAGCAGGATCATCTGCTTCGAGTCGTCGATGAGCGCCGCGCCCTGGATCGCCGCGCCGAGCGCCACGACCTCGTCCGGGTGCACGCCCTTGTTCGGCGAGCGCCCGAAGAAGTCCTGCACCGACTCCTGCACCTTTGGCATGCGCGTCATGCCGCCGACGAGCACCACGTCGTCGATCTCGTCGCGCTCCAGCCGCGCGTCCTCCAGCGTCTGCTTGCAGATGTCGATGCACCGCTCGACGAGGTCCTCGCAGAGCCCTTCGAGCGTCGCGCGCGAGATGGTGCGCTGCAGGTGGAGCGCCTCGTTGCGCGTGTTCGAGATGATGAACGGGAGGTTGATCTCCGTCTCCATCTGGCTCGACAGCTCGCACTTCGCCTTCTCCGCCGCGTCCTTAAGCCTTTGGAGCGCCATGCGATCCTGGCGCAGATCGACGTTGTGCTGCTCCTTGAAGCCCTGCACGAGCCAGTCGATGATCCGCGCGTCGAAGTCCTCACCGCCGAGGAACGTGTCGCCCGCCGTCGCGATGACGCGGAACACGCCGCCGGATCCGATCTCGAGGACCGAGATGTCGAACGTGCCGCCGCCGAGATCGAAGACCGCGATCGTCTTCTCCTCGCTCTTGCCGTAGCCGTACGCGAGCGCCGCGGCCGTCGGCTCGTTGATGATGCGGATGACGTCGAGACCGGCGATCTGGCCCGCGTCCTTCGTGGCCTGCCGCTGGTTGTCGTTGAAGTAGGCCGGCACCGTGATCACGGCCTTGGAGATCGGCTCGGAGAGATAGTCCTCCGCGAAGAGCTTCATCTCTTGGAGCACCATCGCGCTGATCTCGGGCACGCTGTACGTCTTGTCGCGCAGGTGGATGCGCACGTCGCCGTGCGGCCCCTCCACGATCTTGTACGCGGCCGTGAGGATCGCGTTCTTCACCTGCGGCGAGGACCATTTACGGCCGATGAGCCGCTTCGCCGCGTGGACGGTGTTCTCGGCGTTGGTGATCGCCTGCCGCTTCGCGATGTGGCCGACGAGCCGCTTGCCCGCCTCCGTGATCGCGACCATCGACGGCGTGGTCTTGTAGCCGCCGCGGTTCGGGATGACCGTCGGTACACCGTCCTCGACGATGGCTACGCACGAGTTCGTGGTGCCGAGGTCGATGCCAATCACGCGCTCCATCGATGCCGCTGCTCCTGGTATGTTTTGCGATTTCGGATGCTATCCGAGTTTGTTCAGCCGGTGTGCCTGGTCGCGTAGCTCGCCCACGATCTGCTTGTGCTGCGCGTCCATCGGCCCGGAGGCGAGCGCCCGGTCCAGCTCGGCCAGGGCGCTCACGCCGAAGCCCGCCGCCAGGTAGGCCCGCGCGAGTGTGATCCGGTTGTCAGGGTTCTGAGGTTGCAATTCCACCGCGCGGCGCGCGTATTCGACCGCTCTGCGGGCGCTGCCCCCTGACTTGATTGTCGCGAACCCGGCGCGCTCGTGAGCGAACGCGTCGTCCGGCCGCCCCTCGGCGGCGCGCGCGTAGCTCAGCGACGCGTCGGCCCACCGGCCCTCGTGCTCTTCGTACGCCGCCTGCTTCAGGTACCCCGCGGAGAGCGCCGCGGCCGCGAGGCGCTGGACCTCCTCGCTGCGCCGCTGAAGGCCGGCGTCTTCGGGCGCGAGGTGGGCCGCGATCCGGTACGAGTTCGCGGCCTTCGCGAAGTCGTTCTCGAGGATCGCCGCCTCCGCGACCTTCTGGTAGTTCGTGATGCGCACGCGCAGCGCCTCTGCCTTCGCTGCGTCGTAGCGCGCCTTCAGCGTCTGCGCCGCCGCGCGCTTGGCCTCCGGCGAGTCGACCGGCGGCGGCAGCGGAGAGCCGTTCGCCCCGCCCTGGTGGTGCCGCGCCTGCAGCCGCGCGAAGTTCTGTCCCGTGAGGCGCCGCGCGAGGATTTCCCTACGTTGCTCGGCAGAGAGGGCCGGCCGCTCCGGCGCGGGCGGAGGCTCCGGCGGGGCCGTGGCGCGGACGGCGCGCTCGATCTGCTCCTCGACGGCGCGCGCCTCTTGTTCGGCTTGAGCGAGCGCGTCCTCCAGCGACCGGTTCCGCACCGCCTGATCGAGGTACGCGTCGTACTCCGCGCGGCGTTGGCGCGCCGTCAGCACGTCGTGCGCGAGCGTGATGCGCGTGAAGATCGCCTCGATCTTCGGCTTGAACGATCCGAGGTTCTTGCGGAAGTAGCTGTCGGGGTGAAACTCCGGCGCGAGCTTGTAATACGCGCCCTTCACCTGCTTCTTGTCGGCGTCGAACGGCACCCCGAGGAGATCGTAGTACGACATCTCGTCGAGCCGCTCGTAGAGCTCCAAGATCCGGCGCTTCTTCTCCAGATCGAGATCCACCTCTTCGGCCAGCTCGACCGGTTCGTTGGGCGGTGGGGGATGGATCGAAGGAGGCGCCATGGAGCGGCAGTCGCGAGGCGCGAGCCTAATACAAGGTCGTCCGCATGTGCCACGTTGAGCATGCCCGACGGAGAACACGCCCGCGCCGCCAGAGCGTGATCCGGCTCCGGCGCTCCGTCGCGGAGCGAGCGCTCGCCGGGGACCCGCGGAGGGGTTCGGCACGGGTGATGCTGAGAGGTCCGACCATGAAAACGACCTCGTTCCTCTTGGGCTCTCTCGCGTTGACCCTCGCGTTCGCCGCCGGCTGCGACGGCTCGTCCAGCTCCGGTGAGTGCACCGACGCGGACAAGCCGGGCTGCGTCGTCGAGTCGAGCAAGCAGCGGATCCAGAACCCCGACGTGCCCGCGGCCGACACCGCCGAGCTGGTGAAGGGCAACTCCAAGTTCGCGTTCGACCTCTACCAGCAGCTCCGCGCCGAGCAGGGCAACCTCTTCTATTCGCCGTATTCCATCTCGCTGGCCCTCGCGATGACGTGGGCCGGCGCGAAGGGCAAGACCGAGAGCGACATGGCCGCGACGCTCGGCTTCACGCTCCCGCAGGACAAATTGCACCCCGCGTTCAACGGGCTCGATCAGGCGCTCGCGAGCCGCGGCAAGAACGCGAAGGCCTCCGACGGCATGGGCTTCCGCCTCAAGATCGCGAACGCGCTCTGGGGTCAGGTCGGCTTCCCGTTCGAGCAGCCGTTCCTCGACACGCTCGCGGTGAACTACGGCGCCGGCATGCACATCGTCGACTACGAGACGGATCCCGCGGGCTCGGTCGATCTGATCAACAACTGGATCGACACGCAGACGGAGGGCAAGATCCCGAAGCTCCTCAGCCCCGACAACATCGACAGCTCGACGCGCCTCATCCTCACGAACGCGATCTACTTCAACGCGGCCTGGCAGACGCCGTTCGAGGAGAAGGACACGAAGTCGGGCGCCTTCACGAAGGTCGACGGCTCGACCGAGAACGTCGACATGATGCACCTCTACCTGGAGACCGGCTTCGCGCAGGACGCCACGTACAAGGCGACGGTGCTCCCGTACGACGGCGGTGAGCTCTCGATGGTCGTCGTGATGCCCGAGGTCGGGACGCTCGACACCTTCGAGTCGACGCTCGACGCGACGCGCGTGGGCGAGATCGTGGATGGCGTCACGAAGAGCGAGTACGGCGTCGATCTCACCTTCCCGAAGTTCAAGTTCGACGCGCAGTTCGGCTTGAAGAAGGCGCTCACCTCGATGGGCATGGGCATCGCGTTCGACGGCGCGGACCTGAGCGGCATCAGCTCGAAGGGCAACCTCGTGATCCAGGACGTGATCCACAAGGCGTTCGTGAACGTGAACGAAGCCGGCACGGAGGCGGCCGCCGCGACCGCCGTGATCGCCGGCGAGACCTCGGCCCCCGAGCCCGCGACGATGCTGATCGACCACCCGTTCCTGTTCCTGATCCGCGACAACGCGACGGGCTCGATCCTCTTCGTAGGCCGCGTCGAAGACCCCGCCGCGCAGTGACCTGAAACGGCTCCCAGGACGTTGCCCACCCCCGGTCCGTGCTCGCTTCGCTGCGCGCGGCCCGCCCCTCCCAAAGCGCCTGCTTCTCAGGCGCAGGGAGGGGGACGTTCCGTCATCGTCGGAGCGTGATCACTTCCCGCCCTTGTCCTTCTCGTTGTCCTTCAGCTTCATCATCCGCGCGATGACGTCGTCCTGGATGTCGATCGCCTGCGCGAACGCGTCGAGCGCGATCTGGTGCGCCTTCGCCGCGCCTTCTTTGTCGCCCTTGTCCTTGAGCGCCTTCTCGCGGCGCTGCTCGACGACGCCGCGCAGCTCGAAGAGGCGGCCGCGGTAGTGCGTCGGCTCCGTCGCGAGCGCGAGGCCCGCGTCCACCGCGCGCGACGCGTCGTCGAACTGGCCGGCCTCGCTCTGGAGATCCGCGATGCGCGCGAACGTATCGGCGGTGACCTCGACGAGCTCGGGCGGCTTCTTGCCCGTCCACGTCGCGGCCGTCACGCGGCCGAGCGCCGCGATCGCCTTCGCGCGATCGCCGTCGGCCATGGCGAGATCCGCCTCGTGATGAGCCGCGCGCGCCAGCGACAGAAACGCGAGCAGCGGCGGATCGACGACCGGCTCGTCCTCGCACGCGCACGCGGCCTGCGTCGCCGCGGGGGCAGCCGCGGGCCGAGCCGCGGTGTCGTCCGTGTCAGCGGTCGAATTCTGCCGTGCGCACCCGGAGAGCGCGACGCCCGCGAGGAGCGCGAGCGCCGCGAGGAATTGCGTGCGAGCGCTCATCGCACCCCCCACGCGGCGAACCGGTTCGCCCGAAGATCCGAGGCGCGCGCGGCCGCGATGCGATCGACCCGCTCCGACTCGCCGCCCGATCGCGGGAACGGCGTCGCGGCGTCGAACATCTCCTGCGTCGACCGCGCGGCGATCCGTGGCGCAGAAGGCGAAGGCGACATCGCCACCGCCGTCGCGGCGGCCGCCGGAGCCTGCGCCACCGACGACGGAGGCGGAGCGCTCGACGTCCCGAGCCGACCGAGGAGGAGCATCACGCCCGCCGCCATCGCGACGACCGCCGTCATGCCCGCGATCGTGCGAGGTTGGATCCGGAACCGCCGCAACGACAGCGGCGCCGGCTCGATCGGATTGCCCCTCTTCGAAGCGCCGTCGTTCGCCGCACCGCCGCCCGTCGTCGTGTTCGCCGCGGCGCTCGCCTCCAGCGCGCGCGAGATCAGCGCCTCGTTGCGCGTCGCCCCGATCGGCGTCGGAGCCCACGCCGCGCGGAGCGCCACCGCGGTCACCGCCGCGCTGTCGTCGCGCGGAGCCGCCTTCGCGCCGGGGCCGCGCACGAGCTGACCAGCCCTCTCCGCGTCGTGCTCGTCGAGCGCGACCCGCAGCCGATCCGCGTCTTCCGCCTCCGCGCGCGTCGGAGCCGCGTCGAGATCGCCCATCGCCCGCGCGAGGATCGCGTCGAGATCGCCCGCGTCGAGCGCGGAGGGGCGGTGCGCCGCGCGGAGGGCCTCCGCGAACGGATCGTCGCCGCGCTCCATGGAGCGTCGCAGGGCCTCGGCCTCGCGCAGCTCTTCGGGCGTCACGTCGAGATCCGAGAGCGCCTCTTCGTCCCGGGATCCACCGCCATCCGAGGGCGGCGGCTTCACCAGCGACAGCCTTCGCTCGCCCTTCATCGCACCGTCTCCTTCTGCCGACCGGCGCCGCGCGGCTGCGCGTCCGGATCGAGATCCGCCGAGGGATCGCCCATCGATTTCGTCAGCGCTTTCTTTAGCGCGTTGAGCGAGCGGTGCAGCACCACGTCGAACGTCGCCACCGAGACGCCGAGCGCCGCGGCCACCTCCTCGCGCGATTTCTCCTCCAGCACGCGGAGCCGGATCGCCTGCGCGTACCGAGGATTCAGCGTCTTCATCGCCTCGTCCACGCGGGCCCGCGCGTCGGCCAGATCGCGCTTCTCGCACAGCTCCATCTCGCCGCGGCTCGTGAGGTCCGTCTCCGATGCGTCGATCTCGCGCTGCAGATCGTCCGGCTCGAACAGCGTCTCGCGCCGCTTGGATCGCAGGATATCGAGCGCGATCCGCATCCCCACGACGCGCAGCCACGGGTAGAACCCGCACGCCTGCCACGTGAACCGATCGAAGCGCTCGATCACGCGCGCGTACGTCTCGGCGAGCGCGTCCTGCGCGACGGCCTCGGATCCGAGGCGCGGCAAGAGCACCGATCGGAAGAGGATCGGCCCGTATTTACGGAGCAGCTCGCCCATCGCCGCGCGGTCGCCCGAGCGGGCACGCTCGCAGATCAGGCGCTCCGCTTCGAGGTCCGGTCGGGCGACAGCCACAGCGCGCACGATACTCAGAACGCGCTCCGATCGCATCGCTGACGGCAGGGGGCCGCCGAAGGGGCCACGGCGGGACGCGAACGCCGCACGCTCGGCGCGGCCCGGCGCCCCGCGGCGACCGGAAAACACCGGCGGAGGTGAGCCGACCCGCGGGGGCCGCGCGTCGAATTCGCGAGGCGTGCGCCCGGGCGGCTTGGGATCGGGGGCGATCGAAACGGTCAGCACGTCCCGAGAACGTGGAAAAAGGCTTGGACCTTACGCCGCGACCGTCCACAGTGCGCGCCGTGCAGAACGGCAACGGATCTCGCGGGGCGCCGGGGTCATCCGCCCCTGCGGGACGGTCCCGCACCACCCCATGTCCGAGGTGCGGTGCGCTCAACGGAGAGGGCTTCGATCGGTGCGTCCGGTGCGCGGCGCCGCTCACCGCCGCGGGCGTCACGACCGAGAAGCTCGGCTCCAAGGTCGACGCCTCGCAGCTCTACGGGACCAAGATCATCATCGGCCTCACCGCCGCCGTCTTCGCGGGACAGGTCCTCACCTCCAACGCGAAGAGCCGGTGGTCCGCGGTCATGACAGGCGGCCTGCCCCGCGATCTCCTCCGCTTCGGCGCGATGCCGATGTCGTACGAGGACGTGCGCGCGGAGCCGTACCGCCTCCTCTCCGCGGTGTTCGTGCACTTCGGCGCGCTGCACTTCGGCATGAACATGCTGAGCCTCGCGAACGTGGGCCGCGCCGTGGAGCCGGGCATCGGGTCCGCGCGCTTCGTCGTCGCGTACCTCACGGCCGGCGTCGTCGGGTTCGCCGCGAACATCGCCGTCGATCTCCTGAGCCCGTTCCGCGGCGTCACGGCGGGCCTCACCGCGGGCGCGAGCGGCGCCGTCTTCGGCGCGATGGGCCTCATCATCGGCTGGCTCTACCGGATGCGCGACAAACGGTGGCGCTCGTTCGCGATCCAGGCGGCCTTCTACGCGCTCATCGTCAACCTGCTCGGCAACATCAACAACGGCGCGCACGTCGGCGGCCTGCTCTGCGGCGCTGCGTTCGGCTTCTTTTATGCGGCGCGCCCGCGTCCGGCGAGCCTGCTCGTCCCCAACGTCGTCGCGTCCGTCGGCCTCCTGCTCTCGATCGCATCGCTCGTGCTGGCCCAGCGCGCCGCGGGCTGGGGCAAATCGAAGGTCCCCTTCGGCGCGGCCTCGGTCCCGCACGACAGGCCCGCGGCCTGTGCATTCGTTCCGCGGCGAAACGCCCCTCTCCCGCCGGTCACCACCGCGTTGCGCTCTCGCGAAAGCGCCCCATGTCGACGCGGTGATTCGGTCCGCGAGGTCGCCGTCTAACCCACGTTTCCCTCGACTTCAGGAGATTCCATGAACCGCTCGCTCGCTGCTTTGCCCGTCGCGCTCGCTGCTTTCGGCCTCTTCGGTTGCACGATCTACACGTACCCGGCGCAGCCCGCGCACCACCGCCCGAAGCCCAAGCCCGCCGCGACGGCGCCCGCCAAGACGAGCGGCGGCATCATCCAGGGAACGAGCACGAAGCCGACGACGAAGCCCGCCACCACGAACACCAGCTCGGAGACGCCGGTCGTCACGGGCCAGACGATCTTCGGCGGCCCCACGAAGACGGGCATCCGCGGCCTCGCGTACGTGATCCCCGAGGGCACCGCGCGCATGCCCAACTTCGACGACCTCGTCCCCTTCGCGGTCCTCTACACGAAGGAATTCAACATCGCGTCGCAGGCCTTCACCGGCGGCTTCCCGGGCGCGCTCCAGCAGGACGACTGGTTCGGCATCCGCTACACCGGCAACTTCCTCATCCCGACCGACGGCAAATGGGCCTTCACGCTCACGTCGGATGACGGGGCGATCCTCTACATCGACGGTCGCAAGGCGATCGACAACGACGGCGTGCACGCCGCGAAGACGTCGACCAGCGTCGTCGATCTCACGGGCGGCAGCCACGCGATCCGGCTCGATTACTTCCAGGAGAAGAAGGGCAACGTCGCGCTGCAGCTCACGGTCAACATCGCCGGCAAGGAGGTCCCGGTGATGGCGTATCCGTGACGCGCTCCGAGCGCCCATAAATCGGAACGGGGCGCGCGAACCTTGTGTAACCTGTCCGGGCCTTATGGCCTCCGTGAACCCGCTGTCGCGGGAGCTCGTCTTCAAGATCGTCTATTACGGCCCGGGCCTCGGGGGGAAGACGACCACGCTCGAATACCTCCACACGTCCACGAAGCCGGAGCACCGCGGCAAGCTCGTGTCGCTCGCGACGCCGGTGGATCGCACGCTGTACTTCGATTTCCTCCCGGTGCGCCTGCCGCCCGTGCGCGGCATGTCGATCCGACTGCAGCTCTTCACGGTGCCGGGGCAGGTGTACTTCAACGCGACGCGGAAGCTCGTGCTCACGGGCGCGGACGGCGTCGTGTTCGTCGGCGACTCGCAGCTCCTCCGCGCCGACGCGAACCTGGAGAGCCTCGAGAACCTGCGCGAGAACCTGCGCGAGCAGGGGCGTGATCTGTCGCAGATCCCCATCGTCTTTCAGCACAACAAGCGCGACCTGCCGGACCTGCTGCCCATCGCCGAGATGGATCAGATGCTCAACCCGGACGGCGCGCCCAGCGTCGCGACGTGCGCGCGCACCGGCGAGGGCGTGTACGAGGCGCTGTCGCGGATCGCGGAGGGCGTGCTGCGCGCGTTCGAGTCGCGGATGCCGCAGCGGCTCGACGATCAGGGCGCGGCGGAGGAGCTGGCGGAGGAGGGCCTCGCGAGCGCGCTGCGCGGGGCCTCGGCGAGCGCCGCGGAGGAGGCGGTGGTGGCGCGCCTCTCGACGAACCGGCGCGACTGGGGCTCCATCCCGCCCGACGCGACGATCGGAGACGCCGAGATCGAAGGCCCGATCGAGGACTCGACGGACCTCACCGCGCAGGCCGAGGAGCCGCACCCCGAGACGCTGAACGAGGCCGCGAAGCCGACGCCGCGCAAGCCGAGCGAGCGCCCGCGCACCGCCGGCGTCTCGTTCGCGGATCTGTGGGGCGAGGCCGATCAGCCGATGGTGCGCGAGCTGGAGAGCGCGATCGCGAACGGCCGCTACCCGTTGGCGCTGGAGCTGTGCGAGACGCTCGTGTCGCGCGTGCTCGCGAGCGCCGCCAGCCTCTTCGGCACGACGGACGCGCCGCGGGACGCCGCGGTGGTGCCTCTCTTGCTCGGCCTCGACGGCCGCCGCTACCTCTCGTTCCGCGCGTTGGTCCGCGCCGCGCGCAGCGGCACGGTCGTCACCGCGCGCGAGGCCCTCTCCGCGTACGCGTTCCTGATCGACGCGCGCATCGCTCGAAACAGCGTGGTCTGACGATCAGGCGAGCAGCGCCAGCAGGTCTTCGCGCGTGAGGGCCGCGGCCTTGTCGGCCTCTCCGAGGGCGGCGTCGGCGAGGCCTCGTTTGCGGTCCTGCAGCGCGAGGATGCCCTCCTCCACCGTGTCCTTCGAGACGAGCTTGTGCACGAACACCGGCTTGTCCTGGCCGATGCGGTGCGCGCGGTCCGCGGCCTGATCTTCGACGGCCGGGTTCCACCACGGATCGAGCAGGTACACGTGATCCGCGGCGGTGAGGTTGAGGCCCGTGCCGCCCGCCTTCAGCGAGATGATCATCACCGGCGGGCCCGACGCGCTCTGGAACTCGTTCACGACCGCGGCGCGATCGCGCGTCGATCCGTCGAGGCGCACGAAGTCGATGCCGGCCTCGCGCAGGTGCGGCTCCACCAGATCGAGCAGCGACGTCCACTGCGAGAACACCAGCGATTTGTGCCCGTCCAGCGCCGCCTCTTCGAGCGACTCGACGAGGCGATCCACCTTCGACGACGTCGGGGCCTGCTGGCCGGGGACGAGCGACGGGTGACACGCCGCCTGCCGCAGCCGGAGGAGCGCCTCCAGCGCCGCGAGCACGCCCGTGCCCTCCGCGAGCTTCGCCACGACCTCTTTTCGCGTCGCCGCGCGCACCGCCTCGTAGACCGCGCGCTCCGAGTCCTCGAGCTCGCAATACAGGATCTGATCCGTGCGCGGCGGAAGCTCCGGCGCGACGTCACGCTTCACGCGGCGCAGCAGGAACGGGCGCACCTTCTTGCGGAGCGCCTCGGCCGCGCCCGTGACGCCGTTCGAGATCGGGCGCGACCAGCGATCGTCGAAATCGCGGCGGCCGCCGAGCAAGCCGCGGTTCGTGAAGTGGAGCAGGCTCCACAGCTCCTCGAGGCGGTTCTCCACGGGCGTGCCCGACAGCGCGACGCGGAAGCCGCCCCGAAGGTTGTACGCCGAACGCGCGACCTGGCTGTCCGGGTTCTTGATGGCCTGCGCCTCGTCGATCACGATGCACGCCCAGTCCTCCTTCGCGAGGATGTCCTCGTCGAGGCGCAGCACCGCGTACGTCGTCACGATCACGTCCGCCTGCGGATCCAGGCTGCGGCGCGGGCCGTGGTAGATCGACAGCGTGAGGCCCGGCCGGAACTTCCGGATCTCGTCGGCCCAGTTGAAGACGACGCTGCGCGGGCACACGACGAGCGTGCGGCGCTGGATCGCGCAGAGCGTCTGCAGCGTCTTGCCGAGGCCCATGTCGTCCGCGAGCACCGCGCCGAGCCCCGCCTTGCGCAGGAACGACAGCCACGACACGCCCACGTGCTGGTACGGGCGCAGCGTCGCCGTGAGATCGTCGGGCAGCTTCGCCTCGGGGATGCGATCGAAGCCCTCGATGATCGGCGCGAGCTCCACGAAGCTCTTCGGCCGCGGGTAATCGAGCGCGTCGCACAGCTCGGCCAGCGCCGGGAGAGCCGCGCGCTCCACCTTGCCGTCCTCGCGCCGCGCGACGAGCAGATCCGCCACCTTCGATCCGAAGCGCGACAGCCAATCCGTGGGCAGCGGCGCCCAACCTCCGCCTTGCAGCGGCACGAGCGGGAGGCCCTCTTGCCACGCGCGCAAGACCGCCGCGGCGTCCGCGGTGCGCGGCTTCTGCTGCGAGGACGGCTCGCCGCTCTCGTCGTCGCGCGACGGGTTGTCGAGCACGAGATCGAACGTCACGTCGAAGAGGTCGTCCTCCACCTTCACCCGCGGCACGAGCTTGCCGCGCGCGAACAGCCGATCGCGCGTCGACTCGTCCTTCGCGTCCCACGCGAGCAGCTTCTGAGCGAAGCGGATCGCATCGGAGCCGTCGAAGTCGACGCGCCGCCCCGGGATGAGGTGCAGCTCCTCCCGCAGCCGCGCGACGAGGGCGCGCTCCGCCTGCTCGTCGCGGATGGGCGTGTGCTTCGCGAGCTGCACGAGGCGCCCGTCCTGGATCACGGCCTCCGGAGGATCGCCGTACACGAGGCTCGCGGTGACGGAGAGCGTGTGCTCCTTTTGCCCGAGGGCGAAGTCGATGCGCGGCTTCATGCCGGTCTTCGCGCGGGGCAAGCGCCGGCTCCGGATCTCGACCGCGATCTTCTTCTCCATCTCGGGGAGGATCGCGGTGACGAGCTTGCCGAGGTCGCCCTTCGCGAACACGCGCTTCAGCGGCAGCCGCTCCAGCATGACGCCGGTCAGCTCCACGTCGCTGATCGCGTGCAGCGTGTCGCCGCAGCGCACGACGCCGGGGGCCACGGCCTCGCGCACGCGCGGATCGCGATCGACCACGAGCACCACGCCGTCGCCCTGATCCATCACGTAGGCGCGCGGCTTGATGATCTCGCGGTCGACCTTCACCTTCTCGTCGCCGAGGCGCACGTCCGCGACGCCCGCGAGCGCGTCGAACAGCTCTCGCACGCGCTCCAGCGGGACGAGGCCGCCGCGCCGCGCGGTGACGACGCGATCGACCGCGAGGTCCTCGTGCGTCGGCGAGAGGCCGACCGATCCGCCGTGCGCCTGCAGCGATCCGAGGAACGGCTCCTCCTTGTCGCCGCGCACGACGGAGCGCTCCACGACGAGCGCGGCCTGCCTCGACGCGAGCCGGTAGCGGAGGTGACCGTACTGCGCCTCCCCGCTCGCGAGCGCGCGCCCCGCGGCCTGCGCGCTGACGAGGGCGACGATCGCGGCGGCGACGTGCGCGCACGGATCGACGGCGGACTCGCAGTCGCACGACCACTCGCCGTCTTGCGGGTAGAGCGACACGGTGGGCGCGACGCCCTTCGCCGCGGACCGCACGCGCACCGTGATCACGTCGCCGGAGGTGGCTTCGCCGAAGACGGCGCCGCTCTGCGCGAGCTTGGAGCCCTGCGACCACGGGCCGGGGAGACACTTCTTGCGGATCGCTTCGAGGAGGGGCTGGAGCTTGGACTGCACGTAACCTTTGACTCTTACCACCGCACGGCCGCGGCGACGTGTCTCTCGTTGCGACAAAAAATCCGAGGGGGGCGCTGTTCCGGGGCCGTGAGGCGCGCTAACGAGGCGCGCATGCAAAAGCACAAGAGTTTGGTCCTCGGGGTGTTGCTCGGCGTCGCCGCGTGCGGGCCGTCCACGCCGCCGGGAGCAGTCCCGGAGCCCGCGCAGACGGCCGCCGCCACGGCGACGCCGACCTCCGCTAGCACGACCGCGCCCGTCTCGTCCGCGTCGCCGAGCGAAATCCCCGCGGCGGTCCGAGCGGCCGTCGACGCGGCGGACCGCTCACCGGACGATCGCGCGCTCGACGGGGGCCGTCACCCGGCCGAGCTGCTCGCGTTCTTCGGTGTCGCGCCCGGCCAGAAGGTCGCGGAGCTCGGCGCGGGCGGCGGCTACACCACGGAGCTGCTCGCGCGCGTCGTCGGCCCGACCGGCAAGGTGTGGGGCCAGAACACGAAGTTCATCCTGGAGAAATTCGCCGAGAAGCCCTGGAGCGCGCGCCTGGAGAAGCCCGCGCTGAAGGGCGTCGTGGTGCGCGCCGATCGCGAATTCGACGACCCGCTCCCGCCCGAGGCCACGAACCTCGACGGCGTGTTCATGGTGCTCATCTACCACGACACGGTGTGGTGGAAGGCCGATCGCGCGAAGATGCTCGCGTCCGTATTCAAGGCGCTGAAGAGCGGCGGCACGTTCGGGATCGTCGATCACAGCGGCCGCCCCGGCACCGGCATGACGGAGACGGAGACCTTGCACCGCATCGAGGAGAAGGCGGTGCGCGACGAGGTCGAGAAGGCGGGCTTCAAGCTCGCGGCGGAGGCGTCGTTCCTGAAGAACCCGGCCGACACGCGCGACTGGAACGACTCCCCGCGCGTCGCCGCCGAGCGCCGCGGCACGAGCGATCGCTTCGTCCTCAAGTTCGTGAAGCCCTGAAACAAAAAACAGTGCCCACCCCCGGTCCGTGCTCGGCCTCCGGCCTGTGCGCGGCCCGCCCCGCCCAAAGCGCCTGCTTCGCAGCCGCAGGGCGGGGAAGCGTCACGTGCTCTGGAACGGCGCCTTCATCCGCCGGCCGCGCCTCTTCAACTCACCGCAGCCATTTCGGAACGAACGCGGGCGACACGAGCGCCAGGATCACCGCGGCGATCGCGAGCACCGCTCCGCCGAAGATCGCCGCGAAGGCGACGCGTTTCCATGCGGGCGGCGCCTCGTCGGCGGCGGAGGCCAGCGCGCTCGCGACGTACGCCGCCGGCAGCAAGATCGCGAGCCACAGGAGCGGCGACGTCGACTCCCCCGCGGACCGCGGCACCACGAGCGCGGCCACCAGCAAGTACCCGGCGAACAGGTACACCGTCGGGCTCTTCACGCGCCGCGCCGCGAGCCGCGCCCGCCCCGATCGAACCGCCGCCGCGCCGCGCACCGCGGCGATCCCGATCGCGAGGGCGATCCAGAGAGCGCACACGATCCACGCGACGGGCGACATCGAAGGCGGACGTTAGCGTGGGATCGGTCGGTGCGTGAGGCATCTCCGCGCGCGATGGAGGAGCCGCTCTACGGCGCGCACCCCGACGGGAGCGGCAACGGGCTCGCGGCCTGCGTCAGGAAAACCCAGCCGAAGTAGGCGAAATCGACGATCAGCGCGAGCGCCGCCGCCTGCGCGAGCGAGCGCACCAGCGCGGGCCTCGTGAGCGCTTCGGCGACGCGGCCCCGCGCCGTCGCGAGCCACAGCGCCGTCACGACGAGCGTCGCGATCACCGCGGACGTGAACGAGCGACCGAACCACTCCATCGCGAAGAACGGAGGCCGCGGACCGAACACGAACGCGCGCTCCAGCGGCCGGTACCACAGCGTCGGCAGATCGCGCGCGCTCCCCGCGAGGTAAGCGAGCCCGTACGCCGTGCGGCCCGCGAGGAACGCCACCACCACGCGCGCGCCCGAGGACGCCATCAGCCATTCCTCCGCGCGGTTTCCTGCGGCACGACCAGCACGATTCCGAGGACCATCAGCCGAGCCCCCGCACCGTCATCACGAGCACGCCCACGATCGCGTCGAACCAGACCACGCCGCACACGACGAAGCTCATCACCGCGGCGATCGGCGCGATCCAAGGCTCTTCGCGCGGCCTCCACGCGAGCGCGAGGGCGCCGAGGGCGATCGCCACGAAGAGGGCCAGCGAAGCCCACGTCTCCTTCACGTCGAAGAGGCGCGCGTACTCGGGCGCGAAGCGATCGAGGAAGTAGCCGCGCACGTGCACGCGGTACGTCGGGTACAGCATCGCGCCGAGCGCGAAGGTCACGGCGTACGCGACCGCGAGCACCTTCGCGTACGTCTTCTCCAGCGCGACCCGCTCGAAGCGCCCGCGCAGATAGTGGCGCATCAGGAGCGCGTGGTGCGTCGCCGCCCCGAGCAGCACGACCGCCCCCGCCGTGTGCAGCACCGCGAGCAAGCGCCGCGCGCCGTAGAGGAAGACGTCCGGCTCGGCGACGCAGGGCTCCATCACGACACGATCGGCAAGCGCCGGTGAAGCGCGTCGGGATCCTCGGGAGCGGTCGCGACGCTCGTCCCGCCACGCTCGGTGGTCGCGTCCTCGCGAGCGCGCGCCCCCTCGAACATCCGCACGCGCGGGCACTCCGGATCCGGCGAAAACGAAGCGGTGGCATTCAACGAGACCGCCTGGCAGCCGCCGCGGCACACCTTCACGAGCGCGCAGCTCGCGCACGGCTCCGGCAACGACGCGTGGTACGCGCGGATCGAATTCGGCTCGATTCCTCGAAGAAAGCTGCACGGGGCGGGCGCGCCGTCGAAGGGGACCGAGCCGAGGCGCGCCGCCGCTTCACACCCAAAAACACCGAGCTCCGCGACACGATCGACGCCCGCGGCCACCAGCGCGGGCGACAGCAGGGGCACCATCGCGCAGTCGATCCGCACGCGCACGCGACGCGACGCGACCACGCGACCGATGGCCGGCCACAGCGCGTCCACCTGCGACGGCTCCAAGCGATGCGCCTCGTACACGGCCGACGCCGCGCGGCCCGCGGGCTTGTAACGGAGGAGCTGCAGCTCCGAGGCTCCGAGATCCGCCGCGCGCTCCGCCGTCTCGAACACGGCGCCGATCGACGCGCGCGTCACCACGAAGTTCACGCCCGCGGGGATGCCGTTCGTCGCGAGGGCCGCGATCGCGCGCTCCGCGACCGCCGCGCCGTCGTAGCCGCGGACCGCCTCGTACGCCGCGCCCGCGCCGTCGTGGCTCACGTTGATCTGCGCGAACGCCCGCAGCGTCGCCGCCCGCGAATTCGTGAGCCCGGCGCCGCTCGTCGTGAGCACCGGCACGAGGCCGAGCGCGCGCGCCTCCTCGGCGAGACGCGGCAGATCATCGCGAAGGAGCGGCTCCCCTCCGCCGAACGCCACCGTGCTCGCGCCCGCGTCGCGCGCCGATCGCAGCCGCGCCGCCAGCACGTCGAACGGCACGTCCTCTCCATCCGGCCGCGCGTCCAGGTAGCACCCCGGACAGGGCGCGTTGCACCGCGACGTCACCGCGATGTGCACCTCCAGCGGCGCCGGATCCGCCGAGATCGCCCGGCCCGCGGGCACGCCGAGCTTCGCCGCGAGCGCCTCGTCCACCGCGAGCAACAACGAATCCCCGAAGCGCACCCACGCCCCGAACGCCTCCGGCCGCGACCACGTGACGTGCGGCCCGAACGAAGGCGCGCGCTCGGCGATGGGACCTCTCTCGCGCGGCTCGCACGAAGGCGCGCGCTCGGCGATGCGGGGTGTCTCGCGCGGGTCCGTCGGCGGCACCGTCCCCGTGTACCGGACAAAATCGGCCGTCGCAAAGGGATGAGCTGTCACGAGACCGGAGTTCTTGACGACCACCATGCGTATGACACACCTTCCGAACGTGCTTCATGCGGCCGAAAACAAGGGCGATCCGCGATCCGACATGCGACGGGTGACCGCGTGAGGCCCGTGACCCTGCGCCGCACGCTCCTCGCGCTCACGATCGCCGCGGGCGCCCTCGGATGCGGATGCGGCACCGCCGAGCCGGTCCCGCAGCTCACGTCCTCGCCCCCCGCCGCCAAGAGCGCGGCGCCTCCCGTCCTCGCCTCCGCCACCGCGACGGCCTCCGCCACCGCCTCCGCAGCGCCCGCCGCGCCGATCGAAATCGGCTTCGATCCAGCCACCGCGAAGCCTCTCCTCGACGATCCGCGCTTCGCGACCGTGAAGCTCGCGGTCGGACAGGAGGCCTACGTGAAGGCCGTCGAGCTGATGCAGGCGCTGATCGCGGGGCCGCCCGGTCCGTCCGCGGACGAGAAGCCCGGCTGGCTCTACCAGCTCGGTCGCCTCCGCAACCTCGCGGGCGATCCGCTCGGCGCCGCGAAGGCCTTCGAGGACTCCGCGGATCTCGGCGGCGTGCTGCAGGACTACGCGCGCTACCAGGCGGCCGATCTCTACGAGCGCGCCGGCAAGCACGACAAGGCGCTCGCGCTCGCGAAGAAGGTGCCCGCGAAGGGGCTCGGCCTCGCGGACGAACTGGAGCTCGTGACGGCCTCCGCGCTCGAAGGGACCGGCGACATCGAGGGCGCCGCGGTCGTGTGGCGCGCGCACCTCGCGCGGAGCCCGCGCCCATGGGGCTGGATCAACGTCACGCTGAAGTTCGCGGGCGCGCTGATGAAGCACCCCACCGTCGCGCACAACGAGGAAGCCGTGAAGCTCGCGCGAACGATCATCGACGGCTCCTCCTCCGCCGGCGTCGGCGAGGCGAAGGACATCGAGAAAAAAGCGCTCGGCCTCCTGCCCTCGAACAAGCGAAAAGCGCTGGAGACGCCGACGTCGGACTCGCTCCTCACGCGCGCAAAAAGGCTTCTCTCTGCGGGCCAGGTGAAGGAGGCGCTCAAGGTCACCGAGCTGCTCCAGAAGCCCGCGCTCACGCCGAAATCGAAGGAGAAGCAGTGCGACGCGCGCATCCTTCGCGGCGACGCGCTCGGCCGCAACAAGCAGAAGGCCGAGAGCGCGGACGCCTACGAAGAGGCCGTCGATCTGTGCAAGGACACGCCGCGGCACGTGGACGCGCTGTTCCTCGCGGGCAAGGGCCTCGCGTCGACGGGGCGCATCCCGAAGGGGCTCGCGCGGCTCGAAGAGGTCGAGAAGCTGTACCCGACGCACAAGCTCGCGGACGACGCGCGCGTGCGCCGCGCCATGACCGCGCTCGCGAACGGCGACGAGCTGACCTACGCGAAGCTGCTCACGAGCCTGCCCGACGACTACCCGCAAGGATCCTCGGTGAACGACGGCCTCTTCGAGCTCGGGGTCCACTACGCCGAGAAGAAGCTGTGGGCCGCGGCGCTCGTGCCGCTCACGCGCGCGTTCGAGATCGAGAAGGACAAACGCGAGCGCGTCTATTACCAGGCCGGGCGATTCGGCTATTTCCTCGGGCGCGCGTTCCTCGAAAACGGCAGCGAGGCGAAGGGGAAAGAGACGCTCGCGGGCGTCATCCAGAACTATCCGCTCTCGTATTACATGGCCCTCGCGTACGCGCGCCTCTTCGAGCGGGATCCGGCCGCCGCGAAGAAAGCCCTACAAACCGCGCTGGATCGTGAGTCGGCGGAGGCCTTCTACGTGCCGCCGCACCCCGCGTTGAAGAGCGCCTCGTTCGCGCGCGCCGTCGAGCTCGTGCGCCAAGGGGACGCGAAGCTCGCGCGCGGAGAGCTGGACGTGCTCGGCCTCGGCGATCGCACCGCGCCGCGCGAGGTCCTGTGGGCGAGCGCATTGCTCCTCGCGCAGGCGGGCGCCCCGACCGCGTCGACGGGCATCCTCCGGAGCGCCTCGTCCACGCCCGCGACGAGCACGCACACCGAGCTCACCGATTGGCTGGAGCATTATCCGGCCGGCAAGTGGCGCACCGCGTGGGAGCTGTCGTTCCCCCGGCCCTACGCGGAGATCGTGACCGCCGCGACGAAGGACGCGCAGATCCCCGAGGCGCTCGCCTACGCCATCATGCGCGAAGAGAGCGGCTTCGATCCGCGGGTGGTCTCGGGCGCGCAGGCCTACGGGCTGATGCAGCTCATCCTGCCGACCGCGAAGCGCATGGCGAAGCCGCTCAACCTCCCGTACGACGCCGAATCGCTGAAGAAGCCGGCCGTGAACATCCCGCTCGGGTGCCGGTATCTGGGGCAGCTCCGCAAGCAGTTCCCGGACAACGTGCTGCTCTCGATCCCCGGGTACAACGCGGGCGGCGGCGCGCCGAAGAAATGGCTCGGCGAGCGGGCCGGCTACGACTTCGACGTGTGGGTGGAGCGCATCCCCTACGACGAGACGCAGAAGTACACGAAGCGCGTCATCGGCAGCATGGCCGCTTACGAATGGCTTTATTTCCAGGAGCAACCGACCGAAGCGCGCGCCACGCCGAAGCTCGCGGGCGCGGTCCCGAGCGCCGCCGCCTCCGCGAGCGCGCTGCCCGGGAACGCCGCCCCCACGGCGGACCCCCTGCCCTCTCCGCCCCCGAACGGAACACCATAGCGGCCCCAATTGGCCTCATTTGCGCCGCACGCGCGCCTCGTTTCGGCTACAGTCCGCCCCGCAAAAGTGGCCGATTCAAACAGCCCCTCACAGCAGCTCGTCGGCGCGGTCCTCAATGGCCGGTGGAAGCTCGTCCGGTTGCTCGGTGAGGGCGGCATGGGCGCCGTCTTCGAGGCGGACGGCCTCCGCGGGGAGGGCAAGCGCGCGATCAAGCTCCTTCACTCGGAGTTCACGAAGGAGGACGCGATCCTCCAGCGCTTCTTCGCCGAAGCGCAGACGAGCCAGTCGCTCCAGCACCCCAACATCGCCCGCGTCTACGAGTCGGCCCGCGCCGAGGACGGGACGCCGTACCTCGTGATGGAGCTGCTCCAGGGACAGCCCCTCTCCAACTGGATCGACGCGGGCCAGGTGCTCGCGCCGGCGACGGCGGGGCCGATCATTTACGGCGTTTTGCAGGCGCTCCACGTCGCGCATCAGCGCCGCGTCGTGCACCGCGACATGAAGCCGGACAACCTCTTCATGACGCGCGACGCGAGCGGGCAGCACGTCGTGAAGGTCCTCGATTTCGGCATCGCGAAGGTGATGGATGCGGCCGGCGGCATGGGCAACAAGACGCGCACCGGCGTCCTGCTCGGCACGCCCGGCTACATGGGCCCGGAGCAGATCAAGAACTCGAAGGCCGTCGACGCGCGCAGCGATCTCTGGGCCGTCGGCATCATCTTCTACGAGATGCTGACGCAGCAGCTCCCCTTCCACGCGGAGAACGAATTCGCGCGGCTCACCGCGGTCTTGACGGACGAGCCGACGCCGATCGAGCAGGTGGCGCCGCACCTCGTCGCGTGGTCCGGATTCTTCCGGAAGGCGCTCGCGCGCGAGGTGAACGATCGCTTCCAGACCGCGGAGGAGATGGCGAACGCGCTCATGGGCGTGCTGCGGCAACAAGGGGCCGCGCCCGCGACGCAGCAGGCGCCCGCGACCGTGCAGAACGCCAAACAGACCGTCGCGATGGCCCAGGTTCCCGAGTGGGCCAATGCGGCTCAGCAACAGGGGATTCGGCCCGGGACTGGCACCGTCCCGTCGACGCCTTCGCCGCAGACGTTCCAGGGCGCGGGGCAGGCGGCGGCTCCGGTGCCCGGGGGATACGCGATCGGCCAGCAGACGGGACAGCCGATGACGCCGTCGCCGTACGCGCAACACTCGCCCTCCAACGTGCCAGTCGCGCCGAACACGTCGCCTTCGCACCAGGCGATGCAGCCTGTCGCGCCGCAGCGAGCGGGCGGCACGCAGCACAGCGCGGGGGTCGCTCCTCTGCCCGCATCGCCGCATCAGGGGTCGATCTCGGGCGGCCGCGGCCCCACGCACGTGAGCGCGCAGGTCCCCGCCGGGATGGCGATGCCCTCGACGCCGCCGCCCAACATCGAGATCGTGAGCGCTCCCCCGCTGCACAAGGGCGTTCCGATCTGGCTCGCGGCGACGATCGGCGGCGTGTGCCTCGCGGTCGGCTTCTTGATTGGCTTCCTCGTGGGACGATAAGTGAGCCGCTTCGGAATGGGCTCCAAAGACAGGGACGTTCGGCGCACATGCCTGTTTCACTCCGCACGAAGGTCCCGTCCTTTCTCCGGTTCGGCGTCGTCCTCGCGCTGGGGGCGCTGTCTTTGAGCTCGGGGGCGACTCCGGGGGATCCGCCGGCCGCGACCCAAGGTGCCAGTGCGGCGACCGCGCAAAGTGCCAGTCCGGCCGCGGCCCAGAGCGCCGGTCCGGTCACGGCTTCGACCGGGGAGCCGGCGGTCGGCGTCGTCGACTTGCACGTGGACGTGCCGTGGCAGGTGAACGACAAGGGGCGCGATCCGCTGCTGCTCGAAGGGCACGCGAGCGCCGCGAACCTGACCGCGGGTCAGTACGTCGGCATCGTGTTCCCCATCTACCTCTCCGACAAGCTCCATGACGGGGACGGCCCGCGCATCGAGGACGCGGAGACGATGCTCGGCACCATCCAGAAGATCATCCGCACCGCGGGCGTGTTCGTGCCGCCGGGGCAGGCCGCGGAGCCGGGGAAGATCACCGGGTTCGTGTCGATCGAGGGGGCCGGCGCCTTCGCCGTCGACATCACCAAGATCGACGCGTTCATCGATCGCGGGGTGCGCGTCATCGGCCCGGTGCACCAGAAGGACAACCGCCTCTCGACCTCGGCGACGGGCGACGACCGCGAGAAATTCGGCCTCACCGACACCGGCAAGAAGTTCTGCGAGCGTGTCTATTCGAGGGGCGCGCTCATCGACGTCTCGCACATGTCCGACAAGGCCTTCGCGGATCTGGTCCCGATCGCAGCGAAATACGGGGCGCCCATCGTCGCGACGCACTCCAACGCGCGCGCCGTGGCGGACCAGTCGCGCAATTTGACGGACGCGCAGCTCCGCAAGATCGCCGAGACCGGGGGAGTCGCGGGCCTCAACTTCCACTCTCACTTCGTGAACGGAAAGCCGAAGTCGACGATGGACGATCTCGTGAAGCAGGCCGAGCACATGATCAAGGTGGCCGGCGTGGACCACGTGGCGATCGGCTCCGACTTCGACGGCGGCATCAAGCCCCCGACAGGCCTCGACGACGCCTCGAAGATGCCGGCCCTCGCGACGGCGCTGAAGAAGCGTGGAATGTCGCACGGCGACGTGCTGAAGGTCTTCTCGCTGAACGCCCTCCGCGTCCTCGGCTGGCGCCCCGCCACGATGGTACAGGCGCAAATCGACGCCGCGAAAGCCGCGGACGACGCGCGGATGAAGGCCTTTCTCGGCAAGTGAGAGTGCCAGTTTTGTCGGGAGCCCCCCCGCTCGATATCAGTAGTGGATGACGCTGCGGATGCTCTTCCCCTCGTGCATGAGGTGGAAGGCTTCGTTGATCTGATCGAGCGGCATCGTGTGGGTGATGAACGGGTCGATCTGGATCTCGCCCTTCATGGCCTTTTCGACGATCCCGGGCATCTCCGTGCGGCCGCGCACTCCGCCGAAGGCCGAGCCGCGCCACACTCGGCCCGTCACGAGCTGGAACGGGCGCGTCGCGATCTCCTCGCCTGCGCCCGCGACGCCGATGATGATCGACTCGCCCCAACCCTTGTGACAGCTCTCCAGCGCGGCGCGCATCAGGCCCACGTGGCCGACGCACTCGAAGGTGTAGTCGAAGCCGCCGTCCAGCATGTCCACCAGCACCTGCTGGATCGGGCGATCATGGTCCTTCGGATTGACCACGTCCGTCGCGCCCATCTTCTTCGCGAGATCGAACTTCGCAGGGTTGATGTCGATGCCGACGATGCGGCTCGCCTTCGCCATCACCGCGCCCTGAATCACCGCGAGGCCGATGCCGCCGAGACCGAAGACTCCCACCGTCGCTCCCGGCCGCACCTTCGCCGTGTTGAGCACCGCGCCGATGCCCGTCGTGATGCCGCAGCCGAGCAGACAGACCTTCTCCAGCGGGGCCTCCTTCGAGATCTTCGCCACCGAGATCTCCGGCAACACCGTGTGCTCGCTGAACGTGCTCGTGCCCATGTAGTGCAGGATCTGCTTGCCGTTCTTGGAGAATCGGCTCGTCCCGTCCGGCATCAGGCCCTGTCCCTGCGTCGCGCGGATCGCCTGGCAAAGGTTGGTGAGGCCGCTCTTGCAGAATTTGCACTGGCGACACTCCGCCGTGTAGAGCGGGATCACGTGATCGCCGGGGGCCACGCTCGTCACGCCCTCTCCGACCTCGAGCACCACGCCCGCGCCCTCGTGGCCCATGATCACGGGGAATCGACCCTCGGGATCGCGGCCCGAGAGGGTGAACGCGTCGGTGTGGCACACGCCCGTCGCGACGATCTTCACGAGCACTTCGCCCTTCTTCGGGCCTTCGAGATCGACCTCCTCGATCGAGAGGGGTTTGTCGGCTTCCCAGGCAACGGCGGCACGCGTCTTCATCGAATTGCGCTCCTTTTCAGCGGGGCACCCTACCGCCTTCGGCCGCCGCGACGAAAGAGCTTCGAGCACGAACGCGTCGTCCGGCGGCGTGCCGGGTGGCAGAAATCCACACCGATCCTCGCCATTTCATTGGTCTTGCGAACGCGCGCGCGTTCGAGCATGATGGCGTCATGGCTCGCTCCGTGGAGAGCGCGATGACGCTCACCATGATGGAAGAGGGGCGCGCCGCTCGGCTCCCCGCCTTGCGCGTGACGGTCACGCCGCCGGACGGTCCTGCGGTGTCGGCGCCGCTCGGCGTCCGTCCGCTGGTGATCGGCACGAGCGCAGACTGCGACTTGACGCTCGCGGACCCGCGGATGTCGCGGCGGCACTGCGAGCTGCGCCTCACGTCGCGCGGCGTCTCGCTCCGCGATCTCGGCAGCAAGAACGGAGTCCTCGTCGGTGACGTGCCTATCGCGGAGGCGTTTCTGCCAGCGCTGGTCCCGGCCCGGCTCGGCGGCTCGACTCTGGTGATCGTGCCCGAGAACGGCGCCACGATCCTGCCGCTCTCGTCCTCGTCTTCGTACGGGGAGGCGGTCGGTCAGAGCCTGGCGATGCGCGCGGTGTTCGCGCTCCTGGAGCGGGCCGCGCCGACGGACGAGACGATCCTCCTGCTCGGAGAGTCCGGCACGGGCAAAGAGGTGCTCGCGCGCGCCATCCACGCGAACAGCCACCGTAAGAATGGCCCCTTCGCCGTCGTGGACTGCGGCGCTCTGGCGCCGACGCTGATCGAATCGGAGCTGTTCGGCCACGTCGCGGGCGCGGCGACCGGCCTCACGTCGGACCGCGCGGGCCTCCTCGAACAGGCCAACGGCGGCACCGTGCTGATCGACGAGATCGGCGAGCTTCCCCTGGATTTGCAGCCGAAATTGCTCCGAGCCATCGAGTCGCGGGAGCTCCGCCGCGTGGGCAGCAACAAGGTGCGTCCGTTCGACGCGCGCATCGTCGCGGCCACCCACCGGAACCTGTCCTCTCGGGCGAAGGACGGGAGTTTCCGCGCCGACTTGTATTTCCGGCTCTCCGTGGTGGAGATCCACGTGCCGGCGCTGCGCGATCGGAAGGACGATATCCCGCTGCTCGTGGAGCGGTTCCTCGCCGCGCGGAGGCCGCCGGTCACGCTCGCGGATCTGCCGCCCCACGCGATGGCGCTGCTCGCGGCGCACGACTGGCCGGGCAACGTGCGAGAGCTGCGAAACACCGTGTCTCGACTCCTGCTCTTCCCGGAGATGGTGACGACGTCGCTCGCGGGCCAGGTGGGGCGGGACCCGTCGAATCCGGGCCCGACGAGCACGCCGTCCATGCCGCCTCCGCCGGAGGAGGATGCCAGTCGGGCCCTCCTGGAGCTGCCCTTGCCGGAGGCGCGGGAGCTCGTGATGGAGCAGTTCGAGCGCCGCTACGTGGAGGAGCGCCTGCGCCGGCACGGCGGCAACGTGTCGCGCGCGGCCGAGGGGATGGGCGTATCGCGCCAGCTCGTGCACCGCCTCATCGAGCGCTACGGTCTCCGCGCGAAGTGACCGGCAGATGCCCCGCGACGAGGAAGTAACGCTCACCGCGGACGGACTGCCACCTGCGAAAGCGCCTGTTCCTGCGACGGACAACGTCACGCTCACCGCGGACGGACTGCCACCCTCGCGGGGTGAACAACCACCTTCGTGCGAGAGTGTCCCGGGGACGGTGACGCTCACGGGGGACTCTGCCGCAGCGCCGGCGCCGCGGACTGCGGAGGTCGCGCCGTCTTCGGTGGAGATCCCACCGTCGCTGTACGCGCGGTTCGAGCAGTTCGAGGTGGCCGGGCGCGGCGGGATGGGGACCGTCTACAAAGCCCGCGATCTGCGGCTCGGGCGGGCCGTCGCGATCAAGTTACTGTTCCACCACGATCCGAAGGGCGGCCTGCTCAAGGAGGCGCGCGCGCAGGCTCGGCTGCGGCACCCCAACGTGTGTGAGGTGTTCGAGGCCGGCGTCGCCGATCAAGTGCCGTTCATCGTGATGCGGTACATCGAAGGCGCGCCGCTGCAGAAGGCCGCCGCCGAGATGAGCCTCGAAGAGAAGGTCGCGGCGGTGCGCGACGTCGCTCTGGCGCTGCACGAAGCGCACCGGAACGGGCTCATTCACCGCGACGTGAAGCCCAGCAACATCCTGATGGAGCGGCTCGAAGATGGGCAGTTCCGGCCGCTCATCACCGACTTCGGCATCGCGCGGGATCTGTCGGACGCGAAGGTGACGATGGCCGACGCCGTGCAGGGGACTCCCGCGTTCATGGCACCGGAGCAGGCCGCCGGACAGACCCGCTCGCTCGACCGCAGGACCGATGTCTACGGCCTCGGCGCCACGCTGTACGATGTGCTCGCGGGGCGACCGCCGATCACCGCGGATACGGTGTTGTCGCTCTTGCGCAAGGTCGTCGACGAGGAGGCCACTCCCCTCACGCGCGTCGCGAGCACGATCCCTCTGGATCTGGAGGCGATCGTGATGAAGTGCCTGGAGAAGGACCCGGCCCAAAGGTTCGAGTCCGCCCGCGCCCTCGCGGAGGATCTCCAGCGCTTCCTCGACGGTGATCCGGTGTTGGCGCGGCGCAGCTCGTGGACCACGCGCCTGTGGAAGCGCGCCAGGAAGCACAAAGGCAAGGTAGCCGTCGGGACTCTGGCCCTCGCAGGTGCCTTGTCCGTCGCGGGTCTGTGGGCGCGGGACCGGCGGCTCGCCGGGGAGCGGGCAGATCTCGCGCGGGAGCTCGGCGGCGCCGTCCGCGAGATGGAGCTGTTCCTCCGAGGCGCGCAGACTCTGCCTCTGCACGACCTCACGCGGGAGCGCGACGTGGTGCGCGGGCGCCTCCGGGATATCGAGTCGCAGATGGCCGCCGCCGGGGACGTCGCGCGCGGGCCCGGGGAGGACGCGCTCGGCAGAGGCTACCTCGCGTTGCAGGAGCCCGCGATCGCCCTGGAGCACCTCACGCGCGCGCGGGCCGCCGGCGAGTCGTCGCCGGGCCTTCAATACGCGACGGGGCTCGCGCACGTGGCCTTGTACCGAGAGGCCTTGTCGAAGGCGAACCGTATTCAAAACGCCACCGAACGGCAAGCGTACCTCGCGGAGATCGAGAAGGCGCACAAGGTGCCAGCGATGGCGAGCCTGCTCTCGGCGCTGACGCACGGCGTGGAGTCGCCGGGGTACGCAAAAGGGCTCGTGGCGCTCGCGGAGGGCCACCTCGACGAGGCGCTCGCGCGAGCGGAAGAGGCGTTCCAACAAGCACCCTGGCTCTACGAAGCGAAGAAGCTGGAGGGCGACGTCCTCTTCGCGATGGGCAGTCAGACTGGGCACGACAAGGCGTTCGACGCGGCGCGGACGAAGGCGTTGTTCGAGCGCTCGGCGAAGGCGTACGAGGAGGCCGCGGACATCGGACGGAGCGACCCGGCCGTGCACGAGGCCGCCTGTGACATGTGGATTCAGGCGATGTACACGGCCGGAGAGGCGGGCGAATCCATGCGTCCCGAGTTCGACCGCGCGAAGGCGGCGTGCGGCCGCGCGATCACGGCGAGCCCCGCGTCCCCCTCCGGTTACCTGAAGCTCGCGATGGCGCACAACGGGTATTCGTTCGGGACGGTGCTGGGCCACAACGGCGGCGGCGAACCGGAACAGACGCTGTCCGAGGCGGCGAACCGGGTGGACGACGCGGTGAAGCGCAGCCCCGGCGACGCCTTCGCGAGCTACCTGCAAGGGGCCATCTGGCGCACCCACGCGCTCTACGACAGTGAAGTCGGCCGCGACGACGGGGACGCCATCGATCGGTCCGTCGCCAGCTACGAGGCCGCGCTCGCGATCGATCCGCGCTTCGCGTGGGCGCTGAACGAAGAGTGCGGGACGCTCGGGATGCGCGTCCGCAGACTGGCGCGGCTCGGGCTCGATCCGACGGCCACGGTGGAGGGCGCGCTCGCGCTGTGCGGTCGGGCGCTCGCGGTGGATCCGCAGTTCCTCTTCCCCCACGGCAACATCCTGATCGTTCGGCACAACGACGTGGAGCGCCTCGTGCTTCAGGGTCAGTCTCCACGCTCCGCGATCGACGCCGCGCTCGCCGCCGTCGCGGACGCGGAGAAGGCGCACCCGGAGTGGACCTGGCTCCCTTACTGGCGGGCCACGATGCTATTGTACACCGCGGAATACGAGCTATCGATCGGGGGCGATCCGTGGCCCTCGTTGACGCGGGCCGAGGAGCTCATCGCGCACAGCCCGTCTTCTGCGGACAACCTGGACGATATCGGGGCGAAGATCGCGGTGGCAGAGGCGGAGGCTCACCTCGCGAAGCTCCTCCGGGCGGGCGCGCGCCCCGCGGCGGACCCGGCGCTGGAGTCGGCCATCTCCAAGGCGAACGAGAAGGTGAACAAGGCGGCGGAGGCGATCCCGTGGGACACGGTGTTCGCGGTCCTGCGCGCTCGCCTGCGGCTCCTGGAGCTGCGGTATCGGACGGCCCTCGGCGACGCGACGCCGGCCCTCGCGGAGGCGGCGCTCGCGCCGATCGCGGGGATGCTCGAAAAGGATCGCGTCGACCCCGGCCTCTACGAGCTGGGCGCGCGGGCGCACGAGGCGAGAGCCGACCTCTGGATACGAACGAACAAGGACGCCGCCGAGGATCTATCGAAGTGCGTCACCCTCGCCGAGAAGGCCGTACAGCAGGGCCCGGGGCTGCCGAACGGCCTCGCGACGCTCGGCGGGTGCCGGCTTCGACAGGCGCGCATCGAGAAGGATCCGGGGAAGAAGAAGGCGCTCGCGGGGCTCTCCACGGAGGCGCTCGGCAAGGCCGCGGGCAAGAGCCCCGCCGTCGCGAAGACGGCGGCGGAGCTGCTGAGAGAGGCGAGATCGCTCGCGGCCGCAGACTGACGATCACGGAGGCGGGCAGTACGCCACGGGGAGCTCCGACTCCGTGAGCCACGTCTCGATGACGGGCTTGTCGTCGCACACCCACTTGCCCGTGTCCTCCATGTGGCACGCCTTTTCGTTCCCTTGTTTGAGGTTGCAGGCGCTGAGGTGCTGGCCGCAGAAGCGCTGCGCGAACGCCTCCCACGGATCGGGGTACAGGACGCAGCCCGGGGGCTCGAAGTGAGGGTTCAACCACGCGGTGAAGATGGCCTTGTCGTTGTCCACGATCGTCGCGCCCCACCGAGCCTCCTCGACCCAGAACTCCGTGTGGGGGTCCCCGTCGTCGATCACGTTCAGACCGGTGAAGTCGAGCTTGACGCCGTGATAGTGGTTCACGTGCGCGGCGACACAGCCGAGGAGCTCTTCGATCTCCGACTTCAGCAGGCCCTCCTCGATCCATTTCTTGCTGATCTTCAGGTGACCCATCCCGACGACGGACTGGGCGCCAGACTGGATCTCCATCTTCGCGGGCACGCCGCAGGCGGCGGCATACGACATCAGCGAATAACCCATCGGGTTGCCCATGAGGATGATGGCGTCGTCGTTGGCGATCTGATTCGTCCCCGGCGCGACAAGGGGCTTCCTGGCGGCGCGGATGAGGTACCCCTGCCACTCATCGAGAGCCTGGAACGCGAGGCCGTTCGAGCCCCCCGAACCGTAGATGCTGCCGCCGGTCTGCGGCTCTACCACGGGGGCGTTCCCCGCCAAATCATCAGTGTCAGTCTCTCCGGCGCAACCGACGAGAGAAGAGGCGATCACGGCGGCGAAGGCGGTGCAGAGGAATCGGCGCATGGTCTTGTTCCTGGGTCGAGGTGAGGCCAATTAAGCCAGGACGAAGGATTCGAGTGTCCTTCTCCGATTGGGGATGGGAGCATCGAATTGCAGCGAGCGTGCCAGGCTCGCGGAGGTCGCGACGAGCGTCAAGGGCAAGAAACGCAGGGCAGTTTCTGCCGAGAAGAGCCGCCGCCCTTGCCACGAGGGCGTTGACTGTCGCGCCGTCGTGACGGTCGGTGTCACGGCGCCGCGACAGAGCGCAGGCTCACTGCACGAGTGTCGCGCCACGGTGGCACCTCCTGCGCGAGAGCCCCGCGGTCAGGTGCTCCGGGCGGCGCCCCGACCAGGATGCCGGCGTCGACCCGGGCCGCCGTATCTCGGAGCGTCGCCGGGAGCGAGGTTCGTTCGTCCTCCCGACGGCCCCCTGTGCTATGAGTGTGCCCCGTGGTCGCGATCTGTGCCGAGCGACGCCGCCTCCGCGTGAAGCAACCGATCCATGCCCCGTGACGAGGAAGTAACGCTCACCGCGGACGGACTGCCACCTGCGAAGGCGCCTGTTCCTGCGACGGACAACGTCACGCTCACCGCGGACGGACTGCCACCCTCGCGGGGTGAACAACCACCTTCGTGCGAGAGTGTCCCGGGGACGGTGACGCTCACGGGGGACTCTGCCGCAGCGCCGGCGCCGCGGACTGCCGAGGTCGCGCCGTCTTCGGTGGAGATCCCACCGTCGCTGTACGCGCGGTTCGAGCAGTTCGAGGTGGCCGGGCGCGGCGGGATGGGGACCGTCTACAAAGCCCGCGATCTGCGGCTCGGGCGGGCCGTCGCCATCAAGTTACTGTTCCACCACGATCCGAAGGGCGGCCTGCTCAAGGAGGCGCGCGCGCAGGCTCGGCTGCGGCACCCCAACGTGTGCGAGGTGTTCGAGGCCGGCGTCGCCGATCAAGTGCCGTTCATCGTGATGCGGTACATCGAAGGCGCGCCGCTGCAGAAGGCCGCCGCCGAGATGAGCCTCGAAGAGAAGGTCGCGGCGGTGCGCGACGTCGCGCTGGCGCTGCACGAAGCGCACCGGAACGGGCTCATTCACCGCGACGTGAAGCCCAGCAATATCCTGATGGAGCGGCTCGAAGATGGGCAGTTCCGGCCCCTCATCACCGACTTCGGCATCGCGCGGGATCTGTCGGACGCGAAGGTGACGATGGCCGACGCCGTGCAAGGCACTCCGGCGTTCATGGCGCCGGAGCAGGCCGCCGGACAGACGCGCTCGCTCGACCGCAGGACCGATGTCTACGGCCTCGGCGCCACGCTGTACGACGTCCTCGCGGGGCGACCGCCGATCACCGCGGATACGGTGTTGTCGCTGTTGCGCAAGGTCGTCGACGAGGAGGCCACTCCCCTCACGCGCGTCGCGAGCACGATCCCTCTCGATCTGGAGGCGATCGTGATGAAGTGCCTGGAGAAGGACCCGGCCCAAAGGTTCGAGTCCGCCCGCGCCCTCGCGGAGGATCTCCAGCGCTTCCTCGATGGTGATCCGGTGTTGGCCCGGCGCAGCTCGTGGACCACGCGCCTGTGGAAGCGCGCCAGGAAGCACAAAGGCAAGGTGGCTGTCGGGACTCTGGCCCTCGCAGGTGCCTTGTCCGTCGCGGGTCTGTGGGCGCGGGACCGGCGGCTCGCCGGGGAGCGGGCAGATCTCGCGCGGGAGCTGGGCGGCGCCGTCCGCGAGATGGAGCTGTTCCTCCGAGGCGCGCAGACTCTGCCTCTGCACGACCTCACGCGGGAGCGCGACGTGGTGCGCGGGCGCCTCCGGGATATCGAGTCGCAGATGGCCGCCGCCGGGGACGTCGCGCGCGGGCCCGGGGAGGACGCGCTCGGCAGAGGCTACCTCGCGTTGCAGGAGCCCGCGATCGCCCTGGAGCACCTCACGCGCGCGCGGGCCGCCGGGGAGTCGTCGCCGGGCCTTCAATACGCGACGGGGCTCGCGCACGTGGCCTTGTACCGAGAGGCCTTGTCGAAGGCGAACCGTATTCAAAACGCCACCGAGCGACAGGCGTACCTCGCGGAGATCGAGAAGGCGCACAAGGTGCCAGCGATGGCGAGCCTGCTCTCGGCGCTGACGCACGGCGTGGAGTCGCCGGGGTACGCAAAAGGGCTCGTGGCGCTCGCGGAGGGCCACCTCGACGAGGCGCTCGCGCGAGCGGAAGAGGCGTTCCAACAGGCACCCTGGCTCTACGAGGCGAAGAAGCTGGAGGGCGACGTCCTCTTCGCGATGGGCAGTCAGACTGGGCACGACAAGGCGTTCGACGCGGCGCGGACGAAGGCGTTGTTCGAGCGCTCGGCGAAGGCGTACGAGGAGGCCGCGGACATCGGTCGGAGCGATCCGGCCGTGCACGAGGCCGCGTGCGACATGTGGATTCAGGCGATGTACGCCGCCGAGGAGGCGGGAGAGTCGATGCGTCCCTCGTTCGAGAAGGCCGAAGCCGCCTGCCGTCGCGCGATCGCCGCGAGCCCGAACGCGCCGTCCGGCCACGTCAAGCTCGCGATGGCGCACAACGGATTCTCGTTCTGGGCAGTCGTGGGTCACAACGAGGAAGGCTCTCCGGAGAAGTCCCTCACCGACGCGGAGTCGCTGGCTCTGGACGCGCTGCGGATGAGCCCAGGAGATGCGTTCGCGAGCTACCTCGCGGGCGCGGTGTACCGCTCGCGCGCCATCTACAACTTGGAGGTCGGCAAGGAAGAGGGGCCGGCGGTGGATCGCTCCATCGCCGAGTACGAGGCCGCGCTCGCCGTGGATCCGCGCTTCGCGTGGGCCCTCAACGAGGAGAGCGCGACGCTCACCCTGCGCGCGGAGCGGGAGACGCGCCTCGGACAGGACCCGACAGGCACCCTCGAAAAGGCCCTGTCTCTCGGAGCGCGCGCGCTCGAAGTGGACCCGGACTTCTTGTTTCCGAGGGGCGCCATCCTGGAAGCGATCCACGCGGACGCCGCGCGGAGGCTCGCTCTCGGCCTCTCGCCGAAAGAGGCCGTCAAGCGAGGTCTTGAAGCCGCAGACGCCGCGGAGAAGGCCTTTCCCGACTGGCGCTGGATCCCTTTCTGGCGCGCGAAGCTCCACCGCATCCAGGCCGAGCACGATCTGGCGAGCGGGGTCGATCCCGGTCCGGAGCTGGCCCTCGCGGAGGCCGCGATCGCGCGCTTGCCGAAGGATCGGGCGTCGTTCGACTCGGCCGACTCCGTGGAGGGACAGGTCGCCTTCGTGGAGGCAGCGGCGATGTCCGCGCGGGAGACGGGGGCCCCGACGGCCGGGTCCAGCAAGGATGTCCTCGCCTCCCTGGAGCGCGCGCGGGGGGCGTTCGCGAAGGCCCGCTCCGCGACCCCCTGGGAATCAGAATACGCTATGTGGGCTTCCCGGATCGAGGTGTTCGAGCTCGTGTATCGGTCGGCCCACGGGGACGCGACGGAGGCGCATTTCGAAGGGGCGATCCGGCCGTTCAGCGGCTTCTTGAGCGAGCCTCGGGAGGCGCCGCTCCTCTACGAGGTGGCGGCGCGCGCTCGGGAGGCGCGGGCGCGCTGGCTCCTCTCGCATCGAAAGGACGCGACCCCGGAGATCGCGGCGTGCACGGACATGGCCGAACGCGCCGTGAAGTCCGGCCCCGGCCTGCCTGCGACGCGCGCGGCCCTCGGGACGTGCCGTGTCCTCGCGGCGCAGACGGAGAAGGATGCGGAGAAGAAGAGAGGTGCCGCGCGCCTCGCCGTGGAGGCGCTCACGTCGGCGATCGCCCAGAGTCCGCTCTTGTCACGGACGCACGGCGGGCTCCTCGAAGAGGCGAAGAGGCTTGTGTCGGGCGACTGATCAGGGCAGTTGTTCGCACGAGGGGTAAAGGTCCGTGAAACCGGTGTCCAGCACGTTCGTCCCGATGGCCGGCTGACCGTCGCAGTAGTACCCTTCCAACGTCGACGTGCACGACTCGACGTCGCCGAGGACGAGGTTGCAGCTGGAGGGTGACTGACCACAAACCCGGTTCGAGATCTCTGCGTAGATGTCCTGACCGCACGCCGTCTGCAGCAGCGAGAATGGATAGACGGTGACCGTCGGGACCCAGTCGGCGTTGAGCTTGACCGTCCAAAGCGCCTCTTGCACCGGGTAATAGAACCCGAACTGGCTCGTGTCGGATTTGATGTCGGGACCGTGGAGCTGGATGGGCACGTGGATGTGATAGGGGTTCACGTGCGCGGTCACACAGGCCACCAGCTCCTGCGCATACTGGAGCTTCAGAGGCGCGCTGTACCACTGGGTGCCGAACGCCAGGTGTCCGCGCCCGTAGTAGGTCGTCCCGTTGATCGTGGCGGTCCCGGTGTCCGGGACGACGCAGGCGAAGATGTACGAGAACACCTCCTGCTGCCAGCCGGTCGTGTTGTACGCGTTGTAGATGGCCGGGTTCACGCTGTAGACGCCCCCCGAGTACACGAGGAACGGATACTTCATCGCGAGGTAGCCGATGCGGTTCCGGTACTGGAGATAAGGCACGGAGTCGAGGCCGTTGCTTCCGCTCGATCCGCGATCTTCCTGCGAGATCGAGGCGACGTTCTCCTCATCGGAGTCGTCGTCGACGGCGCCTCGCTCGGCGACGCAGGCCGGGAGCAGACAGGCGGACGCGAGAGCGAAAGTGACAAGAGCGAAGTTGCGCATGGTTTGGTTCCTCACTGTGATACAGAGGATCAAGAGTCTCTGGGGTGTGCGAGCCTGTCAGCCGCCGCAGATCTTGTAGAGGAAATCGAAGTCCGTCTTGTTCAGCCGCGTCTCGATCGCGGGCTGTCCCCCGCACGTGCGGTTGCCGACGGAGTCGACCGTGCAGGGAGTGGTCCCGAGCGTGAGGTTGCAGGCCGGCGAATTCGGGTGTTGCCCGCAGATCCTGTTCTTGAAGGCCGAGAGCGGATTGGAACATTTCTGCGAGATCGCGGCGCTCGGCCAGACAGTGATCGAGACAAGGCCGCTCGCCGGGCTGGGGTTCGACGTCCAGAAGGCCTCCTGGACGTCGAAGCCCGAGTGCGCGTAGGTGTCGTCCTGCACGTCGCCGCCCATGAGGAGAATGGGCACGGTGACACCGTAGGGGTTCACGTGGACGGCGATGCAAGCCATCAGCGAATTCACCGCGGCCGCGGAGAGGGCGCCGTTCATCCAGGCTGCGCCGCTGATGAGGTGGCCGCGCCCGGTCAGGAAGTCCGTGCCGTCGTAGAGCGGGACCCCCTCGGGGGCAGCGCAGGCGACGGCGTACTTCAAGATGTTCTTGCCCGCGCCGTTCACGTAGAGCGCGTTGATCACGCTCGGATGGATCGTCTTGGTGCCGGAGACGACGAGCGGATACGTCTTCGCGACCTGATAGACGGTCTGCACGGCCACGAGGTAATCGAAGTCGATGAGCCCGTTGCTGCCGCTGGAGCCGCGGTCGGCCTCTTGCGCGCTCCCCACCTCTTCTTCGTCCGCCTGACCGTCGGTCGTATCTGGCGCCGTGCAGGCCATGAGAGAAGCCGAGAACAGCGACAGAGCAACTCCAGCGATGAGACTGCGCATGATCGATTTTCCTCCACGGGGCAGAGCGAACGGCCCGCTCAAGAAAGAGAACAAGTCCGCTTCAAGGACCGACGCGTCCGACTCTGCGGCGCGCCGACGGTTGGGCAGATTGCACCTGACATGCCAGTAATTCGTCCGGCCGGCAATCGTTGCCATTCAGCAAGAAATGCCGGGTTCGCCGGGCCCGCCTCTCGACATTGGGGCAATTCTCCCGACTTCGGCTGCCGGCCTGTCATGCGCGCGTGACAACCACTGTCACGCGGCCGTGACACCGTCGCGCCGGCGGACAGCCCCCTCCTCCAACAGTGTGCCACGCATGGCACGGCAGGATTCGCCGTACGCCCGCCTTCACACGTCCTCGACCAGACGGAAGCCCAGGTTCGAGAAGCGCGCCGTGGGTGGATAGGCGTTGCGGCTCGTGCCGCAGCAACTCCAAGGTAACGTGTTCCAGGCGCCGCCTCGGGTCGCGCGCGGGGCGTCTTCGTCGTAGTCGTCCGGGTCCACGAGAGGGTCCTCATCGCCCGGCTCCGCGTCGTCGTCGACCACGTCCCGGCACCACTGCCACACACAGCCCACCATGTCCGAGAGGCCTTCGGGTGTGGCGCCGCGCGGGAAGGTGCCAATCGGGACGGTGCACCGCGGGCCGACTCCGCGCATCGCGCAGGCGTCCTCGATCCACGCGGGGCCCCAGGGGTAGAGGCGCGACTCGGCGCCACGACAGGCCCTCTCCCACTCGGCCTCGGTCGGGAGGCGCGCGCCCGAGAAGGACGCGAACGCCTCCGCTTCGTAGGCGCTCACGCCGACGACGGGGTGGTTCGGCGAGAGGTAAGGCGCCCACTCCGGCTCGTCCCAGAAGCGTGGTTTGTCGATGTGGTTGTCCCCCCGCCACGCCCAGCCGGCCGCGGTCCAGTAGCGTTTGTTGCGGTAGCCGCCGGCGTGGAGGAAGGCTGTATACGCCGCCACCGTGACGGGGTAGCGGTCGATGCGGAAGGCCGAAACGAAGGTCCGCCGGGCCGGGCGCGCCTCCACCGTGGAGTCGGGGCCGGGGCCTCCGAAGGTGAAGGTGCCGGCGGGGACGAGGACGCGATCCACCGCCGCGGCGCGCGGATCGCCGAGCAGCGACAGGCGCTCGCCGGCCGCGATGCGGGCGTCGAGGGAGGCCTCCGGATCTCGGATCGTCGCGAGGAGCGAGGTTCGTTCGTCCACCCCTCGGAGTCGTGTGCTATGGGAGGTCCGTGGTCAAGATCTGTGTCAAGTGCCACAACATCTGGCCGGGCGGTTACCGTTGCCCCGACGCGGAGTGCGGCGGCGCGCTCGTTCACACGGACGACGCGCGCGCCCACGGCTTGCCGGAGCTCGTGTGGCGCAACCAGCGCGTCGACTACGGCGCGCGGCGCGGCATGGTGTTCCGCTTCCAGGCGATGGTGATCTCGGCGGTGCTCGGCCTCTACGGCGTGCGCTCGTCGGTCCCGCTCGATTCGCCGTGGAACATCGTCGGCATCGTGGCCTCGATCATCGGCGGCGTGGTGCTCTACTACGTGCTGCACGAGGCGACGCACCGCGCGGTTCGCCTGTGGGTGCTGCGGCGCGGTCAGCTCGACCGGAAGAAGCTCGCGAAGGCCCTCCTCGCGACGAGCACGGCCCCGAAGCGCGGATGAAGCCGCGCGCCGGCAGCATCGAGGACGCGCTGATGGCAGCGGCGGCGCATCCATCGAGCGCGTCCGGCGCGATCGCGAAGGCGGCGGCGCATCCTCGGGGCGGGCCCGGTCCGTTCGTCGCGGAGGCCGCGTACGAGGCGCATCACCCGAGCGCGCTCGCGGTGTATTGCTCGGACGGTCGGTTCACGCAGGCGGTGGAGGAGCTGCTCGGGAGCCTCGGGCACGCTCGGCTCGACACGCTCACGATCCCCGGCGGCGCGGCGCTGCTCAACGCGTGGACGGCCTCGGTGCTGGACGCGGACCACGTGCAGCGGGCGGCGCGGTTCCTGATCACGGGGCACGGCATCCGCGAGGTGGTGCTCGTGGCGCACGCGGGTTGCGGCTACTACCGCGCTCGGCACCCGAACGAGAAGGACCTGAAGGCCTATCAAATAACGGATCTCCGCGCGGCCGCGGGGGAGCTGCGCCGCACGCGATCCGGCCTGGAAGTGAAGGCGTTCTACGCGATGCCGAGAGACGGTCGCGTGACGTTCGAGGCGATCGACACCTCGAAGTAGGCCCCATGGCGAAGGCTCGGACGTTCGACGAGAAGCGGGCCCGCATCCGGGAGGTGGACGCGCTGGATCCGAACGTGGCGCGCATCGAGCTTCGAAAGGCCCTCTCCGACAAGAATGGCTATCTGGTGGGGGAGGCCGCGGACGCGGCGAAGCGGCTCGAATTCTCGGAGCTCGGGCCGGATCTGGCAGCGGCGTTCCCGCGGCTCTGCGAAGGCGGCGTGAAGGGCGATCCGGGGTGTTTCGGCAAGAGTCGGGTCATCGAAGCGCTCTTGTATTTCGACGCGCAGGAGCCGGATGTTTACCTGCGCGGGCTCACGTATCGGCAGGTGGAGGGGGCTTATCCGTTCCAGGTGGACACCGCCGCTGGACTTCGGGGCATGTGCGCGCACGCGCTCTTCCACATCCGGTATCCGCACGCGATCTTGGATGTGGCGCCGCTGCTCTTCGATCCGGAGGCGGTGACGCGCTCGGAGGCCGCGGCGGCGCTCGGCGAATCGGCCTTCGACGGGGCGGCGGCGGCGCTGCACATGAAGGTGCTCATCGGGGATCCGGAGCCGGACGTGATGGGGGCGGCGTACAAGGGTCTACTGACGCTCTTCCCGAATCGGTACCTGAAGCTGGCCGAGGAGGCGCTACCGGCGGAGGACGGCGCGATGGAGGCCGCGGCGCTGGCGCTCGGCGAATCGAGGGCGGAGGGCGCGCTCGCGGTGCTCCAGCGGGCCTTGAAGAAGGCCCGATCGCAGCGCGCGACGGAGACTCTGATGCTCGGAATATCGCTGCTGCGGCACGATCAGGCGCTGTCGTTCCTCGTGTCGGTGGTGAAGGAAGCGACGGAGAAAGAAGCCGTGGCGGCGCTCGCGGCGCTCGCGCTGCACAAGCACGATGACAGTCTGAAGGAGAGGCTCCGGGCCGTCGTGAGAGAGCGCGGCTCCGAGCGCGTGGAAGACGCGATGACCGAGCGCTTCGGGCCCTGACAGGGGCGCCCCCCTTCCCGCGCGGAGCCACGGAGTGGCGAGCACGGGAATTGGGGGGCGCGGCGGGGAGGAGCGATAGCGACGAGCCGCGTGGGGGGCACCCACAAACTCCGTATCAGCCCTTCGATTCGCGCATCGAGCGGAGGCGCAGGCGGAGGGCGTTCAGGCGGATGAAGCCTGTGGCGTCGGCCTGGTTGTAGACGTCGTCCTTCTCGAAGGTGACGTGATCCAGGCTGTAGAGGGAGTGGGGGCTCTTGCGGCCGGCCACCGTGACCGTGCCTCGGTGGAGCTTCACGCGGGCCGTGCCCGTCACTCGGCGCTGCGTGGCGTCGATCATCTCCTGGAGGATCTCGCGCTCCGGAGAGAACCAGTATCCGCGGTACACCAAGGAGGCGTATTCAGGCACCAAGGAGTCCTTGATGCGCATCACCTCGCGGTCCATCGTCAAGGACTCCACCGCTCGATGGGCCTTGTGGAGCACCGTGCCGCCGGGGGTCTCGTAGACGCCGCGCGACTTCATGCCGACGTAACGATCCTCGACGAGGTCCACGCGGCCGACGCCGTGCTCGCCCGCCACCGTGTTGAGGTGCGTGAGGAGCTCCACCGGGCCCATGCGCACGCCGTCCACCGCGACCGGCACACCCGACTCGAAGTCGATCTCCACGTAACGGGGCTTCGCGGGCGCGTCCTCGGGGTCGCGCGTGAGGAGGAAGATGTCGCGCGGGGGCTCCGCCCACGGGTCCTCGAGGATGCCGCCCTCGTACGAGATGTGGAAGAGGTTGCGGTCCATCGAGTACGGCTTCTCGGCCGTCGCGGTGACGTGGATGCCGTGTTTCTCCGCGTACGCGATGCAGTCGGTGCGGCTCTTCAGGTCCCACTCGCGCCACGGGGCGATGATCGCGACGCTCGGATCGAAGTGGAAGGCGCCGAGCTCGAAGCGGACCTGGTCGTTGCCCTTGCCCGTCGCGCCGTGGCTGATCGCGTCGGCGCCGGTGGCCTTCACCGTGTCCATCATGCCCTGGATGATGCAGGGGCGCGCGAGCGACGTGCCGAGGAGGTACTCGCCTTCGTACAGCGCGTTCGCGCGGAGAGCCGGGAACACGAAGTCGCGCACGAAGGTCTCGCGCAGGTCGGCCTGCACGTACTCGCTCGCGCCGGTCTTCATCGACTTCTCCTCGAGGGGAGACAGCTCTTCGCCCTGGCCGAGATCCGCGCACCAAGCGACGACCTCGCAGTGGTACGTCTCCTTGAGCCAGCGGAGGATGACGCTCGTGTCCAAGCCGCCGGAGTAGGCAAGGACGACCTTCTTGACGTGCCGTTGAGTCATGGTGTCGGCCGCTTTACAGGACGTGACGGGCAACGTCGAGGCCTGCGCAATCGCAATTCGCACGCGACACGAAAGGGACACCGAAAGCGCTTGTAAACAAGCACATCGCGTTGCCCACCCCCGGTCGCGCTTCGCGCGCCCGCCCCTCCCAAATCGCTCACTGTCGTTCGCGATGGGAGGGGGCGTTTTCGATCATCGGAGTCGTGACTGCGATGCTGCCCCCGATGCGAATCAGCGCGGCGGCAGCGGCGGGATCTTGAACGGCGCGGCGGAAGGCGTCGCGCTGCCCATGTCCGTCACGAACGGGGCGCCGACCTTGTTGGGGAGCGGGCCGTAGAGCGTGATTTCGTAGGCGTGCGGGAGGAAGGGCGCGAGGTCGGGATCGAAGGGCTCGGTGCGATCGAGGCCGCCCGCGTTGACGCCGACGATCGCGATGCCGGCGAGCTCCTCGCGGAGGACCAGCGTGCGCTCCACGTGCGTCGCGCCGAAGATGCCGGCGACGTCGATCCGGCCTGTCTCCGCGCCGTCCTTGTCGATCTTCACGAGCGACCAGCGCACGACGGACGGCAGCTCCCAGTCGGCGACGAAGGTGACCTCCGTGTCCTTCGGCGCGTCCGCGAGGTCGAGCCACAAATACGCGGCGCCCGTCGGCGAAAGCGGATGGAGCGGCGCGAGGCGGCGCGGCAAGGTCTTGAACGGGATCGACCACTCGAAGAAGACGCGGCCCGCGGCGCCGTAGAGATCGGTCGCAGGCAGGTGCGCGCCGTCGCTGCGGTCGCCGACGAACGCACGATCCACCGAGAAACCAAGCAGAAGCTCGTCGAGCGAACGGCTGCGGAAACGCATCGAGGAGCGGAGGGCGTCGAAGACGTCGGGCTCGTTCTGGAAATGGAGCGCGCTCGGATCCGATTTCTGCGACGCGATCGCGAAGAGGCTGAAGAGGAGGCGGCCGGGGCCGAAGGTGCCCTCGTTCTCCTCGATGTACATCGGGAAGAGCATCGCGCCGGACGCGGGGCCCTCGGGCTCTTCCGTGATCGCGCGGTACGGAGCGGCCTGGAACGCGTCGATCGCCGGGGTCTCGCGCGCGGCGCACGGGGCCACGATCGAGGCGAGGTACGTCGCGGCGGCGCTCACCATGCCGCGCTCCGCGCCCGCGTCGAAGCGGTAGATCATGGCGCGCGCGATCTCCTGCGCGACGTCGAACGCGACGTCACAACCCCACGTGCTCGGCGCCGGGAAGAACGTGTACGCGGCGGTCGCGTCCGTGGTGCGCGGCTCCATCTCCGGGTCCGGGATCGTGAGCGGACTCGTGACGGACGGATCCAGGTAGAGGTCGTACGCGGGGGTGCCGCCGCGCGTCGCGTCGGGGAGCGGCATCGGGAGAGAGAGCGCGCGGTAGGCCGAGAACGCCGACTCCGCCGCGAGGAGGACGTGGCGCGCCGCCCACGACGGGACGCGATCGAGCGTGTGCACGCAGACGGGCGCGACGAACGAGCACGCGCGCGCGGTCTCGGTCGTCGGGCGAAGACGCGGGGCCGTGCGATCCGGTCCGGGCGCGTCGCCTCGCGGGGCCGCGGGGGCTGCGGCGGGCGCGGCGGACGCGCGGGCCGCGGCGGGATCGGGGGGCGTCGCTCGCGCGATGGACGGGGAGGCCACGATCGAGGCGATCGCAGCGAAAGCGCACGTCGCGAGGACGAGGCAGGAGGAAGTGTCGCGCCGCGCGAGGCGCGCCGGTGACATGGATCGCACCTAGCACATGCGCGGACATCGAGGCCTCACCCTTTTTCCGTTCACTCCCCGGTGAGCGCGATAGGATCCGCCGCGGGTTTCATGGCCGCGGATCGCTACCGACCGGATCACGACGTCACGTTCGACCTGCAAAACGGGCTGGTGCACATGGAAGGTGCGCCCGGGCGGGTGCTCGTCCCTGCCGACGCGCTCGGGGTGCTGTGCGCCTCCGCGAGCCCGGAGGCCGTCGCGTCGTTCGGCGGCGCGCTCGGGCGGACGATGGGGCTGCGCATCGCGAAGCGGCTCGCCGATCCGGCGCCGAGAGAGGCGCCCTCTTCCGGCGACGTGCGCGCGGCCAGCGTGGAGACGATGGTGGACCAGCTTGGCGCGGAGATCGCGCTCGCGGGGCTCGGATCGCTGGGCGTCGAGCGATGGGGGAAGGCGCTCGTGATCGTGATCGATCACTGCCCGCTCGGGCCGCGCGGCGATCGGCTGCTCGAGCACGTGGTCGGTGAGGCGATCGGTTCGGCGGCGGCGCGCGACGTGCGGGCCGCGCTGCTCGGTCGCGACGGCGCGCGCGTGCGGCTCCTCGTCACGAGCCCGCAAGCCGCCGATCGCGTGAAGGGATGGCTGCAAGAGGGCGTCGCCTGGGGGGACGCGCTGACCCGGTTGCACGCGGCGCCGAAGGCCGCGGAAGCGCACGCGACGTGACGCCCCGGACGAAGGTGACAGCGTGAACGACGCCGAGAAGATCAGCGTGCTCGAAGGGCTGCTCGCGAAGATCCACAAGAACGCGAGCGCGCGCCCCACCCGCGGGAAGCTGACGCGAACCCCGCTGCCCGCGGTCACGCCGAAGCGCCCCGCGCTGGTGGAGGCCGAAGCGCACCCCGTACCGCTCACGCGCGTGAAGCCGATCGGCAAGACGCCGGAGCCGCCGCCGACCGCGCCCGCGCCGACCGCGCACGCGCCGCCCGCGCACGCGGGGCCGCACATCCGCGCGGTGATCGCGCCGCCGGTGCACATGCATCCGGTGGAGCCGCCTTCGGTGCTGCCGCGCGACACGAAGCGCGGCGTGCAGACGCAGACGGTTCAGATCCCGCACGCGGCGATCCAGGCGCAGGCGCGCGCGGCGGCGCAAGGGAAGCCGCCGATCGCGCCGCCGAGCGCGCTGCCGAGCACGCTGCCGCCGGAGACGATGCAGGTCACGAGCAGCGATCTGCTGGAGCTCGACGACGACATCCCGTTGCCGCTCGTGATGCCGGAGAAGAAGAAGGCGCTCTCGACGCGCGCGGCGGAGGCTCCGGTGTTCGAGCCGGCGGCGCGCGCGCCGGTGGTGATCGAGCCGAAGCCGAGGCCGGCCGAGCCGACCGCGAAGGCGCCGCCGCTGCCGCTGCCACCGCCGCCGGACAGCGAGGAGCCGATCGAGGTCGACGTCGACGAGCTGACCGACGAGGACATCGAGCGCGAGTGGGAAGAGCAGGCCGCCACCGCCGAACGCGAGCGCATCACCCGCGAAGAAGCCGAAGCGAAGGCCCACGAAGAGCAAGAGAAGAAGGCCCGCGAAGAGGCTGAACGCATCGCTCGCGAAGAAGCCGAACGCATCGCTCGCGAAGAAGCCGAACGCATCGCTCGCGAAGAGGCCGAACGCGTCGCTCGCGAAGAGGCCGAACGCATCGCTCGCGAAGAGGCTGAAAAGAAGGCCCGCGAGGAAGCCGAACGCGTCGCTCGCGAGGAAGCCGAACGCGTTGCTCGCGAAGAAGCCGAACGCATCGCTCGCGAAGAGGCCGAACGCATCGCTCGCGAAGAAGCCGAACGCATCGCCCGCGAGGAAGCCGAACGCGGCGCTCGCGAAGAAGCCGAACGCATCGCTCGCGAAGAGAAGGCTCGGGCGGAGGCGGAGCGGAAGGCTCGCGAGAAAGAAGAAGAGGATCTCTTCGAACGTGAGGTCGCCGAGAGCCTCGCCCGCGAAGAGGCCGCGCGCGCTGAACGAGAGAAAGAAGAGGCCGAAAAGAAGGTCCGCGAGGCCGAGCTCGCCGCCGAGCAGGTCGTGCACCTCGTCGCGCCGCCGCCCATCTCGTTCAAGTCGCCGATCAGCCTCGACGCCGACCACCTCGCCGATGAGCTGGCCGGCATCGTGTTCGACGAGCCGCCCACCGCGCCGCCCGCTCGCTTCGAGACGCCCGTGCCGACGTCTCACGTAACTGAGACACCCGCCGCCGCGAGCGACGCGCCCGAATCGCCCCTCCTTGAGGAGCCGGTCCCCGCGTCCACGCCGCGCCCGAAGGAAGAGCCGTCGCTCGCCGAGCAAACGCCGTTCGCCTCCATCACCGAGTCGGAGGCGCCCGAAGAAGAACCGCCGCCGATCTCGGGCGAAGTGGAGAGTCAGCGCCTCGCTCGGCGCCCCGCGCCGTCGGAGCCTCCGGAGGCGCCGCCCGTCACCGTGTCGTCGCCGCCGGTCGCGCCCGCCACGGATGTGCGGTTCGTCATCGAGCCCGCGCCCGCCGCGATCGAGATGCCACCCGCGCTCGCGCCCGTCGCGCCCGCCCTCGCCGCGTCCGCCGTCGTGGAGGTCGCCGCCACGATCGTCCGACGCGATCCGATCCCCGGCGCCGCCGCGCGCTTCGTGGCCGCTCAGACGGCGCGCGCGCCGGCGTCGTTCGGTGAGCTGCTCGACGCGTCGCTCGATCTCGGCGAGGCGATCGTCGACGACACTTGACGCGCGCCCGCCGCGTGACGACCCGCGCGGCGACGGTGTACGGTTGAAGATCCCCCCACGCACAACGAGCAATGCCGTGACCCCTCGCAACGCCGTGGCCGAAGAAGAACCCGCCGTCGCGCACGCTCACATCGACGTGACCGCCTACGATCCGCCCTCCAGCGCCGTGAGCGCGCCGATCGGCGCCACCATCCACGCGGCCGGCGAGGCGAAGCTCGATCAGCTCCTCGATTTCGTGCAGTTCGTCGCGCGGCCGATGCCGCTCACGCTGCTGCTCGACGAGGCGCCGCGTCGCATCGCGAGCATCGTGAAGGCGGACGTCGCGTCCTTGTACTTGCTGGAGCGTGACGGCGACGAGCTCGTCCTCCGCGGCAACGTTGGCTTCCCGTCGCAGGCGCGCGGCCGCGTCCGCCTCCGCGTCGGCGAGGGCATCACGGGCATGGCCGTCGAGTGCGCGCGCCCCATCTCCGTCATCCAGGCCGCGGAGCACGAGCGGTACCGCGAATTCCCGGAGCTCGACGAGGCGCGCTACCCGGTGTTCCTCGCGGTCCCGGTGCTCGGTCATGGCCGTCCGCTCGGCGCGATCGTGGTGCAGCGCGCGGGCGATCGCGAGTTCGACAAGCACGACATCCACCTCGTCGTCGCGCTCACGGCGCCCATCTCGACGGGCATCCGGCACGCGCAGCTCCTCGATGATCTGCGCGAGAAGAACCGCCGCACCGGCGGCGGCACGCGCAAGGTGACGCTCCCCGGCCTGCCGATCGTGTCGGGTCGCGCGCTCGGCGCGGTCGCGGCGCTGCGTCGCCCCGCGGCCACGCAGAAGCGCTCGCGCACCGCGAACGACGAGCGCCTCCTCCGCGGCGCCTTCGAGACCGCGCAGAAGGCGATCGACGCGCTCCGTCACCGCGCGAAGGGCGAGGGCCTCGCGGCGGAGTCGCGCTTCCTCGACGTGTACGCGCTCATCGTCACGGACGGCCGCCTTCGCGATCGCGCGTACGAGCTGCTCGACGAGGGCCGCGGCGTCGCGGAGGCGCTCGGTCAGGTCGCGCGCGAGGTCACGCGCACCGCGAACAGCGGCACCATCGGCGATCCGTTTTTGCAAGAGCGAGCGCGCGACATCGAGGACCTGTGCGACGCGCTCCTGATGCTCGCGTCGCCGGACGCGCGCGCCGAATTGCCGCAGCGAGCGGTCCTCCTCGGCAACGATCTCACCGTCTTCGATCTCCTCGTGTCCGCGCGCTCGCGCCCCGTGGGCGTGGTGCTGACGGAGCGCACGCTCGGCCCGCGGACGCGCGTCCTTTTGAAGCTGCTCGGCCTCCCTTCGATCGTGGACGTCGGCGGCGCGTTCCGCTGGGCGGCCCCCGGCGACGTCGCGCTCGTGGACTCCGACCACGGCTTCCTCGTGATCAACCCGTCGAAGGCAGACGTCGCCGGCGTCCGCGCGCAGCGCAAGAAGCAGCAATCGAAGAAGCGCCCGAGCACGCACCCTCCGGCCCCCCGCACGAGCAGTCGTCCTCCGCGACCAGCGCGCGAAGAGCAAGAAGAGTAGATGACAGCCTTTGATTCGCTCTCCGCGCGAGCGTTCGACTCCGATGTAGCGTGACCAAGAAGCTCACTCATCACCTCGAACACGACGGCTTCTCTCTGGTCTTCGATTCGAGCGCCCGGGGGCTCGCCCTCCGCTTCGCGGACCCCGCGGCCCAACCCCTCAACGCGTATCTGGACAGCGTCTCTCGATCGCCGAGCAGGCTCGAAGACGCCGCCGAGAAGCTCCGTCGAGGGGAAGACGTGGAGAATGGGAAGCTCCGGCTCTTCTTCATCGACTCCCGGGATCGGCGCGCATCGGGCGTATTCTATCAATTCCTGGAGACGAGGTGGCAGAGGGCGCACGCGAAGCCTTTCGAGGGGACAGCGCTCCTCCTGGAACATCACAAAAGGCGCCGGCGCCTCTCCTGGATCGCTCCGACGACCCTCCTCACGGTCCTCGACCACCTCCGCAGGATCGGCGCGGGCGATCACTCCTCGGTCCTTTCGGCCAGCCGGTACACCCTCCGCCGACTCCGGATGGACGGCTTCGCGGTGCGTATTCGCAACGAGAAAGGCGCTCTTTCTCTGGAATTCGAAGGAGCCGAAGTCGACGGCGCCGACATCCTCGTGCACCATTTCCACGGCGCCTACGGAGCCCGCGAGTTTCACGTCGAGATGCTGAGAACGGGCGGCCGCCATCCCGGGCAGGCCTTTGGTTACGGACCGATCGTCTACCCCTACCGCGATTACGAGACCAACCAACGATTCCAGACCATGAAGGCGGCCTGGGAGCGCGCCCGCAAAAAGCCGCTCACCGAGCCGGTGTGGATGGGGGGGGCCGATTGGGAGAGCACCAACCATTATGTGCCCCTCTCGACCCTCCGAAGGCTCTCGGACCTCTCCCGCAGACTCGCCCCCGATCTCTGCCGGCACCACGGGGACACCGGCATACCGTACACCTCCGTGGAGGAGCTCTCGATCGACGGTTTTCCGGTCAAGAGATGGCACATGAACACCATGTTTCATCAGTCCAAGCTTACCTTGCCCCGGCACAACCCCATCAACTGGATGCGGATTGATCTGGAGGATCGCTTCGGGAGCGACGTCGGGCGTCAGCTCGAGTTTCTCCGCGGCGGAGAGTCGAGCCCCGGCCCGGGCACCTCGTTCGCCCGCCTCGATCCCGGCCACTCCGGTCTGGATTGCGTCGAGTTTGCGGAGATGAAGGCGATCTGGGAGGCCTCGACTGGACGCCGCCTGAACGAGCCAGTGTGGAGGGTGCAGAACGACTGGGAGCAAGAGACGGCGTTCATCCCCCAGTCGACGCTGGAGCGACTCCTCGCGTGAAGCCGTCTCGCAGCCGGGCGCCTCACTTCAGCAGATACACCGCGTCCAGCACGCTCTTCCCGTCCGGTACGCGGCGCGTGACGCGCTTCTCGGGGTTCGCGGCGAGGTGACGCAGCACGCAGAAGACCGTCACGAGATCCGCCTTCCCCGCGGCGTCGGCGATCTCCTGCAACGTCAGCTCGCGCCCCATCTCCTTCTTCAACGCCGCCACCACGCGCGCCTGCACGTCGAGCACCGCGGCCGCCGCCTTCTTTCCAGCCTCCACGCCGGGCTGGTGGTACGCGTTGATGTTCACCAGCGACGCATACAAGCCCACCGCTCGCTCATAGAGGGCGATCAACATCCCCATCGACCGCGCGTCGAGCTGCGTGATCGTGATCGTGATCGACTCGCGACCCTGCTCCCACAGCGCCTTCCGCGTGCCCTGCAAGAAGCCGCTCAAGTAGTCGCCCGACGTCGTCCCCGGCTCCACCTCCAGCACCGGACGACCCTCCGCACGATCGCGCAGCACCTCGATGAACGTGACGAAGAAATTGTTCAGCCCGTCGCGGAGCTGCTGCACGTACGCGTGCTGATCCGTCGAGCCTTTGTTGCCGTACACCGCGATGCCCTGGCCCACCTCGTTGCCCTCGAGATCGAGCCATTTTCCAAGCGATTCCATCACGAGCTGCTGGAGGTACCGCGAGAAGAGCTCGAGCCGGTCCTTGTACGGGAGGATCACCATGTCCTTGCGACCGACGCCTCCCGTCGCGCTGAACCACGCGAGCGCCAGCATCGCCGCCGGGTTCCTCCGCGTGTCCTTGCGACGCGTCACCACGTCCATCGCGCGCGCCCCTTCGAGCATCGCGCGCACGTCGATCCCTTGCAGCGCCGCCGGCAAGAGGCCCACTGCCGAGAGCTCGCTCGTGCGGCCGCCGACCCAGTCCCACATCGGGAAGCGATCCAGAAACCCTTGCTCCGTCGCGTACCGATCGAGCTCGCTCCCCTCCCCCGTCACCGCGACCGCGTGCTTGCCGAACGTGAGGCCCGCGCGCTCGTACGCCGCCTTCGCCTCCAGCATGCCGTTGCGCGTCTCCTTCGTTCCGCCCGATTTCGAGATGACCACCGTGAGCGTCTCCGCGAGGCCGCCGCCGATCTGATCGAGCACGCGATCCATCCCGTCCGGATCCGTGTTGTCGAAGAAGGAAGCGCGCATCGGATCGCTCGCGTGACCGAGCGCCGCCGACACGAGCTCCGGACCGAGCGCCGAGCCGCCGATGCCGATCACCAGCACGTTGCGGAAACGCTTCGAATCCGCCTTCTCCGGCGCGATTTTGCCCGCGTGCACGTCCGCCGCGAACGCGATCACCTTCGCGATCGTCGCCTCGATCGCCTCGCGCAGATCCGCCCGCGGACACAGCTCCGGCGCGCGCAGCCAGTAGTGGCCGACCATGCGCTTCTCGTCGGGGTTCGCGATCACGCCGCGCTCCAGCCCCACCATGTCGGAGAGCGCGCGCTGCACCTCGGGCTCCATCCCGTCGAAGAAATCCGGCGAGAACGCGATCCGCGACACGTCGAGGTCGAACCCGAGATCGCCCTCGTGGAGGAAGTGCGCGCGGAACTTGTCGAACGCCTCGATGCTGGTCGTCGTGGTGGTCGTCGTCGCCATGGCTCTCTCCCATTCGGGGCCCCGCACACGTCGCGCGCGCGGTCCGCGGAACCTCTACCCCCAACGACGCACCGCCGAAAGCTGGTAGGGTTGCCGCCGATGGCCGAAGACACTCTGCCCGCCCTCGAACGCGCCCTCGCCGGCCTCTTCGGGGGTCCCGTGACGGTGCGCCGCGCGATCATGATCCCCGGCGGCGCCTCGAAAGAAGCGTGGTCCGTCGACGCCGAAACGCCGCAGGGCCCCGTGGCGCTGCTCGTTCGACGCGCGGGCGGCGGCGTGATCTACAGCCAGACGCTCACGCTGGAGCAGGAGCACGCGGTCGTCTCCGCGGCGTACGCAGGCGGCGTGCGCGCGCCGCGCACGTTCGGTTATCTGCCCGACGTGGCCGGCCGCGACGCGTTCGTGATGGCGCGCGTCCCCGGCGAGAGCATCGGCCGCAAGGTGGTGAAGGATCCGGCGCTCGCCGCCGCCCGCGTGAAGCTGCCCGAGCAGATGGCCGACGAGCTCGCGAAGGTGCACGCGGTGGGTCTGTCGGCGCTCCCGTTCTTGCCCGGCGGCGGCGAGGGGCCCACGTGGTCGCGCGTGATCGCCCGGCTGTACGAAGAGCTGGACTCGTTCAACGAGCCGCATCCCGCCATCGAGTGGGGCCTCCGGTGGCTCAAGGATCATCCGCCGCGCACGTTCGGAGAGGTGCTCGTGCACGGGGATTATCGGATCGGCAATCTGCTCGTCGGCCCGGAGGGGCTCACCGGCGTGATCGACTGGGAGTTCGCGCACGTCGGCGATCCGGTGGAGGATCTCGCGTGGCCTCTCGTCCGGGCGTGGCGCTTCGGTCAGGACGGGCTGCGTCTCGGCGGGATCGGCGACGAGAGTGCCTATCTCGCGCGGTACAACCAACAGACGGGGCGCGACGTCGATCGTGCCAGTCTGTTCTTCTGGGAGCTGATGGGTAACATCAAGTGGGCCGTCGGCTGCCTCGCGCAGGCGCGCCGCCACCTCGACGGCAAGGAGCGGAGCGTGGAGCTGGCCAGTCTGGGGCGGCTCGCGGCCGAGGTGGAATACGAGATTGTTCACCTCGTGGAGAAGGGCGCCGCCTGACTCCGGGAGATCGCTGTCGTGAAGATGTCGATGGAGACAGCGGCTCTCCTCGCGCTCGGGGAGCGCTGTTGCGACATAGCCTACCTCGATGAAGAGGCCGCGCGGCGAGGGGTGGCCGCGGTGCTGGCGGACATGCACGCGGCGCGACCGGTCGTGAAGGCGCGCGGCGGGACAGCGCTCCTCGAACGGTTCACGGATGTGCTCACGGTCGTCGAGGCGGAGGCCCGCGCCCTCGCCGGGTGGGCTCCCATGAGCGGCGGTATTTCGGACGCGGCGCGCGGGCTCGGGGCACGTTACCCGAAGTCGACGACGGCTCCGAACAGCGCGCGTGGGGCCTTCTTGCAGCAGATCCGTAATCGCGCCTTCGAGCTTCGTTTGCGGGAGATTCAAACCGCGGCCGAGCGGCGGCTCGACGAGCTCGGCGTGCCGCACCTCCGCGAGCGCATCAAGACTGGACGGGCCTCCACGTCCCTCAAGCGCACGTTGATCGAAGGCGTGTACGAGGCGAACGCCGTGCTCCTCGGGGCGGACGGCAAACAGGCCATCTCCGGCACGCGGAGAGGCATCCACCCGAGCCCCGGCGGAGTGACTGTCTGGTCGCTGGAGACTGGCCAGCTCGTCCGCTCGTTCATCGCGCATCCGGAGCACGCGGTGACGTGCCTCGCGAGGACACGCGACGATCGACTGCTGCTCACTGGCTCCTCGGACAACACCGCTCGCGTGTGGGATCGCACGACGGATCGGCGCATTTACGAGCTATCCTGTCACCGAGGCCCGGTGTGGTCCATCGCCGCGTCGCCGAACGGGTCTGTCGCCGTGACGGCCTCGCTCGACGCGACCATGGGCGTGTGGGACCTGGAGACTGGCAAGCTCCTGCGGACGATCACGGGCCTCGCGGAGCCGCCGATGGAGGTGGTCTTTCACCCGGACGGCCGCAAGATCGTCGTCGCCTCGACGGACGGCGCGGTCACGGTGTGGGACGCCGTCACCGGGGCACGACTGGCGCTCTTCCAGAAGGCGGAGTCGGGCGCTCGCTCGATCGCGCTGAGCCAGGACGGGAGACGGGCGATCACAGGGCACCTCGACGGCTCGCTGCGTGTCTGGGACGTCGACGCCGTGCGCGGCGGCCTCCTCTCGATCCTGAAGGGTCACTCCGCGGACGTGGTCGGGGTGCGATTCACGGGTTTCGAGCGGGCGATCTCGGGGTCGCGCGACGGCACCGTGCGGCTCTGGGACCTCGCGCGCGGCGTGGAGATAGGCACTCTGTGGAGTCACACTGGCCCGCTCACTGGCATCGACGTGGACGCCGAGGGGCAAGAGCTGGTGTCGAGCGCGAAGGACGGCTCGGTGCGCGTGTGGGATCTGCCGATCGCCTTCCGTGAGCTTCAGACGCGCGCCGACGCGCCGAGCTCGCCGGACGTCCCGAGCGCGGGTGTCCGGCGGGTGGCGGTGAGCCTCGACGGGAAGTGGGCGGCGGCCGCGCACGACGACTGTTCGTTCACGGTGTGGAGCCTCGTCACGGGCCAGATCACGCGCACGATTCAGGGGTACAAGGGCGATGATCGGGTGGAGCGGATCGACCAGATCCGCATCTCCGCGGACGGCCGCGCCTTGGTGACGGCGGCGATCCTGCCCATGGGGCAGTGCGCGGTCACGCTGTGGGACGTCGCGAGCGGGCAGATGTACCGCGAGCTGGATGAGATCGGCGCCCAGGTCGGCATCAGCGGGGACGCGAGGTGGGCAGTCGGCGTGCGGACGAAGGGAAGCGCCGGCATCTACGCGTGGAGCATGGAGACAGGCCAGATCGCGTACAGCCTGTTTCCCCGCGGCGAGAGGAACGAGGTCTGGAGCGTCGTGGTGAGCTCCTCCGGAGATCGGGCGGCCTACTGGTGGTGGCGCGGGCGAGTCCACGCGTGGGACGTGCTGGCGGAGCGCGAGATCCACGAGCTCGATGGCTCTGTTGCCCGCGTCCTGAGCGGAGACGGGACGCGCCTCGTCGTGGACACCGGCGGCTGGGATGCGAACGACCTCGTGCGCATCTACGACCTCGACTGGGAAGGTGAAGTGGCCGCCTGCCGGAAGGTCCTGGAGATTCCGGGGAAGGAAGAGATGGGCATCAGCTTCACCGGCCGTCACCTCGCGTGGCAGGATGGAGGCTTGATCTTGCTGGATCTGGAGAACGGCGCCGAAGAGATCCTCCGCCTGCGCACCGACGCCCGACTGACGTGCAGCGCCTTCACCCCCGACGGCCGGACGATCATCGCCGGCGACGCGGCGGGGATGATTCACATCCTGGATCTGGAAGGCATCGAGACGGGATAATCTGTATTCAGGTGGGCTCGGGCTCCTCCGTCTTCGACTCGGCCTCTTCAGAGCCGGCGGATCCTTCTCGTGAGGTGGAGTCGGTCTCTCCAGAGGTGGAGTCGCTCTCGTTGCTCTCGGAGGCCTCCGACGCGGCGAGCGCGGGTCGTCGCGCGGGCTTCTTTTTCTTCTTCTTGCGCGGCGCGGGCCGTGGCTCGTCCGCTTCCTCGGGGGACGTGGGCAGCGAGTGCATGAAGACGTCGGACGCGATCAGGTACACGAACTGATCGTCGATCCGATTCACGCGGACGACGCGCGACTGAATGCCTCCGACGGCGACGCCGATGAGCAGCACGAGGAGCGCGAGCATCATGAGCCCGGGCCCGTTCGACATCATCGCGACGAAGAACAGGAGACCGAAGAACCCGACCGCCATCCACAGGATGAGCAGCCCGTTCTTGCGGCGCCGCTCGTGCTCGTAGCAGAGGCCCACGTGGATGGTGGAGCGCTTCCGCGTGAGCGACGCGGCGATGAGGTACGGCAGCCAGCCGGCGCACATGAGCAAGCTGATCCAGGGCGGGTGCCATTGCACGTTGCGCAGCAGCTTGAAGTCCGTCGCCTGATTGCACATCACGCACCGATCCGGCATCTCCCCGCCGTACCGAGGCAGCACGATGTGCCCGCCCGAAAACCACGCGCGCCCGCTGTCGCTCGCGTCGCGCGGCGCCGGCCCCCGCCTTCGTGGCGGCTCGTCGAACACGGGAGATGGCGGCGCGTACGGATTCTGCTCGTCGTCGCTCATGGGAGAGGGATGCTATCCTGCGCCGCGATGGGACGTCCGAGCTACGACGACGAGACCTAGGAACCATGCAAGACCGACCCACGCAACGGGAGCTCGTCCAGGCCGCGCGGGAGCTGTTCGAGCTCGAGGTGCTGCCGACGATCACGGATCCTCGGCTCAAGTTTCGGACGCTCGTCGCGCTGAACGCCCTCGGGATGGCCGAGCGCGAGATGTTCGCCGGAGATGTGTTCGTCGACGAGGAGCTCTCCGGGCTTCGCGCGCTGCTCGGCGCGGCGAAGGGGCCGCTGCCCGAGAGCCGCTCCGCCAAGGAAGACGAAGCGTGGGCGCTCCGAAGATCGCTCGCCGCGCGCATCCGCGAGGGCGCCGCGCCCGAAGGCACCGGCGCGTTCTTGAAGACCTCCATCGGCCACAAGCTCGCCGTCGCGAGCCCGCGCTTCGCCGCGCGCTACGGCTGATCTCCGCCGGCGCGAATCGCGCGGTTCGTCCGAGATCGAAAGCCGATCGTCACTTCTTCTGGATCGCCCGCACGCCCTCGCACGGGCCCGTCGGCGCCGTCCCGAGCACCTTCGCCGTGTCGCACAGCGCGAGCGCGCGCGAGATCTGATCCGGCTTGCCGTTCGCGATCGCCTTCTTCGCGGCGTCGCCCGCGCGCGTGCCCATCATCGCCTTCAGCTTGTTCGGGAGATCGGACCCGCCCTTCGCGAGCGCGGCCTGCACCGCGGCGCTCGGCGCGTCCACCTTCGGCAGGTTCCACGGCTTCGCGAGCACCGCCTTCTGGAACGCGGCCTCCACGCGCGCGGACGCCTTCGTGCCTTTGCACGGCTCCGGCGGCTCCGCGGGGCCGTAGTCTCCGAGATCGAGCACGCCCTTCGCCACGCGGCCGAACAGCGCCGACGCGTCGCCCGTGAGCTTGTCGTCCTCGGGCGTGAGCTTGCCCTCGCCGAGGTGCGTCGCGAAGGCGTCGCACGCGGCCTCGCGGGCCTCTTCGCGCTTCTTCGCCTCCCGCTCGCGCTCCTCCTTCACCCGCTCGTCCTCTTTGCGCTTGGCCTCGGCGGCGCGCGCGGCCTCGCAGGCCTCGACGTTCTTCTTCGCGCGGTCGCGGAGATCGTCCGACACGCGCGCGAGATCGGACTCCGTCAGCTCCGCGGCCGCGCATGGATCCGGCCTCTCGATCACCGCGAGCACCTTCGCGCGCGCGACGCGGATCCACACGATCGCCGCGATCGCGCCCACCGCGAGCGACGCCAGCGCGAGCGCAGCGATGATCCGCTTCATCCGGCGCTTTCTGTACGCCTTCTCCAGCGCGGCCGTGTCGTTCAGCGCGTCGACGCACCGGCCGAGCAGGTCCTGCAGATCGAAGAGATCGTTCGCGAGCGCCGCGAGCGGCTCCGACAAGGGCTTGTCGCGCAGCACCTTCTTCGAGAGGCGCTGCACCGCGAGCGCCGTGTCGGGCGCGCGGCCGTCGACCGTGAGATCCGCGACGCCCGCGAGCAAGCCGCCGATGCCGCCCGCGTACCGCTTCCACGCGTCCACCGCGGCCGGCTGCGTCACCGCGACGCGCGCGAGGATCGCTGTCAGCTCCGCCATCGGCAGCGCGCTCTCGATCTCGCTCGGCGTCACGCCCACGCGCTGCGACGCTTGCAACAGGCCTCGACTCACGCCGCCGCGGAGGTTGTCGACCGCGAGCTCTCGCAGGCCTTCCTCCACGCGGCTCGCGAGGATGCACTGTCCCGCGTAGTGCACCGGGCCGAGCGCTCCCGTCGCGAACATTCCGCCGAGCCTAGGTGCCATGTGCGCAATCTTTTACCGCGGCCAGCGCCGCGCATAAAACCCCATCGCCATATACTGCCGCCGATGCGAACAGCAACCCTCGCTTACTTGATCACGCTATCCTTGGTTTTGGCTGCGTGCGGTGACACGGAGACGTCGTCGGGGACGACCACGACGAGCACGGGCGGCTCCGGCGGCACGACGAGCGCAGGCGGCGAGGGAGGCTCGGACACGCTCGTCTGCGACGCGCCGTTTCTCACGAAGGGGCCGTGGTCGCTCGCGATCGACGCGACGCACGCGAAGATCCGCTGGGAGGCGTGCAGCCCCGACGCGACGCCGGGCATCCACTTCCAGAAAGAAAGCGGCGGCGCCGAGCAGAGCGCGCCCTCCACCGCGAAGCCGATCACGCTCGCGACCACGTACAAAGCGGCCCTCAACCCCTCCGCCGCGCCGGACTACGCAGGCACCTATTACACGCACGAAGCGGCGCTCGAAGGGCTCGAACCGGGCGCGTGCTACGCGTACTCGCTCGACGCGGACGCGACGCGGACGGGGCGCTTCTGCACCGCGCGGCCGACGGGGCAAGACGTGCGGTTCCTCGCGATCGGCGACACCAACCCGGGCCTCGGCCACACCGCCGGCGTGCTCGCGAACGTGCTGCCCGAGAAGCCGGAATTCACGCTGCACGGCGGCGACATCGAATATTACGACTCGGGGCTGGAGACGTGGGCGTCCTGGTTCCCGGTGATGGAGCCGATGCTCGCGGCGGGCGCGTTCTTCCCCGCGATCGGCAACCACGAGAGCGAGAAGAGCAGCGAGCTCAGCGACTACGCGCTGCGCTTCTTCGGCGGCGCCGGCTTCGACGGAGGCGAGACGTACTACCGCTTCGAGAACGCGGGCGTGCACTTCTTCTCGCTGAACACGCAGGACGCGATCGGACAGGGATCCGCGCAGTCGATCTGGCTCGAAGCGCGCCTCGCGGAGGCCGAGCAGACTCCCGGGTTCCGCTTCTCGATCGTCTTCTTCCACCGGCCTCTCGTCACGTGCGGCGACACCGACGACAACCCCGCGGCGCGCGCGTATCTGGAGCCGATCTTCCTCGCGCACCACGTGCCGATCGTCCTCGCGGCGCACATGCACGGGTACGAGCGCTTCGAGATGGATAACGGCCTCACGTACGTCACCACCGCGGGCGGCGGCGGCCTCATGGGCGACGTCGACAAGAACGTCGCGCGCGACTACTGCGACAAGCGCGCCGCGAGCGCGCCCGCGTTCCACGGCGTCATCTTCGACGTCACGACCGGCAAGCTGAGCGGCAAGGTGATCGACGAAAAGGGAATGATCGTCGACACGTTCTCGAAGGACGTGCCCTGATCGATCCGGCGCGTGATCGCGCCCCGTCGATGCGCGATATCCTCGGCGGATGAAGCTCCTCCACCGGACTCTCACGCTCCTTCCGATCCTCCTCTTCGCCTTACCCGCCTGCACGAACGACGCGTCCTCCTCGGGCGCAGGCGGCTCCACGAGCACGGCGCAGACCCTCTGCGACGCGATGGGCGACTCGTGCCTGGCCAAGCAGCGCATCTGCGTGGAGGGCGGCGACTCCGCCATGTGCGCGGCGTGCCCCGAAGGGAAGTACGCGACCGAAAACAACACGTGCGACCCGATCCCCGGCACGCCGATGAGCCACGATTTCTCGGACTTCACGGTCAAATCGGGGCAAGAGGTCAAGGGCCTCTGTCAGAGCTGGACGCTCCACAACCCGACCGAGCTGTGGATCAACACGGTGGAGCTCACGCAGGGCGAGTCGTCGCATCACTCCAACTGGACCTACGTGCCCGACGACAAGTTCACGGGCGAGGACGGAGTCTGGAACTGCGACGATCGCAACTACACGCAGCTCAGCGCGGCGCTCGTCGGCGGCGTCCTGTACGCGCAGTCGACGCAGGCCACCCACGAGGTGCAGAAGTTCCCGAACAGCGCGGCCGTTCGCATCCCGCCGTACGCGCGGATCATCGGCGACGTGCACCTGCTCAACACGACGCAGGACGACATCACCGGGCACGCGAACCTCAAGCTCTACGCGCTCGATGAAGCGGACGTGAAGGTGAAGCTCACGCCGTTCCACATGGTGTACACGGGGCTCGCGATCCCGCCGCACGCGACGTCACGCTTCTTCGGGAGCTGCGATCTCGACTCGAAGTTCGCGGCGAACGACTCGCCGTTCAAGATGGATATCTACTTCGTCTTGCCGCATTACCACGCGCTCGGGAAATCGTTCTTCCTCGACGTCGTCGGCGGCAAGCAGGACGGCGAGCACGTCTTCGAGATCGGCGCGTTCGACGGGGAGGCGCACGGGCGCGCGTACGATCCGCCGTTCTCCGTGAACGACGCGACGGGGCTCTCGTTCGGGTGCGACTTCACGAACCCGCGCGACGACGTGATCCACTACGGGCTCGGCGATCAGGAGATGTGCGAGATGCTCGGCTTCGCGGACTCCACCGTGGCCTTCGAGTCCGACGTGAAGACCGCGGAGGCGGACGGCGCCGACGGGACGACACAGCTCTACACGGGGCCGTGCAGCACGCTCGCCTTCAAGTGGGACCAGAACAAAGCGGGCGGAAAAGGCCCCTGATCAGCGCGTGGCGGAGGGCGCGGCGCCGCCGGGGGGCGCGTCCTTCGGCAGCTCGAACAGCGTGCGTCCCTGTCCGGTCAACATCACCATCAAGAACCCGGCGCCGTTTCCGGGGATCGTCGTCATGCCCTCTTCGCTGAGGCGCTTCGGCTCCCCGCCGGCGACTGGCATGCTCTGCAGCGTCGCGTGCGGCACCTCCTCGTTCGAGAGGCGCGCGAAATACACCGTCTGGCCGTCGGCGGACCACGCGGGCCCCGTCTCGAAGTCGGCGTCGGTCTTCGTGAGGCGGCGCTTGTTCGAGCCGTCCGCGTTCATCAAGTAGATGTCGGGGAGCGCGCCCGCGCCGCCGTCGCTGACGAAGGCGATCGTCGCGCCGTCCGGTGAATACGCGGGCATCATCGCGTTCTCGCCGTGCGTGAGCTCCTTCGACGCGCCGCCCGCGACGTCGACGACGCGGAGGCTCGGCGCGAACGTCTGGTTGAAGTCGAAGGCGGTGAACGCGATCGACTTTCCGTCCGGCGACCAGTCGGGCAGCACCCCTTCCACGACCTGGCGCGCGCCCGAGCCGTCGGCCTGCATGAGCTGCACCGTGATGTTGGGCTGCTGGCCATCCTGAAATTTCACGCTGGAATACGCGATCGATTTCCCGTCGGGCGACCACTTCGGCGAGCTCGCCACGCGGCCCGGCTCCGCCTGCGTGATGGCCTTTCGGTCCGAGCCGTCGCGCGCCATCGTGAAGATCTGACCGGCCGGCGGAGACCCCGGCTCGTTCGTGAGCGCGGCGAACGCGATGCGGCGGCCGTCCGGAGAATACACCCCGTCATATTCGGTGTTGGTGCCCTTCGCGAGAGGCGAGAGCTCCGACGGAGGCGTGAACGAGAACAGGTGCAGATGCGCCGGATCCCCCTTCGTCGACGACACGAGGAGAGGCCGCGGCCCCGCGGGAGCTGCGGAGTCCGACGGGCCGGCCGTGCTCGCCGCGCCGTTCGCTACGCCGTTCCCAGAGCCGGCCCCGGGCGACGAAGAGCGCACCACGAAGAACAGCGCGCCCGCGACGACGACGGCGCCTGCGACAAGCAGCTTGTTTTGGAGAGAGCTCATCGGATCGATCCTCGGGTTCGCACGACGCGGACGTTACGCCACAACGAGAGGCGCGAGCAACGAAGGACCAAGGCCCACAAAAAGCGACGGCCCGGCGCCGCGCGGTGAAAGGGAGCTAACCGCGCGAGCCGGGCCGTGGGCCCATCAGACTAGTTGTGGCACTTGATGTCGGTGACGCCGTAGACGCCGCACCAGTTGCCCCAGTTGTACTGGACGCTGCACTGGTTGGGGCCGCCGCAGGGGCTGTAGAAGAGGTGGCAGACGTTGAATCCGGTGCACGGACCGGACGCGCCGTAGCTGGTCAGCTGCGAGTAACCCTTGGCGTAGCAGGCCCAGAGAGCGCACGTCGCCGCGCTGCCGCAGGAGTTCCAGCCGGTGCACTGACCGTGGTGGCCCCACGCCTCGCCGGCGGCCGTGATCTGGACGTACGGGCACGCCGCGCAGGGACCGCCGCAGTCGATGCCCTGCTCACCCTGGTTCTGGATACCGTCGTTGCAGCTCACGCACGAGCCGCAGGGACCGCCGCAGTCGACGCCGGTCTCACCCTGGTTCTGGATACCGTCGTTGCAGGTGGCCGACGAGTAACAGATATCGAGAGAGGGGGCGTAGGCCGCGCCGGCCTCGCTCGCGAAGTAGTGGTGCGCCTGGGTCGGCTGCTCGTCGAGCACGAGGCCGTTCTGGGCGGAGCCGTTCTTCCAGCCCTGGACCACCGCCTTGACATCGACGCTCTTGAAGCCGACGCCGCCGCCGTTGAAGGAGCCGACCGCGACCGGATCGAAGGTGAGCGGCGTGGCGAGGTTGGCAGTCGCCTCCTGCCAGGAGGAGGTGGCGCGATAGACGTTCACGGTCGCGTTGTCGGCGCTCCAGGACTTGTAGATGTTGAAGGTCGCGGAGCTGATCGTGGCGTACGCGGGGATCGACGACAGATCGAAGTTGACGAGGATGCGGTTGATGTTCCCGCCGGACGACACGCCGGAGTACATGTTCACTTCACCGCCGGGGGCGTAGTTCTGGTAGTCGCCGGGGATGAAGGTGTCGTGCACGTCGCCGAGGACACCGCGCTTGATGGTGACGCAGGAGACGGGGGGCGGCGGCTGGGGCGGGAGGGCCTCTGTCTCGACGGGCGGCGCCGCGACCTCTTCACTGTCGCTCGGCCCGAAGTCCTCGGTCCTCATCTCTTTGTCGTCCACGCAGCCGACGGCCGCGAGAGAAACGAGCCCAACCCCGAACAGAACACCCACGAGCTGCTTGATCATGTTGCCGTCTCCGTCTTTGCAAAAGCTGTCGCCGCGCGCCGCCGTGGTGAGAGGCGATGTCGCCCTCAGGCACATCGTCCCCACGTGTCAGCGCAAACCCGATTCTCCCGAAGTGAGCCCTGAGAAAAACCTACGAAGGTATCCCGGGCGCCGCCGTCTTTGCAAGCTTTCTCTTTCGAAGAGTGCCTGTTTCGACAGAGGCTCTGATTCTCACCTTGAAACAACGACTCGCTGTCCGGAGCGTGGCGACGGTGGGCCACGTGCGTGAAGGGCTCGGCGCCCGTCACGGTCAGCTTTCGCGGCCACTCAGGCTCTTTGCCGGCGAGCTTCCCTGCTCGCTGACAGTCACCGGGTGGTTGGATTCACGCTTGGGAGAAAGCTGACCTCAGCAAAATCGCGGTGAGGACAAAACTCATCATGATGCATCAGGAGGACTTCCTCCGTCAAAGGAAAAAGCACCAACGCTGACGAAATATTTTTTTCGGTTTAGATCCGCAGAGGGGACGGGATCTCGGCGGGGTGCATCAAAACGAGACAGTCAGTTACCCAGGCCGCGCGGCCACGTTCAGTTACCCAGGCGGCCGACGACGACGTCGAACACTCCCAGGCTGGAGACGGAGGCGCCCTCCAGCGCGAGGTCACCCTCGAAGTAGCCGGCCACCGGGCACTTGCCCTCCGGGTCGATCGCGATCGAGGAGCCCACCTGGTTCGTGCCGTCGCCGCCGCGCACGCTCCACAGGTGCTTGCCTGTCGTGTCGTAACGGGCCGCGAAGAAATCGTTGCCTCCGCCGGGCGCTAGCGAGCCTCCTCCGAAGTCAAAAGCTCCCGCCGCCGAGCCCGTCACCGCGATGTCGCCGTTCGTAGCGGTCGCGATGCCGTTCGCCGAGATGTCCACGTTCGCGCCGCCGTACTGCTTCACCCACAGGCCCGCTCCGTTCGCGTCGAGCTTCGCCAGGAAGCCGTCCTGCGCGCCCATCGCCGTGATGTTGCCGGCGCCGCCGCCGAGCTGCACCGTCCCCTCGATACGGCCCGTGAGGAGCACGTTGCCCGTCGCGTCGACCGCGAGCGCGCTGCCCGTCTGGTTGGATCCGTCGCCGTAGCGCTTCGACCACACGTGCGCGCCCGCGCCCGTGAGCCGGCCCACCATGATGTCGAATCCGCCCGCGCTCGTGAGCGCGCCGCCGCCGAAATCGACCGCGCCGCCCGAGCTCACCGACACGAGGATGTCTGTCCCGGACACCGCGAGTCCCGTCGCCGTGTCCTCCATCGCGCCGCCGAAGCGCTTGCTCATGAGGTGGTTGCCGTTGCTGTCGAACTTGGCGAGGAACACATCCATGCCGCCCGCGCTCGTGAGCGCGCCGCCGCCGAAATCGACGGTGTTCTGGCCCTTGCCGAGCACGACGACGTTGCCCGCGCCGTCGATCGCCACGTGCGACAAGACCTGCGGGCCCGCGCTGCCGAAGCGCTTGCTCCAGAGGTGCACGCCCGACGGCGACAGCTTCACGAGGAAGCCGTCGATGAGGCCCGCGCTCGTGAGCGCGCCGCCGCCGAAGTTGATGGTGCCGTCGAAGTCGCCGACGACATAGATGTTGCCCTGCGCGTCCGTCGCGACGCTGAGCGCCTCCTGGTACAAGGCCGCATCGCCGAAGCCGAGCGCCCACTGGTACGCGCCGGTCTTGTCGTACTTCGCGACGAACGCGTCCGAGCCGCCCGCGCTGAAGAGAGGAGGCGGACCGCTGCCGCCGAGCGGGAGCACCACCGTGAACGAGCCCGCGATCACCACGTCGCTCGCCGCCGTCGTCGCGACGGAGAAGGCCTGTTGTTGCCCGCTCACGCCGTAGCCGCCGAGCCACATCGCCGCGCCGCAGTCCGGCCCTGCGCTGCAGTCCTCTTCGGCGGCGGTCGCGCAGTTCTCCACGACCGGCACCACTTGACCCATGCACGGGCCGAGATCGACGCCGTTCGCCTGACAGACGGCCATTCCGCTCTTGCACGTGCCGACGCCGAGCGTGCCCGCGGGGCCCGTGTAACAGACCTGCTGCGTGCCGGGCGTGCAGCCACAGCTTGCGCCGCTCTCGTTCGACATGCCGTCGCAGTCCTCGTCTCCGGGCGTCACGCACGTCTCGAGCGCGGGCACGACATCACCCGTGCACGGACCCATCGCCGTGCCGTCCGCGTTGCACTGCGCGGTGCCGGCCTTGCACTGGCCCACGCCGAGCGTGCCCGCAGGGCCGGTGTAGCAGCTCGTGATCTGGCCCGCGGGGCACACGCAGCCGATGCCGCCCTCGTTCACTTGACCGTTGCAGTCGTCGTCGCCGGGCGTGAGGCACGACTCGGTCTGCGGCAGCACGTCTCCCATGCACGGCCCGAAGCCGGTGCCCTGCGCGTTGCACGTCTGCGTGCCCGCCTTGCAGAGGCCCACGTTCACGGTGCCGGCGGGGCCCGAATAGCAGTCCTGCGCCATGCCCGGAGTGCACGCGCAGTTGGCGCCGTCCTCGTTCACGAGGCCGTCGCAGTCGTCGTCCACCGGCGTGTCGCACGTCTCGGTCGCGGGGAGCACTTGCCCTTCGCACGCGCCGAACCCCTTGCCGTCTCCGTTGCACGTGCGCGTGCCGCCCTTGCAAGCGCCGATGTTCTCGGTGCCGGCGGGGCCGCCGTAACAAGGCTCCATCGCGCCGGGCACGCAGGAGCAGCCGGCGCCGTCCTCGTTCACCTGACCATCGCAGTCGTCGTCGACGGGCGTCTCGCACGTCTCGGTGGTGGGGACGACTTCGCCGTTGCAGGGGCCGAATCCCTCGCCGTTCGCCTTGCATTGCCGCGTGCCGGCCTTGCAGGCGCCGACGTCCTTCGTCCCGTCGGGGCCGCTGTAACAAGGCTCCTGCGCGCCGGGGGTGCACGGCTCTCCGCCCGCGACGCCGCCGGTCCCGCCGCCCGTCCCTCCGGTGGCGCCTCCCGTGCCGCCGGCGTCTCCTCCGGAGCCGGCCGTCGATGTGGATGTGGTGCCGGAGCCGCTCGTGTCACCGCCGCCGCACCCGGCGACGACCACGATCGGACAGGCGATCAAGAAGGCTAGAATTCCTGTGGAGCGCATAACAGACGAGCAGATCACGCGGCTCCTCGTCTGTCAATGCGAGGGCCCGATCTCCAGGGCGTCTCGGATTGAGACTGGCAGTTTCTTATCTGGTTTTCGGGGGGGCGCCCGGCCGAGGAGAGCGGCCGGGCGAGAGGCGGAGGGGGTCAGTCGCCGGCGAGGCGTCAGTTGCTGACGAAGTAGCAGATATCGAGCTTCGGCTGCAGGTTCACCGACGGGCCCTTCGTGTAGAAGTAGTGCGCGTTGATCGGCGCCTCGTTGAGGAGGAAGCCGTCGTTTTCGCGCGTGCCGTCGAGCCACTTCGCGACGAGCGATTTGACGTCCGCCGAGCGCTCGCCGACGCCGCCCGCGTTGAAGCTGCTGAAGCCGTTCGCGTCGCAGTTCGCGAGCGGGTAGTTCGCGAGGCTCACCGTCGCCTCGTTCCAGCCGACGTTGCAGGCGTGGAGCTCCACCAGGTTGAAGGCCGCGTTCCAGGCCACCGTGAGGCGGAACGTCGACGACGTCACGTTCACCTTCTGGCCCGCGCCGAGGCTGTTCGTGATCGACGCGAGGTCGAAGCGGAACAGCGAGTAGTTCTGGTTGCCGCCGCTCGACACGCCGGTCCACGCGCCGAAGTCCGGGCCCGCCTGGTACGACGGGGCGTCGCCCGAGAGCAGCGCGTCCTGCGCGACTCCGCCGTTCACGCCGTCCGTGATGGTGACGCAGCTCGGCGCGCACACGCCCTCGTCCGTCGAGCCGTTGCAGTTGTCGTCCTTGAAGTTGCAGGACTCGGCCGCGTTCGGGTGGATCGTCGGGTCGTTGTCGTTGCAGTCGTCGTTCTGGTTGTAGCCGTCGTTGTCGTTGTCCGGCGGCGCGCAGACAGGCACGTTCGCGACGTAGTCGATGAGCCCGTTGCAGTCGTTGTCGATGCCGTCGCAGATCTCGTTCGCGCCGGGGTGGACCGCCGCGTTGTTGTCGTTGCAGTCGCCGTTGCAGCCCGTGTAACCGTCGCCGTCCTTGTCGACGCAGCACACGTTGTTCTCGTCCGCGACGCCGGAGCAGTTGTCGTCGAGGCCGTTGCAGACCTCCGACGCGCCCGGCTTGATCTGCGGGTTGTTGTCGTTGCAGTCCGTGCAGGCGTTCACGCCGTCGCCGTCCGCGTCGACCGCCGCGCAGTTCGCCGCGTTCGCGCAGCCGCCGCAGACAGGCCCGTTGCACGACATCGCGCCGGCCACGACCTGGAGGTTGTTGATGAGCGCGCCCGAGTCGAGCACCTGGTCGTAGCGGTCGGCGGAGCGGAACTGGAGCGTGACGTTCTGGTTCTGGTAGGCGGAGACGTTGAACTCGACGGTGCGCTGGTTCGCGATCGCGAGGGCGGAGCCGCTCTTGTTCGAGAATTCACACGAGTTCTGCGAGCCGGTGGAGGCGACCGGCTGGCCGGCGGGGTTGTAGAGGGTCGCCGAGAACGGGTCCTCGTAAGGCACGTAGTCCCACTCGTAGAAGCGGTAATCGAAGGTGATCTTCGTCGCGCCGGCGGGCACGTGGACGGTCACCGTGGCGCCGCCGAGATCGCACAGCGTGCCGAACACCGGGTCGGCCTGGCAGGCGCCGCCGTTGGCCACGCTGGAGGAGGTGCTCCAGTTGGTCGCGTCGCCGCCGGAGACGACCATGTAGCAGTCGCCCGCGCCGAACGAGCAGGAGCTCGCGAACCCCGGCTGACAGGGCAGCGCCGTCGACGTGGCGGCCTGTCCGGCGGCGCCGAACTGCGTGACGCTCACGATGTTCGCGGCCTGGTTCGGCCCGGCGAGACAGCTCTGGACGGAGGCGAGCGTGACGGCCTGCTGGCCGTAGCCCGGGATGGTGGCCGCGTCGATCGCGGTGCGGCCGGTCATCTCTTCTTTGGCCTCTTCGGACGACTCGGTCTGACAGCCGACCGCGATGGCCGCGACCGCCGCGCTCGCACCGAGCACCATCATGAGCTTGCTGGACAACTTCGACCACTGACGCATGGGACTCGCTCCTTCTACTGCTTCCGCCGTCGCATGAAGTGAACGTCCGGGACCTGCGGCCGCCGCGCAGTCCTCCGTCCCGGACATGGATTCCGTTGTTCGATGTGAGCCCCTCTGTCGGGGCACGAGCGGCTCCTCTTCGTGGGAGCTGCCTGTCTGGACACCGGGCTTCGAGGAAGGGAGTCGCATGGCATTTGCCTCGGAGGCGCCCTGGCAGGCGCCCTGACCCGCACCTCACTAGGCGCCGGGGAGAGGCGGCACGACACGGCACGAGGCCAGTCGCGACACGGTCATGGACTACAGCGCGCCGGGGACACCCCGGCACCTTCCCGAAAGCAAATCAGTCAACTTGCCTGTCCGAAGGATCCACCCACGATCGTGAGGGCCTCGGCGGCAAAACTTGGTTCAAGACAAACTTTTGATGACGGTCTCATAAAACACGGACCGCGACCACAAATCAACAGCTCTTTTTCTCGTCCACGAAATTTCGTGTCGCCTGATATCCGAAGTCAGAATACAGGGTCTTTCCGCGTCATTCTGAGACGAACGACGGGACTCGGCCGTTCCACTCTGGAACACGGGACAGCCACCTAGATAAGGAGGGAGGCAGGTTCACGGCCCCTCCCTTCGCGACCGGAGGGAGCGATTTGGGAGGGGCGGGCCGCGCGCAGCGAAGCGAGCACGGACCGGGGGTGGGCACTTGATCGAGAGCTGGTCCGCCCTTTACGGGGCGACCTTCGCGAACGGGATGTCCAGCGAGCCTGCCGACGTGAGCGGGCCCATGCCGAAGTCGATCGTCTGCTCGTAGTAACCGACGAGGAGGAGGTTCTTCATGCCGTCCGCCGCCGTGCCCGTGAGCGTCTGTGCGCCGGCGCCTCCGTAGAGTCGGCTCCAGAGGAGGTTGCCTGTCGCCGCGCCCACGTGCAGCACGAGGCCGTCCGAGCCGGCGTTGCTCATCAAGAGGCCTCCGCCGAAATCGACCGAGCCGTCCAGCGATCCGACCGCCGTCACGTCACCCCCGGAGTCGACCGTGAGGCCGAGCAACGAGAGGTTCACGCCCGCCGCGCCGTAGCGCTTCGACCACACGTGCACGCCCGCCGGCGTGAGCTTCGCGATGAACGCGTCGATCGGGCCCTGCGCCGTGAGGTTGCCTCCGCCGAAGTTGACGTTGCTCTCGAAGCCGCCCGTCACGATCACGTTGTTGTTCGCGTCCACCGCGACGTCCGCCGCGAACTGGTTCGCCCCGTCGCCGAAGCGCTTCGCCCACACGAGTCCGCCGTTCGGATCCAGCTTGACCACGATCGCGTCGAGGCTGCCATTCGAGGGCACCTGACCACCGCCGAAGTCGAGCGCCGCGTCCGACCGCGCCGAGAACACGATGTTGTTCGCCGCGTCCACCGCGATGCCCGTGCCGCGATCGTCGTTGGCGCTGCCGTAGCGCTTGCTCCACAAATGGCCGCCGTTCGCGTCGAACTTGGCGACGTAGATATCGTAGTTGCCCGCGCTCGTGAGGCCGCCGCCGCCGAAGTCGATGGTGCTATAGCCGTTCACGAGGAGCACCACGTTGCCCTGCGCGTCCGTCGCGAGCGACGCCCCGTACTGCGGAGATGGCGCCGAGAAAGCCTTGCTCCACAGGTGATTTCCGTTCGGGTCCAGCTTGACGAGGAACGCGTCCGTGAGCCCGCCGCTCGTGAACCCGTTGCCGCCGAAGTTGATCGAGCCGTCGAAATACCCTGTCAAATACACGTTGCCCTGCGCGTCCGTCGCGACGTCGAAGCCCTCCTGGTACACGCTCGCGTCGCCGTAACGGCTGCTCCACAAGAAGCCTCCGGCCGTGTCGAACTTGGTGACGAACACGTCATTTCCGACCGGGCTCACCAGCATGTTGCCGCCGAACGTCATGAACCCGGTGAACCGCCCCGTGAGCACCACGTTGTTCGAGGCGTCGCGCGTGACCGCGTTCGCGATCTGATCGCCTGTCGTGCCGAACGACTTCGACCAGAAGGCCGTGCCGCAGTCGACGTTCATCGTGCAGTCTTCGTTCGCGGGCGTGTTGCAGTTCTCCGCGGCGGGCAGCACCTCTCCCGCGCACGGGCCGTAGCTCAGGCCGTCCGCCGCGCACGTCGCGAGACCGGCCTTGCACGCGCCGACTCCCTGCGTCCCCATCGGCCCGTCGTAACAAGCCTTCGTGCTCCCGGGCACGCACGTGCACCCGACGCCGTCCTCGTTCACTTGACCGTCGCAGTCGTCGTCGCCGGGCGTGTTGCACGTCTCCGTCGCGGGCAGCACCTCGCCGTTGCACGCGCCCGTGGGCATTCCCTGCGCGCCGCAGAGCTGCATGCCGCCCTTGCACATGCCGATGTTGAGCGTCCCCATCGGCCCGTCGTAACAAGGCACCATCGTGCCCGGCGCGCACGTGCACCCCGCGCCCTCTTCGTTCGCCATGCCGTCGCAGTCGTCGTCACCGGCGGTGAGGCACGTCTCCGCGGCGGGCGTCACCTGCCCCACGCACGGCCCGAGCGTCGTGCCGTCCGCGCTGCACGTCGCCATCCCCGCGACGCACAGGCCGACTCCCTGCGTGCCCGCGGGCCCGGTGTAACAGCTCTCCGTCGCGTTCGGCGTGCACACGCACCCCATGCCCTCTTCGTTCACCTGACCATCGCAGTCGTCGTCGATCAGGTTCATGCACGTCTCGGTCGCGGGCAGCACCTCGCCCATGCACGGGCCGTAGCCTTGTCCATCGCTGTTGCACGTCTGCGTCCCGCCGACGCACGGCCCCACGTTCTGCGTCGCCGGAGGGCCGGAATAACAAGCCTGGATCGTCCCCGGCACGCAGTTGCAGTCGGGCCCGGTGTCGTTCGTCTTGCCGTTGCAGTCGTCGTCGCCGGGCGTCGCGCACAGCTCTTCGGCCGCGGGCAGCACTTGCCCCTCGCACGGACCGAAGCTCTCGCCGTTCGCCTTGCACGTCGCGGTGCCGGCCTTGCAAAGCCCTACGTTTTCCGTGCCCGAAGGGCCTTCGTAGCAGCTCTTCTTTTCGCCCGGCGTGCAGCCGGTGCTCCCGCCGGTGCCCCCCGTCGCGCCACCTCCTCCGCCCGTTTCACCGCCCGTCCCGCCGGAGCTCGTCGACGTGGACGACGTCGTCGTCGACGCGCCCCCCCCGCCCGAGGAGCTCGACGCGGGGCCGGATCCGCACCCGGCGAAGAAAAGGACACATGGCAGGACCCCGAGACTCCATCGTTGAACTTGATGCATAGGTGTTACTTCCATCGGACCCTTTGTCGGCGTGGTCGTCAATGGATGCATGAAGGCGTCCCGACCTCGAAAGGCGTGGTAATTGAAGAGCGTGCTCGGTCCGCGCCGCTTCTTTTCTTCGGTCCTCGGCTCCGCCGTCGCGCTCTTCGTCGCCGCGGCCGGGTGCTCCCTCATCACGAAGACCGATCGCAGCAAGATCCCGAGCGAGAGCGGGGGCGGCGGCGCGGGCGGCACCACGACGACGTCGAGCGGCGGCGCGGGCGCCACGAGCGGATCCGGCGGGACCGGCGGCGCCACGAGCACGTGCACGGCCGAGTGCTGCGAGGCCCACGACTGCCCCGCGCCCGACAACGAGTGCGTCTCGCGCGTGTGCGAGGCCGGCCAATGCGGCACGACCCCGGTGACCGCGGGAGTGCCGGTCAGCACGCAGACGACCGGAGATTGCAAGCGCATCGTTTGCGACGGCGACGGCGCGACGAAGGCCGAGCTCGACGCCTCCGACATCCCCGAGGACGGCAACGAGTGCACGGTCGACAAATGCGTGAGCGGCCAGCCCAAGAACACGTTCGCGCCGGCCGGACAGACGTGCAGTCAGGAGGGAGGCAAGAAGTGCGACGGCTCCGGCGCGTGCCTCCAGTGCCTGGCTCCGAGCGACTGCCCCGAGAAGGTGTGCACGCTGGCCGGCGCGTGCGCCCCCGCGAGCTGCGGCGACGACGTGAAGAACGGCGACGAGACCGACGTGGACTGCGGCGGAGCGTGCGGCGCCACCTGCAAGACGGGCGACGACTGCGCTACCTCCGGCGACTGCGTCGACAAGATCTGCAGCGGCCCCGAGGGCGGCCCGACGACGTGCGCGGCGCCGAAGTGCGACGACACGCTCCAGAACGGCGACGAGACCGACGTGGACTGCGGCGGTAGCTGCGCGACCAAATGCGCCGCGCACGCGGGCTGCAAGAAGGACGCGGACTGCAAGGGCGATATCTGCACGGGCTCGACGTGCGCGGAGAGCTGCACGGACGGGGTCTTCAACAACGCCGAGAAGGCGCTCGACTGCGGCGGACCGATCTGCGCGGCCACCTGCGCGACGGGCACGCCGTGCGACGTCCCCTCCGACTGCGACACGGCCTTCTGCGTGGACGGATTCTGCTGCGACACCGCGTGCAACGGAGTCTGCGTGGCGTGCTCCGCGGCGAAGAAGGCGGCGGGCGCAGATGGGGAGTGCGGCGTCGTCCCCGACGGCACGGACCCGCACAACACGTGTGATCCGCAGCCCTCGTCGACGTGCGGGAACTCCTCGGGGGTCTGCAACGCCATCGGAGAGTGCCAGAAGTGGGCGCCGTTCACGCCGTGCGGGGATGTCGCCTCGTGCTCGAACGGCGTGCAGACCAACCCCGACTCGTGCAACGGAACTGGCACGTGCGTGGACAAGGGCACAGTGTCATGTGGCCTCTATGCGTGCGGCGCGACCGCGTGCAAGGCCGCCTGCGCGGACGACACCGACTGCTCCGGCGCCGGGTATTGCTCCGGCGGCGCGTGCGTGGCGAAGAAGACGGTGGGGCTCGCCTGCAGCGCTGCGAACCAGTGTCAGACTGGCAATTGCGTCGACACGGTGTGCTGCGACAAGCCTTGCAACGGCGCGTGCGAGGCGTGCGTCGCGGCCCTCGGCGCGCCCGCGAACGGCACGTGCGGGCCGACGCTCGCGAACCAGGATCCGGCCGGCGACTGCGGCGCATCGGCCTTGTGCGACGGCTCCGGCGTCTGCAAGAAGCTGAACGGCCAGGCGTGCTCTGCGGCGACGGACTGCCTGAGCGGCTCCTGCGCGGACGGCTTCTGTTGCAACACCCCGTGCACGGGGTTGTGTCAGGCCTGCTCCAGCGCGAAGAAGGGCGGCGGCCCCGACGGGAGCTGCGCCTTCGTGGCGAACGGCACGGATCCGGAGAACGAGTGTCCGGGCGTCACGGTGTGCGACGCCGTCGGCACGTGCACGTTGTTCGCGAACGGCGCGGGTTGCTCGATCAACGGAGAGTGCCAGAGCGGCTTCTGCGCGGACGGCGTCTGTTGCCAGACCGCCTGTCAGGGCTTCTGCCAGGCCTGCTCCGCGGCAAAGACCGGCGGCGCGAACGGCACCTGCGCCGACATCACCCCCGGCACCGACCCCGACAACGAGTGCCCCGGCACCCAGAGCTGCGCCGGCTCCTTCAGCTGCACGCCGCCGTAGCTTGCTGTTACGGGCAAGCCTCCGGACATTGGGATTTGCGGCAGTCGCCCGCGGCCTGCGCCTTCGCGAGGCCGTCGGGGTGCGCGCTCACGCAGTCCTGCGAGCACGCGGGGTCCACCGCCGGACAGGCCTGGAGACACTGCACCAGAGAGAGGCACTCCGCGTCGGCGATGCAGGCGTTCATCTCGGGGGCGCAGGCCGTATACAGGCACTTCTGGCAGTCGTTGAGGGCCTTTCCGAACTCGCAGTCGGCGTCACAGGTCGTGGCCGCGCAGTCCGCGACGAGGATCGCGACCGAGATGCCCGGCTCGTGCACCGTCGCGCAATTCTGGGCGCACGCGGCGTCCCCCATCATGCAGGTGCCGAGACACTGCAGATAACCGAAGCAATGAACCTCGTCGTAACAGGCGCAGTACGTGTCCGCGCACCCCGTCGACAGGCACTCGGTGCAAGCGTCCCCGTACCCCGGACACACCACGGAGGTGGCCCCGCCGGTCCCGCCGCCCCCGGTGAGCCCGCCGCCCGCGCCGCCCCCGGTCGACGACCCCGACACCCCGGACCCGCCCGTCGAAGCGCCGCCCATCGAGCCCCCCGTGGACGTGCCGGAGGTCGTGGTGGTGGAGCCGCCCGCGGACGACTCCGAGGTCACGGTCGATCCGCACGCCGAAGCCGCCGCCGCGAGCGCGATCACCGCAGCCGAACCGCTCCTCGAAAGCGCACGTGGACGCGCCGAAACGAAGGCGCCGGACAGGACGGAACGGAACGACGAACGGCGGGTCGGGACGCTTGGCATGAGGACGCTCTCCGCGGCCCATCCTACCCCTCGCCGAGCGACCGCAGCGCAATTCGAGGCCCGAGCGCGCGATGCCTCCCCCGCGCGGCGAAAGATGTGGGAAGAACCGCCCCACGATGAAGGACTTCTTCTCGCCCGAGATGGAGCGGTACCTCTTCGACCACGCGCGCCCCGCCGGCCCGCTGTTCGACGAGCTGCGCGACCGCACGCACGCAGAGATGCAGTCGCCCCAGATGCAGGTGGGCCGCATCGAAGGCGCGCTGCTCCGCATCCTGGTGGGCGCCACATCCGCGCGCCGCATCCTCGAAATCGGCACGTTCACGGGCTACTCCGCGCTGAGCATGGCCTCCGCGCTGCCCGACGACGGAGAGCTCGTCACGTGCGACATCGACCCGGTCGCGACGAAGATGGCGCGCGAGTTCTTCGATCGGTCGCCGCACGGCAAGAAGATCACGATCAAGCTCGGCCCCGCGCTCGCGACGATCGCCGCGCTCTCCGGCCCGTTCGACGTGGTGTTCCTCGACGCCGACAAGGAGCGCTACCCCGACTACTACGACGCGACGCTGCCGCTCCTGCGCCCGGGCGGCCTCCTGCTCGCGGACAACACGCTCTGGAGCGGCGAGGTCGTGGATCCGAAGACGGCGAACGCGAAGGCCATCGCTCTGTTCAACGCGAAGGTCGCCGCGGATCCGAGGGTGGACAACGTGCTCGTGCCCGTGAGAGACGGGCTCATGATGGCGAGGAAGAGGTAGCCATGCTGCTGGTCATCGACGTCGGGAACACCAACACGAGCTTCGGAGTGTTCGAGGGCACGAGCCTGCTCCACCACGTCCGGAGCGAGAGCGCCCGCGCCCGCACCGCGGACGAGTACGCCGTCCTCGTGCGGCAGATGCTCGCGCTGCGCGGCGTGGATCCGGACCGGATCTCGAGCGCGATCATCGCGAGCGTCGTCCCATCGCTGACGGACACGATGGCGGAGCTCGTGCGCCGCGCCTTCAAGCGGGAGCCGCTCGTCGTCGGCCCCGGCATCCGCACCGGCATGTCGATCCTGTACGAGAACCCGCGCGAGGTCGGCGCGGACCGCATCGTGAACGCGGTCGCGGCCTACGAGTGGGCGAAGAGCGGCGTGATCGTCGTCGATTTCGGCACCGCCACCACGTTCGACTGCGTGACGCCGAAGGGCGAGTACCTGGGCGGCGTGATCACGCCGGGCGTGCAGATCAGCGCGGAGGCCCTGTTCGCGCGCGCCGCCCGCCTGTCGCGCGTGGAGATCGCGCTTCCGCCGAAGGTGGTGGGCCGCAACCCGGTCCACTCGATGCAATCGGGCATCGTGTACGGCTACGCGGGCCTCGTCGACGGCCTGTGCGCGCGCCTCAAGAAGGAGCTCGGCTACCCGTGCCGCGTCGTCGCGACGGGCGGCCTCGCGAAGCTGATCGCGCCGCAGACGGAGGCGATCGAGGCCGTCGACAACGACCTCACGCTGACCGGCCTCCGCATCCTGTTCGAGCGCAACACGGAGGCCGGGCGCGGCGCGGCGCACGGCTCGGACGCGAGTTGAGCGGACCCGTGAGGCGGACCGCGGGATCGTGGGCGCGCCCCGTGATCGCCGCGGCCGTCCTGCTCGTCGTGTCGCTCGCGTTGGCGGTGCTCTTCGGCTCGGAGGACGTGCGCCTCGCCCGCGCGCTCGCGGACGCGTCGAGCCTCGATCGCGTGCTGCTCTTCGAGGTGCGGCTCCCGCGTTCGGCGCTCGCGGCGATCGCGGGCGCGGGCCTCAGCGTCGTCGGGGCTTCATTTCAAGCGCTTTTGCGCAACCCGCTCGCGGAGCCGTACGTGCTCGGCGTGTCGGGCGGCGCGGCGCTCGGCGCGACGATGGCGATCGCCCTCGGCGCGGCCACGGTGACGGTGCTCGGGGCGGCGATCGTGCCGGCGGCTGCGCTCGCGGGCGGCCTCGCGGCGACGGCGCTCGTGTACGGCATCGCGCGGCGCTCCGAGCACGGCTCCGCGGGCACGTCGATCTTGCTCGCGGGGGTGATGGTGAACGCGATCGCCGCGGCGCTGGTGACGTTCTTCAAGGTGTTCGTGGGCCCGTCGCGCGCGCAGCAGCTCCTGCGGTGGCTGACGGGCTTCGTGGACCTGCCGACGCCGGGATCGCTCGCGGCGACGGCGATCTACGTGGGCCTCGGATCGGCGGTGCTCCTGTCCGACGCGGCGCGGATGAACCTGCTCGCTCTCGGCGACGACACGGCGGCCACGCTCGGCGTCGACGTGCGCGCGCTCACGCGGCGGACGTTCTTCGCGTCGTCGTGCGTGGTGGGTGCGATCGTCGCGCTGACGGGCCTCATCGGCTTCGTGGGCCTCGTGGTCCCGCACGCGCTGCGCCGCACGATCGGCCCGGACCACCGCGCGCTGTTGCCGGCGTCGATGCTGGTCGGCGCGTCGATGGTGCTCCTGTGCGACCTCTCGGCGCGCCTCCTCTTCCGCGTCTTCGGAACGGAGCCCCCGGTCGGCGCGGTCACCGCGATGATCGGAGGCCCGGTGTTCCTGGCGATGCTCGCGAGCCCGCCCGCGCGGGCGTGAAGCGATGGATGTGAATCAGTGAAGGAGCGCAGCAGCCTGAACGGCGTGCGCGATGGGGAGCAGATCGAGCGAGGGACGCACCGGGAGCGCGGGCGCGAAGGCCTCCAGATCGAGGAGGAGATCCGGGCCGTCGCCCGACGTGAGCACGACCACCGGGAGCGACGGATACTTGCAGCGGAGCATCTCCAGCTCGGAGTGGCGCGCGGTCTCGCCGGTCGGGATCAGCAGCAAAACGTGGGGCGTCCAATGATCGAGCACGTCGCGGGCGTGCGCGACGCCGTTGCACGTGAGCACCTCGAAGCGACGCGCGCCGTTCACGGCCGATACGGAGTCCCCCGCATTGCGCGAGGAGAGGAACGAAGCAATGCGATCGGCGGCGACGGAGTCATCAGCGATCACGAGCACGCGGTGGGTCGGATAAATGTGCATGGGGTTACTCCGTACGAAGCAAACGGTGGACCGCCGAGGGAGCGCGACGAGCGCGCGGATGAACACCCCGGAGTGCCAGCTCGCAGACCGCGCTTTCGCGCCGATGCGACCAGGTTTCGCTTAGCAGACCCGGCGCGCCGATGCGCCATTTGTTGCACACGTTTTCTGCGATTTTTTCCGAGCGAAAAGCGGCTTTCGCACCGCGCGCCGCGTCACGGAGCGCCGTCGCGCCGCGGCGAAGAGGCGCCCGAAGAAACCTCGATCGCCTTCAATTCAAGCCGTTTTCGGATCGACGCACGGGCGCCGTGACGCGCGACGTGGATGGATGCGGCGCGTCGCTCGTCGCTGCGGAGGGCGTTACGCGCGCAGCAGACGTGGCTCCAGATGCCGCGCCGACATCGTTCGACTTCGCAGGGTTTGTGGTGGCGACGATGGCCTTCGAGAACCATCCGTCGGTCATCACGTCGAGCGACGCCTCGCTGGCGGCGACCGCGAGATCCGCGCGGGCTCGTGCGCTCGGATCAGCCTGCGGATCTTCGGCCGCGGCGCGGGCTCGCTGCCACGTGTCGAGCAGGTCCAGCACGCGCTCGACGATGCGCGATCGCTCGGCGGCGCGCGCCATTCGTTGCCGCTCCACGGCGAGCTCATCGTCCGCGAACACCAGCCGATCGAGGCGAAACGTCGCGCGCGCTTCGAGCCACGTCGTCGCGGAGCCGCTCGCGGTGCGCCGGGTCGGATCGTACTCGGTGGGCGAGAGCGCCTCGGACTCGTCGATCGCGCGCGTCGCGCGGAGCCGCAGCTCCGGCAGCAGCGCCGACGTCTTCGCGCGGGAGGCGAGCGAGTCGAGCCGGGCCTCGGCCTCATCGAGCCGCGCCGCCGTGCAAGCGACCCGCACGGCCCCGCGCGCCAGCTCCGGCGTGAGCGCGCGCGGAGGAGCCGCTGCGTCCTGGCCTTCGGGCTGGGCGGCGCCCGCGTCCTCCGCGTCGTCTTCCGCCGCATCGAGCTCCGGCTCCTCCCCGACATCGCGCGCCGCTCCATAGCCCGACGGCTTCGTCCCGAGCGCAGCGCCCGTGGTGCCGCCGCCCGAGCCCGCGGCCCCGCTCGAAGGCGATGCGGCGCGCGGTAGCGACACGGCGCTCGCAGGCGATGCCGTGCGCGGCGTGGAGGCGGCGCTCGCGGGCGCGGCGGCGCGCGACGACGCGGCGCCCGCGGACGGTGTGGAGGCGTGGCTCGGCTGCGGCGAGGGACCACGATCGTCACGGTTGGATGGAGCCGATCGCTGCGAGCGTGCAGCTCGATCCGTGACCGGAACGCCCGCGTTGGCCGGCGGGAGCTTCCCGGCGCCGGCCGCGAGGACGACCTCGGTCAGCTCGCGGCGCCGCCCTTCGAAGAGCCGATCCAGCGGCATCTGCACGAACCCGAGCACCCCGAACGAAGGCGCCGCCCACGACGACAACGTGAGCGATCCGGTGGCCCCGACCTCGAACGACCCCGCGCGCGGCTCCTCCGTGACGCGATCTCCCCGCGCGCGATCCAGGAACAAATCCAGCGGATCGGCCAGGTCCGCGGGCCCCTCCGGCGGCGAGCCGGCGCGCGCGACCGACGCGATCGAGAGCGACGCGACCGACGCCAGCGCCGCGAGCGCGAACGAGGCCGCGCGGGGCGCGCGCTCACGCGTCGAGCGAGGCCGCTCCACGACGAGAGGCCATGACGAGGAGAACGAACGTGAAGCAGCGACGCAGGAGGAGCTGGTTTGCATGCCGCTCCATCGATGCCGCTCCTGTCCGGTTGCGTGACGCGCGCGAAATTTTATTGAAGCCCCCCGACCGACGCGAATGACGAGGTGCGCCGGAACGCGCGCTACCGGCGCTCGCTGGAGCCGCCCCAGCGGCCCCCTTCACTGGCGCCGCCCCAGCGTCCACCTTCGCTCGCGCCGCCCCAACGACGTTCGCTCGCGCCGCCCCAACGACGTTCGCTTGCGCCGCCCCAACGACGTTCGCTTGCGCCGCCCCAACGGCGCTCGCTGGAGCCGCCCCAGCGGCCCCCTTCACTGGAGCCGCCCCACGCGCCGCCTTCGAACCAGATGCGCTCGCCGCCTTCTTCGGACCAGGACCAGCCGCCCTCTTCCTCGGACCAGGACCAGCCGCCGCTCTCTTCCGTGACCAGGTGCCACGAGCCGCTCTCCACGTCGCGGAGCCAGACGCCGCCCGACGGATCGCGCCGCCACTCCCGCCCCTCGAAGGCGCCCGCCTCCGCCGAATCGGAGCCGGGGAGCTGCGCCGTGCTGGGGCCGAACATCACCGACATGCCGACTTGATCCGCGCCGGGCCCGGGCACCCAGATCCAGCTCGCGGGCCCCTCGCCGACGTCCTCGGGCGCTTGATCCGAGGCGCCTTCGATCACCGTGCCGGCGAGCTCCCGCGGGACCCAACCGGCGGCGATCTTCGCGGCCGCGCGCTCCCGCGACGGGAAGCTCACGGGGCGAGCGAAGCCCTCCGGCGAGCCGTGCGGCCCCTCCGAGAGGTCGAGCGGCGCTCCGGACGGCGCGGGCGCTCCGGCGGCCACGAACGCGCGCGGCGCGGAGACCTCGGCCCCGATCGCGATCGGATCGAAGCGGCCGTCGGAGACCCAGCCGACGCTCACGCGAACGTCGGCGCGCGGGCGGACGTGGTGAATGAAATGGTCGCCGTGGAGCGCGTCGATCGGGACGTCGCGCGTCTCGACGATCGGGCCGTCCCAACCGGGCGTCACCGCCGTCACGCGCAGCGACAACGAACCGCCGGGGCTCCGCGTCGCCATGTGCGCGAACGTCGTGGGGCGCACCTCCCAGTAAACATAGAACGTGCTCGGATCGACGGCGAGCGCCACCACCTCGTCGACGTCGTAGTGCTCCGGCACCTGGACCGGCGCGGCGTCCGGCGCGGCGGCGACCTCCGCTGCGGCCGCTTCGACGTCCGTCAGCTCCGACGTCGCGACATGCGCAGGCGGCGCTTCCTCGGCCGGCGGCGCACCTGCGGGGTCCGTGGAGGCGACGCTCTCGCTCGGATCCGCGTACGTCGATTCGGCCCATTTCGTCGCGTCCGCGCGCTGCGCTGCCGCATGGATCTGCGCGTCCGCGACGGGCGCGACCTCGTCCTCCGGAGCGCCGATCGCCGCCGTATGCAGCTCCACCACGGGCGCGCGCTCCGACATCGCGACAGGCGCCGTTGCCTCCATCGACGTGGGCGCGGTTGTCTCAGTGGGTTGCGCGGGCGCGGCCGTCTCCGGCGCAACCGGCGTGGGCGCATCTGTCTCCGCAGGTCGCGCGGGCGCGGCAGTCTCCGCGTCAGACTGCGCGGGCGCGGCGGCCCCGGGGCGCGGCTCCGGCTCGTGGCGGCCGGCCACCAGCGTGTCGGCGTCGTCCTGCACGACCACGACGCGCGACGCGGGCGCAGAGCGCTGCGAAGGCTCGTCGCTCGGCTTCGTGTCGGTCTCCTTCGCCGCGGCGCGCTCGGCGCGGGACGGCTCCGTGTCGGCCGCGGCGCTCACCGGCGCGTCCGACGACTTGGGGCCGCGCGTGAGCTGCGAGAGGAACCGCTCCCGAAGCTCGCGCGCCTCCTGGTGATCCGGCTCGCGCCGCAGCACGTCGTCGAGCACCGCCACCGCCCGTTCGAGGTGGCCCTGCGCCGCGTAGATCTCCGCGAGCGTCACCGTCGGCAGCGGAGGCGGAGGCGGCGGCCAGCCCTTCGGACCGTTGCGGATCGCCGCCGCCGCGTCCGGCAAATGAAGGCCTTTCTCGACGACCGTCGCGAGCAGATCGCGCGCCCGGCCGAGCCAGCCGCGCGCGCGTGTCCGCTCTTTCTCGCTGCCGACCGTGCGCTTCAGGATCTCGTCGATGAGCTCCGCCTGCGTGAGGACGCGCGGCTTCGGCACGCCGGCCTGCTCGGCCTGGGCGATGAGCTCTTCGCGGGACAATGCCTGAAGCTGATGACGCTGCATGGTGGGGGGGTGTTATCTCCTGAGGGCGCCCGCCTCAAGCACCACCCGCGCCGGATCGTCTCAGCTTGCCCAAGTAGGGGACGCCTCGCGTCCCCTCTCGCCCAGGCGGAGCTCGGTCGATTCACCCCTGGAGGCGGGCTCGCTCGCGAGCCCCTTGCGCGCCGTTCCGTTCCACGGAACGCCGCTCTACCCGCGGAGCCTCCATTCTCCGCGGTAATACGTGAGGATCTCGCGATCCGAGAGGGCCCGCTCGGAGCGGGTGCCGAGGAAATAGAACGCGGACGCCGCGTCGTAGGCGCCGGGGCGCTCCTGAATGTGCGAGTCGGCCGCGACGAGCCACGACGACGTGAGGTTCGCGAACATGCTGCTCACCGTGCGGTACGCGCGGCCGTCCGCGAGCGCGCGGAGGAAGTACCGATACGACCACGAGAGCGCCATCGCCGGGCCGCACGCGATGCCGCTCCGGTGCTCCTCGAAGCGCCGCAGCAAGCGGCGATGGCCGACGTGCGTGAAGCGGAAGAAATCGTACGCGCCGCCGTGCACCTGCTGCATGAACGGCGACTCCGCGTAGACCCAGCCTCGTGGGCGCAGCACCCGGTGGATCTCGTCGGCGACGCGGAACGGATCCGGCACGTATTCAAGCACGGCCTGCGCGATCACCGCGTCGAACGTGGCGTCCTCGAACGGGATGCTGCCGCCGTCCATCACGAGGTTCGTGCGCGGGCCGAAGGCGATGTCCGCCTCCGCGAGATCGAAGGCCGGATCGTCCGCGAAGATCTTCATGCCGACGCCGAGCGTCCTGCCGCCGATCACGAGCACGCGCGGGCGCGGGGACTCGGCCCGGAGCTTCGCCGCGAGGAGCCGCAGCATCGCCTCGCCCGCGAGGTTTTCGCCGGCCGTCGGCGCGAGCTTGCGGAGGGCGGCGCGCGCGCGATCCGTCCAGGTCTGGGGATGCGATGCGCTCGTCACCTCGTGGGCGGTGGCCGCGCACTCCGCGATCCGAAACAGGCTGTTCGCCTCGTCGATGACGATCGGGACGTCGCGCACGACCGGGTAGCGCGCCCCGCACGCGCCACACACGAGTTGCTCTCGCCGCGCGACCATGCCTTTGCACGTAGCGCAGCGGAGCCGACCGAAGAGATCGTTGCTCAGCACACCCATGATAGGAGCCCTCCAGTGAGCGCTCTCAACATACATGGAGACAAGCTGGGTTCAACGCGGAAACCGCGTCAAAACCAGCCTCCTTCGCGTCGAGCGTGATCACGAAGAGTTACGCGTTTCACGCGCTCTCCGAGCAGCGGACGCGACGTCGAAGACTGCCACCTCTCGGCCGCGGTCACGCCTTCGAGGACCGCGTCCCTGCGGCGGCGGTCACGCGACCACGCTCGTCGTCGTCCCTCGGTCGGGTGACGGAGCGGCGACAGCGTCGGCCATTGAAATTCCTTCGCGTCGCAAATCCAACGGCGCGCGGTCTTTTGTTTGGAGTACCCTGGCGGGAAAAATGGTCGCCAGCAGGCCGGAGATCCCGTTTCTAGAGAAGCTGAAGCAGTCGATCGTCGTGTTCGACGGGGCGATGGGATCGCTCCTTTACGAGCGCGGCATCTTCGTCACGCAGAACTTCGAGCAGCTCAACGTCGCGCGGCCCGACGTCGTGAAGCGCATCCACGCGGACTACCTCGCCGCGGGCGCGCAGGTGCTCCTCACCAACACGTTCGGCGCGAACAAGTTCCGGCTCGACCGGCACGGGCTCGGCTCGGAGGTGCGCTCGTACAACCTCGCCGGCGCGCGCAACGCTCGCGAGATCGCGGGGCACGAGGCGTACGTCGCGGGCTCGATCGGGCCCACCGGGCTCGTCCCCGGCGTCATGACGAAGGAGGAGCTCGCGGCCGCGGAGCAGACGTTCGCGGAGCAAGCGGAGGCGCTCGTCGAAGGCGGCGTCGACCTGCTCGTCATCGAGACGTTCCGCCACACCGAGGAGATCGAGATCGCGATCCGCGCCGCTCGCAAGGCCGCGCCGGGCATCCCGCTCCTCGCGTCGATGACGTTCGACGCGACCGAGACCGTGGCCGACGGATCGCCGCCCGAGAAGGTGGCGGAGATCCTCCGCTCGTTCGGCGTCGACATGCTCGGCGTCAACTGCGGCGACGGGCCTCAGCTCTCGCTCGCGATGGCGGAGCGCATGCGCGGCGCGGGCCTCCCGCTCTGTGTGCAGCCGAACGCCGGCCTCCCGCGCAACGTCGACGGGCGCCTGCTCTACATGGCCACGCCGGAGTACTTCGACGTGTTCGCGCGGCGCATGATCCAGCTCGGCGCCTCGATGATCGGCGGCTGCTGCGGCACCACGCCGGACCACATCCGCTGGATGGCGAACTCGGTGCGCATGCTCTCCGGCCTCGCCTCCGTCGAGCACACGAAGGTCGTGGTGGAGCCTCCACCCGCGGCCGTCCAGGCGATGGATCCGGTGCCGCTCGCGCAGCGGAGCAAGTTCGCCGAGAAGATCGCGAGCGGTAAGTTCGTGGTCTCCGTCGAGGTGAACCCGGCCCCCGGCCTCGATCCGACGAGCGCGCTCAACGCGGCGAAGATGCTGCTCGACAACGGGATCGACATCGTCAACGTCGCGGACGGACCGCGCGCCACGGCCCGCATGTCGAACCTCGCGTTCTGCGCGCTGCTGCTCGAACGCTACGGCATCGAGCCGCTCATGCACGTGTGCGGGCGCGACAGGAACATCATCGGCCAGATGGCGCACCTGCTCGGCGCGAACGCGATCGGCATCAAGAACCTCGTCGTCATCACGGGCGATCCGCCGAAGGTCGGCGACTACCCGGAGGCGTCCGCGGTCTACGATCTGGACTCGATCGGCATCCTGCAGATGGCCTCGAACCTGAACCGCGGCATCGACCCCGCGGGCAAGCGGCTCACCGGCGGGCAGACGAGCTTCGTGTGCGCGACCGGCGTGGAGCCCGGCGCCGCCGACCTCGAAAAAGAGCTGCGACGCCTGGAGCTGAAGCGAAAAGCGGGGGCCGACTTCGTGATGACGCAGCCGGTCTTCCAGCAGGAGCTTCTCGACTCGGTGCTGGAGCGCGCGCGCGCGCTCGGCATGCCCGTGATGGTCGGCGTGCTGCCGCTCGTCTCGTACAAGAACGCCGAGTTCCTCCACAACGAGGTGCCGGGCATGCAGATCCCCGAGCACATCCGCGAGCGCATGCGCCGCGTCCCCGGCGGCGTGGAGGCCCGCAAGGAAGGCGTGAAGATCGCCCGCGAGATGCTGTTCTCCGTGCGCGATCGCGTCCAGGGCGCGTACCTCATGCCGCCGCTCGGCCGGTACGAGCTCGCGCTCGAAGTCCTCGACGGCCTCAAGGGGTAGCGGTGACGCCCTTCCAGAAGCTGGGGACGGCGATCGGAGGCGTCACGAAGGGTGACGCCGCCGACACGTTCACCCTGTTTTTGGGAGAGGCGATCGTCGACGTGACGCTCGTCCCCGGGGAGCCGCAGCTCCTCGTGCTGCGCGCGCACGAAGAGGAGGCGGCCCCGTCCTCCGGCTATCGGCGCAACGTGCTCGCGCGGACGCGGGCGCGCCAGGTGTACCCGACGCTCGCCGTCCGCCGCGTGACGCCGCTCGACCGCGTGAACCGGCTCTTCGCGTTCCGCTTCGACGTGCGCACGGGCGACGCCAAGTTCGACGGCGCCGTCACGATCGAAGGCGATTTCTCGGACGAGGTGATCGCGAACGCCCTCCGCTCCTCCGAGGCGCGCGAGGCGATCCTCACCATCCTGGACGCGGGCTTCACGGTCCACTTCGAGGAGCGCTCGGTGCGCGCGGACCTCCGCTCGCCGACGGACGCCTTCCTGAGCGCGACGACGGTGAACCCCGTGGCGGAGGCGCTCGGCAAGCTCGTGATGACGGTGCCGCGCTCGGATCCGGCCGTCTTCACGCAGCGCCCGCAGGTGGGCCGCGCGCTCGTCGGCGTCATCCTCGGGACGGGGCTCATGGCGGCGCTCACGCTGGCGCCGGGCTCGCTCGACGACTCCGCGGTGCAGCTCCGCTCGCTGCCGCGCCCCATCGTCCCGCTGCCGCAGATGATGCCGGGGATCGCGCTCGGCACGGGCCTCTTCGTGGTCGCGTACCTCGTCATCCGCGCGATCCTGAAGCGCAAGAACACGTGGACGGATCTGCCCGTGGTGATGGCGCTCCTCGTCGCGATGTGGACGCTCGGCGTGGGCCTCCTCGACGCCGGCAACCGCCTCCTCGACGACGCCGAGCTGGAGGTGCACGACACCAAGATCCTCGCGAAGGACACGAGCAAGAGCCGGAAGAGCGGCAACGTCACCGAGTGGCTCCTCGTGATCCCCTCGTGGAAGCCGCCCGCGAAGGAGATCGAGCTCAGCGTCGACGTGGACCTGCACCGCCGCGTGCGCGCGGGCGACACCCTCCGCCTCTCGGTTCACCCTGGTTTCTTCGGCTGGCCGTGGGGCGCGGTCGTGGAGAGGGCCGGCGGCGCCGCCCCCGGAACAGAACGTATTCCAGGCCTCTTGCCCCCGGACATCGAGCCTTTGCCGAGCGGCGATCCTTCCGCGACGGAGCCCCCGCGGGACGCGCCGAACAGGGCAGCACGCCCCGACCCCACGGCGCCGCCCGACGCCCCATGACATCGCGATCACGCCGGAGCATCGACTGGGTTGACACCCATTCGAAGCTCCAGCTTTCCCCAGGTAGGGGACGCCTCGCGTCCCCTCTCGCCCAGGCGAAGCCCGGTCGATTCACCCCTCGGAGTCGGGCTCGCTCGGCGACCCCGCCAGAACACCGCTCGGTCGACACCGTTCGGTGTTCTGGGAGTTGTTGAAGCCGTTTCGCGCCGCTGTATAGCACAAATCGCATCGTCGAGACCGTGCGCCGAAGAGAACTTTCCGCCTTCCGGTTTGCTGATTCGGCGCCTACCTTTCGTCTGCCACTCTGCACGCCGCGCTTCTGCTTCCTCGCGATCCCCACGGCGTTCGCTTCGGAGAAGACACCATGAACAGCCAGGTCCCCCGCCATTCGATGTCCGGCCGCTCGCTTCGCAAAGGCCTCTTGACGGCGCTCTTCGCGCTCGGCCTCACGCAGATCGGCTGCGTCGTCCACTCGCACCCGGTCTACGTCGTGGAGGAGGCGCCGCCGCCCCCGCCCGCGACCACCGTCGTCACCGCCAGCGGGGACGTGGTGGTGGACGATTTTTATTCGCCGCTCAGCAACTACGGTGTGTGGGTCTACGCCCCGGGTTACGGCCGAGTGTGGCAGCCCGCCTCGGAGTTCGCGGGCCCCGGCTTCACGCCTTATGCGTCACACGGCCGCTGGGTCATGAACGAGTACGGAGACTGGGTGTTCGTCTCCCGGTACGACGCGCAGTGGGGCTGGGCCACGTACCATTACGGTCGCTGGGCCTGGACGGATTATTACGGTTGGGTGTGGGTCCCCGGCGTCGAGTGGGCGCCCGCGTGGGTCGAGTGGCGGTACGGCGGCGGCTACGTCGGCTGGGTGCCGATGGGCCCGCCCGGGTACGTGGTGGTGGAGGAGCACTGGATCTTCGTCGAGCACGGCTACGTGTGCTCCGAGGGCGTCGTGGATCACCGCCTCCCGCCGGAGCGGGCGCGCGCGGCCTACACCGCGGCGAGCCCGATCATCGCGACGAAGGGCGACAATTACCGCCGCGTCGGCCCGCCGAAGGACGCGCTCGTGTCCGCCGGCGTGGAGATCCGCACGGAGAAGGTGCAGCCGCCTCCTCCAGGATACGTGCGCACGCAGGCGAAGCTCGTGGACGACGCGGCGGCGGATCGGCGCGTGACGGGCAAGGTGCCGTCGCAGCCGATGGTGCGCGCCGGCGCGACGTTGCCTGCGGGCGCGGGCATCGCGGCGCCTCCGACGGCGGGCCAGTCGGCGCGTCCCGGCTCGATGAACGGCACGGATGCGGCGGCGCCCCAGGTCCGGCCGGACGCGGTGCCGCAAGGCCAGCCGATGCCGCAGCCCGCGCCGAGCCCCGGCCCGGGCGTCGGCCAGCGCCCCGGCGTGCAGCCGCAGCCGATGCCGCAGCAGCCGACCGTGCAGCCGCAGCCGATGCCGCAGCCGCCGACCGTGCAGCCGCAGCCGATGCCGCAGCCGCGCCCCCAGCCGACGCCGCAGCCCCAGCCGATGCCGCAGCGCCCGACGGTGTCTCCGCCGGCGCCGCGCCCCACGGCGGCCCCGGCCCCGCGCCCCGCGCCGCGCCCCTCCGCGCCGGCCCCGGCCCCGCGCCCGTCCCCGAAGCGTCGCTGATCAGACTGCCAGTCTGAACAACCCCTCTCCGAACATCCCTCCTCCGCTCTAGAATGCCTGTTTGGCTTCCGGGAGCTTCCAGCCTTTGCACACCGAGCCGTGCATCTCTTCGCCGAATTTCTTCGAGAAGCGGCGGAGGGCGTCTTCGATGTTCGTGCCCAGGTAATTGAGGACGATCCGGCCCATCGGGGAGTGCGTCTTCGCGCTGAAGAGGATGCCGGAGACCCGGATTTGCTGGCCTTGCCAGGTGTTCGGACGGACCGCTCCGGGGGGGAGCGGCGCGCCCGTTCGGCCTCGGGAGCCGGGCATCGGGCCTCCGGGGCGGTTGAAGGTGCTGCCGCCGAGGCCGCCCTGCGTCATCGCGCCGAGCGAGCCGTTGCCCCGCTGATCCTGGTTCGCTCGGCGGATGTTGAGCGAGATGACCAGGATCGCGTCGCCCTCGGACCAGTCGGTGAACTTGTCCAGCACGTCCTCCGTGATGCCGTCGGACTGCGTGGTTCGGTCCACTTCGTCGTAGAGATCCGGCTCGGCCGCGCGCAGGCGGTCGTCCCACACGACGTCACAGGTGGGCTGTCCGAGCTCGGGCGCGAGGCCGCGGATCACCTCGTCCCGCAGCTCGTTGCTCATGCGGCCGTCCTGATAGACGCCCAGCACCGACACCGTGGTAGGACCGGGGGAGTACCCGGGCGAGAACTTCACGTCCCAGTATACACCCGCCTCCCCGCAGGCGGTGGTCGTGAGCGCGAGGGCGAGTCCGAGGAGAGGTCCAGTTCGATCCATGGCTGTTCCGCGAGAGGCCGAGTCGCCCGCGGCGCGCGGCTCTTACCATGGCTCAGCCCACGATCCGAGCCTCTTTCTCGGCGCGCTCGCAGGCTTCGGCGATCGCTTCGTCCTCCGCTTCGCCCTCCACGGCGGCCTCCAAGGCGCTCTTGACGCCCTCGCTCACGATGCCTTCCGTCGCGATCCGCAGGCGCTTCTTCGCGTCCGCGTCGCCCGACTCGGCGATGGCGAGGGCCGCGCCGATCCGCAGCTCCGGCGGGGACGACGGATCCTTCGCCGTCCGCACGAGCGCCTCCACCGAGATCTTCTGCGCGCGGTAATCCCCCACCGGCGCGACCAGCTTCCGGAGGCGCTCGCGCCACGCCCGCACGGGCTCCCCGCCGCGCGCGAGCAAGGCGCCGATCGGCTCCGACTCCTCGTTCGCGCCCATCTCCAGCGCCTCCGTGAGCGTCTTGTAGAGGGCGTCCGTGCGCTCCGGCGTGTCGACGGGGAGCTTCAAGGGAGTGACCTTCTCCCCGGCCCCGCGGAGCAGCACCGCGACTCCGGTGCTCAGCTTCTCCACGCCGAACACGCGGTCGCGCGGATAAAAGGTCCTCCGCAGCGTGGCCTCCACCGCGAGGCCGTCCGCGCCCGCCACCACGCGGCGCGGCGAGAAGATCCGCGACAAAGACAGCACCGTGACGAGGAACACCACGCCGGAGATGATCGCCGCCGCAGCCACGGAGTTGGGGCTGACCGTGAGCGACGTGCACGTGGACACCATCGTCGCGACCATGCCCACGCCGAGCGCCGTGAGCCCGTCCCACAAGGGGCCCCGCGTCCCGCCGAGAGGCACGCTCGTTCGCCGCTGTTTGCCGCCGAATCCGAGCGCCTCCACGAGCGCGCGATCGTCCGCCTGCGCGCCCCCCGTCTGGACCTGGAGCACGTCGCCGTTCTTGAGATCGATCTCCACGTGGCGCGGCTTGTCCGGCGGCGCCACCACCATCGCGCTGTCGATCCGCGAGCGCGGGACGGTGCGCAGCGCGTCCCCCGAGAGCTCGAGATCGCCTTCTTTCACCGACACCGCGGAGTGCGGGAGGCGCGACCGCAGCGAGGCGAACAGCGCCACGAAGAACGAGAGCGGCGACGCGAACATCCACGTGCCCATCCAGGTCGCGATGAGCACGCCCGACGCGATCTTTCCGGCGTCGTTCGAGCCCCAGAAATGCGGCGCCAGCGCCTCGAGCGCGACATCGATCATCGACAGCACGACCGGGAGCACGAGGAGGCCCACCCCGAGGCGAGCCGCGCGCTCCGCGAGGCGCCGGCGCACCGTCCAGACCTGCGCTCGCTTCGGCTCGGAGTGGCCTTCTTGCACCCGTGGTGTCTTATCCGCGACAAGGCACGAGGGGAAGCGCTCTCGCCCCGACCGCACGAAAAAGCCCCATTTTCGGGGAGCGCGTCAGCGGGAGAGGCCGAGCGCCGCTCCGAGGCGCGCGTCCAGATCCTCGTCCAGCGGGGGCGGCTCGGCCTCGCGGAGGCGCTGCACCGCTGCGGCGAAACGACCTCCGAAGCGCTCGCACGTGGTGCAGTGGGCGACGTGCGCGCGCACGCGCGAAGCCTCCTCGGCGGACAGATCGCCGTCGAGATAGGCGCTCAGCCGCTCCAGCACCTCCGTGCAATAGAGGCCCCCGATCGACCGATTCTCTGCGGGCAAATCACGGGGTTCCATCGTGCGTCTCCATCGTGGGCGCCTCTTCTTCGCGCAGCGCCGCCAGCATCCGCAGGCGCGCGCGGTGGAGTCGGCTCTTCATCGCGGCGAGGCTGACCTGGAGCACCTCCGCCGCCTCGGGGCCGGTCAGGCCTTCGGCGTCGCGGAGGAGCAGGATCTCCCGATCTTCGGCCGGGAGCGCCGCGAGAGCTCGATTGACGCGCTCCCGCGACTGCCACCCTTCCATCATCTGCTCGGCGTCGGGCGCGCCCCATCCGGCGGAGTCGCCGAGAGACTCGATGTCTCGGTCGTCCGGCAGGGGGGCCTCCCGCGGGCGCAGTCGAATGGCCGCTCGGCGCGCGATCGTGAACAGCCACCCTCGCGCGGTGCCCTCGGCCCGGTACGTGGCGGCCCCGCGCAGCGCCGCGAGGAACGTCTCCTGGAGCACGTCCTCCGCGAGCGCCTTGTCGCGCAGCAGCGCATCGGCGAAGCGGTACAGCGCCGCTTTGTGGCGGTCCACGAAGGCGCGCGACGCGGCGCGATCCCCCGCGGCGATCGCCGACAAGAGGGCGCCGTCGTCGGGCGCGTCACCCGCCGCAGCCGTCGTGCCTTGTCCGCAGGCGACCATGAAGCGGCAGAATCACGCTTTCGTGGGAGCAGCGCAAGTCTTCAGGCCGACGAGGCGGTAGAGCGGACAGCTCCCCACGAGGCCGGTGAGGAGCGGCACGATCCCGAGGAAGCCGAGCGGCGTCTTCGGCCCCACGAACGCGATCGCCAGGAGGCCTACGCCCAAAAGGACCCGAATCGCGCGGTCCAGAGTGCCTTCGTTCGTCGGAAAGAGCTTCGTCCACATGATGTCCATCTCCTCGTCTCGTCGGGGAAGAGCGCCCCACGCGCCGAATGGATTCACCCCTCCCCGAAAAAAAATTGTCGGCGCCTCCCCTCCCCTCCCCCGCGGGTGTCACGATGCGCACGGCTCGGCCCGTTCTTCCCGCAAAACACACAACATCGAAAGAAATGTGCACTGGCACTATCGGAAAGTAGGGCCTGAGTCTTGCTTTGCGCGCGGCACCTCTCGTTCTTTGGAGACTTTGACATGATCCGAACGACCTCCTTCGTAGCTCCCGGTGCTCTTTTGATTCTGACCCTCGCTGCCGGCTGCGGCGGCACCGTGGAAGAGACCTCGGGCTCGGGCACCACGACCGAGACCACGACGACGGACGGCGGCTCCGGCGGGACGACCTCGGCGCCGACCGGCGGAACGGGCGGCTCCGGCGGCACGACGACCACCACGGACAGCAGCACCACCAACGGCATGCCGAGCGACGTGTACCCGGCCCCGCACCCGGCCCCTCCGAAGGTCATCACGTACGGCGGCCCCGTCCTCAAGAACCCCAAGATCGTGCCGATCTTCTTCTCGAACGACGACCCCAACTTCACCGCGCAGATCGCCGACTTCAACGACAAGGTCGGCTCCACCGCGTACTGGACGGCCAACACGGCTGAATACGGCGTCGGCGCCGCGACCGGGCTCCCGCCGGTGGTCTCGCCGGACGCGCCGAGCGGCACCATCGACGACGCGGACATCCAGACCTGGCTCGCGGACAGGCTCAACAGCGACGATCCGGCGTTCCCGGCGCCCGACGGGGACACCCTGTATGCGATCTACTACCCCAAGGGCGTGAGCATCACGCTGAGCGGCGGCGGCCCCACCTCGAAGTCGTGCACGGAGTTCGGCGGCTACCACCAGAACATCACGCTGGACGCGGCGCACGGCGGCATGCACGTGGCCTACGCGATCATGCCGCACTGCACGTATCCTGGTGAGAAGGAGATCGACACGATGACGTCGACCGCCAGCCACGAGTACCTGGAGGCCGCGACCGATCCGTACCCGATCGACAACCCTGCCTACGCGCAGTGCGACAACGCGCACATCTACTGGCTCTTCGCCCTCGGCGGCGGGGAGACGGGCGACATGTGCGCGCAGCAGCTCGAGTCGTTCTACAAGTTCGACGAGCTGCCCTACACCGTGCAGCGCTCGTGGTCGAACAAGGCCGCGAAGGCCGGCAACGACCCCTGCGTCCCCGCGATCCCCGGCTCCGTGTACTTCAACAGCGCGCCTGTCCTGCCGGACAACGTCACGCTCAACCTGGGACAGCCGGTCACGATGAAGGGCGCCCAGATCGCCGTCGGAGAGTCGAAGACCATCGAGGTCGACCTCTTCAGCGAGGGCCCGACGAGCGGGCCGTGGACCGTCAAGGCCTATGACAGCTCCACCATTCAGGGTGGCTCGAAGCAGCTCGATTTCGCCTTCGACAAGACCTCGGGCGTGAACGGCGAGAAGCTCAACATGACGATCACGGTCCTCAAGGCCTCTCCTTACAAGGCGGAGGTGTTCTACGTCGTGTCCGAGCTGAACGGCCGCAAGAACCTCTGGATCGGCCTCGTCGGCAACTGACCCTCTCCGTCCACCGCGCGGTCGGGATCGGGCGACTCCCGATCTGCGACCGCGCGCGGCGATCGAGACCCTGCGTGGTTTGCGACGATCCCGACGCCGAATCCGTGCCTTGACAAGCGACGAGGAGGTGGGAAGTCCATGGGACGCGACACGTACGGTCCTCGCAGCCCACGGAGGCTCTCATGCCCCAGCTACGCGCCCCATCGTCCGATTCGCCGCCACGCACCACGCGGGTAGCGTCCACGAGCAGTCCTCCGCGGGCCCCGACGTCCGCCGCGATCCTGCAGAATCGGGCCTTCATCGAGCTGTCCCGCGTGCTCGCGAGCTGTGACTCCGCGGTCCTCTCCACCGCCCTGCCGTTCATCGTCCACGGGGCGGATCTGTCGTCCGGCGCCATCTACACCTACGTTCGAGAGGAGCTGTCGCTCGTCGCCTCGGAGGGCGCTCCCCTCCGCCTGCGAGCCTATCTGGAGGAGCCGGAGCTCACGGACGCCCACGATTTCCTGGTCCGCCGCGCGATCAAGCAGCGCCGCACCGTCGCCTCGGAGGCCGCGTTCGGACTCTCGGCCTCCGAGGCCGCGCGGGCCGCGCAGCAAGAGGCAGGGTGGCAGTGCGTGATCGCGATACCGATCCTCGCAGGTGGGGAGTCCATCGGCGCCCTGCTCCTCGGCGCGCGCGCGGCGACCATCGAAGGCGGCACGTTGATGTTCCTGGAGGCGATGGCGAACGTGCTCGGGGCCGCGCTCGGAAAGCCCTCCGCGGAGCCGACTGCCAGCCAGGGGACGGTCGCGTGCGCCGGCTGCGTGGCCCTCGGATCGGAGGCGCTCGCCGCGCTCGGACGGGACCTGTCGCGGATTCACACCCTCACGCGGGACCTCTGCAATCGCCCGCAGGCCCCGCCCGAGGCGGACGCGCTGATGGCCTGTTCCCGCGCCGTGGAGCGCGATTTCCGGCGCCTGTCGGAGCTCGTGATGGAGATGCCGCTCACGGTGTGCTCGCACGGAAAGCGGGCCGTCCCGATGGCGGGCGTGGTCGACGTCGCGGTGCACGCGGCGCAGCCGTCCCTCGCGAGCGCCCGCGCGGAGCTCACGGTGGCGTGCGCGCCCGCGTGCGAGGTGCTCGGCGACGCGGATCTCCTGACGATCGCGATCCGCCACGTGGTGGTGAACGCCGCCGAGAGCTTCCAGGCCGCCCGCGAGCGCAACGAGACCCTCTCGACTCCACGCCTCGTGCGCATCGTGGTTCGCACCGAGGGCTCCAACGCGGCGATCCACATCGAGGACTCCGGCCCTGGGATTCCCGCGGATCTGCGCGCGCGCGTGTTCGATCCGGCCTTCACGACGAAGGGCCCGGGCCGCGGCCTCGGCCTGTCCGTGGCGCGTCACGTGGTGGCGGCGCACGGCGGATGGATGGAGATCGGCGCCTCCGAGCTCGGCGGCACGCGCGTGAGCGTGCTCATCCCGGCGCGCGCGGCGGCGCTGATGGCGCTGCGGACGGCGCCGACGCTCCCGAGCGTGCCAGTCCCCGGCGCGCGTCGCTCCGGCCCGCCCTCGCCCTGACAGGGCGGATCGCCCACAATCCCCACCTCCACGCGAACGGGACACGGCACCGCCGCGAAGATCGTTTCTCTTTTGGAGTCATGCCTTCGAGGCTAGAAGGCGCGGGTGGAGAACATCGGATTCGAGGTCATCGGGACGGGCCATTACGTTCCGGGGGAGCCCGTCACGAACGAGCAGCTCGCGCGCGTGATGACCACGTCGGACGAGTGGATCTTCCCTCGCTCGGGCATCAAGCAACGTCACTATGCGCCGGACGGCGTGGGCGTCTCGGACCTCGGCGCGGAGGCCGCGCGGAGGGCGATCGCCGCCGCGAACATCGACGCGTCCGAGATCGATTACATCGTGTTCGCGACGATGACGCCCGACTACGTGTTCCCGGGGCCGGGCGCGCTCCTCGGCGCCAAGATCGGGATTCCGGGGGTGCCGGCGCTCGATATCCGGCAGCAGTGCGCGGCGATGCTGTATGGCCTGCAGACCGTGAACGGCCTCATCAAGACGGGGGCCGCGCGCACCATCCTGTTCATCGGGGCGGAGGCGCACGCGGGGTTCATGCCGTGGCAGGACTGGGGCGCGCTCGACCCGAAGAACGGGCGCCACGCGACGCCGGAGGAGCGCGAGAAGGCGGACAGGCACCGTCACCTCGCGGTGCTGTTCGGCGACGGCGCGGGCGCGCTCGTGTTCCGCGCGACGGACCGGGACGCGGGGCTGCAAGGCATTCAGATCTGCTCCGACGGGCGGTTCGCGGAGCTGCTCTACGTGCCGGGCGGCGGATTCCGGACGCGGCCTTACTGGAAAGAGAGCTCGTTCGAAGCGGACATGCACATCCCTCGGATGGATGGCAAAGAGCTGTTCAAGTTCGCGGTCACCAAGCTCCCGAAGACGGCGCGCGAGCTCTGCGCCAAACACGGAGTTTCGGTGGAGGACATCGACGTGTTCCTCGCGCACCAGGCGAACGATCGCATCAACGAGCACATCCGGAAGGACCTCAAGGTGCCGAAGAAGAAGCTCCCGTCGAACATCGATCGATTCGGCAACACGAGCGGCGCGACCATCCCGATCCTCCTCGACGAGGAGATGCGCGCGGGCCGCATCCACAAGGGCCAGCGCGCGATGGTGCTGGCGCTCGGGACTGGAATTCACTGGGGCTGCGCCCTATGGAAGCTGTGACATGAAATTCGATCACCCCGCGCACGGGTTCGAGTGCCACACCACCTGGACGGGCGCCTCCGCCGGTCCGACCGTCAACTACCGATCGTATTCAAGGGACCTCCTCGTGGAGATCCCCGGAAAGCCCGCGATCAAGGCGAGCTCCGCGGCCGCGTTCCTCGGGGACGGCGCGCTCCACAACCCCGAGGACATGCTGATGGCGGCGCTCTCCACGTGCCATTGCCTCAGCTACCTGGCGCTCGCGGCGCGCGCGGGCATCGCGGTGATCGCCTACGAGGACGCCGCGACTGGCACCATGGAGTGGGAGGGCGGCACGTACCACTTCTCCCGGGCCGTCCTCCACCCGAAGGTGACCGTGCAAAAAGGCGCGGACCTCGCAAAGGCGCGCGCGCTGCACGAGGAGGCGCACAAGGCGTGCTTCATCGCGCGCAGCGTGAATTTCCCCGTCGATCACGAGGCGGCGATCCTCGAAGCCCCCTGAGCGCGGGGGCGCCTGCGCGGCGTGGCCTGGAGCTTGCTCTGCGCGCCCGCATGACGAACAAGCTTGTCTCCATTTCTCTCGGTTTGATGATGACGTGGGCGGTCGGCTGCGGGGGCAACGTGAACGGCAGCGGCGGCGGCGGCGCGGGCGGCGGCACCACCACCACGACCCCCACGAAGAAAGACCCGAAGACCATCTGCGGCGACTTCTGCTCGGCGTTCGACGCGGCGGGGTGCCTCGCGCCCACGACCGTCGCGGACTGCACCTCTCAATGCACGGGGGACTTCGCCGACTACCCCGAGTGCAGCGCCCAGTTCACGGCGCTCGCTCAGTGCGGACAGGGGATCACCGCGGCCAACTGCGACGTCGAGATGGTCTGCGCCGATCAGCTGAGCGCCGCGGACATGTGCCGGGGCAACGGCTGCGACAACGGGACGTGCGCGGCGTCCGACACCACGTGCTCGTGCAACACGACGTGCAATGGAGTCGGCCACCAGATGGACTGCGACTCTTCCAGCGGCACCACGAAGTGCACGTGCACGGAGGACTCGGCGATCGTGGGGATGTGCGACGCGACCGACCTGAGCTGCGACGTCGAGACAGGGTGTTGCGCGGCGTTCTGGTCGAAGTGAAACGCACGAGGGGGGAGTGATACGAGGGGGCTTTGCCCCCTTGTAACGTCGAGGACTGCGTCCGATCCGCTGCGGACTCCGCGGAGCCAAGCTCCGCTCCGCCTTCGCGGACCGGACTCCGTCCTCCCAGTGGCGGCCCTTGTAATTCCCCCCAATATCACTCCAGCGTGAACGTGCGGTAATGGTGCCCGCGGAGGGAGCCGTCGGCGTTGTACGTGGTGAGGTCGAACTTGCGCTCTCCGAGCTTGCTGAACACGTGGCGGACCGCGTTTCGCGTGCTCTGCTGCGTGTCCGTCTCGTTGTCGGTGAGGAGCGTCCCGTCGACGCGCACCTCCACGTAGGCGACCTCCGAGGGCTCCCGCTCCAGGCCCATCTCGTACTCGTGATCGCCTGTCTGCCAGATGTACACGGCCGTTCCAGGCATGGAGTCGATCATGCCGATTCCGCGCGCCACCTCCACGCCCTTCGCGTCGACGCCGGTCACCACGAAATGGCGCTCCTTCGTCTCGTTCTTGAAGGTGTACTTCGCCGGGAAATCGTCCTCCACCGTCGCGGTCTTCGGGTCGTCCCGCTTCACCGAGGCGATCTCGTAGTCGTCGACGAGGTACGTGGCCGTCACCATCCCGTCCGGGCCGTCGACTGCATGCACCTTGTACACGCCGCTGTCGGCGCGCTGCCAGCCGATCGCGAGGCGCGCGGGCGGCGGCTTGGGCTTCCAGAACTCCTTGCCCATCTCGTTGTACACTTCACGGGTGGAGTCGTCGTAGTGGTTGTAGCGGCTGGAATAGACCGAGCACGCGCCGGGGAAGCAGCCGTTGTAATACGCGGTCACGGTCTTGATCCAGACGCCGTAGTCCGAAGAGCCGACGGTGATGCCGTTCATCCAGTCGATGGCCTGCTTCTCGGTGGTGACGCCCGACACCCACTTCGACTCGATGACCATGTTGATCACGTAGTCGATCGCCGAGTCGACGTTTCCGTCCACGGTGAGGACCTTGTTTCCGTAGGCGTTGAGCGTCTGCGAGAAGGTCCCGGCGTCGAACTGGAACATGCCGAGTCCGCCTTGCTTCAGCGAACAGGGACCGTCGCCCGCGCCCGCGACCACCGGGCCTCCGCCGCAGTCCGGCGAATTGGGGCCTTTGCACGCCCACGTGAGCTCGCTCCAGCACTGGGACATCTGCGTCTCGGCGTTGGCGATGCCCGCGAGCAGCCAGCCTTTCGTGATGCCGCGCGAAGCCGAGACGTCGCGCAGATGAGCCGCGCGGTCGCGCCGCTGGGCCGACGTCAAGTTCGACTCGTGGGTCGCCCCGTCCTCGCCGTCGGACTCGCCCTGGGAGGTCGCCGTGCAACCGCCGATGACGATCCCGGTGAACAGCAACGCAGCGGCACGTGTCTTCCAGAGGTCCAGCTTCATGGCGAGCCCCGATTGGCAATCGGTGTGCCTGCTATGGAGTCACGGATTTTTCCGAGGAATCAGGGGACAGAGGGGTGGATCTCCGTGGACCCAGGTGGTGCGGGGGCCCAGGAGGGGTGTTGTCGCGCGTTCGTCGTCAATGGCGCCACGGCAGATTTCCAGTCGTCTTCTCCTGGTGGAGATCGGGTAACTTCGCCCCGAACCAGCTCTCCCAAGCGCGACGGGCGGCGGCGCGGATATCGGCGTCCGGACGCTCGGTGACGGCGACGAACCGCTTCGTGAGGCGCGCGCGGTCGATGGCGGCGGGGCGCGACGGATCCTCCGCGGGCAGGCCCAGCTCCTTGCCGAGGCCGTCGAGGACGACGAGGGCCGCGATGCAATAGGCGCCGCCCCATTCGTCGGAGTCGAAGGCGTTCTGCGCGAGCGACATCAACACCACCGCAGCCGTGCCGGGGGAGCGCGACAGCTCCGCGAGATAGGCGCTCACCTCGTTGGAGACGTAGATGGAATACTTGTCGTCGAGCGCCTCGTCGGCGTTGCGATAACCGAGCATCTGTACGACGGGCGGCGGGATCACGATCTTGTCCCGCTCGTAGTCGAGCTGGTGCTGGCCCTCGTGCTGCTCGACGGAGCGGGCCTGTTCCCAGGTGATCGCGTCGAACGCGGCGATCATCTCTTTATCCATCAACCGCTCGTGGATGGCGCGCCACTCTCGCAGTTCGTCCAGCTTGATGCGGCCGACGAGCTCGTTCGCGTAGTCGGCCTCGGGGATGAAGCGGCGCGGGATCCAGAGCTTGTAGCGCTGTTTGTCGAGCGCCTTCATCCACGCTCGCACGAGCTTGCGGCGGCGGAAGAAGAGGTCGCCCAATTCTTCGATCTGCGCAGCGGTCGCGCCCGGCACGTTCGAATACGCGCCCTTCACGATGGCGGCGGCGCGCGCGCGGAGGTCCTTTTGCCAGGGGCTGTCCGGGTCCACGCTGTCCAGATCGATCATCAACGTGTCGTCCTTGGCGGCGACGGCGGGCAGGATGAATTCGATGAGCTCGCGCTCCACGTCGTCGAGCAACACGAGCGCGGCCGTCGAGCTGGGGCTCGTGTATCCGACGGCCGCCTGGCGGAAGTTGAGGTCGTCGAGGCGGCGCACGAAGAGGGACCGAAAGCGCTTGTTCGGGCCGGACAGCTCGTTTTCCCGCTCCACGTAATACGTGTACAGAATCGGCGTCATGCTGCGGCGAAAGCGGATGAGCGTCGGGTCCACGAAGAGGGGCAGTCCGCGCGCGCCGAGCGACTGCTCCAGGAGATAGCCCTCCTTTTCGAAGCGGTTCAATAGCTCTTCCGGTGGGGTCTTCGCGGCGTCGATCTCCACCGTCGTGCGGAGGAGCGTCACCAGCTTGTCCGACGCGTCGTCCCCGAGGGCGTCGCGAGCGGGCTTGTCGAGGACGGATGCGGCGCGGGCTTTCAGCTCTTCTGCGGAGCCGTCGTGATGGAGCTTGTCCTGCGCCTCCACCAGAAAGGCCGGAACGGCGCGGCCGAGCGCGAGGCCCGCGGGCGACTCCAGCGGTGTGAAGGGGCGGTAGACAACGTACTTGAGGTACGCGCCGGTGGCGGCGAAGAGGAGGACGGCGATTGCCGCCGCGACCCACGGTAACGGGCTCTTGCGCTTCGGAGGTTCGAGGAGGGACATGCCGCTCGCGCGGGGTTAACCCGGGAGCGGCGCGGCCTCAAGAGTGGCTTTCGGCGATCAGAGACCGCAGAAGTTGCCCGTGATGCGGTGCACGGTGTCGCGCACCTCGTCGGTCACGAGGAGGTTGTTGGCGTCCTCGAAATAGAGGCCGAGCGGCGTGCCGAAGTTCGTCGCGATCACGGTGGGCGTCGATCCCGCGGCGTTCGCGATCAGGAGGACATCGGCGTTGTCGTGGTTCGCGACGATGAGCTTCGGCGTCGGGCACGGAGTGACCACCACGTCGCGCGGATTCGACAGGACGTTGCTGCTCGAGATGGTGACGTTCGTGCCGCCGTCGTTCGAGTACGCGCCGCCCTGGTTGCGCTTCACGATGTCGGCGGAGCTGTCCGTGAGGAAGGCGTTGTCCACGCCGCCCATGACCGACGCCGTGACGCCCCAGGGGTTGTCGAGGCCGCTCGCGCCGAAGTTGTTCGTCGACTGCTGGGTGCAAGTCGCCGGGTCGTAGAAATAGGCGCGGTTGCCGAACTGGTCCGCGGCCATCAGGCGGAGTCCGCCGGTGCCGTTGTAGACATCGACTCCGCGGAAGCTCGCGGCGCCGTTGTCGACGCACGCGGACTGCACACCTGCGAGATCGACCTTGGTGATGTTGCCGCCGCCGCCCGTCACGAAGAGCAGGCTCGTGCTCGCGTCGTAGGCCACGTCGAGCGGGGCCGTCATGAACCCGCCCTTGGACAGGACAGACACCTTCGAGTCCGTCGCGACCTTGTAAATCGAGGCGTCGGCGCCGTTCACCACGTAGATGTTGCCCGCGGGGTCCTTCGTGAGGCCGCGCGGAGAGTCGATGTCCGGCCACGTCGCCACCGTCGTGATCGTGAACCCGGCGGGCACGGAGATGCCGATGGACGGGTCCGCGTGGATCTTGAAGGTGGCCTGATCGCTCTTCTTGCCCGTCTCGTCCGTCACGACGAGGCCGACCATGTAGTCACCGGGGTAGTCGGTGAAGAAGGACGGATTGACGATCGTCGCGTCGTTGAGCGTCGCCGAGGAGCCGGCCGGGAGCGCGAGCATCGTCCACTGGTACGTGAGCCCCTGGCTGAGGTTGCACGGAGCGGCGTTGTCCGGGTCCGACGACGACTTGGCGGTGATCTGCACGGTGCGCTTCGTGCCGACGTCCGGGCCCTGGATCGCGCCGCCGGCCGCGACCACGTCCGGCACCAGCTCTTCGATGGAGGCCGTCGGCTTGGCGCCGCCGCAGGTGGTGGCGGTGATCGTGGATTTGGACGGCTCGCTCTTGTGGCCGGCCAGATCCGTGACGACCAGCGACACGGTGTATTCACCTTCCAGATCCGGGGTCAGGGAGGGGGCCTCCGCCACCTTGTTGTTGAGGGTCACGAGGCTGCCCGCGGGCTGCGCGACGAGGGTCCACTCGTAGGAGAAGCTCTCGGTGAGGCCGCACGCGGCGTCGGTGTCCTTGTCGGTGACGGCGCTCGCGAAATTGACAGTCTGGCCGACGACGGGGTTATCCGCCGAGGGCGTGACGGAGGTGATCACCGGGGCGTTTCCCGAGCAATCGTTGACGGTGACGACGAGCTGCCCGTTGCCGGAGCGCCCGAGCTCGTCCGTGGCCGTCAGCGAGACCGTGTAGTCACCGGGCATGTCCGGCACGAAGAACGGCGCGTCCACCGCGGAGTCGCTGACGGCCGAGAGGCTGCCGGGCGGCACCTTCGCGAGCTTCCAGGACTTGGTGATCACGCGGGCGATCTTGCAGGGATCCTCCATGTCCGCGTCCGTCACGTCGGCGGTGAGGGAGACTGGCTGGTTCATCGCGGCGAGGGCCGGATTCGCGGCGATCGCGCCCACGACGGGCAGGTTGGTGCCGCACGTGTTGGTGCTGATCTTGGCCGTCACCATCTCGCTCGTGAGCGTGCCGTTCGACACGACGAGGCCAACCGTGTAGTCGCCGGGGACGTCCGCGACGAAGGAGGCCTTCGCGGTGGAGTCGCTGGAGAGGGCCGCGTGGCTGCCTTTCGGCGCCTCGACGAGGGTCCATTTGTAATAGAGGATCAGCTCCTGCGGATCGGTGCTCTTGCTGCCGTCGAGGAGGACGGTGCCGCCGACTGCCACCGTCGTCGCGTCCGCCGAGGCGGCCGCCGTCGGCGGGAGGATCTCCGTGCTGCACCCGAGAGGGGCGCCCGCGAGCGCGCCGAGGATGAGCGCGACCGAGAAGAGCATCGTTGTAGGCTTTTTCATGTTCTCTCCGACTCCGACCTAAAGAAAGCTGACGGTGAACGACAGACGAGCCCCGTGCGTGAGCCGCGTCGTGTGCTCGCGATCGAGCGCCTCTCCCACGTATCCGAGCCGGATCCGCGACCAATCGGTCGCCCCCAGCGAGACCCCTGCGCCCCAATCGAAGAGGCCAGTCACGCCCCCGTAGAGCGACCGCTCACCGCCGCTCCCCATGAACCCGCGCGTCACGGAGAAGGCCAGATCGATGGTCGTCCGCGGATCCACGTCCACCGCGAGCAGGCCGCCGCCGCCGCCGCCGAACATGAAGCTGTTGTAGACAGACGAGTCGACCTTCACGAGGCCGAGGCCGAGCTGCGGAGAGAGGTGGATCGGGAGCCCCTTCTTGATGAGCCGCAGCACGTCGTACCGCACGTCCAGATAGGCGCGGTGCCGTTGCTCGAAGTCCGAGGTGTGGAGTGGCCCGCTCCCGTCGAGGGCGGAGGACTTTTGCACGTAGTCCCAGGAGCCGAGCAGATCCTCGTATCCCGCGGCGATGACGAGCCCGCGCGCGCCGCCGGACGGCTGGATCGCGAGCTCCGCGAACCCGGAGCCGCGCTGCGCGGAGCCCTCGTGATCGTCATTCATCTGCGAGAGCCCGCCGCCGAGCGTGAGCGCGAGCAGCTTGAGGGGCGCGTCCCCCGCGGCGCTCGCAGGCGCCGGATCGGCCGGTTTCTCCGCAGCGGGAGGCGCTGCCGCCGGAGTCACCGCGGGCGCCGGAGTGGCCGCCGGTGCGGGAGTCGCCGCGGGGGCCGGAGTCGCTGCGGGGGCCGGAGTCGCCGCGGGGGCCGGAGTCGCCGCGGGCGCGGGAGTCGCTGCGGGCGCAGCGGACGCTGGAGTCGCTGCGGGCGCTGGAGTCGTTGGGGGCGCCGGCCCCGCGGCGGGAGGCGCCGCATTCGCATTGACAGCCAGCGCGCCTACGATCAACGCAGCGCCGCCGGACGTCCACGATCGAACGGAATCGAGAACCATTCCATCACCTCGAACCGCGCATCATCGGCGTGATCGAGGGGGATGCGCAAGCTCTTTGCGAGCCGCTCGACGAATGACATCGATTCCGTTCTCTCCCGCGCTACGGGATATGCCCCTTCGCCCGCCGGAGGATCTCTTCGTCGCTCGGGTCGGGCGCGGCGCAGTCGATGGGGAGCAGCCAGAAGACCATGCTCATGGCGCCTACCTGCCTTGGCAGGGTGTCGGCGGACAGGTAGGTCCACTGGGGCAGCTCGAACGGCGCAGGGCCGAGTCGCCGCGCGATCTCCGGAGGCCACTTGCCGGTGCCGTTCGCGTACTGCTCCAGCCGTTTCGTGAGGTTCACGTGGGCGTAACATCGAGATTTCGCCGTGGGGATGACGAGGTGAGTCGAGGAGGAGGCCAGATCGATCGCGTGCTCTGCGGTCACCGTGCCTGTCTCGCCGTCTCGCACCTGGACAGCGTGCTTGCCGGGCTTCACCAGGTACGTGCGATGGTCGCCGAAGACGGCGGCCGGCTCGATCTTCGCGCCGTCCACGAACAGCTCGATCGGCCTTCCCTCCGCGACGAGCTCCAGCTTCCCGTCGCCGCGAAACTGATAATAGAGGGGAATCAGCACCAGAAAGACAGCCACGAACGCGAGCCTGGTGAGCTTCTGCGCCCGCATGATCTTGGCCCACAGCGAGAGCGGCGCCGCCCGCTGGGCCCGCACGGCCCCGAAGAGCTGCGGCGCGTCCTCGCTGTCTTCCTGCGCCTTTGCGTCGTCGCCGACAGGCCCGCTTTCGGGTTTCATGCCGCCAGCCTACCATGACTTCGCCCGCCTCCTGAACGGCGACGGCGTCGTCACGGGCGCGCGGCGTGAAGGTCAGTGCGGATTGATGATCTGCCGCAGGTACGCCGACGAGAAGAAGAATCGGTCGTTCGCCGAGGAGACATAGCGATCGATCGGCGGCTCGAAGTTGGTGGCCTCGGTCGCGGAGTCCGAGTTTGCGCCCGCGAACGTGGAGCCGCGGCGCGTGCGGATCTGGCTCGACGGAGGGCCCGAGTTGCGGCCGTACGCGACGTGCGTCTCGGTGCCGAAGGGGTTCGGGACCGCGTTCGTGCGCAGATCGGCCGACTCCGCCGAGCTCGCCGTCACGAGGACTCCGAACATGTTGGTGAGCGCGTATTGCGTCCCGTTGAAGAAGACCGCCGAACGGACAGCGTCGCTCGCGTTCCCGACGCCGTGCCATGTCAGCATACCGGAGTTGGCCGTGAACGGATCGAACTGGAGGATCGGCATCTCGAACGTCAGCGGCCCCGGGATCGTGCGCCCGGCCGTCCACCAGCCGGAGCCGACGTTGCTCGGAGTGCGCTCGGTGTACTGCACCTGGAAGGTCGACGCGTTCGACCAGGCCACGACGACGCGATTCCGGCTCACGTCGAACCCGCAGCTCACGCCCGCGCGCGTCTGTGCGCCCGCGATGTCGGCCGGGGCAGACCAGGTGTTGCCGCCGTCGTGCGACTCCGAATAACGCACCGTGCGCGCCCCGGTGTTCGTGACGCTGGCGGTCGGAACCTGGCTGTTCGACGTCCACACCGCGTACATATCGCTCGAATTCGAGGTGCCCGTGATGCACGTCTGTCGCCGCGTGAAATCGTTGATCGTCCGCCGGTTCGACCACGTGAAGCCGTCCCCTTGCTCGACGGCGATGGTGGCGCCGTCCGTGAAGGCGCGCGCATACTGGGCGCTGGGGCCGCCGAGGCCGAGGGAAGCGGTGAAGTTCTGTGGCCCGCCGCCCGAGAGGAGCACCGCCGAGCTGCCGGAGACGGAGCCGTTCGAGTGATTGTACGTGTCCGTCGCGACCGACACGCCGAGGGGCGGATACGTCGGCGCGAAGATGGGGAAATAGATGTTCTGGTTGATGCCATCCATGTCCCCGTTCCACAGGTTGATCGCCATGTAATCGGTGCAGATGCCGCCGGACGCGCAGGTGGAGCCGAGCACGGAGTCGGTGGGATGCCCGGCGTCCCAGCGGAACCAGTGCGCCATCTCGTGCTGCAGGACGGCCTTCCCCACGAGGCAGCCGTTCCCGATGATCGGCATGCCGAAGTAGATGTTGTTGTTGCCCATGATGGCCGGGTTCATGTTGACTCGGCCCATCGGCGCCACCTGGGCGAAGGTGTAATTCCACGTCTGGGCGCAGGTGTTGCTCCCGACGAGGCTCGGATCCCAGCCGAAGATGAGATCGTCACCGCCGCCGCCGGGCTTGTTGGAGGTCACGCCTTCCCACTTGAGGGCGAGCTGACCGCGGCCGTGGTACTCCCACTCACGCAGGGACGACTGGATGGTTTGGAGCAGCGCCTGACGATTGAAGCCGGCGGGCTCATTGAGGGCATCGTACCAGACGCGGGTGACGTGGGCGTGCGCGACGGCCGGCAACAAGCAGGCAGCGGCGGAGACGAGGGCGGTGACGAGCTTCTTCTGGTTCTTCTTCATGACGGGCCTCCTGTCTTTCGATCGAATGGTCTTCACTTCGCGGACGTCGCGGCCTCGGCCGCCATCTTCTTCAACTGCGCGCGCTCGGCGTGGATCGCCTCCGACACTGCCTCGAACGAGTCGCGCGGCGACCCTTCGGGGAGCGACTCCAGGAGATCGCCCTCGGAGTCGAACGTGGCGGCGACGCCGAGATCCCCCGCGTGGTACGGATCCGGGAACACGACGGCGAACACCCTTTTATTGGCGGTGAGCTCGGCGCGACCGGGCCGCCCGTCGAGCCGGTCGACGGCGTCCGCGCGGACCTCGACTCCCTGCTTCGCGGAGGTGCGGCGCGCGGTGAAGCGGAGGGCTCGCTGACTGCCCATCTCGCTGGAGGCGCGGACCACGTGGGCCTGGAAGCGCACCTTCTCCAGCTTCACGGACGCGGTCGGCGACGCGGAGCTCTCCATCTCTTCGGCTTCGGGTTTCGCGTCCTCGTCCCCCTGCACCTCGACGATGTCCCAGCCCCAGCGCGCCATCTGGACGGCGCTCGGAGAGTCCTTGTAAGCGGGGCAGTCCGCGACCTTCGCGTTCTGCGTATTCCACTGAGGAGCGAGGTTATCCGCCCCGTGCGCCACGAGGGCGTCGCTCGCCACGTCCGGCGCCGATTGCCCGGGATCCTGCGCAGGAGGCGCGGGATCGTCCCCGGCGCAGGCCGAGAGTGCGAGAGCGGTGATCGTGGCGAAGACGAAGGAGGCGGACGGGTGCTTTCGCGTGTTCCACATGGCGAGACCTCGGTGCAGATTGGTTGGGAGTCTCGCGCCCCAGCGGCGCGGCGTGGGGCCCCATTGCACCGAGCAGGCCAGTAAGAATTGCCGCGATTTCCTGAGATTTTCGCAGAGCTTGAGGCTTGGTAGTCGCACCAAACCCTCGGCGTTGTCGCCTGCGAGGCGACAAGGCGCTCCGTCGGAGGTCTTGCGCGCGGATCAGGGCATCCGGCAATAGCAGTACACGAATTCCTGATCGCTCCCCCACGGGGTCTGGTGCACCTCCTCGGCGTCTCCGATCTTCGCGAAGTCGTCTCCGAACTCGGAGTGAATCCCCGCGGCGGTGAACCGCGCGACCGGCAGCCCGCTGCATTTTTCGGGGCCGCCGGGGCCGAACGTCGCGACCACGATGTGTCCGCCCGGCTTGAGCGCGCGCCGCACTTGCTCCACGTATCTCTCCCGCGCGGCCGGCTCCGTGAGGAAGTGAAACACCGCTCGATCGTGCCAGAAGTCGAGGCTGTGATCTGGCAACGTCGCCTCCAGGATATCCGCGCAGAGCCAGGTCACGCGGGCGGCGCGCTCGCCGAGGCGCTCGCGAGCGGCTTGCAGGGCCGCCTCCGAGAGATCGAGCACAGTCACGCGCGAGTATCCGCGGTCGAGCAGATCATCCACGAGGGTGGCCGCGCCGCCGCCGACGTCGAGGATCGCCGCGTCTTTGGGGAGATTGGCGCCTTCGATGAAGCGAAGGGAGCGATCGAGGTGAGGGCGATACCAGCTCACACGATCGGTGGGTTTGGTGGTGTAGACGGCTTCCCAGTGCTGCTTGCGGGTGTCCGACATGACGCCGAGGATCGCACGACGGCGGCCCCCGCACAACGACGCCGCCGCCTTCGGAAGCGGTGCCGGCACCCCCTTTGACGTGCAAGGAGCTTGCTGGTTGAGCCGCTTTCACCCGCGCGTTCGCGTCTTCTTCTTGGTCGCGACGGCACGATGGAGTTGCGTTCTGGCCGAGGTTGCGACGTTGAGGGCGTAGGCGATGGTATCCGCGAGCATCGTCGCCGGCACGGCGACTTCGGAGGAGCCTGGGAGTCCGACGACGAACGTCACGTGCTTGTCGTCCAGGCTCCCGAAGCTGCCATAGCACTTGCCCATTTTTCGGGTCACGGTGGCGAGCGTCGAGGCCAGCGCGTGGGGGTCGATATCTCGGATCTCGAAATCGAGGAAGACGATGACGAAGACGTTCTCCTCCTCGTCGAGGCCCGCCCACAGCTCGAGGATCTGCTCGTTCCACTGCGCCTGAATCCTCTCCGGCAGGGCGCTCCGGACGACCCCGAAGACGGGCCCATCCTCGTCGACGAGGGAGAGCGCGCCTTTCCCATAGGAGCTCGTGAGGAGGGTCCCGATCGCGCGCACGTTGGCCTGCGGAGGCGGCTCACTCTCCGGCACTTTCTCTGTCTTCGTGGCTTTCTTCTTGGAGGGCATCGTCACCGTCCTTGCGTCTCCTCGACTGCAGGGTACGAGCATCCAGGCGCATGGGGAACGAGAAAGTGCGAAACCTTCCTGCGAAGTAATATGTGGGGACGAACACCTGGCAAAGGGGACCGGCACCGGACGACACGCGGTAGGGGCTACGCGCGTGCCAGACTGCCATTCTCAAGCACGACCCACGGTGACGAGGAGGCGTATGCGTCCGTTCCAGCGACGGGCAGCGAGGGTGCTTCCGTGAGGCTTTCGAGCCCTTCTTCAAGGAGCCTCTTACCATGCTCGGTGATGCGGTAGACCGCGCTCGCCAGCGGACGGCCGGGGTTGGGGCGGTCCTCGCCTTCCACGGCCAAAGGGGCAGTGTGAGCGGACCAGTGCGCGAGACGACGCGGCACGAAGAGATCCCCAGTACATGATGCCAGTTCGCGCAGCTCTTCCCCTTTCGGTGAATCGTGTGCGCACACCTTCAGAGGCGTTTTCCTGGCACATTGGGTTAGGCAGGCTCGGTATGCGGTATATGCTGACTCTTGACAGGTTCTTCTCTGAGACTCGCTCTCGATCTTGGCACAGTCGATCGCGTTCGTCTCGTAGGTCTTCAGGCACTTCTCTTCGCAGGGAGTACCGGGGACGATGTTGCAGTCGGGGGGAGAGGGATCGGACGCGTCCTGCGGCTTCGGCGGAACGTCCCCGAGCGCTCCTTGGCCTGGAGTGATGATCTGTCCCCCTGCACCCGTGCTGCCGCTCTCTTGGCCATCTACCCAGCACTCTCCAACGGTGGTGTTGCAAGAGGAAAGAAGGCATGTTCCGATCACGGTCCCCAGGACAAAGGCTCTCATCTCGCTTCACTTCTCCTCCCAACGGAGCACCGGGCCGATCACGATGGTTCCCGTCCAAGTGTCGTGAAGCGGGCCGCTCGTGCCGCTTGCCCATGCTACGCCGCCGCTGATCAACGCACCGAATCGTTCGCTCAAGAACAGATGTGCTTGCACGTGAAACCCGGGCGCGATCCCGAGGGTGCGCCCACATGTGAGAGCGGCGTTACAGGCGGCGATGAAATACTGGGCGAGAGAAAGACCGCCGCTCAGGAGTAGACTTTTCGTCGAGTACCCTCCGAGGACCGAGGACTCGTTCCAGATCCCGGCACCTTCGTTGCCACGGGGCAACAGGATGTTTGCGGTGTCGTGGAGTCCGAAGAGCCAGCCGCTCTCGGAGCGCCAGTAGATGTCGCCTTTCGGGTACGCGATCCCGGCCTCGACATCAAGGCACCTCGAAGGCTCGCGCACACCGCGACGCAACCGCGACGCACCGCCGCGCAAGCTCGCCGGCCCGACCTCACGACGCTCCGTCAAAACCTTCGATTTCGCGCGGAATTACAGACGATGACGACGCCTTTCGAAGCACCGCGGAACGAGCCGGCGGAGAGAATTTTCATTCACGATGACGATTTCGGGATATGTCGGGTTTGTTCGCGGAATCTTATTCGCGCGTATGGCCCTCCCTACCCCTCACCCCGTTGCTCCGCCCCCGCCCGGCTCCGAGCCTGCGAGCGGTGTTCGTCCTCGTTCAAGGACGGCAGAAGACCTGCCCGCCTTCGCGGGGCGTGTGCTCGCGGAGCGTCGCGCGCTCGGCCGGCGCTTGCGCGTTCCTGCGGCAGACGCGGAGGATCTGATCCAGGACGCTTTGATGCTCCTGGTGGAGAACGATCACGAGATCGCGCCGCCCGCGCGCTGGAGCTGGTTCACCACGACGCTCCGCAATCGGCGAATGCATGTGGGACGCGATCGGGCTCTCGCGAGAGAACGTGAGCCATTGTTGGAGGCGCACTTCCGGGCACTCGCGTCGCCCTTCGAGCCTCCCGACGCACCGATCCTCGACGAACAGAGGCGCTCCGCGGCTCGCTGGCTCGTCGCGCAGGTGCACGCGAGCCGCCGCGCAGTGGCGGTGGCGCACCTCTGGGAGGATCGCACTTTGGAAGAGATCGCCGCGGACATGAAGTTGTCGCTCGGCACCGTCCGCTCGCGTTGGGACCGCGCGAAAGAGGACATGCGCGCGGCGATCGAGAGGGAGCAGAAGAAACAAGGCGGCTTCGCGTGGCTCGTGTCGATTGTGGCGCTGCTCTTCGCCGCTTGGTTCTGGCTCTTCGGTCGCGCGAGCGAAGGAAAGGCAGCCTCGCCTGCGTCGGACGGCGCGCGAGCATCCCATCGTCGTCACACGCGGAAGCTTCTGGCGGTTGCCGCATTGCCCCTCTTGCTGAGCATGGACGCGCCTTCGCAAGCCCCTCTGTCGGCCGAGGAGGATCCGATCGACGTCCGTGTTGCACTCTCGTACACGCTTGTCCCGTATCTTTCGACCATCGCGGAGCGCGAGAGAGACGCCGAGCAACCCCAGCGCGCGGAGCCCACCGAAGCCCCTCAACGCTTCTCCAACGTGGCTCCGGACGGAAAGATGGATCGGGCGATGTTGGCTCGAACGGCTGCTGCGACGGCCATGGGAAAGACCGAGTTGACCCAACGGATTCTCCGCGACCATGACTTGATGTTTCCGCGCAGCTCGTATGTCGCTCTCCGAGCCAAGTCGTCAATGGCTCGCATCGAGGGGAAAGCGCCGCCCGTTCAACCGCATGGCGTCGAGTATCCCGAAGCGCGCCTTCGCGCCTCCGCGCGCACCTACGCAGAACAAGCCCTGCGGCAATAACGGTACGAGCGGCACCTCGATCAACATGCCACGTCTGAGCCCAGTACGATCCGGGGATATGCGCGTGGCCCTCGTGGAATCTTAGGCCCGAGCGGTCGGCAAAGGGGACCGCTCCCCCGAGCCCATGAGCCTCTTTCCGAGGGCTGCCGAAGGTGCGCCTGCCTCCATCCATCCGTCCGTCTCTTCGGTGCACGCGTGGGCGCGTGTTCTCGGCACCGGAGCAATTCAGCGAGACTTCGGTCACGAGATCGCCGCCAACGCGCGCGGTGAGGTGCTTGTCGCGGCACGGCTCGGTCGCCTCGACGACACCGCGCGAGACGCCAACATCGCTGCGCCGCGCTCTCGCCGAGAGGACACCACGGTGGATCTGTCCGCGGCGGATCTGCTCCGGCTCGGGCCGTGCGGCGAGACGATTCGCACCATGCGCTTGCGCGCGGCACTCGCTCTCCGAGCGCCCGCGGTGGCCCTGGATGACACGGGAGGCGCCTACATCGCGGGTCCGTACGTTCCGCAAGACGGCGCGCTCCGCGGGGGCCGCGACGTGGGCGTGACGAAGCTCGATCCGGAGGGTCGCGTCGTGTGGTGCCGTGCGCTCTTCGAGATGGACCACGACGCGGGGCGGCCGCGCGTGCCTGTGATCCGCGCGGCGGCCGATCCGTCGGGCGGCGTGTGTCTGACGTGGATCGGGCAGCAGCGGCGATGGCGCGCCGTGCGTGCGGTGCGGCTCGCGAGCGACGGCGCGCTCACGTGGGACTACTCGTGGCCGATCGCATCCGGACAGGTCGACGAGCCTCACGTCGGTGTCGATGAGAGTGGCGCGGCGCTCTTGTGGGGCACGTTCCGCGGCTCGCTCGCGCTCCATGACGGCGTGCGGGCCGAGAGCGCCTCCGAGGCTCGCTACCTCGTTCGTGTCGACGCCGACGGGCGACTCTGTTGGGCGTATCCACTGCGCGCCTACTCCCTTGCTCCGCACGCGCTCGGCGTCACGCGAGGCGGCGAGATCGCGCACGCGTTCATGGTGCCCGCGGTGCACACGAAGGGGCCGAAGGCCGCTCCTTTGCTCGTCGTCCGGTGCATCGACGTGGACGGAAAACCGAGCTCGCTCGTGAGGGGCCAGCTCGACCGACATAGCGCGATCTCGTCCCTCTGCATCGCCCCTGGAGCGCAGGACGGGTTCACGCTCGCGGGTTACTTCTCCGGCGTTCTCCAGCTTGGAGACACGACCCTTCAGAGCGTGACGCTTGCCAGCGAAGCTGTGTTCGTCGCGCACGTGGACAAGAGTGGCGCTGTGACCGGGCGAGCCTTTCAAGGGCCGCAACTGCAAGCTGGGCTATCGGTTCACGCGAGCACGCCCGGAACGGTCGTTGTCGGAGGATGGCTGTGTGGCTCGATGGTGCTCGGCGATCACACCGTGACGAGTCCGGCCGATCAAGCGGCGCTGTTCCTCGCGAGCTTGCCTGTCCCGTGATGGCTTTTCCAGGAGTGACACACACGCACCTCCAACAAGGCACACCACTGCCGTTCACGAGGGGAACAAGGATGGAGGAAAGGTCGAAAAGACTCGCAGGTGAACGACTGTCATGAGAGCCGTTGTTGCACGGGAGTCGTGCTTTATCCTGCGCGCGCTCCACACGCATGGAGTCTATTCAAGAGACCAGGACGACGCCGCACAAGAGGTGCTTCTGGCCGTTCAACAAGGCCTCGCCACGTTCGACGCGAGCCGAGCGCGGGATCCGCGGAGGGCCCTTCATTCTTGGCTCCTCTCCATCTGCCAGCGAATCGCCGCCAATTATCGTCGTCGGAGTGCGCGCCGTGCCGAGGATCTCACCGACGAGGAGAACCTTCCGAACGAGCCGGGCAACATCGCCTCTCCAACGGAGCAGGCGTGGTTCGAAAACGAGAACGTGCAGCTTATCCGGAGTCTTCTCGACCGGATCCCCGAGGAGCGCGCCGCGATCGTGCGGGCGTACGACCTCGAAGAGATTCCCATGGACGTTGTCGCGCGGATGCTCGAAATCCCGGTCAACACGGGATGGAATCGGCGCCGTCTTGGCCTGCGGGATCTGCGCGCTGCGCTCGAACGGAGAGCCGCGATCGAGCTTCGAGTTTCGTTTTTCGCTGCGCACGACGACGCAGCTTCATTCACGTGAAGGCACCATGACCGCAACATCGATTCCCCCCAAATCGACCCCGGCGCCCTCCTCGGACCCGAGCGCTACCCCGGAGTTTGCAGCGCTCCGCGAGCTGAGACAGCGCCTCTCCCGCGGCGGATTGCCCGCCGAACGAACCCCGACGGACGACGCGCGCCTGACAGCGTTCATGACGATCAAGGAGCTTTTGCGAATCGTGGACGTCTTTCGGCGCCGTCTCCAACAAGGTGAGGCGCTGCGCCTTCGTCACATCGAGCACGAGAGTAGTAGTCAGCGCGTTCTCATCGAGATCGTGATCGAGAAGGCCTGAGCCTTCGGGAGTCGTGGAGTATGTACGGGTTGCTCGCTGTCGTGATTTTTCTTCTCGGTATCATCGCAGGCACCGTGGTGCTCTCGTACCTCAGTAACGAGCGCTCGAGCGAGCTGTTGCTCCAGGCGCTCAGCCACCTTGCAGCCGAGCATCGGAAACACGCCGATGCGACGGCGACCGTGCTTCTCAAGGAGCGACGCATCGGTATGCAGGCGATTCTCAAGGAGCTTCGTGCGGCGGCCAACGAGCGTCGCGAGCTGCTACGACTGGCCAGCGGCGATCCGGACGAATCCGATCCAACACGCGTGGCCTTTGTAGATCCTGCGAATCTGCCGTCCATTCCGCCGCCTCCGCGACTGGCGCACGTGGACCCGGACGCGCTTACACCGCCGAGCGGATACCCGCTTGTCGACCTTTTCAAGGAAGAAGCGAACCGATGACGCTCGCGACATTCCGCCCGCCCGCGTCGGTGCTCCGGTCGGAAGAGAAGGGCGTTGTGCAGGTCTCCCCGCGATGCTGCAAGAGCCCATGTTGACCGCGGCACTGGCGCTGTATCTGCTCGGCCTCGGTCCTCTCGTGCTGTTCGGCTTGTGGCGCGTCGAGCAACAGGGACACCGAGCAACCATACAAAGACGCCTTCAGACGAGGCGACTGGCCCGCATGACACGCTTGCTCGTCGCCACAGCGAAGCGCGTACGCATGTACCGCGAGGAGCTTCGGCGAGACCGAGCAACGTTGCCCGATCGCTGAGCAGCGTTGTTAGAAGCGGCCTTCGTAGCTCACCCCGGCGCCATCGGCGGAGACGAGCGGGGCCACGCGGGGGCCGCTGTCACGGCCTGAACGACCGCTCAGCAGCGCGGTGAGGACCGCCGCCCCTGCGAGCGCGCCGAAGCCCACCGCGAGCCCTGTCGCTGCGTCGCGCTGGTCCCGTCGCTCGCGCAGCTCCGTGCAGAACGCGGTTGCGCCGTTCGCGCCCGCGCATGTGTTCCCAGCATGCCCGCGGGCCATGCTCGCGCGGTCGACCTCCAGCCCGATCGTCAACGCCCCGAACCCGAGAGACGCCGCACCGCTGACGACGCCGACCACCAGGGTGTTGATGGCCACACCGATCCGCAGATTTCTGCCCCTCTCGTCGTGACGCCGGAGGTGTGACGGGGCGGCGCAGAAGTTCTGCCCGTGGGCGTTGGCGGGGTAGAAAATGGCCATGCGGCACGCCGAAAAAATGAAGGCCCTGGGTCGCAACCAGGGCCTTCCGGGGATCGGCGACAGACCGATGTTCGGCCTGTGTCGCACGCCCCCGAGAGAGAGGTCAAGTTCCCGGCGAGCTCGCGCGGGGACTCGTGCAAGACAGCCTCCGAGAGGTGCGCTGCGGATGGTGCCTGCGGCTGTTCTACGTGTGCCGTCCGTGTGATCGTGGTCAGAGCTATTGCAGCGCTGCGTGCCGAAGGGAGGGCCGGCGGCGTGCGCAACGAGCGGCGAATCTGCTGTATCGGCGGAGCCGCGAAGCGAGGCTGGATCACCGCGATCGGCAGCGCGCTTACCGCCAGCGGGCGAGCCGGCGCGTGATGGATATGGGTTCCCGGGAGTTGGCCTCGCCCGCAACGGTGTGCCTGCAAGCCGAAGCGCCGACGCCGATGGACGGCGTCTCCGTCTCCGTCTTGCAGGAGTCGAGCGATGGACGAGCTGGTGATGACGATCTCCGCGTCCGAGAGGGAGACCCGAGTGCTGCTCATGCACGGCCCGGACGAGGTGATGAAGGCGCGGTTGCGAGCGGCGACGATGCCGGCGCATCGATTTGCCGGACCGATGCTGTGCGAGTCGATGGCGCTGTGGCACGACCAGCGAGTCCGCACTGTCGTTTCTGCGGAGTCGGAGCAGGTCTTGTTCGCGCTGGGTTTGTGCGACGGCCTCGGCGTCGCCCGGACAACGCTGCACTACGTCGTCCAGCCCTTGTTTTTCGACGAGCCGCCGCGCCGCGGTCAACGCCTGTCGGGTCTGGGTAACTTTCGGGCCGAGCATCGGCTGCACAGGAGTCTGGGCCGATGACGATCGACGAAGCCAAAGAGGCGGAGATCCGCCGTCTGCACTTCGCCGAGCACTGGAAGGTGGGCACGATCGGGGCGCAGCTCGGGCTGCACCACGACGTCATCGAGCGTGTGCTCGGGCTGGGCAAAGGGGCTCGGAGCAAGCCTGTGGAGCCAGCCTCCGCGGACAGGACACGGGTAGTACCGCCGGCGCTGCAAGCCTATGAGGGCTTCGTCACCGAGACGCTGACGCAGTATCCCAGGCTTCGCGCCACACGTCTCTATGACATGCTGGTGGAGCGCGGTTACAAGGGCAGCATCCGGATGGTGCGGCGGCATGTCGCAATCGTCCGGCCCCCACCGAAGTCGGAGGTCTTCTTGCGGACCGAGCCGCTTGTCGGCGAGCAGGCGCAGATCGACTGGGCCTATGTGGGCAAGGTGGCTTTCGAGGGGGGCACGCGGCAACTCTGGGCCTTCGTGATGGTGCTGGCCTATTCGCGCGCGATGTGGGCAGAGCTGGTGCTCGATCTGAGCGCCATCTCGCTGCGCCGCTCGCTGGTCCGAGGATGCCAGTACTTCGGCGGTGCCACACGTCAGTGGCTCTTCGATAATCCGAAGATCGTCGTGCTCGGGCGCCACGGCGACGCGATCCGGTTTCACCCCGAGCTGCTCTCGCTCTGCGGTCAGATGTGCGTGTCGCCGCGGCTCTGCGCGGTGCGAAAGCCGCAGCAGAAGGGGCGTGTCGAGAGAGCCATTCGCTACCTGCGGGACCGCTTCTTTGCGGCTCGGACCCTTCGCGACGTGGACCGCGGCAACGCCGAGCTGCTCTCCTTCCTCGCAGAGATCGCCAATGCACGTCCCCATCCACGGTGGCCCCAGCGCCGAGTCCGCGACGTGCTCGCCGAGGAGCAGAGTCGGCTCTTGCCGTTGCCCGACCCGCTCCCCTCGACGGACCTTGTCCAGCCCATCGTGATCGACAAGACCGCCTTCGCGCGATTCGACTCCAATCGTTACTCGGTCCCGAAGGACTTCGCCGACAAGACGCTCCGCCTCGTGGCCAGTGACAAGCTCGTGGGCTTTCTCGACGGCAAAGACCAGGTCGCAGAGCACCCTCGCTCGTGGGGGCGAAACCAGATCCTTGAGGTGGCCGCGCATCGTGCCGAGATCATCGAAGCCAAGAAGGCCGCGCGAGAGGCCAAGGGGCGCGACCAGCTTCAAGCCGTACTGCCAGGCTTCGAGCTCCTCCTGGAGCGCTGGGTCCTCGGCGGTCGCAACGTCGGCTTCATGACGGCCAAGACCCTTCGCTTGCTCGACCTCTACGGTGTCGAGGTCCTTCGAGCCGCCGTGCAAGAAGCCATTACGCGCGGCACCCACGACCCCGGCGCGCTCGCCGTCCTCTGCGAGGAGCACCGGCGCGCCGCAAACAACCCTGTTCCCATCGACATCGACCTCGGCGCTCACGTCCCCGATCGCGACGTCATCCCCCATGACCTGGAGTCCTACGATGCCCAACGACGACATCGCTGATATGCTTCGCTCGATCGGTGTACGCGTGTCGCGAGAGGCCCTGCTCGCGCTCACGGCGCACGCCACGAGCTCTCGTCTGTCGCCCACCCAAACCTTTGAGGAGCTAGTCGCCGTCGCTCGTCGGGAGCGCGATGCTCGAAACCTTGCAGCGCGCACCAAAGCCGCCACTCTCGGCACCTTCAAGCCCATTGAGCTCTATGACTGGAACCATCCGCGCCTCGTTCCGCGCGACCTGATCGAGCAGCACGCTGCGCTCGGCTTCATCGACAGGGGCCACAACCTGCTGATTCGCGGCCCGAGCGGCGTCGGCAAGACGATGCTCGCGCAAAACTTCGGCCTGCTCGCCCTGCAAAAGGGCTACACCGTGCGCTTCAGCACGCTCTCGGCTGCGCTCGCCGACCTCCTCAAGCAGGAGTCCCTTCCCGCGCTCGAGCGACGGCTCCGCAAGTACACCGCTCCTTCGCTGTTGATCCTCGATGAGATTGGCTACCTGCCGTGCAGTCGCCAGTCCGCCGACCTGCTCTACAACATCATCACTCGACGGCACGAGCATCGCTCGTTGATCCTCACCACCAATCTCCCCTTCAAACAATGGGGCACCGTGTTCCCGGGGGCTGCGTGCGTCGCCGCCCTCATTGACCGCTTCGTCCAGCACTGCCACATCCTCGACATCGACGGCGACTCCTGGCGACAGAAAGACTCGCTGGCCCTCTCGGAGGCTCGGCCCAAGTCCGACAGCTCCGAGCCCACGGCGCCGCCCCCCATTCCCCGCAAGCGCTGACGTGCATGCTCCGGAGCCCCTCCGGAACGCGCGCCATCTTTCTGCGGGCGCCAGCGTCAAATTCCCGCGTCTTCTGGCGGTCGTTTTCCAGCGAAGACCACGGTCACTTTTCCGCGGATCCCCACGGTCATCTACACCAGGGCAACACGACGCGCGTCGAACGGCTGCGCGGGCATCGACGGAGCGCCCGCGGCGAGCGGCGCCGTTGCGATCCCCGAAGCTCGTTCCGGCGCGGTGCTCGGCGCTGAAACGGCGCCATTCGTGGGAAGCTTCGCGAGGCTGAAATCGAGGTTCCGCGGCTCGTTGTAGGTGCCTTTGCCAAGCGTGAGAGTCTCGATCCGCGTGAGGTCTTGATAGCCAGTCTCGCGAGCAAAGAACGTGTGTTTTCCAGGGCGAAGCGCGATGACTCGACCGTCCGATCGACCCATGGATCTCCCGTCCACGAGCAAATAAGCCGTGTACGGGGCCAAGGTGACGACCACTGCGACCGTTTGCGCCTTCACTCGCTCAAAGCTGGCCTGAAACACGAGCCAACGCGCGGTGCGGCGCGTCTCCGGCGGCACCTGCGTCAGCGCGTAGTGGAGGTCCGCATAGGCCTCTGTCAGTTGTCCCGCACCCTCTTCGCACAACCCAAGATCGCCCCGGATCTTCGCCGCTCCGTCGAGCCGGATAGCCTCTTTGAGCGCGTCCACGCACGACGACCACTGGCGCGCCTTCGTCGCCTGCTCTGCGGTGCCGAGCAAGGTCGCAAGTCGCTCCGCCGCGGGAGGCTCCGCCAGCGCTCCGCGGGTCGTGCTCAGCATCGCCGCGCACACCGCTCCCAGCAGCCAAGCGCGCTCGCCCGTCCCTTGCCTCGTGGAATTCATCGCGGTTCGTGCTCGTTGTAGCCGAAGAGGACGGGAGCCGTCAATCACGCGACAGAATACGCGGTGGTCTCAGGAATTAGAACATCGTGTCCGGCGCGTTTGGTTTGGACGCTCGTTTTACGCTCCTCTTGTTGAGGGGTGAAAAGCGTTCCGCAACGCGAGGCCAAGAGTCAGGACGCTTCTCTTTAATGTCTGTTCGCTCGCTACGAACGCGGAAAAACAGTTGGCCAAAGAGCCAGTGAACCGGCGTCGCATCCTCCTTTGCACCTATAGTCGTCCTTCCGTGCAAGAGATTCTCGCGACCGCCAACGCACTCATAATATCCGCTGCTGCTGTCTCCATCGACGCTTCGGCGCTGCTGGAACGTCGTGTTATGGTCACGCTGGCGAGCGAAGGACGTGTCCCGGCAACTGCGCGTGCAAGTCTGAGCCGTGTCAAGAAGGGGGCGCGCTGACTACTCGACACTACCAGCGGAGTCGGCTTCAGCACGCCCGTCGTGGGGATTATTTCAGGCCTGCCACTTCACCTCGCCGGTCTCAACCCGACCGTTGAACTTCGACCAGAATGCGGCAGTAGCGGGGGCCACGCGGTACATGCCCGACGGTCCGGCGCGCCGCGTCTTCCAGCGCACGCCAAGTTTGTCGAAGATGTGGTGCGACTCGCACTCCAGCGCGCTCACTTCGTAGCCGCCGAGAACTGTTCCTCCCTGGAAGGCGCCAGTGACCGCGATCGGCGCCTCGATAATGGCCTGATAGACGGCCTCCCACTTGCCGTTGGCCGCGGGAAACTGCTTGAGGAACACCATGGGTGTTCCTGCCCCGGATGCGAAGAGCGACGTCAGGACCTCCGCGCTGAATGGAGAGGGCTGTGCCGCCAACAAGTCAGTGAGCTCCCCGCCGAGCGTCGCTGCCAACTCCGCCGTGGACTGCCACACGCCGGCAGCGCGCTTGTACACGCCGCCGTCCGGCCGTGAAATTTCGAGGAGAGTAGCCTGTCCGACGTCCCCCCCGGCAAGCTTGAGAACCTCCGTCTCTACGGAGAAGAGCGCCGGCGCGCCCTCCGAGGGCCTCTTGATGTTGCCGAATTGCTTGGGAAACCCGAAGAGCGCCCGCCCCCCGACGAGGGCCGCCGAGCTGGTCACCCAGAGATAGGGAGTATACAGAAGGAGCTTCTCCGCCTTGAACTGGCCATTCACCATTTGGCCGCGCACGACAGGCACCCAGACTCCGTGGTCGACCTCCAGAATGTTTCCCATCTCGGTCACGTGGTAGATGCTCGCGCTATAGAACACCACGAAAGGGCCCGCAGGGACGTAAGCGGGGCCGCCCGCAGTGGGAGCGCGGTTGATCTCCCGGCAGAGGGCCTTCAGCGACTCCGTGTTCGCCGGGACGAAGAACGCATCGAAGCCCATCTGCACGCTGATCGGAGGGGGCAAGAGCGTCTCACCGTCGCGGATCACGTAGCGGGTCGCAGATGCTGGCCGGGGGGAAACCAGAGCTGCGTCAAGCTTTTCGAGCCAGTCGTAGACGGCAACTTGGACGTCCGGGTTGATGGCTCGGGCCGTCTGGATGCCGCCCATCGTGGCGCCCTCCAAACAGCCGATGCTCATGGCCGTGAGCGTCCAGTCGCCCGTCAGAAACAAGTTTTCGTAGCCTGACTCCGAGGCTCGGAGTCGCGCGCGGTGGCTTCCTGCGCGCGCGAGGACGTATCGATCCGACGGGTGTGCCGTCGCGACCACGTAATCGCTGTCTATCAAGCTGCGATCGAATTGACCGTTCCTCTTCGCGCCCGGCCACAGAATGACGCCGTGTTCATCGAGCCAGCCATTGAGCTGTCTCCGCGCGCGGGCGGCTTGCCGAGCTGGATAGGCAACGTCGCCGTTGGGCGGAGGCAGCGTCTCGTCGTCCGGAAGGTCGCTGCACAGGTAGGCGAGCCCCCTGACCGTGGATGGGTTGTCCTCGACGTCCAGCAGGTGGACCATGTCCGACCACGTGTCGAATGGTTTCTGGAAGGGGATCGAGATCGGCGGATCTGGCGTGTAGCTCCAGCCAAGTTCGGCCGAGGTCTTCTGAAGCCAGAGCTGCGCAGACTGAGTCTGGGTCGTGCGGATGCTGCGGACCATGGCGGTGAAGCGTGGATTGTCGGGATCGTTCACGAGGTCGCTGCACACGTCCGAAAGCACCCCCACCGAGAGCCCCAGCACTACAAGATCGAAGTCTTCACCGTGCTTCAGCGCCTTCTTACCAACGCCGCCCCAGGTATCCCACCAGTTCTCCAGATCGGTGCCCGCGGGCAGCACGGTTCGAATCTGGGCCTTGTTCGGCTCGCTGGGCCAGCACATGAGCCCCTTGTGCTCCAACAGAGGCATGTATTCTTCACCGACCAGATCGACCTGCCGCGTGATCAGGATCTGGTCCACGCGCTTCCGATCGTCAGACAAGACGAGCTTCTCAATGCGATGGAAGAACTCGAATCTCACGCCTCGTCTCCGGAGCAGTTGGTAGAGGGGCGCAAACACCGCGTCTCCCATGCCCGCCTGCATCATGTAAACGATGTGCCCCTTGTAACTCGCGGCGCGCCCCATCGCGTGGAGGATGGCGCCGGCGCAGAGCGTGGAATGGCCGCTGAACACCGCGTCGTAGAGGCCCTGGACCAGGACGGATCCGATGGTCGCTTCGGACGCCCTCCACTTCTTGAGCCATTCGCGGAGATCCACGTCAATCAGGCGGAAGTCGATACGCGGCTCGAGCACATGATCCCTGGACAACCCCACCACCACAACGAGCGAGAACTCGATGATGACCTTAGCGCGGCGGAGATCGTCCGACATCGGGGACCTCTGCGCCAACCAGTCGAGGAAGCTTTCACATCGTTCCACGATGGCTTCGATCCGCAGTGCCAGCGTGTCCGCGCTATCGAGCTCGACCTCCGGATTCGTCAGCGCTAGGGCTTCCTCGATTTTCTGGACTGGCACTTCGCCAGAGAGGGTCTTTTGGGACCAGAGCTTCGCGTAGCTCCGCGCCCAGCGGAGGAAGAGCGCGAGGAAGCTCAGCGGGCCGATGTCGATAGGTGGTCCAACGCCGGGCTCGCCCGTCTCTTTGGGAGCGTTCACGAGCCACGGGTCGAGCTTCCCAGCCGCCATCTCGGGCATGACGATGGTGTCCTTCCCTTTGAACATCGCCTCGAACTGGTGAGTCTGTGGCCATGTCTCATCTTCTTTCAGCGCGGCATAACACTCGCGGAGGACGCGAAACGCGTTCTCGTAACACCCGAACAGGACGTGCAGTCCGTGCTCCTCGATCCGGAATTGCTGGCTGGCGTTCCGCCCGCTCGCGCCCTTACCGCCGAGGCGAAACCCTTGCTGATAGACGGTGATCTGATATCGCTCTTCCCAGCCCGCGATAGACGTCAGTTCGAACGCCGTCACGAGCGAGGACATCCCGCCGCCGAGGATCGCGATCCGTCGCACCCCGTCCGCTTCGGTCACGCGCCCGTTCGACGCCTTGCTTGCCACGCTTCGTCGCGCGGACTTGCTCCTGCGGATCTGCCGCGTGGAATTCGGCGGGGGACGCTTCTTCTTATCTTTCATGGATTCACCTCGTCGTCTGGCTCAATTCGAGCTCTCGGGCACATCCCATCGCCCCGAAGAGCCGGACGCACTCCGCCTGATGGTGCTGTCGCTCCGTGCTCCCCTGGGGAAAGAGCGTAGATATCTCCTTGTGCGCGAGCGCCTCATCATGCGGAGTGCCCCACGCGCGGGCGAGGGCGAGGCTCTCGTCAAGCCTCGCGCGGGCGGACCGGATGGCACCGCGCGTCCCCTCGCACACCGCTTCGCGACCTCGATAGCGGAGGGAAGCCGGGCGCGCCGCCGGGATGAGCGTCGCGAATCGACGGAGCGCCGACAGCGCTGTGCGCCGCTCCGCATGAAGCTTCGCCCTCTCGCGCTCGCTGGCAGCCCGAGCAGCCAGTTCGAAGAGCACCTCCAGAACTGAACAATACCCCACAAGGGGCGGGAACCCGGCCGGCGCGCTGTGGCGAATGCGGGAGAGAGTCGTTCTGGCGGACTCCAGCGCCCGTCGCTCGTCTCCAAGGCGCATACAGGTCTCTGCATGGAGCCCGTAGACAATGATCTCCGACTGGAGCTCCGGCTGTCGTTCGAGAATCCCGCTCGCCTCCTCCAGGTTCGCCAGGGCTGACTCGAAGCGCCCCATGGCGACCAGACTCCGCGCCACGGAAAAAAGGCCCCATGCCGTCGTCTGGAGGTTTTTCCGCGCGCGGGCCCGGGCCAGCAACTGTTCGTATTTCTCCGCTGCGAACGCGATGCGTCCCATGAAATAGTCTACGTGGCCGGAGGTCGTGAGCACCATCTCCTGGACAAAGGGATCTTCGGCTTCGCCCAAGATGTGCCGGGCCGCGTCCACTTCGGCCTCTGCCTGCCGCCACTGACCGAACGTGCCATGGTAGACAGCCTTTGCACACAAAGTGTATGCCATATCAGCCGAGGTAGTCGATGCCGAAGCGCGCTCAGCCTGCTCGAAGTACCTGCTCGATAGCTTCCGTAGGCGGAGGATCCCAGTGAACATCGCCGGTGCCAGGTATGAGCGCGGGACCTGGCTGGGAGCGCCCGCGCGCTCAGCGAGGTTCACAGAGACAAGCGACGTCGCCAGCATCCCGAGCGAGTTCTCGGCATAGAAATACCGGTGCATAAGGAGTGCGGCCGCGTGTGCCCCCTCAAGCAAGTCTGCCCTCTCGGCGAGGCTTGACGTGCGCGGAAGGCGCGGGCCAAAGAGATGCCACGCCTGCTTGCCAGACTCCGCCAGAAGAACGCTGAGCCAGTTCCGGCCATCCATGGGGACGCGATGGCCCAGCGAGCGTAGGGCCCCGAGAGCATGCCTCTCTGCGACGGCCAGATCACCCGTCCCGTGGGCGGCGATTGCAAGACCGTGCTCGCGGCGTGAGCCGCGAGAGTCACTGTACGGTGAGCTGCGCGAAGACGTGGGCGCGATCTCGATCGCGCGACGAAACAAACGTGCAGCCTGCTCGTAACTGGCCACCGACAGGGCCTCTTCCGCCGCGAGATCAGTGTAACGCAGCTCACGGCCGACATCCTTCGCGAGCCGGAAGTGATGTGCCAAGGCTGCCGCGTCCGGGGGCCCGAGACCCTGCGCTGTGCGTCTTTCCATAGCCATGGCCACGCTTCGGTGCAAGGAACCCCTCTCGCGCTCTGAAACCATCTCGTAGACGACCTCGGCCAGCTTGTCGTGGAGGAACCTGTACCGCGAAGGTCCGACCTCCTCGAACACCTGCCGGGAGAGGAGTTCCGTCACCGCGTCAAAGGTCTCTGCTTCAGCGAGGCCAGCCGCATCTCTCAGAATCCCGAACGAGAAGAGCCCTCCGTGCGCGGCCCCGACACAGGCCAGGTTCCGTGCAGGGCTCGACAGACGTGCAAGCCGGTGGTGCACGACTTTCTGGATCGTCGTCGGGAGAGGCATTGACCGGAACGCGTCCACGGATAAGTCGTCTCGCTGTCCGGAAATGCGCAGGCGTCCAGCCGAATCGCGAATCAATAACCCCTCTCCCACCGCCGCGCGTAAGTATTCGGCCACTAGGAACGGATTGCCGAACGCCTGCCGGCCGAAAAAATCAGCGGCCGCTCCCGGCGCCTCGCGGAGCGCGAGCATCTCCCGCACGATCGCCTCGATCCCCTCCCGCTCTAGTCCGGCGAGCCGGAGCCCCTTCACGGCAGGGTTCGTAGCGAGTGCCTCGGCACGCCCGGATACCCCCTCTTCTTCCCGGATCGTGGCGACCACAAGGATTGGCTTGTCCGTGAGCCAGTCCCTAGTGAGCGAGGTCAGGAGCTCCCACGACAGTTCGTCCGCCCATTGGACGTCATCGAGAAGCAGCATGATCGGACCGTGCGCAGCGAACGCGCCGAGGGTATCCTTCACAGCGCTGACAACGAGGTCCCGAGGCGGACTGTTATGAGGCTCGTCTTGGCCGTGCTCGCGCGGCACGTGTGGCAGCTCCGCGATCGAGCCCTCTAGCATTGCGAGGAGCTTTGCTCGCCCGCCGACGATGCGCCGGGTCGCCTCCTCTCCCTCCTGGAGACAATAGTCCACCACGGCGTGGAGCAGCGGGCGCAAGAGGTGCATTGGAGCGCTCGATGTGTCGCCGCCCTTCGTCCCCTGCGGCGGCCGCGCTGCCGACGCGATGATGCGATGTCGATCGCCGTGGAGCCGCGCTGCCTCTTTGACGATGTAGGTCTTGCCGATCCCGCTCTCGCCGGAGACGACAGCAATCGCTCCCTTTCCCTCCGCCGAGCCGCGAATCACGCTGGCGAGCTGCTTCAGGGTCGCCTCCCTGCCCGTTAGCGTCGGCCGGTACAGGATCGCGGCCGGGCGTGCTCGGCGCGCCAGGGGGGCAGGCTGCCCGGCGACCGAGCGCAGCAGATCGGCCAGATCCGTCGCGTGTCCTATCCGGTTGACCGGTCGTTTCTCTAAGAGGCCGGCGATTAGGTCGTCCAGCCCCGCAGGCACTTCTCGCACGAGCGCTGACGTGCGAGGCGGCGCGCTCGAGAGGTGCCGGCGCAGCACTTCACCCGCCGACCCCGCGAGGAACGGCGGCTGACCCGCAACGATCTCGAAGAGGATGCAACCCAGCGAGTAGAGATCGCTCCTCGCGTCGATGGCCTCCCCCAGGATCTGTTCCGGTGACATGTAGTGCACAGTCCCGGGCCTTCCGAGGAGCACATCCACTGGCTCAGTCCCCACGGCGGTGCGGACGGTCATCGCGACACCGAAGTCGGCGAGAACCACCTGGCCATCCTCGCGAAGTAAGATGTTGCCCGGCTTCAGGTCCCCATGCACGATCCCCTCTCCGTGCACGTATTCCAGGCTATCAACGACTTGCAACGCGATCCGGAGCGCTCCTTCCAGCCGGCCCGCGGCGGCGGGCGGGCGCCCAGCGGACGGACCGTCGGCCTCTCGCCAAGACGACCAAGTCCGCCGGAGCTGCTCGGCCAACGTGAGCCCGGAGATCAGCTCCATCGCGACCCACGGAATACCCGAAGTAGTGCCAGACTCCAGCATGCGCACTATGCCCGGGTGGTCCAGCCGCTGCAGTACACGGACCTCGCGTCGGATGCTGGAGAGCAACTCTTCGTCCGGGACGTCCACAGTCTTGAGCGCGACGTCGCGGCCCGAGTATCGGTCCGAGGCGCGGTAGACGATGGCCATCCCGCCCACAGCGATCGGCTCGCGTACCACATAGCGCCCGATCTCCCTTCCGCTCTCGAAGCGGACAGGCGCAGCGTCGCGGGCGCTCGAAGGAGGGGCGGGGGTCACGCGCTCAGGACCCTTTCTTGCGTTCGAGCCCGAAGGTTCTGATTAAATTATAGAGGTGCGAGCGGGCGATATCGAGCTTCGCCGACGCCTCGGTGATGTTCCAGCCGGTCTCTTCCAGCGTTCTCAACACCAGCGCCGCCTGGAACTGCCGGGTCGCCGCCTGGAGGGTCGACGGCTTCCCTGCGCGATCCCGGCCGGCGGGCTCTGTGCCCCCCTCGCCCGAAGGAGCGTCGTCCGGAAAGAGGTGCCGCTTCTCGATCCGAAGGAGCCCGTCGACCGCAGCCCGTACCGCCGCCGCTTCGACCACGTTCATGAGCTCGCGAATGTTGCCGGGCCACTCGGTGATCTCCAGCGTGGAGAGCGCGCCCGCCGAGAACTCCATCCGCGGCAGGCCGTGCCTCCGGATGGCGGCGTCCACGAAATGCGCGGCGAGCGCGGGGACGTCCTCGGGGCGCTCCGCGAGTGACGGCACGCGCAGCGGGAGCACCTGGAGCCGATAGAACAGATCTTCTCGAAAGGCCTTCTTCGCGACCGCGGCCCGCAGATCGGCGTTAGTCGCCGCGATGACTCGGATGTCGGCGAAGAGCGGCCGGGAGGCCCCGAGGGGATAATACTCCTTCGACTGGAGGAGCTGGAGCAGCTTCGCCTGCGTCGGCAGCAACAGCTCGGCCACTTCGTCCAGGAACAGAGTGCCGCCGTTAGCCGCCTCGACCTTGCCCTGGACGCGCCGCGACGCCGTCGAGTGAGCGCCCGGCATCGCCCCGAACAGCTCGCTCTCGGTAAGTGTCTCCGGCAAGGAGGCGCAGTTGATCTCGATGAACTGCCGCGAGGCGCGAGGGCTGTTGTCGTGGATCAGCCGTGCCACCGCCGTCTTGCCGCACCCCGTGGGACCGCTCAAGAGCACGCTGATATCGAGCGGGGCGATGTGCGAGACCTGTTGCAACAGCCGGCCCAGCGCGTCGCTCCGCCCCACCATCCGGTCCGCGTGGAGGCTACTCCGGATCGACGCGAGGGAACTCCGCTCCTCGCGAGCCCGGCGCCGGAGCAGGAGCCGATCGGCAAGCGTCGTAACATGCCGGGCGAAGATCTCCGCGTGTCGCTCATCGTCCTCGGAGAAGGGCCCGGGCTCCTCGCGATCTTGCAGGTAGAGCACGCCCAGTGGCGGCGCACCGACGGGCGCACACAGGACGGCCTCGATGCGGTTCTTCCGCACGCTGCGCCGGTCGCGAAACCTCGGATCCTCCAGCGCGGAGACCGTCGCGATCGTCCGTCCCCGCGCGATCGCCTCCGCGATCACCCCACTGGAGAAGGCGCTGCGCACCTCGGCGACGTCCTCCTCCGAGCACCCGCGCGCGATCCAGAACGGCTCCTTCCGGGCCGTATCCGTCTCGTCACGGATCTCCAGATAGCCCCGACGAGCCCGCGCGATCTCGACGATGAGCCCGAGCGCCTCCTCGAGAAAGGACTCCATCTCGTCCTTCGTCCCCAGCTCCAAGAGCTTCTGGAGGAGCTGCTTCTCGGCCTGCACACGCTCCATGCTGGGTGACTCCACTGGCCCCTGAGCACCCGACCCTTCCTGGACCATCCAGCATGGTTACCTCATCGCCCAGTCCCGGTGAAGCGCGAAGCGCGAAGACCCCGTCGACTGTCTACTCGAGTGGACGCCGCGTCCACAAAACTGTCCACTCCGGCCTCCCAAGAGCACGCGCTTCGCCCCGATATCGCCCTGATGCAGGGCGTTTCGATCGCTGGCGCGCCGGGCACACGCAGTGCTGTCGAAAGCAGCCCGAGAGGTGACTCATGCGCGCTCGTCCGCTCCACGCCGTCCTCGTCGGTACCATTTGGTTCGCTCCCGTGATCGCCGCGGGACAACCACAGCCCGCCCAGGCCGCTCAGCCTGCGCCCCAGCCCGCGGCGGCGTTCGGCGCGCCTGCGAAGCTCCAAGACCTCACGAGCCAGGATGTTCAGCAGTGCGACTCCAGCCCTCTCCTCACGAGCGGCTTTCGCAATGTGTCTGGGGACGGCATCGCCAGATTCTGCACGACGTTGAGAGAGTCGCCCACCACGCTGCGGTCGGACGATCTCGCCGCCCGCGCGCTCCGCGAAAAGCGCGGATGCGAGGTCGTCGAGGGCATGACATTGCCAATCGTTCAGGGGTGCCGTCGCGAAACGATCCTGAATTACTGCGGCGGCCGCCGGGATCCAGACGAGGCGTGCGCGCCCGGCGCGTTGAACGACATCCTCAATGCCTCCGGCCACGCCTTCGGCGCCGCGGCGGCGACAAACTCGACTTCGCTCATCCTGAACGGGATGACCGATTTCTTCCTGGCGCGGGCGCAGCAGGAATTGGTCCTATTCTTGCGAGATCGGCTGGTCGGAGACCTATGCGACAAGGGCCCCTGGGAGCGCCTATTGCCAGCGACCTGCGAGGCCCTCGCGCCCGGCGGGACCACGTCGAGCAGCGCGACGCTCTTGGGGCTCCCCACGGCGCTGCGGAACGACCTCGATCGACTGCCCATCGGGCTCTTCGACGTCGCGGTCCCCGCCTCGCCGTTCGCGTGCGTCGCGCGGGCGGCCATCGGCCTTGCTGAGCCGCTTCGACAGGGGGTCAGCCTCTCGCGAGCGTTGAAGGGGCTGCCCCAGGACGCGCCTCACTCCTGCGATGGACAGGCAGCCGTCTGGCAGGAGGTACGAGCCGCCGCCGGCCTCGCGGGAGCGTACCTTGCGAAGGTGGAAGGCGGCGCCGGTCTCACGCAAGACGACCTGAAGCTGCTGCTCGGGCAGTTCGCCGCTGGCCTGCCCACGCCCGCAAGTGGCGCCGCGCCGGACGTGAAATGGCTGGAGGCAATGGTGCCGAAGGTGGATCGCATGCTCGCAGCCCTCGACCGCGTGCGGAAACAGTCCTCCAGCGACACGGCCATTCGAGAGGCGTTGATCGCGACTTACGACGTGGTGGGGGATGTTCTCGCCCACGCGGCGGAGTCGTCGTCGAACGCCACCCTAAAAAAGCTAACGGGCGACGTCCGCGGCAGCGTCTCGGCCGCGGAGGCATTCGCGAGCCGCGACTACACGACGGCTGTCCTGCGACTTTTCTCGATACCGAGCCTCAAGACCATCTTCGACGGGGCCGACGTCCCGGAGGACACGAAGAAACTGCTCGCCGGGCTCACCCGTCACGCGCAACTCGTTGCGGCCCTTGCTCAGGCGAAAACCCCGGAAGAGGCGCAGAAAGCCCTCGAGTCGGCGGCTGCACCGCTGGGGTCGTATCGCGAGTACCGGCGTCGCAGCGGCGCGGGGTTCCTGGGGGCGATGCTCGGTATCTCCGGCGGCTACGAGATCTCGCCAGATCCGAAGGGGACGAGCGGTGCCGTGATCGCCCCCTTCTTACCTGTGGGCCTTGAGATCGGGCTGACACCGCCATCTGCTTCGTCGCTCAACTTGATGTTTTCGGTGATCGACATCGGAGGTCTCGCGAGCGCGCGACTTAGCGATCAGACGGGCGGATCCAGTGGGAAGGACAAGCAAGCCAAGGTGGTCCCGGATCCCAATTTCCTGTCCGTGTTCGCGCCCGGCGTGACGCTGGCTTGGGGCATCTCCGATTCTCCTTTCGTGCTCGGCCTCGGCGCGACCTTCGCACCGGCACAGCGGCCGTTCTTCGCCTGCACCGGCACGTGCGGGCAGACTGAGACACTGGCGACAATCCGGGTCCACGCGTTCGTGGGGATCGATCTGCCGGTGCTTCCGCTCTTCTGACCCGAAGCCGCCCAAAGGACGCTCGCACGCGTCGAGGAAAGAACGGAGAGGCTCATGGATGCAAAACCGGCAGTGATGTGCGTGGTGGCCGGCCTGGCCGCATGCGGCGGTGGTTCTTCGAAGAGCGGCGCTTCGGGCGGCCCGCCCGCGCCGGACGCGGGCACGATCACGCCAGACGTGGAGGCGCGTTGGAGAGAGCTGCTGCAGCCATTGACGATCGCCGCGGCCCGGACAGACCCATACGCGGATGTGCAGCGGGCCGAGGACGTCAGAGAGCCCCCCCCTTCGCTCTCGCGCGCGGATGCCCACCGATGGTCCCTCACTATCGAGCCGACGATCGCCGTAACTGCCACGGTCTCCGCGGCGGCGACCGACGGTGCGCCAGGGACTGCTTTCGCGACCGCGAACTCCGACGCTCCAACGGCCACCGCTTCGGCCGTGCCGAGCCACCCCGCACCGCCGGCGTTGGCACGGCCCGACGAATCGGCGACGCCCGCCGGGGGTGACGGACCGCGGACCGCGGAATCCCAGTTCCGGTGCGTCGCAGCGTTCGGCATTGAGAACGCGCCCTGTCCGATCTTCACTGGAAGTGAGCCCGCAACGCTCTCTCCCGAGTGGATAAAGGACATCGTCGCGAACACGGCCGGCCGCGCGTGCGGCGACCTCCGCTTGCCCGATCACTGCGAGCCCCTCGTTCGCATGAGCGGCGATGTTGGGGACGCCATGTGTTGCGTTGGAGCGGATCAGGTCATCTGGTATAACTACGCGAACCTGCAGAAACAGCGATCTCTGGTGCCCGACGAGCTTGGCTTTCGGACATTCGTTCACGGCGTCCTCGCCCATGAGTACGGTCATCACGTCGACGCGGCGCTAGCAAAGTGGCGCAATTACTACCTCCAAGTGCCCGAGCTCCGCGACGACCCTGCGCTCGCGCCGCAGAACGATTCGACAGGCGCCTGGAAAAGAGAGCTCTTCGCCGACTCCGTTGCCGGGTGTGTACTATCAAAGCTGCGAATGTCGCTCGATCCGGTCGCCACAGTGTTCGTCCGGGGTGTGTTCGCCGGCGGAAGCAACACCCATCCACCCGGGGCGATTCGGCTGGTAGCGCTCCAGGACGGTGCGAAGCGTTGTGGTGGTACGCCCTTGGCTGAGTCGATCCTCGCTCAGTTCCGTTGACGTAACACGGCGTCCTGACGCGCCCCAGCCGGCGGCGCCCTCTTCGACGCCGGCGCAGCTAGCCGAGGACCGAGGAAAGGCGTCAACTCGCGCGATGCAGCTTCAATGATCTCCATCAAGGCTCCAAGCGGTCCCGATCGGCCGTAGTGGACCACGGTCCTATCTTGCGCAATTGGCGCAACATGTATCCGATCGCCCGGGCTAGCCCTCGGTGGCACGGTCCGCTGAAAAGCGTTACGAATCAGCGGATCCCGAGAGAAGATCGGCACTCGTGAGCTCACTTGTTGCTACCTCTATCCAAGCTCCCGCACGTGACCGCAACTCGGTGTTTATGACCACACCAACGGACGCGGGCGCATTTTCTGTCGGAGCTTGCGGTGGTGATCCATTTTGATAAAGCTCCCGTATTGGTCGTTGACGACCTCATCGACGAACTCCTTAGGCGGAGCCTTGTCGGAGACGAGTTCTTCGCGCTCCTAACCAGGGTTCGCCCAAGACGACTCCGCGAGATCAATGAACTCAGAGCCTTGATGCGCTGACACGCTGTCCTCAGCGCAAACGATGACGCAGCGGAGACAGTGGACTTGCAAGGTCGAAATCCTGCGTATGCTAACATAGCAATATTCTCGACGCGCAGTATCCCCACAATTGAGTTCGGAGGCTTACTCACCTGTAATCTTTTTGACATCTAGCCTTGGTCGAGGATGGCTAAGTTATGTTGCCCACCTTACCTAACAGTCGCCCAATAGTTTCCAGCACCACCCGCGCCCCTTCCGCGTCCCGTTCCTCCGCCAGCCGCACCACCTCCCCCGCCAGCGCCCGGATCGTCCCCACCCTCACCGCCATCACACCCCGCTTTCCCTCTGCGTTCGGGGACCGTTCGGGGACCTCCCCCCTCGAACCAGCCTCCAGTTTCGCGTCCCACACCCTCCAGATTCGTGAAGTCTTCCAACGAAGTAGCCCCGGTCGGGCTCGAACCGACACGTCATCGCTGACAGCGGATTTTAAATCCGCGGCGTCTACCGTTCCGCCACGGGGCCAGGTGGCGGCAGCTTACCCCAAAGGGGGCCGCGAACGCACTTCTTCCGTGCGCGCCCGGCGCTTTCTCCCGCTCGCCGATGCTCGCCGCTTCCCGAGGGCGGCGCGGCGTGCGATACAGGCGGCCCCTCTGCTCGGAGCACGTACCATGGCGATGGACTGGTTGAAGGGTCTCGTGGCGCCCGTGGCGCAGTTCTCACCGACCGGGCAACCCATGACCGGGCCCCAAGGCGGCGCGTTTCCTCCGGGCTACGGGCCCTCCGCCGGGCCGCCCGTCGGCGGCGCTCCCCCCGGCGCCTGGAGCCCGCCCGCATCGCCCGGCGGCGCTCCAGCCGGCTCCCCCTCCTACGGCGTCGGCATGCCCGGCGTGGACGCAAACGCCTTCGGCGCCGCCTACTCGGGCACCCCCTCCTACGGCGCGCCCGCGCAAACTGCCAGTTACGGCGCTCCAACTCAAACGGCCAATTACGGCGCCCCCGCGCAAACTGCCAATTACGGCGCCCCCGCGCAAACTGCCAATTACAGCGCGCCCGCCCAGACTCCCTCCTACGGCGCGCCGGGAGCGCCCGGGGCGCCGGGGGGATTCGGGGCCTCGACTCCCTCCTTCGGCGCGACCTCCACACCCGAGGACGCTCGGATCGCGGCGCTGGAGAACAAGTGCGAGGAGCTCCGGCGTGATCTGGAGTCGGTCGCGCTCTTCGCGCAGACGCTGCTCGCCGTCCTCGAAGACAAGAAGGTCATGACGACGCAAGACTTCCAGGAGACGCGGCGCAAGCTGGACCTCCTCGACGGGCGGCTCGACGACCGCATCGCGAAGTCGCCCGGCGCCTGACATCACCCGACTCGTCGCCCATGAGCGCCCCGAATCACAACGCCGCCGCGACGCTGGGACCGGTCGTCCAGGAACATCCCATCCGGTTCGTCGAGAGATACGGCTTCCTCGTCTTCGGTGGCCTGTTCATCCTCATCGGGCTGTTCGCCCTCGGCCGCGCGGTCTTCATGCTCGCGACTCGGCCCGACAGCGATGACGTCATCACGCTGTTCATGGCCGCCGCTCCTTTCCTCCTCGGCGGCGGCATTCCCGTCGTCATCGCGCTGCTGCGGTGGAATTGCCACCTCGCCATCCACCAAGGCGGGGTCTATTACCGCGATCGAAAGCGGGAGTGGATCGTCCCCTGGGCCATGATCGACGGGGTCTATCACAAGATCGTGCGCGTCTTTCGCAACGGCGTCGAGATCGCCACGCAGGACAACTACACGGTCGCGCTCCGCGACGGCTCCTCCTTCACCGTGGACTACCGCTACGACAACATCGAGCTGTTCGGCAAAGAGCTCATGGAGCGCGTGACAGCCATGCTGCTCCCGCAGTACCTGGAGGCGTTTCGCGCGGGGCGCGCCGTGACCTTCGGCGTCATCGGGTTCGACGGGTACGGGATCCACGCGAACGGGCAGATGTTGCCGTGGCAAGAGGTGGAGGGCATCTCCTGGAAACGCGGGTTCATCGCCTCCGAGAAGGCGTTCGTGCACGTCAAACGGCGCGGCGCCCTGCTCTCCTGGGCCAAGCTGCCTGTCGAAGAGGTGAAGAACTACCAGGTGATGATGGCCCTCGCCGCAGAGCGCACCTACGTCGAATAAGCCCCCATTCGACGACAGCGCTCACGAGATCGACCGAGATGCTTCGCGCTGTCACTGTCCGCCCAAGATCAGATATCCTACCACGAGCGCGACCGTCCCGAGCGCGAGCGTCAAGAACACCTGCGGCCAGTGCGTGCCTGCCTGTTCCGGCGCGGCGTACACTCCCGGTTTGTCTCCGATCGTGTCCGTATCCGGCGCGGACTTCAGCACGGCGATCACGTTCTTCGCGGCCGCGGCGAGGTTCGTCTCGGGCATGGGGGACGTGAGGCGCTCTCGCTCGGTGGAGAGGCCGCGGAACAAGAGCCACCACACCTCCGGCTCCGGCGTGCGGCTCTGGAAGCGGGCCATCGTCTTCGCCGCGACGAAGCACGAGGCCTTGCAATAACCGCACGTCTGCACCTTGTCCGTCCCCTGAATCGTGAACGGCGCCCCGCACGCCGGGCACTTCATCGCGACGACGCCCGCCTGCGTCGGCATCGCCTGCGCGCGCGGACGGTCCACCCGGTGCTCGTCCGCCACCGCGCCCACGAGGCGATCACTCGTGTTGCGCGACGTGTCCGGCAAGGCATACCGCGCCTCGTCCCCGCACGTCGGACACCGCGTCGATACCGTTCCGGGGCCCGTCACCGTCGTCTGGAGGGGCACCCGGCAGCGCTTGCATACAGGGTGTCCGGGGGTGGCGCGCAAGTCCAGCATGCGGTGGAGATTGGACAGGATCGAGGCGGCGTTCTCCCCGACCTCTCCGGTGATCTTCGCGGCCTTCGGGACGACGAACGTGTGCGTCACGCCGACCTTGGCGTAGTCGTTGTCACCGCCGATCCAGATCGACGGATGAGGGTATTTGCCCTCCGGATCCGGGCCGGCCAGATCGCCGACGGCGTGCGCGAATTCGAGGCCTTCTTTCCACTCCGACACTTCGAACCGCTGGCGAAGGCCGCAGTGCGCGCAGTCCACGGCTCCGTCGGCGTCGAGGCCGTCCAGCGGGGCGAGGAACTTGCACTGATTGCAGGTGAAACCACACTTGACTGCCACCCACGTGAGGTCCGGCGCGGGCGGCGCCACCTGGACGCGCACCTCGGCGAGCGGCCTCTGGCAACCTTCGCAGGCCGTCCCATCGGTGGGGGCGACGATGCCGCAGGACCTGCAAATCGTGATGGAAGCGGCGGCCTGCACAGGCGGCGGCGCGACGTGGGCGCGGTACGGATCCTCGCGGTTCACGGCGACATCCTACGCTCGTCCGCGCGGGGTGGGGAGCCTTCTTTGCGAAAAACGTGGTATGCGGGCGCTCCGAGGACTCCGTTCATGTCGAATGCCCCTGTCATCCGCCGCGCCACCCCCGCCGATATCCCCGCCGTCGCGAAGCTCGCCGCCGGCCTGGTGCGCTATCACCACCACCTCGACGCGAAGCGCTTCTTCCTGGAAGAGCCGGTCGAAGAGGGATACGCCTGGTGGCTGAGCCGAGAGATCCAGAACGAAGGTGCCGTGCTGCTCGTCGCGGAAGAGAGCGACGGAGATGGGGAGTCGCCGCGGATCATCGGCTATGCGTACGGCCGTCTCGAAGAGCGGGACTGGACTGCCCTTCTCGACGCGTGCGGCATGCTGCACGATCTCTACGTCTCGGAGGACGCGCGGACCCATGGAGTCGGCGGCGCGCTGGTGGAGGCGATGGTGGCAGAGATGACGGCCCTCGGCGCCCCCCGGCTGGTGCTCACGACTGCCACCCAGAACGAGAAGGCTCAACGGCTGTTCAAGAAGTTGGGGTTTCGCGTGACGATGCTGGAGATGACGCGCGAGGTCGGCGATAAGGGCACTTGAAAAAGGCCGCGAGAGGGGGGTGACGAGGGGCGCACGTGACGCAGAGAGGGGGTATCCCGCCGGTTTTTCGGCAATCCCGCCGGGCGCGAGGGGTTTGAGGCGGTCCGCGCAGAGATGGCGACGGAACCGTGCTGTCCGCCCTGAAAACGCCCGCCTGCCGCATAGTGATTGTGCAGGCTTCGCACTTCGCAAAGTGCCACTTTTCATTTGGTATTTGTGTGCGGAGCCTATCGAGATCGGGGTGCCAGGCTTCGTGTTGCGGCCGCCGGTGCTTCAGAAGAAGGCGGTTCCGGTGATCACGAACGAAGAGGAGGCGCGTCGCCGGCCGGAGCTGGGCGTCCTTTCGGTGATGGCGCATGGAGACACGGAGGAGGCCGCGGCGATCGCTGCGGCGGTGTTGCCGGCGGTGCACGACCTCGATGACGAGCGGGTTCGCTTCTACACCGATCTCGTCTACAATTCCCTCAACGATGCTGCGCGGAAGGCGCTGGAGACGATGATGAAAGGCTACGAGTACCAGAGCGATTTCGCGAAAAACTACATCGCGCAAGAGCGGGCGGCCTCGGTGCTCGACTTGCTCCAAGACCGCGGACTCGATGTGCCGGAGGCGGTGCGAGAACGGGTGCTCGCGCAGAAAGACCCGGCCGTTCTGCGGCGATGGTTCCGCCGGGCGGTCACGGTTTCTTCTGCCGCCGAGATCTTCGACGACCCGAGCTGAGCTCCGCTCCCCCTCACACGCCCCCGTCTTTGGATGGCCGCTTCTCCACGCGGCGGGCCGTCCCCGTAAACCGCACGACACGGGCGCACGAACCCAGGTATCCTCCCCTCACCCATGCGGTTCTTCAGCAGCGGCGCGCACGCCACCGGGTTCATCGCTCTCGGACAAGAAGCGAGCGGCGTCATCGCCATCGGTCAGATGGCCACCGGCGTCATCGCCATCGGGCAGATGGCCCGCGGCGTCATCGCCATCGGACAGCTCGGCGTCGGGCTCGTCGGCTGGGGGCAAGGCGGCGTCGGCGTGTTTCACGCGGCCGGGATGATCGGCGTCGGCGGGCGGCGCGGCATCGGCGGCGTCGCTCAGCTCGTGCCCACCATCGGGCGGCCACGCGTCCCTCCTCAAGCCACGACGCCGCAGTTCGTTCAAGCCGGCACTCCCGGCTGGCTGGAGCTCACGCTCGCGGCGGAGCAAGGCAACCTCGCCCTCTTCGAGAACAACAACCGCGCTCCCATCAAGCTCGACCGACGCACCCTCGCCGGCGCGCTGCGCATCACCGCCGAAGGGCCGCAGCGGGTGTGGGCGTACACGAGGCGCATCGGCAACACGCTGGTGTGCGAGCGCATCGTCCACGTGCCGCTGCGCAACTACCAGACGAAGAGCTTCCTGCCGATCGCGATCGTGCAGATCCTGTTTCTGTTCGTGCTCGGCGCCGCCTACTGGCCCATCGCCGGCAACGACGTCGTCACCGCCGTGGTGCGCGAATTCGGCTTGAACGCGGCTCCCGCGCCCGCTCCGCCGACGCCGGCGAAACCGCCGACTCAATACAAGCCGCCCGGGAAGTAACGCCACATTCACGCAACGTCGAGGACTCCCCCAAAACAGCCTGGTTATGTGGCGCCGCGGGCGCTGTCTCTCGCCTTCGGGATCGGGGTCACGCCCGCGGTTCCGGGGGTCTTCAGCGATCGCGGGGGCGCCTCCGCGTCCGCGAGCGCGGCGATCAACGCGGCGCTGTCCGTGGCCGCTCGCAGCTTGTCGCGCACCTCGTCCTTCGCGAGCAGGCGCGCCATGCCCGCGAGCAAGTGCAACGAACCCTCGTAATCGCCCTTCGGCGTCAATAACAAGAAGATCAGGTTCGCGGGCTGGCCGTCCGGTGAGTCGAAGTCCAGGCCGGCCTCGCTGCGGCCGAACGCGAGCGCCGGCTCACTCAAGCCCTCACACTCCGCATGAGGGAACGCGACGCCGTCGCCCACGCCGGTGCCCGCCGTCTCCTCCCGGCCCATCACCGACGCGGTGAAGCGCGGTGCATCCTCCGGGCGACCCAGCTTCTCGCACAGCGCCGTCACGAGCGCGGAGATGGCCTCTCGACGCGTCGTCGGCTGCAGGTCGAGGCGCACCACGCCCGCGCGCAGGAGCTTCTGCACGGGGCCGCCCATCGCCTTCAACAGGCGCGACATCGCGGGGCCCGAGATCAGGGACGTCACCACCGCCATGATCACGAGCGCGACGAAGATCTTCTCGTTGATGATCTTGGCCTCGAGCGCGATGACGGCGAGCAGGATCTCCATCGCGCCGCGGGAATTCATGCCGAAGCCGATCGCGAAGGCCTCGCGGTTGCCGGCGCCGCCGAGCTTCGCGCCGAGCGCGCTGCCGAGCACCTTCGCCACGCACGCGATGCCCACGATCACGAGCGTCAGCACCAGGTCGAACGAGCGCGCGAAATCGTACCGGAGCGCCATCGTCGCGAAGAACACCGGGGTGAAGATGCTCGTCACGAAGTCCTGCAGCACGTGGCGCGTGTGCTCGCGGAGACGCGGCGAATCACCGATGGCGAGGCCCACCACGAAGCCGCCGAACACCGCGTGGATGCCGAGCGCCTCGGTCGCGGACGCACCCAGGAGCGCGAGCACCATCACCATCGAGAGCACGCGGGGCGTCGGCGGCGCCTCGCCCGGACTCGGCTCCATCGCGCGGAGCCAGCGATCCACGATCGGGCGCACCACCACGAGCGTCAACGCCACGAAGCCGAGCGTGAGGCCGACCGAGAGGCCCAAGCTCTTGAGGTCCGTCGCGCCCGAAGAGCCCATCTCGCGCACGAGCACGCTGAAGCAGATCCACCCGAGGATGTCGTTCACGACGGCCGCGGAGAGCACCAGCATGCCGATGTCGCTCTTCATCAAGCCGAGGTCCATCAGCGTGCGCGTGATCACCGGGAGCGCCGAGATCGCGAGCGCGATGCCGAGGAACGCCGCGTGGAGGCCGCGCCGCGACGGGTCGGCGAGATCGTGTCCAGGCAACACGAAGCCGAGGCCGTACCCGAGCACGAACGGGATCACCGCGCCGAACAAGGCCGTGAGCAAGAGCGCGCGGCCGCTGCGACGGACGATCGTGAGGTCGATCTCCAGGCCCGCGACCACGAGCAGCAGCACCACCGCCACCGTCGTGTACGCGGAGAGCAGCGTCTTCGGCGGGCCGTCGTGAAACAGCCAGTCGAAGGCGCCCGGCGCGAATCGGCCGAACACCGTCTTGCCGCAGACGATGCCCGCGAGGATCTCGCCGACCACCGACGGCCAGCCGATGCGCCCCACGAGCTCGCCGAGCAAGCGCGCCACGCCGAGGAGGACGGCGAGCGACAGGAGGAAGAGAAGGACTTCGGAGTGCGCCACGCCGGAGCGAGGCTACTCGTCATCCGACCTTCGCGAGAAGCTCCTTCGTGATGTTCTTCTGGTGCGACTCGATCGTGCCGCCGCCGATCTCGAGGAGCTTCGCGTCGCGCAGCAGGCGCTCGACTTTGTACTCGTTGCAGTAGCCCCATCCGCCGAGCACCTGCATCGCGTTGTCCGCGACCTCCTTGCCGACCGGCGCCGCGAAGAGCTTCGCCGCGTCCGTGCCGAGCCGGTTGCGCTGGCCAGGGCCGGTGTGGCGCGCGACGCTGTAAATCAAGGCGCGCGCGGCCTCCGTCTTCGCGTAGCTCTCGCCGATGTAGCGCTGGATCTGGCCGAAGTCGGCGAGCGGCTTGCCGAAGCTCTGACGCTCCTTCGCGTACGTCGTCATGATGTCCATGCAGCGATCCGCGATGCCGAGGCTCATCGCCGCGAGCGTGAGGCGCTCGATCTCCAGGTTGCGCATCATGTTGCGGACGCCGCCGCCGACCGTGCCGAGGACGTTCTCCGCAGGCACCACGACGTCGTCCATGTGGATCTCGCCGAGCGTGCTCGCGCGCATGCCCATCTTGTGCGTCACGCCGTCCGCGTTGACGCCCGGCCACGAGCGCTCGATCACGAACGTCGTGATGCGGTCGTCCACCTTCGCATAGACGATGAAGACGTGCGCGTCGGGCGCGTTCGTGATGAGCGCCTTCGTGCCCTTGAGGATGAAATTGTCGCCGTCCTTTCGAGCGGTCGTCTTCATCCCGAGGACGTCGGTGCCGGCGCCGGGCTCGGTCATGCCCATCGCGCCGACCCACTCTCCGCTGATCACCTTCGCGAGGTACTTGTCGCGCTGCGCTTCGTTCGAGGCGTAATAGAAGTTGTTCACGAAGAGCATCGCGTGCGCGAGGTACGCGAGGCAGAAGCCCGGATCGCTCTTCGACAGCTCGTGGTGCACGATCACCGCGGCCACCGAGTCCATGCCCGCGCCGCCCGCCTCCGCAGGGACGGTGACGCCCAGCATCCCGAGATCGCCGACCTTGCGGAGCAGCTCCACGTTCAGCGTCTCGGAGCGATCGTGCTTGTCCGCCTGCGGCTCCACCTCGGCGCGGGTGAAGTCGCGGATCGTCTTGCGGAGAAGGGCGTGCTCTTCGGTCGGGTTCTCGAGGTCGAATTCCACGGTGGACATCGAGGTGAGGCTAGTACACGGACCGTGAAGATCGTTCCGCAAAAATAGAATCGTCCTCGTTGACGCGGCGCGCCCGGCGGTCCGCAGCGGCCGGCGCAGCGCTCCGCGGGGGCGCGAAAAGATCGCGTGGGGAGCGCGGCAATTGTCCTGTGGCCGGGAGAGCGCGATCGGCGAGGATGAGGCGTGGCGAACGCGAACGGACCCTTCCCTCTCCCCGAAATCGATCGCGTGCTGCCGTCGGCGAAGAGCGACTCGCAGGTGAGCGTGCGGTGGCTCGGGACGGCCGGCTTCGAGATCCGCGCGGGGGGCACGACCGTGCTCCTCGATCCGTACGTGACGCGCGCGGGGCTGCGGGAGTGCGTGCTGCGGCCGCTCGCGCCGGACCTCGCGGAGATCGCGCGGATCACGCCGCAGGCGGACGCGATCATCGTGGGGCACACGCATTTCGATCACGCGATGGATGTGCCGGCGATCGCGCGGCGCACCGGAGCCACCGTGTATGGATCGAAGTCGGCGGTCGCGCTGTGCCGCGCCTCGCTCGTGCCGGAGAGCAGGCTCGTGTGCGCGGAGCGGGAGTTCGGGCAGGCGCCGCTCACCGCGGAGGTGGGGCCGTTCAAGCTGACGTTCGCCGTGAGCGCACACTCGAAGCTCGCGCTCGGGAGAGTGCCATTCCCCGGCGACATCGCGGACTGCGATCAGGTGCCTTTGCGGACCGAGAAGTACAAATGCGGCGCGGTGTTTCGCGTGGAAATCGAGGTGTTCGGGCGCAAGATCGTGCACCTCGGCAGCGCGGAGATCGTGGAGCGGACCGCCCCCCCGAAGGAGGTCGATCTGCTCTTGTTGTGCGTGGCAGGGTGGCAGTCGTCGGAGCGCTTCCCGGAGCGCGTGGCGCGCGCGCTGGACCCGAGAGCGGTGCTGCTGTCGCACTGGGACAACTTCTTCGATCCGCTGGACAGCCCCGTCCGCGCGCTGCCGGCGATGAGCGTTCAGAAGCTCACGGACAGGCTCTCTTCCATCGCGCGGGACACGAAGATCGGCGCGGTCCCGTTGCTCGGCGAGGTGGCTGTTTGAAGGGGGTCCGGCGGAGGCCCGCGGCGGGGCCTCCGGCTCACAGACAGCGATGCACGGTCTGGCAGACGCACTGGCCCGCGTTGCACTGGTAATCACCCGCTGCGGTGCATTTGGTGCCGGCCGCGCAGACGGTGTCGTCCTCGCACTCCACCTGCGGATGGCAGCCGTCCGTGGGGAGGCCGTCGTTGCATCCGGGGTTCAGGAACCGGCAATAAGGGTCGGCGTTGCACTTCTGCGCTTCGGTGTGGAGGGAGCAGTCGCACGACACGATCTCCGGCGACTGATCCTTCACGTGCCAGGTGCTGTCGTCCGCGCAATAGAGGTCCTTCGCGCCGCCGCACGCCGTCGAGGCGCTGTAGCTGCAGGTCGCCACGTATTCGCACGGCTCGCAGGCCGAGCCGGGGAGCGGCATCGCCTCGGGACAGAGCTTCTGCGAGAAGGCGAAGCAATCCCCGCCGTCGCCGTCGTAATAACCGATCTCGTGCCACTTGCTGTCAGCCTCGCACCGGAGGAAAGGCGAGTCGCCCGCAGGGCATTCGGCCCCGACATCCGAGCAGGACGCGCCGTCGGAGGCGTTGCCGCAGCCGTCGTCACAGCCCGTGGAGAAGGCGGCGAGCGAGAGGAGCCCGCCGGCCGCCAAGAAGAGAAGAATGCGCTTGTTCATGGGTCTATTTGGGGGGGGATCAGAGACAGATGGAGGTCATGAGGCACGTGCAGGTGTCACCGGAGCAATCCATGTCCCCGGCGTCCGTGCACGTCTTTCCGACCGGGCAATTGCTGTCCGGAGAGCACGGGAGGGCGGTCGAATAGCAGCCGTCCGCAGGGACCTGGCTCCCGGGGCAGCCCGTCGAGAAGTAACGACAGTACGGCTGAGCATTGCAGTCGGCCGGGTCGGTGTGGGGGCCGCAGTCGTCGACGCACTTCGGGTTCTCGACCACCATCCACGCCCAGAAATCCGGATCGCAATAGAGCGAGTACTGGCCCGTGCACCCGACCGGAGCGTCGTAGAAGCAGGTCTGGACGTCGGCGCAGACGTCGCACGGATCGCCCGGCTTCGGCATGTCCGCGGGGCAGTCGTTCACGGGCTCGTTGCAGCAGAGCTCGTCGTAATAGATGGCGCTCCAGGTGTGGTCGGGCTCGCAGGTGTACTCGACGCCTCCGCACTCTTCGTCCCAGGTGCAGGTGTCGCCCACGTTCGCGCAATAGCCGCCCTCCTGGATGTCGAAGCACGACCCGGTGCCGCCGCTGGTCGTCGTGGTGGTGGAGCCGCCCGTTTCCCCGCCGGCGCCGCCGCCGCCGCTGCTGCTGCCGCCGGTGATCTTGCCCGTACAGCCGATCACGAACGAGAACGCCAGACAGCCGAGACCGAGGAGCAGAGAGCGCTTATCCATGCCGGGCACGATTAGCAACCGGCGGGCCGCCGCACAAGATGCTTGATTTTGCGAGAAAACGCGCGCGCCGGGCTGGCACAACGCGGCTCAAAGCAGGAACGGGGCGCCCCGTCCGCGAACAGGCCACCTCGCGAGGTAGCCTGTCCTGGGGGATGTCACTTGATGTGGAGGCGGTCCGGGTCGAGCTTGTCGCGGAGGAGCGCCACGTCGGCCGCGCTGGGCGGCTCCACCGTGCCGAGCGTCGCGCGGGCGTGGAGCTGCCAGCCGACGTTGGCCTTGCAGTCCTCCACCGTGGCGCCGGGGTAGAGCGCGCTGATCTCGAGCTCGCCGGTCTCCGGGTTCGGCTCCAGGATGCATTTGTCGGTGATGACGCGCACGGGGCCGGCGCCGGGCATGCCCCACTCTTTGCGGCTCTTGCCGAGCGAGCGGTTGCCCGGGCTCGTGATGAAGTCCACCTTGTCCACGAAGGCGCGCTTGTTGAGCTTCATCACGATGAGCGTGCGCTGCGCGAAGATGGCGATCTCGCACGCGCCGCCGGAGCCTGGCAGTCGCACCTTCGGAGAGGCGTAGTTGCCGACGACCGTGGTGTTGAGGTTACCGTACTTGTCGATCTGCGCGCCGCCCAGAAAGCCGACCTCGATCTTGCCGTTCTGGAGGAAGTACTGGAACACCTCTCCCATGCTCGCGACCATGAGAGAGCCCGTCACGAGCGACGGATCCCCGATCGACGGCGGGACGCGGTCCGGGATGGCGCCGACCGCGCCGGACTCGTAGATCATCACGAGGTTCGGCGCGTGCGTCGCGCGGGCGAAGTTGCACGCGAGGTTGGGCAGGCCGATGCCGACGAACACCACCGCTCCGTCGGGCAGCTCGCGCGCCGCCTGCACGGTCATGAGCTCGCTCGGCGTGTAATCCACGGCTCCCGGCGTCTCAGTAGCCATAGTTCACTCCCTCGCAGATCTGAGCCTTCGCCTTCAGGCGCTGAAGCTCCGGCTGCTTGTCCATGTAGCCTTTGCGGTCCGCCACGCCGTAGACGAACTCGTCCAGATAGGCCCTGAGGCTCGCTTCCGTGCGCGCGATCTCGTCCCACTTCACGTAGAAGTCGTTGTCGCGGTCGTAATAGCCCTGCGCGTACGAGGGGTGCGCGCCCCACGGCTCCACGCAGACGGCCGACACGATGTTTCCGGGGATGAGCGTGCGGTTCGGGTCGGCGCGGACGACCGACTCACTCACGATCTCCTCCGCGACGACGATGACGCGCTTCGAGGCGAAGGCCGCCTCTTTCTGCACGCCGAGGAGGCCCCACACCTGCGCGTTGCCCGAGCGATCCGCGCGCTGCGCGTGCACCACCGTCACGTCGGGCCGGAGCGCCGGCACCGCCGCGAGCACCTCCCCCGTGAACGGACAGGTCACCTGCTTGATGCGGTCGTTGGCGCCCGGAATATCCGTGCCCATGTAGTTGCGGAGCGGCCAGAATGGCAGGTTCGCCGCGCCCGCGGAGAAGCGCGCCACCATGCCGAAGTGGCTGTATTCCTCGATCTCCAGCTTCGGCGGTTTGGCCTCCACGAGGCGCCGGAACGCGTGCAGCGAGCCGACGCCGGGGTTGCCGGCCCACGAGAAGACGAGCTTCTTCGCGCAGCCGGCCGCCAGCATCTGGTCGTAGATGAGGTCCGGAGTCAGCCGCGCGAGCGTCAGATCCTTCTTGCCCTGGCGGATGATCTCGTGCGCGGCGGCGAAGCTGATGAGGTGCGTGAAGCCCTCGATCACCAGCGTGTCGCCGTCGTTCACGAGCGACGAAACGGCCTCCTTCAACGAGGCGAGCTTGTCCTTCATCGCGACAGCTCCGTCAGGCACTGATCGATGATCTCCATGCCCTTGTCGATGTCGTACGGAGTGACCACCAGGGGCGGCGCGATGCGGATCGTGCTCTTGCCGCATCCCAAGAGCAACAACCCGTGGCGGAAGGCGTGCTGCTCCAGCTCCGAGACGAGGTGCGGGACAGGCTCCTTGGTGACGCGGTCCTTCACGAACTCCACGCCGACCATGAGGCCGACGCCGCGCACGTCGCCGATGACAGGGTGCTTCTCTGCCATCTTCTTCATGCCGACGACGAGGCGGTGCCCCATCTTCGCCGCGTTTTCCATGAGGCCGTTCTCGACCAGGTCCAGCGTCGCGAGGGCCGCCGCGCAGCTCACGGGGTTGCCGCCGAAGGTGGAGCCGTGCGAGCCGCGCGTCCACTTCATGATCGACTCCTTCGCGATGATCGCGCCGATCGGCATGCCGGAGCCGAGGCCCTTCGCCGTCGTGAGGATGTCGGGCACGACGCCGAAGTGATCCGCCGCCCACCAGTGCCCCGTGCGGCCGACGCCGGACTGCACCTCATCGAACACCAGGAGAATGCCGTGCTCGTCGCAGAGGCGACGCAGGCTGTGCAGGAATTCCGGCCGCGGGATGACATAGCCACCCTCGCCGAGGATCGGCTCCACGAAGATCGCCGCCACCTCGTCCGCGGCGACGCGCGAATCGAAGAGGTGGTGGAGCGCGCTCATGTCCTGCGGGTGGTGATAGGGGTTGTCGAAGGGCACGTGGTACACGCCGGGGAGCAGCGGACCGAAGCCCTGGCGGTACTTCACCTTCGTCGAGTCGAGCGAGATGGCGCCGTACGAACGGCCGTGGAAAGCGCCGTCGAACGCGATCAACGCATGTCGCCCCGTCGAGCGGCGGGCCAGCTTGATGGCGCCCTCCGTCGCTTCGGTGCCGGAGTTGGTCAAAAAGACGCGCTTCTTGTCGGGGCCGGGGGCGATCTGCGCGAGCTTCTCCATGAGCCGCGCCATCGTGTCGTAGTAGAAGTCCGTGCCGCAGATGTGCAGGAACTTGCCGGCTTGCTCCTGAATGGCCTTCACCACGACAGGGTGGTTGTAGCCCGTCGACGACACGGCGATGCCCGCCATGAAGTCGATGTAGCGATTGCCGTCCACGTCCTCGACCATGGCGCCTTTTCCGCCGGCGATCGCGAGCGGATACTCCTTGATGTAAGAAGTGGAGGCGTACTCTTGATCGAGGGCGATGATCCGCTGCGCGTTCGGCCCGGGAGGAGGCACCACGATTCGCGGATAAACGAGGGCTTCACGGCTGCTCTGAAGGGTGGAGTCCTCCAGCCCGCCGCTCTTCGGGGTTTCCACGGTCATCGTCATGCTCAACCTCTTTCCGTAATCCGTAAAAAGTGGGCTTAGGGGGCCCTCTTCACTCCATGATGGTGCGGCTCTGCTCGCGCATGAACTGGGCGACGTAATAGGGTCCGCAGCCGCCCTTTCCAGTGGAGCCCGAGCCTTTCCAGCCGCAGAACGGCTGCACGCCGGGCCACGCGCCGGTGGTCGCGCCGGTGCGGCGGTTCGCGTAGCAGACGCCCGCCTCCACCTCGTCGAAGAAGCGGTCGATCTCCGCGCGGTGCGCCGAGAAGATGCCCGCCGTGAGGCCGAATTCGACCTTGTTCGCCTCCTTGAGCGCCTCGTCCAGGCCGGAGACGACGCCCACCGACAGGAACGGCAGGAACAGCTCGCGCTCGAAGAGGGTGCTGTTCAGGGGCAGCTTCGCGATCGTGGGCTGGACGTAGGTGCCTTTCGCGAACTCTGCCTCTGTCATCTTCTCGCCGCCGGTCAGGATCTGGCCCTCTCCGCGCGCCTGCGTGGCGGCCTCCACGAACGTGCGCACGGCCTTCCCGTTGATGACCGGGCCGAAGTAGACGTCCTTGTTCGACGGATCGCCACAGACCAGCTTCTTCGTCTTTTCGACGAGCATTTCCAGGAATTTGTCGGCCACCTTCGCGTCGACGTACACGCGCGAGCAGGCGGAGCACTTCTGTCCCTGGAGGCCGAACGCGGAGCGCATCACGCCGTCGGAGGCCATGTCGAGATCGGCCGACTCGGTCACGATCGTGGCGTTCTTGCCGCCCATTTCCATGAGCACGGGCTTCGGCCAGCGGGTCGAGAACTCCTTGGCGAGGCGCATCCCCACGTCCTTGGAGCCGGTGAACACGATGCCGTCGACATCGGGGTTCTTCCACAGGGCATCTCCCATGTTCGACGCGAGGCCGGACATGTACTGGAAGACGCCCGCGGGGACGCCCGCGTCGGTGTACGCGCGGTAGAGCTGATAGCCAGTCCACGGCGTGTCCTGAGCGGGCTTGTAGACGACCGCGTTGCCCGTCATCAGCGCGGCGCAGGACATGCCGGTCGACAGCGCCATGGGGAAATTGAAGGGCGCGATGCACGCGAAGACGCCGAACGGCCGCAGCACGGAGCGCGCGTTCTCGTTCGGGGAGAGGCGGCCCATCGGCCGGTCGTAGCCGTTCGCCTCTTCGTAGATGCCCGCGTAGTAGTCGATGAGATCGGCGGACTCCTCGGCGTCGCCCATGGCTTCCATGCGGCTCTTGCCGACCTCCAGGCTCATGACGGCGGCGATCTCGTACTTGCGCTCGCGGATGATCTCGGCGGCGCGGCGGAGGATGGTGGTGCGCTCCTTGAACGACCTCTTCGCCCAGGCCTTCTGCGCGCGCTTGGCGCCGGCGATGGCCTTTTCGACGAGCTCTCCGGAGGCGGAGGCGAACTTGCCGAGGACGACCGAGTTGTCCGCGGGCGCGAGGTCCACGAGGAGCGGCAGCGGCGACGTCACGGCCTGGCCGTCGATGTGGAGCGGATACTCCTTGCCGAGGCCCGCGCGGAGGGTGGCGAGGGCCTCGTCGAAGAGCCGGTGAAACTCGGTCATGTCCACGGAGGCCGAGGAGTAGGTGATTTTGGAGGACGACGATGCGGAAGCGGTCACGGGAACCTCCGGGAAATGGGGTCCGTTCGTCCTCCAAATGGGGCGTCTTGTCAACCCCAAGGGGGCCACCAAAGGCGCTCGTGCGATGGCTGACGCGTCGCGGCGGCGAAGCGGCTTCGTCAATTACATTGGATGCCGCAAAGAGTGCCGACTTCGCCGACGCAGATGCCGTCCCAGTCGCTGTTGCAGCAGTACGTGTCGGCCTTGCAGACGGCGGCGACGCACGGATCGCAGCCGGCGTCCAGCGGAGTGCCGTTCGGGCCGGCGTTGCACGGGTCGTGCGCGCAGTCGCACCCCGTCGCGCACGAAGGCGTATTCACGGCCGCTGCGACGCACGCCGCGGTCCAGTGCGCCGAGCAACACGAGGGCATCGCCGCGCACACGTCCTGGATGCACGCGTCCACCGGGCACAGGTCGTGGGCCTTCGTCGTGCACTCGGCCGACCACGCGGGCGGCTCCGGATCGCAGCAGTTGTCGGTCGTCGCGTCGATCGTGGCGCACACCTCGTCGATGCACGGGTCGAAGCAACTAGCTGTATTCAACGGAGCGACGTTGTCGCCGCCGGTGCAGACGGAGTGCGCGCACGTGGGCGCCGGAGGGCAGTGACCGCAGTCCGCGATGCAGGCGTCGCACTGCTCCGCGACGCACTGACCGTCCCCGCAACAGGCGTTGTTGCAGAGCTGGTTCGCGAGGCCGACGCACGTCCCGTCCCACTGCTTGTTGCAGCAGTCGGCGTTCTGGGCGCACACGCTGGTGACGCACGGATCGCAGCCGTTCACGAGCGGGGTCTGCGACGGCTCGCAGATGCTGTGCTCGCAGAGGCCACCGGGGCAGTCGCCCGGACAGGTCGCGGTCGTCTCGCCGGCCGCGGCGTCGCAGGTGCCGTCTCCGCACACCGGCGCGACCGTGGTCGTCGTGGTCGTGGTGGTTGTCGTGGTCGTGGTGGTTGTCGTGGTCGACGACGTGGTGGTGGTCGACGATGTCGTGGTGGTGGTGCTGCCGCCCGCGCCGCTTCCGCCGTTTCCGCCGCCGCCTGCGGAGGCGCCGGCCTGTGCGCCCTGTCCGCTCCCGAAGACGGCGGACACGTCGACGCCGCAGCCTGCGGTGAGCACCGCGACGCCGATCGATGCGAGAAAGAGCGCAGGAGACGCGACTTGCCGGAAAGGAACGGTGAAGCGCATGAGAAGGCATGGTACCGGAGTTTCGTGCGCTGGAAACGATCATCGGAGCGAATCGCGGCGGCCTTGGGCGCGCTCGGGATCGTGGCAGTGTGCGGTGCGTGCGGCGCGTGCGGCGGCCCCCGCGACGGCAGCGGCACCGCGAGCCCTGTCGTGACGAGCCGACCCGGCGCGAGCGGGACGGGCGCGGACGGGGCCTCCCGAGGCGCGGAGTCGGACGCGGGCGCGACGGATGCGGAGGGGCCGGATGCGGGCGGTGGGAGCCACGCGGGGCCGCAGCCGGCGTGCGCGGAGGCGGCGGCGACGCCGGGGCCGTGGGAACGTGCCGTGTCGGGGAGCCACGGAGTCGCGCGGGCGGTGCGGTCCGGCGGAGAGGCCACGTTCGGCGGGTTCGTGCAGGAGATCGCGGGGCGCGGAGAGGTGCATTTGCGCTTCCTCGGGACGCACACGTTCGACCTCCTCGACAAGCTCGCTGCGGAGGGTGGCAGTACGGACGGGGAGCGGCGGCGGGTGATCTGCGCGGCGCTCAACGATGTGGCCAGTCGGGGCGCGCCGGTGGTGCGGATGTGGGGGACGTTGAAGCGGACGGGCAGCTCCGAGGAGATCGGGCGGGCGCGCGACATGTTGAGTCTGCTGCTCGACGAGAACGGGCGAAGGGCGCGTCCGCTGCGGTTCGTGGTGAGCTTGTTGAATCACCAGCCGGGGTACGGTTTGCCGGATCCGGAGGTGTCGCTGGATGACCAGAAGGCCGCGGGGTGGAGCGCGAAGGAGGTCTATCTGGAGGGCGGGTGGCAGCGCCGGGGAGCGGGGCAGATGAAGGAGCGCATCGAGAAATACCGGGAGGACGTCGCGATCCGGGAGAGCCCGTATGTGCTCGCGTGGGAGCTGGTCAATGAGCTCGACACGTTCCGGACGGTGGGGCACGGCTCGTTCGTCGGGCCGGAGGCGGACAAGCTGATTGGCACGTTCCTGGTGCCGGCGTCGGCGCTGCTCGCGGAGAGCTTCCCGCAGCCGATCGTGCTCGCGGATTTCCGTGGGGCGTTGAAGGCGTATCCGGCGTTCGCGGAGAAGGCCGTGCGCGCGCTGCCGGAGGATGTGAGTCGGCGTCTCGTGTGGACATCGCACGTCTACGTGGAGACCACGAATCCGGCGCCGTCCGCGGAGGAGGCGAAGAGGCTCTTATCGGTGGGGACGCGGAAGATCGACGTCGACACGGAGATCGCGAAGAAGCTGGGCGTGCCGTTCTTGCTGGGTGAGATTGGCCAGCTCGTGAAGGGGGCGAAGACGTCGTATTGCCAGGGAGGCGCCGACCACGATATCGCGGGGCTGCTCAAAGGGGTGCTGTCGCCGGCGGAAGACCCGCACAAACGCGGGGAGATCGACGCGGCGTTGTTCTGGGGAGAGGGGATGTGCGGTCTCCAGGTCGGAGAGGGCCAGTCCGCGCGGACGGTGAACATCGGAGCCGGCGGGGACTCGGCAGATCTGGGCCCTTCGGAGGACGACGCGCGAAAGGCGCTGCGAGAGGCTCGCGGATGGGGGCGGTTCCTCACGCGCTGACGAAAACAGAGAAAGACGATGCCCACCCCCGGCCGCGCTATCGCGCGTCCGCCCCTCCCAAATCGCTCTCTTCGGTCGCGAAGGGAGGGGAAACCTTAATTCAATTCGGCGGCGACTTGAAATCTCAAGCCGTGAATTGATCGAGTCCTTTCAGGCCGACCCAGGTGAGCCAGCGGAAGAGGCGGCGGGGCTCTCTCAACAGGACGAATCGGGTCGACGGGACGATCTCGTGATCCGGGCCGACGGATGCGATGCGACCTCTCGCCGCGTCGACCGCGAGCGGACACGCCCCATCGGGGCTGCGGATTTCGATGCGCGCTTCGGTCTGCTGGAAGCCTACGATCGCGGGCTGTCCGCCGTCGAGCAGGAGGCAATCGCGCAGGACCTCGATCAGTCTCCGCTCCTCGGTCCACACGGTCGGTCGAGGCCACTTGTCGAGGGTCCACGCTCCGACTCCCGTGCATCGACGGAACGTTCGTTCGAGCAGCTCGGCGAGCTTGCGCGCATGGATGGAGTCCTGATCCGGGGCGAGGCCGCATTTCGGGCAGATCGCCGGGCGGTTGCCGACGATATGGCCACAATCGATGCACGCCAGGCGGGGGTTGTCGGCCAGCTCGGACTCGGGCAATGGCCGGTTCAGGAGGAGCCTGCCCAGCGGAGGAAGAATATCGGGGTAGTTGGGAGGTGGAGGAGGCGGCTGCCACAGCATCGACGGATCCGGCCGCGAACCGGAGCTGATCCCGATCGGCGGCGGCACCCAAGGAGGTTGTTGCGGGGCGGGCCAAACCGGCGCGGGCGCTCGCACCCGCGTGGGGCCGCCGCACATGTTGCACACGGCGTCCGTCTCGTTGCACATCCATCCGCAGTTGACGCAGGCGATCAGGGCCATGGAGTCTCGGCTCGGGACGGTGAGGAGGGATGTGCGGGCGCTTCGTGGGTCAGCGGCGGCCGCCCTGGGACAGCCACGTTCGATAGGCCACCTTCGCCTTCTCGAAGGCGGCGCGGCGGGCCGACTGCTCCGAGAAGATGCGCGACCAACCCTCGTCCAGCACGCGTTTCCCCGCCTCGTTGGCGCCGTACCGTCGCAGGATCTCCGCCGCCTGCGCGGGTGACAGCTCCAGGTCGACGCAGAGGGAGGCGTACTGTTCGATGGTGAGCGTGGGCACCATCGGCGGCGCGGCAGGCGGCGGCGCGACTGGCGGCGGCGCGACTGGCGGTGTGGCGGCCGCAGGGGCCGCGGGGGCTGCGGGCGCTGCGGGCGCCGCAGCCGGCTCATCGGGCTTCTTCGCGGCGTTGAACGCGAGCACTTGACGGGCCAGAGCAGCGATATTGACGCTGGCCGTCGCGCCGACGGGCGTCACCGCGGAGAGCGAGGGGCGATCTTGTTGAGCACCGGCCTGCTTCGCGCGATCCGCGGCGTCCCCGGACGCACCCTCCCCCGCAAACGGGAGCGCCGGCCGCTCCGGAGGCATGGCGATCGCGGTCCCGGCCAAAGGAGACACCTTCCCCACCGGCGGCGCAACTGGCACGTTCGGAGGCGCCGCGACTGGCACGTTCGGAGGCGCCGCGACTGGCACGTTCGGCAGCGGCGTGAGCAGCGCGCTCGGGATCCCGGAGATCGGGGGGGCGCTCCCCGCGGGCTGGAACGCGAGCACCTGTCGCACCATCGCGGACATGTCCACTTCGTTGGTGAGGCCCGATTGGATCTGCCGGCCTTGACTCGGCAGGTCCACCGGCCGAGCGTCCGGATCGAACGGCAGCGGGCTCGCCGCGGGCGGCGCCATCGCGGGCATCGCCAGCGTCACCGGCTTCTGCGCGCTCATGAACGACGGGACCGCCGGAGCCGCCGGAATGGTCGGCACCACCGGCCCCTCGATCACCCCGGGCGCGACGACTGCCTCGGGTGCGACTCCCACGTTCACGGCCGCCGCCGGAGGCACCACCACCGGAGGAACGCTGTCCGAAATTGCCGCGGATTCCCCCGGAATCGCGCCGAACAACGACGGTCGAGCGGCCGAGTCGTCCGCCGGAACATCCTTCTTCCGCGCGGCGAGGGCGGCCTTCGCGGCGACGAGGCGCGGCGACTCCTCCACGCGCACCTCCGGCGCGGGGCCGGTGCCCTGCATCGCCTCGGCGAATTTCTCGGCCAGGGCGCGGTCCGCCTGCATCTTCTCCCCCCACGAGGCCGAGAGTCGCACCACGTCGCTCATGGCCATTCCGGAGCGCTCGAGCTGGCCTGTCGGGTCCTGCGAGGCCGACCACGCGCGGAGCCACCTGCCCCAGAGCGCCACGTCCTCGTCAATGGGCTTCACGGGCCGCGAGAGCGCCTCCCGCGCCTTGCGCATCGCCTCGTCGAACGCGGGCAAGAGGCCCGGATCCGTGCGCGCGGTCGCGAGCCACGCGGCGATCTGCGCCTCCGCAGCGGGCCAGTCGCGCGGCGGCACGGCGGCGGCCTCCAGCGCGACGTCGAGCGGCGCGCCGTCGCCTGTCGCGCACAGGACGAGCGCGTATTGATCGAGCGTGACGGAGGTGAGCTCAGGGTGTGCCATGGAGGTCCAACCGGATCTCGCGCAGCATGGCGCGTCCGCGACCAATAGGAAAGGACGCTCGCGCGGAGATCTCGAACGTGCCTTTTTCGGGCTCGATGAGGAGAGTGTCAATCACGGGGCGCGCCTCGGCCGGCGGCTTTCCGGCGAAGAGCGCGCGAACGCGGACCGGGAACGAAGGCAGAGCGAAGCGCACCACGCCCTCCGCCGTCATGCCGAGGATGGCGATCTCGTCCCCCGGAGACAAGGCCTCTTCGAAGAGCAGCGACGGGTGCGCGCAGTTGAAATACCGAGGGTCCGCGTCGACGGGCAAGAGCGGCATCCGGTCCTTTCGCCACGCGGCGTCGAGGGTGCCGATGCGCTCGCCGCGAGGGTGCCAGTGCGGCGGGATCGCGCCGTACCCCGCGGGCTCCGAGGGCTCCCCGGCAGAGACGATCGGGCGCGCCGGGTGCTCGATCTGAGGGGCCGGCTTGCCGTCGAGGTCGGCGGGGCGACGCGCGACGCCGACGCCGCAAGGGTTCCTCCGCTCCACGATCTGGAGATCCGGTGTCATCCCGCCATAGGCCTTCTCGTAGACGATCGGGACGCGGTCCGCCTTCGCGGCAGGACCGACGGCCACCTTGCCGAGCGAGGCGAAGTAGACGCGCGGGCCGTGGACGTGGAGGGCCGCAGTCCGATCACGCACCTTCACCGCCACGTCCATCGCGACGGCGGGCCGCGCGGACACGGCATCTCCGACGAGGATCACGTCCGTGCCGACCTTCGAAGGCAAGAGGTCCGTTGGATAGAGAAGGCTCCCCGCCGGCGACTCCGGATCGCGCGGCACGTCGGCCGGCCGGATGGGCGCCTGTTCGTCGTGCAGCCGGACGCGGCCGTCGCGCCCGATCGCGAACGTCGCCTTGACGATCGCGGTCGCGACCGGGACGCCTGCGATGTCGCGGAGAGGCGGCGCCAGGGCCGCGTACGGCGTCGAGTTGAAGAGGCCGTCTGCCATCGTCACCGCGCTCCTTCTTCGCTCGAAAGCGCCTTGCAAACCAGGTCGCCCCCATCGCTCGAAAGCGCCATACGAACGAGGGCGCCCACGGAGGCGTCGGCGTCTTCCCCCCACGCGCCCAGATCGAGGATCGCCGAGAGGCCCGCGCGACAGCGTAGCTCGTCGGCGCGCGCGGCGATCGCTGCGCGGTTCAACGTGCCAGTCTGGATCTCCGCGGCAAGGATAGCGGGGCTCCACGGGGCGCCGCGGCGAAGGCGGCTGTCCGGATCCACCTTCCGCGCGGCGACGGCCCGGCTCCACGCGTCGGGCCGCGTCCTCTCCTTGCGAGGCACGATGTCGCCGAACAGCGTCTCCAGCGCGTCCGCCGCGGCCTCCGCGAGCGCCGCGTCCTGGAGCGCGAACGTCAGGAACGTGAAGGTCCGCGGGTGACCGAACCTGCCAATCGCGGAGAGGATCGCCGGCGTCGTCTTCATGGCGGAGGCGACGCGATCCATGGCGCGCAGATGCGGTGGTTTCCCCGCGAGCACGAAGAGCTCCAGCGCGAAGGGGCCGAGTCGCGCGGTGAGAGGATCCCCCGCGAGGACCGCATGGAACGCCCGGTCATCCCCGTTCAGCGTCATCGCCCGCGCCGCGCGCCACGCGATGACGCGGCTCGGATGGGCGAGGAGCGTATTCACCTGCTCCCGAACAGCCTCGTACGACTCGGGGGCTCGATCCAGGAGTCGAAGGGCCGTGTCCACGAGCGCGGGCTCCGGGGCCGCGAGCGCCGCCGCGATCTTCTTCGCGTCGACGAGGCCTCTCCGGGCGCGGAGATCGAGCACCACCGCACGACAGACAGGGTGTTCGGAGGCGCCGAGCCTTTCTTCGAGCGCCGCCGCGTCGGGCCGCGAAACCTGCGCGATCGCCTCCGCGGCGAGGGCCACGTGCGCGAGCGAATCGGGGGGGATCGCCGAGAGACCACCCATGATCGCACTCAGCGCCTCCTCCCCGAGGACAGACGCCAGCGCGAACGCGGACGCCCACGTTTTCCAGGGGTCCGGAGACGAAGCGGCCTGTTTCCACTCCGCGCCCAGGAAGGCCGGGCTCCCCTCCCCCGTCGCGAGGATCGCGTCCACCAAGCCGAGGATGCGGCGCTCTTCGTCGGCCTTCCGCGACCACGGGCCCTCGAACCGATACCGGGCCAAGGAGCCGAGGATCTCCAGCGCATCGGCCGCGACGTCCTGATAGAAGCGCTCCGGCGAGATCGGCAGTCCGCCCTTGTCGTCGAGCGTGAGGAGCGGAGGCGGACCGCTCGCGAAATCGAGGAGCGCGTCGTCGTTGGCCGCGCCGTCGAAGCCCGAGAGCCCGACCGAACCGAGGTTCACCGGCGCGTCCAGAGCTGTGGAGTCGGCATCGATCGCAGGCGGCAGCGGCCCCTTCACGATTGGCATCCTCGCGAGGGGCCGGTGCATCGCCGCGCGGAGGGTCTCTTTCGGATTCATGGTCACGCTCACGGCTCACTCCCGGCCGCGATGGCGGCGCCGCGCGTTCCATCGGAGGAGATGGACCACGCCACGAACGGGGCCCCGCGCGCGACCTTTCGCTCGGCGGTCCCGTGGACCTGCGTCGCGAGCCCGTACGCGAGCGCCATCGCGCCGGCCGCCGCGCCGACCTCGCCGGTGCGATCTTCGACCGTGGTCACCTCGTGATCCATGGCAAAGCGCGCCGCGGAACGTGCCAGTGCAAAGTGCCACTCATCGAGGCGCAGCTCGTCCACGCCGCTCTGACCGAAGGCCGATCCGAGGGTGTTGCTGGCCGGGAGCGCCCGCAGGACAGCCGTCATCCCGGTGCCGTCCACGAGCCGCTCGTCGTCGTTCGTGGAGGTGCCCATCGCCGTCGCGGCGCCGAGCAGCGTCCCGAGCGCCGGCCACGAGCGCGCGCGGGCCCGATCCTGCGAAGTGACCAGCAGCGCGGCCGCGCCTTCCCCGGGAGGGAGCGGCGGCTTCACCCACGGACACGGCGGACGAAGGGCGCGCGCGCTCAACGTCGCGACATCCACCATCGAGTCGAGCGCCACGACGAGCGCCATTTCGGAGCGTCCCTGTCCCACACGCGAATCGGCCTCGGCGAGCGCCGCGAACGCCCCCGCGGAGCCGGCGTACCGCACGACCTCGGAGGCCGCGACGGACGCCGCGATCGCCTGCACCGCCCTGTCGATCTGCGCCTCCGTCAGCCCGTCTCGCGGCGCGGGCGTCACCACGAACAAGGGGGCACCGCGCCCGAGCCCGGCGCCCCCGAGGGGCAACATGGCTGTCGAGATCGCCTGTTGCGCCAGACGAAGGAGCCTCTCCGAGAGCGCCAGTCGCGCCCCGAGGAACGGCGCGAACAGGACCGTGACCGGCTCCCCCGCGGCGTCGCGGAACGGCGTCGCGCGCGGCCGCACCGCCCCGGCGCGGGGAAAGAAGGCATGATCCGAAGGCGTGAGCCCGACCGGCGAGACGAGCCCGAGCCCGATGACCGCGAGGCTCACATCACCACCATATCGCCCGACTGCGTGAAGGCGCCGACGAACGTGACCTGAGGCGCGTTGATCCAGATGCCGCTGGGCGTGACGCACACCCTCGCTCCCGGCACCTCGAACACCACCTGACTGCCATTCAAGGTGAGCTGGGACGCGGCGATCATCACGTTGGGCGCCTTCAGGATGTAATCGACGCCGGCCGCCTCGGACAGGACGCCTGCGACGGTCATGTTCGCGGCGGTGCCGCATTTCCGGGTGATCTTGGTGGCCGCGGTGATGCTCGACGCTGCCAGTTGGTCCGCGGAGACGCCGAGCGTCTTCAGCGTGGCCGTGGACGATTGCACGGTCTTGCTGCCGCCCGTGATCATGACCGAGGCGCCGGCCGTGGTCCATGTGGTGCGCCCCGGCGTGAGCACGGTGAATCCACCGTTCACTTCCAGACCGCCTGTCGCGAGGATGTTGCGGTGTCCGGGGCCGGGGCCGCTCGCGCCCGCCGCGTCGCTCGCGCCGCCGCCCGCGCCTCCGCCGCCCGCGCGATCGCCGTCACCGTCTTTGGCGTGGTCCCAGGGGTTCGGCTGCGTGGCGCCGGTGATGGCCGACAGCAGCGCTTCCCCGCCCGGCACGAGGCCCGCGACGACGCCGACGGCGCCCATTCCGGCAGCCTTTCCGGCCGCGGCCCAACCGTCTTTTGCGCCGGCCTCCGCGGCCCCTTTGGCGATACCGATCAACGCGGACGCGATCGCGCCTTTCGGGCCGGTGGAGCCGATTCCTTGGAGGACGGCGCTCACGGCGACGTTCTCGACGCCCTTCATGGGATCGCCGACCTGCTCGACCTCCGCGGCGGCGACGACCACCGTCTCCGAGCCGACACCCACGTTCTGACTGCCACCGACGTCGGTCTGGTCGACGGCCGCGATGTTCATCGTGTCGGAGCCGAGCGTCAGGAACAAGGCCTCTCCGACCTTGATCGACTCGCCGCCTCCGACGCTGCGCGACTGAGACCCTGTCACGCCGTGGCGCTCGTTCACGGCGGTCTGCGTGATCATGTCGGCGCCGACCGTCGTGGTCTTTCCGAAGACGGCCTGGAACTTGAGGTGCTGTCTGCCGGCCCCGTCGTCGAAATGCACGCTGTTTCGGCCGGCGCCGCCCGGGGAGCTGTCGGTGGCGACGCTCGTCACCATCTTGTTCTGCGGCAGCGCGAACGGGGGCGGCATCTTCGCGTTGTACGAGCGACTGACCACGTACGGCCGCTCCGGATCGCCGTCCTCGAAGGCGACCTGGACCTCCCACCCGACGCGCGGGATCAGCATGGAACCGGCCACGCTGGGCTGGAGGACGCGGACGGGTAAGCTGCTCTTTTCGTCGAGCGGTTGTTCGGTGTCCCAGTGGAAGTGGACGAAGACGCGATTGAGCTCGTCGGGGTGGACCTCTTCTCCGGAGGCGCCGGTGACGACCGCGGACTGGAGGCCTGCGATCTGCGGCCTCGGCGTGATCCGAGGGAGCCTGTACGGCACGCGGCGCGGGACGGACTCCACCGTGACGACGTGCCTGTCGGAGGAGGCGGTCCAGTCGTGATGAACAGCGGTGACCACGTGATCTGCGTCGTTCGGCGGGGCGAAGATGCTCGCGTCGGCCTCGATCGAGAAGGAGCGACCCGGCGAGAGGGCGAGCGCCGTCGTCGTGAAGGTGGCAGTCTCCGCGGAGGCCCGGAGCGACTCCAGGTGAAGGCGAGCGCGGGAGTCGCCGCCGCCGCTGTCCTTGAATCCGCCCGGCGCCGCGTACACGCTGGCTTGTTGCTCCATGGGAGTGCCGGCCGTCGCGGTGGCGTCGAGCGTGACCTTCGGCTTCTCGTGATCGTGGTCGCGCAGCCTTACTTTTCCGGGGCGCCGGCGGCGCGTGCTGGTCCAGTCGAAGGCTGTCGGCCCCGGCGCGACGAGGCCGGCGTCGCCCACGAGCGCGAGCGCGGATTCGAGGACGGAGGGCGCGGACGAGGAGCGGTCGGCGATCGTGAGGATCTCGCGGCCGTCCTCGGCGTCGAAGCGGAAGAACAGGCCTTCGTCCTCGCAGAGGCGGCGGACGAAGGTCGCGTCGGTCTCGTCGTATTGCACGATGTACCGGCGTGGAGCATGCGAGTCCGCCGTCTCCACGTGGATGTCGCCGGGCCGATAGCCGCCCTCCTCCAGGACGGAGCGGACGATATCGACGATCGATTTGTTCTGGAAAACGCGGGAACGACGCCGGAATTCGAGGAGGGCCAGGCGCGACGCGACGGTGAATCGGTAGGTGCGCTCGGAGGTCGTGCGGGCGGTGGCGACCGCGGTGACGCGCAGGACGACGCCCGCGAGGGTGCGCTCGCCGTAACGCGTCTCCAGGGTGATTCCGCACGGCGCGCGGAGGAGCGCCTTCGCGTCGAGGGTGCTTGTCGTGCCGGCGGTGATCTCGAACCGGGACGCGACGCCGAGCTGCTCCGTGCCGCGGAGAGAGCGGCATTCGAGCGAGACGTCGGGGAGGGTGATCGCGATTGCCACGTTACGACTCCATGGTTCGAATCAAGGGTTGCCTCCGCCGCCCGAGCTGCCGCCGCTGCCGCCGCCCGAGCCGGGGTTCTGGAAGGGAAGGCCGCTGTTGCCAGGCGGGCTCCCCACAGCGGGCATCTGGCCTGTTCCCGTTCCGCCGCCGCCGCCCGGACCCGGGACGGCCGGCATGGGGCCTGTTCCTGTGCCGCCGCCACCCCCGCTCGGGACGGCCGGCATGGGGCCTGTTCCGGTACCGCCGCCGGCGGGGGCGGGGGGCGGCAACGTGCCTGTTCCGCCTCCGGTGGGCGCCGCGGGGGGGACTGCGGGGCGCGGGACGTAGCCTGGGGGCGCGACGGCCGGCGGCGGCGGGCCGGGATCGACGCCGCCGACGTTCGGGCCATACGCCCAGTTGGGGCCGGTCGGGGGGGCGTTCGGACTGACCATCGGCGCGCCGGGGAAAGGCGGTGTGGCGCCTCCGGGCGCGGCCCCGACGCCGGGCGCCGCGGAGGACGGATAGAAGGTGCTCCATCCACCCTGACTGGGCGGCGGCACGCCGAACGCCGGGTCCCAGTGCGGATCTCCGACCATCTGCATTCCCCCGGTGTTGGGGCCGAAATTGACGGGACCCACCGAGTGGGACGGCGCGGTCACCGGCACCCCGAGCTCGTTGGCGAGCTGCGCCGCGAAGCCGTTCGAATACTGGCCCGTGAAACACGAGATGAGCACGATGGGCCGGCCGGGCACGAACTGGCCCGAAGTGCGGTACCACGCCGCGAAATCAGCGGCGTTCATGAGCACCTTCGTCCCGTCCGGCCGCACGAAGATCACGTGGTACGGCATGCCGTGAATGGCGATCTCGGACCGATTCGGCCCCGGCGGCACCACCGCCACCATCCGAAACGGCACGTCGCTCGCCGGCCGACCGACCAGGCACCGAAGGCCGTCCGGATCCACGTGCGTGACCGGGCTTCCATTGAAAGAGGCGGTGTTTCGGCCGCCCTCCAGGCCGAGTGGGTCGGGGCTGATCCACCGGAGTGTGGCCGGGTCGAAATACCGATTCCACACGTACGCAAACCCGGTCTCCTCGTCGACGAACTGTCCGAGCAAGGACAGCGGCGAGCGAACTTCACGGGTCCCCGTGACCCCTCGCGAGGCGCCCCAAACGTTTCTGTCGGAGCGCCACGCGACCCGCCCGCTATCATCGATGAGCTCGAGCGGTGTGCCGAGCGGGTCCGTCACGTACGCGAACGCGGCGCCGTCCTGGATTTGCAGGAGCGGTAAGTACGTGCCCGGCGCATAGACGATAACGCGCGCTCCATGCTCGGAGTCGATCTCCGCGGCGATTCGGGGGCCCTGCCACACGTAACGGACCGTGCGAACTGGCGCGCTCGGGGCTCCCTTTTCGTCGAGGGGAGCGTGGAAGTCTTTCCGCAGGCGCCGGCCGATCGCGTCGTAGGTGTAGACAACTCGCGATCCGTCGGACCAGACGACCTCGCGGAGGCGGTTGCGGCAGTCCCAGCCGTACCGCGTCGTCGCCGGGGGGGCGCCGCTCTTTCGCTCGATGCGCGCGCTCCTCCGGCGCATCGGGTCGTGCTCGAAGTCGACGTCGCCCGCGCGGACGAGGACGTTTCCCGGAGACACGGTCCATGGCTGTCGCTCCTCGCGGGCGGTGGACCGGACCATCGTGACGGAGCCCGCGGCGTCGTGATCGTACCACTCCGCGAACGTGCCAGTCTGGACGCGGGTGAGCTGGCCCATCACGTCGTGATCGTACGTGGTGACCCCGCGTGTCTTGTCCGTCATCGACCTTCGGCGACCGGCGGAGTCGTAGGTGAATGAGCGCTCGATCAGCACCGGACGGGCGCCTCCGCGCGGCTCGGGGCCGAGGACGAGCTGCCGTGTCGTGCGATCCATGGAGTCGTGCTCGGTGACCAGGTCGACGCCGGCCGGCAGGAACGTGCGGCGCCCCTCGCGATGCACGATGTCGTGCGTGAATTGAAGCTTCTTTCCCCCGTGCTCGACGAGGCTCAGGCGCCCGAGAGCGTCGTATTCGAAGCGCGTCGTCTCGCCGCCCGGCAGCGTGCGCGAGGCCATCGGGCCGGAGTCATGGTAGGTGTAGGAGATCGTCAGTCCGTCCTGCGTCTCTTCGATCAGGCGGCCGCGATCATCGTATCTGGAGGCGACCTCGACATCGCCTGTCGCGTCCTCCACGAGCGAGCGCGTGATCCAGTTTCGTGGGTCGCGTTCGAGCTTCAAGGTGCCGTGGGGAGAGCGCTCTTCCAGCGTGTGGCCGTGGAGGTTCGTGACGAAGGTGCGCCACGTGCCGTCGGGGTGATCGATGCGGCCGAGGTGCGCGAACGAGGAGTACGAATAGCGCAGGATCCGGCCGTCGAAGGTGCGCTCTTCCACGATCGTTCCGGCGCGGTCGTAGAGGAACTCCCACGCGTCGCCCTTCGCGTTGACGATCTTGCGCGGGCGCTCCACGCGGTCGTGGCGTGTCGTCCAGACGGTGCCGTCCGGGAGCTTGTGCTCGGCGACCGACTTGGTGCCTTCCCAGACGAGGCGCGTCTCGGCTCCGGTCGCGTCGATCTCGCGATCCGGGCGGTCCAGCGCGTCGAAGCCGCGGCGCGTGACGGTGCCGTCCGGGTGTTTGGTGGCGATGACTCGGCCCTTCTCGTCGTGCGTGAAGCTCGTGACGCGGCCGAGAGGATCGGTGACGGAGAGGACCTGTCCGAGCGCGTCGTACGTGTAACGGAAGGTCTGTTTTCCCGGGCCGGTCTCGCTCACGAGGTTGTCCTCGTCGTCCCACTCGTAGAGTCCGACTGGGCCGCTCGGCTCGTGGATCGCGACGATCCGGCCGCTCTCGTCGTACTCCATCGTCCGCGTGAGGCCGTTCGGGCCGCGGGACGCGATGAGGGATCCCCACGAATCGTAGGTGAATTCAATGACAGCGCCGTTCGGCGAGGTGCGCTTCACCTCGAGATCGTCCACGTAGTCGTAGGTGGTGCCGGCCAGCGTGGGGCCCGCGATCTTGGCGATGTGGCCGCGCTCGTCGCGCATCAGGAAGACGCCCTTGTCCGCGCCGTCGAACAGGCCCACGACCAGGAGATCGTCGTCGTAGGCGATCTTCTGGGCTCCGCTGCCGTCGGACGGGGCGATGGCGTCAATCGCGCCGCGCGCGTTGCGGTGGAACACCCGCGCTTCCGGATTGCCGGTCACCGTGGTCGTGCCGGCGCCTTCGTCGTATTCGAAATAGGCCTCCTGGATGCCTCCGTCGCCCCACGCGTGCACGCAGCGGCCGCGCTCGTCGTAGCGGTAATAGAAGGAGAGGCCGGTGGGCAGCGTCTTCTTCACCATGCGGTGCTCACCGTCGTAGAAATAGGCATCCACGACGCCGGTCGGCCCTTTGACGGTCGCGATCTCGCCCTCCGCGCCGTACTCGTACTGGACAGCCCTCCACGGACCGCCGCGCGCCCACAGCTCCGCCTTCGTGATGCGGCCTTCCATGTCGTACGACAGGCGGATTTCCCGGCCCGCGCGGCCCACGACGCGCGTGAGGCGCGCGCCGGAATAGACCATCTCTACCCCGAGGCCGCGGGCGTCACGGATGGAGTGGAGGAGCGACGGACCGCCGGGCGTGACAGGCTCGAAGCGGCGAACGAGCCTCGTCTCCAGGCTGTACACCTCGAAGGAGGCCTCTTTGCGGCGCCGGATCTCGATGCGGAGGCCGCGGTGGAACAGGCACCCTCCGACCTCGATGTCGTCCAGCGGCACGTCGTTTCCGGCGGCGTCGCGGAGCTGGAGCGCCTCGGATCCACGCTCGATCCATTGATGGAGCGAGTGCGTCCAGCCGCCGACTCCGAAGGGGGATTTCTCGGCGCCGCGGCTGGAGGAGTAGATTCGCTTGAAAGGCACCGAGAAGAGGCCGGGGAGGACCAGATCCTCGTCCTCGTCCATCACCTCGCCTGTCGCGGCGGACACCGGATCCACGACGCCCACGCGGACGGCGGCGGCGGCCGCGTGGTTGAACCCGGGAGTCCGCAGGTCGATGCCTTGAAGGAGCTTGGAGAGGGACTGTGCGACGGTCCCGTGCTCGACGACGTTCATCGAGACGTTCGTGGTGGTGGCCGCGACCGGCTTTCCGCCCGAGGTGACACCCGTGAATCCGCCGACGATCGAGCCGGTGTCGTTCACCTCGCGCGTCACGATGTCGGCGCCGACCGTCGGCTTGCAGGGCTGGGCGAAGACGTTGCCCGGCACCTCCACCTTCATGTAGCTGTCGAACACGAGCACGGGGTCGCCGCCGACCTTCAATCGATCGCTCGTGTCTTTCCCCGTGGCGGAGCGAGCGATGTAGATGAACGGCGCCGGCACGGGGCCGGGACCGGGCGGGAGCGGCGGAGTGTTGCTGATCGCCGGGGCCGGGCCTGGAGCGATGTGATCACTGCCAGTCGTGGCGATCTTCTGTCCCGAGACGGTGGTGCTCATCGGTCCTCCCGAGGGCCGTTGTTCCGACGGACGATCACGGCAGCTCCACCTTCGCGGACAGCACGCGCACGAGCGCCGCCATGTCCAGCACCATGCGGTCGCCTTCCATGCGCAATGCGCCGCTCTCGTCCGCGCGGATCGTCACCGGGCCGGCCTCGATGAGGAGCGCCTTCTCCGCGCGGAGGCGGATTTCGCGGGCGTCCACGGCGATGACGCCGTCCGCGTCGCGCTCGACGGCGAGGCTCGTTTGCAAGGCGCCGGCGATCATCGGGCCACGATCGGAGGCCACGAGGAGCACCATGCGGCCTGTTCGGAGGCACTCCGCGGCGAGGGCCGGCTGCACCCCCGGAGCGAGCGTCGCGGATACCCGATCTCCGGTGAGGAGGCGGATTCGATAGCTGGCGTCCGTCGCGAGCTCGATCACGCCGCCGTGCAGGCCCGGACCGAGCGTGGCCGGCTGCGGCGAGCGCGCTTGTCCGCGGCGGCGGGACTCGGGCGCTCGCGGGGTCTTCGTGGCGGGACTCTTCGGCTCTGTCATGTGCTCTCTCGCCTTCATGTGATGATGGCGCTGCCGCCCTGGGTGCTGTTCACGCTGCTCGACACGGCCCCTTGGATCGTGACTCCCCCGCTCGTGATCTGGATCGCACAACCACCTGCGTTGATGGCGATCGCGGTCGCGGAGAAGACGATGGTCGGCGCGGTCCAGCTCATGGGGCCGGCCGTGATCGAGAGGGAACCGGCGTAATCTCCCTCGATGTTGCCGCCCGCCTTCGCCGAACGGGCCGCGTACGTCTCCGAGAGGAGCACCTTGGACTCGACTCCATACTCGGTGCACGTGACGCTCTTCGGGCCGGCCACGGCGAGCGCGGAGGCGCCCCCGACACCCACGGAGAAGCCCGCGGCGGCGGCGGTGGCCCAGCCCGCGCCGTGGATCACCGCGGAACCACCCACCACGAGGCGACTCTGGTGCTCGATCGGCAGCTCCACGTGGCCTCCGGCGACGATCCGGACGAAGACGGAGGACTTGTTCGAGAGGTCGCCGCCCGTCGTGATGAGGCGGAGTCCGCCGACGAGCACCGTCTCGGAAGAGGCCGTGACATTGTCGTCGGCGACGATCGATGTCTCGCGCGAGCCGCCCACGGTGAGCGTCCGCGCGCCCGTCACGCCCGTCTCGAACACCTTCGCGACTTCGAGGCTGCGATCACTGCCGATCACGTGCGTGTCGTCGGCTTGAATCGAGGTGACCTTGTCGTTCGCGGTGGTCTCGGAATACTGGGCCGAGGCGCCGAGGTGCATGCCTTCGTTGCCCGCGGTGTCGTCGATCGCGAATCGGTTCGCGCTGCCGCCGCCGGGGGACGTGGGCGTTCCGAGGGCGCTCCACACCTTCTTGGCCGGGAGCGACTCCGCAGGTCGCGCGACCCCGTTGTCGAGGCGGCCGAGCACCCAGGGATCGTCGCCGTCGCCGGCCCCGAAGGCCACCAGAGACTCCCACCCGACGCGGGGCAACAGCACGCCTCCGGACGTGGCGGGCTGGACGGTGCGCGCCCACGCGGAGCTCTTGTCGTCGCCGGGCGCGCGGTGATCGTGCCTGTGCGCGACTCGGACCCTCGTGTGCGGATCCGGGTGAATCTCGGCCCCGGAGGCCCCCGCGACGGTGGCGGTCTGCACGCCGCCGAGCCGCGGCGACAGCGTGGGAGTCGGGCGATACCCCACGTCCGCCGGCACCGCCAAGAAGCGCGCTTCGTACGGCCTCTCGGAGCCGGCGGCGTCCTTCGCCTCGTGCTCGATGTCGACGATCAACCACTTTCCCGCGACGCCGCTCGGCGAATCGCCGGTGAGATCCACGACGAGGCCGGGGCGCAATCCCGGGTGGGTGGTGGCGGCGGAGAGGCGTTGTTGCCGGTTGCGCGTCGCTTCCAGGCGCAGTTTCGCGCGCTCGCGGCCGAGCGATGGGTCCGCGTGGCGGCCCGGATAGACGTGCTGTCGGAGGCCCTTGTCGCCCGCGGAGGATCTGGCGGTCTGATCGACGGCCGGTTTCGTGAAGTCGTAGTCGGCGAGCGCGACCTCGTCCGGGGCGATGCGGCGCGCGAGGTGCGCGCGAAACACCGCGGGGCCCGCGACCATCCCGGCCTCCTCGGCGACGCGCAGCGACAGGCCGTCGTCGTCGAACGCGCCGGGGGAGTCCGAGAGGGCCAGTTTCTCTCCGTCGGGCGTGAGAAACCAGGCGATCCCTTCGTCCGCGAGGAGGCGCGACACGAAGTCCAGGTCCGACTCGAAGGATTGAATGCACTGCGCGCGCTTCGGGAGCGTGCGGGCCACGCGGTCGTCCAGGGAAATGCCGTGCTCGCTCAGGATCTTCTCGGCGATCTCGACCGTGTGCATGTCGACGAAGACGCGGTGATCGGCGGCGTCGGAGGCCGCGGCGACGAGCGGCACGAGCTCGATCCGGACGGCTCCGTGGCGCGCGTGGACGGCGTCGACGATGGCTGTCAGCGAGCGGTCCTGTCCGCCGCCGAGGTGCCATGTGAGGTGGGCTTTCTCTCCGAGCCAGTCGGCGGCGCCGGAAGCGTCCTCCGCGGCCACGGCACAGTCCACGACGAACCGGAACGGGGCGTGGATCCGCTCGGAGCCATGGAGTCCGAGGACCGGCAGCGGCGCGTCGGAGCCGTCGATCGCGAGGTGAAATGACCGATCCAGCATGGCGCCCTCAGCTCCCCACCGACGCGCCGGCCGAATACGTGACGACCGGCGCCCGCATCTGGAGCGATCCGGCGGTGATCTGGACCGCGCCGGACATGGTGAGCGCCCCCGCCGTGAGGGTGCCCGCGTTGATGGTGATGGTGGTCGCGGACACGGTGATCTTCGTGCCGGCCGTCGCCGACGCCGTGCCGGCGGTGATCTTGCCGAGAGACGCCTTCGTGGCGATGCCCGCGCCCGCGGTCTCCGAGGCGGCTCCGGCGGTGATGCTCTTCGGGCCGATGACTTCGTCTTTGTACGTGCCGCCGATCAGGTAATCGACCGCGCCGCCCACGATCTCGCCGCGGGCGCCGGCGACGTGCTCCGCGTGCCCCAGGCCCGAGAGGACGTTCGTGATGCCGTTGATCTGCGCGAACCCGCCCGTGAAGCGCGCGTTCGATTGATTGCATTGCAAGAGGTACGCGGCCCCGATGAACTCGCCGTAAAAGCCGCCCGCCTGCACCGAGCGGTTCCCGCCGACTCCGGTCCTCTGCATCGCGCCGACCGTGTGCGTGATGGCGCCGCCGACCTTCTTCGCGGCCTGCGTGCCGACGCCCACCTTCTGCGATCCGGAGATGTCGATCGACTGCGCCGCCTGCACGATCTGCGAGAGCGCGCCGCCGATGTCGTGCGTCTCGGTCGTGGCGACCGTCGTCTTCGAGCTGCCGCCCACGAATACGGACTGATCGCGTGACGCCTGGACACGAAACTGCTGACCTCCGGCGTCGTCCGTGAGCTTGATTTCCTGCATCGAGCCGTCGTACGGCGTGGTGTCGGTCCGGATCGCGGACACGGCCTTCGACGCTGGCAATGAATACGGAGGCACCCTCTGGCCATTGTACGCGCGGCCGAGGACGAAGGGCCGGTCCGGACTGCCATCCATGTACATGACCGGCACCTCCCAGCCGACGCGCGGCAACGCCATCGCGCCCGTGAGCTGCCACTGCGCGCCGCGGGCCCACGCCGAGGTCTTGTCGTCCGTCTTCCCGGAAGGGTCCCAGAAGAAACGCAGCTTCAAGCGGCCCAGATCGTCGACGTGGATCTCCTCGCCGGAGGGGCCCGTGGTGATCGCGGAGTCGACGTGCTGGAGCCGTGGGCGTTGGGACGACACCGCTGGACGAAAGGCCATCTCGCCCCCAGGAACCATCGTCACCACATTCGAATATGGCTTCGCCTGGGCGTCGTTCGGATTGGCACGCTCATAGGCATGCTCGACGGCCACGATCAGGTGCTCGCCGTTCATCTCCGCGTCGGCGCCGTCGATCTTCAAGAGGCGTCCGGGCCGGAGACGCGTGCAGTCGGTCTCTCCGCGCAGGTGGGTCGAGAAGCGCTGGAGCTGCTCCAGACGGGCCTTCGCGCGCACCTTCGAGGACGCGGCCGTCGGGGCGAAGGAGGGGTATTCGAACCACGAGAGGTCACCGTCGCCCTCCTTGGCTTCGAGGTAGACATCGGGGTTGCGAACGTCGAAGTCGCGGAGGTGCACCTTGTCGGGCGTCACCTCCTCCGTGCGCTCCAGCGCGTGGAACGAGCGCGCCCGCGACATTCCGCCCGGATCCTCGAAGCGCAGCGTGACCGGCGGCGGGATGCCGTCGTGCGATCCCATGCTGTCGCCGAGGATGAGCTTCGTGCCGTCGTCGCCGTCGTCGAACCAGTAACTCTGGCCCTCCTCCGCGAGCAGGCGCGACACGAACTGCCAGTCGCTCTCCGCGTACTGGGTGCACTGCGAACGGGGCGCGTACTCGGACGCGAGCCGCAGCTCGAAGCGATCGGCCGCGATGCCCGCGTCCTTCACCACCTCCTCCACGATCTGGTGCGTCGCGCGATCGAGGAAGACGCGGTAACCGGCGCGCTCCTCCGCGAGGCGCGCGAGAGGCGACAGCACGATCGCGATGCGATGGCCGACGCGCTCGGCGCCGAGGTCGCGGGCCTCGCACACGACGAGCTCGACGGCGCGCTCCGCGGCCTCCGCCGGATCGAACAATCGGAGCAGCGCCGGGGCGCCGAGGAGCGCGTCCAGATCGGACGGAGCGTCCGCAAGAATGGCTTCGATTTCCCACTCCGGAAGCTCGTTCATGGCTTCGCGGCCGCGGAGGCGAACGACCTCGCACGACCCGAGAACAGCGCACCCTAGCTCCACCTGTTGCCCCGACATCCTGGCTGCTCCCGGGTTTTCGGTTGGTCCGTCGGGCCCACTTATACCCTGTTCGTACTACCGTAGGGCGATGGCGCGGAGCGGTGACGGTCGAGGGGCGTTTCACGGGCTGCCGCTCGTGCCGATGGGGCCGATCCTCGTCGTGGTGACGGCTCTCGTCGCCGCTGTCGCGATCGCATTGTTGGGCGTCGGACAGCTCGCCGCCACGAGCGATGCGGCGGCCGCGGAGCGCGCGGAGGTGCTCGCGGCGACGCTCGGCGCACGGCTCCGCGCGACGCCGCAGGAGGGCAGCAACGAGGTGCTCGACCGCGCGGCCCGACGCAGCGCCGCGGAGCTGATGCTCGTCGATCAGGCGGGCCAGATCATCGTCAACGAGAGCTTCGGATCGCCGACCGCCGAGGAGGTGGTGAAGATGCTCGCGAAGGGCAGCGGCGAGACGCGCACCGCCCTCGGTCGCGTGCGGTTCGCGGTGAAGCGGGTCAAGCCACCCTTGTCGCATCTGTCGCTGATCGTGTTCGTCGCCGCGCCGAGCCCGCCGCTCGGATCCGTGCCGCTCGCGAACGCGGTCGCCGCGCTCACGGCTCTTTTGTTGGGGATCGCCGTCGCCGTGACGCTCTCGTTCACGCGCACCGCGAAGCAGGACGTCGACTACGTGCGCAGCCGCATCGAGGACATGGCGCGCCTCGCCGGCCCCGACACGCCGCCGCCCGAGGCCGGTCCGCGCGGCTCGCTGGTGCAGAAGATCCCGATCCGATCGCTCGATCAGGTGGGCGCGCTCACCGCGGCGTTCAACGCGCTCGTCGCGCGGTTCGCGGAGGCGGAGGCGAGCTACATCAACGATCTCGATCGCGCGGGCCAGCTCGACAAGGAGCGCACGCAGTTCCTCGCGGGCCTCTCGCACGAGCTGCGCACGCCGCTCAACGCGATCCTCGGCTTTTCGCACGTGCTGGAGAGCGAGGTCGACGGGCCGCTGTCGGATGAGGCGCGCGAGCACCTCGCGATCATCCGCACGAGCGGCGAGCACCTGCGCATGCTCATCAACGACATCCTGGATCTGTCGGCCTTGGAGAACGGCAAGCTGGAGCTCGCGGTGGTGCCGGTCGACGTGCGGCGCCTCGCCGAGCTGGTGATGCGCGAGGCCACCGCGGCGGCGCGGCACAAGCCGGTGTCGCTCTCGGTGCACGGCGACGCGGGGGTGTGGGCGCACGCGGATCGGCTTCGTTTGCGGCAGATCTTGACGAACCTCGTCGCCAACGCCGTCAAGTTCACGGAGCGCGGCAGCGTGCAGATCCACATCACGGCGCGCGGTCCGAAGGTCGCGATCACCGTGCAGGACACGGGGCCGGGCGTCTCGCCGGAGGAGCAGGCCGCGATCTTCGAGGTGTACCGGCAGGGCGAGCACGCGCGCAGGAGGCGCGGCGGCGCGGGACTCGGGCTCGCGATCACGCGCCGCCTCGTCGAGATGCATCAAGGCACGATCGCGCTGGAGAGCGAGGTCGGCCGCGGATCGAAGTTCGTCGTCACGATGCCGCGCGTGGAGGGCGTCGATCTCGGGGACGCGCCGAGCGGCGAGCAGCAGCGCCCGAGCTTCTTCTCGGTCACGGACACCCGCGAGCGCGCGCGGTACGCGTCGATGCCGGAGGTGCGGGTCCCGCCGTCGCGCAAGACGCCGCGCACGCCGCAGGGAGACCGCTCGTGATCGTCTCCGCCCCCGCCTACCTGCGCCGGATGGTGCTGACGCAGATCGTCGCGGCGCTGCTCGCGTTCACGCTGACGGCGCTCCTTTCGCCGCTGTTCTTGCTGCTCGATCTCGGCCTCTGGACGGGCGTGCTCGCGTCGCTCTCGGCGGTGGCGATCGTGGCGATCGGCGTGTCGTGCTCGATCACGTTGCTGCGACTGCGGTCGCACCGCTTCGTGCTGCGGGCGCTCTCGATCGCGTCGCGCTCGGTGGATCCGGTCGATCTGCGCAGGCTCGACGCGGTGCCCGCGACGACGACGGCGACGTTCTTCGTGGTGAGCGCGCTCGCGTCGTCGCTCTTGTGGGTGCCGGACGTGCGCCCGCCCACGCTCGACGACGGCCGCATCGCGAGCTTGATGGTGCTCGCGATCACGATGCTGAGCGCCGCGGCGATCCCGCATTACGTGCTCACGCGGCAGGCGACGCTGCGGCTCGTGGAGCTGTCGCCGATCGAGGCGACGACCGCGCTCGTGGAGGCGACGGATCGCCGCATGTCGCGCCGGATCGTGCGCCGCTTGCTGCTCAGCGTGGTGACGCCGGTCATGCTCGTCGGCGCGGGCGCGGTCCTCGTGGCGCACGCGCACCTCCGCACGTTCCTGGAGGAGAGCCGCAAGACGACCGCGGTGATCGTCGCGCGCGCGGCGCTCGACAGCGAGGGAGGCCCCGCGAACGTCGAAGCCGACAACGACGCGGTGAAGGCCGCGACCGACCTCGGCTACGCGGCGCTGCTGCTGCAGGAGAGCTCGCTCGAGATGGACCAGATGCGCGCGGCGGGCATCTCTCTCACGCGCGAGCCCGACGGCTCTTTGTCCGCGCACGTGCCGCTGGACGAAGGCGAAGCGATCGTCATGTTCTCCGCGAATCCGCCCGCGGACGTGCTGGTGCCTGGCATCCTCGCGGCGGCGGCGGCGGCGCTCCTGGCGGCGGTGCTCGGCGTCGTGTTCGGCCGCGCCCTCTCGCGCGACATCGAGCGCGCCGGCAGCCACGTGCGCGCGCTCGCGGGCCGCGGCGATCTCCGTTCGGTGCGCCCCGAGGCCCGCGCGTCGCGCCCGCGCAAGATCGACATCGGGGCCGCGCGTTTCGACGTCGTGGAGCGCCTGGAGGAGGCCATCGCGACGCTCACCGAGCGCTTCCGGGTCTTCGCGGCCGCGCAGGAGCAGGCGCTCGTCGCGCACGAGACCGCGCAGCGCGTGCGAGGCCTCTTGTTCGCGAGCGTGAGCCACGATCTGAAGAGCCCGCTCAACGCGATCCTCGGCTTCGCGGACCTGCTCACGTCGGAGGATCTGACGCCGGCGCAGGCGGAGAGCCTCGACTTGATCCGCACGCGTGGCCGCGAGCTGCTCGGCCTCATCGAGACGATCCTGGACGCGGCGCGCGTGGAGGCGGGCCAGCTCAAGCTCGCGCCGCGCCCGGTGTCGGTCGAGTGGCTGTTGCCCGAGGCTGCGCGCAAGGCGAACGACCTCATCGGAGAGCCGCTGGCCCCGCCGATCGTGGAGGCGAACCCCGGCTTGCCGTGCCCGATCCTGGACCCGACGCACGGCCTCCGCTCGATCGCCGTGATCGTCGCGCACGCGATGCGCACGACCGCCGCGGATCCGGCGGGCCGACCGGTGCGCGTGGAGGCGCACGTGGCCGCGCCGGACCGAGTCGGTGTCGACATCATTTACGGCACGCGCGAGCCGACGGCCGAGATCCACGCGCTGGTCGGCGCCCCCCCGATGGCGCGCGCGCGAGGCTTGATCTTGGGCCTTTCCTTATCGCGGCGCGTGATCGAGCTGCACAAGGGAGAGGTCGCGGTGCTCGCGCTCCCCGACGGCCGGGCGGTGTGCCGCGTACTTTTGCCCGCAGATCCGACGGCGATCCCGCCGCCGCGCCCGTCCGAGCAGATGATGTGAGCGCTGTTCGCGGGGCCGGGACTGCGCCAGAATTGAACGTCTCACCTGACCGAGGCAACGGAGTAGGCGTGATTCGAGCTACAGCCACAGCGACCGCGCTCCTCGGCGCCGCGCTCCTTCTCGGATGTGCGGGCCCAGCGCGTTCCCCCGGACCACCGGGTTCCACGGCGATCCTGCTCTCCAACCGCGTGGATGGCGATTGCGAGCTCACGTGGGCGAGCACGCGCGTCGACGACCATCCGCTCGACTTGATGACGATCGCGCCTCCGGGAGCGCCTCCTGCGTCGCTGGCGCGTCCGATCCTCGCGCCCGGCCCGCACACGGTGTCGATCTCTGCGAGCGCGAGCTGCAAGACGGACAAGGGGGAAAAGCCCGCGGTCCTGCAGGTGACGCAGCAGGTGTACATGGGCAAGAACGGCGGCGAGATCCTCGTCGCGATCGAGCGAGACGGTGCCTCTGCGGCGGCGATCAAGGCGGCGTTCACGGTCGAAGGAGGCCATGTGGAGGCCCCGCGCGCGGACGGTGACGACGTGGACTGCCGGTCGCGTCTCCCGATGGACCGCGCGATTTGCCGCACGGAAGCGGCGTTGGCGAGGGCGCACGCGCGGAAAGACGTGGTGCTCTCGCTGTGCATCTCCGACAAGCTGAAGGAGATGAACCTGGTGAAAGGCACGTTGACGCCGGTCGGCGCGACGGGCGCAGCCGCGCAGGACCCGGCGATGGCGGGCCTCACGGAGGACGCGGAGGCCCGCGTGGTATCGCTCGCAAACGAGGCAGACTCCTGCCTTGGCGACGAGCTGATGACGGACACACCCGGCACGCAGGTGGAAGTCCGGAAAGCGCCGAAGACGGCGGTGCCGGCGTTTCGATAGCCTGGTTGGGGGATTGGCAGACAGACGCTTTGGGGGATTTTACAAGGGGACGGACGCCGCTGGGAGGCCGGAGTCCGCTCAGCGGAGGCGCAGCGGAGCCTGGCTCCGCGGAGTCCGCAGCTGAGTGGACGCAGGCCTCGACGCTTGGGCAAAGCCCCCTCGTATCACTCCCCCGCTCGCGCCGTGTGTGCTGGGTACGAATCGAATCCGCTATGGACGACCGCCTGTTTCCTCACGGGGAGGGTTGGATCAGGTCGTTCAGGATTTCCGGCCAGTGGTTGTAGTGAAGGAAGTGGCCTTCACGCTCGACGAAATGGGCGCGGCAGGTGGGGATTTCTTTTGCCATCTGTCGCGCGACTTCGACGGGTGCGGCCATGTCCTCCGTACCGTGCCAGATCAAGGTCGGCACGCGGACTTCGTTCAAGGCGAACCCCCAGGGCCGAGCCGCGATGTGCAGCTCCCAGGCGAAGCCTCGTTTGCCGTTCTGCAGAGAGTCCGAGAACATCTCTATTTGCGACTGCCATACATGAGGCCGGTCGAGGACTGCCCGGTCAGGTGGCCCGGCGTCTTTCGTCATCGCGCGATAGACCTGTTCCGGCGATTGGTCGCGGACGAAATACTCGACCAGGCGTGGTGCTCTCGCTGCCACGGCGAGGATCGCGCGTCTTCGGATCGACAGGTGGCTTGTCATGATGCCGATGGGGCCGACGCACGCAATGAGACCGACTTGAGAACACCGATCTGGCAGGCGCGCGCCGACGGCACATAAGAAGGGCGCCGCGCCGGAAGTGCCTGCGATGGCAGCGCGCTCGATGTGGAGGCCATCGAGCACTTGCACGAAGTCAGCAGGCCAATCCAGAACCTGCCGGCCCGGAAGAAAATCGGAGACGCCGAAGCCTGGCCGCTCCACGACGAAGAGCCGAACGCCGAGAGAGGTGGCGGCCTCTTCGACGGGAGGCCGCCAACGCCGGGAGCCCCCTGTCCCGACGAACCAGAACACCGGTTTCCCGTCCGGCTGGCCGTGCTCGCAGACGCCGATGTGCCGACCGTCGCGCAAACGAATTCGGTGCTCCATGTACTGCTGAGTCCTTTCGCGCTAGCGGGCGCCTGATTTGCGGCGTCTGTTTGACGTTCTCGTCGTGACGTTACCACCGCACTTCCTGGTGGGTGGAGACCTCTTCGACGATCCGCTCCACATCCGCGAGATAGAAGCGGCTTCCGTTGAAGCAGTTGCACTCGACGACGCGAAAGGCTCCCTCCGAGCGCGCCACATCCAGCACGAAGACTTCGGCCGGCGACCACAGAGCAGCCGTCTCTTCCGCGAAGGCGCGCACCTCCACAGGGACGTAGGCGTCGCCGCTCGGCCGGTACATGCTCCCTGTCACGACCTTCCCGTCCACGACGAACAGGCGCCACTCGGCGTCGATCTCTCGCGGTCGTGCCACCGCGACCATCGAGTCCGCACTCAACGGGACCCCTGCCGATACTAGCCTGTCGTGGAGTGTGATGGCCTCTGCGAACGAGAACACAGCGCCCGTGAAATACTTGAGATCGTCATTCGGCTTCAGAAAGAGCATCTCGTCAGAGGAATGTGCCTCCGCGCGAAGCTCGGCCCAGGAGACGATGCGCGCGTCCGCGTTGAGCATCCGCTCGCCGTAGTGCGCCGTGTAGACCGCGTGCTGGAACGTCTCCGGGTCGAAGAAGACGCCTTTTCGCCACCTCGGATGTTCGAGCGCCCGCAAGAGGAGCGTGGTGCGCCCGTGAAAGACGAACGGCCCGTCGACGGATGGCATCTCGGGAAGCACCGGAGAGCGCGGGACGACGGAGATCTCGAAAAAGGGAGTGTCGAGGGCAGCGCACGCTCTCCGCAGGAGCGCCGGAGAGGTGGACTCGGGTTCCACGTTGGTCTGCACGAGCCAGGAGGTGCGCATTCGCATGTCACGAGCGGGTAGATCACATGTGATCGAAGATGTCGAAGTCCTTCGGTGTGTCGCCGGGATACAACCCTGTGGCGCGGACATCGGCCATGGTAACGGAAGGGCGCGCTCCGTGGAGGAAGATGTGCAGCAGCCGCTCCAGAACATCGAGCTGCGTGCGGCGCAGCGCTTCCGCCTGTTCGCCAGCGAGCTGGAGGTCTTCGAGGATGGCGCGGCCAGGCTCTCCGAGCGCTTCGAGGCGGGTATAGATGAGGCCCGCTTCGAGAAAGCCGCTCAGGGCGGTCCGAACATCGAGCAACGAATCCACCGTCCCCCGGAACAGAAAAAATAGAGGGCGCATCTCCCCCGAAACATCGTCAGCTTCTCGCGGGATTTTCACGTTCAGCGCCGTCTCGAACGCCAGCAGCGTCTTCTCGACATGGTCTGTCATCACAGGATGGACCTGCGGACGCCGAGTGTCGAGATAGGCCAGGAGAAGGTCCTGCAGGGTGATCGTCTTGGTAGCGTTCATGTCTCGGTCTTCAGGCCCTTGGGTGCCCCGGGTGGTTGCCTGTCAGCACGGAATCGTCCGACGGGGGCGACATTTCGTGGACTTACGGAAAGCCTCGATCAGCAGTTGAACCTGGAAGATCGTCTCCGTGGGGCCGAGAAGATCGAGGTAAAGCGACCGCTGGGCGACACAAGCTAGATCGAAGTGCCAGTACATGGCCATGAGAGGGTTGATGAACAGCTCGCTGCCGGCGGTTCGCGCCGTTCGGTGGAAGTTGCCGAAATGGCCTTCGAGGGCGGAGACGATGCTGCCGTTGACGATGCTCTGTTGGGTCGGCATGCGATGATGCGCGAACTCGACGGCGTTTCGGAACAGGCTCACTTCCGGCATCCAGAGGTGGAGGGAGTGGGTTCCGAGGTATCCGCCTGCCTGTTCGAGAGCGGCCACGTTCTCCAGGAAGTGCGCATGACACACGCCATGGAACGCGTCGATCCCGAAGCCGAGGCACGTGACCAGCTTCGTCTTGACCTCCAGCGAGCGCACCGCTGCGAGGCTCACCATGTCCTCTGCCGGCGTCCCCAGCCCAGCTTCGTCGCCTCGCATGAGGATGTCCGTCCCGCCGTCGACCAGCACGATCGTGTCTATCTGGAGCGCGTCGACCAGAGTCGAATAGGCTTCAGCGAGCGGTCGAACACCGACCTTCTCGAAACAATAAATCGCCGATGGCATCGATTGGAGCTGAAGCCATTCGGAGAGGTACTTCTCTGGAAAGTAGTCTCCCCCGCTGCACGAGTGGTCGACGCGCCAGAGGCACTGCCCAAGCCGCTCCGCGTCCGTGGCCGCCAGGCAAGTGAACGAGAGGTTCGCCAGCTCGACCTTCTTGCCGAGCGACCGCAGGGCGACGTAGAGGGGCAGTCCGGCAAAGACATCGAACCCTCCGCCCGCGCCGGCGATCAGCACGCGCTCGGACGTCTCCAGCCTTCTCGCAGCCTCGGAATAGAAGAGATTCGTCGCTGAGCTCATGTTCGTGCTGCCTCTCGTGCGCCGTCAAAAACTGTCCTCATCGCGGCGATGGAGTCGAGGTCGCTCGCACGCTGAGGAGCGTGGCCGGAATCTGTTCCCCTGAGCGTGCTCGGGGCCTGTGGTCATCGTGGTTCATCTCTCAGCTCCTCCGGAAGCTGACAGATCAGCGCTCGCGACCATTGGATGAATTCGGACTCTGTGGCTTGGTCGGGATCCAAGTACCAGGAGAAGAATGCCTCTGGCCGAGCGGGAAATCGCGATGCTTCCCATGCTCCGTCATCGGAGAAGATGAAGCCATTTGTCAGGCGAGCCAAGGTTGCGGCGAGAAGGCCGTAAGCCAAACAGACCGCCGCCGGTTGTCCCGCGGATCTACGGAACCCTCAGTAATGACCGACATCGAGCGCTGCCTGAACTGCGCCCTTCCAATCCGCAAAGGCTGGACTTCGTAGTTCTTCGGTCCAGAAGTCGCGTGCATCGCCATCGAAGTGCTCAAAGTATGCGTCCGTGCCACCGTCCAAACCGTCAATGGAAAACCACCCATAAGCGTCGGTTGGCCACACCACCTCAATCGGTTCACGAACTAGGACCTCGTGGTCAGAGGACCTCAGGATGGAAAAGGCGAAACCAGGTCGGAGCGTAGGCATAACGCACTTTTTCAAGAACTTTCGGAATTCGCGCTCCGTTTCTGTGAGCAGTGCGCTGGTTTTCGGAATTGTAGAGACGCCCGGGAGAACCTCAAATGTCGTGCTCATCGAGTGCCTCGTCGCAGAGACCCTGCAATTCTCACCGCCTCTACGACGAGTCGACGTACCTCTCCGCCCTCCAGAAGCGTGACACACCCCTGCTCCAGTTCGCTGCGAAGGCGGAGGGCTGATTTCACTTGTCGTCGTCCGTAAAGTGGAACCCCGGCGCCTTACTGGCTTTCACCAGCAGGTCTCCGGGCCTTCTGCATCCGGCCGGTTCCGGACGAGGATGACTCCTTTAGGTCATCGGCCACTCCTTTGCTTTCACGACCACTCAGGGCGTGAGTTAGAGCGCCCTCTGCACCAGCGCCGTCCAAAATGCCTTGATGCGCTCACCTCCGCTCGATTCGCGAGTGCTACGCGTGAGTAGCGCCACCGGATCCTTGATGCGAAAGAGGTTCTTTCGGTTACCGCTTGTCGGCTTCACGGTTGTATCCATGAGTTCGTGTTCCTTAAGCAACTCCTTAAGTTGGGGCCACAGCGGATCACCAACAATGTCACTTGCCCGATTGTCTCTTGGATCATCAGCGATATAGAACTGACCGTTCAGCCGTCGACAGGTTCTCTCGAGCAAGCGAACCAGCGGAAGCGTATGGAGAGCTCTCTCGGAGATCAAAGACCGAAGATATAGATCTCGCTCGCCAGGTTCGGTAATCCGCACCTCGCCGTCGTCCCCCATTACGCGAAGCATGGAGGCATCAGGCAGGCTCGTCCCTAAAGTGGTATCACTATTCACGATCAATGTGCGAATACCACAATCCTCGAAGCGTAGTGCGCTGCAGTCAGCGCTTTCGAGATTCAACTGGTCAAACTGGCATCGAGTGAGTACGCCGATCAAACGTGATCCTTCTAACGATGCGTTGCCCAGCCGCAGGTTCGCAAGTTGAACAGGCGGTAGGTCAGCCAGTGGTCGCGCGCGAAGAATGCCCGCCAGAAGCGCGCGGACGTTCGCTCCCAGAGTAGAGCGATCCTGCGAGTTTTTCGCTAGAGTCGCGAGTCTCCCAAGAGCAGCGTCGTACGGGAAAACGGTATTCTCGTTCAGTCGCTCCACCAGGACATCAACAAGGTCGAGGCCGATCGTGCCTTTTTCGAGGGTCGTGCGCAGCGAATCAAGTGAAGTGATTGACATTAACTCGATCAAGTGTCCGGCCAAAAACCAGAATCGGATTTCTTCGTGAGGAAAACGTCGATCCTTGCTGTCTGCACCGCCCTGCTCCATGAATCCGAGACTTGAAGCCCTCGCCACAATGGCCGATACCTCGTCACGTGACAATTCAGTAGCAGTCTCCAGGTGCAATTGCAGAAGTAGTTCTAACGTCTCGGGATCAACCCAATCGCGGTCGCGCTCCTGCATGTCGGCAGCAATTTCTTGGAGCGTGTTCATTAGAGCATTTCGAACTGGACCGGACATAATGTGGCCCGCGGGCAGGAGCTTTTCGGAAGCCTCGCGTTGAACAAAGGACTGCACAAGAAGCCCGCGGAACGGGGTCTCGGTCTCGAACCCCTCGCTCACTTGGATGCGAAATGCATCCAGAAAAACTGGGCGCAGCGCATAAGGGCGTTTTGCGGGCTCGATTAGAGCTTCGAGTTTGCCAAGCGCTTCATCGTTGGCCGCAGCACGTGTCTTTAAATACTCCCGGGCGTAGCGCCACCGTGGTTCGCGGACGCGAGCATTGATGACCCGAAGTGGCCGTCCAAGTTGCCTGACTGTCTCGATCTTCTGGGTGAAATCCTGCGCATCGAAAAACGTGTCGCGCGCAGAGATTACGAGAGTGCCGACGCCCCCAAGCTCACGCACAAAGTCGTTGAAAGTTCGCCAGGCGACAGCGTATCCCTCGGGATTTGCGAGTTCGTCGAATCCGTCGATCGCAACGGAAAGAGCACCGGATCGCACCAGAGCCGGAACTTCCGTGTAGACTGCGCGGGCTCGTACGTCCTGGAGAGATGCCGCGATTGCATCATCGAGACGAGATAAACGCCGGCCGCGGCTGCCAACATATAGTGTCGGTGCTGCCCCCGGTCTCCGTGCTCGAAAATCGGATGCGTGAGCGAGGCATATACGCTTGATGAGGCGGGTCTTGCCGACACCGGCAGGACCATCGATTACAAGGAGCAGCAACTCCCCTCGCTGTCTCTCTGAGAGGCGCTCCAAAAGTGCTTCAACGCCGAGTTCCTTTGTCCCGTCGATCTCGACATGACGAAACGGAAAGTCGTTCTCAACGTCGCGGTGGGCCAGCAACTGATTCCGTACAAATCCATCAAAGTCGCAGAATGCCGTGGAAGCGAGTAGTTCACGAAGTTGAACATTGGGAAAGCCGGTAAACGCGTAGTCAACGGTGCCATTGGCCCAGGAAGCTCTGCCTGAGAAGCTGGTCCCACCGCGATTGAAGCGAAATCGGGCGCTGCCGTCTCCTGCTGCGATGTTCAGCTCGGAGCCAACATCGCAAAACGCCGAGAGGTCTTGTTGTACAAGGGCAGCAAGATCGTTGGACATGGCTAACTGATCCTTTGCTCTGCAATGAGTCCAGTGGTGTTGATGTGGGCACTGTCGTTCGCTCGTCTCCGCACGATCCATGTCTGGAGACCCCACTCGACCGCCGTGATCGTCGGTGGAAGCACATCGTCATCATCAGCGACCACGAGCGCTGCAACCGAAGGGTCGTGTTTCTTTCGCCGGGCAAGGTCGAGCAAGTCTGATGCGAGCGCAGTGTCTACCATCTTCTGCTCCTCGTAATCATTCTCTAGGCGTCGTCGCAGTGTGTCAAGAAGGATACTGCGTTCCCCGCCGCACGAAAGAATATTGCCAAATTCCAGATCAGAGGCGAACGCCGTCGAGGTCTCCTGGCCTCCGAGGTCGCGCGCCATCACAAGGCCGTGAAGTGCCCGATAGTCTAGAGTCGGTGTTCTGCCTCGATGCCAACCATGGTAGAGTCGGAAGTTCACAACAAATGCATCGCCAGGAAAGAGCTCCCGCAGCACTCGGGCCAGATCACCGCGCAGAATTCTGAAGGAGTTCCGTGCACAGTGTTGGATGGACTCCAAGTCGTGGCGGATTGGTGGACGAGTATTTCGTCGCACGGTATCCCAGTCGACGAAAGCATGAATATAATAGCGACGCTTCATCGTTGGTTCACCCGTCTGGGTTGGCCTCTGTTCGAGAGGCGGGCCGTAATCCGAGAGGTGAAGTGGCTCGCGCTTGAGGTCGCCGTAACCCCAATTGGCCTGTTCCGTCTAAACTACTGACCTCCACAGGCTGGGTTACCGAGAACCACGCGTCTCTTTCGACTTGGCGTTTCCCTTGCTCCGCCAAGTCGCAGACGCCTCCCGAACGCTCGGCCCAATGTCCGGCAGCACGCATCCGCCGCATGATCGGACCGTGCACCGCTCGAAGCAAGCCTCTTCCGCTGCCTTCTCTCTTGCTGGTGGCTCGTGCCCCCACTCCCACGATGCGCACGCCCTCATCCGGAGACGCGCAAACGTCGGCAACTCTCGCGTCGGCTGCGCCCCCTCCGTCGCCACACGGTAGAGCCGCTCCCGGCAAGCGGCGGCGCATACGCAATTCATCCCATTGACAAGTGACCCCGACCTCGTTCTCGAGCTGGAAAAGCGGGAGCTCTCCCGAGAGGAACGCTTTGGTGCTCACGTGGAGCGACTTGGAAACCCGCTGCCCCACGCACAGATCACGAGGCCCGCTCACGCTGAGATCACCCGGAACGCATGCCAGCCCGTGCTCGGGTCGGTGCCGAAGACGTCGAGGCGGGCGCGCATCCGCCATGCGTGGGTTGCGTATTTGCCGGCGTACGTGGGCTGCACCTCCGGGGGGAGCTTGAAGGTGCCCTGGAATTTCTTCTCTTCGCCGACCGCTAGCGTCATCGCCGGGGATACCGTGATCGACGCCTTCCACGTCGTCTCGGAGTGATTGGTGGACTGCGGCTTGTGGGCGGTGCGGGATCCGTGGCCGTTTCCGGCCTCCACGACGTCCTGGACGACGTTCGCCCAGTTCGCGTGGCGTGGGAGGTCGATCGTCTCGATGGCCTCGATCTCGAGCAACAACGCGCGGACCTCCAGAGGGGAGAGGCCGTTCTTGATGGCGATGCGCACTCCCACGCTCTGGCCCGGCTTGACGACTGCCGTGTCCGCCTCCAGCGCGACATTCGCCGAATTGCCCGTGACCCGATCGACCGTGCTCCTGACAGAATCCCAGATTCCCATGGTCTCGCTCCCTGCGTTCCTGGTGTTCCCGTAGCCCTTCGGCTCGCGGCGATCGCGACATGCTCCCGGTCTCGCCACGAGCGACCTCAAGGCAGAAGCGCCCGCTCGGTCGCGTCCATCCCTCGGTCGGCGGAATTGTCGGCGGGGCCAGCACCAGTTGCAAGCATCGATGTGCGCCCTCTCGTCGCTCCACATGGCAGGCGACGGACGCGAAGGCAGGCGACGGACGCGACGGAATCGGCGTCCCCCAAAAGCACTGGCACATCCTCTCCACGTGGCCTTCCGGGGCTCTCGGCGGCCTCTCCGCGGTGCTCCCGGTTACCCTCACTCCGAAAACTCCGCCGACCCCACCGAAACTGGTTTTCTCGTCTCCAAAACCTGTTTCGGACCATCGGAAATGGTTTTCCCCGTCTCCCGAATGTTTTCTTCTGCCTCCGAAAACTCCGCCGACCTCACCGAAACTGGTTTTCCCGTCTCCAAAACCAGTTTCGGTCCCTCAAAAATGGTTTTCCGCGCCTCCCGAGTGTTTTCTTCTGCCTCCGAAAACTCCGCCGACCTCACCGAAACTAGTTTTCCTGTCTCCCAAACCAGTTTCGGTCCGCCAAAACTAGTTTCGGCCGCTCCTAAACCAGTTTCTCCAGCTCCGAAACCTTCGTCGGCGTCTTCAAAACCAGTTTCGGCCTCCCGGAAACCATTTTTCCTTTCTCCGAAACCTCCCCCGCCGACAGCAAAACCATTTTCCGCACGGTCCACCGCCGTTTTGCCTCCGTCCTCACGTTCTCCGAGGCTCCCTCCGCGTCGTGACGTCGAATCTGTGCTCGGCAGAAACCCTATCACAATCCAGCGCTTCGGACTTCTCTGCGCCTCTTCTTGTCCGGCGCCGCTCGGCATCGCGCCGCTCTCCGTTGAATCGAGTCGCCAGGCCAGGCGTCTTGTTGCCCGACTCGCGCATGAGGCTCGGGTCGGGTGGGGTCTCAAGCCGGGTGGAGACTCGCTCTCTCCGCTTCAACTCTCATGCACCCGGACGGATCGATGCGAAAATGAAACCTCTGAACGGCAAGGCTGAGTCGTCTGTCAAGGTCACCTCCAAGTCCGTCTCCGGCTCTTCGGGGGGCACGGAACAACAGGATATGCCCACCACCGTGGCGGAGGTGATGGGCGAATTCACCGAAGAGGCCATCAAGAAGGTCTCCGATACGCCCACGCGCGAGCGGCTCATCGCCTGTCACGCCTTCTGCTCCGGCGTCGCCGAGATCTGCCTCGCTCCCGAGGACGATAAGAACGCTCGGCACCTCAAAGAGCAGCTCGCAGACGTGCGGATCACGCTGAGCAGCGTGCAAAAGCTCGTGAACAGCGCCGTTCAGCTCATGAAAGAGGTTCACGACCGCGACGCCAAGGCCGACGCTTATCACGTCGCCGTCGCCCACGTGCAGGAGAATCACGGCATCCTGGGCGACCAGCTCGACAGCTACTCTCTGTTGGTCCGCGGCAAGATCGGGAAAAAGCACCCCGAGCTCACCCGCTTCGGGATCCGCATTCCGAAGGGCGGGCGACCCACGAAGAAGGCCTCCAGCGCCTCCGCATCCGCCTCCGCCGGCGCACCAGGCAATGCGCCGGCCTCTCCAGTGAAGTGATGTTGGCTCCATGACTGCCCACCTCCGGGCGGTCACAACTCGCCCCCTCCCCTCTCCAGATAATCCCTCTCCGTCCGCGCCCCTCTTCACCGCATCCACATCCGCTCTCCCCGCCGGAGCCGATCCATCTTCGGTGCGCCGCTCGGTCGCGTTACAGTCGGTGGCGCCGTGAACGCGCCTGATCTCGCCGATGCTCGTACGGGGGCCGCTCACGGTGAGCTGCCGTTCGCGCAGACTGGGCCTTTTCGGCTCGTGCGGCGGCTCGGCGAAGGGGGGTTCGCTCCGGTGTTTCTCGCGGAGGAGGTGCACGATGGGCGCGTCCTCCGGCGCGTCGCCGTGAAATTGTTCTTTCTGCGCGACGATGGGTCGGGGGCGCGGCGGCACGCGGTCCTCGCACCCGAGCGCATCCTCGATGAGGCCTGGGCACTCTGCCGCGTCGAACATCCGCATGTGGTGCGGTTTCACGCGGTGCACCGCGACGACGCTCTCGGGGTGCTCGCGCTCGTGATGGAGCACGTGGCCGGGGAGGCGCTCGACGCTCGGCGACGACGCGGGCCCCTCGCCGATACGGACGTGATCGAGGCCGGCGCCGCGATCGCGTGGGCGCTCTCCGCCGTGCACGACGCCGGGCTCGTTCACGGCGACGTGAAGCCGAGCAACGTGCTGCTCGGCGCGCACGGGTACAAGCTGATCGACTTCGGGATCGCGCGCGAGCTCGCACCCGCTTCGGCTCCCGGGACGCTGAGCGGGACGCCCGGGTACCTGGCGCCGGAGCTGCTCCGCGGGGCGCTGCCCTCGGCCGCGAGCGATCTCTACGCGCTCGGCGTCACGCTGCGGAAGCTGCGCGGGACCACCGCTCCGACGGCGTCCAACGAGCACGCAGGGGCTCCAGACGAGCCGGTCGTCGATGACGATCTCGCGAACCTGCTCGATCAACTGACGGATGCGGATCCGTTCCGAAGGCCGCAGCGCGCCGCCGGGGTCGCGCGCGCGCTCGATGCGATGCGGCCGCATCACCGCGACGATTCGATCGATGAGCCGGCCGCCACCGTGCGCGAGGTCGCGCCGACGATGCCGACGAATCCTGCGGACGCGGTGCTCACGCTCCATCCACCGCTCGTCGGACGCGACGTCGCGCTGCGGGCGATCGAGGCTTGGGCCGCGCGCACGAACGACGGGCGGCTCTCGGTGCTGCTGCTCCGCGGGGCTCTCGGGACCGGGCGCACGCGGCTGCTCGACGCGGCGATCGAGGCGACGCGCGCTGCGCCGACGCGCGTGCTCCGCGGGGCGTGCAGTCACGAGCGTCAGAGCTCGCTGCTGCCGCTCGTGCGCGCGCTCGAAGCGGTGCCTCGCGGGAAGGGGCCGCGGCTCTCGTCGATCGAAGAGGCCGTCGAGGAGGCGCTGGATCCGGGCGCGCTCGGGGGATCCCGCGATCCGCGGGCGGCGGTCGAGGCCGTCGAAGAGGCGCTCTTGTGGGCCGCCGCCACGGAGCCGCTCGTGCTCGCGATCGATGACGCGCAGTGGGCTGATCCGCACACGCTGGCGCTGCTGTCGCTGCTCGCGGATCGCGCGCAGGCCGGCGGCGAAGGGCGGCTGTTCGTCGTGATCGCGGCGCGCGAAGAGCCGCACCCGCCCGCGGCGCTGAGATCGCTCTTGCTCGCGGCGCGGTCACGCGCGGACGGGTCGACGTCGACGATCGCGCTGGGGCCGCTCTCCGAAGGCGATCTCGCGCGCGTGGCGGAGGGCGTCGGCGCGCTCGCTCCCGAGGTGGCGCAGGCCGTGGTGCGCGGCGCCGGGGGCGTGCCGTTCTTTCTGGTGCACGCGCTGTTCGCCTGGCGCGACACCGGCGCGGTCGCGCTCCGTGATGGCGCCTGGCATGCGGTGGATCCGGAGGCGCTCACGGGCGGCGTGCCCGGCGTCGCGGATCTGGTGGAGGCGCGTGTTTCCTCGGCGTTCAAAGGGGATTCGAGCGCGATCCGGGTCGCGATGCGGGCGCTCGCGGCGGTCGCGCTCTATGGCGGCGTCACGCTGGAGACGCTGCTCGCGACGTGCGGCGATCCGGACGCGGTCGAGGAGGCGCTGGAGACGCTCGTCGAGATGGGGATGCTCGTCGCGCGCGGGCCGCGCCTGGAGCACGCGTTCGCGCAGGAGATGGTGCGGCAGGCCGTGCGGAACCTCGCGCGCGACAAACCCTGGTTTTCGAGGCTCCATCGCGCGCTGCTCGACGTGCTCTCGCGCGGGCCGGAGGCGCAGGTCGACGCGGCGTTCCTCGCGGCCGGCTACGACGAGCTCGGCGAGATCGACAAGGCGCGCGCGTGGCTCCGCAAGGCGATGGATCGCGCGTTCGCAGCGGGCTTGCTCGCCGAGGCCGTGACGATGGGCGACCGGCGCGCGGCCCTCGCGTCGACGCCGGAGGATCGCGCGGAGGCGCAGCTCGACACGGTGCGCGCGCTGCTCGCTCAGCGCCGCTTCGAGGACGCGGACGTGCGGCTGCGGCTGCTGCAAACGAGCCTCGCGGCCACACGGCAAGAGACCGCGCCCTCCGCGATGCGCGGCACCGACGCGCGCGACGCGACGCACGGCGCCTCCACGCTCGCTCGGCTCGATCTGCGGCGGCGCGTGCTCGCGCTCCAGACGGCGCGCGGGCTCCACGTGAAGAGCGACGACGCGACGCTCCTCGATGCGGTCGACGCGACGGGCGATCTCGCTCTTCGCTGCGACGCGCGGATGGCGCTCGCCGCGGCCGGCGACGGGTCACGCGCGCTCACGCTCGCGGCGGAGGCGGTGGCGCTCGCGGCCGGCGGCGATCCGGCGATCGAGTACCAGGCGCGCGTCGGGCGCGCGGAGCTGATCTACGCCTCCGACGAGCGCGATCTGTCGCTGGCGCACCGCGATCTCACGCGCGCAGCGGCGATCGCCGAGGCCACGGGCGCGCGGCTGCATCGCCTTCAGATGGAGAGCGATCTCGCCGCGGTCGAAGCCGAGCTCGGAGATCTGGACGCCGCGATCGATCGCTTCGCGCGGATCGCCGACGACGCCGAATCGCTCGGGATGCGCGGCGAACGTCGGCGACTCGTGCAGAACCGCGCGGCGCTGCTCCTGCGTGCGGGCCGCGCGAAAGAGGCCGCAGCCGCAGCCGCGGAGGCCGCGCGTCTGTCCCGCGAGGCGGGCGATCCGGTGCTCTGCGCGAGCGCGTGGTCCATCCGCGCGGACGCCCTCCGCCGCATCGGTGAGCCCCGCGAGGCGCGCGCCGCGATCGATCAAGCGCTGCGGATCCAGGAGGAGCGCGGCGATCGCATGCGCGCCCTCTCGCTCCTGCGACGCGCCGAGATCGCCCGCGAGCTGTGCGATTTCGATGCAGCCGTCCGCGACGCCCGCGAGGCCGCAGCGCTCTCCCGCGGCGGCGCCGATCGCTGGATCGCCGTCGCGGCGGATCTCTGGGAGACGTTCCACCGCGCGCAGCTCGGCGAGATCCCCCCGGCCGATCTGCACCGCGCGCTCACCGAAGCCGCCGCCCCCGACGTGGCCCCGCGCGCGATCGTGCGCTCCTTGGTGAGCCGCGCGCACGCCTGGCTCCGCGGAGAACCACCCCCGATCACGCGCTGAAACAAGGCTCTTGTGGTGCCCACCCCCGGCGCGTGCTCGGCCTCCGGCCTGCGCGCGCGCCGCCCCTCCCAAAGCGCCTGCTTCGCCTGAGCATTGGTTCCATCTCGTACGAATCCCGGAATTCTTCGTGCTCGTGACGCTTGTGGTGCTCGATGGCGAAGGTCGAGCAACAGGCGGAGAGTCGGTGGGCGCACGAGGAGTTTGGACGGGGTCGTTTCGGCGATGAGCGACGACGTGTGCGGGCGGTGAGGATAGCCGAGCGCGCGGCGCAGTCGCCGAGCGGACGGGTGAGCGACGTCTTTCAAAACAGCGCGGAGAGGCAGGCCGCGTACGATTTTTTAGAGAGCCGCCATGTGCGCGTCGAAGCGCTGGTGGAGTCGATGCAGCAGGCGTGCGTGGAGCGCTGTTCTTCGCATCCGTTCGTGTTTGTGCCGGTCGATGGGACGAGCCTGTCGCTGACAGATCGGGGCAAAAAGAAGGACTTTGGCGCTGTCGGTAGCTATGCCCAAGGAGGCCGCGGGCTCAAGGTGCTCGGCGCCATCGCGGTCAGTCCCAACGGCTCTCCGCTGGGGGTTTGCACCTTGCAGTGGTGGGCACGTCCGAAGCACAAGCCGAAGCACCGACATCGCTGCAGCGCCGCACGCAAAGTCGCCGAGAAGGAGACGCAGCACTGGGTCAACGCGATCGAGCAGAGCGCGCAGGCGTTTGTGCCTTCCGAGACGCGGGCGTGGTTTCAGCTGGACCGCGAAGGCGACGCGTGGCCGGTGCTGCGAAAGCTCGCCGAGTCGGAGTGCTGGTTCACGGTGCGCTCGCGCAGCAACCGACGACTGCGCACGGCCCGGGGCATCAAGCGCTACTTGCACGATGCCCGGGACACAGCGGTGCGCCACAGCAGCCGACAGCTGCACGTGCCTGCGGGTCCTCGTCGAACGAAGCGCGTAGCCGAGCTGGAGGTTCATGCCACCTCGGTGCCGCTCGACCTGCTCAACGCGTGGACCAAGTCGCATTATCGACTGCCCCTCAACGTCGTGTTTGTCCGCGAGACACACACGGCTCCGCCGGGAGAAAAGCCGGTGGTGTGGACCCTTCTGACCAACCATCCCATCGCCACGCCCAGCGATGTGGACCTCATCATCGACGGCTACGCTCAGCGCTGGCGCATCGAAGAATTTCATCGCGCGTGGAAGAGCGGGGTGTGCGGGGTCGAGACGATGCAGCTTCGCAGCCGCGCAGCGGCCACCAAGTGGGCTACGTTCCTGGCCGCTGTGGCTCTTCGCGCCGAACGCCTCAAACGCCTCTCTCGAGAGCAACCCGACCGTCCTGCCTCCGACGAGTTTTCTCCGTTAGAGCTCGAAGCCCTCCGAATAGCGAAAGAGGACCAGAAGAAGAGAACCGAAGTGCTGTCCGACCACCCCACTCTCGCTGAGGCCGTCCGATGGGTCGCCGACCTGGGCGGCTACACCGGAAAGTCCTCCGGCGGCCCCCCCGGCACCATCACCATCGGACGCGGCCTCCACTACCTCACGATCGCCACCAAAATTCTCAAAGCACTTCTTTCGAAGCCGAAGATGCGATGAATGCTCAGCTGCTTCTCAGGCGCAGGGAGGGGAACCGCCCTGTCATTCAACGCTCCGCTTCGATCCACAGAACGTCCCCTCCCTTCGCGAACGACAGTGAGCGATTTGGGAGGGGCGGACTTCGCGAAGCGAAGGCCGGGGGTGGGCATCCTTTCTACGGAGTGGACGGCGCCGGCTGTTCGATCTTGGTCGCGGTCGCGGTGCTCGTCGGAGCGGGGATGTCGAAGATCACGATCGGGCGCAGCGCGCGGCACTCCGTGCCGTTCCATTTGCAGCCGTCCGGGCACACTTCGGGGCCGGGGTTGATCACCGGGCACACCTCGCCCTCCGCGATCTGCTTCGCGCCGCCGGAGGCGCCTTCAGGCTGGCTCGCAGTCGCACCGCACGCCGCCACCACCAGCGCGCTCAGGAGCAACGCCGCCTTCATCACCACACTCTTCATCTCGAGAATCTCCTTCTTCTCATGCGCCGGACGCAGCTCGCCGCGATCGCGATCCCCATGATCGTCGTCGCGGATCGCCCCGGCAATCCAGTCCGTTCCGTCTCCCCCGCAAACACGCACGCGCAGCCGCGCGGGCTTGGATCGACGCGGCCCAACGCGCCGCCGCTCACCGCGTGGAGCGGGTGCCAGCTCCCCGACACGATGAAGCTCGCCCAGTAAAACGGGTGCGACGTGGCCTTGTTCGCCAGCATCGCGAGCTCCGTGCGGCGCATCGCCTCGGAGCGGCCCGCGCCCGCCGCGAGCGCCTCGTAGTACGACGTCATCAGCTCGCGCGTGCGGCCGGAGTCGACCTCCCACAGGCTCATCACGAGCGTCTCCGCGCCCGCCACCGCGAACGCGCGACGAAGGCCCTGCACGCCGTCTCCGGAGGTCGCGACGCCGACGCCCGTCTCGCACGCGGAGAGGACCACGAGCTCCGTGCCGAACAAGTCGAGGTTCGACGCCTCCAGGCCGGTCAAGATGCCGTCCTCCGTGCCGCTCGCGCGCTGGTTCGCGCCCGCGAACGCGAGGCCGGAGCGCACGAGCGGGCTCTCCGCCGCGAGCGCCGCCGTCCTCTCGGAGCCGGTGAGCTCCACGTCGGGCGAGAGGTCGCTCGCCGTCGTCGGCAAGAAGAAGCCGTGCGTCGCGACGTGCAAGACGCTCGGCGCGTGCGCCCATTTGACGACGCTCTCGGTCGCCTGATCGCCCGTGAGCACCGCCTTCGCGGAGAGCGCGCTGCCCACCGCCGTCGCCTCGCGCGCGGTCCCGGGGAGCGGCAAGAAGCCGATGCGGCGCATGTCGATGTCCGCCGCGATCGCCCTTGTTTTCTCGGTCGACGGCGCGCCCGGCAGCGCACCGAAATCCGGCGCGCCGATCACGATGGGGCCGCTCTTCGGCTCCCGCGGGTCGTCGATGCGGACCACGTCGCGGCCGCTCGCGAGGTACGTGATCAAGAGGCGCTCGGTGAGGTAACGGCCATCGACGCCCGCGAGCGCGCCCACCGGCAGGAGCGACAGCGCGCCGTCCGGGCTCCACACGACGTGCGACGCGCCGCCGAGCAGCGGCTCGATCTTCGTGAAGATCGCGTCGTACGCCGCGCGCGCCGCGGGCTTCGGATCGCGCGTGAGATCCGATGCCGTGAGGGCGCCCCGGAGCGCCGCGACGGCGCGATCCACGTCGGCCGCGGAGCCTAGATCCGCCGACCCCACGTGGCCCCGCGAGAGCACGTACGCCGTGTACCGCGGGGCGCCCCACACGGTGGTCGTGGCGTCCGTCGGCGCCGTTGGCAAGAGGAGCGGGCGGCGCTGCACGATCTCCACGAGCGCCGCATCGCCCGGCAATCGGCGCGCGACGTCGTCCACGGTCAGGCTCGGCTCGTCCGCGCGGAAGGCCGCGCTCGCGTTGCCGATGCGCCCCGAGAGGAGCTGGCGCCGCGCTTCGAGGCGATCGAGGCGCTGCCTGGCCCTGGCGCCGATCGTCACCGTTTCGCCTTGGATCACCGCCGAAGAGATCGCCGCCGTCACCTGCGCGAGCTCGTCGAGCGTGGCGCGGCCCGCGTCGTCGAGCCGCCCGCGCAGCGCCGCCATCTCCGACGTCGACAGATCCGCGAGCCGGCCCTTGTCGTGCAGCACGATCCGAAGGCCGAGCAGCGCGCCCGCTTCGTCCGCGGCCGCGGCGATCGTGAGCGCGGCGTCGCGGTGCTTGCGGCGGCGCGCCAAAAGGAGCCGCTTCTGCGCCTCGGACCCGACCGCGAGCACCACCGCCGCGTCCCGATCGCGGATGTCGGCTCCGCGGTCCTCGAACGGGAGCGCGTCGCTCGCGCGCCCCTGGATCACGAGGCTCTCCGCGATGTCCTCCAAGACGTCCGCCACGCGCCGGTGCCGCGGGCCGTTCGACGCCTCCAGGATGGGCAGCGCGGACTGCGCGAGCGCCTGCGCCTCCGCCCCTCGGCCCTCCGCGATCCGCAGCCGCGCCATCGAGTGCTGCACGGTCGCGATGCTCGGGTGCGTGGCGCCGCCCTGCACCTTTCGCAGCGCGAGCGAGCGCGTGAATTCGGCCCACGCGTCGGCGCCTTTTCCGCGGGCGACGAAGACGCTGCCGAGATCGTGGCGCGTGATCGCCGCGTTCATGGACTCGGGGCCGTTCGTCTCTTCGGTGGCGAAGAGCGCCGCCCGCGCGAACCGCTCGGCCTCGTCGAGCATGCTCAGATCGAGCGAGATCATCGTCAGATCGCGGAGGATCGCGGCCTCGTCCTTGCGCGTCTTCGACTCGAACGAGCGGTCCTTCTCGGGCACGTCGCCGGCCTGGTATCCGATCTGCGCGGGCTCTCCGTGGGCCTTCACGATCGAGAGCGCGCGCCGGAGGAGCGCGTCCGCCTCCGAGAAGGCACCCTGTGCGCGCCGCACGCTCGCGAGCGATCGCAGCGCCTCGGCGACGGGGGTCGTGTCCGGCGCGTCGGCCTGGGCCTTCTGCACGAGGGCGCGCGCGATCGGCTCCGCGCTGCCCCAGTCGCCCTTGTCGATGTACAGATCCAGGAGGCGATCGCGCGCCGTGCGGTAGAGCACGAGGCTCTCGCGATGCGTCCTCTCCAGCGACGCGAGCGCCATCTCGTAATGCCGCTCGGAGGCCACCCACGCGCCGGTGCGCCGCTCGGCGTACGCGAGCCACAGCACGCGCTCGATCGTCATCGGATCATCGGCGCCGCGATCGTTCGCGGCCCAGCGCACGAGGCCCGCGACGATCGGAATCGCCTCTTCCCATTGCTCGGCGTCCGTGAAGGCCGCGCGCGTCGCTTCGAGATTGGCTGCGTCCTGCGGCGTGGCCGGCAGAGGGGTTTGCGCCCACTCGACCGCGACCCAATCCGACGAGGTGACGTTCGTCGCGGCGGCCGGCTGCGCGCGCGAATCCGAGGGAGCCCCTGCGAGGAGGATCGCCGCGATCACCGCCCCCGAGATGCTCGTGCACCACGTCACCGTTGCGACCCTATCATAACCGAGCCCGATTCCACCGCGCGGCCTTCGGCGAGCTGATAGCCTCTCTCGGTGTCGACGCATCCGGATGACGCCAATCTGCCCGAGGCCACGCTGACCCACGCGATCGGCGCGATCCCCGCGGTCCGCCGCTTCTCGCTGCGGATCGTGGAGGGCCCCGCGCAGGGCACCACGTGGGAGTCCAAGGGCGCGAAATGCTCGATCGGCTCGCACGAGACGAACGATCTCCCGATCGACGACGGCACGGTCTCCCGCTTTCATTGCGAGATCCGCGTGGAGGACGGTGTCATCCACGTGAAAGACATCGGTAGCCGAAACGGCACGGTCGTGGACGGCGTGCAGGTGCTGGAGGCGATCCTTCGCGCCGGGAGCCGCATCCGGCTCGGTCGTACGGTGCTGGAGCTTTCGACATCGACAGAGACGAACCCACTCCCCCTCTCCGAGCGCACGCGGTTCGGCTCTCTGGCCGGCACGTCCGCCGCGATGCGCGCCGCCTTCGCGATGCTGGAGCGCGCCGCCGCCCGCGACGTGACCGTGCTCCTGGAGGGAGAGACCGGCACCGGAAAGAGCCAGGCCGCGCGGTCGATCCACGACAGCAGCCATCGCAAAGACAGGCCCTTTCTCACGGTGGACTGCGGCGCGATCCTGGGCAATCTGCTGGAGAGCGAGCTCTTCGGCCACGAGCGCGGCGCCTTCACCGGCGCGACGGACCGGCGGATCGGCGCCTTCGAGGAGGCCAATGGGGGCACGGTGTTCCTCGACGAGGTGGGCGAATTACCGCTGGATCTGCAGCCGAAGCTGCTGCGCGCATTGGAGGCGCGGGAGATCCGGCGCCTCGGAGAGAACAAGCACCGTCCGGTGAACGTCCGCGTGATCGCCGCGACGAACCGGGACCTGCGCGCCGACGTCAACACTGGCAGGTTCCGCGCCGACCTCTATTTCCGCCTCGCCGTGGTGACGATCGCGATGCCGCCCTTGCGGAAGCGGCCCGAGGACATCCCGTCCCTGGTGAAGGAGGTGCTCCATTCCCTCCAGGCCACGGACGAGGAGATCGCCCAGCTCACGACGCCGGAGCTGTTGTCGAGGTGCGCGCGCGCCGCGTGGCCCGGAAACGTGCGCGAGCTGCGCAATTTCCTGGAGCGCTGTCTGGTGATGCGCTCGGCCCTCCCCGTGAGCGGGGACAGCGGCGTGGACGACGGGGAAGAGGTGGAGTCCGGAGCCGGCATGAAGGCCTCGGTGATCGATCCGAACGCCCCGTATGCGACCGCGCGCGACAAGGTGCTCGCGGACTTCGAGCGGCGCTATTTCGACGCGCTGTTGCGGAAGCACGACGGCAAGGTGGCGCGCGCCGCCGCCGCCGCGGGCCTCGATCGAAGGTACCTGTATCGGATCTTGCGCCGCCACGGGATCGGGCCGCAATGAGGCCAGTCGCCCCGGATTGCCCCGGACGGCGTTCCCAGGCCACTGCCATGTTTCATTCGTGCCGGAGCGCGTCGATCGGATTGAGCGCCGCCGCCTTTCGGGCCGGAGCGTAGCCGAACCCGACGCCGATGGCCGCGCTGAACACCAGCGCCACCACCACGATCTGCGGCGACACCAGGAAAGGCATGCTCATCGCCTTGGCCCCGAAATACGAGCCGAAGAGCCCGAGGAGCATCCCCGCCACGCCGCCGAACAACGACAGCACGACGGCCTCGATCAGGAACTGGAGCAGCACCTCTTCCGCCCGCGCGCCGATGGCGAGGCGCACGCCGATCTCCCGCGTACGCTCGGTCACGCTCACGAGCATGATGTTCATGATGCCGATCCCGCCGACGAGCAGGCTCACCGCCGCGATGGCGCCGAGCAAGGCCGTGAGGGCGCCCGTCACGCTCGACAGCGTGTCGGCGATCTCCTTCGTGTCGCGCACCGTGAAGTCGTCCTCGCCGCCGTTCGTGCGCCGCCGCTCCCGCATCAGCCCCGAGACCTGCGTCTTCGTCTTCGTGATGAGGCTCTCGCTCTTCGCGCTGATCAGGATGGATCCGATATCGATGCTGCCCGAAATGCGCCGCTGGAACGTCTTCAGCGGCATCACCACGAAGTCGTCCTGGTCGATGCCGAACGTGGACTGCCCCTTCGATTGCAGCGTGCCAATCACCCGGCAGCTCACGTTGCCGACGCGGATGAACGCGCCCAGCGGATCCCCGGAGCCGAACAGCTCCTTTCGCACCGTGTCGCCGATCACGCACGCGGGCTGTCCGCCGCCGGTCTCCGCGTCCGTGAAGAGGCGCCCTTTCTCGATGGAATAGCCGCGGATCGCGAAGTAGTCGTTCGTCGTCCCCGTCACCGTCGCCGCGTGGTTCTTGTTGCCGAACACGAGCAACTGGCTCTTTCCGGAGGAAGGCGCCACGTTCTGGACGGACGCGATCTCCCGCTGAATGGCCACCACGTCGGCGGCCTTGAAGGGCGTGGCCGTCGTCTGCGTGGGGCCGCGGCGGTCGGCGCCGGGCATCAGCATGATCATGTTGTTGCCCATCTTCGCGACGTCCGCCGTCACCTTCGCCGTCGCCCCTTGACCGAGCGTCACCAGCGTGATCACGGCCGAGACGCCGATCACGATGCCGAGCGTGGTCAGGAGCGAGCGCATCGTGTTGCGCCGGATCTCCCGAAAGCTCATGAGGATCGTGGCCCACAGCATATCAGCGGTACCTCGCAGAGGGGGAGTCGGTCCGCGTGTCCGACTCCACACGTCCATCCCGGAAGGTGATGATTCGGCTCGCGAAATGGGCCATATCGGCCTCGTGCGTCACCATCACCACGGTGATCCCGCGCTCCTTGTTGAGGCGCACGAGCAGCTCCATGATCTCCACGCTCCGCTGCGAGTCGAGGTTGCCCGTCGGCTCGTCCGCGAAAAGGACGCTCGGCTCCGTCACGATGGCCCGCGCGATGGCGACGCGCTGCTGCTGGCCGCCGGACAGCTCCGCCGGAGTGTGCGTCTCGCGCCCGGTGAGCCCCACGTCCGCGAGCGCCTTCTTCGCCAGTCGATGCCTGTCCCCCGCCGGAACGCGCCTGTACACGAGCGGCAATTCCACGTTCTCGATCGCGCTCGTCCGCGCGAGGAGGTTGAACCCCTGGAACACGAACCCCAGATAATTGCGCCGCAAGAGCGCCAGTTGATCCTGCGACAGGGACGTCACCTCGACCCCGCGGAATCGATAGGACCCCTTCGTGGGCCGGTCCAGGCAGCCGAGCGTGTTCATGCACGTCGATTTGCCGGAGCCGCTGGCCCCCATGACCGCGACGAACTCCCCAGCTTCGATCCGCAGCGAGGCGCCCGCGAGCGCCTGCACCTCGGACTCCCCGTGACCGTAAATCCGGTACACGTCCTCCAGCACGATGAGCGGCTGTCCGCCTTGGGAGATGGGCGCGCTCACGGCTTCGTCGTCTCCGCGGAGTCGGTGATCACTTGTTGACCGGGCTGCAGATCCCCTTTCACGATCTCCGTCTTGATCCCGTCCGTCGCGCCCGGCGTCACGGCGACGGCGACGGGCTTCTTCTGACCGGGCTGCAGCACCCACACCTTCGGCCCGGTGATCGTCGTCGTCACCGCGTCGGACGAGCGCATCCCCGGCGGCCCCCCGGCCATCGCCTGAGGCGGCGCGAACCGCAGCGCCGCGTTCGGCACCGTCAGCACGTCCTTCTTCGTCTCGGCCACGATCGTCGCGCTCGCGGTCATCCCCGGCCGCAGCAATAGCTCCTTGTTGTCGACGGCGAGGATAGCCTCGTACGAGACCACGTTGGACTCGGTCTTCGGCTCGTACCGCAGACTGAGCACCTTCGACGGAAACACCCTGTCTGGAAAGGCATCCACGGTGAACGACGCGTCGAGCCCCTCGTGCACGCGGCCCACGTCGGCCTCGTCGATGTAGACGGACACGCGCATCTTCGTCAGGTCTTCCGTGAGCTTGAAGAGCACGGGCGTCGTGAACCCGGCGGTCACGGTCTGTCCCAATTCCACGTTGCGCGACAGCACGATGCCCTTCACGGGGCTGATGATCTTGGTCTTCCGCAGCTTGGAAGAGGCGCTCTTCAAGGACGCCCGCGCCAGCACGGAGTCCGCGTTGGCGCTCGCGAGCTGGGCTTTGGCGCGCGCGTAGGCCGCGTGGGCCGACTCCACGTCCCGCGTCGACACGAGGCCTTCTTTCGCCAGCGCATCGGCCCGTTCGGAGGCGAGCCGCGTCTCCTCGACGGTGGCCTTCGCTTGCTGGATGGCCGCGGAAGACGCGGCGAGGCGCGCGGACTCTTGATCGGCGGCGGCCTGCGGCAGCTCCGGATCGATCTCGGCGAGGAGCTGCCCGACCTCCACGCGATCGTTGTAGTCGGCGTAGAGCTTGGTGATCTTCCCGCTGACCTCGGCGCCGACCTCCACGGAGCTGAGCCCCTGGATGGTGCCAGTCGCGGTGACGGTCACCAGCACGTCCGCCTTCTCCGCGGGCGCCTCCACGTACAGCGCCGCGGCCGGCTTCTTCGGCCCGAGGAACGAGTAGGCGCCGCCGCCGACGGCGAGCGCGAGCACGCCGATCCAGACCCAGCGCCCCCACTTGCGCTGCTTCTTACCGAGACCGAGCGTCTTCGCGACCTCGGGATCCGGAGTCGCGGGGATGGGATTGGGGAGGGTCGTGTCGGCCATGTCGTCGCCATTCCATTGGGCCAGATGGTTTGCTCGCGAACGTAATCAGCGTGAAGAATTGTGTCGGCCGCCGGGAAGACGCTTTTTTTTCGGGGGGCGGGCGGCCTTGTCCTTCGGGGATTCGCCCGTCGCGCCGCTGTCTCGTGTCTTTCTCCGAGAAACTCGACACCGCCCATTGGGTTCTGCGACAATCGTGCCCACGAACGTGGACTCCCCCTCCGAATCGCCGCCCGCTGATCCGCCGCCTGCCCCGGAGGCTGCCCGCGCGCCCGAGGCATCGGCGCCCGCGAAGGCCCCCTCCCCGGCCGACAAGCTCCCTTCCGCCGCGCAGGTCGACGAGATCTTCGCGATGGTGCGCCGCCTGGAGTCGTTCGCCGCGGACGAGGCGAAGCGCGTCTCCGGCAAGCTCGTCCCGCAGGTGGAAGAGAAGGCCAAAAAGAACATCTGGGTGAGCCTCTTGCTCGCGCTGGGCCTCGGCTTGATCCTGGGCGTCTGGCTCACCGGGGGCCGCCGCCGTGGCTGAGGCGGCAGAGGCCGAGACGACCGGGACCCGCGACACATCGATGCTCGTGCGCGGCTATCGCGCCTTCGAGCTCCTGTTTTCGGTGCACGCGCAGGTCGCGAAGCGGGAGGCCGCCGCGGATCTGCGCCGCATCGTGACGGGCATCGTCCTCTCGGTGGTGGCGCTCGCGATGCTCGGGTTCGCGTTGATCCTCGGCCAAGCGTGCGCGGTGATGCTGATTCAGCAGCGCCTCGGCTGGGACCCGGCCCGCTCGATCGGGGCGGTGGCCGGCGGCGACGTCGTCCTCGCGCTGATCCTGCTGTTGATGGCGCGCGCCCGCTTCACGACTCCCGTCCTCCCCGAGACGCGCGAGATGGTGAAGAAGGCCGCCTCCGTCCTGCGCGGCTGACGCGCGACCGTGAGCCGCGCGCGCGCCATCGCTGAATTGTTCGCCCGCACCAGCGGCGCCTCCGCGGCGTCGCTCGCGATCCCGCTGTTCGGCGGCGTCGGGCTCGTGTCGGCGATCCTGTTCGCGGGAAACGGCCTCTCGGCGCGCGACGTGGTCGTTCTGGAGCGGGGGTCGGTCCTCGCGCGGGCGGCGATCTGGGGCGGTTGGGTGGTGCTCGCGGTGCCGCCGGCGCGGGCGCTCCTCGGCGCTCCGTCGGCCGCGTGGGCGCGGTCGTTGCCAGTCGCAAAGTGGCAGTTCGTGCTCCTCACGTGCGCCTCGCTGTTCGTGCTTCAGGCGCCGATCGTGCTGCTGTTCGCGCGCGGCCTTTCGGCGTGGGACGGCGTCGGCGCGGGGGTGCTGTCCGCGTCGCTCGCGGCCGGGATCGCGTCGTTTCGCGCGCTCGGGTGGTGGGGAGTCGTCCTCCTGATACCGACGCTCGTCCTCGCCTTCGGACTGCCGCTCTCCGTCGCGGGGATGGCCATGTTCCCGGTGTGCGCGCTCGCGGCGGAGGCCGGCTTTTTCCGGGGCGGCGCGGTCCCGACAGCCCACCTCCGCCTGGTCCGCGGGCCGGCCCCGGTGGCCCTCGCCGGCGCCTTGATGGCGAAGCTCGCGCGCGGGGAGCGGACGGCCCTGGTGCGGGCGCTCCTCGCGGCGGCGGGCGGCGGCGCGCTGGGCGCCCTCGGGGCTCGAAACAACGAGCGGCTCGGGGATGGTTTCGCGTGGCTGGTCCTCCCGATCGCGACGGTGCCTCTCGTGATCGGATCCGGCGTGATCGCGGGGCCGATCGCGCGGACGGACGCGTCCCTCCGGTGGCTCCTCGCCTCGACGGGGACCGGCGCGTGGACAGGCACCTTGGGACGCTACGGCGCCTCCGCGGTGGTCGGCGCGACGGCAGGCTTCGTGGCCGCGGCGGCGACTCGGTTCTTCGCGAACGTGCCAGTCCATGTGTGGACCTCCGCGGCCGCGGCGCTCGCGCTCTGGGGCGCCACGATTCAGGTGCTCGCGGTGTTCGTCGTGCGCCGCGCCGGAGCGACGGGAGGCCGCGAAGAGGGCTCGATCGTGGCGGGCCTCACGGGGCTCGGCACGGCGGTGTTGCTGGCCGCCGGTTTGATGGACGCGCCGGCGTTGATCGCGGGCGTGGTGGCGGTGATCGCCGCCGCCGTCCTCGACACGCGGGAGACGTCCCGAGCGCGCGGGGCCACATGACCTCTGGACTCGACACCACGATGGGCCGCGCGCGGAGGGAGAGCCGATGAGCGTCGTCCTCGAGATCGCCGATGTCGTGAAGCGCTATGCGGGTCGGTTGGTGCTGGATCGCGCGACGTTTCGCTTCGAGGGGCCGGGCGTGCTCGTGGTCCGCGGCGACAATGGGGCTGGCAAGTCGACGTTGCTGTCCATCGTGGCAGGGGCGCTGTCCGCGGACGCCGGGAGAGTGGCTGTTTGCGGTCGCGATCTCGGCGCGGATCGCGTCGGCGCGCTCCGGAAGCTGGGGTATGCGCCGGACCGCATGGAGCTGCCGCTGGAGCTGACCACGTTCGAGCTGTTGTCGCTGGTCGCGGCATTGAAGGGAGTCGCGCCGCCCGGGGATGCGTGGATCGATCGAATCGGCGCCCGCAGCTTCCTCGGCGACCGGTTGGGCGCGCTGTCGCTCGGCCAGCGGAGGCGCGCGGTGCTCCTCGCGGCGCTCACGGGCGATCCGTCGCTCCTGGTGCTCGACGAGCCGACGAACGGCCTCGATCTCGCGGGCCTCGCGATGCTCCGCGCCCTCCTCCGCGAGCGCACGGAGCAAGGCCATTCCACGGTCCTCGCGACGCACGACGCCGTCTTCGCCGCAGAGGTGGCAGACGCCCGCGTGGAGCTCTCCGAAGGCCGCCTCCACGCGACGGAAGAACACAAATAGAGTACCGCTCAGGATATTGGGACGTCCCCCTCCCTCCGCGAGCGTAGCGAGCGGATTGGGAGGGGCGGGCGCGCGAAGCGCGACCGGGGGTGGGCACCGCAATCGATTAACGTGCTCGTTTCGGCGCTGGTGCGGGCTGTTTTCCTTCGCGGATGGCCGCCCAGCCGCCGGCCGCAACGAACAGCAGCGACAGGCCCGCGATCACGAGGCTCCAGAAAAACCGCGGGCCACCCCAACATTGGGCCACGCGCGCGATGTCGCTGAGGCGCGTGACGCCGCCGACTTCCACCTTGTCCGTGAAGATGTAGTCGATTCGAGTCACCGTATCGAGCGCGAGGCGGAGACCCAGGAACTGCGCGAACACCAGGATTTCCCGCGGGCTCCCCCAGCGGGCGAACACGCCGATGAGCGCCGCGGTGATGGGCAGCGACACCCACCCGGCGATGCTGCGGACCCACACCGCGAGCGACACCACCATCGCGCCCGCGACCACCGCGAGCAGGAGCCGCGCGCGCCGGGGGCCGCGGGCGAACGCGAGGATCGCGGCGCCCGCGATCGGCGGACCCAGGAGGCCCGCGGCGCACACGAGGCCGTCGGCGGCGTCCGTGTTGGCCACGTGCGCGAGGCCGCTCGCGTCCCCGAACACGTCGAGCGACTCGAACCGTCCGCCGGAGACGAGCGCGCCGATGCCGTGCCCCATCTCGTGCACCCACGTGGCCATGAGCGTGAACGGGTACAGCAGGTATCGCCCGAACGGCACGAACGAGCCGACGACGACGGAGAGCACGACCGCGAAGAGCAGCGCCCCTCGCGAAGTGGGCCGTGGCGGAGGCGTCTCTTCTTTCACGCCCGGAGCATACGAGCATCCGCGCCCAGCGTCCCAACGAAAGGATGAGAAGGGCGAGCTTGACAAGACGCGCTGCGGGGGGCTCCTCTGTCGTCCACGATGTCGCAGGTTCATCCCAGCAGACTGGCATTTCAGGCGGCGCGGTCCATCCTCGCGGCGGTGCACGACTTCGACCTTCAAATCCAGGGGACGAGCGTGCATGTCACCCACCGCGCTTCGCTCGACTACGATTTGTCGGACGTCGCCGAGAAACAGATCGCGGGACTGGACAAGGACGTCGACGGTCCCTGGCCGAGCACGATCCGAGTTGATTGTGAGTGGAGAGGCGGTCGAGTCCTGCTCGATGTGCGGCTGAATGTTTGGCGACAGAAAGGGCCCTACCACGGCCACCTCGCGCTCCAGATCGTCACGTTCCCGAGCAACCGCGAAATCGTCTGGATCAATCTGACCAAGCGGATCGATGACGCCCAGCAAGCCGAGCGGTCGACGTGCGCGATCCCCGCTAATTTCGCGCTCTGGACCCGTCCCGGTGAACGAAGCGCGCGCCCGCTCACAGAGGCCCTCACGAAGGCGGCGGCGAGCGCGGGTCTGGCCTCTTCCGGGGCGACGCAGTTTCACGTCTTCGACTTGGTGCTCCCTTCCGGCGAAGTGAGCCCCGAGGCACCGGAGGTGTTCGAGCGCCTGATCAAGACAGCGCTCCTCAAGCTGCCGTTCGTCACGCGAGGAGAGAAGAGCGACGTCGATGGTTCACCCCCCTTCGACATCCAAGCCGCGAGGCAAAAGGCAGCCGAGGAGGCTCCCGCGCTTGCGCCGGTGGTCGCGGCTGCGAAGGAGCCTCTAGCCGCGGTGCGCGCCCCTTCGGATCCCGAGGCCTCTCTCTCCTCCCAGGAGAACGTCTTCTACGACTATTTCGACTGCCAGTTCTTCGGCCCGTTCCGCTCTTTCGAATGGAGCCAACTGGCCAAGATCAACCTCCTTGTCGGTGAGAATGACACCGGCAAGAGTCATCTGCTCAAGCTGATGTACGCGCTCGCGCGAGGTGTGGAGGAGTACACGCTCGGCCGCAGCTCGGATCAGCCGCCGTGGGGGAAGGTGCTCACGGAGAAGCTCATCTGGACGTTCGAGCCGGAGGGCGGCAAGCTCGGCAAGCTCGTTCATCGCCCCGTGGAGACGGCGCTCAGCGTGATGGCGACGCTTTGTAACGAAGAATACGAGTTTGCGTTCGGTTCGGAGACCTCCTCGGATCCAAAGGACTTCGGTGGTGTGTCGAGGGAGATTCGGCCTCAACCGGGTCTTCACGCGCTGTTCCTCCCGCCGAAAGAGGTGCTCACTTCGCTGAACGCGATCACCATGGTGCGAGAGCGTCGCATGTTCGGGTTCGACGACACCTACGTCGACCTCGCCAAGGCGCTGCGATTGGAGGCGATTCAGGACGTTCTGCCTCCCGAGATGCAGACGGTCCTGGACAACCTCGACAAGATGCTCGGTGGCCGGCTGATCACCGAACAAGGGCGCTTCTACTTCGAACGAGGAGAAGAGCGCTTCGGGATGAGCCACACCGCGGAGGGGATCAAGAAGATCGGCATTCTCGCGAGGCTGATTCAGAACGGCGAGCTCCGTCGCAACTCCATCCTCTTTCTCGACGAGCCCGAGGTGAACTTGCACCCTTCGTGGTCGCGCGCCTTGGTGCAGATGCTCTTCGATCTGAGCCGCGCCGGAGTGCAGATCTTCGCCGCGACCCATAGCCATTTCGTCCTCAAAGAGATGGAGCTGTTCGCTCGTGAGCGAAGAGAGCCTGTCATGCTGTGCTCGCTCTCAAAGAGCGAGTCGCGGATCGATGCGAGCTACCACGATCTCCAAGAGGGCGTTCCGGAGACTGGCATCGAGAGAGCGGCGCTCGCTCAGTACGATGACGACGTCATGCTCGGGTGGAACGGCAAGCGATGAGCACGAGGCGCATCACCGAGTCGGGCATGACGCTGGAAGTGCCAGAGGACGCGCACTTCCGATTCGAGGAGACGAAGACCTACGAAAAGCTGGGTGGATGCGGCATCAAGGAAATGGATGTCGTGTTCCTCGATAGGGCGCTTGGCTGCACGATCTTGGTGGAGCTCACCCACTACACGAAGGAGGGAGAGGCGCCGGTCGAGAAAAAGCTGAGACAAGAGATCACCACCAAGGCCCGAGACAGCCTGTTGCTTCTGCAAGCCGTGTGGCGAGGTTACGGCGCGGGGAGAGACCTCGCCTCAGAGGTACGAGCCGCGTGCCGAAGTGAGTCGCGCCTTCGCGTCGTCTTCGTCGTGAAGGTGAGCCCCGAGCACAAATCAGCCCTCAATCCCACGGCTCTCTCGAACATGAGCGGCCTGCTCAAGCGCGACATCTTCCCCGTCGCCGGGCTCCTCGGTTTGAAGCTCGAACGACACGACATCTATCTCTGCGACGAGACGGAAGCCGTGAAGTTGCTCCCGCTCACCGTGGAGCCAAGCACTTGAGGCCCACTTCCCCCCTCTTCGATCAGCCGATCACCGGCAACACCTTGCGCTGATCCTTCGAGTCCGGCCGCTTCGGCGCTCGGAGCGCGTCGAGCCTCGGATCGATCACCTCGATCGGCATCGGTCCGTCCGGCGGCGGCGCCTCGTCCGCGATCTGGATGCCGCTGCGGAAGCGCTGCTGGCCGCCCGCGATCTTCAGATGCGCGAGCCTGTTCTGGAAGAAGTTGAGCGGCAGGTACCCCAGAGTCTGGATCCAGCTCGAATTCCTGGTCACCGTCCACCGAGAGAGGATGTTGCGCCACGAATAGAACTTGGTCCACGCGCGCACCCAGCCCTCGCGGAGCTGCTCCCGCGTCATCCGCTTCGGCACGAAGTAAGGGGATCCGGCGTCGTGATCGCGGCGGAGCCACCACCTCTCGTCCGTCAGGCGACGCTCGTTCTTGAGGCGCGTATACAACGACGTTCCTGGATAAGGGGTCAGGATCGCGTAGAGCGCCATCGTCAGCTTCATGTCGACGCCGAACTCCGCGGTGCGGTCGAACACCTCCGGATCGTCCGTGTCGAAGCCGAACACGAAGCTGCCCCACGTGGAGATGCCGTGCTCGTGCAGCATCTCCATGACCTCCCGGTATTGAGAGGGCTTGTTCTGCCGCTTCCCCGTGAACTTCACGGTCTCCTCGTCCACGCTCTCGAAGCCGATGAACAAGGCCTTGCAGCCGCTCTCGGCCATGAGCTTCACGTTCTCCAGCCGCTTCACCGCCGCGAGGCTGCACTGGCCGATCCAGTGCTTTTGCAGCGGGATCATCTTCGTGAAGAGCTCCTTCGAGTACGCGCGGTGGATCATCACGTTGTCGTCCGCGAAGAGGATGAGCTTGCCGAGAGTGCGCAGCTCCGCCATCACCTCGTCGGCCGGGCGGAACCGCATCGTGACGCCGTTCTGCGTGGAGACGCTGCAGAACTCGCACGGATACGGACACCCGCGCATCGTCTGGACCACCTGAAACGGGATGTATTTCTTCGAGCGGAAGATGTCCCGCCGCGGCTTCGGCTTGCCGGCCAGATCCGGGAGAGGACCCTTGTAGATCGGCTGGAGGTTCTTCGCCTTGAAGTCGCTGAGCACGCGCGGCCACAGGTCCTCCGCCTCCGACAGCACCACGGCGTCCGCGTGACTCAGCACCTCGTCCGGACAGGCGGTCGCGTGGATTCCCCCCATCACGACGCGGATCCCCCGTGCGCGATATGCGTCCGCGATGTCGTACGCGCGACGCGCGGTCTTCGAGTCGACGCTGATGCCGACGAGATCGACATCCTTGACGTCCCGATCGAGGCGGAAAGGCTGCACCACGTCGTCGGTGTAGATGATCTCGTCTTCGGGCGGCGTCAGCGACGCGAGGATCCCGAGCCCGAGGCGCGGCAGGTACGCGGAGTCTTCGCTGGCGGTGGCGATGAGCTCGATCTGCATGGGGCCCGAAGGATAAAGGCGAATCGCTCGCGCGTGGAAGCCCCAAGAAGCGCGATTTGATGCCCACCCCCGGCCTCCCTGCGGTCGGCCGCCCCTCCCAAATCGCTCACTGTCGTTCGCGAAGGGAGGGGGACGTTTCACAGGATCTCGGGCGGCTTCAATTCCCCTTCACGTCTCTTCGGTGATGCGATTGACCCGGAGGATCATGTCGAGACTCCCCTTGATCTGCGCATGATCCATCGCCGCGAAGAGGTGAGTCTGCTCCAGGTCCAGCCGGTCCGGCTCCTTCTCCAGCAGCGTGATGTAGTGCTCGAACAGCGCGTCCGGCGTCGGCTTGGTGCGCTTCCACACCGCGTGTCGGACCGTCGCGTGCAGCGTGAACCGGCCGCGGACAGGCTCCTGCACGAGCCGCAGCGCGACGAGCCTCGCGAGCGCCGATCCAGCCGATTTTCCGGCCTTCGAGAGGATCGCGAGCGACTCCGTATCCATGTGATCGCCGCCCATGTGCGCGAGCACGCCCAGCATCCGCCGGGCCGCGGGGGGCGACGCGCGAAAGCCACGCTCCACGAGCAGCGCGACCTCCGGCAAATCGTCCTCGTGATCCACCGGGCGCACCCGCTCCACGCCGCGATCCACGAGAAATGAAGCCAATTCCGGCACGCTCGTCACGCCCGTCTCGACGAGCGCGTCCGCGAGATCGAGCGCCACCGGGTTCCACCGGAGGAGCCGTGTGATGTCGTTGAGCCTTGGAAACGGGCTCTTTCCCGCGTTCACGAGGGGCGGCACCACCGGGAACACCGTCACGCCCGAGAGGAGCGAGCGGCGCGCCGTGATGACCCAGCTCACCGGCGTGTCGCGCATCGCGTCGAGCAACGTGGCAGTCGCCCCGTCGTCTTCGTGGTTGTCCAGGACGACCATGGACGGGCCGCTCTCCATCAAAACGCGGCGAACCGCGCGCAACGCGGCCTCTCCGTGCGCCGAACGGCCGAAGCGCGTCGCCATCATCGCGGCGAGCGTGCGCGGGTCCCACGCGCCGATCCGGAACCAGTGCACGCGGCCCTCGAAGCGCGATCGGAGCTTGTGGCCGAGCGCCGCCGCGAGCGTCGACTTGCCGCTCCCTCCGGCGCCGACGAGCGCGATCTTGGCGGGGTGATGGGTTTGAATCAGGGCCGCGAGCGTGGCAAGGTCACGCTGCCGGCCGCGAAACGACCTGGGCGGGGGAGGAAAGAGTGGGGACGATCTCATGGAGCACACCGGTCGCCGCGTCTCGCCCGCGGCGCGCCTCGATCGTGATACCCTCGCGGCCGAGAGGTAGCCACATTCTCGATCGGTACGGCTTCGACGCGTTTTTCCGGGACCGGTTCACCCCGTTCGCCGAACAGGGTCTCACCCCGGGCCGCGTCGTCTCCGAGGTCGGGCCCCTCTTCAAGGTGATCGGCGAGCGCGGGGAGCGCACGGCGGAGGTCTCCGGCCGGCTGCGGCACCGCGCGGACTCGAAATCGGATCTGCCCGCCGTCGGAGATTGGGTCGCGCTGCGGTCGGACTGGGGCGCTCCGCGCGCGAGCATCCTCGCGATCCTGCCGCGCCGCACGGCCTTCACGCGAAAGGCCGCCGGGCGCGAGGCGGAGGCGCAGGTCGTCGCCGCCAACATCGACACGATCTTCGTGGTCGTCGGCCTCGATCTCGACTTCAACGTGCGCCGCGTGGAGCGCGCCGTGCTGCTCGCGCGCGACAGCGGGGCGGAGCCGGTGATCGTCCTCACGAAGGCGGACCTCTGCGACGATCTGCCAATCCGGCTGGAGGCGGTGACGCGCGTGGCGCCCGCCGTGTCGATCGTGGCCGTCAGCGCGAAGTCGGGCCTCGGCATCGACGCGTTGAATCCGTGGCTGATCCCGGGGCAGACCGTGGTGCTCATCGGCTCTTCGGGCGTCGGCAAATCCACGATCGTGAACAAGCTGCTCGGGGAAGAGCGGCAGTCCACGCGCGCCGTCCGCGAGCACGATCACCGCGGAAAGCACACCACCACGCGGCGAGAGCTGGTCGTCTTGCCGAGCGGCGCGCTCCTCATCGACACGCCCGGCATCCGGGAGCTCGGGTTGTGGGGCGGTGAAGAGGCGCTCGGAGAGGCCTTCTCCGACGTCGAGGAGATCGCAGCGGAGTGCGCCTTCCGCGACTGCACGCACACGTCGGAGCCTCGGTGCGCCGTGCGCGCCGCGGTGGAGAGCGGCGATCTCGGTCGGGATCGGCTCGCGAGCTACGAGAAGCTGCGGCAAGAGCTCGCGGCCACCACGAAGAAGTCGCAACGGCCGCCGAAGAGGCGCTAGGCGCGGCAGTTTCGCGCAGGGGGCGACGCGGGCGATGGTATGGTGCGGGCCGCTCGAATGGGCCCGGAGCCGGACCGGATCATCGGCGGGAAGTACCGCCTCGAAAAGCCGCTCGCGAAGGGCGGAATGGGCTCGGTGTGGGTCGCGCGGCACACCGAGCTGGACTCGCCGGTCGCCGTGAAATTCATGGCGCGCGAGCTCGTGGGCACGCCCGTCGCCGAGACGCGCTTCAAGCGGGAAGCGAAGGCCGCGGCGCAGATCCGGAGCCCGCACGTCGTCGGCATCCAGGACTACGGCGTGGAGGACGGCGCGCCGTACATGGTGATGGAGCTGCTCGAAGGCGAGGATCTCGCCGCGCACCTCGCGCGTGAACAGCGCCTCTCCGTCGAGCGGATCGCCGAGATCGTGAGCCAGATCACGAAGGCGCTCGCGCTCGCGCACGCGGCCGGCATCGTGCATCGCGACCTCAAGCCGTCGAACCTCTTCCTCGCGCGCTCCGGGGACGACGAGGTCGTGAAGGTGCTCGATTTCGGCGTCGCGAAGGACACGCACGCGCGGATGGCCGTCGACAAGACGATCAGCGGCGTGCTCGTCGGCTCGCCGATGTACATGAGCCCCGAGCAGGCGCGCGGCGAATCGCTCGATTTTCGCAGCGATCTGTGGTCGATCGGCGTCGTCGTGTACGAGGCGCTGACGGGGCGCGTGCCGTTCGAGAGCGATCATCTGGGCGCGCTGCTCGCGAAGATCTACGAGGCGAACTTCATCGCGCCGAGCGCCCTCGTGCCGGGCCTCGCGGGGGAGGTCGATCTCTTCCTGGCGCGCGCCCTCGCGAAGCGGCCCGAGGATCGCTTTCAATCGGCGCGCGAGCTGTCGGACGCGCTCGCGGCGGTCGCGAAAGGCACGTCCTCGGAAGGCGATCGCGACACGGTGCCCGCGCCGGAGGCGTACCTCCCGCCGGCGCAGGCCTTCTCGTCGAAGCCGCCGGGGCCGCTGCCCGCGCCGCCGCAGCCGACGTCGGTTCCCGCTTCGTCGCTGCAGGAGTCGCAGCCGATTCCGCTCCTGCAGCCGTCGCGCCCCACCGGGCCGGAGCCTTCGCGCGAGGCTCCGGCGCAGGCGGTCCCGATCGAGGCGCTCTCCTCGGCCACAGGCAGCGAATTCACGGACCGGAAGCTCTCGGCGCTCAGCAAGACGGTAGCGTTCCCGAGCGGTCCGCCGCCGTCGATCCCCTTGGAAAGCCGGAGAATCGGGCCGATCGTGATCGGCGTCGTCGTGCTCGTCGGCCTCGCGGCGGCGTCGCTCGCGCTGATGGGCGATCGCGGATCGGCTTCTTCCGCCGAAGGATCCGGCGCACTGCCCACCTCGGCCGGCGCCCCGAAGGGAGGCTCCGGAGGCGAGGTCACGGCGCGGAGTCCTTCCGGGACCGCTTCAAATCCAAATAAAATCATGACTGGCACGTCGTCCTCCGCGAGCGGCGCCCCGTCGTCCGGAGGGGCCGTGTCGCCGCCGGTGACCGCCGCCGGGAGCTCGAAGCCGCGCACGCCCCCCGCGGCTTCGTCGACGGGATCGCCTCAAAAAACCGCGGTTCCGGCGACGACGAGCGCGCCGACGCAGGCTCCGCCGCCTGGATACGACCCGTTCTCGGGGCTGCCGACGCCGCGTTGAAAAAGGGGACGACGGGGCGGATCGTGGTTTAGTGTGGCGTCGTGCCCCGGCTCCGGTTCGTGCTTCCGCTTCTTCTGGCGCTCTTCGCGGCGACTCCCGTGCTCGCGGACACGGACAGTGAGCGGGCCATCGCGCTCGGGCACGACGCGCTCGCGCTGTACGACAAGGGTAGCTGGGCCGAGGCGCGCGCGAAGTTCGAGGACGCCGACAAGCTGATGCACTCGCCGGTGTTCGTGCTGTACGCGGCCCGGTGCGCGCGCAACACGGGCGATCTGGCGACGGCAAAGGCCCTGTACGAGCGCGTCGCGGCGGAGAAGCCCGGGGCCGGCGCCCCGCTGCCGTGGTCGAACGCCGTCACCAGCGCGAAGGAGGAGCTCGCGACGTTGCAGCTCCGCCTCCCGACCGCGCCGACCGCGAGCGCCACTGCCACTGTCAGCGTGCCTGTTCCGTCGGCCACGGTGAGCGCGCCTGTTCCCACTGCCACGGTGAGCGCGCCTGTTCCCACTGCCACGGTGAGCGCGCCTGTTCCCACTGCCACGGTGAGCGCGCCTGTTCCGACGGCCTCGGTGAACGTGCCTGTTCCTGCGGCGACGGCGAGCGCGACGGCGTCGAGCGGGCCTCCGAAGCTGCCTCCTTCCGGCGGATCGCTGGTGCCCGGGACGATCGCGATGAGCCTCGGGATCGTGAGCCTCGGCGCCGGAGCAGGGCTGTTCGGGATCGCCAAGTCCATCGCGGACGGCGTGATTCAGCGCTGCGAAGGGCGCCCCGTCTGCGACGCGGCCGATCTCCCGAACCGCAACACGGCCGTGGCGCTCGCGGACACGGCGACGGGCGCGTTCCTCGTGGGCGGCGCGCTGGCTGCGGCCGGCGTCGTGCTCTTCGTGCTGCGCCCGGGGCCCCCCGCGAAGAATACGGCCTCTGCGAGCGTGGCTGTCGAGCCGGCGCCGATGGGGCTGCGCGTGACCGGCTCTTTCTGACTCACTCCCCCTGTCCGGTCGGATCGCACGATCCGTTCGGCGTGTATTCGTGGACGTACTGGAACGTGCCCACGACGCCGTCCGCGATCGGGTCGCCGTCCGGCAGGTGGTACGCCGTCAAGAAGAGGCCCACTTGCAGCGTGTCCGGCAAGGAGCCGGCCGGCGCGCCCGCGATGAGGGAGCTCGCGTCGGTCCACGTGCCCCCCGCGTCGCGAATCCACACTTCGATCCCGCCCTGCGCGTTGCGACAGAGCGCGATCTTGCCGGAAGCGGCCGATCCATCCGAGAGCACGGCCTCATCAGGACTGCCCGTATCCCAGTTGCTCCAGAGGCCGTGCGCCGTCGCGGACCCGTCGTCCGAGCCGCGATCCACCGCGATCCACCGCTCCAGCGACGTGCCCGCGCTGTCCGGATCGCGCAGCAGGATGCCCGCGCCCGTGCGCTCGATCGAAGGCAGATTCCCGCTCCCCTGCACCGTCGAGATCTCGACGTCCGTGACGATCAGGAAAGGCCCGCTCACGGATTTGTAGATGAACGGCCCCGGACTGCCATCGTAGAAGAGAGCGCTCGACTGCACGCCGATGCGGAGAGCTTCGCTTTCGATCCCGAGGCCGATGCCGAAAGGCGGGATCGGATAACCGGCCTCTTCCTGCCAGGCGAGGTGCCAGCCGCGGGCGTGCAGCGCGTCGGCCGTGGTGCCGCACATGTTCGGGGAGAAATCGAACTCATCGCTCACGACGTCGTAACTCGGGCCCTCGGGACAGGTGGTGCCGCCGTCGCCCCCGGTTCCGCCGGTTCCGCCGGTGACTCCGCCCGTGCCGCCGGTGACTCCGCCGGTGCCGCCGGTGACTCCGCCGGTCGATGTCGTGCCGCCGGAGCTGGTCATTCCGCCGGTGGACGAGGTGCCGCCGCCGCCTTCCCCGAAGTGCTTGTCGTCCAGCCCGAGGAGGCCCGCGCACCCGGAGGAGGCCGCGAGGACCCCCAAGATCAGCCCGCCAAGAGACCGCTTGTCCATCTCATCACCTTCGAAGAGCTACATGGACTATCCTTTGTCGTCTCCACCGGCAAGCGCCGCGCACGCACGAATGATCGCTCCAGCAGACCCCGCAAAACCAGCGCTCCCGTGGTTCTTCCACGCGGCGCGGGCGAGCTTCACGGCGGGCGGCGCGCTGCCTTGGGTGTTGCCGTTCGCGCGGGCGTGGTTGCCACTCGGGCCGCTCGGCGTCGCGGCGGACGGGCTGTTCTTCTTTCTGTGCCATCGCCGGCCGGAGCGCACGCTCGTCTTCGCGGGAGTCGCGATGCCGCTGTGCAGCCGCTGCGCGGGGATCGCCGCGGGCCTCGCGCTCGGGGCCGTGATCGCGTGGCCGTCTCCGTCGCTGCGGGCGACGCGGATCGCGCTGATCCTGGCCGCGCTGGGGATGGCGGTGGACGTGGCGACACAGGACCTCGGCGTGCACCCGGTGTGGCACCCCACGCGCGTCGCGACCGGCTTGTTCTTCGGGTATTCGTTCGCGATCGGCTTGTTCGCGGCCATCCGTCGAGAGTGGTCCGCGCGTCCCGCGTGACGTCGCCCCGACTTCGTGCGAACGTGTCGCCCCGATGAACCCAGGCGGAAACGGCGGCGGATACGGCCCCCCGGGCGGACAAGGCCCCTTCGGCGGAAATGGCCCCACCCGCGGATACGGCCCCTCGCCGGGCGGATACGGCCCCTCCGGCACGGTGCCCGGCGGGCCCGGGGTCGGGTCCGGCCCCACGTTGCCGGATCCGTACTCCCCTCCTGGGTGGCGCGCGCCGAACGGACAATTCGCGCCGATGCCTGCCAATTTCCCGCCCGGTTACACGCCGGAGACGGACACGGCGGCGCTGCAAGGTGGCATTCCGTGGGAGCAGAAGAGTGGCAGTCTGCTCGCGCGGTGGTGGGACACGGTGAAGGCCGCGAACAGCCAGCCTCGCCCCTTCTTCGCGGCGTGCGCGCAGAACGAGAAGGGCGAAGCGATCCTGTTCGCGATGGTGTCCGGCCTGCTCGGAGGTGCGTTGTTCGGCCTCTTCTACATCGTGATCATGATCGCGGTGAGCGCGGGCCTCATGCTCGGTTTGCCGCACGCGGGCCGCGGCGCGCACGGAGCGGAGATGTTCGCGGCCGGCATCACGGTGGGGCTCGGCGTCTTCTATGCAATCACGTTCACGATCTTCGGCGCGGTGGCGGCCGTGGTGCGCGCGTTCCTGTGGGGCGGCGTTCACCACCTCGTGCTGATGTTGTTCGGCGGCGTCGGCCAGGGCCGCTCCTTCATGCACACGGTGCGAGCGCTCTCGTACGCGGAGGGCGCGGCGATCCCGTGGGCGTGCATCCCGATCGTCGGCCCGTTCATCGCGCTCTTCTACGCCATTCGCAACGTCGCGATCGGCTACGACGAGGCGCACCGCTCCGGCATCGGCCGCGCGCTGCTCGCCGTCTTCTCCCCGGCGATGTGCTGTTGTTGCTGCATGGGCTTCTTCGCCCTGCTCGGGACGCCGGGCATCCTGCCCTGAAAAGAGACAACGACTCAGCGGTGCCCACCCCCCGGTTCGTGCTCGCTTCGCTGCGCGCAGGCCGCCACTGGGTGGACTCCGTCCTCGACGTTCCGCGGCCGGCCCCTCCCAAAGCGCCTGATTCTCAGGCGCAGGGAGGGGGGCATTCAAGGTGGCAGTCAGGGCGCTTATGGCGCGACTCGGGGACTGTCACTTGCCTGTTTGCCGACTTGAGGGGGCTTGAGGACGGCGGGCGACGACGGATACCCCGGAAGAACAGCTATTCTGAAAAACTGCCGGGTTCGTGAAATGTGGAGATCTGCCCACCAATCGGCGGCAGAGATCCGGTAGCATGCTCCCATGGCGCTCCGTCGCTTCGTGGTTCCGCTCGCTCTGGCCCTCTCCTTGAGCTCGGTCGCGCTCGCCGCGCCCTCTCCGCAAGATCGCACAGAGGCGGCGCAGCTCACGATCAAGAGCCGCGCGGCCGCGCAGAAGAAGAACCTGCCCGAGGCCATCGACCTCGCGCGGAAGGCCGACACGCTCGACCCCACCGCCGCCCGCAAGATCGAGCTCGCGAAGATGCTCGTGGACGGCGGCAAGCTGGTGGAGGCGAGCCAGATCCTGAACGCGCTCGTGAACGACCCGGCCCTGCCCGCGAGCGACAAGTGGGCAAAGGACGCGGCGAAGAAGCAGCTCGGCACGTTCGAGAGCCGCATCCCCTGGCTGACCGTGATCGTGAACGGGCCGACGAAGGGCGTCCACGTCGAGATCGACGGCAAAGAGGCCGAAGCCGGCGCCGAGACGCCCGTGGACCCAGGCGAGCACGCCATCGGCGCGGACGCCGAAGGCTACGACTCCGCCGATACGAAGATCACCGTGCCGGAGGGCGCGCACAAGTCGGTTTCGCTCACCCTCAACGTCGCGCCGAACAGCAAGCCGAAGGAAGAGAAGCCCGCGGAGTCTTCGGGCGGCAGCCTCCTCGCGACGAAGTGGCCGGCGCTCGCGGCGGGCGGCGTCGGGGTGGCGGGGCTCGCGCTCGGCGCGGTGTTCGGCGTGCTCGCCTTCAACGAGGCCGACAAGGCCCGCTCATTCTGCAAAGGCAACGTCTGCCCGAACCTGCCGGAGGTGGTGGACGCGCGCAACGTCTCCATCGCGAACGGCAACGTGAGCACCGCGGGCTTCATCGTCGGAGGCATCGGCCTCGCGGGCGGCGCCGCGCTGTGGTTCCTGCTCAAGCCGAGCGGCGACAAGAGCAAGGACGAGCCGAAGAAAGACGCCGTCACGGTGCAGCCGTACGTGGGAGTCGGTTCGGCCGGCTTCGTCGGCACGTTCTAGAATACAGCCTATCCGACTGGCGCTCTCCGACGGCGTTGACCCGGGCGCCGATTCGCCCTACGCCGGGGGGATGCCGCAGCTCATCGAGAAGCCGACGCGCATCACCGCGGCCGGCAACAAGCCCAAGCTCATCGACGAATACGCGGGCCGCGTGAACAACGCCGAGTCGCGCCTGAGCATCGCCCACATGCGCTCTCCGCACGGCTGGGTGGAGCCCGGACAAAGGCCCGAGTTCGACGAGTACACCGTTGTCCTGAAAGGCGCGCTCCACCTGGATTTCGAGGGCGGATCGCTCGACGTCGCGGCCGGCCAGGCCGTCCTCGTGAAGGGCGGTGAGTGGGTCCGCTACAGCACCCCGCACCCGGAAGGGGCCGAGTACATCGCCGTGTGCCTGCCCGCGTTCGCGCCCGCCACGGTCCACCGCGACGAGTGATGTCCGGCCGGCCACCGCGGCGAGCGATGTCCGGTCGGGGGATTATTGCTTCAGCAGCTCTTCCACGCTGGAGACGCTGAGCGCGCGGCGCATCCAGGCGTCGATCTGCGCTTCGTTCGTCTCCGCGCGGAGGCGCTTCTCAGCCTTCTTCTTCACCTCGACGCCCCGCACCGCGAGGATGGCGAACAGCGCTTCGAGCTTGCCTTCCAGCTTGCCCTCCTCCCGGCCGGCGAGCGCGCCGTGCGCGTGGCCCCGCGACTCCGACTGGCGCAGCGCCTCTTCGATCACCGCGTTCTTCTTCGCGAGCAATGCGGCCGCGACGGCGTCGTCCGACTTCAACGCCTCCACGAGCGCGCGGATCGGCAGCGGCGTGGCCAGCGCCGGGTCCTCGATCGCGGCGTCGTTCGAGAGGATCTCCCACGTGTCCGTCGCGCGGGACCACTCGAGCGCGCGGCGCCGCTCCACGTCGAGCGCGAAGACGCGGCGCACACCGCGCTTCGCGAGCTCCCGGGCCTTCGTCGCCGTGTGGCCGAGGCGCTCCGTGCTCACGACCTCGAACGCCAGCTCTTCGAGCTGACGGCCGCCCGTCTCGGGGTGGCGCGCGGCGGGGAAGACGCTCGCGTCCGGCGCCATGTCGTTCAGCTTCGACGTGCGCGTGAGCATGTCCGACGCGACCTCGTACCCGGCCGCGGCGTACGCCTCCAAGATCGCCGAGACCTTCGAGTGCCGCGTGCCGTGCGCTTCGTCCGCAGGTGCCACTTCCTCCACCCTCCCATCAATGATTTCGAAGCGAGTCTCCGGCATCACCAGGCGCTGATCGACCGGCGGAAAATCCTCCTCCGCCTCACGACGCGGCGGTGACGCGCGGACCTTGCGCGCGCGCGCTTTGCCTGGATTCGCCGCTCTGGAGGCCGGCGCAGCGGAGGACGACGCCTTCCCGGAAGAGGCGCGACGGGCTGCCGGACGCGGAGACTCGCGGACCGAAGCGCTGGAGGATTCGGGCGGAGACATCGAGACGACACTACCACATGAGACGAGGGAGGAGCATTGCGATGGAGCGCGGCGAGGTGCCGTATCCTGCGAGAACGGGTGACGCCGGGGCTCGCTGCGTTGTAAGGAAGGCGGCCGTGATCCGCCGCCTCTCCCTCACCGTCTCGATCCCCGCCGCGCTCGCGGTCGTCCTCGCCGCGTGCGGACAGGGACGTGGCTCCGGCGCCGCCCCGGCCACCACCGCCTCCGCCGCTCCCACCGCCGCACAAACCGCCGCCCCCACGGCCACCGCGAGCGCCTCGGCCGATCCGGACGGCGGCGCGCCCCCGAGCGACGGCGGCACCCCCTCGGACGCGGGCGCCGCCACCTCCGCCGCGCCGGAAGGCATGACCGAGATCCCCGCCGGCATCTTCATCATGGGAACGCAGGCCGCCTTCGGGATGCCCGAGGAGCAGCCACAGCACGAAGAGGCCGTCGCCCGCTTCTACATCGACACCACCGAGGTCACGACCGCCGCCTACAAGAAGTGCGTGGCCGACGGAAAGTGCAAGTCCACGCACCAGACCCGCTTCTGCAACGAACCGCACGCCGATCGCGACGACCACCCGATCAACTGTACCGACTGGTACATGGCCGACGCGTATTGCAAGGCCGTCGGCAAGCGCCTCCCCACCGAGCGAGAGTGGGAGTACGCGGCGCGCGGCGGCTCCGAACAACGCACCTTCTCCTGGGGAGAGGAGCCGCCCGGCCCCACGAACGCCTGTTACCAGCACGGCGAGTCGTGCCCGATCAAGACCTTCAAGCCAGGCGCGTTCGGCCTCTACGATATGTCCGGCAACGTGTGGGAGTGGACGTCTTCGTGGTTCGGGCCGTATCCGGCCGAGGCGAAGACGGGCACGCACAAGGTCTATCGCGGCGGCTCGTGGAGCCGGCGCTTCCCGAAGTGGCTGCGCAACGCGATCCGCAATCGGTACCTGCCGGACGAGTTCAGCGCCTCCGTCGGGTTCCGGTGCGCGCAGGATGCACTGCCGCTCACGTGCCCCAAAGATCACGAGGCCAAGGACGGCCAGTGTGTGCGCACCGCCGGACAGCCCTGGTGCGAGCCCGGCCACGCCTGGAATGGCAAGGAGTGCGGCGGCTACGACCACAACAAGGCCCCTGAGAAGTCGCCGGAGGAGCTCGCCGCGGAGCCGGTGGTGAAGACGCGGACTCCCCAGCACGACGAGGACTGCAAGGCCCATTATCCGGGCAAGCCGGCCGCCTACAAGTTCAGCGGCAACACGTTCCACGCGCGCAACCCCTCGATCGCCGCTGGCGGTTGTACGCGGCGCGACATGGGACAGACGTGGACGAGCGCCTGCTGCCCCGGCTGACGCTCCGCAGACTCGGCCTCTCCCCCCGAGACGCGGTCATTTCCCGACACTTGTGACACGGTGCGGTAACCGGAGAGACTACCCTTCTGGAGGATGCGCGACTAGGGTCGGCCGGGCATGGTCGCCTACGAAATCCGCGCGGTGCTCCCCGGGGACGAGCCACAGCTCCTCGACGTCGCGCGGCACCTCAACTCCGTGAACCTCCCCCACGATCCCAAGGTCATCGCCGAGATCGTGGAGCACTCCCACCAGAGCTTCACGGGCGCCATCGCGGATCCGCGCCTGCGCCAGTACGTGTTCGCGCTCGTGGACCGGGAGCAGGGCCGCATCATCGGCACCTCGATGATCATCGCGCAGCTCGGCCGGAGGGGCGCGCCCTACGTGTATTTCGACGTGTTCGACGAGGAGAAATACTCCGCCACCATCGACAAGCACTTCCACCACACGGTGCTGAAGATCGGCTACTCGTACAACGGCCCGACGGAGATTGGCGGCCTCGTGTTATCGCCCGAGTTCCGCCGCGCCGGCGACCGTCTCGGCACGATGATCTCGTACGTGCGGTTTCTGTACCTCGCGGTGCACGCGGACCAGTTCCAGGAGAAGGTCGTCGCGGAGCTGATGCCGCCCCTGGAGCCGGACGGGACGAGCCATTTGTGGGAGGCGCTCGGCCGTCGCTTCACGGACATGACGTACGCGGAGGCGGACGCGCTCTCGAAGAAGAACAAGGAGTTCATCAAGAGCCTGTTCCCCGAGGGCGGCGTGTACGCGACGGTGCTCTCGGAGGACGCGCGCGCGGTCATCGGCAAGACGGGCGCGCAGACGCGAGGCGTGGAGAAGCTCCTGCGCCGCATCGGCTTCCGCTACGCGAACCGCGTCGACCCGTTCGACGGAGGCCCGCATTACTCCGCGCGCCTCGACGAGATCACGCTGGTGCAGGAGACGCGTCGCGCGCGCGCCGATCGCCCCGTGACGCCGGCCCCGACGGACAAGAAGGCGCTCGTCGCGGTGGAGTACCCGGAGGCCCCGTTCTTCCGCGCGGTGATGACGACGATCCGAGACGAAGGCGCCCGCGGAGTGGCCGTCGCGAACGACGCCTGGGAGGTCCTGAGCATCCGCCACGCCTCCCCGTTGTACGTGCTGCGCATCGAGTAGCGATCGCGCAAACGCCTGCAAAACAAGGCAATTGTGGTGTGATTTACAAGGGGGCAAAGCCCCCTCGTATCACTCCCCCGCGAGGAATGGGTGCGTCTCAATTCACTGAGACACCGCGATCGGGCGGGCCGCGACGATCGTCTCGGCCAGCTCGCCGGAGCGGGCCTTCGCCTCCGGCACCGTGAACGTGCCCGCGAGGCCGAAGCGGATCGGCAGCTCCAGGATCGCGTTCGTGCCGTCCGCGTCGAGGTTCGTGCGGATCAGGAGCTGGCCGTTCATCTGGTGCACGCGCGCCACGCCCTCCGCGAGCGCCACGCCCGGCGGCAACGGGATGCGGACGTCCGCCGTGAGCGGGCGGCCACCTCGGCTCGTCGCGACCACGCGCAGCACCTGCTTCACGTTGACCTTCGGCTTGTCCGGCCACTGCACGTCGAGCGCGATCGGCGACGACGACGTGTCCGGCGGGCTCGACCACAAACGCAGGCCGGGGCGCGACAGACGCGCGACCACGCCGGGGCCCGCCGCGTCGAGGTCGATCGCGAGCGTCTTCACGCCGAGCGGCACCGTCAGCGTCTGGCCCGCCGCCACCGTGACCTCCTTCGCCACGCCGTCCTCGGTGATCGTGATCTTCGTCGGCTCCTTCGACTCGGCCGGCTGGCTCACGAGCGCGCGCACCGCGGCCAGCGTCGCGAGCGTCGAGCCGTAACCGCCGCGAACGTCGCGCTGCACACGCAGCCACGCCGCGAGCTTGTCCGGCGTCGTCGCGATCGCCTTGCCGAAGCTCGCCGTGCGCAACAAGGCCGCAAAAACAAGGGCGCGCGACGCTCGGTCCGACGAACTGGCAGGCAACGTGACGGCGCCGGAGGGGCGCAGGCTCGTCCACGCTCGGAGGTTGTTCGCGAGCGTCGCGGCCATCGCCGCGCGGTGCGGGCGCTCCGCGAGCGCGATCACGGCGCGCGCGAGGGACGCGGGGCTCGTCGACGTGATCACGCTCTCCACGATCGTCGTCACCGCGGAGTCCCAGCACGCCTGCACCACGCCGTCCGCGGACGAGGGCTCCGCCTCCAGGATCGCGAGCTGGCCGTCGATGTAGCTCGGCAGCTCCGGCGGGCAGTCGTCCACCTTCGCGACCGACTTCACGAGATCGACCGGCGCCCACCGCAGCGCGCGGCGCTGCGCGCTCCACACGCCGCTCGAGTTGAGGCGCATCGCCACCGCGTTCGGCGGCCCCTCGTGCAGCGAGTCGATCCGCGCGAGCAGGCGGCCCACCGCCCGGCGCGTCACGTCGCCCGCGCGCACGGCGAGCGGATCGTTCTCCCCGCGCTGCGCGATCGCCCACTCGCGGACGCGCCCCGCCGCCTCCGCCGCGTACGAGAGGCCGTCGAGCGATCCGATCGTGTCCGGATCCAGCGCTCCGAGCGCCGCCTCCACCGCCTGCGCGTTGCCGCGCTCCAGCGTGAGCCGCGGCGTCCCCGTCGCGACGAGGCCCGGCCCCACCTGCGTGAGCGCGAGCGTCGCCTTCCCCGTCACCCACTGCGTGCTCGTGAGATCCACCGCATCCCCCGCGGGCCGCACCTCCCACGTGTGCGTGGTGCGATCTTCGAGCCCGCCCGGCCCCTTCGCGACCACGTCGAGCGACGCGGTCCCGACCCCCTTGGATCGAAGCCGAACGGTGACCGGCGCCGCGCCGCCCGCGGGCACGTCCACCGAGCGCGATCGATCCGAGGCCGACGCGATCTCCGCGACGCCGCCCGCGGTCATCGTGAGCTCCACCTTCGCGGCCGCCGCCGTGCGGTTCCGCACCGTCACGATCACGTCGCCCTGATCGCCTTGGATCCAAGCCGATCCCGCGTCGACGCGCGCGGACAGCGGCAGCGCGGACGGGATGTCCACCGTCGTCACCGCGGGCGTCGCGCCGTCCGGAGCGCCCACGAGCACGAGCCGCCACGTCGTCTCCACGTCGCCGAGCGGCACGCGCAGATGGATGTGCCCCTTGTCGTCCGTGCGCGCGGGCGGCGCGAAATACGCGGCGCCCGTCGAGATCCCGGAGCTCTTCCGCGAGATCATCCCGATGCCGCCCGCGCCGAACCCTTGCCCGAAGCCGCCGCCGCCTTCCCCGTGCCCCATCGTGCTGATGGTGCCGAGGCCGATGCCGAGCTGCTGGCCCGTCAGCTCTTCCAGGAGGCCCTGCCACGCGTCCACGGTCGTGTCGGAGACCTCCATGTCGAGCTCCGCGTCCACCACGCGGTCCTCGTCGAGCGCCTCCGCGTACGGCGTCTTCGACGCGAGCACGCGCTGGAACGGGCTCTTCACGTCGTCCGCGGTGCCGGGCTTCCCGTCGGGCCCCGGCGCGTGCAGCTCGAACCCGTGCACGGTCACGAACGGCAGCCGCGCGCCCTGCGCCTTCACGAACGTCATCGTGCCGCCCCACGGATCCACGAGGTCCTGCGCCTGCATCTCGCCGCTCGCGATCGCGCGCCGCACGAGCGCGTTCGGATCGCGCAGCGCCGGCTCGTCCGGGTCCATGAGCGAGTGGTTGCGGCGGTAGTTGCGCACCGCCGAGAGCACGCGGAACATCCGCAGCCGCGTCACGCGCCGCGCCACGTTGTCGAACGTCACCTGCTTGTCGAGGCTCACCAGATCCGCGAGCAGGATCGGCTCACCGCCCGGCGTCTCCGGCGGCGGATCCATCGCGGCCGTCACGAGCGTGAAGAGCTCCGGGTTGAACGCGTACGCCCCGCCCTTGTCCTTGCGGAACACGTCGCGCAGCGTGTCCGGCGTCGCGGCCGCCTCCATCACGGCGCCTTCGAGCGACATCAGCACGCGCTTGAAGGCCTGCCGCAGATCCTCCTTCGCGGTCCCCGCCGGATCGTGCGTCGGCCACGCGCGCTCGATGTCCTGCGCGCCCAGCACGCGCCGCCGCAGCACGTCCGCCTTCGGATCGTCGAAGAACGCGTCGCACGCCTCGTCCTCCACGTCGAGCGTGCGGCACAGCCGGCCGCGCGTATCGAGCCGCGTGAGCCCCCTCGTCTCGGCGCCGCCGAACGCGTCCACGAGCATCGCGGCCACGGAGCCCGGCGCCGGCGCGCCCTTGCCGTCGGTGAGATCCACGTCGACCTCGACCGTGCCGAGCGGCGCCGCGCGCCCTCCGGTGACCTTGCCCACGATCTTCGGCACCACGCGAGGCGCCACGAGCACGCGCCCCATCGCCGTGCGCGCCGCATGATCGAAGGACGGCGCCTGCGCCGAGATCGACCACGCGCCCGGCGTCACCGAGGGCAGCGCGATCTCGACGGGCTTCCCGTCGCCCTCCAGCCACGTGCTCGCGGCGCGCGACGCGAGCTGCGACGCCGGCTTCACGAGCACGCTCCACGCGCCGGATCCAGCCTTTTCATCGGCCTTCGGAGCCTTCGCCTTCCCCTTCGCGGCCTCCTCCGCGGCGGCCTCGACGCGCACCGTGAGCTTGCCGCCCGCGGTCGCCATCGTCCCGTCCGCGCGCGCGATCCCCTTGATTTCTCGGTCCACCGGCACGCACGTCGAGAACGGCTCGGTGCGGTTGTCGAGCGCCGCGATCGGGGCGACCGGCCGCAGCCACACCGTCGCCGCGACGCCGCCCGCGCACGGCCCCAGGTTGCGCGTCGCGCCCACGTCGCGCGGCGCCTTCCACTTCACCTCGGCCTGCCCCAGCGCGTCCGTCGTCACCCGCTCCGAGAGCCCGTCGCCCTCCACCGTGAACGTGCCTTGCACCGGCTTGTCGCGCGGGTCGAGCACGCGCACCACGAGCGACTGCTCCACGCCCGGCACCACCGCGTGCACCTCGGGGTAAGCGAGCGCGACCGGCGAAGGCAGGCTCACCTCCACGTGGTTCTCGGCGCGCAGCCCGTGCCCGAACACCTCCGCGAGCGCCACGATCCGGAGGCTCGTCGAGGTCCCGCGCCGCACGTTCTTCGGCGCGTCCGTGGTGCCCTTGATCTCGCCGGCCGCGTCCGTCGTCGCGAGCGTGGACACGCGCTCCCAGCCCTTCGGATCGATCGTCGGCACCGGCGGCTCCGTCCCCTTCGGCCCGATCCAGTACCGCACGGAGGCCCCCGCGAGCGGCCGATCCGAAGCGTCGCGCGCCCGCACCGTGAACGCGATCTTGTCGCCCGGCAGCACGTGTGACGTGGCCCACTCGGCGCTGAGCTGCGGCTCCCCCGGCGTCTCCTCGCGCGGCGACAGCTTGATGTCCATCGCGCCCGTCTCGAAATCCGCCGCCGATCGAGCGCGCGCCGACAGCTTCCACGTGAGGCTCGGATCGTCGGTCCAGGGGATCGCCACGCGCGCCGTCGCGGTCCCGGCCAGGTCCGTCACCGTGCGCACCGTCTGCCGCGCGACGCCGCCTTCGAGCAGCTCGAACACGACGGTTTCGCCCGCGGCCGGAGCGCCCGTCGTCGTGTCGCTGACGAGGGCCCACGCGCTGGTCGCGCCGCCCGGCACCACGCGCGCGTCCGGCACCACGAGCGACACCTCGCGCGAGGCCACGCGTCGCACGCGCGTCTCCACGACGCGGTGGTGATCGCCGAGCGTCAGGCCGACGAGCAGCTTCAGCTCGCGCTCGTCCCCGACCGGCACCGGCACGTCCACGTGCGCGCGCCCCGCGGCGTCGGTGGTCACGGTCACGGTCTTCGGCACCGAGCTCACGTTCGGCCCGAGCGACTCCGGATCCCACGAAGCGTCGATCGTCGCCCCGGAGAGCGGCGCCAGCGCGAGCGCCGTCGGGAACCCGAGCGCCTGGATCTGAAGCGGGATCGTCGCCCCCGGAGCCGACACGGACGGCGCGTCCAGGAACAGATCGAGCCCGCGCGCCGCAGGATCGCCGCCCTTCGCCCCTGCGTCGCTCGGAGGCGCCAGGGCCACCGCGGCGAGAGACGTCAGGATCGGGGCGAGGAAGGTGCGTCGTCGAAGCTTCATCGGGGGCGCTGACACGATGCCAGGGTTCAAGGTTCCGCGGGGTGAGTTACGGGGCGCCACTGGGAGGCCGGAGTCCGGTCCGCGGAGACGGAGCTCCGCTGCGGAGCGGAGTCGCAGCGGAACGGACGCAGGCCTCGACGTTACGGGGGGCGCCACTGGGACGCAGGCCTCGACGTTACGGGGTTGCGTTGTTTGTTCTGTTGTTACAGAATTTTCGCAATCCGCAGAAAGAAGGTCCCATGCACCTCCCGCTCGTCGACTCCGCACCTTCGTCGTCCTTCCCGCGAGAGCTGCGGCCGGAGCTCGATCTCGAAGGCCCTTCGATCCCGCCTCGACCTGCGGCGTACGCGGGCGTGACGGACGCGCGCTCCGAGGGCGCGGCGACCCGCAAACAACCGCACCCCGCGGACCCGATGGATCGCCCGTGGGCCGAGACGGGCCAGCTCACCGCGCACGAGGCGAAGATCGCGCTCGCCCTCGCGGAGACGGCGCTGCCCACGTGGGACCAGCTGCCGGGCGCCGGCCCCCGCATCCTCGACAAACTGGCCCGCTGGCTCGGCGAGGTGCCCGTCACGGTGCGCCGCTCGTACAAGGCCGCTCTCTGGGTGCTCGAAGGCCGCACGGTGCTGTCGTTCGGTCGCCCCTTCTCCGCCCTGACTCCCGAGCAGCGAACAGCCTTCCTCGGCAAGCGGGAGATGAGCGGCTTCTATCCGGAGCGAGCCTTTTTCCAGGGCCTCACGGTGCCTCTCAAGTGGATGCACTTCGACTCTCCGAGGATGGCCACGCACGTCGGCTGCAAGTACGAATTGCCGCGCGTGCAGGACGAACAGCCCCGCTGGCTCGCGCAGGTGACGGACGGGCGCGACGCGACCGAAGACATGGACATCGAGTGTGAGGTGGTGGTGATCGGCACCGGCGCGGGCGGCGCGGCGTGCGCGTACGAGCTCGCGGCGCGCGGTCGAGCCGTGCTGATGCTCGAAGAGGGCGACTACCACCGTCGCAGCAAGTTCCGCGGCCGCCCCTCCGCCGCGAACCGCACGCTCTACCGCGATCAGGGCGTGACGATGGCGCTCGGCAACGTGAGCGTCCCGATCTTCATGGGCCGCGCGGTCGGCGGCAGCACGGTCGTCAACTCCGGCACGTGCTACCGCGCTCCGGACCGCATCTTCGACCGCTGGCAGCGCGACTTCGGCCTACCGTCGGTGTTCTCCGGCGCGGGGATGGGGCCTTATTACGAGCGCGTCGAGCGGATGTTGCAGGTCGCGCCGGCGGACCCGCTGTACGCCGGAAAGATCGCGTCGATCATCGCGCGCGGCGCGGATCACCTGGGGTACACGCACGGCGTCCTGCACCGGAACGCGCCGGGGTGCGACGGCCAAGGGGTCTGTTGCTTCGGCTGTCCGACCGGGGCCAAGCGCTCCACGGACGTGTCGTACGTGCCGGAGGCCTTGATGCGCGGCGCGCAGCTCGTGACGGCCGCGAAGGTGACGAAGATCGATGTCGCGGAGGGGCGGGCGCGCGGCGTCGTCGCGGAGCTGCGCGGCAAGGACGGAAAGCGCCAGTTGCGCGTGAAGGCGGAGGCGGTCGTGGTGGCGTGCGGGACCCTGATCACGCCGCTCTTGTTGAAGCGAAACGGCCTCTGCAAGACGAGCGGGATGCTCGGAAAGAACCTGTCGGTGCACCCGGCGTCCAAGGTGCTCGGGCTCTTCGACGAGAAGGTGGACCAGTGGGAGGGAATCCCGCAGTCGTACGCGATCGACCAGTTCGCGGACGAGGGGCTGTTGTTCGAAGGTGCCAGTGTGCCGTTCGATCTGGCGTCCACGACGATCCCCTGGAACGGGGCGCGCTTCATGGAGATGATGGCCAGATATCCGCACCTCGCGACGTTCGGCTTCATGGTCGAGGACACGAGCCGCGGGGAGGTGCGCGAGGGGCCGGGCGGCTCACCGCTGATGTTCTACAACCTGAATCGACAGGACACCGCGAAGCTCCAGCGAGGCATGGAGATCCTGTGCGAGGTGTACCAGGCGGCGGGCGCGCGGAAGGTCTTCCCGTTCGCGGTCGGGCATGAGGACGTCAGCACACGAGAGGCCTTGTCGCGGCTGCGTGCCAGTCGTCTCCGCGCGGGCGATTTCGACGTGACGGCGTTCCACCCGCTCGGCACGTGTCGGATCGGCACGGATCCGAGAACGTCGTGCGTCGGGCCGGATCACGAGGCGCACGACGTGGGCGGTCTCTACGTGACGGACGGGAGCGCGGTTCCGTCCGCGCTGGGCCGCAATCCGCAGATGACGATCATGGCCCTCGCGGCGCGCGCGGCGGAGGTGATCGACTCCCGCCTCGGGTGAATGCCAGTCTCGAAATCAGCGCCGCTCCTGAATACGGGCCCCTCCCCTCCCTGAACGAGCGAAGCGAGAGATTTGGGAGGGGCGGGGCGCGCGCGCAGGCCGGTAGGCCGAGCACGCGCACCGGGGGTGGGCACCGACTGGCGCTCTTCCCGTGATTTTTATTGTGCGGGCGGCGGCGCCGGCGCTGCGGGCGCGGGGCCGCCGGGGAGCGGCAGCATCTCCGTGCAGATGAGATCGCGGCCGCCGTTCGAGCACTGGAACACGTGGCCTCGACACTGGGCCTGCCACGATCGCAGTCCGAGGTAGGAGTCGCCGGGGGTGACCACGATCTCCGCGGGCGGACAGCCGATCGAGCCCGATGTCATGATCGGCAGGTACTCGTTGGTGCTGCACGCGGACGCCGAGAGCGCGAGCGCCCCCAGCGCGATAAGGCCCCACGTCGAACGAAGCGCGCGACTCACCATCTCACCTTTTCCCATCAACCCCACGGAGGAAGGGGCTTGTCGTTCCGCTGCCGGCCGCCGCCCTGGCCGCCGGAGAACCGACGCTGCGGCGCGGGCGCGGGCTGGCGCAACAGGCTCTGACGCAGCTTCTCGAGCTGCTCGGTCGGCTTGCCCTCCGCCACGAGGTTGGCCGTCGCGACCGTGAGCGCCGGCAAGAACAGCTCCGTCCGCGCGAACCGGCCCGCGCGCCCCTGCGCGATCCGCGGGAGCAGCGAGATGATCCGCCGCATCCCGTCCGCGAAGCGCCGCGAGATCGCGAGGCGCTCCACGAGCGGCTCCAGGAAATCCGCCGCGGCCGCCGCTCGATCGCGCGCGCCGTCGCACGCCTCCTTCAGCGGCTCCAGGAGGAGCAGCGTCCACAGCACCGTGTCGTCGAGCGGGCCCTCTTCCGCGGTGCGCTCGTCGATGTACTGCAGCGTGCGCCACAGCCGCCGCCCCGGCCCGTCCGGCGCGTCGTCGTCGTAGAGCAGCGCCGCGAGCTCCGGCAAGAGCACGTCGAGCACGCCCGTCTCCCACGCGAGGTAGATCGTCCGCCGCGCCGCACCGCCGCGGAGCAGCCGCAAAATCTCCTCCGACAGACGCGGCCGCGCGGCCTGATTCAGCGCCTCCCGGCACATCACGATCGCGTCGTACACGTCGGGCGTCATCCCGAAGCCGAGCCGGCCCGCGAATTTCAGCGCGCGCAGGATCCGCACCGGATCCTCACGGAAGCGCACCTCGGGGTCGCCGATCGTGTGCACGACGGAGCGGCGCAGATCATCCATCCCGCCGACCCAGTCGAGGATCTCGCGCGCCTCGATGTCGTAGAAGAGCGCGTTCATCGTGAAGTCGCGCCGCACGGCGTCCTCGTGCGCCTCCCCGAACACGTTGTCGCTGCGGATGAGCAGCTCGCCGATCTCCTCGCCGTCGACCTCTTCCTTCGGGTTCTTCCGGAAGGTCGCGACCTCGATCACCTTGCCGCCGCCGAACAGCACGTGGACGAGCCGGAAGCGCCGCCCGATGATGCGCGAGTTGCGGAACAGGTCGCGCACGTCTTCGGGCCGCGCGCTGGTGGTGATGTCGAAGTCCTTCGGCCGCCGTCCCAGGAGCAGGTCGCGCACGCACCCGCCGACGGCGTACGCCTCGTAGCCGTGCCGCACGAGGCGCCGCAGGACCTTCTGAACGTCCGGATCGATCGCGGACTCGTCGAGGGTGACCTCGTAGCGCACCGGCGCGGGGATGGGCGCGGGCTCCGTGACCTCACGGACCACGGGGGAAATATCACTGGAAGGAACGGGGGTCGGTCGACCCATAACACTCTCGTCGTCGTCTCGGCGGGGCCGCACATCGGACGGGATCAGCGGCACAATTCCGCGCATCCCGGTCCTCGGCCCACGCTGTGCAAACGTACCCTACCAGCGTTCCAGGTTTCCGGAAAGCCGCGTACCTTCGATCACCGCCATCGCGCGCGCGCCGGGGTCGATTCGAGGGCGTTCATCTCCTCGATCGCGACGAGCAACGAAGCCTCCATGTCCGCCATCGTCGGGAATCGATCGGCCGGCTCGCGGGCCGTCGCGCGGCGGATCGAGCGCACGAGGCGCGCCGGGACGTCGGGGGGCAGCGGCGCGCCGGAGTCCGGCGGCTCCCCCGTGAGCATCTCGCGCAGCATCAGGCCGAGCGCGAACACGTCCATCCGCGGGTCCGCCGTGACGCCGCGGCGCTGCTCCGGGGCCATGTACTCGGGCGTGCCGCACGCGTCGGAGGCCTCGGGGCGTGTCTCACCGGGGTGAGACGCGAGGCCGAAGTCGATCAGCTTCACGTCCTCGCCGCCGTCCGGGCGGTGCACCAGAAACACGTTCTCGGGCTTCACGTCGAGGTGCACGACGCCGGCCTCGTGCGCGGCCGCGAGCGCCGACGCGACGCCCTCCGCGATCCGCGCCGCGCGCAGCGGGTTGAGGCGCCCCGCGTCCGCGAGCGTGTCCGCGAGATCGAGGCCGACGAGCAGCTCCATCGTGCAGAACGGCGCGCCGTCCGGAGCCGTCTCCAGCGGGCCGAGCTTCGCCACGTTCGGGTGCGCGACGCCCGCCGCCGCCGCGACCCCGCGCTCGAACCGTCGCACGATCGCCGCGTCCTTCACGAGCTCCCGCCGCAGCACCTTGAGCGCGATCCGAGGCGCGCCGGAGGGCCGCTCCGAAGGCCGAAATCGAAGCGCCTCGTCCGCCGATCCCGGCCCGGTCGCGAGCCGCTCCGCGAGGTACACGTGCGCGAGCCCGCCGCTCCGCAGGAGCTGGATCAGCTTGTATTTCCCTGCGAACGTCGTTCCGATCGCGGGTATCCAGCTCTGGCGCTCGGCCATGACGGCGGAGCGTAGTCCGCCCGATGTCCGCGGGGAAGGTGCCGTTCAGCCCATGGCCATGCCGGTGTGGCAGCTCTCGCCCATCGCGAGACGGACGCCGAGCCACACCGCGAGCGCGCACCACATCAGGCCTTCGATCTTCGGCGGGATGCGCAGCTTCAGGCGCTCCGCGACGCCGCGGCCCACGAGCGGGATCAAGAGGCCCGGCGCCGATCCGATCGCGAACGCCGCCATGCTCATGGCGCCGAACATCGGGCTCGCCGTCGCCGCCGCCATCGCGAACGCCGTGATCAGAAGGCCGCACGGGAGGATGCCCGTCGCGAGGCCGAGGCCCAAACCGCGCCGCGGGAGCACCGCCGCCAGCGTCGTCAGGATGCGCGAGGGCTGCGGCTTCTTGCGGAGCGGCACGAAGTCCGAGCTCTGCTTGCGCGCGAGGAGCGACACGCCGCGCGCCGCCGCAGGGAGCGCCGTGAGGCCGACGGCGATCGCGTGCGCCGCGTTCATCGGCAAGATGCAGAACGCGTGCTTTCCGAGGTGCGCCACCACCGCGCCGAGCGTGGCGTACGCGACGAGTCGGCCCGCGAAATAACCGCTCGGTCCGTCGACCAAACCGCGGCCCTTCGAGCACCCGGCCACGGCGAGCGGGCCGCACATGCCGGTGCAGTGCAGCGAGCCGAGCAGGCCCGCGACGAACGCGGAGGTGGCGATCGCGACAGCGCTCATGAACAAGCCTCGAAGCGGAGAGTCGTCACGGAGAGGTCTCTTTTCCTAGCAGATCGCGGCGCTCCGGCGGTGCGTCGAGATGTCACAGCACAGGCTCCTTCTCGGTCGGATCGTCGAGCACGTCGATCGCCTCGGCGCCGTGCGGCGGCGCGAACGCGCGCACCCGCGAAGCCGAAGCGAGCACCAGGAGCGACGACGTGGCCATGCTGATGCCGGCCCACACCGGCCGCAGAAGGCCCATCGTCGCGAGCGTCAGGAACACCAGGTTGTAGATCGTGGACGCGATCAGGTTCGTCCGCGCGATCGAGAACGCCCGCTTCGAGAGCGCGATCGTCCACGGCACGAGCCGCAGATCCGGCGTGAGCAGCGACACCTGCGCCATCCCCCGCGCGAGATCCGTGCCGCCGTGCACCGCGAACGAAGGCCGCGTCCCCGCGAGCGCCGGCGCATCGTTGAGGCCGTCACCGACCATCGCGACGCCGCCGCCCGCCTTCTCCAGCGCGCGCACCTTGTCCTCCGCCGAGAGGCCGGAAGAGGCCTCGATCCCGAGCGCCGCCGCCGCCTCCGACGCGCCGGACGAGCCGTCGCCGGTCAGCATGAACGCGGTCATCCCGTCCTTCGCGAGCGTCTCCACCGCGTCCTTCGCCTCCGCGCGGAGCACCTCGCCCACGAACACGCGCGCGAGCACACGACCGCCGCGCGCGAGCACCACGCGCACCCGCGATCCGGCGTCCGCAGGGGCCGCGTCGACGACGCCCTCGGACGCGAGCCACGCCGCGGATCCGAGCAGCAGCGCGCGCCCGTCTTCATCGACGCCGCGCACGCCTTTCCCTGCGACGTTCGCGCGCTCACGGAGCGTCACCGCCGTCGCGCTCGCCTGCTCCGCGTGCCGCAGCACGGCCTGTCCGACCGGGTGCTTCGTGCCCTCTTCGAGCGCGCGCAGACAGCCGAGCACCTCGTCCATCGAGGCGCCGCTCTCCACGTCGACGCGGAGCACCGAGAGATCGCGCTCCGTCAGCGTGCCGGTCTTGTCGAAGGCCACCGCGCGCACCTTCGACAGCTCCTCGAACACGGCCGTCGACCGCACGAGCACGCCGTGCGCGAGCGCCTTCCGCAGCGCGAGCCAGAACACGAGCGGCGTCGCGACCCCGTACGTGCACGGGCACGCCGCGAGCACCACCGCGAGCGCCGCGATCACGCCTTCTTCCGCCGAGGCCCGGTGCACGTGGAACGCGAGCGTCCCGAACGCCGCCACCACCACGATCGGCGTGAGCACCGCCGCGAACCGATCCGCCCACCTTTGCAGCGACGTCGGTCGCGCCGCGAGCTTCTTCGCGAGATCCGAGATCCGCTCCAGCGTCGAGTCGCGGAGCGGCCGCACCGCCTCCACCTCGATCGGGCCGGCCACGATGATCGCGCCCGCGGGCAATTCGTCCCCGGGGTGCCGCAGGACTGGCACGGACTCCCCCGTCAAGACTCCGAGGTTCACCTCGGCCGCCGCATTCAAGAGCTTGGAGTCGACCGGCAGCACCTCTTCGGTGTCGATCTTCAGCCGATCGCCGGGCATCACGAGCGAAGGTGCCTTTTCGGAATAGCCACCTTCCCCGAGCACGAGGACAGGCTCCGTCGACCTCCGCAAGGACGGCCCGAGGAGGCTCGACGCCTTCGCGCGCCCGGTCGCCTCCAGATACCGGCCCAGCGTCGACAGCATGAGCGCCGACGTGGCCGAATCGAAATACACGCCTCGCCGGCCGACGGCGATGGCATACACGCTGATGAAATACGCGGCCCACGCCCCGGCTCCGACGAGGAGATCCATGGACATGCGGCCTTTTCGGATCGTCTGGAAAGCGCGCCGCAAGATGGGCACGCCGAGGAGGATGACGACGGGCGTGGACAGCACGCCGGACGCGATCCGATACCCCTTGGCGAGCCACGCTCCCGCGGCGTCGACCGTGTACACGTCCTCCTGGAACAGGAAGAGCGACAGCATCATCACGGTCATGGAGAGCAGGAGTGAGACGAGGAGCGCGGCCTTCGTCTTGCCGTGCTCCTCGGCCCCTTCCTTCGCGATCTGAGCGGCGATCTCGCAGCCGTAACAGCAGTAGAGATCGCCCGCCCTGCAGGTGAGCCCGCAGTGCGAGCACCCGAGGGTCGCGGAAGGCGCGGCCTGCCCGGCCAGCACGTCTGTCCCGATGTCAGTCTTGGTAGAGGCGTTCATTGGGAGAGGGCGCCAGCCGATTGGCCGGTTCTTCTATCGAGAGAGGTTGAACGGCGGAGTCACCTGTTATGGGCCGACTCCGCCCTTCAATCAAGGCGCGCCCCAGAGGGCGAGGTCCGGGAAGAGGTAGCGGATGCAGTAGAGGGCGAACCCGCTGATCGCGCAGACCCACACGAACACGACCCACCACGGCACGCGCGAGGACTCGTCGTAGACCATGTGCGTTTCGCGGGTCTCCGACTCCATGAACTCGGGGCTGTCGGACTTACTCTCCGCGGCGCTCATATTCCGTCTCCTGCCTCAGCATGTCCCACTTGGTGGACTCGATATCCTTGAACTTGCCAGTCTTCCAGCTCCACCCGAGCAGGAGGAGCCAGCCGGCCGCCACGAAGAAGTAGATCGTGACGGGCACGTCGGCGAACCCCTGCACGGAGTTGCTGTTCAGGGTGAAGATGAACTCCGCGAGCTTGTACGCGAAGGCGACGCCAGCGATGGCGATGCCGCCGATCATGCAAACCCAGAGGAGGATCTTCGCGCTCTTCCCCTCGGAGCCGGAGTCGGCCTCGATGGGGAGCTTGATGTCATTTCGCGTCGCCATTCTTGGCCTCCTCTCGCTCCTTGCGGGCGATCGCCTCGGGCGTGGCCCACGAGCCGAGCCACTGCACGTACGCGATGACGGCGAGGCCCTTCTTGTTCGGCGTCTCCCCGTCGTAGAACCAGGTGTAGCGAGGCATCACGGAGCTCGGCACCACGATCGTGGGATCGTAGAAGTGAGCGACGTGCCAGTCGTTGCCGTGCTTGCCCGACTCGCGGATCAGATCCGGGCCGACGCGGCGCGTGCCGAAGAGGTGCGGCAGGAACATCTCGTTCTGGTACTCCTCGGCATAAGACACCTTGCCGAAGCGCATCTCTTCATTGGAGACCGGCCGGACATACTGCGAGTGGCAGTGCCAGCAGGCCTCCGCGATGTACGTGTCGCGCCCGAGCTTGAGCGCCGTGCGGTACGTCTCCACCGTCGGCTCCCCGTAATACTTCTTGAAAGCATCGGGGAAGCGCTTCGACAGATCGGTCCACTCGTACGAAGGCTCGGTCACGATCTGCTCGACCGTCTTCATCGGGATTCGGCCGAGGTGCGCGAGCGGGAGATAGCCGCTCACGAAACCGGCGAGGCCGAAGCAGCCGACGCCGGCGGCGAGCATGATGGTAGCTACTTTCTCCATGGCTTCTCAGATCCCTCTCAGTTGGAACCGGAGCGGGCCGCGGACGGCGCTCCCTCGGTCTTCTCGTCGGCGTGCGCTTCCTCGCCGTCCTCGGCGGGGCGCGTACCGGGGTTCTTGGCAGTCATCCACAGGTTGTATCCGAAGAAGAGGATGCCAGCGATGATGGCCGAGCCGGCCAGCGTGCGGATGTGCCAGAACGGCGCCGCGAGGATGAGGGACTTCTCCCACTGCGCGAGGTTCATCCAGAGGTAGCCTTCCGCGACGCCCGCGACCAGGAGGTCGAAGAACATCACGAGGGTGCCGCCGGTCGCGAGCCAGTACGCCGCCGAGCTGAGCTTGCGCGAGTACATGGCATTGCCAGTGAGCTTCGGCCAGAGGAACTCGGTCATGCCGAGGAGCCAGAAGCCGAACACGCCGAGCATGACGAGGTGAGCGTGGCCAGGGACCCAGTCCGAGAAGTGAATGAGCTTCTGGAGGGTGAGGGTCGTGTGGAACGCGCACTGGAAGCAGGTCATGAAGTAGCAGACCGCGCCCGTGTAGAACCACCGAAGGGGGATGTTCGTACGGAGCATGTCCGTCTTGCCGCGGAGGGTCATGAAGAAGTTCACGATGACCGTGAACACCACGATCTCGACCGCGATCGTCGACATGACGGCGCCGTACTGGGCGTACATCGGGATGGGCGACCAGAAGAAGTGGTGCACGCCGTTCAGCGGATAGAAGAACGCGAGGCCCCAGAACCCGACGAGCGAGAGCGTGTGGCTCCAGATCGGCTTCTTCAGGATGACAGGCACGAAGTAGTACATCATGCCCCAGCCGAGGGGAGTGACCGTCAGACCGACGAGGTCGTGAATGAAGAGGCCAGTCACGGCCGCGCCGCCGGCGCCCGGCACGAAGTACTGCGGCACGAAGTTGCCCATGATGTAGGTCAGGGGCATCCAGACGAACATGGCCGAGAAGTACCAGAGCGTGACGTACAGCTTGCGCTTCGCGACCTGGAGGACCGGAGTCGCCACGTTCACGATGAGGGCGGCCGCGCCGACGACGACGACAGGGTCGATCCAGACGGGCGTCTCACCCCACTCGATCGCCTGCGCCTGCCCGGTGAGGAGGCCGATCGCGGTCGCGCCGACGATCGCCTGCCAGGCGTACGCGACGAACCACGTGATCGCCTTCGAGAGCATCGGCTTCCCCGTGAGGCGGGGGATGATCCAGTGCATCGCGGCGATGAACAGGTTGAAGAGGAACCCGTACGCGACACCGTTGGTGTGCAGCATACGAATGCGGCCCGGAGAGAGCAGCTCCACGCCCGGGAAGGGGTAGATGCGGCTCAATTGGAGCGCATAGAAGAGCCCCGCGAAGAGCGCCACGTAGAAGAAGACGAACCCCGCGATGATATGGAACTTGACCGCTTTTCGGTCAACGAGCGGCACGGCTTCAGTCGGCATTGTCAGATCTCACTTCGGGGTTCACTTGGGTTTCGCGGTCGGGGCCACTGACGGCGTCGCGGAGGGCTTCGCGGTCGGAGCCGCGCTGGGCCCTGCGCTCGCAGCGGCGCTGGCACTGGCGCTCGCGGTCGGCGCGGCGCTCGGATCAACCGTCGGCTCCGGAGCGGGCGGCGGCGGAGGCGGAGGCGGCGTGTAAGGCGGCTGCTCGAGAAGGCTCTTCTTGAGCTCGAAAGCCTCCTTGCTGCCGCGCATCACGGCCAGAGACTCGACGTAATACGCGAGACCCCAGAGCTGCTTGGCGTTCAGCGTCGCGCCCCAGGAGGGCATCGCGGTGCCGCCGACGCCGGTCGCGATCACGCGGACAAGGTCCTCGCGCGCGGTGCCGCTCTTGATGTTGTCGACGAGGAAATCCGGCGGGCGGATGGGGGCGCCCCACTCGCTGTCCTTCGTCTCGCTGTCGTACGGTTTGTCGCGGAACGTGGAGAAGGGCACGTCGTACGACTTCATGGACTCCACGATCTTCGGCTTCGTGGTGTAGGCCGGGTGGCAGCTCATGCAGGCGGCGAGGCCGTGATAGAGCTTCTCGCCCTCGGCGACGCCCTTCTCGGGAGACTTCGCCCACGGATCCTGCGGAATCGTGACGATCGCCCCCGGCGGCTTGCGGTTCGGGGTGAACGTCTTCACGTAAGCGATGATGTCCTCGACCTCGCTCTTCGGGAGGAGGAACCACGAGGGCATCGAGGTGCCGTGCAGACCCCTCGTGATGGTGCGGTAAAGGTCGCCGTCCGTGGGCATCTCGCCCGCCGGCACGCTGGCGAACTTCACGCGTCCCTTCGTAAAATCACGGGGCTTCGGGTCGAGGAACTTGGCCGCAGGGCCCTGTCCGTCGCCGTTCGCGCCGTGGCATCCAGAGCAATAGGTGGTGTACGACGCCTGCCCGCGAGCGAGCTGGAGATCCGCCGTATCCGCCTTTCCTTTCGCCAACCGGTCAGGACTCCAGTCGTCCTTGTCGACGCAAGAAGTAAGGGCGATCGCGCTGATCGCGATCACTGCATAACGAGAATGTTTCATAGTCGCTCTTCGGCAACCTCCGGTGTCGAGAGATCGATGTGCACGACAGTCGTCTCCGAAGCTTCAACACGCGCCGAAACTCGGCGCACAAGGCTCGTCGTATCCTTCTCGCTGCTGCGGAAGACGACGACGAGGTTCACGGGCCCCACCGGCACATTGTTCAGGGTGAATTGACCACCAGCGTCGGCGCGCACGATATAGGGGTGATCGACGATGACCATCGCGGCGCGCTCGGTCGCGTGGTTGTCGCAGCGCACCTCGTAGACGCCCGGCTCGGGCATCTGGAGGGCGCGCGGTTTGTCGCCCGCGGGCACGGGCACGTTGTGCGCAGTGCGGCCGCGGTCGAAGAGATGAAGGGTGTGGAGGAGAGGGTCTTTGTTGTCGATGTCGAGGTCTTGGCCGACCTGACCGAGGTAGATCGTCTCGGAGTACCGCGAGCCACCGACCCAGAGGTGGAGCGGCCCCAGAGCGTCCGCGAGCTCGGCCCCGGGGAGGGGCTTGTCGATGAGCACCACGGCGCCGGGAGCCGGCGCGTCCTTGAGGACGACGGCGCCCTTCACCGTGCCGTTCGCGAATTCGCCCTTTGCAGCGTGGTACTCGTAGGTGGCGACCGCCCGGGTCGACGAGCTCTGGGGGAGCGGCGCCGGGACGGGGATGAGGGCGGTCCCGCGCGCGATCGCGAGATAGACCGTCGACGTGAACATCAGCTTGATGGCCCACGTCGAGGCGGTCGCGGCCGTGAGGTGCGACCAGGTGAACCGGCGCGCCAGGAGCAAGAGCCCCGCGGCGGCCGGGATCACGGCCACGTACGAGATGAGGAATCGCATCACGTGCGACGTCTCTCGCTGCGCGGCCCACAACGGTCCGCCCCAATAAAGGAACAGGACCACTGAAAAGGTGACCAGCAACAGGTAGGGAACAGGAGACAGGCCTGTGCCTGGGACTGTCTTCGGGGGGGGACGCACGGGCGTCGCCTACGGCAAGCTCCGGGCCGAACCCCTCGCCCATCGGATCGCGGGGATTATTCCCAATAGTGAGACATGCAGCCCCCGCACACCCACGCAAAGCACGCGCAGGTTACGACAAGTGTGCGCAAGAAAATATTGCGCTGCGTCGTTTTGCGTCCTGCGCGGTGAGAGCCGCAAAAGCGCAACTTGGGTTCAGGTTTTTGGGAGCGCGCACCCTTGGCGCGTCATTTTTCGGGGACTGGCACCGTCGAAGCGCGACAGCGGTAGTTGAAACCGCTTCTTGTCAAGCGCAAAGATGCCGAGGAATACCTAGAGAGCGTTCTTGCGGGGGCGTGGGAGGTTGTACTCCTCCAGCCGGCCGACCAGCGTGCGGCGGGAGATGCCGAGCAGCCGGGCCGCCTTCGTCTGGTTGCCCGCGCATTTTTCGAGCGCCCAGAGGATGCGCTCGCGCTCGCCTTCGTCGCGGCCGCGCAAAGTCCGCGGTAGGAGGCGCGCGTCTTCTTCGTGGAAGGCCGGAGGCGGTGCGCTGCTGGGCGGACCGGGGCGCGGCGGGACGAGGGGCGGCGGAGGGAACGCCGGCGCGCGGGGGGAGCTCATGGACGGCGCGCTCGCGGGCGGGCCGCTCACCGGGAGAGGCGTCGCGTAGCTCGGCGCGGGGCGCGGCGGAGGGAACGAGGATGGCGCGGCGGGCGGCGGCGGCACCGTCGCGGCGAACGGCGCGCGCGGGGCGCTCGGAGGTGGACGCGGCACGAAGTGGATCGCCTCGTACGGCGACGGCCCCCACGGGCCCGCGGGCGCGGCGACGGTGGCGCCCATCTTGTCGACGGGCAGGTGCTCCGGGAGGATCACGCCCTCCGTCGAGAGGAGGACGGCGCGCTCCATCACGTTGCGCAGCTCGCGGATGTTGCCGGGCCACGAGTACGCCTGCAGGAGCGAGAGCGCCTGCTGGGACAGGAGCGGCACGTCGTCGCGCTGCGCCTTTTGACAGGCGTGCACGATGAAGGCGCTCGCGAGGCCCTCGATCTCGTCCACGCGCTCGCGCAGGGGCGGGATCGTGACGGCGATGCCGTTCAGGCGGAAGTAGAGGTCGCTGCGGAAGCGGCCGGCCCCGATCTCCGCCTCCAGATCGCGGTTCGTCGCGGCGACGAAGCGCACGTCGATCGGCTTCGGCTTGAGGGAGCCGACGCGCTGCACCTGGCGATCTTCGAGGACGCGGAGGAGCTTCGCCTGCGTGCTGAGCGGCATCTCCCCGAGCTCGTCGAGGAACACGGTGCCGCCGTGCGCGGTCTCCAGGAGGCCGGGCTTCGCGACGACGGCGCCGGTGAACGCGCCGCGCTCGTGGCCGAAGAGCTCGCTCTCCAGGAGCTGCTCGGAGAGGGCCGCGCAGTTGAGGCGGAGCAGCGGCTTGCCGGCGCGCGGCGAGTCGCGGTGGATCGTCTCGGCCATCACCTCTTTGCCGACGCCCGTCTCGCCGAGGAGGAGCACGCTGATCGGGCTCGCGGCGATGCGCTTCACGAGCTTGTAGAGCTTCTGCATCGTGCCGTCGGGGACGACGACGGGCGGGCCGGCGGCCTCCTCGATGTCGCGCACGGCGGCGCACGCCTTCGCGATCAGCTCCTCGGGGGTGCGGCCGTCCTTCGGGTACGTGGCGACGCCGACGAGCGCGCTCGCGCCGAGCCTCGTGAGGCCGCTCGTCACGCGGCTCGCCATCTCGTCGGCCTTGTCGGGCGCGGCGTCGATGAGGAGCGCTTCGTATTCGTTCGGGCCGTACGTCGCGATGACGTCGATGCTGCGCAGCTCGGTGCCGAGCGTCTCCTGCACGGCGACGGGCGGGAGCGTGCCCTCCACATGGACGCGGATCACCGAGAAAGGAAGGCCGGATCGCTCCGCGCGGGCGCACTCGTCCTCGAGCCTCGCCTCGAACGCGCCGTGGGACCAGAGCCTCCGGAGGCGCGAGGCGGCGGGCGATCGCTGCACGATGAGCGCCGTGGATCCGAGCTCGATCGTGTCGCCCACGCCGACGTCGACCGTCTGCCGCGGGCCGAGCTTCTTCTCACGAACGCGAACGCCGTTCGAGGAGCCGAGGTCCTCGATGTGGAGCTCCGGCTCGAAGCTGGCCGAGTCCCGCGGGTTCGCCGGGACGGGGGGCGTGTGCACGTGGAGCACCGCGTGGCGCCGCGAGATCGCTGGGTCGTCGATGCAGATGTCGGCCTTGTTGGAGCGGCCGATCACGAGGTCTCCCTGCTCGGGGAGGGGGTACGTCGCGTACACGCCGTCCCCGACCACGAGGAGCCGCAGGCGGCTCGTCCGCACGTGGTCCGCGCGGAAGGCCGCGGTCGCCGTCACCGTGTCATCTTCACGAGGGAGGTCGGTTGTCCTGGCCACGCGTCAATCCGGCCGCAACTTTTGGCGCGGATCGCGCTTGTTTGCAAGCGCCGCGCGCACCTCACTACGAAACTCTACCCTCGGGCGGCGCCAGGTATTAGAACGCGCACCCCTATGATGCGAGGAGCGCAGAGCGACGTCACGAAGGCGGTCGGGAACACCCCGATCGTCAAGCTGAACCACGTGACCGAGGGGATCGAGAGCGAGATCTACGTCAAGCTCGAGTACCTGAACCCCGGCGGCAGCCACAAGGACCGCGTCGCGATCAACATGATCAAGGACGCGGAGGCGGCGGGCCTCAAGCCGGGCGGCACGATCGTGGAGGCGACCAGCGGCAACACCGGCGCCGCCCTCGCGATGGTCGCGGCGGTCCGCGGCTACAAGTGCGTCTTCGTGATGCCGGACAAGATGAGCCAGGAGAAGATCGCGAGCCTCCGCGCGTACGGCGCGAAGGTCGTCATCTGCCCGACGGCCGTGGAGCCGGACGATCCGCGCAGCTACTACCAGGTGGCGAAGCGCATCGCCGCCGAGACGTCGAACTGCTTCTACGCGAACCAGTACCACAACCAGTCGAACCCGAACGCGCACTACCTGTCCACCGGCCCCGAGATCTGGAGCCAGTGCGGCCACGAGCTCGACGTGTTCGTGACGGGCATGGGCACCGGCGGCACGATCAGCGGCATCGGCAAGTTCCTCAAGCAGAAGAAGCCCGATATCAAGCTCGTCGGCGTCGATCCGGTCGGCTCGCTCTACTACGACTACATCAAGACCGGCCGCATCACGAAGCCCTTCAGCTACAAGGTCGAGGGCATCGGCGAGGACTTCTTCCCGTCGACGATGAACCTCAAGATCGTGGACGAGATCATCCGCGTCGACGATCGCGAGTGCTTCCTCATGACGCGCGATCTCGTGCGGCTCGAGGGCCTGTTCGTCGGCGGATCGGGCGGCGCGGCCGTCGCGGGCGCGATCAAGTACGCGAAGTCGAGCGGCAAGAAGGAGAACATCCTCGTGCTGCTCCCGGACGGCGCGTCGAAGTACATCTCCAAGATCTTCAACGACGACTGGATGAAGGAGCACGGCTTCCTCGAAGAGGAGGGCAAGGGCTTCGGCACGGTGCGCGATCTGCTCGCGCAGAAGCCGCACGCGGGCGTCGTCACGGTGTCGCCGAACGCTTCTCTCCGCGAGGTGATCGACACGCTGAAGTCGCACGGCATCAGCCAGGTGCCGGTGATCGGCGAGGGCCGGCTGCACGGCGTCGTGCACGAGGTCGACGTGCTCCGTCACCTGCTCGCCGGCAAGGTCACGCAGGACTCGGCGATCGCGCCGATCATCGAGAGCGACTACGCGACCGTGACGCCCGCGACCAAGGTCGAGCTGCTCAAGGGCGTGCTCGGCGACGCGAAGCTCGCGGTGGTGATGGACGGCGACACGGTCGTGGGCGTCGTCACGAAGATCGATCTCATCGACTACCTCACGCGCATCGCGGCCCCGCAGGCCGTCTGACCGCCTTGTTCCGTCTCACGATCTCGGGGCTCGCTTCGCACGGCGAGTCCCCCGCGCTGATCTCGCAGAGCGGATCGCTCTCGTACGCGACGCTCTCGCAGCGCGCGGAGGCGGTGGCGCGCGCGCTGCGGACGGCGGGCGTGCTGCCGGGCGCGGCGGTGGCGCTGCTCTCGTCGGGCCGCGGCTTCGACGAGGCGGTGGCGCTGTGCGGCGTGCTCGCGGGCGGCGCGGTGGCGGTCCCTCTGGACGCGGCGGCCCCGCCGCAGCGGCTCGCGGCGATCCTGAAGAGCCGGGGCGCCCGCGCGCTCGTGTGCGACGAGGGCGCGCTCGCGCTCGCCGCGGCCGTGGAGGAGGCGATGCGCGCGCTCGATCCGGACGACGGGCTCGTGCGCGTGGCGCTCGACGAGCAGGGCGCGCTGCGCGCTCCGCCGGCCTCGATGCCCGGGCACGAGAGCGCGCTCCGCGAGACGACGGTCGCGTGCATCCTGCACACGTCGGGCAGCACGGGCGCGCCGAAGCCGGTGCCGATCACGTGGGAGAACCTCGACGCCTTCACGGGCTTCTGGATGCAGAAGATCGGCCTTCGCCCCGGGGATCGCGTCCTCCGCGTGGCGGAGCTGGTGTTCGATCTGGCCCTCTTCGATCACCTGGCCACGTTCCGCGCGGGCGCGGCGCTCGCGATCACGACGCGGCGGGAGATCGCGTCCGGCCGCGCGCTGCGAGAGGCGGTATCGGCGCTCCGCCCCACGGTCATCTACGGAGTGCCGGCGCTCTTCATGAAGCTCGGAGCGGCCCTGTCGCCGGGGGAGACGCTCGACTCCACCCTTCGAACAGTCATGTTCGCAGGCGAGGTGTTCCCGCCGAAGGAGCTCCTGGCCTTCGCGGAGCGCGTCCCGTCGGCGGAGCTCTACAACCTGTACGGCCCCACGGAGACGAACGTCTGCACGTACCACCACGTCGCGCGGAAGAGCCTGGACGGCATTCGCGACACCCCCATTGGAGTGGCCTGTCCGTACTCCCCCTGTGAGCTCCTCGCGGAGGATGGCAGTCTGGTGGCGGGCGCGGGCATCGGGGAGCTCTACGTGAGCGGCGTCACGACGCTGGGCGGCGGCCCGTTCCCCACGCGGGACCGGGTGGAGCGCGGCGCGGACGGCCTCTATTACTTCCGCGGCCGCATCGATCGCATGGTGAAGATCCGCGGTTATCGCGTGGAGCCCGGCGAGATCGAGGCGGCGTTGAACAAGCACCCTGCCGTCGAGCAATCCGCGACGATCGCCGTCCCGGACGCGCGCCTCGGCATGGTCCTCCACGCCTACGTCGCGAAGAAGCGAGTCGACCCGCCCCCCGCCACGACGGACCGCGACCTGCGCATGTACCTGGCCACGGTCCTCCCGCCCTACATGGTGCCGGACAAGGTCTTCTTGCTGGACGATCTCCCGCGGACCACGACGGGCAAGATCGATTACCAGGCGCTCGCGACCCGACAAAACAGCTAAAAAGAAACCGCGACTCCGGAGAGCCGCGGCCTCTTCAATTCCAGATAGGCTGTTTGGGACTTCAGCCGACGACGAGATTGACGATCTTGCCCGGCACGTAGACGAACTTCTTGATCTGCTTGCCGTCCGTGAAGGACGCGACGCTCGGGACCGCGAGGGCCGCGGCGCGGGCGTCCGGCTCGCTGGCCGCCTTCGCGAGCGTCACCTTGCCGCGGACCTTGCCGTTCACCTGCACGGCCAGCTCCACGACGTCGTCCACGCACAACGCCTCGTCCCACGTGGGCCACGGCTCGTACGCGAGCGACTCGGTATGACCCGTCTGACGCCACAGCTCCTCTCCGAGGTGCGGCGCGAACGGAGAGACGAGCAGCACCAGCGGCAACGCCGCGTCGCGCGGCACCTCCGCGAGCGACAAGAGGTGATTCGTGTACACCATCATCGCGCTGATCGCCGTGTTGAAGGCCATCGCGTCGATGTCCTGGCTCACCTTCTTGATCGTGCGGTGGAGCAGCTTCTTCGTGTCGTCGCCCATCTGTGCGCCCGGCACGCTCTTCGTCACGGCCGTATACAGCCTGTCACGGAAGCGCACCACGCCGGAGACCTGCGACGTCTGCCAGGGCTTCACGGCCTCCAGCGGGCCCATGAACATCTCGTACATGCGGAGAGCGTCGGCCCCGAACATCTTCACGATGTGGTCGGGGTTGACGACGTTCCCGCGCGATTTGCTCATCTTCTCGTTGTCCTCGCCCAGGATCATGCCCTGGTGGACGAGCTTCAAGAAGGGCTCCGGGTCCTTCACGATGCCGAGATCGAACATGATCTTGTGCCAGAACCGCGCATAGAGCAGGTGCAGCACCGCGTGCTCGGCCCCGCCGACGTAGAGGTCGACTGGCATCCACGCGCGATAGGCCTCCTCCGACCAGGCGAGCTCGGGGTTCTTCGGGTCGATGAAGCGGAGGTAATACCAGCACGAGCCTGCCCATTGAGGCATCGTGTTCGTCTCGCGCGCGTACCACTTGCCGTCCTTCTGGAAGAATCGCCAGTCCACCGCGCGCGCCAAGGGGCCCGCCGGGTCGTCGCCCGGCTTGAAGTCGGTCAGATCCGGCAGCTTCAGCGGCAAATCGGCCTCGTCCACCGCGATCGGCTCGTCGAAGCGAATCGTGTGCTTGGCGCCCTTTCGCGGGTCGCCGTTCGGGTCTTCGAGGTCGATCGGGAAGTAGATCGGGATCGGCTCACCCCAGTAGCGCTGGCGCGAGAACACCCAGTCACGCAGCTTGTACGTGACGCGGGATCCGCCCTTGTTCAGACTGGCGAGCTTCTCGATCATCGCCCGCTTGCAGTCCGCGGTCTTGAGACCATTGAATTCGCCGCTGTTCACCGCCACGCCGTCGTCCACGAAGGCGGACTCCAAAGGAGCGTGCAAGGACCCATCCGGACTGACGACTTCGATAATCGCCAAATCGAATGCCTTGGCGAACGCGAAGTCGCGCTCGTCGTGGCCCGGGACCGCCATCACCGCGCCCGTGCCGTATCCGCCGATCACGTAGTCCGCGACCCAGATAGGCACCTTCGCGCCGGTGATGGGGTGAATCGCGAACGCGCCCGTCGGCACGCCCGTCTTCTTCTTCACGTCCGCGGTGCGGTCACGGTCGCTCTTCGAGGCGGCGGCCTTCACATAAGCGTCCACCGCATCCTTGTTCTCGGGCGTGGTGAGCTCGGAGACGAGCGCGTGCTCCGGCGCGATCACGCAGTATGTACAGCCCATCAGCGTGTCGGGGCGCGTCGTGAACACCTCGAACGAGTCGTCCCGGCCGTCGAGGCCGAACACGATCCGCGCGCCCTCCGAGCGGCCGATCCACTCGCGCTGCATCGACAGCGTGCCGTTCGGCCAGTCGAGCTTCGCGAGGCCGTCGAGCAGGCGGTCCGCATACGCGGTGATCCGCATCATCCACTGGCGGAGAGGCACGCGCACGACCGGGTGGCCGCCGCGCTCGCTCTTGCCGTCGATGACCTCTTCATTGGCGAGCACCGTCCCGAGGGCCGGACACCAGTTGACGTTGACGCGGTCCTGGTAGGCGACGCCGCCCTTGAAGAACTGGAGGAACAGCCACTGCGTCCACTTCACGTACGCCGGATCGGTGGTGTCGATCTCCCGCGACCAGTCGTACGAGAAGCCCAGCATCTTGAGCTGGCGCTTGAACGTCACGATGTTGGCCTGCGTCGTCGTGGCCGGGTGAGTGCCAGTCTGGATCGCGTACTGCTCCGCGGGCAGACCGAACGCGTCCCACCCCATCGGGTGAAGCACGTCGAAGCCGCGCATGCGCCACGTGCGCGCGAGGATGTCCGTCGCGGTGTATCCCTCCGGATGGCCCACGTGAAGGCCATTGCCGGACGGGTACGGGAACATGTCGAGCACGTACCGCTTCGGGCGCGAAAGGTCGGTGCGGCGCGCGCGGAACGTCTCGTGCTCGTCCCAGTAACGCTGCCAGCGCGCCTCGATCTCAGCGTGGGGATACCGCTGTTGTGGCTCTTCCTTTTCGGTGCTCATGCGGAGGAATTAGCACCGCGGAGGGCCGGGCTACAAGCGGCAGAGCCAAACCCCCCTTTTTGTAGGGATCGCGTCAGACCTTGTTGATGACGCCGGTCAGCGCCGGGCCCTTGTAGAAGATCGGCGACACCTTGTTGATGTCGCCCTTCGCGACGGCGTACGCGACCGCTGCGCACGCGGCGTTCGTCGTGACGTTGGAGGCCTGGCCGGGGACGTCGGCGCCCGTCGTCGGGTCCCAACCCGTGATGCTGCCGTCCGCGCCGATGCCGCCGTACCAGCCGTTCTTGAGGTAGCCATTGCCCATCACGTACAGCCAGTTGGAGTTGCCCTCGGTGCCGTCGGGCCACGCGTCGGTCTGGCGCGGGGTCTTCGGGGTGTCGCCGTGGACCGTGAAGATGACGCTCTTGTCCAGCGTCTGGCTCTGGCACGTCGGGTCGGGAGAGCTCGCCAGGTCCTTGTAGAACGAGTCGAACATCTTCCCGAACGTCGCGACCACCGCCTGGAGCTGGGTCATGTTCAGGAAGGCCTTGTGCGGGTCCGTGAACTGGTCGTCGCCCGTGCCGATATCGGTCGTCGCGAGCATCACGCAGTTCGTGAGGCCGAGCTTGAAGGCGCGCGCCGTCGTGATGAGCGTGCGGCCGATGTTCGTGAGCTGCTGCTTCGCGTTCGCGTTGGAGATGCCCGCGGGCAGCGTGCCAATGCCGTACGCGTCGAGGTCCGCCTGCGAGGGCGTGAGCTGCGCCGCGAGGTTGCGCGACAGGAGGTTCGCCGCCTTCTTCGTGATCTCGAGCTGGTGCGACCACGTGGGCCGGCCCGAAGCCTCGCGGAGGCCGAGGACAGCCTTGTAGTACGTCTCGTAGAGGTCCTGATTCTCTTTCAGGGCCAGAGTCGCCTGGGAAGCGGCGCTGTTGAAGAGATCGACCATCGCCGCGCCCGTGGGCACCGTCGCGACCGCCGGGGCGCCCGGCGCGTCCCCGAGGACCGTGGGGCCGACTCCGATGACCGGCAGAAGCACCGGCTGATCGCGCTGGATCGCCGCCACCGTGCCGCAGAGCGTGGCGTTGGAAGCGACCTTGTTCGATTTACTCGGAGTGAGGGTGTGCGTCTCGTTCTCTCCGGACATGAAGGCCGTCACGGGCCGAGTCGGCGCGCCGTTCGCGACCCACGGGGCCTCCGGCGCATAAGCCATCATCTTGTCGCCCTGGTAAAACAGGGTGTTCGCAGGGGTCGAGTGGTACGCGAAGCCCGGATTGCCGGCCTGCGCGATCGCGACGTGCGGCCAGAGGAGCTGGTACCAGCCGAAGCTGCCGTTTCCGGCGTGCACGTGGACGGAGCGGTTCACCGTCGAGCACGCGGCGCCGTCGGCCAGCGCCGTTCCGCCGATGTCGGCGAGGTAGTTGAGGAGCTTCGACCGTTCGACGGCGAACGCCGCGCCGGCGAAGCCCATGAGTCGGAGAAAGTTCCGGCGATCCGAGCCGCGCAGGTCCTTCAAGCGCTGATTGGCCATGTTCGTTTCTCCGTCACTCGCAGGTGTAAGCCGCGCTCAAGAAGGTCGCGACGACGATGCGTCGTTTGAGGTCCACGTCCGCCTGGTTCGCGGGGTCGGCGTGCTGAAGCATGATGTTGCAGAGCTTCATGTCGTCGAGCTTCGCGGGGCGGCCGATGAGGCAAGAGAGCGACTCGTACACGCACTCTCCGGTCATGGGGTCGAACATGGGCTTTCCGACGCCGCCGAGCTGGCAGTCCGGCATGTTCTGGATGTTCGCGATGACCTCGGGCGCGGCCTGGACGAAGATGTCGAACAGCTTGGTGGCGCCCGCGGTCGTGTGGAAAGAGGCCTCCGCCTGGCGAGCGTCGTAGTTGGCGACGCCGAGCGAGTCCTTGCCTTCCTTGTAGATCTGGCCGCCGCTCTTGGGGTTCTGTTGAGGGGGGCTGTCCACGTTGACGCCGCGCGACCGGAGCAGGTTGCCGAGCGTCGTGTAAGGCAGCTTGTCGCAGGAGTGGAGTCGCCCGCGGATCTGCGGCGGTCCCTCCTCCGCGTGCTGCTGCAGGATCGCGAACGGATCGCCCGGATCGTTGAAGTGATCGAACGTGTTGTCCGAGTTGCCGGAGGCGCCCGACGCGCCCGATCCGCCCATTCCGGTGGTCGTGGTCGTCGTGGTCGTGGTCGTGGTGCTGCCGCCCATGGCGGTGGTGCCGCCCGTGGCCGTCGTGCCGCCCGCGCCGCCGTCGCTGGAGGACGTCGTCTCGGTGGGGCAGTTGTGATCGGAGGGGCCTTGTTTGGCGGTGCACGCGGAGAAGGCGAACGCGGCGCCGAACACCAGCGCAGGGACGGCGAGCCGACCCAAACTCTGCTTGGTCATGGTCTTTCGGTTCCCGTTCATGGTTAGAACCTCACGAAGTCGTCGTGGGTGAAGACATCACGCCACGTCGCGTTCAGGTTGTACCCGTTCGCCTTGAAGCTCTGGACCAGCTTCTCGATGACCGAGGGGTCCAGAGAGGAGGAGTCGGTCACGACATCGCCCTTCGACATGGCGTAGTTCCAGACCCGGGTGACGGCGCACGCCGCGACGTCCGGATCCGCGGCCATCTGCTGTCCGAGCGACTTGATGTCCGGCGCGAGCATGTCTTTTCGCCACGCGGTCGGCTCTCCCGCAACCAGGTAGTCATCCATGGTGGCGGCCGGCGTCCCGTTGATGGGCAAGAGCACCATGAACTGCGGCTGCCACACGCCGTTCTCGTCGAAGTTCGCGAACAGCGGCGCGCGGTGGTTGATCGTGCCGTGGCAGTTGGCGCAGATGACCGAGGAGCAGTCCTGGAAATCCACCCTTCCCTGTGGCGTGGTGGCGTGTCCGGCGATCTTGGTGAAGTCCCAAGGGTTGGTGTACGGCTGCGCCATCTCGCAGCCGGCGATGGGCGGCGGGTCCTTCGCGTTGGGAGCGTATTCCGCCGGGAATTTCCCGCACGCGAACACCTCCTGGAAGAAGCGCACGCGGCGGAAGGCGAGGTTTCCGTAATACTGGGCGTGAATGCCCGGGTCCGTGAGGAGACCGACCGTCTCCATGCCGGGCGGGCCGTTCGGACACTCGCCATCGGCGAAGTCCGTCCCGTCGAACGTGGGGCAGGTGTGCTCGGTGGCGGTGAAGAGGTCCGTGAAGGGGCGCTTCTCGTAGACGACGCGGGCCGCGAAGGTCGGGGCGGTGTCGCGCGAGGGGGTGCTGCCGCTCTTCGGCCCGGCCATGCGGAAGGTGTTGCGGAAGTACTCGACGAGGCGGCGCTTGAACCGCACGTCGTTCATCATCTGATCGATGAGGTCCTTGTACTTGGACTCCTTCGTCGCGTTGTCCGGCGCGTTCTGGATCGACATCATCTGTTCGAGCGTGGGGGGGGCGCCCACGATCTTGAGAGACGCCGTGCGGAGGGCCTCTGTATACGAGAGGATCCGCTCGTCCAGCACCGTCTTCTGCGTCGGGGTCGACGTCGTCGTCCCGGTGCCGGAGGTGGTCTGTGTGGTGCCCGCGGAGCCTGCGGAGCCGCCGCCCGAGCCGCCGCCGCCCGAAGGCGCCGTGGTCACGGGGCAACCGGCCGAGCCCGCCGTGCCGCTTCCGCTCCCGAGGAGCTTGTTCGGATCATCGGGATTGCAGGCCGCGACGACCAGCGCGAACGCCGCGAACGAGAGTGAGGCATAGCCACGTTTCATTGCGCCTCCAGGGTGATCCACGGAGAGACGGCATCTTTGAATGCCTGGTACTTGTTCTTGTTGCCTTGGAATTTGTACATGTGGACCGCCTGTTGCGTCGGGTCCGTCACGATGACGATTCGGCTCATCTCCGGGTCACCGGGCGTGATGCGCGCGCGGACCTGAGCGCACGCGTCCGTCGGCGGATCGTCCATGAGCTTGGAGAGGTCCATGGTGGCGGTCGCCTGCACGTTCGGCCCGCCGTGGCAGGTGTCCGCGCAGTACTTGATCTGCGGCACGACCTGCTGCTGGAACTCCGCGAGGTGCGTGCACGAGGTGGCCTGTCCGCCGCCGCCCTCGTTCGCGATCAGCTCGAACGCGATTCCGAGGTACGAGTCCTTCTTCCAGTTGGTGAGGATCAGCTCGCCTGTCCCGAGGGAGAGATCCATGGAGTCGAGAGAGTATGTCTCGTCCACGCCGGAGAAGCTGTCGATCGGGTCCGGATCGGGGTCGCTCTTCGGGGCGTAGACCGTGAAGAGCGGGTGCACGATGTGGATGTTCTGCCCCTCGACCGGGTGGACCTGAAGGTCCTTGATCTGGAGCATCGTGTCGCTGATCTCTCGGCAGCTGAAGGAGATCGACGCGAACTGGAGGCTCGGGTCGATGGCGTCCAGATAGACGTTGTTGAAGGCGCCGCCGAGGATGGGCTTGAAGGGCTTGACCGAATAAACGAGGTTGCCGGCCGCGTCCGGGAGGTCCTTCGCCTCCCGCTTGAGCCACTCCAACGTGGGAGTCTTGAGCGCGTCCGACATCGCGGGGGCCTGACCGCCGCCGTGGTTCGGCTCGCCGGGGTGCGTGATCAAGAGGCTCTTCGAAGGGTCCTTCGTGACGATCGCGGGCCACGAGGTGATGCTCACGTACGGGTCCGGATCGGCCAGGAACGGCTCGTCCGCGGGGCCGCCGAGCTTGTGGCACGCGCCGCACTCCGACTGGAGGCCGGGCAGCACGTACGCGTCGAAGTAACCGCGGTTGTCGAGCGGGGCCATTCCGCCGGTCCCGCCGGATCCACCGGAGTCGGTCATCCCGCCTCCGCCGGTGTCGGTGGTCGTTTGCGAGCCGCCGCCGCCGCTGCCGCCGTTGTTCTTCGAACAGGCACCCAGCAGAGCCGCGAGCGCGAGCGGGGCAGTCAGGACTGCCCACGATCTTCGTGAGGAGAGGGAGGCAGCGAGCATGTTCTTTCCCGTTTTTCCCGAAGCGGAGCCGAGATAGCAGGAACCGCGCCCGCCCCCGCCGGGAGGACACGCTGCGGTTTTGCTGGATTTTTCGAGCGAGGCGGCATGGTCCATCCCGATCCGGTGGATAACGGATGCACCAGGTCGAGACAAAGCCGCGGAAGGCCGCGAGGTCGGTCGCCCTTGTTCGGGCGGGTCGGAGTAGGAGAAGGAGTTGTCAGTCAAGGAATCGCGCCCAGTGCTACGACGCATCCTCTCATTATCGCCGGGAATCGCCGCGCGTCGTAGAAAAAAAGCAGCATCGGAGAGGGCACGGTAAATCGGACGGATTGCGGAGAGGGGCACTCGTATGGTTTCGAGATCGAAAGGGCACCTTTCGACTTTGTATCGGGGCCGCGGTGTGCGTAGCTAGCCGGCATATGCGGTGGTCTCAGCGTCGTGACGGCGCACAGGCGAAGGCGTCCAGACTCGCGCGGATCCCTCTCTGGATCCCGGCGCTCCTCCTCACGGGCTGTCCGCTCGATCCGCTGTCGATCCCGGGCGGCGCGGGCGGCGGCACGATCACGAGCACGATCACCGGCTGCGGTTCGGCGATGTCGGCCGACTGCGACGACGGGAACCCGTGCACGGTGGACGCGTGCGAGGACGGGGTGTGCTCGTACTCGTTCGCGGCGGCGGGCACCCCGTGCCCCGATGCGAGCGCGTGCAACGGCGAAGAGACGTGCGACGGAAAGGGCATCTGCGTCGCCGGCACGCCGCAGATCCTGGACGACGGCGACACGTGCACGCTCGATCTCTGCGATCCGAAGACGGGCGGCGTGACGCACCCGACGTCGCCCGCGTGCGGCGCGTGGGAGGCGGTCGCGACGGCGGGCGCCCCGTTCGCGCGGACGGATCACACGGCGGTGTGGACGGGCGCGGAGATGATCGTGTGGGGCGGCACCGTGGACAAGGCGAACGACGCGAGCGGCGTCACGTCGACGGGCGGTCGTTACGATCCGGTCGCGAAGAAGTGGACCGCGACGTCGACGGCGAACGCGCCGCCGCCGAGGCACTCGCATCAAGCGGTGTGGACCGGCTCGAAGATGATCGTGTGGGGCGGCTACGGGGCGGCGGGCTACGAGACGACGGGCGGCGTGTACGACCCCGCGACCGACACGTGGGCCGCGATGACGACGACGGGCGCGCCGCAGGGACGTGTGCAGTTCCCGCTGGTGTGGACGGGCGCGAAGGCGATCGTGTGGGGCGGCCTGAACCAGGTCCCGCTCGGCACCGGCGCCGCGTACGACCCCGCCGCCGACACGTGGACGCAGCTCGCCGCGGGGCCAGCTATCCGCTTCGATCACAGCGCGATCTGGACCGGGTCGCAGATGGTGGTGTGGGGCGGCAACGATCTGCTCGACTGGCACCAGGACGGGAGCTTCTACGATCCGTCGCAGGACGCGTGGACGGGCGCGACGTCGACGACGGATCAGCCCGCGCGTCGCGAGGGCCACTCGGCGTTGTGGACGGGCGCGGAGATGCTGGTGTGGGGCGGCTTCGACGGCGGTACGTACCTCGACTCGGGCGCGTCGTTCGACCCCGCGAGCGGCGCGGGCGGCACGTGGACGGCGATGACGACGACGGGCGCGCCGACGCCTCGCTGGAAGAACGTCGCGGTGTGGGCGGGCTCGCAGATGATGGTGTGGGGCGGCTGCGGAGGCGACTCGTGCTTCACGACGCTGGGCGACGGCGCGCTGTGGATCCCGGGCGCGGGCGGCGGTTCGTGGAAGCCGATCGCGACGGGAAAGGTGGCGTCTGCGCGCATCAACGCGGCGGCGGTGTGGACGGGCACCGAGGTGATCGTGTGGGGCGGCAAGGCCGGCTCCACCGGCAAGCTGCTGGGCGACGGCGCGCAGTCTACGCCTTAGAAATAAGCCGAAACGCTGCTCGAAAGAGAGCGTGAGGGATCGAGTTGCCCACCCCGGCCGCGTGCTCGCTTCGCTGCGCGCGCGGCCCCCCTCCCAATTCGCGTGCTCCGCCCGCGAAGGGAGGGGCACGTTTCGTTCTCCGGCACGCCCCATTGCATGACCTCGCGTCCGAGCGAAACAACGTGGAGCGGTGTTCAGAAATGACAGAGCGTGTCCCCTCCCTGCGGCTGCGAAGCAGGCGCTTTGGGAGGGGCGGGCCGCGCGCAGCGAAGCGAGCACGGACCGGGGGTGGGCACCCAAGCTGCTCGTCTCGTCGCTCGTCAGGATCCTAGGATCCGCAGGCCTCTGTGATCGCCGCGAGGCATCGGGGGATCGCGTCGCGGAAGGTCGCGGGCGGAGGCAACAGGCTCACGACGAGGAAGCCGTCGTCCGCGAAGTCGAAGAAGTAACCGGGGTGCACGATCGCGCGCGCTCGGTCGAGCAAGAGGGCGATCCACTCGTCGTCGGTGAAGATCTTCGGCACCTCCAGGATCGCGTACCAGCCCGCGTCCGCGTGGAGGCGCCGCACCACCGAGCCTTCGCCGAGCGCCGCGATCGCCTCGTCGAGCGCGCGCAGGTTCGCGAGCGTGCGATCGCGGATCGCGCCCTGCACGGACGCGCGCGCGGCGAAGAGATCCGGCAACGCGAGCTGCACCGGCGTGGCGACGGAGAGGTACGTGTCCGCGAGCACCTCCAGGCGCGCCGTCGCGTCGCGCACCAAAGGCTCCGGGCCCGAGGCTGCGATCCAGGCCAATTTGAGCTGCGGCATCGCGATGACCTTCGAGAGGCCCGACAGCACGAACGTGAGCGCCTCGGCGCGCGCCGCGAAGCTCGGGAGACGATCCGCGCGCAGGTCGCCGAGCGGGTAGTCGCCGAAGACCTCGTCCACGATGAGCGCGAGGCCGCGTTCGTTCGCGAGCCGCTCCAGCGCCTCCGCCTCGTCGCGCCGCGCGAGGGAGCCGGTCGGGTTGTTCGGGTGCACGAGGAGGATCGCGCGCGTGCGGTCGTCGATCGCGCGCTCGAGCGCCCCCATGTCGATGCGCCACTGCTCCTCGCGCACGAGCGGGTACGTCGCGATGACGACGTCCTCGGAGGCCGCGAGGAACTCGAACAGCGGGTACGAAGGCGCCGGCACGAGGACGCGATCGCCGCGCTCGCACAGCAGCTTGAAGAGGTAGCCGTACGCCTCGCTCGTGCTGGCGGTGAGCACGATTCGCCCAGGATCCAATGCGATCCCGCGCTCTTCGTAGTACGCGGCGACGGCGGCGCGCGCGGACGGATGACCGAGCGCGTCCGGCGCATACGCGACGCCGCGCGGGTGCCCGAGGGCCGCGACGAGGGGCGCCGCGTCGAAGAGGCCGGCGCGCGTCGGGTTCGACTCGGTGAGGTCCGCGAGCTCGACGCCGCGCGATCGGGCGGCGGTCACGGCGCGCGCGAACGCGCCCTCGGATTGATCCCAGTCGGTGCGGCGCGCGAACTTCACGCGGGCGAAGTACCCGCCGCTCCGCCCCCATGCAATAGTCGACGCGATGTCCAGCGGGGCTCACCTGGTTCGCTACACCTTCCGCGAGTACCTCGCGCTGGAGGCGTCGGCCAACGTGAAGCACGAGTATCTGGACGGGCAGATCTACGCGATGGCGGGAGGCACGCCGGAGCACGCGGCGCTGCAGGCGGCGATCTCCGGCTTGCTCTTTCCTCAGCTCCGCAGCGGTCGTTGCCGCGCTCACGGATCCGATCTCCGCGTTCGTGTCGTCGCGACCGGGCTCACGACGTACTCCGACGTGACGATCGTCTGCGGGCCTCGCGATCTCGACGCGGAGGACAAGGGCGCGGTGACGAACCCCACGCTCCTCTTCGAGGTGCTGAGCGCGAGCACGGAGGACTACGATCGCGGGGAAAAATTCGCGCACTACAAACGCATCCCCTCGCTCCTTTCGTACGTGCTCGTCTCGCAGGACGAGCGGCGGATCGAGGTGTGGACGCGCGGCGCGAAGAACGTATGGACCAGCGTTGTCTCGACGGACGGCGAGGTCGCGGAGCTCTCGTCGATCAGCGCGCGCTTGTCGGTGCGCGAGCTGTACGAGGCGGCGGCGCCGGGAGCCCCCTAGAGCGCCCGGGCGATTACACCTCTTCGATGATCGCCTTGCTCATCGTCTCCAGCGTCTCGCCGACGCTCTCCACGCTGCGCATCGCGGCGTCGTCGAGGCTCGCCTCCGCGGCGTGCGCGGCCCCGGCCGCGGCGTAGGCGCGCGCGAGCACCGCGACGTGCTCGGCGATGCGCTCGTCGACGCGCTTCACCACCTGCGCGGCGCGCGCGGCCGGACCGTCGCTCGCCTTCTCCAGCGCGGCGCGATGACGCACGAGCACCGTGCGCTCCAGGCGCGCGCGGGCCTCCGCGAGCCGCACCAACGCGGCCCACGTGCGCTTCACCTGACGCGCGTCACGGCCCGCGATCAAGGTCGGATCCGCCGCTCGCCGAAGCTCGGCGCCCTCGCGCAACGACGCGCGCGCGGGCTCGCTCATGTCGTCCGCGAACGTCTCCAGGCGGTGCGCGATCGGGTCGTCGGCCTCGACGAACAACGGGAGCGCGACGAGCACCGCCGCCACCACCGCCGCGACGCCCTGCACCGCGAGCGAGGCCGACGCATACGCCGCACCCAGCGTGCCCGCGAGCGCGCCGCCGAGCACGCCCGCCGCCACGTGGAGCAGACGCTCCTTCTTGCCGCGGACGCGCGACGTACGCTCCGCGAACGCGAGGCCCGCGAGCACCGCGCCGCCCGCCGCGGGAGAGATCGGCGACAGCACCGCCGCGCCGAACGCGCCCATCGCGCCGCCCGCCGCCGCGAGAGCCGCGAACGATCCGCTCGCCGCGTACGCGAGACCGACGCCGAGCAGCAGCATCTCGATCGCGCCCGTCACGGCGCCGCCGCGCAGGGCCAGAGGCGCCGCGCCGTACGCGAGCGCCGCCATCACCAACAAGGTCGCCTTCTTCATGATTCGCTCCGTTTCGGCTGGATCAGAAGGCGTTCCGGTTCATGTTCGCGATGTCCTTCGCGGCGCTGGCCTTCGCCGCGGCCTTGCCCTCGGCGCTCTTCGGAGGGGCCGCGGCGAACGCGCGCTTCGCGTCCCCGTAGTCGGCGAGCTGCCGATCGAGCGCGGCCGCCGCAGGAGCCGGCGCGGCGCTCGCGGCCGCCTGCAAGGCCACCTCGTTCTCGCCGATGAGCGCCTGCGCGCGCCCGCTCTCGCCGCGGTTGTACGCCTCGATCGCCTCGAGCTGGCGGACGGAGGCGAGCGCGCTCACCGCCGACGCGAGCACCGAGCCGTCGCGCGACTCCTCGACCTCGCGCGTGTCCGTGGCGCCGCCGATCGCGATCGGATCGATCTTCGCGTCCACGTCGCCGCCGCCGACGAGGCCCCACTTCACGGAGCCGCCGAGGTTCTTCAGCTCTCCCGCCGGCACGTCGCCGGTCATCTCGATCACGACGCGGCGCTCGTCGCCGGCGAAGAGCGAGCCCATCGACAGCTCCAGCACGTTGTCGTCCACGGAGCGAACCTCGGCGCCCGTCGCGCGGACGAACCGCACGCCCGCGGGGAGCGAGATGCGCGCGGTCGCGGACTCGATCGTGGTGGAGGCGCCCTCCTTCACCTCGCGCTTCAGGAACCCCGCGAGCGCCGACGCGTCCTTCACGAACGCGAAGTTGCCGCGGCCCGCCTGCGCGACGCCGCCCATGTACCCCTCGTCGAAATCGAGGCCGATGCCCATCGACGAGATCGTGACCCCCTGCTGCGCGCTCCTGCGAGCGATCTCCTCCGCTTGCTGGCGCGTCGAGTCGAGGCCGTCGCTCGCGAGCACGACGCGGCGCACGTGGCCGCGGCTCGCCTCCTTGAGCTGGTCGAGGCCCATCGCGAGCGCCGGCGGGATGTTGGTGCCGCCGCCGTCCGAGATCGCGCGCACCTTCGCGATGAGCGCCTCGCGCACGTTGCCCACGCGCGCGAGCGGCTGCACCACCTCGCTCGAATTGTCGTACTGCACGAGCGAGATCTCGTCGTCCGCGTCGAGCGTGCGCACGAGCTCGATCACCGACTCCTTCGCGCGATCGAGCTTCTCGCCGCTCATCGATCCGGAGCGATCGAGCACGACGGCGAGCGACAGCGGCGCGCGCTGCTTCGCCTGCTCGGACGCGTCGGCGGAGAGGACGAGCTCGCCGTAGAACGTGCGCGGCGCCCCCGCGAGCAGCTTGCCGTGGCTCAGCGAGAACCGCCCGTGCGCGCGCGCTCCCTGGAACGTCGCGGTCGTCGGTCCGTTCGGCGCGCTCGGCGACGCGACCGATGTGACGGCGGCGTCCCCCCGCGCGTGCGAGGGCGCGCGCACCAGCACGAGCCCGCCCGCGGCGAGGATGACAGCGCAGGCGGCGAACCCACGACGAACACGCGACGTACGGAAAATGGAACGGACGCTGGGCGATGCGGACATGACGACGCTCCTCCGAAAGGACACGGGGCTGCGGGCCGCGCGGTGACGCGCAGCTCGCGGACGTTTCGCCGGGAGCGCACACCCGGGCCGCGCGGCCACGACTCGCGTCGCGTCCCGTCGCAACCACCCTGGGCGGCGTCCCCGTGGCGTTGGTGTCGTGCTCGTACGAGCCGCCGCGAAAAAGGATCTCGGAAAAGTTACGCGGTCGTCTTCGGGCCCTCTTGCAGGGCTTTTTTGGCCTCTTCGAGGAGGCGCTCGCGGGTGTTCGCGGCCGGGTCGTCGGTGACGATCTCCACGAGGCGCTCCAGGAGCACGCCGATCACGCGGCCTGGCTGGAGCTGCAGCTCGGTCATGAGATCCTTGCCGTTCACCGCGAGGTCCTTCGCGGACAGCGCGGCCCCGGCGGCGAGCATCGCGGCGACGCGATCGCGCAGCTCCTCGATGGCGTGGATGTCGGCGCTCGCGTCGCGTCCCTTCCCGCGCGCGTCCGCGAAGCCGATCTCGTACAGATCCGGCGCGAGATCCGGCCCCACGCGGCGCAGCCATCGGCGCACCGCCGCGTCGGTCCACGTGTCGTCGTAGCAGATGAGGTGGTGGCGGATGAGGCCCACGATCTTCTGCCGCTCCTCGTTCGAGAAGCGCAGCCGGAGCAGGATCGGATCCGCCATCTCCGCGCCGATGCGCTCGTGCTCGTAGAAGGTGAAGTCGTTCGTCTTGTCGGAGAACGCGCGCGTCCGCGGCTTCGCGATGTCGTGGAACAAGGCGGCGACGCGCAGCACCGCGTCCGGCTTGCACGCGTCGAGGCAGGCCATCGCGTGGCCCCACACGTCGTAGCCGTGCCACTTGTTCTGCTGGCACCCCACCGACTCAAGCATCTCCGGGCACACGATGCCGAGGATGCTGGTGCGGCGCATCGCCTCGAACGCGACGCTCGGCGCGCGGGCCTTCATCGTCTTCATCCACTCGTCGCGGACGCGCTCGGCGCTCACCTTGCGGAACGTCGCGAGCGCGCGCTCGTGCCCCATCGCGGCCTCCGTCGCGGGATCGATCACGCACTCCAGCGTCGCGGCGAACCGCGCGGCGCGCAGGATGCGGAGGCCGTCCTCGACGAAGCGCTCGTCCGCGTCGCCGACCGCGCGCACCACCTTCGCCGCGAGGTCCTTCTGCCCGTCGAACGGATCGATGATGTGACCGTCGATCGGATCGAGCGCGATCGCGTTGAACGTGAAATCGCGGCGCGCGAGGTCCGCGGTGATGTCGTCCACGAACTCGACGGAGTCGGGGCGGCGGCCGTCGCTGTACGCGCCCTCGCCGCGGAGCGTGGTCACCTCGAAGTGCTGACCGCTCTGCACCACCGTGACGGTGCCGTGCTGCATCCCCGTCGGGATGACCTTGCGGAAGAAGCGAACGACCTCTTCGGGCCGCGCGTCCGTCGCGATGTCCCAGTCCTTCGCGTCCTTGCCGCGGAGGAGATCGCGCACGCATCCGCCGACGATCCAGCCGCGCTTGCCCTTCTCGCGGAGCCGCTTGCAGATGCCGAGCACGTCGGCGGGGACTTGAGCGAGCAGGTGTTCCACGCGTCCCCCACTACCACGGCGGCGCTACTTCTTCTTGGGCTTGGTGGCCCACGGATCGACGACGGCCGGCCCGGTGCTCGTGGGCTTCGTCGCGGCGCCGGCGCCGCCCTTGAGCGGCTTCAGCTTGATCGTCTCTTTCGTCTTCTTGCCGTCGAGCTCGACCGTCGTGGGCTGGTAGCCGGGTTTGTTGATCTCGACCGAGAGCGTCTTGCCCTCTTCCACCTGCACGTTGTCGGGGAGCTGGATGGTCTTTCCGTCGACCGTGGCCGTCCCCTTCGAGGGATCCGAGTCGATCAGCACCGTGATCATCTTCGGCGCGGGCGGGGGCGTCGTCGCCGGCGCGGTGACGGGAGGCGGAGGCGTGGACGTCGTCTCGGAGGCGGTCGCCGTCGTCACGGTCGTCACGCCGCTGCCCGTCGATCCGGCGCCCATGCTCGCGAACGCGAAGATGCCGCCCACGATCGCGACGGCCGTCACGGCGCCCGCGACCCACACGGCGCGCGACATCTTGCGCACGGGCTCCGGCGGCGTCGCGGGGACGAGCGACGTCTGCGGGTGCTTGAAGTAGTCCGCCGGCACGTTGAAGCCGCCGGAGCGCGCCATCATCTCGCCGACCGCGGCGGGCACGCCGCCTTCCTTCACCTTCTGCAGGTCCAGCACGAGCTCGCCCATCGTCTGGTAGCGCTGCTCGGGCTTCTTCGACATGCACTTGAGGATCACCGCTTCGAGCGCGGGCGGGCACTCGATGGTGGGGCGATCCGGCACGGGCACGAGCGCGCGGATCGGCACCGGCGCCTTGTACATGTGCTGCGTGAGGATCCCCATGAAGTTGTCGGCGTTGAACGGGAGCTGCCCGCTCGTCATCTCGTACATGATGACGCCGAGCGAATAGATGTCGGTGCGGTGATCGATCGTCGCGCCGGCCGCCTGCTCGGGCGACATGTAGTGCGGCGTGCCGAACACGGCGCCCGCCTTCGTGAGCTTGTTCGCGCCGTCGTTCGTCACCTTCGCGATGCCGAAGTCGAGGATCTTGACGAAGTCCTTGTCGGGGCCGCGCGTGATCAGGAAGATGTTATCGGGCTTGAGATCGCGATGAACGATGCCCGCCTGGTGCGCGGCGTCGAGGCCCTCGCCGATCTGGGACGCGATGTGGCAGATGCGCTCGACGGTCAGCTCCGACTTGCCGTCGATGAGGCTCGCGAGGCTCTTGCCGTCGAGGAACTCCATCACGAAGTACGTGGAGCCGTCGGGCAGATCGCCGAAGTCGGAGATGTCGATGATGTGCGGGTTGCCGATGCTGGACGCCGCGCGCGCCTCTTGGCGGAAGCGATCGGTGATCTCGGCGTCGCGCGCGAGGTCCGCGCGGAGCACCTTCACCGCGATCTTCTTGTCGATGACCTTGTGGCGCGCGCGGTAGACGAAGCCCATCCCGCCTTCGCCGAGGAGCTCCTCGATCTTGTAGCGGTGATCGAACGTCGTCCCGATGTACGGGTCCTTCGCGTCCTCGTCCTCCGACGCCTCGATCTTCTGCGGCGGCGGGATCTCCAGCGACTGCTCCGGATCCGGCGAGCCGACCCTGCGGCCGATCTGATCGATGACGTCGCGCAGCCCCGGATCCGACGGCATCGAGCCGCGGCCGAGATCGCTCGGGCTCGTCGTCGCGGGGACGGCGCCGTCGTGCGCGTGCTGCGCGGCCCTGGCGGCGGCGATCGCGGCCGCCTCAGCGCGGACGTTCGCGGCGGAGGAGCCGTCCATCTGCACCGTGCCGCTCGGCCCCGTCGGCTGCGGCGGCAGCGCGGAGATGCGCGCCGGATCCTTCGACGACTGCTGCGCGATCGCCGCGGCGTCCGCGAGGAGCGCGCTCGTCGACGAGCTCTCCATCGCGAGCGTGCCGTGCAGCCCGAGCTTCGGCGGCTCCGGCGGGTCCTGCGCGACGGTGGCCGCGAGCGCGAGCGGAGGCGCGGAGATGCCGGCGGACGAAGGCTGAGGCGGGCGCGGCGGAGGCACGGCGCCCGGCGCGGACGGCTTCGCCGCGGGCACCGCGCCCGACGCGGACGCGGCCTTCGGTGCGCCGATCCCGCTCGATCCGGCGGGCTTCGCAGCAGGGTACGAGCCCGACGTCGTGGAAGGCTTCGCCGCGGGATACGAGCCCGACGTCGACGACGGGCGCGCTGCGATCCCGGCGATCGAAGGGCTCGGCGGTCGCGGCGCGCCGGGGCCGACAGGAGCGGATGGCCGGGGCGGAGGCGCGACGCCGGAGGCGCGCGGAAGGGGCGAAGGAGCGCGCGGCGCGGTGCCGTTCGCTCCGGCAACGCCGTTCGGCGGTGCAGCGGTGGCGCTGCCGCTCGGCGCGGGGCCCGGCTTCACCGTCGATGACTCGTTATCGGAGGGCGGCATCCCAAAGCTCGTGGCCACACTTACGCCGCTCTGCGGCAGTTCGGAAATCGGGCCTACTCTAGCAGGGCTTCTCGAACGGGAGAAGATGAGCGCGTTCGACATCGGATTGAACGTTCGTTCGGTGCGGCGCGGCGCTCGCACGTTCGGTGGTTCGTCTGCTCTTCGTCTACGGAAGGAGCCACGGCCGACGGGAAGTGGTTCGCGAGGTTAATGACCCGAACCGGCTCCACGCCGCGGTATTCCGCGGACGCACGATCCAGCGCGGCCGGCGCTGTAAGGTGCGGAGGCCGGCGCGCGTGGCAGGTCCCGGGCGGCAGAGGCCGCCTCGTTCGATCAAAAAAGCCGACGTTGGCGCAGCCAACCATCGCGCGTTCTGCTAGAGGCGGTCGTCATGGGTTACCCGATCGAGGTCGCGCTGCGTTACCTCGGGTCGAAAAAGCGCGCTTCCATCTCCGTCGGGACCGCGTTCGCCATCCTCGGCGTGACGCTCGGCGTGGCCGCGCTCGCCACGGTGATGAGCGTCACCGGCGGCTTTCAAAAGGAGTTCCGCGAGAAGGTCCTCGGCGTGAACGCCCACGTGCTCGTCCTCAAGTACTCGACGGATTTCCGCGAGTACCGGACGATCATGGAGAAGATGAAGGACGTGCCCGGCGTGAAGGGCATGGCCCCCTTCAGCATCAACCCGATGATGCTCACGCACGGGGAGGCGACCGCGACGGGCGTGCTGCTCAAGGGCGTGGATCCGGCGCTGAGCCTCGGCATCGACGCGCCCCCCGGGACGAGCCCGGTGCTCGATCTCCCGAAGCAGATCAAAGACGGATCGCTCAAGGGCCTGCGCCTCCCCAACGCGAAGCCGGCGCCCGGTCGCTTGCCCGGCGCGGTGATCGAGTCGCCGCCCGAGCCGCCTCCGTCGCCCACCGGGAGCGCGGAGGAGCGCGACGATCAGGGCCGCAACGTCGGCCTCATCCGCGAGATCGAGCGCGCGAACGAGGAGTACGAGCGCAAGGTGGCCGCCGCGCGCGCCTCCGCGAGCTCCGCAGCCTCCGCCGCGCCGAGCGCCGTCGCCTCCGCGCCGAAGCCTCCGGCCCCCGCGAAGAGCGTCGCGCCGATCGCGAGCGGAGCTCCGACCGCCGCGCCCTCCGGCACCTCGGACGCGGAGGCTCCGGGCGTCGCGCTGGCGCCGGCCGGCGGCTACAAGAGCACGCTGCCCGACGACGACGATCTCCCGCCCGACGTCGATCCGGACGAGTGCAACGACCCGGCGAAGGTCGCGAAGATGCCGGGCATCGTCGTGGGCGTGTCGCTCGCGAAGACGCTGGGCCTCAAGATCGACGACTGCGTGACGGTGACGTCGCCGACGATCGGCTTCTCGTTCTCCGGCGGATCGCTGAAACCCCCTGTAGCGAAGCGCTTCCGCGTCATCGCGACGTTCGAGGCCGGCTTCGATCAGTACGACTCCAAGCTCGTCTACACCGACCTCTACGAGGCGCAGGAGTTCTACGATCACGGCGACACCGTCACCGGCATCGAGATGACCGTCGACGACATCGATCGCGCGGGCGCCATGGCGAAGCAGATGGAGGCGATGCTCCCCAGCGGCATCTACAACACGATGGACTGGGAGGAGCTGAACCACGGCCTCTTCACGGCGCTCCGCATCCAGCAGATCGGCATGAGCGCCGTGCTCGCGCTGATCATCCTCGTCGCCGCGTTCACGGTCGTCGCGACGCTGATCATGGTGGTGCTCGACAAGAAGAAGGAGATCGCCGTGATGAAGGCGATGGGCGCGACGGACGAAGAGATCCTCCGCATCTTCTTCTACCAGGGCTCGATCATCGGCGTGACCGGCACGACGCTGGGCCTCCTGCTCGGCCTCGTCGTGTGCAAGGGCCTGCTCGTGTACGGATTCCCCCTGGATCCGAAGGTGTATTTCGTCTCGCACCTGCCCGTGGATCTGCGCCCCTTCGAGTTCCTGCTCACGGGCGCGATCGCGATCGCGATCTGCATGGTCGCGACCCTCTTGCCGAGCCTGTACGCCGCGCGCCTGATCCCGGCCGAGGGCTTCCGCGAGCAGTGATCGCCCTCTGAAGCGCCCCGGATCCACGCCTATCGGGGGCCGCTCCTCTCCTCGCAATCGGTGTTTTTCTTGGGGGCGCGGGACAGGTTCGCACCTCTCGGGTCGCGCCCCGTCCCGCGTCTACGAAGCCTCTCAATAGAGGCCTTCCGGCGGCCTCCCGTCGGAGAGGAACTTCCGCGCGACCGCGGCCACGCGCCGCGGCCGAATCTCGCGACGGCTCGGCGTCACGTACGCGAGCAGGCCGACGAGGTACGTCGCGTCCGCGTGCGGATCGGCCAGATCCATGCGCCGAAACGCCTCGGTGTTCTTGACGGTGTGCGCGTAGAAGATCGGCCGCGTGGCCGCGTCGAGCGCCGCGAACGGAGCCACCGTCGCGTACGCCGCGCGCCTCTCCTCCGCCGTCATCGCGCGAGCGATGGCGATCGCGCGCCCCACGTCGCGCGCCGCGAGCGCCGACGCGAGATCCGCCGCGTCCGAGATCGGCGCCGGATCCGAAACATCGCTCCGATCGCCCGCGCGCACCTTGCCGATGAACCCCGCCGCCAGCACCGCGAGCCGCGCCGCGTCGTGAGGCGCCGCGAGGTCCGCGAGGGCCAGCGCGCTCTCGGTGAACGTGAGCGTGTGCGTCACGTCGAGCACGCCCACCTCGGCGTCGGTGCGCCCTTCCCACGCGATGTCGAAGCGCCGGATCCGCTCGGCCGCGGCGCGCGCGCACGCGACGAGGAGCGCCCTCGGATCGGCGCCGCGCGCGAGCCACGTCACGGTCATCTCCGCGCCCGACGACTCGCCCGAGAGGATCGCCGCCTCGTACTCCGCGCGCTCACCCGCGTCGAGCGCCCGCGAGCCTTCGCCGGCCCCGGAGATCGCGTCCGCGCGCTCGAGCGCCTTCCGGGTCGCGGCGAACGGCGGCAGCGCCGTCTCGGCCGTGGCCCACGCGAGCGTCACCGTGACCGCGCCGATCACGTCCTGTGCGATCGCCGGGAAGCGCTCCGCGATCTCCAGCGCCTTCATCGTGAAGATCGCGCCGTGCCCGTAGTCGTAGAGGTGCCGCGCGAGGAACGGCGCGAGCGCTCGGACCGCCGCCCGCGGACCGTTCGCGCGCACGATCGCCCGAGCGCGCGCCTCGGCCTCGGAGCGCCGCTCTTCGATGAGGGCCGCCGCGAGTCGCTTCGGATCCAGCGGATCCTCACCTGCGGCCTCCGGCCCGGCCACGGCGCGCGCCGAGAGATGGAGCGACGGCTCCGCGACCGCGTGCGCCGCCTGCACGAACGCCTCCTCACGACCGACCCACCCGCGCTCGGCGAAGCTCACGAGATCGGCCAGCACCGCGAGCCCGTGATCGAAGCCGTACTCCGCGCGCCGCGCCCCGTCGCGAGCGCACGCCTCGAAGCCCGCCGCGAGCACGCCGAGCGACTCCGACCGAGGATGCGCGACCACCTCACCGAGCCGCAGCGCCTCGCGCAGAGCGCGCCCCATCTCGTCGCGGGAGAGCGCCGCGTCGAGCCCGATCCGAAGCCGCGCGGCCTCTTTCTCCGCGTCGATCGCGGTGGAGAGGTGCACGCGCCCGTCGACGACGCGCGTCGGGTAATGCCGCACCGCCTCACCGCCGAACAGGCACTCTCCGGAGCCGACGTCGAACTTCCAGTTGTGCCACTCGCACGTGAGCACGCCGTCTTTGCAGCTCCCCTGCGACAGCGGATACCCCTGATGCGGACACCGATCATCGAGCGCGAACGCCTCTTCTCCGCGCCGCACGCACGCGAACCTGCGCCCGTCCACCTTCCGCAGCACGGGCCGCCCTTCGGGCATGTCGTCGATCGGCCCGAGATCCAGCCATCGTTCGCTCGTCATGATCGTCGTCTCCTTCGCACGGGAGACGGTACGACCGCGCTACGACCCGCGTCCGCTCTGTGTCGCTTTCATTGGCCGAAGGCTATTCGATTGGCCAGGTCGTCACGCTCCCCTCCCTGTAACGGAGTGAGCGATTTGGGAGGGGCGGGCGCGCGCAGCGCGACCGGGGGTGGGCAGCTCGATCAGCCGGCGCCCATCGTGCCGTCCATCGCGAGATCTTGGCTGCGAACCTCCAGCCGGTAGCGCGAGTTGACGGTCTCGATGTAGAAGACCTCTCGGCCGGCGAGGCGCAGCACGCGCTTCACGGGGGTCGTCACGTATTCGTGCATGCCGTCGGAGAACTCGATCACGACGACGGAGCCCTTCCGCGGCGCTCGGACCAGTCTCCCCACGACTGCGCGTGATCCTCGTCCGAGCTTGCGGAGCACTACCTGCACCCGGTCATGCTAGCACGGAGATCGCGGGGTGACACAAGGTCGGCCACACCGTTTTTCGCGATCCGAAACGACGCCCGCCGCCGCCCTTCCGGCCCCACGTTTCATCCGAGCAGCGCTCTCCCCAGGCGTGCTGTCCGTTTCGCCTGAGATCGCAAAGGATTTCGCGATTACGACGCCCGGCGTCAATCGGCGATGACGGCGCAATGACGGGGACATGCTCCTCCGAACGGGGAGCAGATCATCGACGCGAGCCCGCGTCTCGCGGGTCGCTCACGCCCGGCGCCTTCTTGTCGGCGAAGTACACGCGCAGCATGTCCGAGGCGATGTTCGTTGCCTTCACGCGCCATTTCGGACGGTTCGCGACGAGCACGCTGAGCGCGACCTCCGGCTTGTTCGAGGGCGCGAAGCCGATCCACCACGTGTAGAACGGGCCCTCCGCGACGGGCTTCGTCAAGGTGCCAGTCTTGCCGGCCACGCGGATGTCGGGGAGGTAGCTCTTGCCGTTGCGATCGTGGAACGACTTGTAGCTCGTGCCGTTGTCGACGGTCTGCTCCATCATCGACGTCACCTGCGTCGCGATGCTCGGCTCGATCGCGCGGCGGATCACCTGCCTCGCGGTGGGGCCGTGGTAGATCTCGCCCGCGTCGTCCTTGACCGAAGAGACGATCGACAGCCGGATCATCTCGCCGCCGTTCGCCATCGTCGTGGCGAGGTTCGCGGCCTGGAACGGCGACAGCGTCGTGTTCCAGAAGCCCGCGGCCGTGCGCGCGAAGCCGAGCTGATCGTCCGGGAAATTGAGGGCGCTCTGCGCGACCTTCACGTCGAACGGCAAGTCCTGGCCCCAGCCGAGCCGGTTCGCCATGTTCGTGAGCTTGTCCTTCGTGAGGTTCTTGTCGGCGAGGCGCGCGAACACCGCGTTGAGCGAGCGGCCCATCGCCTGGCCCATCGTCGCGCACCACTTGTCGCGCTTCTTGTTCTCGACGAGGTCGCTCGCCTTGATCGCGTGCTCGCCGCCCGAGTAGCAGACGCGCGTGGACGCGGGCAATCCGGCCTCGATCAGGGCGGATCCGGTGACGACCTTGAACACGCTCGCGCTCGGCGCCGTGGCCTCGCTCGCGACGTCGTGCATCGTGCCGTCCATCACGTAGCTCGCCCACACGAGCACGCGGCCCGTCTTGATGTCGGTCATCACGACCGCGCCCTCGGGCACGTGACCCTCGCGCAGGAAGCCGAGCGCCGCGCGCTGGTACTTCGGGTTGAGCGTGAGCTCCACCTTCCGCGTGCCGAAGCCCGGCGCCGTCGCGACGTCCCCGCGATCGTCGATGCGCGTGAGGTCGACGGCTTCGAGCGGAGGCGGCGTGACCTCCCGCGTGACGACCGGTCCTCCCGTGGCCGCGGCGACGATGTTCGCCTTCGCCAGCATGCTGGAGATCTTGTCGTCCTGCTTGCGGAGCATGGGCAGGGTGACGGCGACCAGCCCGACGGCGGCCCCGATGGCAATCCATTGGCGCATCGCCGGCCGGGGTTACCTGCTCGTGATGCGGTGGGCCAAGATTGCGACGACGGGTCCGGCGCCTTCGTAGAAAGAAGAGGAGCCATTCCCGAAAGGGCCGCGCGCGGGGGGTCCGCACGGGCTCGGATCCAAGCGGGAACCGTGCTTCGAAAAAATCTTGGAACCGATCCGGAGGGGCGCTGTCAGTCCCCATGTGAACGCGATGCAACGGATGCTCGACAGGCGCTGACCGCAAGGCACTGAGCGCTTCGAGCTTCGACGGGGGCACGCGATCCAAAGGGTCAGCGGCCGTTTTTTTCGGTCCGCGAAAGAGCGTCGGCGCGCATCACTGGTGGTGCGCGTCCGGCAAACATCTCACGGCATCCGCCCGCGCGGGCGAGACCAAGGTTGGCGCACCATGACGACTCCGAAGGCTCCCTTCTCCTCGATGACGAACCCCTTCCTCCCGCTGCCGGACGTCTTCGCTCGCAACCCCTTCGCCTCGACGGATCCGACCGAGGTGCCCGAGAACGCGCCCGAGGGCTCGTACACGTACGCGCTCGTGCAGAGCGCGCCGAGCGTGCCCGTCGAGGAGTGCGAGGTGAACGCGGAGGCCGTCGAGGTCTCGATCCGCTGGGGCGCCACCACGCTGCACGTCTCGCACCTCACGCCGCCGCGCTCGTTCTTCGTCGGCGAGGCCGCGGGCAAGCACGCGGCGGTCGACTTCGAGCTGCCCGCCGACAAGCTCGGCGCGTCGCGCTTCCCGCTCGTCCGCAAGGCGCAGGACGGCACCGCGCGCGTCGTGATCCCGGCCGGCGCGAAGGGCACGGCGACGATCAACGGTCAGGTCGAGAAGATCGGCGACCTCGCGAAGACGGCGGAGGTCTCGACCGAGATCGCCGGCGCGATCGAGCTGCCGCTCCGCGCGAGCACGAAGGTCCGCTTCGAGCTCGGCGGCTTCGAGATGGAGATCGCGAGCGTGAAGGCCGGTCGCAAGGTGTCGGGTCGCTTCTCGTTCGATCGCGGCGGCCTGCCGTTCCAGGCGCTCTCGATGGCGCTCCACCTCGGCATGCTCGGCGCGGCCGCGATGTTCATGCCGCCTTCGGCGCTCGCCTCCGAGGACTCGCTGTCGCACGAGCAGGTCGAAGGCCTGAAGATGATCCTGAACGTGAACGCCGAGCGCGAGCAGGACGCGACGAAGCAGGACACGGCGCAGGACACGAAGGGCGATCGCGAGGGCGGCACGGGTCAGGCGGCGTCCGGCGAGAGCGGCAAGATGGGCTCGACGGCGAGCCGCGCGACCAACGGCAAGTGGGGCGCCGAGGGCCCGAAGGACAACGCCGACGTGCACCTCTCCCGCGAGACCGCGATCGCGATGGCGCGTGACTTCGGCATGGTCGGCCTCCTGAACGCGGGCCTCGGCGGCGACAAGAACGCGCCGACCGTCCCGTGGGGCGGCTTCGACACGCTCGGCCGCGACCCGAAGAGCGCGAACGGCGGCATGTGGGGCAGCGACATCGGCGAGTCCTCGGGCGCGGGCGGCCTCGGCCTCTCCGGCGTCGGCGAGGGCGCGGGCGGCAACGGCATCGGCATCGGCCTCGGCAAGGTCGGCACGTACGGGCACGGCGACGGGCTCGGCGACGGCGACGGCTTCGGCCACGGTCACGGCACGGGCTTCGGCAGCCGCCACAAGCAGGCGGATCTGACGATGCGCCAGGGCAAGACGGAGTCGAGCGGCCACATCCCGTCCGAGGTCATCCAGCGCATCGTGCGCCAGAACTTCGGTCGCTTCCGCCTCTGCTACGAGAACGGCCTGCGCACGAACCCGAACCTCGCGGGCCGCGTCGCGGTGCGCTTCGTGATCGGCCGCGACGGCGGCGTGATGAGCGCCTCCAACGGCGGCTCGGATCTGCCGGACGCGAGCGTCGTGTCCTGCGTCGTCGGCGGCTTCCGCGGCCTCTCGTTCCCCACGAGCGAAGAGGGCGGCATCGTGACGGTGACGTACCCGATCTCGTTCTCGCCGGCTGGCAAGTGAAAAGCGCAGGGTGAGGTCCCCCTCACCCGAAAATTTCCGGACCCTTCCTTCCCGCTCGCGCCGGGTCGGGGGGGTTCGGATTTTTTGTCTCCCCGCATTCCGGCCGTTTCAAGCTGGATTTCGCGCGATTCGGTCCATTGACTTTATTTTTAGTTCAGCGATTCTGGGGACCTCTTCGCCACTCGGAGGTCCTCATGTTCGTTCCCGCCGACGTCGCCTCTCTCTCGCCGATCGCGCCCCCACCAGCGACCGAGGGTGAGCCCGGCTCGAAGATCCGGATGCCCATCGCGCCCACGGGGACGAGCGTCGTCCCGATCGCGCACGACGCGATCTACACGTGGTCCTACGACGTCGAGCGCGCCGACCTCCGCCAGCTCTACGAGAAGTCGAAGGACATGCAGTGGAACGCGCGCACGCAGCTCGACTGGAGCACGAACGTCGATCCGGAGGCCGAGAACATGCCGGATCAGATGCTGCCGCTCTACGGCACGCACCTCTGGGACAAGCTCGACAAGAAGCGCGAGGTGCCGAAGCTCCGGCAGCTCGGCCAGTCGTGGATGCTCTCCAACTTCTTGCACGGCGAGCAGGGCGCGCTCCTCGCGACCGCGCAGATCGTGGGCGCCGTCCCCAACGTCGACGCGAAGCTCTACGCCTCGACCCAGGTGATGGACGAGGCGCGCCACGTGGAGGCCTACGATCGCTACCTGCGCGAGAAGGTCGAGGTGACGTTCCCGATCTCCCCGCACCTGCGCATGCTGCTCGATCGCATCCTGCAGGAGACGCGCTGGGACATGAAGTACCTCGGCATGCAGATCATGGTGGAGGGCCTCGCGCTCGCGGCGTTCGGCTTCATCTCGCAGACGTCGCAGGAGCCTTTGATCCGCGAGATCGTGAAGATGATCATGCAGGACGAGGCGCGGCACGTCGCGTTCGGCGTGCTCTCGCTGAAGGGCGTCTACGAGGACATGTCGCCCGCGGATCTCCGCGAGCGCGAGGAGTTCATCGTGGACGCGTCGCGCCTCATGTACGACCGCTTCATGATGGAAGAGGTGTGGGACCACATGGGGATGCCCGTGCAGGAGTGCGTGGAGGTCGCGCGGAACAGCCCCGCGATGCAGATGTTCCGATCGCTCCTGTTCTCGAAGATCGTGCCCAACACGAAGCGGCTCGGCCTGCTCACGCCGACGGTGCGAAAAGGCTTTGAGGAGCTCGGGGTCATCCAGTACGAAAGCTGGGATGCCTCGGCCTGAAGCTTCTTTCCCGCGGGACGCGGCGGCGACGCAGAAGAGGCTGCTCGACGCCGCGGAGCGGGAGTTCGCGCAGCGCGGCTTCGCGGGGGCGCGGCTCAAGGACATCGCGACCTCCGCGGGCGTGCAGACGACGCTCATCCATCACTACTTCGCCGACAAACAGGGCCTGTATCGCGCCGTCCTGGATCGCGCGCTCGCGCCGACGCAGACGGAGTCGTGGAACCTCCTGCGCGTGCACAAGGACTTCGAGTCGCTCGTGCGCGGGTTCGTGTCGGTGGTGATCCGGTTCTACGCGAAGCACCGGAACCTGATCGCGATCCTGCGGCACGAGGCGGTGACGGGCTCCGCGGTGCTTCCCGAGATCCTGCGCGAGCGGCTCGCACCGCTGACGGCGGCGATCACCACGATGCTCGTCGACATGCAGGATCGCGGCGAAGTGCGGCCGGATCTCACGCCCACCGAGGTGATGGTGCTCACCCTGAGCATGGCGGTGCACCCGTTCGTGGACGGCGCGATGATCGAGGCGGCGCTCCCGGGCACCGTGCCCGCGGACGACGCGGCGGTGGCGCGGCGCGAGGACGCGATCGCCACGCTTCTTTTGCGCGCTCTCAAAATGCCGTGATTTGAAGGCGAACCAGCGCGCGATCCCGGCGCTTTTTCGCCGCGGCGGGGCTCACCGTTCACATTGCGCGCCGCGTCGTGCGATTGCGGCATCCATCCCCATTTAGCTCTGGCCTTCCTCTGCTATGGTCGCGCGCCCACCGGGTGTCCGCCGTTCCGTTTTTGGCGCCGGGTGCATAGCGGGCCCTTCGGCCCAGAGGAGTCGTATCGTGCTCATCGGAGTCCCCAAGGAGATCAAGACACGCGAGTACCGCGTCGGGATGACGCCCGCCGGCGTGCGGGCCCTCGTGGCGCACGGGCACAAGGTGATCGTGGAGACCGGGGCCGGTGAGGGCAGCGGCCTCACGGACGAGCACTATGTCCGCGCGGGCGCGCAGATCGTGAACACCGCGGCCGACGCGTGGGGCGCCGAGATGGTCGTGAAGGTGAAGGAGCCGCTCAAGGACGAGTACGGCTACTTCCGCGAAGGCCTCGTGCTCTACACGTACCTGCACCTCGCGGCGGAGCCGGAGCTCACGCGGGAGCTCGCGAAGAAGAAGGTCGCGGGCGTCGCGTACGAGACGATCCAGCTCGACGACGGCTCGCTGCCGCTGCTGCGGCCGATGAGCGAGGTCGCGGGCCGCATGGCCGTGCAGGTCGGCGCTTCGTGCCTCGAAAAAGAGAAGGGCGGCAAAGGCGTGCTGCTCGGCGGCGTGCCCGGGACGCGTCGCGGTCGCGTCGTGATCCTCGGCGGCGGCGTGGTCGGTCGCAACGCGGCGACGATCGCGGTCGGCATGGGCGCGCAGGTGACCGTGCTCGACGTGCGCGCGGAGACGATGAGCTACCTCGAGGACGTGTTCGGCGGCGCGATCGAGACGCTCTACTCCAACGCGGAGAACATCGAGACGATGGTGGAGCGCGCGGATCTCGTGATCGGCGGCGTGCTCGTGCCCGGCGCGAAGGCGCCCCAGCTCGTGACGGAGGACCTGATCGCGCGCATGGAGAAGGGCAGCGTCGTCGTGGACGTGGCGGTCGATCAGGGCGGCTGCATCGCGACGTGCCGTCCGACCACGCACGATCACCCGACGTACGTCGTTCACGGCGTCGTGCACTACTGCGTGGCGAACATGCCGGGCGCGGTGTCGCACACCTCGACGTGGGCGCTCACGAACACGACGGTCGGCTACGCGGTGGCGATCGCGAACAAGGGCCTCGAGGCCGCCGTGAAGGCGGATCGGGCGCTCAAGCTCGGCATCAACACCTACGGCGGGCACGTCACGTACGGCCCCGTCGCGCAGGCGCACAAGCTCGAGTACGTGCCGATCGATCGCGCTCTCGGCTGACTCCACCTCTCCGCGGCGCAAAAAGGCTCCTCGTGGGTCCGAGTCGGTCCCTCCGATCGACTCGGGTCCTCCGGGTGACTCGGCCTCTCCGAGCGACTCGGTCCCTCGATGGAGCCTCTTCGCGGACTACGAGGTCTCCGTCTCTTTACTTGGGTGCTGCTGGGGAGGGTGCGTTTCCGAGGCTTTTTTTCAGGTGACGTTCCATGCCCAGCAAGCGGAAGAAGATTGCGATTTTGGGGGGTGACGGGATCGGGCCCGAGGTGATTCGAGAGGCGAAGATCCTCCTCGAATACTACCGGGACAAGGTGGGGCTCCCGCTGGATCTTTGGGAGCTGGATCTCGGCGCCGATCGGTACCTCCGCGACGGGACGACGTTCCCGAAGGAGGTCCAGGTGGCCATTCAGCGCGAGTGCTCGGCCGTCATGCTCGGCGCGCTCGGCGATCCGCGCGTGCCGGGGCTGGAGCACGCGGCGGCCATCCTGTTCGGGATGCGATTTGGATACGACTTGTATGCGAACGTGCGGCCAGTGAAGGCGCTCGCGGACAGGCTGGTACCGCTGGGCGGTCGGAAGGCGAAGGACGTGGACTTCGTGGTGTTCCGCGAGAACACCGAGGGCATCTACGTGGGGATGGGCGGGCAGTTCAAGCGCGGCACGCCCGACGAGGTGGCCATCAACGAGGACGTCAACACGCGCAAGGGCGTCGAGCGGATCATCCGCGCCGCCTTCGAGTACGCGCGGGCGAACGGGCGCAAGAAGCTCACGATGGCCGACAAATCGAACGCGATGCGCCACGCGCACGAGCTGTGGCTCCGCGTGTTCAACGAGGTGAAGGCGCAGTATCCGGAGATCGAGAGTCGGCACGTCTACGTGGACGCGCTCTGCCTCTACGTGATCCAGGATCCCTCGCAGTTCGACGTGATCGTGACGAACAACCTGTTCGGCGACATCGTGACGGACCTCGGGGCGGCGCTGCAGGGCGGCCTCGGGATGGCGGCGAGCGCGAACGTGCACGCCTCGGATCCGGCGCGCGTGGCCTTGTTCGAGCCGGTGCACGGGTCGGCGCCTCCGCTCGCGGGGAAGGACGTGGCCAATCCGTTCGCGTCGCTCCTCACGGTCGGGATGCTCCTCGCGCACATCGGTTATCCGGAGGAAGAGAAGCGCATCGAGCGTTGCGTCACCCATGCCCTCGACGAGGGCATGTGCACCGTCGACGTCGGCGGGAAGCTCGGCACGCGCGCCGCGGCGGCGTGGGTCCGCGATCGGATCATCGAGACGTTCTCCTCCGGCGCCAAGTCCTGACACTCCCCCTCTCCGGAGGCCGGGAGAGACGGGAAATCGGTGCGCCGCCAACTCCCCTCCTCCTCCGGTGCCTCTCCATGCGATCCATCCACATCAGCGCCTGTCTGTTCGGGTTCGGCCTCGTGGCCGCGGCTTGTTCTTCCGGCAAATCCGGGAGCGGCGACGGGACGACGGGGGGCGTCGCGACGGCTAGCTCGGGGCTCACTTCGGGGAGCGCGACTGCCGCGCAGAACAAAGGGAATGACGATCTCCTGGATGCCGGAGTGTTGGATGGTGGGGATGGTGGGGTTTCGGATGGTGGGAGTCCCAAGGGGGCAGTTGGTGGGCTCACGGTCGCCGGGCTCGATCCTGAAAAACCTCTTTACGACTCCAAGCAAGAGCTGATTTCGTTCGCCCCTGTGCTCAATCCCGGGAGCCTTCGGAGGCGGTGGAAGGATCCGGCGGATCTGCTCGATCAGACGTTCGGGCAAGGGTCCGTTTGGTTCTCCAATCAAGGGAATACGGCGATTTCGCATCCGACCGGGTCGCGCAAGGCGTGCCTCGACGGGCTCAAGGACATGGTGCTCCAGACTCCGGAGCAGAAGAAGGTCTGCGGCGCCGATTACATGGTGCCTATTTACAAGGACGGGAAGGCCGACACCGCGAAGACCTGCATCGATGTGTTCGAGTTTCCGAACAGGCCCTGTGAGCTGCCGGTCGTGTGGATCGCTCCCTCGCGGGCGAACGAGGTGTGTCAGATTCAGGGCAAGCGGCTGTGCACGCAGGACGAGTGGGTGCTGGCCTGTCGCGGCAATCCGGATGGGGAGGATTTGCAGGACTACGCGTACGGGAACGACCTCGACCTGACGGCGTGCCACACGCGGGGGCAAAGGAGCGCCAACTGCGATACGAACACCGTCAAGACGACGTGGGCCACGTGCGCGACGGACACGGCGCCGACTGGCTCCTTCCCGCGGTGCCGGTCACGATTCGGTGTATTCGACCAGCACGGGAACGTGGCGGAGATCATGAAACGGTGGGACGTCGAGAAGGAGAGCACCGTCACGCAGCTCAAGGGGAGCGCCTTCTTCTACGCGCCGATCTCGATGCGTCCGAACGACCCGCCGAACAAAGCCAAGTACCCGGACCACTGCGCCCACGACCCGAGATGGCACGTCGAGAAGCTGGAGAAGGCCGGCCACATGATGTACCACCTCGGATTCCGCTGCTGCAAAGACATCGGAGAGACCGAGTCGAAGTGATGCCCACCCCCGGTCGCGCTCCGCGCGCCCGCCCCTCCCAAATCGCTCACTGACATTCGCGAAGGGAGGGGGCCCGTGTCCGAGGGCGCTCCGATTAACTGCCAGTTTTCAAACTGCCAGTTTTCAAACTGTCAGTCTTCGAGCTGATCGAGGACGGTCTGCATCTCGCCGAGAGCGTGGGAGTTGCCCACCTTCTTCGCGGCCTCGATGCCGAGCGTGAGCCACGTCTTCGCCTCGGCGTTGCGCTTGGCCTTCGCGAGCATCTGACCGCACATCAGGTACGCGGGCACATACGCGGCGTCGAGCGCGCGGAGCTTCTCGTACGTCGCGAGCGCTTCGTCGATGCGGCCCAGGTTCGAATATTCGTTCGCGAGGCCGTACCAGGCGAACGGGTCCTTCGAGCCGTCCGACGTCATCTTTTCGAGGAAGGCGAGGCGCTTGCTCACGAGGCCTCCACCACGCCGATGAACGGCACGTTGCGGTAGCGCTCCGCCCAGTCGAGGCCGTAGCCGACCACGAATTTGTCCTCGATCGTGAAGCCCAGATAGTGAATCGGCACCTGCACGCGCGTGCGCGACGGCTTGTGCAGGAGCGCGCAGACCTTGAGGCTCGCCGGCTTGCGCGTGCGGAGCAGCTCCAGGAGGTGCGCGATCGTGAGGCCCGTGTCGACGATGTCCTCCACGATCAGGATGTCCTCGCCCTCGATCGAGCGCGACAGGTCCTGCGTGATCTGCACGATGCCCGACGAGCTCGTGCCCTCTCCGTAGCTGCGCACGCCGAGGAACTCGACGCGGAGGTGCGAGCCGATCGCGCGCGCGAGATCGGCCGTGAAGACGAAGCTGCCCTTGAGCACGCACACGAGCACGAGGCGGCGGTCGGCGTAGTCCTTCGAGATCTGCTCGCCCAGCTCGCGGACGCGCTGCGCGATCTGCTCGGCGGTGATCATCGGCTTGACGATGGCATCGGTCATGGTGATGCCCGCGCTAGCACCGCTACCTCCCCGGGAGAAGCGTCACCTCCGGCGCGAGGACGCCGCGCGACGGATCGCGCCGCGCCCGCGCGCCGGGGCGCCGAGACGATCAGGCGCGATCGATGTCGAGGCCCTTCTCGATCTGCTCCAGCATCTTGCGGGAGAGCGCCAGGTTCGAGCGCTGACGGTCGAGCACGATGTAGAGGAACATCGAGGTGCCGACCATCCGGATGAGGTGGTACTGGCCCGTGAGCGTGATCAGCATGTCCTCGATCTTGTCGCGCAGGCCGAGCTGATCGCGGATCCGCTTCTTCGCGCGGACGACGTCGGCGTTGCCCGCCGCCGCGAGCTCGAGATCGAAGCCGGGGCTCCCCGCGGCGCCGAGGCACATGCCGCTGTCGTAGTCGACCAGCGCCGCGCCGAGGCAACCTTCGATCTTGAGGGCCTGTTGCATGGACGTCTTGATATCTGCCATTCGTCTCGTCTCCTTTTCACGGTAAGGGGGAAGCGGGTTGCGAACAAAAATCGGCTGATTCGAAGGCGAAATCCTCCGAGACTGGCACCTTCGCGGGGCCGAGCGAGAGGGTCAGTCGGCCGCGCCCTGCGGGGAGGCCATCCTCGACAGGAGGCCCGCGACCGCGACGCGCGCGAGGCCGATCGAGACGTTCGCGGACGCGAACGAGACGAGCAGCGCCATCGACGGATCGCGGGCGATCACGCGCGTGACGACGCAGCGCGGACCCGACACGGCGAGCATCTCCTCCGCCTCGGGGCCGAGCGACGCCAGCGCGCTCACCTGCGACCAAACAAGTCGGCCGTCCAGATCTTCCCCGGCGCGCTCGACGCACGTCACTTTGCGGAGCTCGATCGCGGCCGCGCACAACGCGCCGTCCAGGCGCATCGCCGCGCGCACGAGCTCCCCGATCCACGTCGGACGCTCGGGGGGCGACGAGCCGGGGCCGAGCGAGAGCGACGCGGGCGCGCGCATGCTCGCGGGGCCGGGGGACGAAGGCTCCGGCGACGCCACGCGCGGGACGTTCCCGGAGGGCGGCGAGCGCTTCGGTAAGAAGAGGGCCGTCGCGCCGGGCAGGTCGAGGATCATCTGCACGCGGCGGGTGACGAACGCGTGCAGCGCGGCGCGCGCCCGCTCGCGATCGATGAGGCCCCAGCTCACGAGGACGTCCATGAAATGCACGCCCCGCTCGCGGCACTCGCGCTTCACGGCCTCCACGACGTCCGGCTCCAGCGAGATGCCGGCGAGGGACGTGACGTCCGCGAACGTGGACGGGACCGAGGAGACGTGCGCCCACGCGATCTCTCCGGACCGCACGTGCACGCGCGCGACGTCCTCCCCGGCGCGCACGCACACCTCCCCTTCGCCGTGATCGAGCGCCTCGCGCAGCGCCTCCTGCGGAGAGAAGGCCGACGCGCGCGCCATCGCCGACGCCACGATCCGGAGCCGCGCGAGCAAGAGCGCCTCGTCGAACGGCCGGCCCACCACGTCGCTCACGGAGGCGTCGATCGCGCGCAGCAGCGCCGATCGATCGCCGGGGCCGCCGAGCGCCACCACCGCGAGCCGATCCGGCGGGCCCGCCGCGCGCAGGTCGTCGCACAACGCCGCGAGCTCCTCCGCGTCCGAGGCGCTCCACTCGATCAACACGATCGTCCGCTCACCGCTCGGGGGGATCCGCGCGAGGATGTCTCCGCGCGGGGCGACGTCGAACCGAAACTCGGTGTTTCGAAGCGCCCATTCAAGCTGTGTCCTCGTCAGCTCGTCCACCCCCACGGCGAGGACGATCCCCTGTGCGCGATTGTTCTGGACAATCGTGGTCGTCATCGCTGCTCCTTCGTAAAGCCCGAGTAACCGCAAAGGCTCATTCGTGTCTTATTTGGCTACCTCCGTCAAGCCCTGCTCGGCCGCAAAGGCCCCATACTTCTATAGAAAAAACCGTTCGGATGCATGCGTTTTTTCACGAGGGCACGTACGGAATAACGAGGAATAGGGGCTGTTCAAGGGCCGGCAAGGGGGGAGTGCCGTTTCGCCGGAGGGGCGTTCGGCGGGAGCTTGGACGTGGGCTGTGCACGGCAGTGGACGGGGCGGCCCGGCGCCTGCCCACCGGCGTGATATGGAGGCGATCGTGCTCCAGCGGATCATCGAGCTGCCTCCCTCTCGGCGCGGGCTCCACGACATCACCGACCGCGTCGCCGACGTCGTCGAGAAGAGCGACGTGCGCGCCGGGCTCTGTCACGTGTTCCTGCAGCACACGTCGGCCTCGCTGCTCATCCAGGAGAACGCGGATCCCTCCGTGCTCGCGGATCTCGACGCGTGGTTCACGCGGGCGGCGCCGGACGGGGACGCGCGGTGGACGCATCGCGACGAGGGGCCCGACGACATGCCGTCGCACCTGAGGGCCGCGCTCACGGCGGCGTCGCTCACGATCCCCGTGATGGACGGGCGGCTCGCGCTCGGCACGTGGCAGGCGGTGTACCTCTTCGAGCACCGGCTCGCGCCGCACCGGCGGAGGCTCGTCGTCACCGTGCACGGATGATCGTGACCGTGCGGCGAGAGGCGCGGTAACCTCGCGCGCATGGCGATGAACTACGGACCTCCCCCCGGCAATTTCGGCCCTCCTCCTCCAGGGAATTTCGGGCCGCCGCAGGGCAATTTCGGGCCGCCGCAGGGCAACTTCGGGCCTCCCGGCGCGCCTCCGAAGAAGAAGGGGCTCTCCACCGGGTGCTGGATCGCGATCGTCATCGTGCTCGTGTTCCTGGGGAGCATCGGCGCGGTGCTCGCGTACATCGGCTACAAGGTGTCGACGGATCCGGAGGTGCAGCACGTGATGGGCGCCGTCGGCGACGCCGTGAACCTCGCGGCGGAAGCGCAGAGCGCGCCCGGCACGAACGAGCTGCGCAACCTCGGCTGCGAGCAGGCGATGGCGCTCGACATGGCCAAGATGGAGAAGCTCCTGAACAGCATGACGGACGCGGGCGTGACCCCGGGCGCCGTCTCCGGCGACGTCGAGAAGATGGTGATGTGCCAGAGCAACGGCTACGGCACGATGCCCACGTGCGACGCCGCCGCGAAGGCGTACGTGAAGGGCGCGTCGCCGAGGAAGAAGTTCATGCTCAGCGTGCAGCAGCACGGCAAGCAGAACTGCACCGGCGTGTACGCGCCGGACGGCTCGCTCTCCAGCGCCGGCCCCTGAAGCGCGCCGGGAGCACGTCCCTTCGAAGGGCATCCCCCTGCGCGGTGCCTGGAATACTTCCTGTTACAACAAGGCCCTCGATCAGGGCAACACGAAGTCGAGCTTGACGTTCTCGCCGTCGAGCGTGACCTCTCTCTCCTCCAGGACGAAGCTCTCCTCGTCCTGAATCTGCACCTTCACGAGGCCGGCCTTGGCGCTCATCGGGATGGAGTAGCCGCCGCTCGTCGAGGTGATCGCGTGGTACGTGCCGCTCTGCGGGACGATGATCATGCCGGGGGCGCCCTCGCCCGGGTCGTACGCGCCGTTTCCATTCTTGTCTCGGTAGGCGACGCCGACGATGAGCTTCTCGGCGTCGGGCTCCGTCTCGAGCGGGGCCCCGAAGTCCTGCGTCACGACGAGCGGGCCGACTTCCATGCTCGGCGGGTCCTCGATGATGGAGATGCCGATGTCGCGCTTCTTGCCGTCGATGTCGAGGATCGCCTTGCGGTGGCCCGGATCCGGGTTGCCCCAGTCGATGAGGAAGCCGGCCTCGCAGTACGCGACGCTCTTGGCGTAGGCGAAGATGTTCTCGGAGACGAAGCTCCAGTCGTAGCCCGCGTCGGTGATGCGCTGATCGAAGCTCTCGCCCGCGGAGCCGTCGTGATCCTGGAAGCCGTTCTTGGCCATGTCCTCGGAGTGGAAGCGCGACGACTCCATCAGGTGCGCGTCGAACGAGAGGGGCGGCACCGGCGCGTACGTGGCGAAGTCGTCGCGGAGCTGCTGCTCGTCGACGTTGAACTGCTTCATCGCGCCGGGAACGCCGGGCACCGTGAGGAGGAGATCGACCTCGCCGGCGGGGTTCGCGCGCGCGCGCTGCACGAGCTCGAGGAGCGACTGTTCGAGGGCCGACGGATCGCCGTGCGACCATGCCCAGCCCTGCGAGGGGAACGGATCGATCGGCGGTGTCGTGGTGGCGCCGCCCGCGCCGCCGCTCCCCGTGTCGCCTCCGCCGGAGCAGCCGGACGCGGAGGCCACGAGGGCGAGCGACGCGAACGAGAGGCCGAGCGTCGACGCGGCGCGAACAAGGCCGTCGATGGGCGAGCGGAGGCGCGAAGGCATCGCCCGAAGGTACCAGAAAGGGCTCATTTTCAAGGGTTCATGTGGACCAGTGGCGGCAGACGGCGAGGATGCCGCAGCCCTCGCACCGGGCCGGATCGCGCTTCGACGGGCAGCGCTGGAGCATGCCGAGGTGGCAGAGGGAGAAGTCGTATTTGACCGGATCGGCCGGGTCGTAGCGGCGGAGATGCGCGGTGATCTCCTCCGCCGTGCGCCACGAGACGTCGCGTCGATCGGTGAAGCCGAGGTTGCGAGAGAGCTTGTGGATGTGCGTGTCGAGCGGCATCACGAGCGCGCTCGCGGGCAGCGGCCAGAGGCCCAGATCGACGCCGTCCGCGGGGCGCACCATCCATCGGAGCAGGAGGTGCAGGCGCTTCACGGCGGAGCCGTTCTCGGGGTTCGAGAGGATGTGCGCGGGGCCGCGGCGCTCGCTCGGCTTGTCGAGGCCGCCCTCGTGACGGATGCGCGCGGTCCATCGGACGAGGGCGGTCCGGAGATCGCCGGTCTTTTCGAAATCGAGGCGCAAGGCCTCTCCGAGGGTGCCAGTCTGGAGCTGCACGCGGCGCGCGCCGAAGAGCAGCCGCGCGAGGTCGTCGGCGGTGAAGAGGCGGTGTTTCCAGCCCCGGAGGCGCTGTCTCAGTTTCTTGAGATCCTCCGCGGCGCCCGCGAGGTCCGGGCCGATGCGTTCGAGGGCCTCCTCGATCTTGGCGCGGATCGTCTTCACGTTGCCGAACGCGAGCGAGGACGCGACGAGGGCGGTGAGCTCGCGATCGAGCAGGCGCGGCTGGCGATGCACGTACTCGACGGGATCGTTCTGCGCGCGCGCGGCGGTGTCGCAGGTGGCGCGGACGGCGTCGAGCGCGAGCCGGATCGCGGCGTCGCGGGCGTCGATCACGGGGAGGCGCTTCGTCTTCACGTGGGGCTGAGATGTACCACTTGCGGTGCGGGGCGGGGTTCGGCAGAACGCGGGGCGTGAGCCATGTAACCGGGACGCACGGGAGAGCGCTCGCCTTGCTGCGGGCGTACGAGAGCCACGCGGTGGGCATCGAGCCGCGGTTCTTCTTGCAGCGCGCGCACCTCACCGTGCCGGCGACGGTGTGGAAGTACGTCGAGGGCGCGGTGAAGAGCGGGGCCGACCTCGTGATGCTCGACCTCGAGGACTCGATCCCGGCCGGGGACGACGCGGCGCTCGCGGCGGGCCGCATGAACGTGATCCGCGCGCTGAATACGCTGGATTGGGGCCGCAGCGTGCGCTTCTTCCGGCCGCGGGGCCTCGCGCTGGATCCGGCGTTCGAGGACGTGCGCGCGGTCGTGAGCGCGGCGGGCGCGCGGCTCCACGGCCTCGTCTGGCCGAAGGCGGAGGGCGCGGGGGAGATCGCGCTGCTCTCGGACGCGCTGGCGGAGGCGGAGAGCGAGGCCGGCATCCCGGAGGGGACGATCAAGATCGCGATATTGATCGAGAGCGCGCGCGCGGAGGAGGAGGCGTTCTGGATCGCGAGCGCGTCGGGCCGCGTGCGGAGCTTGATCTTCGGGGCGTACGATTACTTCTCGTCGCTCGGGATGGTGGGGGCGAGCTACCGCTTCGATCACCCGCTCGTGGACGCGGCGCGCATGCGGATCGCGAAGGCGGCGGCGAGCGTGGGGGTGCCGGCGATCGGCGAGATGACCGTGAATTTCCCGACGAAGAGCAAGAGCGCGGAGGAGCAGCGGGCGGCGCTGGAGGAGTGTCGTCGCGACGCGGCGCACGCGAAGGCGCTCGGGTTCCGCGGCAAGTGGGTGGGCATCCCAGCGCAGGTGGCGATCGCGCACGAGGTGTTCGCGATCCCGGAGGCGGAGGTTTCGCGGGCGCTCGCGGAGGTGCGCGCGTTCCGCGAGGCGGTGCGCGAGGGCCGCGGCGCGACGATGATCGGCGGCAAGATGGCGGACCGCGCGACGGACCGTCACAACCGCGTGGTGCTCGCGGCCGCGCGCGCGGCGGGCATGATCGACGAAGCGACGGCGGCGGATCTCGGCCTCGGCTGAGAGGGCCAGTCCGCGAACAAGGCATCTGCGAAGGAGACGCGCACGCCGACGTGGCGGACCACGAGGCGGTGGAGCCACAGGTTCCAGCCGAGCGCGGACAAGGCCGTTCCGGCGGCGGCTCCAGGGACGCCGAAGAGGCGCGCGCCCGTGACGACGAGAGCCACGTTGATCGCGGCGGCGAGCCAGATCGTGCGCCCGACGGCGGCCTGGTGGCCCGTCATCGTCATGAGGGAGCCGACGTAGCCTGTGCCGGTGTTCGCGAGCTGGCCTGCGAGGATGAACAAGAGGGGCAGTCGCGCTTCGTCGAAGTCCGCGCCGTACGCGGAGAGGATCGGCTTCGCGAGGGCCAGGATCGCGGCCGCGAGGACCACCTGCGCGGTAAAGGCGCGGCGCACGGCTCTCCGCGCGAGCCGCTCCAGCGCGACGACGTCTCCCTGGGCCCAGAGGCTCGCGAACGCGGGCACCGCCGTGGCGCCGACCGCGATCATCGGAAACATGGAGAACGCCGCGACGCCGCCCGCGACGGAGAGCAGAGCGACCGCGCGCGCGCCGCGGATCGCGCCGAGGAGGAGCGTGTCGGCCTGCGAGAGGAGGAGATGCGCCGCGTCGACGAGGAGGACGCCGAGGCCCACGCGGAGCCAGAGATTGGAGCTGGGTTGTTCCGGAGAGGTCGAACTGGGCTGTTCGGGGCTGCTCGAAGGTGGTTGTTCCGGACGGGGCGAACGTGGTTGTTCCGGAGGGGCGGCGCTGGAATGGGAGGACCAGGAGCGCGCCGATGGCTGGGAGCGCGACGCCGATCGACGGGGTGAGGCCGCCCGCGAAGCGCAGCGCTGCGAGGGCGCCCGCGAGCATCACGAGCGGCGCCAGGAGCGGCACGAAGAACGCCGCGCGGTGACGGCCGGAGGCGCGCGCGATCTCCGTTTGCAAGGCCACCTGCACGCTGATCGGCAACGACCACAGGCCCACGAGGAGCGGCGCCGGCTCCGGCGCGAAGGCGAGCGCGAGGACGGTCCCTACCCCTGCGAGCGCGACGGAGGACGCGAGGACCGCTCGCTCGGCGGTGCGCACGAACGCCTTCAAACGAAGCGGATCGCGCTCTGCCGTGAGGGCCGGGACGAAGCGCACGGCGGCCGCCGGCAAGCCGAGGCCCGCGAGCGTCGCGAGCGGCCCCGTCCACGCGAGCACCGTCGCGTAGACGCCGAACCCGCGCGATCCGAGGGCGCGCGCGAGCACGACCTGCAGCGTCATGGAGAGCAGCGCCGACAAGACCTGCGCCGTCAGCGAGAGCCAGGTGCCGCGCGTGCGCGCCGCCTCCGCCGCCGGATCGGGCTCACTCACCGCGCCGGGCGCGAAGGTCGGATCGACGGCGCTCGATGGTGGCGGCGGGCAGGATGGCCGCAGCGCGCTCAACGTGTGGAGCGCGCTCACGGGCTCGTCGTCGTCGGCCGGCTCGCAATCATTGGCCGGGACGGAGGGCGGGAATGGCGGCGGAAGAAACGAGATCCGGGCCGACGTGCGGAGGGACGAGGGTGCCGTCGATGGGCTCATCGAGGACGGGAGTCGCACGCGGTGCAATGGATTGCAATCGTATTAACTGCGCATTGAACTGAGCACGACGGGCCGGTACGGGCGCGATCGATGCAGGCTGTACGAATCGCCTGTCGACGTGCGCGCGCAGTCGCGCGGACGATGGACTGGCACGTTGAAGACGCCAGACAACGTGCCAGTCGTACGGCGCCCCCCGGGCCGCGCGGAGGCCGCAGGCCGAGCACGGCACTTGGGGGGCGCAGGCCGGACGACCGAAGGGAGGGAGGCCGTGGGGGGCAACGTCGAGGACTACGTCCCATCCGCTACGTAACTCCACTCCACAACGGACAACGGAGCTCTTCTGGCATTTTCCGACGACTCTGCGCTTGACGCCGGGGGCGGTTGTGTGGATTCGTCTGCGCGGTGATTCACGCGCATCGGTACGGTCGGAAGCTTGACGATTTCGCGGTCGGTGCCGTGTTCGAGCACCCTTGGGAGGTCACCGTCGACGACGGGATGACCGCGCTGTTTTATGCTTCGTTTCAGGACGCGATGCCCACGTACGCGAGCCGCGTCGCCGCGCGGGCCGCGGGGTTCGAGGGGCGGCCGGTGCACCCGCTCCTGCTGCTCAACCTGGGGATCTCGTTCAGCGTGCATGACGTGAGCGAGCAGGCGATCGCGAACCTCGGCTACTTCGACGTACGGTTTCCGAACGCTTGTTACTCCGGGGATACGGTGCGCGCGCGGTCGCGGGTCATCGGGGTGAAGCCGGTCAGCTCGCCGGACAAAGGGGTCGTGCACGTGCGGACGCACCTCGTCAATGAGCGGGATGAGGCGCTGTGTACGTTCGAGCGAAAGGCCCTCGTGCGGGCGGGGAGCGCGAACAGCGTGCAAGGGGTGCGACTGCATACGGCCCCTCCGGCGATGGAGGCAGTCTCGGAGGTGCCTTTCGGGGACGAGGACGCGGCCCGGCTCCCTGCGAAGGTGGCGGCGGCGCTCGCCGATCCGGCCCGCGCGCTGCCCCATCCGCGGTTCGCGATGCTCTGGGAGGATTTCGAGCCTGGAGATATCCTCGCGCACGAGGTGGGGCGCACGGTGTGTGAGGCCGAGCTGATGCAGCTCACGACGATCGCGCGCAACTCCCATCCTCTGCACACGGATGAAGTGTATTGCAAGACTGGCAGTTTTGCGAAGACGCGCGTCGCGTACGGCGGGCTCGTGCTGGCGTGGGTGCTCTCGCTCGCGAGCCGGGACACCGCGGGGAATGCGATCTGGGATATGGGGCTGGACGACGGGGCGCACACCGGGAGCGTGCTCGCGGGAGATACCTTGTTTGCGGCGACCAAGGTGATCTCGAAGGAGGCGATCGACGCGCGGACTGGCACCGTGACATTGATGGTCGTGGGGACGAAGAACGCCCCGCCGCGGGCCCTGCTCGCGAAGGGAGCCACGCTGTTCGAGCCGGAGCTGCCGAAGACCGAGGGGCGCGTGCCGGAGAAGGTGCTGGAGATCACGCGGACGCTGCTGGTGCGGCGAAGATGATCGCGTGACGCCGGGCGCGCCGGGGATCAAGAATACGACCTGTTGCTGCGAGCTGGAGATTGGGTATGATCAAGATCAAGAAGATTGACCACGTCGCGATCGCCGTCTCGGACATCGACGCGGTGGTGGGGAAATACAAGGACGTTCTGGGGGTGGACGTGACGGTGCGCGAGGTGGTGGCGTCGCAGAAGACGGAGGCCGCGCTCTTGCCGATCGGGGAGACGAGCATCGAATTGATCTCGCCGAAGGGCAATGAAGGGCTCGCGAAGTTCCTGGAGAAGAAGGGGCCGGGGCTGCACCACATCGCGGTCGAAGTCGAGGGGATCGAAGGGGCGCTCGCGTTCCTCAAGTCGATCGGAGTGCCGCTGATCGACGAAACTCCCCGCATCGGAGCGCGCGGCCACAAGGTGGCTTTCGTGCACCCGAAGGCGACAGGCGGCGTGCTGGTGGAGCTGGTGGAAGAGGCGCATCAATAGAGAAGGCCCGTCGCGAGCCTCATCGCCACATCTCCTCGTCAATCTTCCGCTGATCCTCCGAGCATCGAATCGAGGTGTATCACCGAGGCGAATCGGGGCGATGGGAGCTGACCGAGGCGATGAAAGGGGAGTCGATCGAGATCACCAGCATTGGAGTCCGGCTGTCCGTTGACGAGGTCTATGCGGACTCGCTCTCCGAGAGCGCGGCCGGCTGAAGGCGGTAGATCGCGCCCGGGACCGGGGCCACGAGGGGCATCGCGAAGACGTTGAAATAAGCGTCGTACACCGGGGATCCGAGGAAACGGGCGCCCATTCGCCTCGAAAACAAGGCCAGCGCCGGCGGTAATGGCAGCCTCGCGAGGTCGTCGCATCGACGCTGCTCCTCCGTGTAGAACGGGCAGCTGTCGCGCGGTTTTGCCGCGGAAACAAGCCGGATCGGCGCTTCGAGGTGCGGCGCGCACAGGCCCTTTGCGGCGAGGGCTCGGTGGATCAACGCGGCGTCCTCCGGCGCGTCCGTGGACATGTTCGCGCCGGCCACCCAGCTCGTGAGGCCGAGTCGCGCGCTCTCCGAACAGAGGGCCTCGAACAAGGCCCTCGCGACGCCCGTGTGACGATGACTCTTGAGGACGCAATACCGGGTCACCTCGCCGAGGCGCGCGCCCGGGGTCTGGAGCGCGCGCAGATCCACCTTCTCCGCGAGATCGAGGCCGAGACCGCCCGCCGGCACGAGCAGACGCACCGTGCCCACGGGCTCCTCTCCGTCGCGGACGAGCAAGTGCGTGGTGCCCTCTTCGTAGTCGCGCGCGCAGCTCTCCCGCGGGTCCTCCGCGACGCCGAGCGGCAACAAGCCCTCTTCTTCGCGATACACGACGTGGCGCACGCGCTGGGCAGCCTCGATGTCCGATACCGTCTTCGCGACGGTGACGCGATAAGCCTGCATGGTTCTCTCCCTCACTCGGCCGCGGCCGGGGCGGACACGAAATAGGTTGTGGGAGGTGCCCTGTGGAGCGCCGCGCTCTCTGGCGCCCCGAAGAAGAGCGGGAACAGCGCGCGCAGCACCGAAGCGGACAGCAGAATGGCCTCCTGGTCGCGGGGATCGTCGATGTTTCGGAGCACGTCGTGCAGCACCTCGATGTGCGCGACGTCCGCGTCCCCGTGGCCCGCGAGGAACGACACGGCACCATCGATGTCCGGGATCCCGGAGCGCGCGCACAGGTTCATCGCGGCGGCGCCCGCGCGGTGCATCGAGATCAGCTCCAGCGCGTACGCGGCGCCGAGGAACGCCGGAGAGCCCTGTTCGGCCATCGCCCGACTCCACGCCACGTACGCCATCACCGCGGCGCCCGGCGAGCGCGCCTTCACGATCTCCACGTTCACGCCGAGCGCGCGCAGATCGCCGAGCGCCCATTGATCGTGCGGCGCCTCCTCCTCCGTCTTCTCCTCGAACAGCCGCACGAGCCACGGATACCGGCCCGCGCGGCGGAGGCCCTCGGCCGTCTCCGCGAGGATCGGCCCGGACCAGCGGACATAATGGTACGTCCGCGCGAGAAACAGCACGTATTCTTGCCGGGTCAGATCCCCGCGGATGAGATTCCCGAGGAACGGATCCGCATCCATCGCGTGCACCCAGGCGAGCGACTCGGTGGAGAGAGCCCGCACGAAGTCCTTCGTCATCGCGATAACCTCCGCCCTCCCCTGCGCCGTGGCGGTCGCGAAGGTTACATCGAGGTTACTCTTCGGTGTCGTCCTCGCGGGAGAGCTCGTTCGCCCGGGCGATGAGGGCGGCGCGGCTCGGGAGGCCGAGCTTGTCGAAGACGCGCTGGAGGTGCTTCTTCACGGTGCCGACGGAGCAGCCCAGCTCTTCGGCGATGAGGTGGTTGTCCCATCCGCGGAGGACGGCGGCGATCACCTCGGCCTCGCGCGACGTCACGAGAGAGCGCCACCTCCGCGGCACGCGACTCCCCTGTTCGGAGAGGCTCGTCTCGCGGAGGGTGATCAGCCAGCGTGGCTTTCCGAGCGCGCCGGAGAGAGGGCGAATCGTCCCTTCGAGCGCGGCGCCGTCACGACTTCGTATCTGCGAAACAGGCATGTGGCCGTGGGAGGCTGCGTGAACGACGAGGGCCGCGAGGTCCTCCGGGACTCGGCCGCTCCGCCGTTCGTGCGGCAAGAACCAGCGTTCGAGGAGGCGCTCGGCCCCGCGGGTGCGCCCGATCTCCGTCGACGGAGAGGACAGGAGGATGGAACAGGCCTCTTCTCGCGCGAGGAGCATCTCCAGCGCAGAGGCCCAGTCGGACGCGGCGCCGAAGAGCTGCGAGCTGCGCACGGCGTTGGCGAGCATGGGAGTCACGCGCTGGAGAGACATCTGCTCTTCCTGGGTGAACGAACGGGCGCGCTCGCGATAAAGGGAGAGGCCGCTCTGCCAGCGATCGTCCACGTGGAGCATGACCGACATCACGTGCTCCATCGGCGCGCCGACCTCCCGCGCGCGGCGATACATCATGTTTCGCATGAGGTCGCGGCGGGAGATCATGTCCTCGTCGCGGAGCACCACGTTGGGCCGCGAGGCGACGCTCTCCCGCACGAAGTCGTGAGGTGCCATGTCGGGATAGGCCGCGAAGAAGGCCGGCGGGATGTTCTGGACGAGCCACTCGTAGTCTTGCGGCAGGCCGGAGGTGGAGATGCCGAGGGCCCCGTAGTCCGCCGGGACGAGCCGCAGGAGCAACGGATACGCCCTCTCCAGCACGGCGCGCAGATCGAGCGAGCTGCCGAGCGCCTCGACGAGGTCGAGCGTCGTCTGCGCGTCGGATCGGCCGGTCTTCCCCATGCGAACGCGGAGGCTATCACCCCGCGTGAAGCGGACGCGAGCGCGAAAGAAGAGCCCGCGCATCTCGGCCGTAGTCGAGGGCTGCCTGAGATCGGAATACCACCTTGGTGGTACGACCTCGGTCATCGCAGAGAGGGCGCGGCGATTCCGGCCGTGAGCGGCGGCGCGCCGTCCTCGTCGTCCACGCGGACCACCGCGGAGAACGGGGTGCCTCGGACTGGCACGATGCGCGCGAACGAGCTCGGCTGTCCGTCCACGGCGCCGCCTCCGAGCTGCGCCGACAGCTGCGCTCCTCGGCCGAGGTCGCGGTGCAGGATGAACAGAGGCGCGCCGTCGCTCGCGGAGGGGTCGCGCTCCGGGCCGCGCGGGGCCAGGATCGACACCGTGAAGCCCTGTTCGTTCGGGTCCTGGAGGCTCAGCGAGCCGAGCGTGGAGCCCGTCATGAGCCCCGCCACGATGAAGCCTATCCGGCGCCCCGCGTCGTCATGGAGCACTGTCGCGATGGCGATCTGGTAGCCGTCGTCCCCCTCCGAGCGGTACACGCGCGACACGTACGCTCGACGAATTCCCCTCCGCTCGTTCTCCAGCGCACCGCTGTAGTAGTCCCGAAAGGCGTAGTTGCGGCCGACCGTGGGGCGCATGTTGTCGGGCGCGCGACCGACCATCCAGCCGTCCGCGTCCAGCAAGAACCACCCTTCGAACGGGCCCATGGTGGGCGCCAGAGCGTCGGTGAGGAGCCGAAAGCACACCTCGTTCGTCCCGGCATGTGCCGGATTCCGCGCGGCTTCGAGGACCTCCGGGTCCTGCGCCGCCGCGTCCACCGCCGCGACGTAACGATCGAACTGCAGCGCCGCCAGATCGGCCGCCCTCCTCGCCGCGAAATCGGCCGCTCGGAAGGTGGCTTGTTGCGCGTGCATGCGAGAGAGGGCCGCGGCCTCGGAGGCGCGCACCGCCGCCACGTGACGCCACAAGGTCACGCCCGTGAGGAGGACGGTCAGCACCACCAGCAAACCGAATACGGGGTGTTTTTCGATCCGACGGAGGAGGCGCTCCCCGGGCCCGCGGGGGCGCGCGCGGACCTCGTCGCCACGCAGGAAACGCTCCAGATCCAGGGCGATCTCACCGGCGGACGCGTACCGCTCGGACGGCTCCTTCCGGAGGCAACGGGCGCAGATCGCCGCGAGGTCCGGCGGGACGCCTTCGAGCGGAGGGGCCGAGTCCTCCGCGATGCGGCGCGGCAGGTCCTCCAAGGAGAAGCCGAAGGGCGGCTGTCCGGCGCACAGCTCGAACAGCACCGCTCCGATCGACCACACGTCGGCGGCGGTCGACGCGGCGCCCGGCGCGTCCATCCACACCTCCGGCGCCACGTACGCGGGCGTCCCCCCCGAAGGGTGGGAGTAGAAGGAGGCCTGTTCGACGCGCGTCGAATCGAACGAGGTGTCCTCTTGGTGGTGCGCGCGCGCCGCGAGGCCGAAATCGGTGACGAACACGCCCCCTCGGGCGTCGACGAGCACGTTCCCCGGCTTCAGGTCGCGGTGGAGGACGCCGTGCCGGTGCGCGAAGTCGATGGCCCGCGCGATCCGGAGGGCGATCTCCGCGGCGCGCACAGGGCTCTCCGCGGGGGTGGCGACCGGCCCGCCGTCCACGAGCTTCATGACCAGGTACGCGACCCCGCCGTCGTCGCCGGAGTCGTACACGGGCACGATGTTCTCGTGCTCCAGCGCCGCCAGGATCTGGGCCTCTCGAAAGAGCACGTCCGTCGAGGCGACGTCGGTCACCAGGATCTTGAGGGCCACGCTCCGGTGGAAGCGATGGAAACGCGGGGACTCCGGGCGAGTGTCGACGGCCTCGTAGACGACGCCCGTCCCGCCCTGGCCCAGAATACGGCTTATCTGAAAGGGACCCACGCGCTCCCCCACCAGATCCGGCGGATCCGACGCGACGAGGCCCAGCCCGAGCAGGCACACGCCGCACCCTCCGTCCGGGCGCAGGCGTGTGCCACACTTGCTGCATTCCGTGTCCACGATCACGGGCTCGTCCGGAGGGCGGCCATGAGCTCCGCGATCTCCGCCTCGACGTCGTCGGTGGTCTCTGCCAGGAGGGCGCGGAGGATCTCCCCGTAGCGCTTGCGAAAGCGGTGCGCCGCCACCTTCAACGCGCCCTCGCTCATGCCGAGCGTCGGCGCGACCACCGAGAGCGGTATCTCGCTCTCCGGCCCGTCTTGCAGTCGGCTCCAGAGGACCTTGAACTGCGCCTTTCGACGCGGACTCTCGTGCTCCGAAGACAGCTCCGCAAACACCCTGTCGAGGACCGCGCACGCCCAGGCGCGATCGTAGATCTGGTCGGCGAGGAGCGCGTCGCTCGGGACCGAGTCCGTGTCGCCGGAGTGCTCGGCCTTCCCACCCCGCTGGATCCGGCCCTCCCGCTTTCGCTCGTTCGAGACATGATGTCGGAACGCCGTCCGCAGGTACGAGCGGAATCGGCCCTTCGCCTGATCCACGTTGCCCACGATCTTCCCCGAGAGGAGCGCCGCGAGGAAGCCGTGCACGAGGTCCCGCGCGCGCTCCGGATCCGCCTCCACGTGGCGCGCGAAGGCCAGCAGAGGCTCGTAGTAGTCGTCGCAGATGCCGCGGAGCGCCTCGGCCGACTCGGGGGTGACGGCGCCTCCGGCCCGGCGAACGAGGGTCCACTTCGTCTCTTGCCAGGCCTTTCCGGCGGGCGGCGCGGCGCGCGTCAACCGGCCCTCCGCTCTCGCCGGAGGCGGCGCGGCGGCGCGAACAGGCTCCATCCAGGCGGGGGTGCGGACGGTGAGGTCAAGAGTGCTTTCGACGTGGGCGAGAGGCGCCGAGAGGGCCAGCGTGGAGGTCATACACCTTGCTCCAGCACCTCCTGCAACGGCGCGGCCCCCGAGGTTACACGACGCCGGCGAGAAAAAGAGACCGAGCTCGATCGAGGGCCCGCGCCCAAGGAGGAACACCCGACATCTCGTGGTGACGAGCCTGTGTTTTGACGTTCAAACGATGGCGCGAGCGGTGGTAAGGTGCGTCTTTGGGAACGCGCGCGAGACGCGCCGCGGGATTCGCAGAGACGTTTGCGGGAACCGACCACGGTCGGAGAACAGGCGAGACGATGACCAGCATGCTGCTCGGGGAGACGTTCAAGGTTTTTGCAGGGTGCTCTTTCGTGCTCTGTCTGTTGATGTTCGCGCTCGGCTTCATCACGGCCGCGCTCCGAAACTCGAGGAAGTCGTACGCCAACGCGGAGGACAAATCCGTCTTTCCGAAGGACGCGCAGTACAACCAGGGGGCCGATCACCCCGACGTCCTCCGGGCCATGCGCGCGCACCGGAACCTCATCGAGAGCCTCTTGCCGTTCTCGATCCTCGGCGTGATCTACGTGGTCTCCGGCGCCTCGGCGACCGGCGCGATGGTCTGCATGATCGCCTTCACCGTGGCGCGCATCCTCCACGCGATCGTCTATCTGAAAGAGGCCCAGCCGTGGCGCACCGCGTTCTTCGCGGTGGGCATCTTCTCGATGATCGGCATGATGGTGCTGAGCGCCATCAAGATCTTCAGCTGAGAAGTAGCTTGTATACGACGGGGGGGTGACGCGCCGTCAGCCGTTCGAGAGGCTGAACTTCGACTTGAGCGCGGCGTTCACGATCCCCGGAACATAATGGCTGACGTCGCCGCCGTGACTGGCGATCTCCCGGATCAGGGACGCGCTGATGAACGTGTATTTCGTCCGCGTCGGCAGGAACACCGTGTCGATCATGGGGGACATGTCGGCGTTCGCGTGCGCGATCTGGAGCTCGTATTCGAAGTCGGTCGCCGCGCGCAGCCCGCGCACGATCACGCGGGCGTTCTTCTTCTCGCAATAATGGATGAGCAGGCCGTCGAAGGCGTCGACCGTGACGTTATCCATGTCGCGCGAGATCTCGCGGAGCATGGCGATCCGCTCGTCCAGCGAGAAGAGTGGCTTCTTCGTCGGGTGGCGGCCGATCGCGATGATGACGTTGGTGAAGAGCTTCGACGCTCGCTCGATCAGGTCGAAATGGCCGAACGTCGGGGGGTCGAAGCTGCCCGCGTAGACAGCGAGGACGTTCTTCATGGCTCAGGGACCCTTGGAGCTGTCTTTCGGGCTCTTCGGCCCCGGGTTGGAGGAGCCGGAGCGCGGCACGTCCCCCGGGCCCTTGTTCGGCGCCACCGGGTTCTTCAGCACCGGCTCCGGCGGGGGCGGCTCGGGCACGATCTGCGTCGGCGCGCCCTCGATCGGGCCCTCTCCCGGCGGCGTCAACCGCGGGCCCGCAGGCTGCGTGTTGCCGGAGAGGATGCGCTGCACGGACAGGTTGTCTTCCAGCCAGAGGATGCGGCCGCCGTCCCCGAACGTCATGCGGTAATAGGCGAGCAGGCCATTGCCCACCATCCCGTCGATGTTGAAGGCGAGCTTCTCCTCGACCGTCTTCACCTGATCGTTGAAGTAGCCGGGCACCTGCGAGATCTCGTAACTGCCCACCTTGAGGAGCGGGATCGTCCCCTCTTTGAGCTTCTTCTCCGGATCGTCCGGGACGACCTTGAGCTCCTTCGCGTCGATGCCGGCCTTCTTCCAGCCGGCCTCGTCGAGGGCGACCGGGAGAGCCATCGCGGTGTCGATCAACATCGACGCGGCGGAGGGGCCGAGGCTGCCCTTCATCAGCATGCCGCCGCCCTTCCAGTAATAGAGCGACACGCGCGTCGCGTCGGGCGGAGGCGGCGGGGAGAAGGAGCGCGCCACGAACTGGCGACCTCCGAAGTCGATCGTCGCGTGGAGGTGGCGGAGGAGGTTCACGCCGAGGACGGCCTTGATCGGCGCGCCCACCTGCTTCGAGAGGCCGGAGAGGTCCTGCGCGAGCGCGGGGACGTCGTTCACTTCCAGCCGGCCGCCGAAGCGCAGCGAGATCCAGCTCGGCTCCGCGTGGGTGGTGCTGTCGAGGACCACCTCCGCAAACCCCGTGGAGACAAGGCTCAGCGCGGGCTCACCGTCGATCTCCACCGGGACGACGAAGAACGGGGCCGCGGGGCTCACGTGCGGCATCTCCACCGCGCCGAGCAGCGCGCCCGAGATCGTGAACGGGGCGCGGCCGGCGCCGCGGCGCGCGAGCTTCGCGATCGATTTCGCCCAGTCGTCGACGATGTCGGGGTCGTTGAGCATCGCCTCCAGCTCGTCGGCCGCCCCTTCGAGGTCGCCCTTGTACCAGAGCGCGCGGCCCCGGAGCGCGGCGGCCTGCGAGGTGTGCACGTCGCGGAGCAGGCGCACGGCCTCGGCGTAGTCGAGCATCGCGAGGTGGACCTGCGCGGCGAGCAGCTTCACCTCCACGTCGTCGGGCGCGCCGGTGAGGGCCTTGTCGACGGAGTCCTTCGCCTCCTCGAAATCGGCGGTCGCCATCTCGGCCTTGGCGCGCTCGAACCACTTGTTCGAGATCGCGTCGCGGCCCGTGTGCGCCGTCGTCTGCACCTCCGGACAGCCGGCCAGAGAGAGCGAGAGCGCGCAGAGCAGAGGAGCGAAAAGGCCCTTGGACGCGCGGCGGAGGAGGGAGCTTCGAGGCATCGTTGCTGGTGTTTCCGGAGAGGGGCTACGCGGGCAGAGCGGGCTTCTGCCCGTCGAAGATGGCGAGGATGCGGTCGGCCCGTAGCTCACGCCGGCCACGGGAGGCAAGCAGATAGCCGAGAACCCGCGGAGGGTCGAGGTCCGTGCGCACCGCCGTGAGCCGCATTTTCAGGTCTTCCGGGCCGCGGTGCGCGGGGCGATACCGGACGACGACGTCGCTCCCTTGCTCCACGGCGCGCGACGCGCACGCGAGCACCTCGGGCCGGGCGTGGCGCTCGCCGACGCGGACGTGCCACAGATCGCGCGGGGTCGCGGGCCGCAGCACGCCGACGATCTTCTCGAAGACGGCGCGCATCGCGGCGACGTCGGGCTCCGCGCGGTGCGGCCGATCGTGCGGGATGCCGAGCGTCTGACAGAGCGCCACGAGGCTGTGGCTCTTCAGCGCGAAGGCGCGGCGCGACAGGCTCAACGTGTCGACGTAGGGCGGCGGATCGAAGGCGATCCCAGCGCGCGCGTGCTCGGCCGCGAGGAACTCCACGTCGTGCCACGCGGCGTGCGCGACGACGATCGCGCCTGTCAGGATCTGCTGAATTCGCCCTGCGATCTCGGGGTACGTGGGCGCATCGGCGAGGGCGTGCGGCTCGATGTTGTGGATGTGCACGTTGCCCATCACCGGCGGATCGGGGCGCACCAGCGTCGCGAGGCGGTCCTCCACGGCGCCGCCGCGCACGCGCTCGATGCACACCTCGATCACGCGGTCGGTGGCGGCGCGGAGGCCGGTCAGCTCCAGGTCGATGAACGCGAGCGGGGCCGAGTCGAGCGGATCGTCCCAGGGTGATCCGCGCGGCGGCTCGCCGCTCTTCGCGTCGTTCCCGGAGGCCATGCGGGACCCAATACCCACGTTTCGCGGCGGAGGGAAAGCGCGATAGCGCGCCGCTCCGTTTCATGGAACTGCGCTCTCTCTTTTCTCCCAAGGAAGGGGGCGCCTCGCGTCCTCTGTCGCCCAGGCCAAGCCCGGCCTTTTCACCCCTGGAGGCGGGCGCGCTCGCGAGCCCTTGCGCGCTCGCCAAGCGGCGCCGATCGTGCGAGAAAGGCCGCGTCGCGATGTTCAAGCCGCTCGAACCGAAGGGCCCGGAGGACGTGCTCGCGCCGATCGTGGCGGAGCCCGCGGAGCCGCCGCGCGTGATGGCGTTCGCCGCGGAGCGCTCGGCGCGCGGGATCCGCGGGGCGATGGCGACGGTGCTGGAGCGCCACGGATCGGCGCCTTCCACGCCCGGCCAGAAGCTCTGGATCGGCTCGGATCGAAGCTGCGTCGGCACGGTCGGGGGCGGCGCGGTCGAGCGCGAGATCATGGCGGCGCTCGCGAAGATGGCGGTGACGGAGGACGCGAAGCACGAGATCCGCACCTTCAAGCTCGGCGCGGAGCTCGGCATGTGCTGCGGCGGCCAGGTGGTCGCGCTGCTGGAGCCGATCACGGGCTTGTTGCCGTGCCTGATCGTGGGCGGCGGACACGTGGCGACGGCGGTCGCGCCGATGCTCGCGAAGGTCGGCTTCGCGGTGACGGTGTGCGACGCGCGCGAGGAGTGGGGCCGCGAGGGCCGCATCCCCGGCGTGCGCACGGTCGTGGGCGAGCACGACGAGGTGGGCGTGGAGATCCCGACGACGGGCGCCTTCCTGGTGATGACGCACGATCACGCGCTGGATCAGGTCGCGATCGAGTGGGCGCTTCGCAGAGGCTTCGCGTTCGTGGGCGGCATCGGCAGCCGAGCGAAGGCGCAGCGGACGCGGGATCGGCTGGCGGCGAAGGGTTTCGCGCAAGAGGACATCGACCGCGTGCGCATGCCGCTGGGCGTCTCGATCGGCGCGCGCGTCCCGGACGAGATCGCGGTCTCGGTGACGGCCGAGATGATCGTGTGGCGCCGATCCCGCGACGCGCGCGGCCCATCGAAGAGCTGAGCTGTTGCCCACCCCCGGTCCGTGCTCCCTTCGGTCCGCGCGGCCCGCCCCGCCCAAATCTCTCCCTCCGGTCGTTCAGGGCGGGGGACCGTTACGTGGTTCGGGGCGGCTTCGTAGGAGTCGAAAGCGCGCTCTTCAAAGCTTGCGAGGCGATGGCGACACAGGGTTTGCGGGCCGGGAAATCACGCACGCCGCGCAATGGTTCGAGAGAGCCCGCGTCGTCCGGGAGCGGGCCGTCGGAGGCGATCGTATCGATCGTGGCGGCGAGGTGCAGCGCTTCGTCGATCGTGTGATCGCGCACGGCCTCGGTGAGCAGCGAGGTGGACGCGGTGGCGATCATGCAGCCGCGCGCCTCGAAGCGGACATCGCTGATGCGATCGCCCTCGATCCGAAGCCGAACGGTGACGCGGTCGCCGCAGAGCGGATTGTGCGCGGTGGCGGTGTGCGTCGCGTCCGGCAGCGGCCCGTGGTTGCGCGGCTTCTTGCCGTGGTCGACGATCGCCTGCTGATAAAGGTCTTTCGCGTTCATCGTCGCTGACTCGGAGCCACGAACGGTACTCTATTCGCCGAGGATCTTCTTCGCTCGTTCGAGGCTGTCCGCGAGGCGCGCGAGGTCGGCTTCGGTCGTGTAGACGCCGAGGGAGGCGCGCACGGTCGCGGGGATGTCGAAGCGGTCCATCACCGGCTGCGTGCAGTGGTGGCCGGTGCGCACCGCGATGCCGTCCATGTCGAGCGCCGTGCCGACGTCGTGCGGGTGGATGTCGCCGAGGAGGAACGAGACCGCGCCGGACCGCGTGTGCGCTCTCCCGTGGGCGGCCGCGCCGATCACGCGCACGCTCGGAATCGAGGCGATCGCGCGCGTGAGGCGCTCGTGCAGCTCGGCTTCGCGGCGGGCGATCGCGTCCATGCCGATCGCCGTGAGCCAGTCGATCGCGGCGCCGAACCCGATCACGCCCACGATGTCCGGCGTGCCCGCTTCGAAGCGGTGGGGCGGCTCGCGGTACGTCGTGCCCTCGAACGAGACGGTGAGCACCATGTCGCCGCCGCGCTGGTACGGAGGCATTTCGTCGAGGATCGCGCGCCTCGCCCACAGCGCGCCGACGCCCGTGGGGCCGTACATCTTGTGCGCCGAAAACGCGTAGAAGTCGCACCCGAGCGCCCGCACGTCGACCGGCCGGTGCGCGACCGCCTGCGCCCCGTCCACGAGCACGAACGCGCCGATCGCCTTCGATTTGCGGGTGATCTCCTCCACCGGAACGACCGTGCCGAGGCTGTTGGAGATGTGCGCGACGGCGACGAGCTTCGTGCGCTGGCCGAGCAGCGCGTCGAGGCGGTCCACGAGCACGTCGCCGCGATCGTCGATCGGCAGCACCTTCAACGCGGCGCCGCGCTCGGCGCAGAGGGCCTGCCACGGCACGAGGTTCGAGTGGTGCTCCAGCTCGGTCACGATCACGTCGTCGCCGGGGCCGACGTTCGCGCGGCCGAACGCGCTGGCGACGAGGTTCACCGCCTCCGTGGTGCCGCGAACGAACACGATCTCGCTCGGATCGAAGGCGTTCACGAAGCGCGCGACCTTGCCGCGCGCGGCCTCGAACGCGGCCGTCGCCTCCTGGCTGAGCGTGTGCACGCCGCGGTGGATGTTCGCGGTGGCCTCGAAGGCGCGGCGCATCGCGTCGATCACGACGCGGGGCTTCTGCGTGGTGCTGGCGCTGTCGAGGTAGACGAGCGGCTCACCGTTCACGCGGCGCTCGAAGGCCGGGAACTCCGAGCGAACGGCCTCGATGTCGAAGGGGCGCACGCGGCCGAGTTTACTCGTGCGGGCCCCCGCTCCTTGGTGATTGTTCGGCGGGCGCGCATTGCATACCTTCTCTCTCGTATGTCGACCGGCGAAGACGTGCTCGAACAGGCGCTCTCCTGGCACGAAGACGGGCGGCGCGTGGCGCTCGCGACGGTGGTGGAGACGTGGGGCTCGTCGCCACGGCCGCGCGGATCGCAGCTCGCGGTGCGCGAAGACGGGCTGTTCGTCGGCTCGGTGTCGGGCGGCTGCGTCGAGGCGAAGGTCGTGGAGGCCGCGCAGGCCGCGATGACCACGGGCGCCGCGCGTCTGCTCGAATTCGGCGTCTCGAACGAGGACGCCTGGGAGGTCGGCCTCGCGTGCGGCGGGACCGTCCGCATCTTCGTGGAGCCCGTGAAATGAAGCGCGACGTGCTCGAAGCCCTCCTCGCCGCGAAGCACGACAAGCGCGCGGCCGTGCTGATCACGCCCCTCGGAAAGAGCGGCCCCGTGAAGGCCGGCGCGGACGTGGCCGACGATCCGACCCGAGGCGAACCGTGGCTGTGGTCGCCAGGCGACGCGACGGAGATCGCGCCCGAGCTGCGCGACGCGGCGCTGCGGGCGATCGCGACGGACGACGCGTTCGCGGTGGAGACCGCCGAAGGCCCCGTGTTCGTGAAGCCGCAGAACCCGCCGCTTCGGCTCTACATCGTGGGCGCGGTGCACATCGCGGAGCCGCTCGCGCGCATGGCGGATCTGCTCGGGTACGCGGTCACGATCGTCGATCCGCGCGCCGCGTTCGCGCGGGCCGAGCGGTGGCCGGGCGTCACGGTGAAGAACGAATGGCCGGATGAATTCTTCGCGACCGTCCCGCTCGATCACCGCACCGCGATCGTCGCGCTGACCCACGATCCGAAGGTCGACGACCCCGCGCTGGAGGCCGCGTTGAAGAGCGGCGCCTTCTACGTGGGCGCGCTCGGCAGCGGCAAGACGCACGGCTCACGGCTGCGCAGGCTCGGGGAGCGCGGGCTCGATGAGAAGCAGCTCGCGCGGATCCACGGGCCCATCGGGCTCAAGATCGGCGCGCGATCGCCGGCGGAGATCGCGGTGTCGATCGTCGCGCAGATGACGGAGATCTTGCGGCGCGGCCCGTCGAGCGAACGCGCGGCTCCATGAGGTTCGGCGAGGTCCCGACCACGTCCGCGGAGGGCGCGATCCTGGCGCACACGCACCGCCTCGCGGAGGGGCGCGCGCCGCTCAAGAAGGGGCGCGCGCTCACCGCGGAGGACTGCGCGGCGCTGCTCGCGAGCGGCGTCACGCACGTCACCGTCGCGCGGCTGGATCCGGGCGATCTCGTGGAGGACGAGGCCGCGCGTGTCGTCGCCGAGGCGTGCGCGGGCCCGCACATCGAGCTCGCGCGCGCGACGACCGGCCGAGCGAACGCCTTCGCGAAGGAGCGCGGCGTGCTCGTGCTGTCGCGCGATCGGGTCGACGCCGTGAACCTCGTGGACGAGGCGATCACGGTCGCGACGGTGCCTCCGTATTCCGTGGTCGAGGCGGGCGCGATGGTGTTCACCGTGAAGGTGATCCCGTTCGCGGTACCGTCCGCGGTCGTCGACCGTGCGCGCACGAAAGCCTTGGATCCGCGGCCTCTCGCGATGATCGCGCCGCTCCGACGGAAGCGCGCGGGCCTCGTGATGACGACGCTGCCCGGCGTGCACGACGAGCCGATCGCGAAGGCCGCGCGGGCGCAGGCGCAGCGGATGGCGTACCTCGGCGGAGAGGTCGCGCGCGAGGTGCGCGTCCCGCACGACGTGCCGAGCGTCGCGCGCGCGATGGAGGGCCTGCTCGCGGACGGGATGGACCTCGTGCTCGTGCTCGGCGCCGCGGCGATCACGGATCGAGGCGACGTGCTGCCCGCGGCGATCCGCGCGATCGGCGGAGAGGTCGACCACCTCGGGATGCCGGTGGATCCAGGCAATTTGTTGTTGCTCGGTCATCGCGGGGCGGCGCCGATCGTGGGCGTGCCGGGGTGCGCGCGCACGCTGCGGCAGTCCGGCTTCGACTGGGTGCTCGAGCGCCTCGTGGCGGAGGTTCCGGTGACGAGAGAGGACATCATGCGCATGGGCGCGGGCGGTTTGCTCGCGGAGATCCCGGGTCGTCGCGCCGCGGAGGAGCCCGCGCCCGAGGCCGCGCCGAAGAGGACGCCGCGCGTGATCGCGGTGGTGCTCGCGGCGGGTCTGTCGCGTCGCATGGGCGGCCCCAACAAGCTCCTCGCGGAGATCGACGGAGTGCCGATGATCGCGCGCGTGGTGGACGCGTACCTCGCGTCGAAGGCCGCGGGCGTGATCGTGGTGCTCGGCCACCAGGCGGAGCGCGTGCGCGCGGCGCTCGAAGATCGCGTGCGCGCGGCGAGCGCGGGGCGCGACGGGCGTGGAGAGGACCGCGGCGAGCGCGTGCGCTTCGTCGAGAACCCGGCGTACGAGGAGGGCCTCGGGGCCTCGCTGCGCGCGGGGATCGAGGCGGTCGGCGAAGGGTACGACGGCGCGCTCGTGGGCCTCGGCGACATGCCGAAGGTGACGGCGGCGCACGTCGACGCGCTGATCGACGCGTTCGATCCCGCGGGGCCGGCGACGATCGTGGTGCCGGTGCACGATCGCAAGCGGGGTCACCCGGTGGTGTGGTCGTCGCGCCACTTCGCGGAGATGCGCAAGCTCGGCGGCGACGTGGGCGCGCGCGGCTTGATGGAGCGCCACGCGGACCAGGTGCGTGCAGTGCCTTTCGATGACGCCGCGGTGCACCTCGACGTGGACACGCCGGAGATGCTCGCGAGCGCCAAGACTGGCACCATCGAAGAGACTGGCACCGTCGAGCAGACTGGCACCATCGATAAGAAGGACCCCCTCGGAGACAAGGGCTGAGCCTGTGCGGGAGAGACGATGTCGACGCTGACGATCGAAGAGCGAATCAAGGTGCATGCGCCGCCGAAGCGCGTGTGGAAGTTCCTCCTCGACCCCGCGCGCGTCGCGGCGTGTCTGCCGGGCGCGAAGCTCGACGGCACGGAGGGAGAGGACACCTTCCTCGGCACGATGAAGGTCAAGGTCGGCCCCGTGATGATGGAGATCAAGGGGAAGGCCACGATGAGCGAGGTCGACCCGGTCGCGCGCAAAGTGACCCTCACCGGGACTGGCAACGACAAGGCCGGCGGCGGCTCGGCCCGCATGGACATGAAGAGCGAGATCATCGCGCTCGAGGACGGTGGCTCGGAGATCCTCGTGCTCGCGGAGGTGCACCTCGCGGGTAAACTGGTGCGCTTCGGCCGCGGGATGATGGAGGGTATTTCGAAACAGCTCTTCAAGCAGTTCGCGGAGCGCGTGCACGCGGCCCTGGACGAGGACGACGAGGAGGAAGAAGAGGAGTCGGCGACGCCGGAAGGTGGGGAGTCCGCCGAGGACGACGGCGCCGCCCCGGAGAGCCCGCCCGCGGAGGCGAAGGACGAAAAGCCGGCGCCCGCCGAGGCAAAGACCGAGTCCGCTCCCGAAAAGGCCGAGTCGGCTCCCGAAAAATCGGAGCCCACCGAGACGAAGGCACTGGCTCCTGCGGAAAAGACAGAGCCGGCGGAGACGAAGGCAGAGCCGGTCACGGAGGAGGCAAAGGCCACCACAGAAACCACCTCGGAAGAGGCGGCGCCTCCGGCGAAGACCGAAGAGGCGCCCGTCTCGACGAAGGAATCGAAACCGGCCGAAACGAAGGACGAACCGGCGGCGAAGACCGAAGAGGCGCCCGCCGAAGAGGCCGAGTCGAAGGCGCCCGCGAAGCCCGAAGAGGCCACTTCCAAAGAGGTCGCTCCCGAGGAGAAGAAGGCCGCTCCTGCGAAAAAGAAGGCGTCAACCTCCCCCGGACCCGCGAAGAAAAAGAACCTCGCGAAACGCCCGGCGCCGGCGGAAGACAACGCCCCTCTGGACGCCGGCGGCCTCATGTGGGCGGCCCTCTGGGCCTGGATCCGCGGCTTCTTCTCCCGCATCTTCGGCGGCGGCAAGAAGGACTGAGGCCTTCAGTCGGCGAGCGCCGTCGCGAGCTGTTCGAGGCTCTCCAGGTTGTGCACCGGGCGGAAATCATCCACGTGCGGTAACAGCGCCTTGATGCCGGAGGCCTTCGGCTCGAAGCCGGCGTAGCGGAGCAGCGGATTCAGCCACACGAGGCGGCGACAGCTCTTGTGGAGGCGCTCGGCGGACTCGGCCACTCCCTCGGCGCCCTCGCGATCCAGGCCGTCCGTGATCAGCAACACCACCGCTCCCTGGCCCAGCACGCGGCGCGACCAGCGGCGGTTGAACTCCTCCAGACTGGCACCGATCCGCGTGCCTCCAGCCCAGTCGGAGACGTCCGCGCCCGTCTTTTTCAGGGCGATGTCGACGTCGCGGTGGCGCAGGGCCCGAGTCACGTTCGTGAGCCGCGTGCCGAACAGAAAGGCGTGCACCCGCTCGCGCTCGTTGACGAGCACGTGCAGAAAGCGCAGGAGCATCTCGGTGTATCGGCCCATCGAGCCGGAGATGTCGCACAGCACCACGACCGGCGGCGGCAACTCTCGCGGGGCCTTGAATTGAAGCGGGATGTCGCGACCGCCCCCGCGCAGCGCCGCCCGCAACGTCGCCCGCATATCGAGGGTGCCAGTCCGCGCGGGCCGCGTCCGCCGGATCGGCTCCGGCGCCACGAAGAACCGCATCCGGGCGACAGCCTCTCTCGCGCGCCGGATCTCCTCCGCGGTCATCTGCTCGAAGTCCTTGTGCCGGAGGGCCTCGCGATCCGACCAGTCGAGCATGGCCTCGATCTCGATGGTCTCTTGGGCAGTCTCGGGCGGTTTCGCGTTCTTTCCTGGGTGGAGCGCGTCATTGACCCGCTGCGACACATCGGGCTTGGACGCGTCCGGCGGCGCGCGCGGCAGCAGCATCGCCATGGCCTCTTCCATGCCGAACGGGTCCCGGAAGAAGAGCCGAAACGCCTCGTCGAACAGGCCGAAATGCTCGTGCCGATGCACCAGCACGGCGCGCAGACACTCCTTGAAATCCTCGCGCTTCGTGAGATCGATGAACGTGAGCGCCCGCAGCGCGTCGAGCACCTTCGCCGTCCCGACCGGCAGCCCCGCCCCGCGCAGCACCCGCGCAAAATGCATCACATTGACGGCGAGCGCCCCGCCCGGCGCGACCTGCCCGACGAGCGGCGTCGATTCGACGGACACGCGGTCGACTGGCACGTTCCCGACTGGCACGTTCCCCGGCGGCCGCGGCGTCACGGCCGCGTGACCTCCGCGAGGATGGACTTGGCTCCATCGCCCTCGAGCTTGGCCACGTCGTCCTGGTATTTCAAGAGCACTCCGAGCGTGGAGCGCACCGTCTCCGGATCGAGCGAGCTGCGATCCAGCGCGAGCAGCGCGTTGCTCCAGTCGAGCGTCTCCGCCACGCCCGGCACCTTGAACAGATCCATCTTCCGCAGCCGCTGCACGAACCCGACGACCTGCGCCGTCAGCTCCGCGGGCAGCTCCGGAATCCGCCGCGCCAGAATGGCCTTCTCGCGCGCCGCGTCCGGATAACCGATCCAGTGATAGAAACACCGCCGCTTCAGCGCGTCGTGGATCTCCCGCGTCCGATTCGAGGTGATGATCACGATCGGCGGCACCTCGGCCTTGAATACGCCGAGCTCCGGCACCGTCACCTGAAAATCGCTGAGCAGCTCCAGCAAATAAGCCTCGAACGGCTCATCGGCCCTGTCCAGCTCGTCAATCAAGAGCACCGGAGGCCCCGCGTCCGACGGCGCGAGCGCCTGCATCAGCGGCCGTTTCAATAGAAACGCCTCGGAGAACACGTCCTTCGCGAGCCGCTCCTTGTCATGCTCCCCGGCCACCTCGGCGAGCCGGATCTCCATCATCTGCCGCGCATAGGCCCACTCGTACACCGCGGACGCGACGTCGAGCCCTTCGTAACACTGCAGCCGAATGAGCCGCCGCCCCAGCGTCTCCGACAGCACCTTCGCGACCTCGGTCTTGCCGACCCCCGCGTCCCCTTCGAGCAGCAGCGGCCGCCCGAGCCGCAGCGCCAGAAACAGCGCCGTCGCGAGGCTGCGATCCGCCACGTACCGGCCCGCTTCGAGCAGACTCAATGTTTCGTCGACGTTGGTGGGAAGAGGCGTCATGGTCTGTCGAGGGGTGGCGAGGGCCGCGCGATCCCGGCGCAGAATCCCGGGATCGCACGGCCGCTCCGTTGTGAGGTGGTCTGTCGCGTTTTCAGCCCAGCGCGGCGGCGACAGCCCGCTTGGCCATCACCGTCACGAGGTGCGCGCGGTACTCGGGCGAAGCGTCGCCGCCCTGCAGATCGTCCGCAGGCACCGTGATGCCGTCGAGCGACTCGGGGGCGAACTTCGCGCTCAAAGCCTTCTCCATGGCCTCCACGCGGAACACCTTGGATCCGGCGCCCGTGACGGCCACGCGAACACCGCTGCTCGTCTTGGCCACCATCACGCCGCAGATAGCGTATTTCGACGCGTGGCTCGCGAACTTGGCGTACGCGCAGAGCGAAGGAACCGGGAAGTGCACCGCCGTCACGATCTCGCCCTCTTCCAGCGCCGTCTCGAACAGGCCCGTGAAGAAGTCGTCCGCCGAGATCGCGCGCCGATCCGTCTTCACCGTCGCCCCGAGAGCCAGGAGCGCAGCCGGGTAGTCCGCCGCCGGATCCGCGTGCGCGACCGATCCGCCGATCGTGCCGCGATTACGAACCTGCGCGTCCCCGATGTGCTCCGCCAGCGCCGCGAGACCCGGAATGGCGCTCTTCACCTCCGCCGAAGACGCCACTTCGGCGTGCGTCGTCGTGGCGCCGATCATCACCTTTCCAGGCTCCACGCGAATGCCGTGCAGCTCCTTGATCTTCGCGAGCGACACCAGATCACTCGGCGCCGCCATCTCCAGCTTGAGCACCGGAATCAGGCTCTGTCCGCCGGAGATGTACTTGCCGCTCTCCGTATTCTTCAGCTTGGCGACGGCGTCCTCGACGCTCACCGCCCGGTGGAAATTCAGCTCTTTCATTGGGCGGCCGTTCCTTTCGCGTCCTGGATGGCGCGCCACACCTTCTCGGGCGTGGCAGGCATGGAGATGTCTTTGACACCGAGAGGCGCGAGCGCGTCGAGCACCGCGTTGATCACCGCGGGCGGCACGCCGATCGCGCCGACCTCACCGACGCCCTTCGCGCCGATGGGGTTGTGCGTGCACGCCGTGACGTGATTGCCCACCTTGAACATGGGCAGATCCGCCGCGCGCGGCATCGTGTAGTTCATGTACGAGCCGGTCAATAGCTGCCCGCTCTCGTCGTAAATCGCCTCCTCGTACAGGGCCTGTCCGATGCCCTGCGCGAGCCCGCCGTGCATCTGCCCGTCCACGATGAGCGGGTTGATGATCTTGCCGACGTCGTCCGCCGCGGTGGCGCTCACCACCTCCACCACGCCCGTGTCCGGATCGATCTCGACCTCGACGACGTGCGTGCCGCCCGGGAACGTGAAGTTCTTCGGGTCGTAGAACGCCGACTCTTCGAGGCCCGGCTCCACCTTCTCGATGGGGTAGTTGTGCGGCACGTACGCCGCGAACGCGATCTCGCCGAACGCCTTCGATCGATCCGTACCCGCGACGGTGAACTTGCCGTCCTTGAACTCGATGTCTCCCTCCGAAGCTTCGAGCAGGTGCGCCGCGATCTTCTTGCCCTTCGCGATGATCTTGTCGACCGCCTTCACGATCGCCGAGCCGCCGACCGCGAGCGAGCGCGAGCCGTACGTGCCCATGCCGAACGGGATCTTGTCGCTGTCGCCGTGCACCACGTCGATCTTGTCGATCGGCACGCCGAGCTGCTCCCCGACGAGCTGCGCGAACGTCGTCTCGTGCCCTTGCCCGTGGCTGTGCGTCCCGGTGAACACCGAGATCGACCCCGTCGGATGCACGCGCACGCTCGCCGCCTCGTACAGGCCCGCGCGCGCGCCGAGCGCACCCACGAGCGCCGACGGAGCGATGCCGCACGCTTCGAGGTACGTCGAGTACCCGATGCCGCGCAGCTTGCCGCGCTTCGCCGAATCCGCTTTGCGAGCCGCGTAATTGTCGTGATCCGAAGCCTTCAGCGCGAGCGCCAGGGTCGCGTCGTAATCACCCGTGTCGTAACAGAGCGCGACGGGCGTCTGGTACGGGAAGCTGCGAATGAAGTTCTTCTTGCGGATCTCCAGCCGATCCATGCCGAGCTCGCGCGCGGCCTTGTCGACGAGGCGCTCCAGCATGTACGTCGCCTCGGGGCGGCCCGCGCCGCGGTACGCGTCGACCGGCACCGTGTGCGTGAACACCGCGCGCACCTCGACGTAGATCGCGGGCGTCGTGTACACGCCGGCCATCAGCGTGCCGGAGAGATACGTCGGCACCGCGGGCGCGAACGTGGAGAGGTAGGCGCCCATGTTCGCCGTGTTGTGCACGTGCAGCGCGAGGAACTTCCCGTCCTTGTCGACGGCGAGCTTCGAGCGCATCACCGTGTCGCGGCCGTGCGCGTCGCTCATGAACGACTCGCTGCGCTCCGCGGTCCACTTCACCGGGCGACCGATCTTGCGCGCGGCCCACACGACGACCGCCTCCTCCGCGTAGTGGAAGATCTTCGATCCGAAGCCTCCGCCCACGTCCGGCGCGACGACGCGCAGCTTGTGCTCCGGCACGCCCAGCACGAACGCCGCGAGCAAGAGTCGAATCAGGTGCGGGTTCTGGCTCGTGGTCCACAGCGTGAGCTGATCGTTCGCCGCGTCGTACTCGCCGATCGCCGCGCGCGGCTCCATCGCGTTCGGGATCAATCGATTGTTGACGACCTCGATTTCTACAATCTTGTAGGCGCTCGCCATCGCCGCATCGACGGGGCCTTTCTCGCCGAGGTGCCAGTCGAAGCACGTGTTGCCGGCGGCCTCGTTCCACACGAGCGGCGCGCCGTCCGCGACCGCCGCCGCGATCGTCGCGACCGCGGGCAGCTCTTCGTAGTCGACCTCGATCAAGTTCAGCGCCGCCTTCGCCGCGGCCTTCGAGTCCGCGATCACGACCGCGACCTGATCGCCCACGTGGCGCACCGTATCGAGCGCGAGCGCGGGGTGCGGCGGCTCCACCATCGGCGTGCCGTCCTTGCTCTTCACCTGCCATCCGCACGGGATGCCGCCGACCTTGTCCGCGGCGAGATCTTTCCCCGTGAGCACCGCGAGCACGCCGGGCGCCGAAGCTGCCGCGGACGTGTCGAGCGACTTGATCTTCGCGTGCGCGTGCGGCGAGCGGAGGAACGCCGCGTACGCCTGGTTCGGCCGCGTGAGATCGTCGACGTAGCGGCCTTGCCCGACGAGGAACCGCTTGTCTTCCTTGCGCGCGATCGCCGCGCCGACGAGGCCTTTTGCTTCGGTGCTCATGTCGCGCTCCCCTTCGTCGCGTCCGCGCACGCGAGCACGGCCTTGACGATGTTGTGGTACCCGGTGCAGCGGCAGATGTTGCCTTCGAGCCACTCGCGCACCTGGGCCTCGCTCGGCTGGCGGTTGCGCTTCAAGAGGTCGACGGAGGAGATCACCATCCCGGGCGTGCAGTAGCCGCACTGGAGCCCGTGGTGCTCGTTGAAGGCGCGCTGCATCGGGTGCAGCTCCCCGTTCTTCGCGAGCCCTTCGATCGTGGTCACCGAGGCGCCTTCCGCCTCGACCGCGAGCATCGTGCAGCTCTTCACGGATTTGCCGTCGACGAGCACGGTGCACGCGCCGCACTGGCTCGTGTCGCAGCCGACGTGCGTGCCGGTGAGCCCCAGTCGTTCGCGAAGGAGCTCGACGAGCAACGTGCGCGGCTCGACGTCCGCCGTCACGGCTTTCTCGTTCACGGTGAGTGAGATGACTGTCATGGAACCTCCAGTGATCCGCGCGAAAAGGCGATCTTTGCGGGCGAGGATCGGTCCTCGTTCGCGCGCCCCGAAGCAGGGAAGCGCAGAGGATAACGACCCGCGCCGGCCTCCGACAACGGCGGCGCACACGCCTTCGAAGTCCGGTTCATGCCGCACTGCGCGAAGAACGAGGCGTTTTGGGTCAACGCAGGCTGGCGTGCGTCATTGCGTCGGCCGGTGTACCATCGCGGGGTCATGTGGGCGTCGGAGGAAACGGACCTGCCTGAGGACGGACTCGATGCATGCGCAGACGAGGCCGACTCGGCGATCGAGGGAGACAGACGCGATCCCTTGTCGCTGCCGGTGTTGGTGATCAACCGCCTCTACCAGCCGGTGCAGATCACGAGCGCGCGTCGGGCGATCTTGCTGCTCTACGGAGGCTCCGCGGCCGCGCTGGACGACCGCGGCGAGCTCTTCGATTTCGCGACGTGGCGCGCCCAGCCGATCCGCGAGGACGACGAAGCGCTGTTGATCGTGGGCGGCGCCTTGCGAATCCCGCGCGTGATCCACCTCCGTCGATACGATCGTGCCCGTCGCCCCACGGTGCGTCTGACGCGCAAGAACGTGATGCTGCGCGACAACCACCACTGCCAGTACTGCGGCCAGCGCCTCCCCACGCGCGACCTCAACATCGACCACGTGTTACCGAGATCGCGCGGAGGCCCCGACTCCTGGGAAAACCTGGTGACGGCCTGTCGCGTCTGCAACCTCCGCAAGGGTTGGCGCACCCCGGAAGAGGCCAGTATGCGCCTCTTGAGACAGCCCTTCGCCCCCCGCTGGACTGTCACCATGCAGATCTTGATGGGCGTGCAGCGGCCGGTGAAGGAGTGGCAGCCTTTCCTCAAAGCCGGCTAAAGTTTTATTGGGGGGCGCGCCTGAGCTTTAGTAAATCTGAAGCGTACCCGGCACGCGTCTCAGATATCCCCGCGCCCAGATTCATTATCAGGGCGGAGTGATCACGAGATGCCCGCTGTCATCGCAGTAGCCGACTGCCACCCACGTCTTCGCGCTCGCGTCGCCCTGGCATAGATAGAAGTCCGAGCAGCCTGTCGCACAGGCGGTCTCCGCGCACGGCTCGGCGGCGCTCACCGGGCAATCCGGCACCTGCAAGTCCGGGGTGCAGCCCGTCGTCTCGCCCGCGTGGTCGAAGCCTGGAGCGGTGCAGTCGCCGCCGGCCCCGCCGGTGCCGCCCGTGGAGGTCTGTCCGCCCGCGCCGCCGGAAGAGGTGGTGTCGCCGCCCGCGCCGCCTCCGCCCGTGGACGCGGAACAGGTCGAGATCTTCTTCCATTTGGCGTCGATGCAGTCGTAGAGCGCGTCGCACGTGGGGTCGTCGCACGTGCCGCCGCGGCCCGTCGGACAGCCACCCTTCGGCACCGCGTCCTCGCACAGCTTGGGAGTCGTGTCGTACGGATAGCACCCCGCCACCGCAGGGAGCACGCACGCGAAGAGCCACAAAAGCAAGGGAAAGCGTCTCATGATGCCTTGTTCGATCCGCGCCCCCGGACAGGCCGGACGCGCCTCCCGCCGACGGTAGCACGCCCCTGTCCGAGCAGCGCGCGCAGATCCTCCCGCGCGAGCCGCAGGCGGTTGTACGCGGTCGGCTCCACCACCGCGAGCGCCTCCGCGATCTCGTGGATCGACTGCTCCTCGATCACGTACCGCCGGAACACCTCCCGCCGGTCCGACTCCAGATCGTCCACCATCGCCAGGATCTCGCGCTCCTCCTCGATCGCCGTCAGCTCCTCCTCCGCCGACGCGACGATGCCCTCGTGCTCCAGCTCCCCCGGATCGAACGGGATCTCGTGCCGCGCGATGGCGCCGTTGCGGAAATGGTACGCGACGCGGATCGCCGTCGTCCGCAGCCACGAGACGATCGCCGCGGGCGACGCGATGCTCGCGCGGAACCGCTCGTACCGCCGGAACACCTCCAGCGCCACGTCCGGACACTCCCCGTGCGCGACGCCTCGGCGCCGGGCCAGCTCCACGACCCACGCCCACTCTCCATCGATCACCTCGCGCAGCGAAGGCCACGCCTCCCCCTGATACTCCGGTTCTTCATGCTGCCTGTCTCGGCCACGGCGACGTCGCCTTCGCTCCCTCACCTGTCCGAAGAGTGGCGCCGGCGATCGGTTTATTTCGCAATCGGCATTTCCCTCCCTCCAAAGGACCGAATTCGTACATCAGGACTTCTTATTTCGAATTCGTCCTCCCCTCTCACATTGAGACGGACTCGGCACCTGAAACTAACGCTTCAATAGAGTCCATCGCTTTCGATTCTTTATTTCGATTTCGACCCTCCACGTACGATTTCTGGTCCGCCCCACGCCTCCGGTGGCCTCGGGCCCGTGCGCCGCGGTCCGGTGTCGTCGGCTCCGCGCGCCGCGCCCCCGCCTCCCACGGCCCGCGCGCGTGGTGATAGGATGCCGCGCCATGGCCTCTTCCGTCCGGTGGACCTCGCTCGCTTCCTTCATCCTCGTCGCCGCAGCCATCGGGACCGCCGCGTGCACCGCGGGCGCGCCGCAGCCGCAGGGCCCGGGCGCCAACACCGTGAACGTGCCGCCGGGGGACACCGCCGGGCCCGCCGGCGCCGCCGAGAGCACGAGCGCCCCCGCGACCTCCGCCGCCCCCACGGCCGAAGCCGCGCCGCAGAGCGTGATCACGAACGAGCCGCCGCCGGGTGGCAACGTGACCTCGAACGCCGGCCCCACCCCCGCGGGCAGCGATCGCATGCAGCCGATGATCGACCTCATGAAGGACAAGCGCGACGGCTTCCGAAAGTGCTTCGATCTCTGGGGAAAGAAGAACCCGGGACAGTCGGCGAAGATCGCGTTCCAGTTCTTCCTCAAGGTCGACGGCACGCTCGAAAAGGCGCAGATGAAGCCCGATGAGGGGGACCTCCACGCGCCCGAGGTCGAGAGCTGCATGATCGCCTACGCGAAGACGCTCACGTACCCGAAGTCGGCCACCGGCAAAGAGACGGTCTACACGCACCGCTTCGATTTCAAGGCCAAATGAGCGAGAGCGACGGCACTCCCGAAGAGGGCGAGATCGCGATCGATCCCGCCCGCACGACCGCCGCCCCGAGCCCCACGGTGACGACGAGCACGCCCGCCGCGCCGCCCGTCGTCTCGTCGCCGCCCGCGATCTCCGCGTCGCCCGTCGTCTCGGCCCCGCGCACGAGCGTGACGATCCCGACGGCCGCGCTCGGAGCCCTCGCCGCCTCCGGCCCGCCGCCGCGCGCGTCGTCGATGCCCGCCGTCGCGCGCGCCTCGTCGATGCCCGCGGGCGCGCGCAGCTCCGTGGTGCCGAGCGCCGAGAGGCCCCGCCCATCCACCGGCCGCAACGCCTACGCCGAGCTGCTCCGCGACACCCGCGGCATGCGGCGCGAACAGCAGCAGGCGCGCGATCAGTGGTTCGCGAAGCTCGCGGCCGACAAGAAAGAAGAGAGCCTCTTCGAGCTGGAGATCTTGCTGAAGGGCCTCGCGTGCTTCGCGAACCCGCGCAACCACCCGGGCTCCGGCCGCCGCCAGACCATCGTCAGCCTCGATTTCAAGGAGCACGTCGCGCACGTCCGCGAGGGCATGACCCGCGTCACGCAGCTCTCGCGCACGATGCTCGGCGACCGCGACCGCGCCTTCGTGTTCCAGCGCTACCTGGAGACGGTGCTGCCCGAGGACACCGCCCGCACGCGCCTGCTCCGCGCGTCGATGGCGCAGGAGACGCCGGAGGGCAGCCTCTTCATGCTGCGCCACGGCTTCACGAATTTGATCGAGGTCGCGAACGGTCTGCTCCGCCTGTCGCGCGTGAACTTCCGCCTCTTCTACGCGGCGCTCGCCACCACGATGCGCGAGATCACGCAGAGCGCCTTCTTCAATCCGCTGGCCGCGCTGGAGTTCCGGCCCGAGTTCGATCGCATCCCGTCGCCGCAGGTGCTGGAGCTGATCCAGAGCATCCCCGGCGAGCAGGCGCACCGGCTCGTCGCGCTCACGTTCCTGTCGCTGTTCCGGATCCTGCGCTATTTGCGGCTGATCGACGCGATCGCGCTGGAGCACCACGACCGGCGCGTGGCCGGCCGCGGCTACCTCGTGCTGGCGGTGCTCCGCAGCGACGCGCGCGCGCTCTCGAATTACCTGCGGAGGCGAGCGGGCGCGCTGCTCGCGGAGAGCTTCGAGAAGGAGCTGTTCCGCATCCCCGCGACGGAGATCGGCGGGCGGTACGACAGCCTCCGCGCGGAGGGCAGCCGGCTCTTCGGCATCAAGGGCGCGCTCACGGGGCTCGCGGCGAACCTGCGGCTGGAGATGCGGCGCACCTTCGAGCACGACCTGCCGCCGCCCGACGTGCAGACGCCCGAGCCGGAGCTGCGGCTGAAGCTGCGTCAGGCGACGGCGGCGCTGCGGCCCGCGATCCAGACGGCGATCCTGTTCCTCGGCAAATCGCTGGGCGTGGAGCTCGAAGAGGGCCGCGTCTTCGACGACAAGGCCGCGCGCCGCGCCACGAGCGAGCGGCTGCGGCGCGACGTGTGGATGTTCGCCCAGATCGCGCGCGCGTTCGCGAGCAAGGCGCGGCACACCGACGTGACGATGGACAAGTGGACGACGGTGGCGAGCTTCGCGTTCGTGCGCGAGTTCCTCGCCTACTTCCGCGCCATGGGGTACCCGCTCCTGCGCGCCGGCGACTACCCGCGCGTGGAGGCGTTCATGACGGCGATGAGCTCGCTCGAGGATCGCGACACGCTCGATCCGCAGAAGCTCGCGATCGCGGTGAACGAGTGCGAGCAGTTCTTCGTGTTCTTGACGGATCTCTTCGAGCAGATCTCGAAGCGGGAGGAGCTCGCGAACGTGCCGTTCGACCGGAAGGCCGCGGCGCGCGCGCTGCGGATGTACCTGGGCGAGCGCGCGTGAGGGTGGTCCGCGCGGGACCACCCCCTGCGCCGTCTCACGTCACTTGCAGCTGGAGGGCATGTTGGCGCCGCGGAGGATGCCGCGGAGCTGGACGAGGGCGCCGCGTCCTTGCGGGCTGTTCACGAGGCCCTGGCACACGGCCGCGGCCTGCAGGTACATCGGCTTCTGATCGAGGGGCGCGCTGTTCGCGTTGCCCGCGAGCGCGGCGCAGCACGCGCGGATGCCCGTCGCGTCGCCGCTGCCCGTGACCTTCGGGGCGTCCGCGTCCGCGTCGCCCGCATCGCCGTCCGCGCCGGCGTCCTCTTCGGGCACCATCACCGCGGTGGGCGTCGGGGTCGGCGTCGGCGCGGGGGGAGGCGCCGCGGTCGTGGCGGGCTCACCGCTGTCCTTGTTGCCGCAGCCGTTCGCGACGACGAGGACGCCGAAGGGAAAAACGAGCGCGCACAGAACGGGAACGATTCGTGTGACCTTCATAGGGCTCCGGGGACTCTATCGCCGACGTGGGGCGGCGAGCCAATGTTTTCACCGATCCATCGGACGGCCGGATCGCCCCGATGGCGCGCGTCGGTTCATTGCTTCGGCCCGGATCGCCCCACGCGAGGACAAAACGCACGCGGGGCGCGCGCCCGCCTGCACGAAAACGATCGGTCCTCGCCCCGCGGCGCGCCGGACTATGCTCCGCGGCGATGCGATCTCCAGCGATGAAGAAGGCCCTCGGATTCGGTCTCGGAGCGCTCACGGTCCTCGCGGCCGCGAGCCCCGCGCGCGCGAACGGGAGGTACCCCGCGGCGGGCCTCGTCGCGATCGATCCCTCGGATCCGAAGCACGTCGTCGTGCGCGCGACGTACGGCGTCCTCTCGACCGTGGACGACGGCGCCACGTGGACGTGGGTGTGCGAGCAGTCCGTCGGCTTCTCCGACAACGAGGACCCGATGGTGTCGATCACGAAGGACGGCACGATCGTCGCCGGCACCTTCAACGGCCTGTCGTCGTCGACGGATCGCGCGTGCTCGTTCGCGTTCGCGGGCGGCGATCTCGCGGATCGGTTCGCGGTCGATCTCTCGGTGGAGAAGCCGTCGCCGGATCACGTCCTCGCGATCGTCTCGAACGGCATCGGCGGCGGCAAGTTCGAGACGCGCGTGTACGAGTCGCTGGACGACGCGAAGACCTGGTCGCAGGCCGGCGTGGACCTTCCGCAGGATTTCCTGGGCCTCTCGATCGACTCCGCGCCGAGCGACACGCAGCGCATCTACACGACGGGCCGCTTCGGCTCACCGGACTACACGGGCGCGGTGATGCGCTCGGACGATCGCGGCCAGACGTGGACGAAGCTCCCGATCCCGAGCTCGAACGATCAGGCGCCGCCGTACCTCAGCGCGATCGATCCGGCCGATCCGGACCGCGCGTACGTGCGCCTCGACACGGCGGACGCGGACGTGCTGATGGTCACCAGCGACGGCGGCATGACGTGGGCCGAGGCCTTCAAGGGGACGGGCCCGCTGCTCGGATTCGCGTTGTCGCCGGACGGTCAGACGGTGGCGGTCGGCGGCGAGAAGGACGGCTTGTGGACGGCGCCGAAGGACACGCTGATGTTCACGAAGGTCTCCGACGTCGGCGTGCGCTGCCTCACGTGGACGCCGGATCGCCTGTACGCGTGCGCCGACGAGTTCAAGGACGGCTTCCACGTGGGCTACTCCACGAACGACGGCAAGACGTTCAAGGCGTACGAGCACCTCGCGTCGATCTGCCCGCAGGAGTGCCCCGCGGGCTCCACGACCGCAGAGAAATGCGGCGATCAATGGGGTTTGGTGTCGCTCACGATCAACGCGACGTGCGGCTCCGGCGGAGGCGGCGCGGGAGGCACGGGCGGCGGCACACAGGCGGGCGGCGGCGGTGGCAGCTCCGGCGGAGGCGGCGGCTGCAGCTGCGACGTCGCGGGAGGCGGCTCCGCGGGAGGCGCGCTCCTCTTCGCCGCGGGCGTCCTGTCGATCGTGAACCGCCGGCGAAAGCGCCAGCGTCACAGCTTCGGCAGCGAATAACCGGCCGCTTTGAGCTGGGTCTTGAACGTCGTCTCTTCGGCGGAGGCGGTGGCGAGGCACTCGGCGAACTTGGTCAGGTTGTTCGCGATCAGGGCGTCCAGCGCGCGATCGTAGTTTTCGAGCACGAGCAAGAGGTGCGGGTGCGCGTCCACGACCTGCGAGGGCACCGTCATCTTGCGGGCGGCCTTCACGCGCGCTTCGGTCTGCGCCTTCACGACGAGGATCAGCTCCTTGTCGCCGGTGCGCGAGCGGATGACGTCCGCCTCTTTCTTCCCCTCGTCGAGCATCATCGCCGCGCGATCCAGGTAGCTCCCCGCGAGCGCGCTGCCCGCGACGAGCGCCGCCGCAGCCCCGAACGCCGCCGCGAAGAAGGCGCGCCGCTTCAATGCGCCCTCCGCTGCTCGGCCGGCGGCGGCTCGCTCGCGGGCCGCATGCTCGAGTGCCGCTCCACGTGGCTCTCCGGCGAATCCCCCGGATCACTCATCCGCTGCGGCCCCGGATCGCTGATGCGCTGCGCGCCCGGATCGCTGATGCGCTGCGGCCCCGGATCGCTGATGCGCTGCGCACCCGGGTCGCTGATGCGCTGCGGGCCCGGATCGCTCGTGCGGCCGGCGGCGAGCGTCAGCGGGTGGCCGCTGTGGAGGGCGGCGCGCGCGGCGTCTTGCTCCGCCTGCTTCTTCGAGCGGCCGCGGCCCTCGCCGAGCACCTCGCCGTCCACGTCGACCGCCACCACGAACTCGCGGTTGTGATCCGGCCCGATCGCCTCCACCACGCGGTATTTCGGCGAGGCCCCGCCGCGCGCCTGCACGCGCTCCTGCAGCTCGCTCTTGGCGTCGCGCTCCAGCCGCGGCCCCGTCGCGAGCCTCTCCAGCGGCTCCGCCACGATGGCGCGCGACACACGGCGCGCGGCCGAAAGGCCGAGATCCAGGTACACCGCGCCGACGATCGCCTCCACCGCGTCCGCGAGCACGTTCTTCTGCGTGCGCTCTCCGGCGGCGTCGGCCCCGCGACCGAGGCGCAGCGCCGTCCCCACGTTCGCGTCGCGCGCCCACGAGGCCAGCGCCTCCGTGTTCACGAGCGACGCCCGCATCAGCGACAGCTCTCCTTCGCGCGCGTCCCGGAAGCGGTCCATGAGCTGCTCGCTCACGCACAGCCCGAGCACCGCATCGCCCAGGAATTCCAGCCTCTGGTTGTCGCGCGCGGAGCCTTTGTGCTCGTTCGCATAGCTCGGGTGCGTCAGCGCCTCTTCGAGGTGCGCGCACGGGCCTTCGAGGCCGAGGCGTTCTGCGAGCTCGGTGAGCGGGGGGGTCACGGCGGCCCCACTATGGACCAGGCCGGGACCGCTGGAAATGCCTGGTTTGCAAGACTCTCTTGAGGTCTCGGTGGCCGAGGCGGGTGAGGTCTCGGTGGGCGGCGCGGGCCGGCCGGAATATGCTGGCGTCCCTTGGCCGCAGAGATCCTCGCCTGCCCGTTCTGCCGGCAGCTCTTCCCTTCGGGGGAGGCTTCCACGTGCCCCGAATGCGGGATCCCGCTGGCCCCGCTCGCCAAGCTGCCGCCGTCGCACGACGCCCTCGCCGAGGACCCGCCGGAGGTCGTGCCGCCGCACATGGTGACGCTCCCGTGGACGTTCCTGGGGCGCGGCCGCGGTCTGGTCGCGGCGCTCGGCGTGCTCGGCCTCGCGGTGTTCTTCGTGCCGTGGCTGCGCGAGACGTCGCCGAACCTGCACACGTACTCGGGCTTCGAGCTCGGGATCCGCACGCGGTGGCTCACGTCCGCGGGCATCGCGTTCCTGGTGATGGTGCCGCTCGTGCTGTCGCGTCGCAGCGTGCACGCGATGCGGGGCGCGCGCTTCGCGGTCGGCTTCCTCGGGGCGATCGTGCTGATGACGGTGGCCGTGCAGATCGCCTTCGCGCCGACCCCGCACGGCGGCCTCGTCCCGGTGCGCTACGAGTGGGGCTGGGGCCTCTACGCCGCGGGCGTGATCGCGGCGCTCGTGATCGGCGCGGCGACGCAGCTCGGCGGCAAGCTCGAAGACCTGCCGGCCGCCACTGGGAGGACGGAGTCCTCGACGTTGCCGGCCGCCACTGGGAGGACGGAGTCCGATCCGCGGAGGCGGAGCTCCGCTTCGGAGCGGAGTCCGTAGCGGAGCGGACGCAGTCCTCGACGTTGCCGGCCGCCCCTTCGAAGAAGAAGTGACCTCCGCGAACGGCGGGATTCGAAGCGTCTCGCAAACTTGCAGCGACGTTGCAGAGAGGCCTCGGGGCGGGCGGAAACAACTTGTCCGCGCATGAAAAGAAGGGCGTGCGACAGGCGCGGGGTTGTCCTAGGGTAATTGCCCCTCCCCCACATCCATGAACCGCTCGTCCCGTGCGCCGCAGCTCCACGAGGAGCCTCCGGACATCTTCGATGTCCCCGCGGCCGTGCTCTGCGCGCGCTGCGGCCAGCCGGACTGCGCGGGGTGCGAGGACGCTTCGGAGGAGGCGTCCGGACTCGTCGCGATCGTCCCGTGGGAGCGGCCCGGCGGCACGTGGAAGCGTCTCTGGGGCACGGCCCGCGCGACCACGCTCGGCGCCGAGACGTTCTTCGCGGCCCTGCCCGACGGGCCGGTTCGCCCCGCGGCGAGCTTCGCGGTCCTCGCGGAGCTGCTCGCCGTCGCGTCGATGTTCGCGTTCCTGGTGCCGGTCGTCGCGCTGGCGCTGCCCGGCCTCGTCGCGGCGATCGTGGCGGATCCGCGCATCCGTTCGCGCGCGCTGTTCTGGGTCGCGGCGGCGATCCCGGCGCTCGCCGCGTGGATGGTGATCGCGCACGCGGCGCACGGCGTCGCCCTCGACTACGGCGCGCGCCGCGCGGGCGGCCGTTCGCAGCGTCGCCGCGCGCTTCGTTTCGGCCTGTACGCGTGCGGTTGGGACCTCATGTCGGGCCCCCTCGGCGCGATCGCGGCGGCCTTCTCGGAGGGCCGAAAGGCCGCGGGGGACGCCCTCTCCGCGTCGATGCGCGTCCCGGCCCGCGCGACCGCGGCGCTCCTCCAGGGTGTGTACGCGCTCTCTCCGGCGGCCGTCGTCCGCGCGCGCAAATGGGGCACCCGCGCGGCCGTGATCGTGACGATCGTGAGCGCGCTCGTCGTGCTGATCGTCGCCGCGTGGAGCCTGCGCCACCGCTGATCCCATGACGCCCGAAGAAGCGCACGCCCGGCTCGACGCCGTGATCGCCGAGAACCTCGACTGGGCGCGCTCGAATCATCGCGCCCTCCGCGAGAAGAGCCCGCACGTCCTCGACTCCGCGGTGCTGCTCGTCGTGAACGAGGTGGGGACGATGCACATCGGCTGCTGCGCGATGGACGTCATGCGCGCCCGGATCATCGCGGACAAGCCGGACCTCCAGGCGGCGATCGAGGCCGTCCCCCGCGATCGGCTGCGCGTCGTGGCGCTCGGCTTCGGGGCGTGGCGCCTTCACGACGAGCCCGAGTGACGACCGCTCACCGGCGCCCGTGAAACGCCTTCACCGGCGCCCGTGAAACGCTCCGCCGCCCCTCACGAACGGCGGCGCCGGCGCGTCATGAGGAGCGCGAGAACGCCGAAGATCGAAGCCGAAAGCGCGCCCTCGGATCCGCTCGACGTGCGGCATCCGCAACCGCCGCCGCCGATCGTCTCGCCACCGGAGCCGCCGCCCGCGGTGCTGCCGCCGCTCGAAGTCGCGCCGCCGCTCGAAGTCGCGCCTCCGGTGCCGCCGGTGCCTCCGCTGCTCGTCGCGCCGCCGCCGCCGCTCGACGTGGTGCCGCCCGATCCGCCGCCGCCCGCGCCCCCGCCGCCGGCGCCTCCGAAATCCACGTCGGCGTCCGCGCTCGCGACCAGGAGCGGCGCGCCCTTGTCCGTCTGGTCGTAGATCATCGCGAGCTTCTCCCCCTTGTCGTTCGTGACGTTCGCGGTCTTCAGAAACTCCACGTACTCCCGCGTGATCGTCTGGAAGTACACCCGCGCCGACAGCTTCGCGACGCCCTTCACGCCCTCCGGCGCGACGACCGAGAACGAGAGCTGATCGTAGTGTTTCCATCCGCCCGCGCCGTCCGAATAATCGATCTCGTTCGTGTTGATCGTGCGCACGTCCGGCGTGAACCCCTCGGGCGGGATGCGCGTGTCCACGAGCAGCATGTTCTGCTTCACCATGCTCTGCTCCGGCACGCCCATCCCCATCGCCGCGTCCCATCGCCCGTGCACCGAGCGGTACACGTGCGTCGGCGGATCCGCCGCGATCTCCCCCGTCGCCGCATCGTAGGCCCCCGCGAGCGCGTGCGAGGTGCCGGCCTTGTCGACGATCTCCACCGCGACCCACGCGCGGCGCCCGTCCACGTAGCCGGTCGGGAACTTGTGCCCGGTGTTGTTCTGCACGCGCACCGACACGTCGAACATCTGCCCCGCGGTCAGCGTCGCGGGCGTCGCGCTCTCGAACGTCACCGTCACCGCCGTGGGCAGGAAGGCCTTCACGTTGTCGAGCGCGTTCTGGAACTGATCCGGCCACGTCGACGCGCGATCGGGGTTCGCGGCCATCACCGCGCGGATGCCCCAGTGGTTCGCGCCGACGAACTGGTGTTGCCGCGGATCCGGGTGCATCGGCTCCCCGAAGATGCGCGACACCGGCCACATCCCGACCTTCTTCGGCATGTGGCACCCCTGGCAGGAATTGTTGTCGCCCGCCTTGTTGGGGAAGGCCGACTGCTGCCACTCGACGAACGTCGTCTCCGCGGGGAACGGCATCGCGAGGTCGTTGCCGGCCGCGTCGACGAGGTTGCTCGAAGGCAGGCTCACCATGTGGCACTGCGCGCAGAAGTCGTACTTCGTGAGCGTGTCGTCGGTCTGGATCGTGTGCGCGGGCGAGCCTTGATCCGGGTACTTTCCGCGCTTGTTCTGGTCGTCCGTGAACACCATCTGCGCGTCGCCGTGCAGGTAGTAGTCGTCCGCGGTGACGGTGGGCGCGGAGCGGTGGCACACCTCGCAGCTCACGCCGTGCACGTCGCGGTCGTCGAACATGGAGCCGTCCGGCGGCATGCTGTGTCCGTCCACGTAGCTCGTCGGCGAGTGGCACCGCACGCAGTGCTCCACGAACGTGTCCGGCGCGTCCTGCCGCGCGACGGCGAGCGCCGCGTAGAACAGCGGATCGCGCGCCGAGTTGGCCATCATCGTGCCGGCCCACGTGTCGAACGGCAGGAACGTCTTGTCGTTCATGAACCCGGTGCCGTGGCAGGCGGCGCACGTGTCCGAGTTCTGGAACTGCCCGAAGCTCGTGAGCGTGCCCGGCTGTGTCCCGCCGAATTCCGGAAACTCCGCGCGCGCGGCGGAGGCGCCTGCGAGCGAGGCCGTGATCACGAGGGCAAACGAAGCGAAGGTGCGGCGTCTCATGGCCCCGATTGTCCGTGCAAAGCCCGCGTTGTGCTAGAGCCACGGCCACCGTGCGCATCTCGAAGAACGAGCTCGAAGCGCTCAACGCCCGTTTCCGTGACGCGTCGCCGATCGACCTCTTGAGGTTCGCGACGTCGACGTTCGGCCCGCGCGCCGCGATCCTCACCAGCATGCAGCGAGCCGGCACGGCGCTCTGCGCGCTCGCGGATCGAGCGTCGTTGTCGTTCGACGTGCTGTTCGTCGACACGGGCGTGCTCCACCAGGAGACCTTGCAGACGAGGGATCTCCTCGCGCGCACGCACCCTCACCTCCGCGTGCGCACGCTCGCCCCGGAGCGCACGTTCGCCGAGCAGACGCGCGAAGAGGGCCTCCTGTACGTGTCGCGCGAGGGTCAGGAGCGTTGTTGTGATCTGCGCAAATCGGCCCCGCTCGCGAGCGTGAAGGGCGAGTACGACGCCTTGATCGGCGCGCTCCGTCGCGGCGAGGGGGGCGCCCGCGCGAAGGTGCAGCCGTTCGCGCTCGACCCGGAGATGAACGCGCTGCGGATCCACCCGTTCGCGCCGCTCGAAGCCGAGTCCTTCGAAGCGTTGATCGCATCGTTGCCCGGCCTGGTGTTGAACCCGCTGCACGCGATGGGTTTCCCCACGATCGGCTGCTTCCCCTGCACGACCCCGGTGCGCCCCGACGAGCCCGAGCGCGCCGGCCGATGGCGTCACCTGGCCACCGTGGAGTACTGCGGAATCAACCCCACGGACCGCGGCGCCGTCGGCGAGATCACGCTGGACGATCGCTATTCAAAGGCGCTGGGCCTCTCGGGATAGAAGGCAGTCGAGATTGGCAGTTGCCCACCCCCGGTCGGTGCTCGGCGCTTCGCGCCTGCGCGCCGCCCGCCCCTCCCAAAGCGTCTGCTCCGCCGCCGCAGGGAGGGGAGCCACCATATCAAAGTGCCAGTTCAGAGCGTCGTTCCGAATCGCGGAACGACGCGCTAGCCAAGGCGAGAAGGAACGCAAGGCTCAAGCGGGGGAGTGATACGAGGGGGCGGAGCCCCCTTGTAAATCACAAAAAGCGTCTATCTGCCTGCGCGCTGGAGAGTGCCAGTCTGCGGGCGATCAGAGCTTGAACGTGGCCATCGCCGTGGCGCCGGCCTTCACCTGGATCGACTTCGACTTGATGGCGCCGCCGGGCGGCTTGCACATGACGCTGTACGTGCCGGGCGGGAGCGTCACCTTGATCGACGAGCCGCTGCCCTTCGAGGAGCCGTTCACCGAGAACGCGCACGATCCGCCGAGCGCCACCGCCATCAACGTGCCGGTCGAGCCGGACGCCGGCGGAGGATCCGCCGCCTTCGCGGTCGGCTTCGGCGTCGGATCGCTCGCGCCGACCACCGTCTTCGCGCCGCTGCCTCCGCTCGATCCGCTGCTCCCGCTGGAGCCGCTGCTTCCGCTGGATCCGCTCGACGCGACGCCCTTCTTCGACGGGTCCTCCGCGGGGGCCGCGGTGCTCGTCGCGGCGGGCTCCGCCGTCGCCGTCGCCGTCACGGGCGGCGTCACCTCCGCGGTCGTCGTCGGCACCACGACTGCCGCCGTCGCCGACGCCGGGAGCGGCACCGAGACCGCGCCCGTCGACGCAGCGCCGGAGTCGCCTCCGCGCGATCGCAACGACACCACGAGGAGCACCACGAGCGCCGGGAGCAGCACCGCAGCGGCCGCGATCGCCCCGACCGCGAGGCGCCGATCCGGCTTCTTTTGTGCGGGCGCGAGCGCGTTCGCCGTGCTCGGCGGCGGGGCCTTCGCGCTCACGGGAGCGCCCGCGGCCCCGCGCGACGACGGCGCGGCGGACGAGGCGAACCCGCTCGGCGGAGGCGACGACGGCGCGTTCAAGGGCGCAGGCGGCGGCGCGGACGGCAGCGCCGGCGGCGCAGGCATCCCGCCCGCGGCGCTCGCCGAAGCGTACGGATCCGCGCGCCCCGGGGCCGATCCGCGCGGCGGCGGGATCGTCGGCACGTTCGGCTTCGGCGCGGCCAGCATCCCCGGCCCCACGCGCGACGTCGTCTCGTCCGGATAATCCGAGTCGAGCGGCGCGTGCTGGTAGTCCGCGGGCGCAGGCTGCGAAGGCCTCGCGGGCGGCGCAGGCTGCGAGCCCCGCGGCGGCGGCACCGACCCACCTTGCGAGCCGCGCGGAGGCGGAGCGGGCGCCGGCAGACTCACGGGCCGACGCTTCGCCGCCTCCGAGATCTGCCCGATGCGATCGACGAGCAGCTGCCCCTCCGGCGGCGCGAACGGCCGCAGCGCGTGCGCGAAGGCGTAGACGTTCTTGAAGCGCGCGTCCGGATCCTTCGCGAGCGCCCACGCGATGATCTGATCGATCTCCGAAGGCAGATGCGGCGCGAGGTGCGACGGAGGCGCCGGCTCCTCCCGCGTGATCTGCAGCATCAGCATCGCCGCTTCCCCGGCGAACGGCGGACGCCCCGTCATCAGCTCGTACAAGATCGCGCCGAGCGACCACACGTCGGTGCGCCCGTCCGCGCTCTTCGCCTTGCGGATCATCTCCGGCGACGAGTACGGCGACAGCCCGAACATCGCCGTCGCGGTGAGCTCCCCGCCCACGCCCGGCGCGGCCGCCGCGCTCATCAGCTTCGCGGTGCCGAAATCGATCAGCTTCACGAGCGGCGCCCCGCCCGCGCGCGTCGTCAAGAACAGCGTGGAGGGCTGGATCTCCCGCACGATGATGCCGTGGCTGTGCGTCTCGGCGACGGCCTCCGCGGCCTGCAGGATGAGCAGCACCGCGTCCGCGAGCGCGAGCGGCCCCTGCGTGCGGACGTACCGCGCGAGGTCGGTCCCTTCGAGGTACTCGCGCACCAGGTAAAACGAGCCGTCCCCTTCGCTGCCGACGTCGATGATGCGCGCGACGTGCTCGCTCGAGAGCTTCGCGAGCGTGCGCGCCTCTCGACGAAATCGCTCGATCTCCTTCGGTTCGCCGGAGCCGGCGAGCAGCGCCTTGACCACCACGCGCTGGTCGAACTCGGTGTGGAACGCGTCGACGAGCAGCCCATGGTTGCGGCCGAGGATCGCGCGGACCCTGTATTTGCCGGCGATGATGTCGCCCGGGTGGATCTCGTGGGATTGCATGAGGGAGTCGAAGCGGTGCAGGCGCCGCGATCCATCTTTGCACGAGGCCGCGCGAAGCGTCGCATGAAACACCACTCCGGAGCGCGGCGAAGCTCACCGGGCCGCCCGCATACCGAGCGATCACCGCCCAAAACAAGCCTCGGACCCGTCTCCGACGCAGGCGCTCCGCGTCCGCGGCCGGCGTCCGCTCACACGCTGAAGAGGTCGTGCACGCTCGCGAGGAAGGCGTCCGGCGTGATCGGCTTCGACACCACGTGCGCGGCGAAGTCCTCGGCGCGCGCGTCCGAGCTCGCGACGCCGCTGGTGAGGAAGAGCACGCGCATCTCCGGCCACGCCTCCCGCAGGCGCTTGGCGAGCGCGCGGCCGGAGATGTCGGGGAGCTGCAGATCGCACACGAGGAGCGCGACGTCCGTCGTGCGCTGCTGCGCGAGCAAGATCGCCTCGCCCGCGCCCTCCACCACGTGCACCTTGTGGCCGGCGCGCTCCAAGATCTCGCGGAGGAGGTGGCGCACGTGCGGATCGGGCTCCACGACGAGCACCGCGGACGAGAGAGGCAGCGAGGACCGCGAGCCCGTCGTCCCTTCTCCTCGGATCGACGGCGGGCGCTCGATGCTCGGCAAAAGCACGCGCATCGTGGTGCCGTGACCGACCTCGCTCTCCACCACGAAGAAGCCGCCGCTCTGCTGGACGACGCCGTACGCGGCGGAGAGGCCCAGACCGGAGCCGGGGCTCGACGGCTTGGTGGAGAAGAACGGCTCGAAAATACGGATCTTCGTGCTCTCGTCCATGCCGACGCCGGAGTCCGAGACGGCGAGCTGGACGTACCGCCCCGCGGTCGCTTCGGGGTGCTCCGCCACGTACGCCTCGTCGACGTCCACGTTGCTCGTCTCGATCGTGAGCCGTCCGCCGAGCGGCATCGCGTCGCGCGCGTTGAGGACGAGCTGGAGGAGCACCTGCTCCATCTGCGACGGGTCGACCTTGCAGGCCGCGAGATCGCGCTGGAGGCGCGCGCGGACGTCGATGTCCTCTCCGAGCAGCCACTGGAGCATCTTCTCGATGCCCGCGACGACGCGGTTCAGGACGATCTCGCGCGGCTGGAGCACCTGTTGCCGGCTGAACGCGAGGAGCTGCCGCGTCACCTCGGCCCCGCGACGACTGGCGACCAAGATCTCCTGCGCCGCCGCTCGCATCTCGTGCTCCTCGGGCAGGTCTTCGTGGACCATGTCGGCGTAGCTCATGATCACCGAGAGCAGGTTGTTGAAGTCGTGCGCGACGCCGCCCGCGAGCCGGCCAGCGGCCTCGATCCGCTGCAGATGACGCGTCTTCTCTTCGCTCTGCGCGAGGGCCTCCCGCGTCCGAGCGTGATCTTCGAGCTCGCGCCGCACGGCCTCGACCAGGCGAGCGTTCGCGACCGCCTGCGCGGCGTGCCCCGCGAGCCCACCGAGCAAGTCGAGCTCCGCGTCATCGAACACCGGCGCGCCCTCCCCCGTGCGCAGGACCGTGAGCGTTCCGATCACGTTGTCCCCGGCCCCGAGCGCCATCACGGCGACGGAGCGGGCCTTGATCTGCTCGATCGTCGTGAGCACCTCGGCGGTCATACGGCTCCGCAGGGCGTCCGGGAACGGAGCGTGCCAGACCGTCGGCTGCCCGACGCGCGCGATCCTCGCGAGCACGACGTCGTTCATCGGGAAGGAGCCTCGCGCGAGGAGCCGCCGCAGCGCGCTTCGAACGGCGTCGTCCTCGGCGAACTGTGCGACCGGCCGCCAGGACGCGCGGTCCTCCGAGAGGAGCCCCAGCACGACGCACGCGTCGAGGAACTTCGCCGTCTGCTCCACGACGGCCTCCAGGACGCGCTCGTATTCGGTGGTCGCCTCCGCGAGGGCGGTCGTGATCGTGAACAGGAAACGGAGGCGATCCGTCTCGACCTCAAGCGTCCCCATGTAGAGCCCCTCTTCCCACGCTACCTCCGGCACCCTCTGCGGTGTGAACGGCCCTCGATCGAGCTTTTCGAACCGGGACATCGGGGTCGCCGCCGATTCGCCCCCCGGTGGACGACGGTCCGTGTCTCTTCAGTCGTCCAGCGCCTCGCGGACCTTTCGTAGCAAGCTGTCCGGCGTGATCGGCTTGGGCAGGAAGTGGATCCCCGAGTCCAGCACGCCGTGATGAACGATGGAGTTCTCGGTATACCCGGACATGTAGAGCACCTTCAGCTCCGGCCGGACCTGCTGGAGCCGCTCGGCGAGCTGCTTGCCGCTCATGCGCGGCATCACCACGTCCGTGAGCAGCAGGTGGATCGTGGCGCCGTGCTGCTCGCACAGGAGGAGCGCCTCGCCGCCGTTGCTGGCCTCGATCACGTGGTATCCGGCGCGCGTGAGGAGCGTCCGCGCGAGCGTGCGCACCTGCCCTTCGTCCTCGACGAGGAGGATCGTCTCGCGGCCGCCGCGCCGGGAAGCCAGCGGCGCCGTGGCGTGCTCCGCCGAGGCCGCCGACCTGGCGCACGGAAAGTACACCTTGAACGTCGTGCCCTTGCCGATCTCGCTGTACACCCAGATGGAGCCGCCGCTCTGCTTGACGATGCCGTACACGGTGGAGAGGCCGAGCCCCGTGCCCGCGCCCTTCGCCTTCGTGGTGAAGAACGGCTCGAAGATCCGCTCTTGCGTCGCGCGGTCCATGCCAGTCCCGCTGTCCGTCACGACGAGCATCACGTGCTGCCCCGCGGTCGCCTCCGGGTGGTCGCTCACGTAGGTCTCGTCCAGGGTCACGTTGGCGGTCTCGATCGTGAGCCGGCCGCCGCTCGGCATCGCGTCGCGCGCGTTCACCGCCAGGTTGACGATGATCTGCTCGATCTGGCCCGGATCGACCTCGCAGAGGCAGAGATCGCTCGCGAGCAGCGCGCTCAGCAAGACGTCCTCGCCGATCAGGCGCCGCAGCATGCGCTCCACGCCCTTCACGACGCTGTTGAGGTTGAGCACGCGCGGCGCCAGGATCTGCTGCCGGCTGAACGCGAGGAGCTGCCGCGTGAGATCCGCGGCGCGCTGCCCGGCGCGGTAGATCTCCTCCACGTCGTCGCGCATGGGCTCTTCGGGCCGGAGCGCGCGCAGCAGCATGTCGCTGTAGCTCAGCACGACGGACAGGATGTTGTTGAAGTCGTGCGCGACGCCGCCCGCGAGCCGCCCCACCGCCTCCATCTTCTGGGCCTGTCGCAGCTTGTCTTCCGTGCGCTCCAGCGTCTCGCGGGTGCGCTTGTGGTCGTCCAGCTCGCGCCGCATCGAGGCGAGCAGCCGCGCGTTGGAGATCGTCATCGCCGCGTGGTCGCCGAGCACCTGGAGCACCTCCAGATCGGCTTCATCCAGCGGCGTCCTCTCTTCGCCGTACCGGAGGAGCGTGAGCGTCCCGATCACGACCCCGCGTACGCGCAGCGGGACCACCGCGATGGTGCGGAGATGCAGCGCGTCCATCGTGGCGACGAGCCGGGGGAGCAGGCTGGCCCGCATACTTTGAGAGAGCGGCGCGTGCACCACGATCGGACTGCCGCTCAGCGCGACGCGCGTCGAGAACGCCGTGCCGTCCATCGGCAGTCGGCGCGGACCAATGAGCTGCTCCATGACACGGAGCGTCTCCGCCTCCAGCACGTACTCCGCGACAGCCTCCCACCAAGTTCGGTCTTCGTTGACGAGGCCGAGCACACAGTACGAGTTGGACAGCCGCGCGAGCTGCTCGACGATGACCTTGATCAGCCGTTCGTAGTCGTGGGTGGCCTCCGCGAACGTCCGCGCCACCTCGACCAGCGTGCGCAGCCGAGCCGCGCTGCTCGCCTCTTCCGCCGCTTTACCCAATCGTTCGTCCACCTTGGCCCGCCTGTTTGAGAAGGGCACAAGCGTATACGGCCCGCAACAGAGCGCCTAGAGCCGTCGAGTTGCGCCCGACCCGAGCCGCCCGATCCGTTCCGGAGCGACCGACCGTGCGGGGCGATCCGGAACGGAGCGCGGCAGAGTTCGCCGGGTCGCTCCCGCCGTGAATTCCCGGGGATTACGGGGCTGACAAGCTTGGTACGGCGCTCGCAATAGCCCCTCGACACACCACGCAAGGAGACGAGGCATCATGGAGATCACGTTCTACGGAGTTCGCGGCAGCATCGCTTCCCCTGGCCCGGAGACCGCGGGAGTCGGCGGCAACACGAGCTGCGTCGAGGTGATGTGCGGGCGCGATCGGATCATCCTCGACGCGGGCACGGGCCTCCGGAAGCTCGGCGACAAGATGATGATGGAGGGCGCGACGGAGGCGACGATGCTCCTGTCGCACCAGCACTGGGACCACATCCAGGGCATCCCGTTCTTCGTGCCCGCGTACGTTCCGAGCACCAAGCTGCGCGTGTTCGGCGGCGTGAACGGCGTCATGTCGCTCAAGGAGACGCTCGCGCACCAGATGACGGCGCCGGTGTTCCCGGTGCGCCTCGACGAGCTGATGGCGCAGATCGAGATGTGCGACGTGCGCAGCGGCCACGCGTTCATGGTGGGCGACGCGCAGGTCCGCGCGATCAAGGTGAACCACCCCGGCGGCTGCTTCGCGTACCGCATCGACTACCAGGGCCACAGCGTCGTGTACGCGACCGACACGGAGCACTATGCGTGCGTCGATCCGGCGCTCCGCTCGCTCGCGGCGGGCGCGGACGTCCTGATCTACGACTCGCAGTACACGCCGGAGGAGTACCGTGGTGACGCGGGCCGCTCGAAGGTCGGCTGGGGCCACTCGACGTACGTGGCGGGCGCGGAGCTCGCGAAGAGCGCGGGCGTCGGCAAATACGTCCTGTTCCACCACGATCCGAGCCGGACGGACGCGAAGGTGGCGGAGATCGAGTCGAAGGCGCAGGCGTTGTTCCGGGGCGCGGAGGCAGCGCGCGAGGGCATGACCATCTCGCTCCAGGCGCTGGCGATGGCTGCATGAATTCCGCCGCGGCGTGGAGGTTGGATGCGGACCCGGTCCGCGCCGACCTCGGGGCGTACGAGGGGGATTTCACGGCAAACGAAGGGGATTTCGAGGGGTCGCGCGCGGACGTCGACACGCCTTCGGGAGGTGCTGGTAAGCTCCTTCACCTCAGGCTCAGCATGTCCCGCCTCTCGTTGCTCGTCGATCTCGCGAGCCTGCTCGCGCGGGAAGTGGACTTCGACGCGTTGCTCGCGACCGCGTGCGAGCGCCTCGCGAAGGCGCTGCGGGCGGACCGCGCGTCGATCTGGCTCGTGGACGCGCAGCGCGGCGACCTCGTGACGCGCGTGGCGATGTTGCCCGAGGTGAGCTCGCTGCGGCAGCCGATCACGCACGGCATCGCGGGCTTCGTCGCGCGCACGGGGGACACGGTTCGTCTGGAGGACGCGCACGAGGACGAGCGATTCGATCCCTCGGCGGACCGCGTCACGGGGTACCGCACGAAGTCTCTGCTCACGGTGCCGATCCGCGAGGACCACGCGTCGCCGGTGCGCGGCGTCGTGCAGCTCTTGAATCGTGCGAACGGCCCGTTCGACGCCGAGGACGAGAAGTACCTGGTGGCGCTCGCGACGCAGCTCGCGCGGGCGCTGTCCTTGACGACGTTGCGGGCCGAGGAGGACTCGAATCCGGGCGTCGTTTTCCGCGGCACGTTCAACCACATCGTCGGCACGAGCCCGGCGATGACGCAGGTGTACGAGCGCGTGCAGCTCGCCTCGCAGACGGACGCCACGGTCTTGTTGCGCGGCGAGACCGGCACCGGCAAAGGCATGTTCGCGAGGGCGATCCACGTCAATTCGAAGCGCCAGGCGAGGCCTTTCGTGACGGTGGATTGCACGACGCTGCCCGCGCAATTGGTGGAGAGCGAGCTGTTCGGCCACGAGCGTGGCGCCTTTACCGGGGCGGACAGACGTGTTCCCGGAAAGGTCGAGCTCGCCGAGGGCGGCACGCTGTTCCTGGACGAATTGGGGGATTTGCCGGCGGATATTCAGGGGAAGTTCTTGCGTTTCTTGCAAGACAGGGTGTTCGAGCGAGTGGGAGGGCGCGAGACGATGCACGCGGACGTGCGGATCGTGTGCGCGACGCATTGCAATCTGGAGAAGCTGGTTGATCAGGGCAAGTTCCGGAAAGATCTGTACTATCGGGTGAGAGTCGTGGAGATCGACGTGCCGACTCTGAAGGCCCGCGGGGATGCGGAGCTGGAGAGTCTGGCACGCCATTTCGCAACGAAATACGCGGAGCGTTATTCGCGCCCGACACCGAGGTTCGACGCGGACGCGCTCGCAGCGATAAGGGCCCACACGTTCCCTGGAAACGTGCGCGAGCTGGAGCATTGGATTGAAGGGGCCATTGCGCTTTCGCCGGACGGCCGGATCCGAGCGGCGTGTTTCCCGGCGCGCGAGAGGCTCGCGGCGGAGGCGGCGCGTGACCGAGACCGAGAGTCGTCCCCCGGATTGGACCGCCTGTCGTACCTCGGAGAAGAGCCGGAGTCGCGCGGCGATCGAGTAAGCATGACCGGAACGGGTCACGGCGCGGCGGCAGGCCCCGCGGACGAGAGCATCGACCTCCCGATCGGCCTCTCGCTCGACGAGGCGATTCGAAGGTACGCAGACGCCACCGTGACAGCCTGTGACGGCAACAAGACCGAAGCCGCCAAGAAGCTCAACATCGGCCGCAACACGCTGGCGCGGGCGCTCCAGAAGAAAGACTGATTGAACCTCAGTCGGGGAATCCTTTTTAGCTGTTCAATAGCGCTCCACACACCGAAAGCCGGGACGCGAAGAGACGCGCTCTTGTCGGCGACATCGACACCCGGCGGGCGCGAGCCGGAGCAAGGCGCAACCGCGCGTCTCCCGTCACGGCTGGAGCGAGCAAGTGAGCTGCCCACCGGCGATGTCCGCGTCGTGGCAACCACCGCTGTTCGACGCATAACACGGATTGTCCCCCAAGCACGCGCACGTGGGGACTCCATTGCACGCGGCCGGGACATCCATGCAGAATGGGGCCTTCGGCGGACAGCCGGTCACGCATGCATAACCCGGCTGGACACAGTCCGCGTCGAACTGCGCGCCTCGGACCTCTCCCGGCGGACAGGACCAGTTGCCCATGTCCGGCGTGCCCGGATAACACTCCTCCCCGGCCACCTCCTTGCATCCCGGCACCACGCAAATCTGATTGGCCGCGCACCCCGGCTCGCACGCGCTCGCGCCTCCTGTCGCGCCCGCGCCTCCCGCCCCCGTGCCGCCGCTCGCCCCGGCACCCCCGGTCCCGACGGTGACACCGCCCGTGGACGTGCTGACGGTACCCCCCGCGCCTCCCGTGCCCCCTGCGGCCCCGGAGCTCGACGTGGTCCCGGCCCCGCCGGCGGAAGACTCCGCCTTTCCTCCGCACGCCACGAGAGGAATCAGGCCCAGCCACATCCACTTCTGCGCTCGCATCGAGGCCTCCTCCAGCGATCATCGCGCGATCGCCGGGCGCCCGCAATCCGCGCGACGTCCCCTCCACCGCGCCGGATCCGCGCAGAAGCCGCGCCGGCGCGCGGGAACAGCGCCGATCCCAAAGGCCGCACCGCCGCAAGTGGCCTGTTCGGGGCGGCAGACCTCTTGCACGCGCCGAGCGCGCGGGCGCTTCCTGGAGGTCCTCGATGTGCACGATCGGCGCGGTGTTCGCGGACGGAGGCGTCCACCTGTTCAAGCAGTGCGACCTCGCGTCGACGACGCAGTTCCAGGCTCCGGCCGTGCGCGTCGGCGCGCTCCGCTACATCGCGATGACCCGCAGCGGGCGGCCGGGATTGTGGGCCGGCATGAACGAGGCCGGCGTGAGCTTCGTGGCCGCTGACGCGTACACCAACCGCACCTACGAGGTCGAGGACGCGGACGTGGACGCGCTCTTCAACGCCTACGAAAAGGCCGTCGCGACGTGCAAGTCCGCCGGAGAGGCCGCCGATCAACTCCAGGCCTTCTATCGGTCCTACTGCGGCGGACAGGGCTTCCCCGGCCCCGACATCGCGATGCACGCGGACCCGACACAGGCCATCTTCACGGAATACACCCCGGGCCCGAACCTGCGCGGCTCCGTCCGTGAGGTGGTCGTCCGAGGCGGCTTCTTGGCGTCCACCAACCACTTCCGGGTCCAGCCCGACGCGGTGGTCTACCAGGCCAATCACAGCACGTACCTGCGCCTCGATCGGGCCGAGACGATCCTGGAGCGCGCTCCCTCGCTCGCGGGCGTCGTCCAGGTCCTCTCGGATCAGTACTACGGCCCTTCGGAGCTCTCCATCTGCCGTGTGGCCGAGTATCCGGGCGAGCACTTCACGCAGGCCACGGCCATCTTCACCGCGGGCGCCGCGGGGCTCGGGCTCCTTTATCAGATCAACGGAGATCCGATCACCAACCCGCTCCAGCCCTTCGAAGGCGTCAAGTCGCTCCGCGTCGGGGACGCCCTCCCTCGCCTCCGTCGCTCACGGCGACTCCCTGCCTGCACGTGGCGTCCACTCTGCCGCACCGCTGCACCCCGCGATGCAAGGGCCCGCGGCGCGCGCGACGTGACGCCTCCGGACGAGCCTTGACAGGACGTCGCCCGCCTGATCTTCCTGGGTGCGAACCGCAGCTTCTCGAAGGGATGTCCGCCGAGCGGCTGCGGCGCGGGTGAATGGATGTCGCCGTGGAGCTCTATCGCTCGGGGCGGGTCCGTCCCATGGAAGAAGAGCGCCCCCCCGGCGCGGCGGAGACTCTCGCCCTGGCTCGCGCGCTTTCGAACGCGAGCCGGGCGATCCCGTCACGGCTTGAGCGCGACGCCCAAGAACACCCCGAGCGCCGAGTCGGACTCGGCCGACTTCTTGTTTGGATAGGCCTTCACCACCGCGGGCTGCGCGTCCGTGGCGACGTTCAGCACGTATCCCTTCTTGAGACCGGCGGCCATCGCCTTGGGGAACGAGGCCGGCGGCACCGGATCGGTGTGCGTGATCGGCTCCAGGTCTTTGCACGTCTGCCGGTAAATGATCCGTCCCTCCCACGTGACCGCGTCGATGACGTTCGTGTCGACGCAGCTCTCCCGCTCCTCGACCCACTTCTCGGACTCGAAGCCCACGTCCACCACGTCGCCCTTCGTCGTTGCGCTCTTCACGATCTGCTCGGGCGCCTGCCGAGCCGGCACGTGCTCACACGTGGTGCGGACCGACTGCACGCCGTTCGCCTGACGGTAGGCCGCCATGCGCGGGCCGAGCGCGCGGAGTCCCCAGCACTCGAGCGCGTCCTGCTCGACCTGGGAGAGCGCGTTGCGCCCGTCGGCTTGGTGGCACTTCTGCCGAGCCTGGAGCAGCAGATCGATCGTGGGGTTCGCGAGGAGCGCCGTCGCCGCCTTCCACGTCGTCGGCGCCTTGTCGGTGATCGCCGCGGCGAACGCCGTCTCCACGCTCCCGCAAGCCTCCTTGTTGCTCGGCGACTGGATCGCGGTGAACGCCGCCTTCACGACAGCCTCGTTCGCCGCGAGCACGTCCTTGCGCCACGCGTCCTCGGCTCGCTTCACTTGATCGACCTTGTCGCCGAGGGCCGCGATGCTCTTGTCGACCGCTTCGCGCCACGCGACGACGCGGCGCTGCAGCAGATACCGAGTCGCCAGGCTCTTCTCCTTCGCGAGCAGCGTCAGCGCCAGCCCGTCCCACCCGATCAACTTCACCTCCGCGGCGTTCACCGCCGACTCCGCGGCCGGGTACCCGGACATGCCCAGCGGCGCGATCTCCAGCGCCACGCCGCCCAGAGGCGCGCTCACCTTCGACGGCACGTGCGACGTGAACGGGGTCGGCCGAGCGGCCGCGAAGCGCGTCATCGCGATGCGGAACCGCTCTTCGTCGAGCGGCTTGCCCGACATCTCCATCACGTCGAGCTTCGCGATCCCGGGGATCGGACCGTCCTTGGGCGACTCCCCGCAGTTGATCCAGCGCGTCATCGGATCGGTCCCGCAGAAGGCCTCGCCCGGCTTGCTGGCGGCGAGCGCCGAGAGGAGCTTCGTCAGCTCCGGGAGCGGCATCTTGCTCTGGTTCTCGAAGGTCTGGAGCAGCCGCTGTACGCGCTTCTGCCGCGGCTCATAGTGCATTCGGTCGCACGCCGCATAGGCCACCACGCGCAGATCCGCGAGCACGGCATAGGGATCCGCCATCGCCAGGAAGTCCTTCTCCATGTTGGCGAAGCTCAGGTTGACGCCGACGCCTTCATAGGCGTCGCAGAAATCAGGCACCGCGAGCGCCACCTGGGGGGCGCCGTCCGCGGGCGCGAGGACCTCCACGTCCTGGTCATCCTCGTGCCATCCCGGCTTGTTCTCGATGTCCGGCGAGGGATTGCCGCCGTCCTCCAGCGCCCATGATTCGTTGGGACCGCCCTCGTAGGCCACCGTCCACCGAAAGTAATTGGCGCCGGCTCGGAGCGTGCTCTCCGTCTTGGCTCGTTTTCGCAGCGATCCGAGGTCTTTCTTGACCCCGACGCCCTCGACGCCCCCGGTGGAAGGGGCGTGTGCCTGCGGTCCACAACCAGAGACGATCACGGACAGAGCACATCCGCACGCCAGCCCGACCGCTCTCCACAACTTCGACATGAGCTCCTCCAACAACCACCGAGCGGGGTCGTTTGATCGCCGGCGCTCAGGGTCCGTCACCCGGCGCCGAGCGGCCGCGCTCTATCACGAGAGCGCCGGATCTCGCACGCGAATCTTGCACTCGCGCACGCATCCGAGAGGAGCCTCGCGGCGACTCGCCGCCGACATGGCAGCGACACGCCAGCGCCACGATTCACCGGCAAGAACCGCCGCTTGACAGCCAGTCTCCGCCGGGGTCAGCCGCCGTTGTTCGAGATGAGCGCGCTCAGGAGATCCTGAATCTCCACCAGATCCGGATCCGTCCCGTTCGGATCCACCGACGCGACGAAGGTCTTCGCGTCTTGCAGGAGGGTGACGCGGCTCGCCTCCGAGGCGCCCTCCAGCTCCTTGAGGGCCTCTGTATACGCGATGATCGCGGCCGCCTTGGAGAGGTTGCCGTCGTCGATGCCGAGCTGGCCCAGCGTCGTGTCCTGCGTGGTCGACTTGCTCTCTCCGTTCACCGGATCCTTCCAGGTGACGACCACCTTGTACGGGTCGTTCGCGCTCGGCAGGCCCGGATCGCAGGGGTGGATGATCTGATAGAGCATCATCGAGTCGTTCGGCGCGAGGTGCTGCGTCCGCACCTTCGTCGGATCCGGGGAGTACTCCTCTCCGTAGAACTTCTTGATCCCGAAATACGGGGGCAGCGTCAGCTCGATGCGCACGTCGCGCGCCGCCACGAGCACCGACTCCGAGAAGCGGTCCACGAACATCTTCGACGCCTCGGCCTGCGTATCCAGGTAAATGTACGCGCCGCGCCCCGCGTCCGTCACGGTGTCCATGAGCGTGTCGTTGACGCCGTCGCCTACGCCCACGCCCACGAGATAGATGCCCTCCGCGTCCTGATCTTCGGCGTTCTTCCCGATGAGGTCGGCCGCGGTGACTCCCACGTTCGCCTGACCGTCGCTGATCAAGATCACGCGGTTGATCCGGTCCGATCCGCGGTACGCATTGGCCAGCTCGTAGCCCCGCGTGAGGCCCGAGTCGAGGTCGGTGCCGCCGTCCGCCGCGAGGCCGTCCGCGAGGCTGATCAGCGCCGGATCGTTCGCGCCGGACACCGTGTATCCGTCGAGCAGGACGGATTGCTCCGTGCTCCACGTGACGGCGCTCACCACGTCGCCCGGCAGGAGCGTGGACGCGATCGCCTTCACCGCGGCCCTCTCCAGCTCGATCGGCTCCCCGCTCATGGATCCCGACGTGTCGAGCACCAGCGTCACCGTGAGCGGCAGCCGCGACACCTCGGCCGGGGGCGACGTCACGGCGATCTGGAGCGCGAGATCGCCCGTGAGCGCGCACGATCCGAGCTGCGACATGATCGAGAGCTGGCCCGCGGGCGGAGGCGCGAAGTGGTATTGATAGTAATTGAGCACCTCGTACGTGCGCACGTAGGACGGGCTCACGGTCTTGGCGCCGCCGTGGATGAGGCGGCGGAGGATCGCGGCGGACGCCATCGAGTTGGAGTCGTCGGCCGAGAGGTACAGTTTGGCCGGGTTTTCGAGATCGATGCCGGAGCATCCCTCCGCCACCATCGGGCTCCGCGGGGGGGCCGCGTTCATGCCGCCGGCGCCGCCCGCGGGGACGCCGCCGCTGCCACCCGTGGAGCCGCCCATGGAGCCGCCCATGGAGCCGCCGCCACCCACGACGGAGCCGCCGCATCCGCCCATGCCGCCCATTCCACCCATGCCGCCGCAGCCCGTGGAGCCGCCGGAGCCGCCGCCGCCCACGACGGAGCCGCCGGTCTCCTCCCACGAGGTGGTGGTGGTGCCGGTCCACGTGGAGCCCCCGCCCGAGCCGCCGCCGACGCCGCCGCTGTCATCCGCGCCGGTGCCGTTCGTCTTGCCGTTGTTCTGCCGCGAGGCGCCGCCCCCGCAGATCGCCGTGGCCGCCTCCCGGAGCTTGAGCGGCTCCTTGTCCGTGGAGCACGCGGCGAGGAGCAGGAGAGGCAGCGGGACCCAAAAGGCACGTCCAAAGTTCATGGACTCGGCCGCTTCGCAAGATGCTTGCCAATCCGGCCCATTGAATTCACCAGCTTTTGCGCACGACTATGGGCCAGACTGGGCCATTCGCGAGGGGGAACAGGGCAATTCGATCCGAAAGGAGGGTGGGAATCCGGCGCGCGTTGGGCTATGTTCGCGACCGATGCAAGCGAGCGTCCACATGGCCACCGGCGTTCAATACGAGCCGAACGGGGACACGTTGCGCGTGTTCTCGTCGGCCCCTCCGCAGGCAGCCGATGCGATGCGGGACGTGCTCCTCGCGATGGATGCGAATGGGCACCTCGTCGCCGTCCTCTTCCAGGACCAGCCCCCTCGCCCCGCCGTCGGCCTCGGCCCGCCGAACGCCGTCGCCGCCTGGAAACAAGCGCGCGTCCTCGCGATGGTGAACGGCACGATCCTCATCACGATGGGCGCGAAGCGCGTCCGCGGCGACGAGCGCAATCCGTACGTCAAATGGGCCGTCTACCCGAACGAGCCGGCCTGATCCCCGCGATGTCGACTCGCCTCCTCCCCACGACGGCCCTGCTCGGCGCGCTCCTCGGCGTCGCCGCGTGCGGTCCCCCGCCGGCTCCACCTCCGCCGCCGAAGGTGCCAGTCCAGAATACAGCCACTCCGTCGGAGCCGCCGCCCCCCGCGGCGAAGACTCGATTGGAGCAGCTCACGGAGGCGTGCAGCGGCGGAGCCTTGGAGTCGTGCGGCGCCCTCGGACAGAGCTTCTTCGACGGCCGCGACTCCCCCGAGGACCGGGACCGCGCGATTCCCCTGCTCCGCAAGGCGTGCGACGGCGGCGTCTCCTCGGCCTGCAACACGCTCGGCGAGGCGTACCAGCTCGGCCGGGGCGTCCCGAAGGACGAGGCGCTCGCCGCCAGCCTGTATACGGTCGGCTGCGACAAGGGCGCCGGCAAGGTGCGCGCGTGCACGGGCCTCGCGGTCCTCTTGCAGGACGGCCTCGGCGTCCCGAAAGACATGGACCGAGCGCGCGAGATCCTGGAGACGGCCTGTGACGGAGACGAGCCCTCCGCGTGCGCCTTCCTGGGGCGTATTCACATGGAGGGCCTCGGCGTCGCCTTCAACGTCACCAATCAGCGCAAGGGCGTCCGCTATCTGGAGAAGGCCTGTCACCTCGGCGAGCCGAACGCCTGCGCTCGTCTGAGCGCCGTTTACCGCCAGGGCACCGTCGTCTCCCCCGACGAGAAGAAGGCCAACGGCTTCTTGAAAGAGGCGTGCGAGTCGGGAGACCCGGTGTCTTGCCAGGAGATGGACCGGCGCGAAGAGGCGAAGAAGAAGGCCCCGTAGCCCGAGAGGGGCATTGTTGCGGCTTCACCACACCTCGGGGTGGAGCCTCGCGGTCACAGCATTTCCGGGTTCGCGGCGGCGTTCGTCGGGGGCGTCGCGGCGGGCGCAGGCGGCTCCGCGTCCACCGGCGCGACGAAGGCGTTCGGAGGCCGCGGGGCCGGAGGATACGCCCCGTCCGCGAGACACCGCAGCTCGGGCGGCGGCACGTCTTGATCCTGGTGCGCCTCGCGCCAGCGCCCGCGGGCCAGCTCGCACTCCGACATCGGCCATCCCGGCGACTTGTCCACCTCCGCCGAGAGGACGCGCGTGTCGGGCTCCGCGGTCGGCTCCTCCGGGGGCGGCGGCTGCGAGGCCTGCGAGGCGCGCGACGCGTCGGCGATGGCCCCGGCCAGCTCCAGCGACGCGCCCACGAGCTGGAGCGTCTGCACGCACCCCGAGGATCCGAGCCCGACGAGAGCGACCAGAGCGAAGACCATGCGCGGCGTCCGGAGCATGCGAGCCGCGATTGCAAGCCGCGTGCGCAGCTCGATCCGAGCCAAGGCGCGTAACCGCTGAGGCACCCGCAGCGCGATGCAGATCGGTGTTCGATTCGATGTCGGGAGAGGCTCCGCGAGCTGCCCAGTCGATCCGAGATAGCGACAGGCTCCGCGAGGTGCCGAGTCAGCCCGACTTGGGGACGGGCTCCACGCGGACGATGATGACCGTCGTGTTGTCGACTCCGCCCCAGTCATTGGCCAGCTCGACGAGCACCTCGGCGGCCTGCTGCGGAGTCGGGGCGGCGCGCAGCACGAAGGCGATGTCCGCCTCGTTCACCATCTTGGTGAGGCCGTCCGTGCAGAGGAGGAACACCTCCGGCTGCGTCAGCGCGTGCGACGTCAGGTGCACCGCGGGGATGCGATCGTGCCGCCCGCCCAGCACCTGCGTCACCACGTTCTCCATGTGACGCGCCCACAGGCCCGGAGGCTCGCCGCGAATATCCTTGTATTCCTGGACGAGGGTGTGATCCTTCGAGAGCTGCTGGAGGCCGTCCTCGCGCAATCTGTACACGCGCGAATCGCCCGTGTTCGCAATATGGTACCGGTCGCCGGTCACCCAGAGCGCCGCCATCGTCGTCGCCGCGCCGAACAGGCCCTTTCGCGCTGCCACCGTCCGGATCATCTGGTGCGCGCCGAGGGCCGCGGCGATGAGGCGCGGGCCCGGGCTCTCGCCGGCCTCGCTGGGGGGCGGCGGCTCGTCCGGCGACATCTCGAAGGCCCAGTTGCCCGACGAGCGCGAGCGGCGCCGCACCGGGGTCGACGCGCGCAGGAACCGGAGCATCTCGGCGGTCGCGAGGCGCGCGGCCTCGGCCCCGCCCGGCGCCCCGCCGACGCCGTCCGCGACCACGAAGAAGCCGATGTCGGCGGCCGCGGCGAGGTGATCTTCGTTCTGCTCTCGGATACGGCCGACGTCGGTGGCCTGGCCGAAGGTGACGCCTTGAAGTGGCGGTTTTGGGGTGCTGTCGTCGAGGGTGGAGCTGGTATCGAACACGGGGGTTGCCTCTCGGAGGGGCGGTGGGGGATGAATGATGCACCGGGCGGCCGTGAGTTGCTCCGACCCGCTCGGTTCGGTGATAGGGAATTGCACGGCGCGTGCCCGGCTCCGGCGAGGTGTGCGCCGCTCAGGTGATGTGTGCGGAACGACGGCATTTCGGGTGGTTTCGCGCAGCTTTTCAGCGACAATCCACGTTGCAGTAGCGAGTTGAGACGCCGTCTCAGATCGCAATTGTGCAAGCCGCGACCGAGGGCTGGCCCCCTCAGATGAGCAGGCGCGGTAGCTGGTTGCGGGGAGCATGCATCAGGCCTTGCGATCGCGTAAATTCGTGCGCAAGGGCGCGTGCGGGAAGAGCCGTGTCGGGGCTTGTCAACGACGAGGAGAGTGCTTATCGGGCCCCCGAACTGGCCGTCAAGGCTTCGTGGTGTTCGCGGAGATCACGCGGGCGAGCGCGAGGGCCCGCAACGCGACCGGGTGCGTCTCGCTCTGGTCTTGCGCGGGGAGCACCTCGACGAGGAGGCGCGCCGGGAATTTCACGAAGAGGGGCAGTCGCCTCGTCAGCTCCGCGGGCAGGTACACCGGCACGTTCGTGCTCGCGGACGGGCCAGAGGCCGGGGCCGGGCCGCTCGCGTGAAGGAGCGCGCGGATCCACTGGGCGCCCAGGATTTCACGCGTCTGGTAGCGGCGCTGCTCCAGGAGGACGCGGCGCGTGTGGACGTCGAGGTAGTCGGTGGAGAGGGCGCGGTTCGCTCGCTGCCACGCCTCTCGGATGCGCGCGGAGAAGCTCGCGGCGACGTCCGGTGAGCTGCCGAGCGGCGTGCCCAGCGCGTCCGACGCGAGGTCGATCGTCTCCTTGAGCTTCTTGTCCATCGCCGCGAGCGGGCCGGCGGCGCCCACCAGCGTGCGGAGCGTCTCGGTCTCGTCGAACGGCAGCTCGATCTCGCCGGCGACGACCACGAGCGGCGGCGTCAGCACCCCGTCGTCGTCGATGGCGCTGAAGAGCGCGGCCTCCACGTCCGGCACGGCCTCCGCGCGCACGAGCACGCGCGTCACGCGGCCGCGGATGTCCCGATCGCGCTCCTCCAGCGGCTTCGTGTCGGCCGGAGGCGGCGGCGGAGGCGGGGGGAGCGCCTTCTTTTTCTTCTTCGGCGGCGCGTCGGTGGCGGCCTCTTCGGCCGGCGCGCCCTCCTCGTCCGAGGCGCTGCCCGGCTCCAGAATACGCTTGAAAGCGGGCGTTTCGTGGAGGCGATAGTGCAGCTCCGTCGCGAACCACAAGAAGTCCACGAGCGCGCGCGGAGGCGGCGGCGCGGCCGCGGGCGACACGGGGATGCCCGGCTTCGTGACCGGACGCGCCGGAGCGGGCCCCTTCGCGAGCGCCGCGGCGGCCGCGTTCGAGGCGTCCGCCGCGCTCAGGAACGAACCGGCGGAGGACGGCCGCGGCTCCGGCTTGCGGCGCGCGGCGTCGTCCGCGTTCGGCGTGGGGCTCTGGCCGATCGTGCCCTGTCCGGACGTGGGCTGTCCGAGAGAGCCCTGTCCGATGGTGCCTTGTCCGATCGACGAGGGACCGAGGGACGACTGGCCCATCGAGGACTGGCCGATGGTGCCCTGTCCGATGGTGCCTTGTCCGATCGACGACTGGCCGAAGGTGCTCTGTCCGATCGTGCCCTGTCCGATGGTGCCTTGTCCGATCGACGACTGGCCGAAGGTGCTCTGTCCGATCGTGCCCTGTCCGATCGAGGGCTGGGCCATGGCGGCCTGTCCCACGGTGGTGCCGCCGCCTCGGGACGGCGCGGGCGACGGGATCGTGAGGCCGTCGTGGACAGCGCGGTTGCTCGCGCCGACGAGGCTCGGAGGCTGGAGGGCGTCGGCCGGGCGCACCATCTGGGACACGAGCGGCGGCGGCGCGACGCCCTGGCTCCCGAGCGGGGACACGGCCCCCGGCTGCGACACGGGGCTCGGGGGCGCGACCGGCGACGAGAAAGGCACCGGCGTCATGCGCGAGAGAGGCGCGGCGGCCGCGGCTTGCAGGTGGGGAGTCGGCGGCTCGCTGGAGGCGGGCGCGTCCATGCCGCCGAGCCACGTCGGCACGCGGTTGCGGGCCTGCGGCGCCATGAACAGGCTCGTCTCGTCCGGCGGCGGGCCCAGCATCGGATCCGGCATCCCGGCCGACGATCGCGGCGGCGGCACCGGCGCAGAGTGGCTGTTTGCAGAGGGGCTGTTCGCAGACTGGCTGTTTGGCGCTCGCTGGCCTTGACCGGGGCCGAAGGGGAGCGCGGGGCCCGCGGGGTAGGCGGCGGCCGCGCCGGTGCGCCCCAGCATGCCGAGCTTGTCGCCGTTCGTCTGCGTCTGCTCGATGTCGTCCTCGTCCGCCATCGCGACGATCGGCGGCGGAAAAGGCGTGATCCGCCGCGAGGGAGCGGGCGCGGTCGGGCGCGCGGGCGCGGGGCCGGGGGCGCTCGGGCGCGCGGGCGGAACGGCCACCTTCGGCGGCGGAGGCGACGGCTCGTGCGAGAGATCGTGCGTGACGTCGAGCCCGTCCGGGTAGCGCACCGCCTCCCCCGGCCGCTCGACGCCGATGCGCACGCGCCCCGGCTGGTGCCGCCCCGCGAGCGGGAGCTGCCCGCGGAACACGAGCGTCGCGATCGATCGATCCGTGTCGATCCAGAGCGTGTCCGCGGTGAGGTTCATCTCCCACGGCGTGAGCCCGTCGATCTCGACGCGCGCCCGCGGCCGGATGCCGGGCAATCGCGTGGACAGGTGGCGCAGCTTCGGGTGCAGGTTCTCGAGGACGAGCGCCTCGTCCGGGCGGATCTCGCCGAGCTGTTGATCGGGCGGGGCCGTGTGGAACTGATCGCGCTCCACGTCGAGCCCGAACGGCGCCTCGATGAGGGGCGTCGGCACGAACGTCATCGTGACGGGCGCCTTCTTGTCGGCGCGCAGGGGCCACCGCGTCTCCATCGGCCCGAGCTCGGCGCCGAGGAGCATCTCGCTGGAGCCGGAGATCTCGATCACCTTGTCGACGGCGCCGACCGCGAGCCGCCCCAGCGATCCGTGCCCGCCGGCGGGCGCGTGACCGACCACGACGACCTCGGCCCCGGCCTTGAACGGCGCCAGATCACAGGCTGCATTCACGCGCCCTTCGGGGTCCGAGGCGCGGCGGAGGTCGCGCTCGCGGATGGGCTCGGGCTCGCGGGCGACGGTCATCGTGCCCGGCTTCAGGTGGAGCGTGAGCTTGACGACGACCGTCATGGTCCACGCGTCGGGAGCGTCCTGCCACCGGAGGGCCCCCGCCACGAAAGGCTGAATGGTCACGAGGTCCATCGCGTCCCCTCTCTTACCGGATTTTGCTTCCGTTCAGAGCGCGGATTCGGCGTGGGGCAAAAGCGGACCATGGTTTCGCGGTGGCCGGTCGGGGTAGGATGGCGCCGATGCCCTCGAATCGGCCGACACACTCCGCGCTGAAGCGGTTCGCCCTTGTTCTGTTCGTGTCCAGCGCTCTGCCGGCGTGCGGCCCGCCGCCGGCCCCGCAGAACACCACGGTGACGATCACGACGACGCCGACGGCGACCCCGTCGGCATCGGCGGAGGCCTCCGCGGGCGACGCGCATTTCGACGGCGCGGCGAGCCTCGGGCGGCTCCTGGAGATCGGCCTCTCGACGATCGGCAAGAAGGCGCCGCCGCGGATGGCGCTGGAGTTCGGCAAGACGAGCGTGGGCGACGCGCGCGAGGTGCTGGAGAAGGCGCTGCCCGAGGCGGACGTCAAGAAGGGCAAGGGCCTCGGCGACACGCACCTTTATTTGCAGGCGGATCTGGACAGCTGGTTCATGGTGCTGCGCTTCGGCAACGAGCAGGACGCGTACCGGAACCGGCTTTATTGCGCGCAGTTCACGATCTACAAGCCGCAGGGCCGGACGCCGCCGCGCGCGAGCAAGGTGTTCCGTTCGATCGTGTCGGTGCGCGGGGAGCCATCGGCGGTCGACAAATTCCACTACTCCGCGGACAGCGTGGCGGACGACCTCGAGATGTACGTGTGGGACGACCCCGGCACCGTGATCAACTTCCGCTCGTTCCACGACAACGACGACGACAAGGACATCACGGTGGTGAACTTCTGCGACGCGAAGTTCTACCACACGCATGCTTATTGGGATTATTGAGGCCGCCACTGGGAGGCCGGAGTCCGCTCAGCGGAGGCGGAGCGGAGCCTGGCTCCGCGGAGTCCGTAGCTGAGTGGACGCAGGCCTCGACGTTTAAGAGCAACTCCAAGTCTCACACAAGGGTGCCCACCCCCGGTCGCGCTGCGCGCGCCCGCCCCTCCCAAATCGCTCTCTTCGTTCGCGAAGGGAGGGGGCGCCCGATGAGCTCGTGAGCGACCTGGAGTTATCAGACTCCCTATTTCAGAGCGGGGTGTGGGGCGGCAGCCCCCCACATCATCCCTTCACGACAAGGATGGGTGAAAGGCGTACGACGCGGCGGGCGATGCCGGCGCGCTCCACGACGCTGACCACGTCGGCGACGTCTTTGTAGGCGTCGGGCATCTCTTCGGCGGCGCCCTCGACGCTCGCGGCTTTGATCGCGATGCCCTTTTCCCAGAGCGCTTTCACGACCTCCCTGCCGCTCGCCTTCTTCTTCGCGGCGCCGCGCGACAGCACACGTCCGGCGCCGTGGCAGCTCGAACCGAAGGTCTCGTTCATCGCGCCCTCCGCGGCCGCGAGGACGTAGGAGTATCGGCCCATGTCGCCGGGGACGATCACGGGCTGTCCGGTGAGTCGGTATCTCGCCGGGAGGGCCGGATTTCCCGGGCCGAACGCGCGCGTCGCGCCCTTTCGATGCACGCAGAGGCGGGCGCTCCGGCCGGCCACGTGGTGCTCCTCCCACTTCGCGATGTTGTGGCAAACATCGTAGACGAGGTGCGGATTCAGCGATTCGCGCGGTCGACTCAATACCTCCGCGAGCGCGTCGAGCGCCCTGTCCGCGAGGACTGCCCGGTTCGCAAAGGCGAAGTTCGCGGCGGCCGCCATCGAAGAGAGGTAGTCGTCCGCGGGCTTGGATCCGAGGGGCGCGCACGCGAGCTGCTTGTCCGGCAAGGCGATCCCGGCGTCGCGCGCGGCCCGCACCATCGACGGGAGCGCCTCCTCGCAGACTTGATGTCCGAGGCCGCGAGATCCGGAGTGGATGAGGAGCGTCGCCTTGCCGAGGGTCAGTCCGAAGGCCTCCGCCGTCTCCGCGTCGTACACCTCCGCGACGCGATCGATCTCGAGGAAATGGTTGCCGGAGCCGAGCGATCCGAGCTGCGGGCCGCCGCGCTCGCGGGCGCGGGCGCTCACGCGGGAGGGATCGGCGCCGCGGATCCGGCCGCCGTCTTCGATGGTGTCGAGGTCCGCGCGGTCCACGATGCCCGCCGTCACGAGCGCGCCGACGCCGTCCGCGAGCACCGCGTCGAGCTCCGGGAGCCGCACGTCGATCCGGCCCACGCCGACCCCCGCAGGCACCGCGCGCGACAGCACCAGCGCCGCGCGCTCGCGCACCTCGTGGAGGACCTCCGCGTCGACGTCGAGCGCGTGCAGGCGGACACCGCAGTTGATGTCGTAGCCGACGCCGCCGGGCGACACGACGCCGCCGCGCTCCGGATCGAAGGCCGCGACGCCGCCGATCGGGAAGCCGTAGCCCCAGTGAATGTCGGGCATCGCGAGCGACGCGCCCACGATGCCGGGCAGGCACGCGACGTTCGCGACCTGCGTCACGCACGCGTCCCCGCGGATGCCGCGGAGGAGCGTCTCGTCCGCGTAAATGCGGCCTTCCACGCGCATCGCGCCCTGGATGGGGACGCGCACGCGCACGTCGTCGATGCGCTCAATGGTGACGCCGTCGGCTCTCATGGCGCCGAGAAGGTACCCGCGCGGAGGCGGTTCGTCTCGCCGGATCGGCTTGTTTCAAAGGCGAGCTCACACATCGAAGGCGGTCTTTTCCCAATGGCGCCCCGCGACTTCGAATGCGGCTTCCTCCCGGTGGTGCCCTAAACGTCGACGATCACCGTCGCGCGGAGGCCGCCCGGCACCGGGTCGATCGCGAGGCCGTGGTACGTGACGGCCTTGATGGCGCCGTGGATCTCGTGGCGCTCCTCGTCGAGCGGCTCGCCGAAGATCGCGCCGCGGACGGCGTCCTTCGCGTCCTCGAAGATCACCGCGCGCCGCAGCGCGAATCGGCCCGCGTCCAGCGTGTACAGGACCTCCGCGAGCCACGCGTGGAGCCGCTCGTCGTCGGGCCAATCGTCCTCGGGCGCGGTGACGGCGACGGGGCGCGACGCGAGCGCGCGCACGCTCGCAGGCGAGACGATGAGGCCGCCGAGCGCCTCCGCCGCGCCCGCGAGGAGCTCCGCCCGGTCCGGCGCGGTCACCGCGAAGGCCTCGTCCGCGGTGTGATCGATCGCCTCGGTCGGGAACGCGTCTTCGAATACGCCATTTTCAAGCGGATCCTGCGCGTCCGGCGGCGCCTCCGCGAGGGCGACGAACGTCACGCGATCGTCGAGCGCGCGGCGAACATTCGCGAGCGCCCCGGCCACGTCGTCGCCGCGGAGGTGCGCCGCGCGCCGTCCGGGGCCGCTCCACGAGGTCGCTGCGTCGACGTGGATCCCCTGGAAACGAAGCAGATCGATCGCACACCGCACGATCGCGATGCGGCTCCCGCTCTCCGCGCGCGCCTCGATCCAGATCACGCGCCCGCCTTCACGGCTTCACCACGTCGAGCTGCGGGCCCGCGGAGACGTGCACCGCGGAGGCGCGGAGGATGTCGCCGTCCAGCACGTACGGGCCCTCCGCGGGCTGCGTCGGCGTCGGCTGCGGGAAGCGCACCGTGAAGCGATCCACGAGGTCGTCGAACGCGCCGTCCCCGCCGATCGACCGCCCCGAGAGCACGAGCGGCATCCGCCAACCGAGGCGCCGGCTGGGCAGCGAGCTCGCGACGAGGTGCACCCGCGACGCGTCCTCGCCCGCGCGGTAGTTCACGATCATGTGCAGTCCGAGGTCGCGCACCACCGCGGCGCACACGAGCGAGAACGCGCTCGCCGGCAGCGCGCGCCCGTCCACCTCGACGGAGCACGGCAGCGGATCCAGCACCTGCTGCGCGAGGTGGCCGCCGACGAACGACCCCGCGAAGATGCGCGCGACGAGCCGCGCGGCCCCGGCGTTCCCGCGCGCTCCGTCGGCGTAATAGAGGTCGAAGAATTTCGCGACGAGGCCCGTGCCGAAGATGAAGCCGATGCGCTCCTCGACGCCGCTCGCGGTCTCGCCGCGGACGCGGAGCGTGGGGTGCTTCTCGGACCGCAGCGCCTCGGGGTGCGCGACGATGCGGCGGAGCAGCGTCACCGGATCGCCTTCGATTCCCCAGTTCTTGCTGATGATCGCGGCCGTCCCCGCAGGCAGGAAGGCGACGCGCGGCAGGCGGCCTTCGAAGGTGCGCGCGAGCGCGGAGGTGCCGGCCATGAGGCTCCCGTCGCCGCCGGTGAGCACGACGAGGTCGCTCTTCGCGGCGGCGGCCGCGGCGCACGCGTGCTCGAGCTCGTCGAGGTCGCGCGTCGCGTGGAGCACGGCGTGCCCGTGGACGGTCGCGCGCAGCTCGTTCACCAGCGCCGGCGCGCTCTCGTACCGGCGCGCCGTGGTGTTCACGATCACATCGATGCGCATCTGATCGGCCGGGAGCCTCGCACTCCCCGCGCGCGACGTCGATGCATGTTGAGGGCATTCACGTCGTGGCGGAGGTGGTGCTACGTTCGCGCCGTGCGATTCGGCCCGCTCCGTGCTCTGTTCTTCGTCGGCGTCGCGATCACCTCGATGGGGTGCGCGGCCTCTCCTGCGCTCCGCGCCGCCGAGTCCGGCGATCGAGCGGCCCTCGCGCGGGAGATCGCGGCCGCCGGCAAGCAAGGGCGCATGAACGACGGGGAGGCCCGCGCCATCGCGCGCGCCGTCGCCGAGCACGAGATCCAGAGCGCGAAGGGCGACGACGGGCAGAAGGCCCTCGACGCGTGGAGCCGATGCGCGCGCTCGCTGGACGGCGCGCTCGCGGAGCGGTCGCAGGGCACGGACGATCTCGCGGCGTCGGCGGCGCTCACGCGGCTGGAAGAAGGGCGCCTCTCGCCGGACGACGCGCGGGATCTGGCGACGCGCCCAGGGCTCGGCGCGGCGTGGCGATCGGTGGAGGCGCGCGCGTTGATCCGCGCCGGCGACGGGGCTGCTCGGCGCGCGAGGATCCTGGACGGCGATCAGGAGATCCGCACGGCGGCGCTCCGGGCCTCGGCGGACGCGGGCGATCCGGCCGATACGGACGCGCTGCTGGAGGCGGCGCACCTGGATCCGTACCCGCTGGCCCGCACGCTCGCGGTGCGCGCGATCGCGAAGACGGCCTCGGGCGAAGGCGCGGTGCTCGCGCTGCGCGATCTGTGGAACCGCGCCGACGAGGACCTGCGCCAGAGCATCGCCGACGCGTGGGCCACCGAGCGGATGATCGACGCAGGCGGGCGGCGCGAGCTGTGGTGGGCCGCGGAGCACGCGCGCGGATCGGCGGCGATCGCCGCGGCGGGCGCTCTCTCGCGCTGGAAGGGCGAGGGCTGGGACGAGGCGATCGGCGTGCTGACGCGCGCGATCCAGAGCGGCGCGACGATCGAGCGGGTGTTCGCGATCGGCGTGGCCCCCGCGCACGAGCCGCCGATCGAGCAGGCGCTGCGCGACGCCGTGAAGGACTCGGACGAGGCCGTGGCCGTGGCCGCTTCCTGGCGCCTCCTCTCCGGCGTCGGGCGCGATGTGGCGGAGGCGAAGGACCGGGACGCGATCGTGAAGCGGCTGCTGGATCTGGCGAAGACGCCGACGACGCGCGGCTTCCAGGCGCAGAAGGCGCTCGCACGCGCAGGGGAGCGCGGGGTGCTGCCTTTCCTGGATAAACAGGTGGAGCTGAAGGACACGCGGGCCCGGGAGACGACCGGCGTCGCGTTCGTGGACCTGCGGGAGCCGGCGAAGGCCGTCGGGTTCGTGGCCGACGCCGACGTGGGGGTGCGCGCGGCTGTCGCGTGCGCGCTGATCGAAGCGCCCAAGAACTGACCGGGTCCGGCAGAGGCACCGGGGCGGCGAGCCGGGGGACACCCCGGGCCCGCCCGTTTCAATGAAGGAGGGGAGTCAGAGAGCTAGTCTGGACTGGCACCTTCGCGGAGTGGCAGTCGCGGCGCGAGCGGTCAGTTGGAGGCCTCGACACAGTGCTGCTGGCCGCCGCCTTTTCCACCCTTGCCGCCCTTGTGGCCGGCCGGAGGGGCGCCGCCCGCTGGAGCGCCGCCCGAGCCCGCAGGAGGCGCGCCGCCCGCCATCGGGCCGTCGCCGTCGCCGTCCGGGCCGCCCGCTGGAGCGCCGCCGGAGCCTGCAGGAGGCGCGCCGCCCGCCATCGGGCCGTCGCCGTGGGGGCCGGCGCCGGCGCCGCCGTCGGGGCAGTCGCCGTCGCCCTTGCCCATTCCACCGCCCGCGTCGGCAGCCTCGGTGTCGAGCGTCTCGCAGATCGCGACCGCCATCGCGTCGTGCTGCGCGGCGTCCGACGGATCCAGGAGCGCGCCCGACGAGTCCTTGAACCAGGTCGACGCGTCCACCGTGAACGCGAGCGCGATCGGCGTCGCGGCGTCGATGTCCACGTCGCCGTCCGTGCCCTGCTCGGCGAGGAAGTGGCCCGCGAACTGGAAGCTCGCGCCCATGTACGTGCCGTCCACGATGACCGACGCGCCGCTCGACACGAAGTCCGCGAGCTCCGCCGCCGAGGTGTCGTCGTCGCTCTTGAGCGGCGCGATCTCGATCTCCGCGCCGCCGTACGTGCCGCTCGGGAGCGAGCCGACGCTGATCTCGCGGTGCGCGCCGTTCGCGATCTCGTCCGCCGTCAGGTCGATCACGATCGGACCGGCCTCCGCGCTCTCACCGCCGGTCTTCTGATCGTTGTGGTACCCCACCTTCGCGGTCTCGACCAAGATGCGCACCCGCTCGAGGACCAGGTCGTCGCTGCTGCTCGAATTGGTGGACGTCTGGGTCGCAGAGACGGTGATCGCCGCGACGTCGACGCCGAGCTTGACCTCGCCGGGAGCGCCGGTGGAGCAGCCCGCGAAGAGGGGGATCGAGGCGAGAGCGGCGAGAGCGATGAGTGAGCGTGCCATGGGGTGTTCTCCTTACTTCCTTCGACTTCTTTGCTTCACTGTTTCATCCCCCGACTGCCCATATCCGTTGTGCCGACTCCGATGTTCATTCACGCGTTCTGTTTATTTTTCCTAGATCAAAAGCGATTCTAGAACAGAACAAGGCACCAGAAACACCGATGGCCCGCTCGCGAGCCAAGGAGCCGCGGCGGGCAAATCAGGAATTCGGAACTGGCACTCTGACTGGCCACGAGGAGGGGGCCAGTCAGCGGGGCTCGCTCCGGCGCAGGGGCCGGGCGGCGATCTTCGGTGTCGGTGGTCTCGATGGTTGTGTGCGGAGGCGTCCGGAGGCGGGGTCAAAATATTCCGTCACGCTCGCTTCGTGGTTCGAAAACGGGCGCGTGCGGAGGCCGAGCACGGACCGAGAGCTCATCGACAAACCACAAAAAGAGAGAAGCCCCGATGAACGGGGCCTCTCCAACGCAACGACCTTCTCTCTTCTACACGTGCGCGGTGGACGTCGCCTCGATCGCCTCCACGCGGACCGGGCGCGGGGAGCGCAGCGTGGACGGGCCGCACTCTTCGTCGTCGAGCGGCTGCACCACCGGCGGGCGGTGGTTGATGCGGTGCGGGACCGTGCCGGCCGCGACCAGCGTCATCGGCTTCTCGCCTGCGGACGCGCCCGACGCGATCGCGCGCGGCGACGACCACAGCACGCGATGCAACGCCGCCGCCGCGAGGCCTCCGAGCAGCGGCGCCACCAGGAACAACCACACCTGCGCGAGCGCGTCGCCGCCCGCAAACAATGCCGGACCGAGCGCGCGCGCCGGGTTCGCGGCGAGGTTCGTCACCGGGATGCCGACGAGGTGAATCAGCGTGCCGGCCACGCCCACCGACGCCGCCGTGACCGCGTACGTCGGTCGAGAAGCGCTCGCGACCTCCGCCGAAACGCCGCCGCGCGGCTGCGGATCCGACGTCGACAACATCACCAGGACGAGCAGCGTCGTCAGCGCGACCTCCGCGACGAGCGCCGCGGAGAGGCCGTATCCGCCCGGCGAGAGGCGTCCGTACCCGTTCGCGAGCGCCTGCGCCGCGAGAGGAGCGCCGCCCGCACGACCCTTCGCGAGCACCACCGCAGCGCCCGCGCCGAGCGCGCCGCCCGCGAGCTGCGCGGCCGCGTATCCCGGCAAATCGCGCCAACGGAGACGGCCCACCGCGGCCATCGCGAGGCTCACCGCCGGGTTGAGGTGCGCGCCCGAGATCGGCGACAGGACCAGCGTCATCGCGGCGAGGCCGAGGCCGAACGAGAGCGCCACTCCGGTGTCGCCGATGCGGCCCGCGCCCACGGCGGCGGCTCCACAGCCGGCGAAGATGATGCCGAACGTACCGACCGCCTCTGCCACGTACCGCCGCATGCGCATTCCTTCGAATCGGGCTCGGGGGCCGCCTCCACGCCGCGATCACGAGGGGACCTGCAGCAAAACGGAGGCGACGCCGGGACTGAAAACGGATCGCCCAGGCTGGTTCCCGAAGACGATCCAGATGCGCTGAAGTTCTCGGAGGAGCCCCGCGAGGGGACCGATCGCCGCAGCCGGAAGAAAACGCTCTCCCGGCGGATCCGCTTTCATGGGGAGCCACTGGGAGGACGGAGTCCGCTCGGCGGAGACCGCAGCCGAGGGGCGGAGCCCCGCAGCGGAGGCCGCAGCCGAGGGGACGCAATTCTTCGACGTTTTTGAACGCTGAGGGGTTCGTCGCGCGAGGGCTCGATCCGCTTGGATTGTTCGGCCTCGACGAAGAGAGAATTTTTTTTGGGGTTTCGGAAGGAGCGGCGCGGTCTCTCCGGGAGGCGCCACGTCCGACTTCCGAAGGGTGGGCAAAGAGAGGAGAGCGCGCGCGGCCTCAGCGCACGGAGAACGTGGCGGCGAAGGCGGGGACCTTCGTGATGGCGCCGTTCACCGAGAGGTCGCGCTTCGTGCCGTTGATCGCGTCGAGGACGGCCGCGATCTCCTTGAACGCGAGGTTGTCGGCGGTGTGGATGACCGCGCGGTCGGAGGCCCGGTCCGCGGAGCTGCGGTGGTCGCCCATGCGGTTCCACTCGGACTCGATGGCCTTCGCGAGATCGGGATACCGCACGTAGCTAGCGCCGCCGCTCTCCACCGCGACTCCCTTCCTCGGGACGTGCTCCTCCGTCAGGGTGGTGACGCCGCTCTTCCACACCATCGTGAAGTCGTTCTCGTTCACGTGGACGTGGAGCGTCTTGCCTTCGGGGGGGCACTCTCCGTCGCACTGCGGCTTTCCGGGGACCTCCGCGCTCGCGTTGAGGCGCGAATTCGTGGTCCACACGGCCGTGATCAGGAGGAAGGCGATCGTGACGAACAACAGATCGATGAACGGGATCATGTTGATGTCGCTGTTCGTCGCACGCTTCCTGGAACCACCGCTATCGACATCGACGCCGGCCATACAGTCCTCCTGGTCAGTTGCTGCAAGAGGTCAGTCAGCCGCCGAGATACGAAGTTCCCGACTCCGATCTTTTTCTGGAACAAACTACCATCATCCGTTGTCGCCGGGAAATTCCACAAATCCCGGAATCCGGTCATCGTGGAATCTTCTGGCTGGATCCGGGGCTGGTTCGAGGAGGGAGGGGTTCTCCTCGACTGGCACGTTCGTCAGACTGGCCCCCTCCCCCGACTGGCGTTCTCGCCGACTACGACGTCGAGGGCTGCGTCCTCCCAGCGGCGCCCACTACTGCTCTCGACTGAGCAGCTTGCGGAGGACCTCCAGCGGGTGCAGCGCCGGCCTCTCCCCGTCTTCGCCTTCGGGCGGAACCATGCTGTCGAAGGCGGCGCGCACGGTCGGCACCACCACGCCGAGCGGGTCCACGCGCTCGGTGAAGGCTTTCAGCGCGATCAGGGCCGCGCGGCCGGCGTCGATGCCGATCGGGATGCCGATCGCGGGGGGGATCGGCGACAAGATCACGTCGCGCGTTGCCACGGCGCGGGCCCAGGCGCCGGGCGTCGGGTCCACGAGGAGGTTGCGGATCGTCGCCACCTCCGCGTAGCAGCCGAGCGACAGCGGGCCACAGCGGTGCTCCACGGCGTGCGCGAGGTGGCGCCAGTCACGACGCCAGTCGCCCGCGAGCAGGCCCATGTCCGCGCGCAATTCGTCGGGGCCGATCAGGAGATCGAAGCCGGGGCCGGAGCGGCCGACCATCCGCGTGCTCTCGCGGCGCATCGCGACGCACGTCCACAGCTCGTCGCCCTCGAACAGGCCGAAGACCATCGTCTTGCCGGGGCGACACACCGAGTCGAGCGTGCTGTTCACGAGCGGCGCCGGCGGGATCGGCACGCCGCGCATGCGGCCGGGCCAGAGATCGATGCGGCCGGCCATCGCCTCCTCGCGCGCGACCGTGAAGAGCGAGAGAGTCTGCGTCGTGAGGTCGTCCCCGCGGCGCACGCGGGCCGCGAAGCGATCCATGATGTCCTCGAGCACGCCCCACGCGAGCACGCACGCCCAGCTCGCGTGGTGACGCACGGCGATCTCGCGGGCCGACAGCGGCCAGTCGCGCTGCGCCTCGTCGATGCGGAGGCGGCCCACCATCGTGTGCACGAGCTTCTTCAGCTTGCCGCGGTCGTGGATCGCGATGATGCCGCCGCGCGGGCGGTCCGGGTCGCGCGCCTCGCTCGACTTGGGGCGCGGCCGGAACAACGACAGCACGCGGATCCAATCGGTGGTGGTGAAGCCTTCGAAGCGGACGTCGGGCGCGAGCACCGGGGCACCTTAGTCCTGGTCTTTCGCGCGCGCATCACCTCTGGTACACGGCGGCGTGTGAAAGCCGTCATCATCGGAGCAGGCCGCGGCAGCCGCCTCCGCCACCTCACGAACGAAATCCCGAAGACGCTGGTCCCCGTGCTCGGGCGGCCCATGCTCGACGGCATCCTCGAAGCGCTGGAATTCGGGGGGTTCTCGCGCAAAGACGTGGTGTTCATCTGCGGGTATCGCAAAGAGGTCATCCAGGAGCGGTATCCGGATCTGACGTACGTGGAGAACGCGAACTGGGAGAACAACAACATCCTCCTGTCGCTCCTGTGCGCGCGCGAGCACCTGAAAGAGGGGTTCGTGTCGACGTACGCCGACATCGTGTATCGCAAGGAGATCGTGCGGGACCTCGTCGAGAGCCCGCGGTCGATCGCGCTCGCGTGCGACACGGACTGGCGCCGTCGTTACGTGGGGCGCTCGCAGCACCCCGAGACGGACGCGGAGAAGATGCGGGCCGAGGGCGAGCGGGTGGTGCAGCTCTCGCGCAAGATCGCCTCGGAGGCGGCGTCCGGCGAGTTCATCGGCGTGATGAAGCTGGATCCGACGGGCGTCCGTGATTTCCTCGCGGCCTTCGACAAGGCAGAGAGCCAGTATCGAGGGCAGGTGTTCCGCGAGGGGCGCACGTTCGAGAAGGCGTATCTGATCGATCTGCTGCAGCAGATGGTCGAGGACGGGACTGCCATGCACCGCGTCGACACGCACGGCGGCTACATGGAGATTGACACTCTCGAAGACGCCTCTCTGGCCGAAGAGTGGTGGGCGCCGAAGAGCTAGAGGGTGGTTCTGGAATACGCACCGTTCCCCTCCCATCGCGAACGAAGAGAGCGATTTGGGAGGGGCGGACGCGCGCTAGCGCGGCCGGGGGTGGGCAACAAAAAATGGCTTGTCAGGCGGTGAATTCGGCGGAGGGCGCGGTCCACATCGGGGGCGCCTTCACCGCGTAGCTCAGGGCGAGGACCTCGATCAAGACGAGGCGGTAGATCGAGTGGACGTCGTCGACGTCGACCTCGTTCGCGTTCGCCTCCAGCGCGGCGTCGATGTGCTCGTGGATGAAGGCCATCACGTGGGGCTGCTCCATCGCGATCACGTCGTCGCTGTCGAGCGCTTCGGCCGGATCCGCCAGGCGAAGCTGCTCGTCGAGCTGGAGCGACTCCTCCACGCCCGTCAGCGCCGTCTCCGTCACGTTCTCGATTTCGCCGTGAAACGCCGCGTCGAACGCGAGCCACACCGCCAGCGTCAAGAAGTAGCCGAGCGCGAGCGCCGTCTCGTCCACCGGGCGGCTCAGCGCGGCGGAGATGCGGTTCGCGAGCACCGGCTGCGTCTCCTCGAAGCGCGTGAACGCCTCGTCCAGGCGCGAGCGGGCGGCGTCGTCGTCTTCGGAGAGCTGGTCCTCGACCTCGGTCAGCGTCCTCGCGGAGAGCTCAGCGAACGGAGGTACGGGGCGGATGGCTGCACGCCTGACCCACACAGCGCAGACCCTAGCACACACGCTTCGGCGTTTGAGGAGTTGTCGTGTTGCGGGACGATGAAGATCGATGTGTCACGCGCTGCGCGCCTGCTCGTCGCGGCCGCGCTCCAGCGGATTCGGCGGCACGACGTCGGGGACGTGACCGCCGATGGAGCGGTGCAGCTCGATGATCGCCGCGTGCGTGAGGTCCCGCAGATCGGTCACCTTCATGCCCTTGTGCGGCTGGATCGGCGCGCCGATCTTCACCGGGATGTGGCCCTTGTCGGTGTGGATCGCGCCCTTTCGCATGAGGCGGTGCGTGCCGTCGAGCGCGACGGGGACGACGGGGACGCTCTGCCGCAGCGCCGCGTAGAAGCCGCCGTTCTTGAACGGCCGCACGATGCCGTCCTCCGAGCGCGTGCCCTCCGGGAAGATGAGGAGCGGCTTGTTCTCCTGCAGCACGCCCTCGAAGCGCTTGATCACCTCGGCCGCGGCGCGCGATCCGGCCTGGCGATCGACCGGCACGTGGCCCGCGAGCTGGAGGTGCCAGCCGAGGAACGGGATCTTCATCAGCGAGCGCTTCGCGGCCCACTTGAAGTCATGCGGCAGCACGCCGCCGAGGACGAGCACGTCGAGCAGGCTCTGGTGGTTGCACGCGTACACGAACGGCGGCTTCGGCACGTTCTCGAGGCCCATCGGCTCCACGAAGATGTCGAGCCCGAGCGCGCTCACCCGCGACCAGCGCCGCATCGCCCAGAGGCTCGCCCGGTGATCGCGCGTCAACGGCCCGAGAGAGAGGGAGATGCTCCCGTACAGGGCAGTCCGTGCAGCGAAAGGAACCCACTGGCTCGTGGCCTTGAGGAGCGTGCGAGCGTCCATCAAGGCCGGATACCAGAGGGCGTGTCCGCGGAAAAGAGAAGCGCTTTACGCAGGGCGCCACTGGGAGGACGGAGTCCGGTCCGCGGAGGCGGAGCTCCGCCTGGCGGAGCGCAGTCCGGAGCGGATCGGACGCAGTCCTCGACGTTGCCCCCTCCAGAAAAGAAGACGCTACCTGCCTCTTCGTTTGCCGCTGTCGAGCGGGATCAAGAACCCCCAACCCAACGTCGCCGGGCGGCCGGCGCGCTCGTATTTCACGTTGAAGATGCCCGTCTCCGGGGTGCTCGCGATGGTGGCTTTTCGCAGGACGCCGTTGTGCTCCGCGAGCACCGCGTCCCCCGTCCGCGGATTGGCCTTCACCGGGATCGCCTCCAGCGCGGACTCCGGCGCGATCATCGCCGCGCCGCCCGCGCCGAGCACGAGCCATTTCTTCTGCCCGTCGTCGAACGGGGAGATCAGCATCACGTGCCGGAGCGCCTCGCCGTCGCCGTACGCCGCGTAGTTGCCGGGGCGCAGGCCGTCCGTCTGCTTGATGAAGCGCGCGGCCTTCAGGCCCGCCTCGCCGAGGCGCGACTCGCCGTCGACGAAGCGCACGAGGATGCGGTCCTTCACGTGCTTCTTCACGACGCCGTGGCGCAGGACGCCGTTGTGCTCCGTGATCACCGGGTCGCCCGGCTGGATCTTCGGATCGTCCGGCACCGGGATCGCGTACGCCGGGTGCACCTTGTACGGCGGGCCGTTGCGGCCCTCGATCACGAGCAGCTCGCCGTCGAGGCCCGCGACCGTCGCCGCGTACATCACGAGCGTGGAGCCGAGCTTCGCGCCCGCGAGCATCTGATCCGACACCGTGAACACGCGCTTGCCCGGATCGAGCGCGAGCGTGCGGGGCGGCAATTTGAAGGGGTTCGGATCGATCAGCGCGGCCTGTGGCTGCGGCGCGGCGGCCCCCGTCGCGGTCGCCGTGACGCTCGGCTGCGCGGTGGGCGAAGGGTCCGCGGAGCGCGCGTCGCCGCCGGATCCGCACGCGGTCGCGAAGAGCGCGAGGCCGAGGGCCGTCGTTCCGAGAGAGGGGCGCGTCCGCACGATCGCGGTGTACCACGCTACGAAGCGGGACGGAGCTGCGGGCCGAACCGTTCCGCGAGGGCGCCGCGCTGCACCTTGCCGGAGGACGTGAGCGGCAGCTCCTCCACGACGGCCCACCTCCGAGGACGCTTGTAGGGCGCCAGCGTCGTCGACAGAAGGTCCGTCAGCTTGTGCGTCGAGGTGCCGGGATCGGCCACGATCGCCGCGGCCACGATCTGGCCCCAGCGCGCGTCCGGCACGCCGAACACCGCCGCTCTCCGCACGCCCGGCAAGCGCTCCAGGGCCTGCTCGACCTCCGCCGGATAGACGTTCTCGCCGCCCGTCACGATGAGATCCGTGCGGCGCACGAGGACCCGCAGATGGCCAGTCTCGTCCAGCTCGCCGAGATCGCCCGTCTCGAACCAGCCGTCGCCCACGCGCGCGGGATCGACCTCGCCGCCCGCGCGCAGGTAGCCGTCGAAGAGGACGTCGCCGCGAATCAGAATACGGCCTGTTACATTGGCAGGCACCGGGGCCGTGTCCTCCGTGGTCGTGGAGGCGATGCGGACCTCCACGCCCGCGAGCGGCGCGCCGGAGCCCGCGCGGATCGCGCCCTCGCGCGGCGACGGCTCGCGCGGCGACTGGCACGTGACCTGCGAGCACGCCTCGGTGAGGCCGTACGTGGTCAGCGCGCGCACGCCGCGGCGGGCGCACTCTTCGAGCAGCGGCTTCGGGGCCGCGGCGCCGCCGAGCAGGATCGCGCGCGGCCGCGCGAGGACGCCGTCCGTGTCCGCCTCGAAGAGCGCGTCCAGCATCGTGGGGACGACGGAGAGCAGCGTGACGTCGTGGCGCCGGATCGTGTCGAGCACCGCGCGCGGCTCGAAGCGCGGCAACATGACGATCGTGCGGCGCGCGTGCAGGCACCGCGTCACGATCGAGAGGCCGCCCACGTGCGCGAGGGGCATGCACAGGAGCCAGCGATCCCCGGGCTCCCAGCCGAGGTTCTGCGCGCTCGCCTCGGCGGAGGCGATCATCGCGCGGCGCGAGAGGACGGCGCCCTTCGGCCGGCCCGAGGTGCCGGACGTGGTGACGATCGCGAACGGCGGCGCGCTCTCCTCCGCGGCGCTGCGCGTGGAGACCGGGACCGGCGTGACGGCCGCGCGCCAGTCCTGCACCTCCGACGGCGACGGCAAGAGCTGATCCGTGTCGTCGAGCACCGCGTCGGGCCGCGTGACGTCGACGAGCACGCGCGCCTCCGCGGGCGACAGGCGCGGGTGGATCGGCACGATCGTCGCGCCCACCGCCGCGAGCGTCGCGATCGTGAGCAGCACCTCCGGCGAGGCCGCGGCCCGCAGCGCGACGCGCGATCCGCGCGTGACGCCGCGATCCTCGAGCCGCGCCGCGAGCGCCCGCGCGAGCTCCGACATCTCCCCGAACGTCCACGCGGCGCCCGGGGCCACGAGCGCGAGGCGCCGCGACTCCTCCGCGTCCATCGGCGAGAACAGGCTCAGCGCATCCATCGGCGCCGGAGCGTGGAGGCGGCCTTCCGCGCCGTCCGGGGCGCGCCGCGCGGAGGGAGGGTGCGCGCTCAATTGGTCCAGACCGGCGCCGTGCGCTGCAGCAACGAGGCGAGCGCCTCGGGCGTGAGGCCGAGCCCGAGGTGACCGGTCGCGCGCACGCGGGCCGGCTGCACGTGGTGGGGGAGCGCCGCCGGATCCACATCGACGAGGCCCGCGTGCGGATCGAGCCCGCACGGGAGCGGCGCCGGCGTGAGCGAGAGCGACAGCTCGCACGCGGCCGCGAGCCCGACGGGGCCATCCATGAAGTGCGTCACGACGACGGGGAGCCCGCGCCTCGCCGCGAGCTTCGCGCACGCCAGCGCGCCGACGAAGCCGAGCACCGCGGGCTTCAGGATGAAGGCGCCGCAGCCGGAGGCGGCCGAGAGGTGCTGTAGCTCCGCGCGCTCGTCGCCGAAGCGATCGTCGCGCGAGCAGCCCGCGCTCGGCGAGCAGCCGCACTCGCACGGCTCCGCGAGCGACTCGTCCGCGGCCCACGGGACCGCGCACGGCCCGAGCTGCGCCAGATCTTGCGGCTGCACCGGCTGCTCCACGAACACCGGGCCGATCGCCGCGAGCCGCGCGAGGAACCGCCGCGCGTCCGGGACGGACCACCGCCCGTTCGGATCGAGGCGCAGCGCGAGGCTCGGCGCGGCGTAGCGGAGCGCGGTGAGGCCCTCGATCTCGCGCTCCAGCGACACCTCGTCCGTAGCGCGCAGCTTCACCTTCAGCGTTCGGAACCCGCGCGCCACGGCGCCGAGCCCGGCCTTCACGAGCGCGGGCGCGTCCGTCACGCTCACGATGAGGGCGCTCGACTCGATGAGGGCGCCCTCGCTCACGACGCGCGCGGGCGAGACCGGCGCGACCGACGAGGCGCGGAGGCACGTGGCGATGTCCGTGCCGCGCCGCTGCGACAGCAGATCCAGCAGCGCCGTCTCCATCGCGAACCGCGCGGTCGGCGACGCGTCGAGCGGCTGGCGACAGGGCTCCAGCGCGGCCGAGATCGCGCCGAGCGGATCCGCGTGCTCGTCGATCTCCCCCACGGACGAAGCGGCGTCGTGGAGCGCGTGCACGGCCGCGGCGAACGAGTCGCGCGAGAAGCCCTTCATCGGCGCGGCCTCCCCGACGCCCGTCCGGCCCAGCTCGTCGTGCAGGAGGACGAGCACCGCCTCTCGCGGGGCCGGACCCGCGATGGGGAACGTGGACAGCGATGATGCGGTGATCTTCATGTCCGACGTTCTCTCCAGGACGACGGGGCGCTCGTTGCGGGCCGCGGCGACCACCGGGAGCAGCTCGTCCCCCAGAGGACGCGCGCGCATCGAGCGCCGAAGTCACGCCGGGGCGGCGTCACCTCGACACAGAGGTCCATGTAGCATCCACAGGCACAGATGTATACGAACCTTGGTCAGAAAGGAAGACCGGGCCAGTACAAAGGATAATCAAACCATGGTGTATGCCATGAGGCCACGGAAACACGCGCAAATATCACCGCATCTCGTGGGGCAAATAGCCGCACCGGGATCCTGGGATGGCCGCGCGCTCCTCGCCGAAGGCGGTTGTTCGAAGCTCAATGAGCAGGAGTCGAGAGTGCCAGTCCGGCCGCGAACAGGACCCCGAAGGCGAGCAGCAGCTTGGCCGTCCCCGCGAGGTGCTCGTTGAGGGCGCGGCCTTCGGTGCTGCGGACCTTCAGGAACAGCCGGATCGCGATCGGCAGCGAGACGATCGGCAGCGCGATGGCGGGGGCGCGGTGGAGGACGGCGAGCGCCACCGGCACGGCGTACGCGGCGACGAGGAGGATCAGGTACTCCGCGAGCACGCCCGTCCGGCCGAGTCGGACCGCGAGCGTGCGCTTGCCGGCCTTCACGTCGGTGTGCCGGTCGCGGAGGTTGTTCACGACGAGGATGCACGTCGCGATCGCTCCGACCGGGATCGACGCCCAGATCGCCATCGGAGGCACGACGCCGATCTCGACGAACGCGGTGCCGCACACGGCCACGAAGCCGAAGAACGCCATCACGAAGACGTCGCCGAGGCCGTGGTACCCGAGCGGGTACGGCCCGCCGGTGTACGCGACGGCGCTCAAGATCGAGGCGATCCCGATCGCGAGGATCACGTAGCCCGACGCCCACGTGAGGTACGCGCCGACGAGGAGCGACAGCGCGATCGTGATCGCGAGCCCCGCTCGGACCGCGCGCGCCGTGAGGAGCCCGGACTGGACCGCTCGCGTGGGGCCGAGCCGCTCTTCGGTGTCGGCGCCCTTCTCGTGATCGAACACGTCGTTCGCGAAATTGGCCGCGATCTGAAGGAGCATCGCGCCGACGAGGGCGGCTATCGCGGGCCCCACGCGGACGGCCCCGTGGAAGTGCGCGACGGCGGTGCCCACCAGGACGGGCACCACCGCGGCCGTCAGCGTCTGGGGCCGACTCGCGAGGACCCACGCGCGGAAGGAGCCTGGCCTCGCCTCCGCGGCGGCGCTCACGGGAGCCTCTTGAATTTACGGAAATTCGGCTTCCGCTTCTCCAGGAAGGCGTTCTTGCCCTCCTTGCCTTCCTCGCTCAGATAAAAGAGCAACGTGGCATTCCCGGCGAGCTCCTGGAGCCCGGCCTGACCATCGCAGTCCGCGTTGAGAGAGGCCTTGAGGAGGCGGAGCGCCGTGGGGCTGTGCTGCAGCATCTCGCGGCACCACTGCACGGTCTCTTCTTCGAGCTTGGCGAGCGGAACCACGGTGTTCACGAGCCCCATGTCGAGGGCCTGTTTGGCGTCGTATTGCCGGCAGAGGAACCAGATCTCGCGGGCCTTCTTCTGGCCGACGATGCGGGCCATGTAGCTCGCGCCGTAGCCGCCGTCGAAGGAGCCGACCTTCGGCCCCGTCTGCCCGAAGCGCGCGTTCTCCGCGGCGATCGTGAGGTCGCACATCATGTGCAGCACGTGCCCGCCGCCGATCGCGTACCCGGCGACCATCGCGACGACCGGCTTCGGGAGCGTGCGGATCTGGCGCTGCAGATCGAGCACGTTGAGCCGGGGAATGCCGTCGTCGCCGACGTAGCCGCCCTCGCCGCGGACCCGTTGATCGCCGCCGGAGCAGAACGCGTCGGGCCCTTCGCCGGTGAGGATGACGACGCCCACGTCCGCGTCGTCGCGCGCGTCGGCGAAGGCGCGGGTCATCTCCTTGACCGTGAGCGGACGGAAGGCGTTGCGGACCTCCGGGCGGTTGATCGTGATCTTCGCGATCCCCTCCTCGGATTTTTCGTACTTGATGTCCTCGTAGCCAGGGACGGATTTCCACACAACCGGGGTCATGACGCTTGTTCCTTTCGGGTGTCTCTCGTGCGGGGAGCTTCGACGTTCTCGGTGGGCGGGGCCGCGGTGATCGCGGTGACGTCCGCCCAGATGGCTCGCAGTCGAGCGGCGCCGTCGTGGGCCGGACAGACGGCCTCGATCAGCGCGGGCCCGCCCTTCGCGTGGGCGCGTGACAGGAATACGGCCAGTTCCGTTTCGGTCGCGGCGCGCTCGAACGCGACGCCGAAGGCCTGCGCGGCGGCGCGGAGATCGACGCCCTGCGGTGTCGCGAACACGCGCTCGAAGGTGGGCCCGTCGCCGAGGACGCGCCCGATCGGGAGCTGCTCGAAGATGCGCCCGCCGTCGTTGTTCACGACGACGATCACGAGGGGCCGGTCGACGCTGCGCGCGAGGAGGAGGCTCGTGAGGTCGTGCGTGAGGCTCAGATCGCCGAGGAGGAGCGTCACGGACCCGGACGAAACGCTGGCCGCGCCCGCAGCGCCGGCGACGAGCCCGTCGATGCCCGCGGCTCCGCGCTGGTGCAGCACGCGGAGAGGCTTCGGGGAGGCCGGGCAGTACACGTCGACGTCGCGGACCGGAGAGCTGTTGCCGATCATCAACGTGGAGCCCGCCGGACACGCCTCGACGACGGCGCGCGCGACCTGAGCCTCGGTGATGCCCGGGCCGTCGCTGGGGTTGCCCACCCCCGGTCCGTGCTCGCTCCGCTGCGCGCGGCCCGCCCCTCCCAAATCGCTCACTCCGTTCGCGAAGGGAGGGGGCGTTTCTGTCAGCGGAACATCGGTGGAAGGCGTTTCAGAGGATGCGCTGCTCGCGGGCACGTGCGATTCGATCACGGCGCGGGCGCGGGCGTCCTCGGCGGCGATCGCCGCGCACCAGGCAGCCGTTCGGCCTTCCGGGAGGCCTGCGAGGTGCCGGCCGCCACTGGGAGGACGGAGTCCGGTCCGCGGAGGCGCAGCGGAGCCGAGCTCCGCGGAGTCCGCAGCGGATCGGACGCAGTCCTCGACGTTGTGCACGCGGAGCGCTGCGCGGAAGGCCGGCAGATCCGCGTGCAGGATCGCGGTGGCGGTGCTCGCCGGGTCCGTCCAGCCGGGGCTCGCGACGACGACGCGGGGGATGCGCGGGTGCTCGGCGAGGAGCTGCGCGTACCCGGTCGACACCGGCGGCGCGCCGATCTCCACGATCAGATCCGGCGTCATTCGCCTTCGAAACGCGGGCGATCGGAGCAGCGCGTCGAACGACGAGACGATCACCGGGGCCGCGTCCTTCGCGACGCCCGCGAGGCCGAAGCGCACCTGGCTCGTCGCCTCCGCGAAGATCGGGAAGCCGGTGCCGCGCGCGAGGGTCAGCACCTCGCGACGGTACGCATCGAGATCGCCGTGCGCGGGCGCGGGGCCGCACACGAGCAGGCCGCGCTCGCTGCGGGCCACCATGCGCGCGCAGTCCTCGAACGCCGACGGATCCAGCGCGAGCGAGGGCGCGATCGAGCGCGTCGGGCCGGCGTTGAGGAGCGCCTCCCACGCGGCGGTCCACGGCTCGCGCTCGGGGTTCTTGACCGGCTCCAGCGGCTTGCGGAACGGCGCGTTGATCTGCACCGGGCCCGGCAGCGGGTGCGTCGATCGCAGCGCCGCCTGCGCCGCCGTGCGCGCGACGGATCGCAGCGCGCCCTCCGAGGGCTCCGGCGCGCCGAGCGCGAAGAAGCCGCGCGCGAAATCGCCGAAGAGCCGCGTCTGATCGATCGTCTGCGAGGCGCCGGTCTGCTGCAGCTCCCACGGGCGATCCGCGGTGATCGCGATCAGCGGGACGCCGCTCATCGACGCCTCGATCACGGCGGGATAGTAGTGCGCGGGCGCCGTGCCGGAGGTGCACACGAGCGCCGTCGGGCGCCCCGTCACGCGCGCCTGACCGAGCGCGAAGAAGGCCGCGGCGCGCTCGTCGAGGACGAAGTGCGACGTGAGGTCCGCGGCGTCGTGCGCGGCCAGCGCGAGCGGCGTGGACCGCGATCCGGGGCTCACCACGACGTCGCGAACACCAGCGCGCGCGAGCGATCGGAGCAGCAGCGCCGCCCACGCGTACGCGAGGTTCGAAGCGCTCACGCCGCCTCCGTCGCCGACGCGCCTTGTTTTGCAGGCGTTTCGCGATCCGCGGGCGGAGGCGTCGTCGCCGGCGGGGGCGTGGTCGCGGCGTCGAGGGCCTCGCGCATGGCGCGCTCCTTCGCGATCGTCTCGAGCAGCTCGTGGTCCGGATCCGAGTCCGCGACGATGCCGGCGCCCGCGTAGATGAAGGCCTCGCGGCCCGTGATCAGCGCCGAGCGGATCGCGACGCCGAAGGAGCCGTCGCCGTTCGCGTCGAGCCAGCCGGCGCCTCCTCCGTAGAGGCCGCGGGGCTGCGCCTCGTTTTCGAGGATGAACGCGCGCGCCGCCGCCGTCGGCGATCCGCACAGCGCGGGCGTCGGATGGAGCCGCGCCGCGAGATCGAGGGCCGATCGCGCGCGGCGACTCCGATCTTCCGCACCTGAGTCCGTCGCGCACGACCCCTCCCCTCCCGGCGTCGCGGAAGATTCGGGGAGGACCCCGACGATCGGCGTCGCGAGGTGGTGCACGTGCGGGAGCGATCGCACCGCGGGCGCCTCGGGGATCGAGAGCGTCTCGCACGCGGGGGCGAGGGCGTCGCGGATCGCGCTCACCACGAACGCGTGCTCGGCGCGGTCCTTCTCGCTCGCGAGCAGCGCCGATCGCGCGGCGTCGTCGCCCACCCCGGGGCGCCGCGGGAGCGATCCGGCGAGCGCCTCCGTGAACACGTGACGGCCCCGCACGAGCACGAGCCGCTCCGGCGTGGCGCCGACGAAGCGCGCGCGGCCCTCGGCGAAGAGGAAGCGCGCGCACGCGGGGTGCCGGTCGTCGAGGAACGTGACCGCGCGCTCGGCGTCGATGTCGGCCCCGCGCTCGACGCTGCGCACGCGACACAGCACCACTTTGCCGAACGCGCCCTCGCGGATCTCGCGCACGCCGCGGGCCACCAGATCGCGATAGGCGCGCTCCGCCGGATCGCTGGAGAGGACCAGCGCGGAGGAGACAGGCACGCTCGTGAAAGGCACGTTCGTCACCGGGACGTGCGAGTCCGGCATGCTGTCGCCGGTGAGGGCGGTGATCGTGACGCCGGGGAAATTCGACTTCGCGACGGCCACGCTGGAGATGGGGCCGCCCTCGGGAGGTGCCTTGTCGAGGTCGGTCTCGGCGGGCCCGACCTCGCGCCGGAGCACCTCGAGCGCGCGGCAGATCGCCTCGACTTCACGCTCCGGGACGAAGGCGACCAGGAACGCGCGGCACGCGGAGCGAGCGTACGCGATCCGCGGCATCACGAACCAAGCCGGGCCGAATTCCGTCCAGGCACCACCCCCAAAAGAAGAGATGGACTGCCTTGTTCGCGAGGCGCCGTTTTTCTCCGAAGGCCCTTCTCCGAGAGGCGACTCCCCTCCTCCCGAAGTGCCGTGTTCGATCGACTGGCCCTCTTCGAATTCGGCCTCGTTGAAGGCGAAGGCGCCGAAGAGGCGCGGGGCGAACGGGAGCGACTCGGCACCTCGGATGCGGCGCCACAGGGACGTTGCCTGCGCCGTGACCTCGTCGAAGCGCTCCGGACCGCGGCCCGTCACGCGCGCGGCGGCGCCCCACCCCACGAACGTCCACGCCTCTTCGTCGGAGGCGCTCTCCCACTTCCGGCCGGCCCGCGGGGCCCACACGACGGAGAGGGGCAGTCGCTCCGAAGAGGACCTGTGCCACGCGGCGAGCACATCGGAGATCGAAGCGATCTTCGCGTCGATCAGGCACGTGACGAGGGGCTCGCCGGCGGTCACTTCACGCCTCCACGACGCGGGGCGTGCCCACGAACAGGACCGACGCGCCGAACATCAGCGGCGTCGTCTCGATCATGTCGATGCCCGCGCCCACCATGATCTCCGCGAACTCCGCGGGCGGAGGGAACGCCGCGATCGACTCCTGCAGGTACCGATACTCGCGCTTGCCGGAGAGCGTGCCGCCCACGCGCGGGACCACGCCGCGCACGTAGAAACGAGCCAGCGCGCCCATCGCGCCGTCGCGCGGCTCCGACAGCTCCAGGATGGCGATCTTGCCGCCGGGCTTCGTCACGCGCGCCATCTCGCGGAGCGCGCGCGGGCGGTCCGGCACGTTGCGGATGCCGAACGCCATCGTCACGCCGTCGACGCTGCGGTCCGGCAAATCCAGGCTCTGCGCGTCGCCCTCGCGGAGATCGATGCGCTCCGCGAGGCTCGCGACCGTGACCTTCTTGCGGCCGACCGCGAGCATGCCGTTCGAGGGGTCGATCCCGATCACCTTCGCGTTCGGCAGCATGCCCGCGATCATGATCGCGAGATCCGCCGTCCCCGTCGCGAGATCGAGCACCGTCGCGCCCGCGCCGTCGCCGAGCCCGAGCGATCGCACCGCGCGCCGCCGCCAGCTCTGATCCATGCCGAGCGACAGCACGCGGTTCACGAAGTCGTACTTGTCGGCGATCGCATCGAACATGCGCCCGCTGCCGCCGCGCGGCGCCTCGCCGGACGCGCCAGCGTTCGCAGCGGGCGCAGCGTCAGGCCTGCGGCCTCCAGCGGCGCCCGTCATCGCGCAACCCCTTCCGATCGCGGCAAATCCGTGCGCCCGCCGAACCCGCGCAGCATCGCGCCGATCTGATCGAGCGGCACCGCCTGCGGCCCGTCGCTCTTCGCGTCGCCCGGCGCGTCGTGCGTCTCGATCATGAGGCCGGACGCGCCCGCCGCGAGCGCCGCTCGACCCATCGGCAGCAGCAGATCGCGGCGCCCCGTCCCGTGCGACGGATCCACGATCACCGGCGCCTTGTACACGTGCGCGAGCAGCGCCACCGCGCCCAGATCGAGCAGGTTGCGCGTCACGTCGTCGAAGCTGCGGATGCCGCGCTCGCAGAACACGACCGCGCTCGAACCGCTCGCGAGCAAGTACTCGCCCGCGAGGAGCCACTCCTCGACGGTCGCGGCCATCCCGCGCTTCAGCAGCACCGGGCGCTTCGTCGCGCCGATCGCCTTCAGCAGCGCGTAGTTGTGCATGTTGCGCGAGCCGACCTGCACCATGTCGGCGTGCTCGGCGACCGCGCCGACGTCGGCCTCCGAGAGCGCCTCGGTGACGACGCGCATCCCCGCGGCGTCCGCGGCCTTCCGCATCCATTGCAGCGCGACGCGGCCGTGACCCTGGAACGCGTACGGCGACGTGCGCGGCTTGAACGCGCCGCCGCGGAGGAACGGAACACCCAAGGATCCAAGTCGATCCGCGGCGCGCTTCACCTGGTCCTCGCCCTCGACGCTGCACGGTCCGCACATCCAGACCGGCGCGCCGTCGCCGAACGTGACGCCCGCGATCGTGACGCTCGCGCCCTGCTTGTCGACGAGCGGGTGATCGCTCTTCGCCGTGGAGACGGTCGCGACGCCCTCGATGCCGCCGATCTCGTCGTGCGCGACCGCGGTGGAAGAAGGCGAAATCGAATAGTGACGGACGCGCCCCTCGGAGTCGCGCAGCACGCCCTCGATCCAGAGGCCGCGCGCGACGAGCTCACGCTTCACGGAGTCGGCGTTCGCCGTGTCGGTCAAGGAGACGATCATGGCTCCTCACTTCCTCCGCGTCGGGATGGCGAGGGCGACGCCCGCGAGCGCGTCGCGGGCCCTCCCGGCCGGCAGCCGCGACAAGCAGTTGGTGGCCTCCGCGCACATCTCGGTCGCGAGATCGAGCGCGATTTTGGTCCCGTGCGTCTCGCGCACGAGCGCGGTGATGCGCCGCGCGAGATCCGGATCGAGCGCCGTCTCCTCCGCGGCCGCGACCTCCGCGAGCAGCGGCGCCATCTGCGGGCTCTTCTGCGCGGCGACGATGAGCGGGTACGTCATCTTCCCCTCGCGCAGATCCGTGAGCAGCGTCTTGCCGAGCTCCGCGCCGTCGCCGTCGAAATCGAGGACGTCGTCGACGATCTGGAACGCGAGGCCGAGGTGCGTGCCGTACTCCTCCAGCGCCGCGCACACGTCGTCGGGCGTGCCGCCCGCGCGCGCGCCGGCGAACATCGCGAGGCGGAACAGCGACGCGGTCTTTCCGCGCACGATCTCGAAGTACTCGCGCGCCGTCGCGTTGAGGCGGCCGCGGCGCTCGAGCTGCCACGCCTCGGCGATGACCATCTCGCGGATGACGGCGAGGAAGCGGTCGATCACGCCTGGCATCCCCACGGTCTGGATGCGGGTGAGCGCCTCGACGAGGAGCCAGTCGCCGCCGAAGATCGAGGCCGCGTTGCCGTAGATCATGCGGGCCGCCGGGGCGCCGCGCCGCACGTCGCCGAGGTCCACCACGTCGTCGTGGAGCAGCGTCGCGTTGTGCACGAGCTCGACGGCGGTCGCGAACGTGCGCGCCGCGTCGTTGAAGCCGGTGCCCATGCGCGCCGCGAGCGCGACGCAGATCGGCCGCAGCCGCTTGCCGCCGCGATCGAGCAGGTGCCGCGCGCTCTTCTCGGCCGCGGTGTCGCCGGATTTGCCGACGGTGGAGATGGCGCGCTCCACGTCCGCGAGGTCCTGTTCGAGCCAGCGGCTGATCTCGGTCAGCCGGTCCGTCATGCTGTGCGCGCCGCGCGACTCGCACGCGCGCGAGAGGCTCCCGAACACCTCGCGGGTGCCGGGATGGGGGGTATCGTGCAGACTCGATGCCTCTGTGAACAAGGCAGTATCCATGGACCTCTCCTCGGGGACGCACCACTGCCACGTTCGGCAGGGGCGCGCCCGCGAAACCTCGATGATGGGGCTCGTCGAACAGGCCTCTTCACACCCGAAAGGGCGCGAGGAGGGCAAAAGAAAACAGACTACATGGATCGCGGATCCACCTGTTTCGGAAGCAGATTTGCGATCGCCAACGCTAAGCGTCCTTCTTGCGGGTGAGCGCGCGAAGGGGGAACGTGACCAGGTTGCCGAACGGGCTGAAGTCCACCCGTCGGCTCTTGATGAAGCCGTCCAGCGCGGTCTCGGCCACGAGGACGAAGGAGAGGAGCCGCTCCACGCGGTCGATGCTCGTCTTCGTCAGGGGGCCCGGGGGCTCGGCGCGGAGGAGCTTCGCGGCGCGCTCCAGCCGTTCGCGGACGGAGTTTGCGAGGAGGCGCTCGCGCTCGTTGAAGACCTTCGAGATCATGCGCCAGAAGTCGGTCTCGGCCTCGAAGAACTCTTTCCGTTCGCCGGGCTTCCACACGCGCTTCACGACGCCCCACCGTTGAAGCTCGGTGAGGGCCATGCTGGTGGCGCCGGAGGACATGCTGAGTCGCTCTCCGATGGTGGCCGCGGGCATGGCCTCGGCCCCGATGAAGAGGACCGTCCACACGCGGCCGAGCACCTTGCGAAAGCCCCAGTGCTCGATGATGTCCCCGATGGCGTCCGCCGCGAGCAGCTCCGCCTCCCGAGCCGGCGTGAGCCCCTCGGAGTCGCTGTCGTGGTGGTGTGCGGCGGCGGCCATATGAGCTTTCAAAAGTTTCTGAAAGTTCTATGGAGCAACGGAGGAGGCATGTCAAGCACCCCGCGTGAAATGACGCGCAGATCCGTGGCTCGCGGCGCGGTGCAGCGTGAAAAGACGGCAGGGGCGCTTGCCAGGGGGAGGCGGCCGGCCTATCCCGTGCCGATCATGAAGCTGGTCATTCTGGGTGCGACGGGCGGTTGCGGGGCGGAGCTGGTGAAGCAGGCGAAGGCGCGCGGACACGAGGTCACCGCCGTCGTCCGGTCGAAGTCGTACCGAGCGCCCGAGGGCGTGCGCGTCGTCGCCGGGGAGATCACCGTGGAGCTTCTGCGCGAGGCGATTCGCGATCAGGAGGCCGTGCTCTCCGCCCTGGGGCTGCGGATGAACAGCATCGCTCCGTGGGCCAAGCCGGAGATGCCCAATTTCCTCTCGCTCGTGACTCCGCGCATCGTCGCCGCGATGCTCGTGGAGAAGGTGAAGCGCGTCGTCGCCATCAGCGCGGGCGGCGTCGGCGACTCCTATGCTCGGATGCCGGGCGTCTTCAAGGCCTTCCTGAAGGTGTCGGCGCTCAGGTACCCGTACGCGGAGCTGGAGGTGATGGAGAGCACGCTGTTCGACGCGCCGCTCGACGTGTGCGTGGTGCGGCCGACCGGGCTCACGGACGGGCCGATCACGGGCAAGGTGAAGATCGCGGAGAGGATCGAGGGCCGGCCGACGATCTCCCGCGCAGACGTCGCGGCGTACATGCTCGACGAGGTGGTGAAGCCCACGTTCGAGCACAAGACGCCGCTGATCACGGTCACCGGCGCGGCCTGAGGGCCCGTCTGGAGAGGGGGTATCGAGGGGGGTGTCTACGTCGCGGGCGCTGACTCGCAGGGGCTACTTCGCGAGCTCTTCCTTGTATTCAGCGATGTCGGGGTACTTCGTCTGGATGCCGTCGAAGGGCGTCCCGGCCTTGCAGAAGAGCTTCTCTTCGAAGGCCGCTGTCGTCGCGTAGTTCACGATCGCGCGGGTCTTGTCGCGGTCCAGCTGGCCCGCGGGGCAGTCGAAGAGGCCGTTCGCGAGATTGGCGTTCTTGATGTCGTACATCTGCGCCACCTCCACCAGATTCTGACCCATCGAGTTCTGCGCCCAGCACAGGTCCGTGGGGAAGAGGTGGCCTGTGTTGGAGATGCCCACGAGCCGCTTGGTGGGGCCGGAGGCGTCGTATCCGGCGAGCTGGTTATCGTATTTGACCACCTGATCGTCCTTGCCGCCCAGGATCAGCGTGGACTCCAGCGTGGGAGTCGGATCGGCGCCGCCCGCGGCCATGGGGACGATCACGCGGATCCCCGGCGTGTCGCCGAAGCCCTGCACGGCCTTGCCGCCCGCGCTGTGGCCGGAAATGCCCATGTGCGTCGTGTCGATGTGGTCCTTCAAGAAGGCCAGATCGCCGGCCGGCGCGCCGAGGGCCGTGAGGATCTTCTTCGTATCGCCGGGGAGATCGTTGGACAGGTTGAAGTCGAGCGCGTCCCCCAGGTAGAGGCCGGGATAATCCGCCGCGACGACCACGAATCCGCGGCTCGCCCAGTGCTCCATGTGCGCGAGCGATTGCGTGCGGAAGCCCGCTGTTCCATGGATGAACACGATCACGGGATAGGCGCCGTGTTTGTCGTCGAGCGGGAGATCGCGGTAGCAGCCGCACTCCTGGTAGGGAGTCGCGTCGTCGGGGATCTTGCCCATCTCGGAGGCGGGGAGCCACTGCCGCGGATCGTAGATGACCTTGTCTTTCCCCGCGTCGCTCCCCACCTCGGCCGGATACCACACCTCCGCCGTCAGCGTGTCCACGGTGACCGTCTTCGCGCCGACGGGCCAGGGGCCGCGCGCCTCGGAGTCGTCCGACGATTTCAGCAGCTTGACGTCGGCCGTGCAGCCTTGTGCCTCGTTCGCGGGGGTGCCGCCCGTGCTCGTGGTGCCGCCCGTGGAGGTCGCGCCTCCCTGACCGCCGGATCCCGAGGTCTCGGCCCCGCCGCAGCCGATCACGGCCAGCGAGGCCGCCGCGAAGAGGGGCAGTGTGAATGCCAGTTGGGTGGATGAAAGAGCAGGCTTGGCCATGAACGTCCTCCGTGCCGATCGCGATCGGCCGGAGCACGTTAGGCGCTTCCGGCCGGTCGTAAAGGGTTTGTCGAACGATTGCCGTGCTGCGGTTTTTCTACAGGGCTCCGTCCTCCCAGTGGCGGCCGCTACAGCGCGAAGGTGCCGCGCTTCTGGAACTTGCCGCGGCCGGTTCGGCCGTGCCACTTGCCGTGATCGACGACGAGCTCGCCGCGGGAGAAGACGTGCGTCGCCTTGCCCTTCACGTGGCGGCCTTCGTACGGGGAGTAGTCCACGCGCATGTGCAGCTCGTGCTGGTTCAGCACGTGCTCGAAGTCCGGGTCCCACACGAGGACGTCCGCGTCCGCGCCGACCGCGATGGTGCCTTTGCGCGGGTAGAGGCCATAGATCTTCGCCGGGGCCGCCGCCGTGATCTCCACGAAGCGGTTGACGGAGATACGGCCAGTGCGCACGCCGCCGTCCCACAGCAGATAGAGCCGCGTCTCGATGCCGGGCATGCCGTTCGGGATCTTCGCGAACGAGTCCTTTCCGAGGTCCTTCTGGCCCTTGAAGCAGAAGGGGCAGTGATCCGTGCTGACCACCTGCAGATCGTTCGTCTTGAGGCCTCTCCACAGGTCCTCTTGCATGTGGCGCGGGCGGAGAGGCGGAGTGCACACGAACTTCGCGCCCTCGAATCCCTCCTGCGCGAGGTCGTCGAAGGACGCGAACAGGTACTGCGGGCACGTCTCGGCGTAGGCCGGCATGCCGCGGTCGCGCGCCTCGGTCACGCGCTGGAGCGCGCGCGGGGCCGAGAGGTGCACGATGTATACAGGACAGCCCGCCATCTCCGCGAGCATGAGCGCGCGGTTCGTGCCTTCGGCCTCGGCGATCTCGGGGCGTGAGAGGGAGTGGTACTTCGGCGCGATCTCGCCGCGGGCCACCGCCTGCTCCACGAGCACGTCAATCGCGATGCCGTTCTCCGCGTGCATGCAGATGAGACCGCCCTTGTCGCGGGCCACCTGCATCGCGCGGAAGATCTGGCCGTCGTCGACGTACAGGACGCCGGGATAGGCCATGAACAGCTTGAAGGACGTGACGCCCTCCGCGATGAAGTCCTTCATCTCGCCGAGCGTGGTCTGGTTCACGTCGGTCGCGATCATGTGGAAGCCGTAGTCGATGGCGGCCTTGCCCTCCGCCTTCGCGTGCCACGTGTCGATGCCCTCGCGGAGCGTCTTTCCCTTCGTCTGGATGGCGAAGTCGACGATCGTCGTCGTGCCGCCGTGCGCCGCGGCGATGGTGCCAGTCTCGAAGTCGTCCGACGACGTGGTGCCGCCGAAGGGCATGTCGAGGTGCGTGTGCGCGTCGATGCCGCCGGGGAGGACGTATTTCCCGGCGGCGTCCACTTCCAGATCGGGAGTGGGCCAGTTGCCGCGCAAGGACGGGTGCGTGAGCGCGACGATCTTGTCGCCCTCGATCCACACGTCGGAGTGGAAGGTGTCGGACGCGGTGACGACCGTGCCGTTCTTGATGAGCGTGCGCTTGTGCGACGTCGTCATAATCACCTCACATGCTGGACGATCACAGCTTGACGAGAGTGTCGTACGTCTCCGGGCGGCGATCGCGGAAGAACTGCCACACGCGGCGGACCTCTTCGATCATGTCCATGTCGAGATCGGCCGTGATCAATTCGCTCTTGTCCTCGCTCGCCGTGACGAGGAAGTTGCCGCGCGGATCGCAGAAGTACGAGGAGCCGTAGAAACGACCGATGTTCCACGGGGCCTCGGTGCCGACGCGGTTGATCGCGCCGATGTAGTAGCCGTTCGCGACGGCGTGCGCGCGCTGCTCGATGGTCCAGAGATATTGCGAGAGGCCGGCCACGGTGGCGGACGGGTTCAGCACGAGCTCCGCGCCGTTCAGGCCGAGAGCGCGCGCGCCCTCCGGGAAGTGGCGGTCGTAGCAGATGTAGACTCCCACCTTCGCATAGGCCGTCTCGAACACCGGATAACCGAGGTTGCCGGGGCGGAAATAGAACTTCTCGAAGAAGCCCGGGTTCACCTGCGGGATGTGGTTCTTGCGGTATTTGCCGAGGATCTTGCCGTCCGCGTCGATGACGGCGGCCGTGTTGTAGTAGACGCCGGCCTGCTCGCGCTCGTAGACCGGGACCACGATGACCATGGAGTACTTCTTCGCGTACTCTTGCATGATCGCCGTCGTGGGGCCGGGCACGGCCTCCGCCGCCTCGTACCAGCGGGGGGACTGGCCGGGGCAGAAGTAGGGGCCGTTGAAGATCTCCTGCAGACAGAGGATCTGGACACCCTTCTTGCCCGCCTCCTCGATGAAGGGGATGTGGGCCTCCAGCGCGGCCTTCTTGATCGCCTCGACGGGCTGCGACTCGTCGTTGAGCGGGTTGATGCACTGGATGAGCCCACCGCGAACGATTCGTGACATCTCCATCACCTCGAAGTCGTGGCTTTATTGCCAGCGCGCGAGGCTCGCTCACTCAACTGGAGTTGTCAACAGGGGGCCACTGGGAGGACGGAGTCCGGTCCGCGGAGGCGGAGCTCCGCTGCGGAGCGGAGACCGTAGCGGAGCGGACGCAGTCCTCGACGTTTCAGCGCAAGATGTCGTCGATGTGCTGCAAGATCAGGGGGATTTCGCGCGCTGCGTCGTTCGGCCAGTGGGGGGAAAAACGCAGCACGCCGTCGGGCACGGCGCACGCGACGCCGCGGTCTTGCAGGTCGTGCTGCACCTTCACCACCGAGACGCCGGGGGGCGGCTTCACGCCGAGCGTGCCGGATCTGCGGGCCGTCTCCGGGCTGCGGAGGCTCGTGAAGCCGCGCTCGATCAGCGCCGGCTCCAGGACGTCGTGGTAGGCCTGCGCGTGGGCGAAGATCGACGGGACGCCGAGCTGCAGGATGAGGTCGATCGAGGCCTCCAGCGCGGCGAATCCCGCAGCGTTGGTGTTGCCGCCCTCGATGAGGTCGATGCTCTTCTTGAGCGGGCGGTCGTAGCGGAGGTGGCCCTCGCCGTCGAAGAGGAAGCCGAGGCCGTCTTCGTGGCTGAGCCACCCGGCCACCGCCGGACGCAGCGCCGCCGCACACTCCGGCTTGGCGTACAGGAAGCCGCAGCCCTCGACTCCCATCATCCACTTGTGACTGCCGGCCGCGAGATAGTCGATGTCCTCGGCCACGACGTCGATCGGCGTCATCCCGCAGGCCTGCACCGCGTCCACGAACACCTCGGCTCCGCGGGCGTGCGCGAGCTTCGCCATCTCGGCGAGGGGCATGCGATACCCCGTCTGGAACTGGACCGCGCTCACCGCCACGACGCGGGCGCCGCGCTCGATCTCACGGGCCAGTCGATCGAGCGCAGAGGCCATGTCCGCGCGGTACTCCGCGGCCGACAGAAAGACCACCTCCACGTCGAACAAGGCCGCTGCGCGCTGCCACGGCGTCACGTTGGAGGGGAATTCGCCCTCGAAGCAGATCACCCGATCTCCCTTCTTCCAGGGGATGCACAGGGCGATGTCGGTGACTCCGCGCGTGGTGTTCTGTCCGAGCGCGATGTCCGCGGCCTTCGGGGCGCCGATGAGGCGCGCGAGCTTCTCCTTCGTGCGGTTTCGCTGGAGGAGCCATGTCAGGAAGGCCGTGGTGCCGCGGCGCTCGTAGTCGGCGTACACGCGAGTCGCGGCCTCGGTGACGGCGATCGAGGGGGCCGAGATGCCCGCGTGGTTCGCGAAGACCGGGAAGGAGAGGTGCGGGAACAGGGATCGATCACCGAGCTTGGCAGTATGCGCCGTCTCGGGGGCGAGGACAGGGGACACGGTCACTCCAGCGTCTTGTAGCCGAGCCGCAGATCCGGGGCCATCTTGCGGATGGCGTCCGTCGCGGCGGTCTCGAAGTGGTCTTTGAAGTCGTCCTCGACGGCCTCTTTCGCGGAGGTCTTCTCGGACTGATAACGGCTCTTGCGGAAGTCGACGACCTCCGAGCTCTCGAAGGCGATCTTGGTCTGGCAGAGGCGCGTCCCCGCTTCGATGTCGTAGACGATCATCGCGCCGTCGACCTCACCGCCCGAATAGCTGAAGTCCTTTCCGCTCACCTTCTCGCCCTTCACGACAGGCCACGTCTTGAGCTTGCTCTTGTACACGACGAGGAGCGGGCCACTGTTCGCCTTGAAATCGGCCAGAGACGCGGAGCGGTCCTCGATCTTGCGGGATTCGTCGAGGATCTTGGAGAGGCTCTCCGACGTGAGGATCGGCCACGCGCGCTTGTCGCCGTTCAGGAGGTCGAAATCGGCCGTCGCGACCTTCTTTCGCTCGCTGCCGGTCACGTATTTCGCGAGCGCGGACTTCGAGCACGTCGTCTCTTCGGCGGGGGCGGACGCGGCGTCGGTGCGGACTCGGCCCAAGCGATCCAGGAAGGTCTTCACGGCGGAGGTGGAGACGGCCTTCTTGATGTCCTCGCGCGTCTTGGCTTCGTCCGCGGCGATCTCGGCGTCGGAGAGCTTGCGGGGCGGCGCGGTGAACGGGGCCGCAGGGGGCAAGTCCGCGCACGACAGGCCCTCTCCGACCTGGATCACGAACCAGCGAGAGCGGCGCTCCAGGCAGGCGTTCGCGGTGTAGTGGTTCGTCCCGAAGGCGAAGCGGACGTCCGGCTGGGAGGCGCGGCGGTCCTCTTGCTTGAAGGCGCCGTCGCAGTGGATCTCCTTGAAATCTAGGGTTTTGTCCGCATACCCCTTGTCGGTCAGATACTCCTCGACGAGGTCACACGCGATCTTCTGATCGAGCTTCTCGACCTCTCGCTTGCCTTCGAGGCGCTGTCCGACGGCGGCGAGGTGCTCCGCTTTGGCCTTCTGATCCAGGTACGTGCCGACGAGCACGGTGATGGTGAGGCACATGCCGACGACGCCCGCCACGAGGCCGACGATCGAGGACGTGGGGCGCGGCTGGCCTTCGGCCTTGAGGACGCTGCCCGCGCGGTAGCCGAGGATGCCGGTGATGATCGAGACGGGGCCGCAGCAGATCGCCATCGTGACGAGCGAGACGATCATGTTCGTCTTGGCGGCGTTCTCGGCCTTCAGGATGCGGGCGCGCCGCATCTGGTCGGCCTGCACGGACTGCATGCGCTGCTGCTGCTGGGCCTGCGCCGCGCCCCAGGGCGTGACGTAACCGCAGTAACCACACTTCGCAGAGCCCGGCGAGAGGAGCGCCGAGCACTGAGGACATTGAGCACCGGGCATCGTCATGGCGATCGGCGGCGAGGATACGCGCCTTTTCGTGACTGCCAGTCTGCTTTTTTACGGGGTCGGCGCGACGGGCTCGCCGGAGCCGGCCGGCGCCTCGGGGGGCGCCTGCTCGAAGATCGTGAGCGAGCGGTCGGACCAGCAGGCCACCGCGGCGCGCGTCCCGTCCGGGGAGACGGCGATGTTCGTCGCGCCGCGGCCCGTCGCCAGGGACGTCACCACGCGCGGCGGATCGCCCGCGATCACCGTCACGTTCGCGCCCGCGGGCGGGTACGTGTCGCCGCCCATCGAGACGAACAGCATCGAGCGGTCCGGGGAGAGCGCGCCGGATCGGGGGACGCCGTCGAGCATCAGCGTGTCGGTCACCTCCATCGCCGCGAGATCGATCACGCTCGCGGTCTTCGACGCCGCGTTGAGCGTGATGCCGTAGCGATCCGCGCCGAAGATGAAGCCCGACGTCGGGTTGGTGCCGACCCCCACCTCGCTCGCCGTGGTGGCGCCGCTCACGCGGAGGATCGTGGCCGAGGACGACGCGCGGTCCGGGAAAAGAAGGAACGTGCCGTCGCGCGAGACGTCGCCGAGGCCGAGCTCGCGGCCGAGCGGGATGCTGCGGCGGGTCGCTCCGAAGGGCGTCTCGTTCGGATCGAAGAGGTCGATCCAGGAGCCCGTGTAACGGCCGCCGTGCGTGAGCGCGCCGATCGCCGCGACGTACGGCCGGCCCTCCGCCTGCACGAGGAAGATCTGCCCCGTCGCGTGCGGCAGCGTGATGTCCGCGAGGCGCGCGCCGCTGCCGAGATCGAAGCGGGAGAGGCGCTTCGCGTCCGTCGTCGCGGTGACCACCGTGCGGCCGTCCGGCAGCTCGACGAGGTCGCCCGGGCCCTTGCCGACGTCGAGGAGGATCGGGTCCTTGTCCCACGCCGTCGTGTCCATCACCGGGATGCGCGCGGCGTCCTCGTGGCGCAAGACTGCGAGGTACCGGCCGTAAAGCAAGCGGAGCGTGTCGCCCTGCGCGGGCACCGAGGCCTGGTGCACGAGGTCGCCGTTCGAGAGCTTGTACTCGCGCAGCGTCGCGTCGTCGCAGCTCACGTAGACGCTGTTTCCGCTCGGATGAAAGGCGATGTCGAGCGGTCGCACGTCGCCGATCTTGAGCTGCCGCACGCGCCAGGAGCGATCTGGATCCGGCGAGAGCTGCGGCTTCTTCGGCGCTGGATCCGGGCCGATCGCGGCGGGCGCGGGCGCGGTCGGGCTCGCGGAGGCGTCGGGCGTGAAGTTCGTGAGCGGGGGCGCCTCACCGACCTTCGATTCGCGGCCGCCGATGAGGATCACCATCAACGTGGCGAAGGCGCTGCCGAGGATGATCGCGACGCGCGGGACGCGGGGCTGCGGCTCCGCGGGCTTCACGACGGGCGGGACCGGCGTCACGAGCCAGGCCTTGCAGGAGCGGCATTTCTTCGCTCCCGGAAGGACGAGGGCCCCGCAGGAGCGGCAAGGCACCCGCTGCTCGCTCACGGCGCCACCCGCGCGCCCACGGCGCCCGCACGCACGCTCACGGCGTCACCCGCGCGTTCACCGCACCACCCAGGCCACCTTGGCGCGATCCGAGAGCACGAGCGCCATGTTGCCCTTCGGCGCGAGGCGCACGCGCGTCGGCTCCGCGGCCACGGGCAAGAGCAACACGTCGTACGACGCGAGATCGACGAGGCCGATCGCGCTGTTCGCGACGTCCGGCAGGGCGACGACGGCCTGCTCCCCGTCCGGCGAGACGGCCATGTCGACGGCGCGGGCGTTGAGCGGCACGTGCTGGATCACCTTGTTTTGAGCCAGATCCACGACGTCGAGCGCGCGCCCTTCGTCGCAGCGGACGAGCGCGCGGCGGCCCTTGCGGAGCAGCTCGATCTGCTCGGGCTCGTGGCAGACCTTGATCGCGTCCTTGCGTCGAACCGCGCCGGAGGGCAGCCATTCCAGCGGGACGATCTCGTCCTCCGCGCGCAGCACCACGTAGCTCATCGTGCCGTCGGGCGTCATGAGCACGCTCACGGGGTTGCCGAGCATCGAGGTGCGCACGCGATCTTGCGCGGACGCCAAGCGCCCCGGATCGAAGGCGTACGCCGCGCCGCCGGGCGCGTTCGGCAGGCCGGGGAGCGGCACGGATCCGGTCGTCGTGAGCGCGCGCTTGCCGCTGTCGTCGATGCCGACGGGGCCGACCGTGTCGTCGCCGAACTGAATGCGATCGATCTCGGCGTGGTACTCGGTCGCGATCACGGACACGGTGTGCGCCGCGGGCATCGACGCGAGGACGCGCCGCCCGGAGCCGCCGACCGCGATCTCCGTCACGGCCTCCCCCATCTCGATCGTCTTCAAAAGATGGGTCGTGTCGCTGTCGATGACGAAGATGCGCTGCGGGGTGGTCGCGTAGATCGCGTCCCCCACGCGGAAGAGGCGGCGCGACATCGGCGTGTCGGTGAGCTGGCCGAGCACCTCGCCGGTGCGCGCGCTCTGCACGCGGGTGCCGGCGAGCAGCGCGACGGCGAAGCGCTCGCTGTCCAGCGGGATCGCGTCGCCCACGTCCTTCGGGAGCGAGAACGGCCCGGAGACGGTCGGCTCGGCGGCGACGTGGCCGACGTCGTTCGGCTTCTGCCAGACGCACTGGCCCACCGTGCACGCCTCTCCGTTCCAGCACGCGGGCGAGCACACGGGCATGTGCGCCTGCGCCTGCGCGGCCTTCGAGGGGACGTGGCGATCCGGCGCGTACGAGCGCAGCGCCATGCCGCTGAGGATCAGCGCGGTGACGGCGCCGATCGTGACGACGGGCCGCCAGTGCAGCGCGAACCACGACGGGTTCGGCGGGAGGCGGAGCGACGCGGGGAGCTGGCTCCACGGCTCCTGCGAGGACGGCGGCGGCGGTGAGATGTCGTTCGCGCCGAGCGGCTCCTCGCATTCGGGGCAGGTGCGGCCGCTGCCGTCGACGAGCTCCAGGCACACCTTGCAGCGCACCTTCGGGACGTCGTTCGGCATCGAAGGTCGCACATCGCTGACGGGCGATTCGTCTTCGTAGGCGCCCGGGATCGAGCGCCCTTCGACGGCGCCGGAGAGCGAGGGGCTGGCGCCGGAGAGCGAGGGGCTGGTGCCGGAGAGCGAGCCCGGGATGGATCCGCCCGGGATCGAGCGCACTTCGGCGCGGGGGGCGGGGGGCGTCGCGTCGTGCCGAGCGGAGATCGCCGCGAGATCTTCGAGGGCGGCGGCGACGGCGGAGGGCCGCATCGTTTGAGCGGGGAGATCCTCGACCGCGACCTTGGCGGTCGATCCGTCTCTCTCGGAGGCACGAGGTTTGCTCAAAGCCGACTCCACGAACTGCACGATTTGGGCGGTCGGATCCGCCACTTGCGACCGCCGGGGTTACCCTCATCCGCGATCGATGTCGAGCCCAAATGAGCCGTTTCGCCCACCACGAGCGTCGGGTGCCGTCGCGTTGGGGCGAAAGGGGGCGTGGATCGTCGCGGCAGATGCAACCAGGCGCCGGTTGAGGCACAAGGCGAAGACGATCATGCGGACGCGTTCCTTCTTCGGGTGCCTCGCGGTGGTGGGTTGGGGGCTGGTCGGGGCTGCGTGCTCGGGCGTGGGGCCCGATCAGAGCAAGGTCGGCGGAGGAGGCGGGCCGACGCCATCCGTGGTGATCGCGCCGGACGTGAAGCTCCTGCCGGAGCCGACGAACGACCCCGAAGACCTGCCCGGCGTCGACACCGCGAACATGACGCCGCGCGAACGGAAGGCTTTCTGGAAGTGGGTGTCGCAGCTCTACGCGCCGTGCCCGGAGATCGCGGCCTCGATCGCGACGTGCGTGAAGGAGCAGCGGGCGTGCTCGGCGTGCGTGCCGGCGGCGCAGTTCCTGGCGCAGCGAGCGCGCGCCGGCTCCCCGCAGAACGAGACGATCGCGGCGTACAACGTGCGGTTCGGCCCCGACGTGAAGAAGATCGACGAGGCCGACTCCCCGTCCCGCGGCCCCGCGAACGCCCCTGTCACGATGGTCGTGTGGTCCGACTTCGAGTGCCCCGCGTGCGGCTTCGCGGTGCCTTATATCGACGAGCTGCTGGAGAAGCACGCGAATGACGTGCGGCTGGTGCACAAGCTCTATCCATTGAAGTCGCATCTCCACTCCCGGGCTGCGGCGAAGGCGTCCGTCGCGGCGCGCCGGCAGGGGAAATACTGGGAGATGGAGAAGCAGCTCTTCGCGAACCAGAAGCACCTGGAGGACGCGGATCTGGAGGAGTACGCGCGGAACGTGGGGCTCGACATGAATCGGTACACGAAGGACATCGCGGATCCGAAGGTCGAGGAGATCATCGAGCGGGATATCGCGGAGGCCGATAAACAGGGGCTGACGGGGACTCCGTTCATTTTGATCAATGGTCGGGAGTTCGATCTGGGGTTCTTCCGGCTCGACAAGGACCTGGAGCCGTGGATCGTGTCCGAGGCGGCGGCGAAGCGGAAGGAAGCCGAAAAGAAGGCGATCCAGGGGCTCGGAGCGACGCTGTCGGGGGATGGGAAGGGGCCAGTCGGCCCGGCGGGGGTCGCGACGGGCGTGCCGATGAGCACGGCCGCTCCGTCGAGCAGTGGAGTCCCCACGAGCAATGGAGTCCCCGCGAGCAATGGAGTCCCGGCGAAGAAGCCGTAGCCGTCTCCCGCGCCCCTGAAGTCACCGTTCGATCAGCGCGGCGCTTCCCGACAATAGCTGCGTTCGCCCCACGAGTCCCACTCGCTGTCTCCGATCTCGACAGGCTCTCCCGACAGCGCGGTGAGGCGCGCGAGCTCGCGGACGTAGGCTTCGAAGAGGGCCTTCTTCTGCGCCGCCGGGGGGCCCGCGAGGTTCGGCGGGTCCGCAGCGGTGGAGTACGTGCGCCACCACACGTAGCGCAGCCCGTCGCCGCGCAGCGCCAGCGCCGCCTCCGCCGTCGCGATGTGGTCGGCGTGATCGTGCGGATTCGTGGCCTCCGATGGGTCCGACGCGTGAATCGATGTCTCGCCGCCCGGCGCCACCTCCGCGCGCTCCTCTTCCACGATGGCCGAGAGCGTGGCGCAGAGATCGTCCCAGCCTGTATACGACGTGGACCGGTCGACCGCGCGGATCGGACGGCCCTTCTCGCGCAGCAGCTTCAGCGAGGTGCGGCCGGTCTCGCGGAACCCGGAGCCGTCCGGGGAGCCGTCCGGCAGGCGCAGACACCATATCACCGCGCCGCCGCATCGATACCGTACGGCGCAATGACCGTTCGGCGAAGCGAGCCGCATCGTGAGCGGACAAGGGGGCAGCGCCGCGCGCACCGCCGAGAGCGCCGCACGCTCGCGGTCCTCCCAGAAGCCGTCGTCCGTGCGGCCCGCGTCCCCCGCCGTCGTGAAGATCAACACCACCTTCCCGGCCGGATCCCGGAGCGCCTCGAACACCCGCTCTCCGCCGAACAGGACCCAATCGTCGGGGTGCGCGGCGATGTAGACGAGCATGGATCCAGCGAGCCGCGGCGGCGCCGAGGGACGCACGCTCTCGGCGCTGAGCTGATCCAGCCGCGCGAAATAAGGGGGCACCGCGAGGCGCGCCGCGTCGTACAGGGCCGCCGTGCGCGCGTCGAGGGCCTCCATCGTCTCCGGCTCGTCGGGCGGGAGCGCCGCGCGGCCGAGGAGCAAGATCGGTTGAAGCGCCGTCCCCGGGGGCAGCACGTCCTCCGCGACGGCCACCCTCGAAAGGAGCGTGGAGAGGGCCTGTCCGAGGTGCCGAGTCCCCGGCCGCGACGCGAGCGCCGCGTTGAGCCCCATCGCGCGGATCTGCGCCTGTTCGGCGAGCCGACACAAGGCCTCTCGCTCGACCTCGCCGCGTGAGCGAGCCTCATGCACGGCCGCCAGATCCTCCGCGACCTCCAGCGAGTCCTCCTGATTCTTGCCGACGGCCCCCGCGAGCGGCACCTCCCCCGCGGGATCGTTGTGCCGGAGCGTCCGGTCGAGATCCATCTCGCCGAGGCCGATGTCGACGTCGAGGTAGAGACCCCCGATCGCCTTCAAGAGGAGCAGCCGCGCGAGGTCGCTGAAGTACCGCAGGTTGTCGAGGGGCGCCTCCGCGTCCGGGCGCCGCGCCGCGAGCCGCGCCGCCGCACGCACGATCTCGGCCTCTCGCTCGGAGAATGCCAGCTTCGGGTCCGAGAGGAGATCTTCCACGTACCGGATCGAATAACCGCTCTCGACGAGGGCCGTCCGCTGCGCGTCGCGCTCGGCGGCGCGGTCGGGAGAGCAGGCCTCCTCCAGGATGCGGCTCGACCACAGAAGCAGTGTCCAGCCGTGCTTCGCGGCGCGCGCGCTGTCCTGGAGGATGTCGAAGGCCCCCTGTCGCATCGGCCCGAAGGACCAGAAGCGGTGCAGGATCTTCGGTATTTCCGGCCCGGCACCGAGCGGAGGCAGCTCGAGGGACGCCTTCGCGATCTCCCACTCTTCGTCTTCGGTGGGGACGCCGCCGAGTCGATCGGGCGCGCTCACTTGGGGGCGGCGTGGCCCTGATAGCCGGTCTTCCCCTTGTTCTTGATCCGGAAGTACGTGTACGTCCCCTTGTCGTAGCCCTTCGCGACGAAGAGGTTCTTTTGCTTGAAGTCGGACACCCACTGGCTGCCGTTCCACATCGCGGTGTGGCCGTACGGGTGGCCGGGGATCGCGTCGAACTGCACCACATCGCCGGCTTGTGGGGTGTATCCGGCGCTGTTGCCGCTGCTCGCGACGGCCTCGAAGCCGTTGTTGCGGAGGACGGGGGCGAAGTCGGTCGCGTCGGCGCCGGGCAGGTCCTTGATGCCGCCCGCGCGGATGGCGTTCTGCACGTAGCGCGCGCACCGGCTGATGCTCTTCGGCTGAGCGTTGGCGTTGAGGTGAGCGACGGCCGCGCTGATGTCGTAGTCCATCGCGACGAACTTCACCTTGCCGCCCTTGTCCGTGTCCGCCTCGATGTTGCGGAGCACCGGAGTCTTCCCCTTGACCTCGAAGTCCTTCGCGAGCCCGATCGGGATGGCCGTGATCTTGGTGCACCCCTTCGGACAGCCCGAGATCGTGGCCTTGTTGAGGAGATCATCGTCCGTGACGATGCGCAGCGCCTCGTGGATGTACGCGTTCCGATCCTCGGTGGGCGAGAGATCGACCTTGCCGCCGTGGTTGCATTTCAGGATGTCATCGATGTGGACGATCTTGAGATTCGCCATGGAGGAGCCTCGGACAGGGAGCTGCAAAGGCGAGGATAGCAAGATGCGCACCCATGGGAAGAGCGCGGCGATCGGTGCGAAGAGCCAACGGGAGTCGCGCGAGCGCCGCACTGGCCTGGATCACGAGCTGACCATGGCACCCCGGTGCCCCACCCCACGTTTGCCGCCGCCCGAGGGTCTCGTTCAGGCGCCTTGTTCGAGGCGCCCCACGAACGTCGGCGAGAGGACGGCGCGCAGAAAGGCGTAGTAACGCGGCACGTCCTCGCGGCGGATCCGCTCCTGTTCGGCGTGGGGCGGCGGGGGCAGATACTCATCGTCGGAGTCCCACCATGGGTGTTCGTCCACCACGAGATCGGAGTCGAGCCGCGGGTCGTAGATCGGCTCTTCGGGATCGTGGTTGTCTCCTTTGAACGAGAGCCACGTCGACAGGGCCGTACGTTCGGCGCCGCCGATGTAATGGCGCTTGATCTCGCGATCGAGCCCGCCTTTCACGAGGACATCCGACAGCCACGCGAGGAGCCTTCGCGTCGTGGCGGCGTCCCCGTCGAGCGTGTACTTGAGTCGATTCTGGATCTCGTCGTCGGAGCGGAGCAGCGTGACAGGCTCTCTCCCGCCGTCGAGGAGGAGGATCCGGTCGTCGCCGAGCTCGGCCCCCCGAGCGCCCGCGCAGAGGACGATCGTATACGTGGCCACGTTCAGGGCGGCCTGGATCATGGGCAGTCCCCGGCCGCGGAGGCGCGCGCGCAGGCTCGGCAGAGAGGGAGTCGTGAGCGAATGGAGCGCGCGGTCCAGAGCCGTCGGATCCACCGAGAGGCGCGGTGGAGGCCCTTCTTTCAAAGGACCCTCTTCGAGCCAGAAATGGAGGAGGTTGAACGGGGAGCGGCCCGACACGACATCCATCGGCATCGGCAGCTCGCCGGGGCGCTCCTGGAGCAGGCGAGTCAGGCGACGCGCCATGTACGACCGCCACGCAGACAGCCAGTCCGAGAGCGGCGGAGAGGCGATGTCCGGGACCGGGAACTTGGAAGCAGCGGAGTCGAGCTGGCCGAGGAACAGCTCTTGTTCGAGGAGGTCCGTGATCTCGCCGCCGTCCCGCGGCCGGCTCTCCAGCGCGAACAGCACGCGGATGGGAAAGAACCCGCGCGGATCGGCTTCGATCACGAGCGCGCGGGCGATCAGGGTGATGGCGCGGGCGCCGTCCTCCGCGCGGGCCACGGCGCCGTCGCCGTTCAAGAGGGCGACGCCGTGATCGGCGAGCCAAGCAAGCAGGGAGTTTTCGGGGGGTTGCGGCGTTGTGGAGTCGGACATGGGAGGGACGTGCTCCGTCGGCGGCGACCTTACTGAAAATCGCGCCGTCCGCACATGTTTGACGCGACCGCACGAACAGGCTCCCTCGCGGCCCCGGCCCCGATTATTTGCCCGTGGTGATGCGAACCCGATAGGCGTGCTCGCGCGGTGGGACACCTCGATCAGTTCGCCAAGGAGACGTTCGCGCAGGAGACGGAGCTGCTCACGCGCGGAGCCGTGAAATGGCAGCTCCCGCCCGAGGTCGGCATGTCCGAGGTGCGGCTCGACGGTCTCCTGCGCGTGATCGACGCCGCGCCGCTCGCCGAGATGCCGGCGCCGTGGCCCACGCTGGAGGCCGCGAGCGAGATCGCCATCGAGATCAAGATGGCCGGCGATCATCTGGATTTGCTGGCGCTCGATCGGGCCCTCTTGCGACGACTGGCGCGTCAGATCCAGCGCCGCGAATCCGCGGAGGAGCGCTTCGACGGGGAGGTGCCCCTGTGGTTCATCGCGGCGCACGTCCCGGCGGTGATCCAGGAGCGGCGCACGCTGAACCGCGTCGCGCCGGGGTGTTATCGGATCGGGCCGGCCTGGCTCGCGACGCACTGGATCGCGGCGAACGAGCTGCCGCTGGAGGAGGCGCTGATCCCGTTCCTCATCGCGCGGACGGGGCGCGCGCTCGACGCTTTCGCTCGGTGGGTGGCCGGGCGCAGGCCCATCGCTTGGGAGGTACGCATGCTAGAATCGCTGCCGATGTCGACCGCAACCTGGGAAGAGCTGCGCGCCCGCTATCACGTCGCCGAAAGGACCGACGAACCGGACCGCCGCGAGCGACAACGCAAGCTCCTCGGATGGTTCCTCGATGCCCTGCCGGAGGAGCGCGAGAAGCTGAAGGACGAAGGAAAGCTCGAAGGAAAGCTCGAAGGGAAGCTCGAAGGAAAGCTCGAAGGAAAGCTCGAAGAGGCTCGCACCGCCCTGCGCGCGGTCCTGAAGGCGCGACGGCTTTCGGTCCTCCCCGAGGAAGACGCCCGCATCGCCGCGTGCGCCGATCACGACACGCTCGCGCGCTGGCTCGTTCAAGCCGTGTCCGCCTCGTCCACCGCCGAAGCGCTCCAGTAGGACGCCTTTCGCAGCGTCGGCGCTTCGCGCCCCAGCGGCGGCCTCGCAGCGTCGGCGCTTCGCGCCCCAGCGGCGGCCTCGCAGCGTCGGCGCTTCGCGCCCCGGCGGCGGCCTCGCAGCGTCGGCGCTTCGCGCCCCAGCGGCGGCCTCGCAGCGTCGGCGCTTCGCGCCCCAGCGGCGGCCGCCTCAGTCCATCTCTCCGAGCGGCGCCTCCGCGAAGGCCTTCCGCACGTCCTCCACGACGTCCGCGCTGCCTTGGAGCCGGCCCAGCGTGATCATCAGCTTCGTCAGCGCCGCCTCCGACGTCATGTCGCCCGCGCTGATCGCGCCCGCCTTCGCCGCGGCCACGCCGCCCTGGTAGCGCGCCAGATCCACGGCGCCGCGCGGGGACTGGCTCACGATCACGACCGGCACGCCCCGCTTCGTCGCGGCCTCGATCGCGGGCACCAGCGAGTTCTCCAGCCGCGGCACGTTGCCCGCGCCGAAGGCCTCGATCACCAGGCCGCGGACGTCCTGCGCGAGGATCGCGAAGAGGACGTCCGGCGACAGGCCCGGGAACGTGCGGATCATGAACACGCGCGGCTCGATCCGATCGTCGAACGGGCGCTGCGGGCGCTTCGGCAGCACGTGCGACGCGATCTCGGCGTCGATGCCCAGCTCCGCCAGCGGCGCGCAGCACGGCGAGCCGAACGCGCTCATGCCCCACGCGTCCAGCTTCTTCGCGCGGCAACCGCGGAGGAGCTGCGAGCTGAACGCGATCGCCACCTCCGGGATCGGCATCGTCGCGAGGTGGCAGGCGTCGACGAGGTTGGCGCGCGCATCCGTCCGCACGTCGAGCAGCGGCGCCTGCGATCCCGTCAAGATCACCGGGCGATCCAGGCCCGGCAGCAAGAAGGCCAGCGCGCTCGCCGTGTACGCCATCGTGTCCGTGCCGTGCACGATCACCGCGCCGTCGTAGCGCATGTCGGCGTCGTCCTCGCTCGCGGGGCTGTAGAACGCCTCGTGGATCGCGCGCGCCATGTCGACCCAGTGGTGCGGCTGCAGATCGGACGAGTCGAGGCTGTAGAGGATGCGCGTCTCGATCTCCGCGATCTTGCGGAGCACGGGCAGCTCGCCGACGAGGTCGCGGGTGTAGACCTCCGGCGCGAGAGGGCCGCGACCCTCCGTCCGCATCATCAACGTTCCCCCGGTGTGCACGAGGAGCAACCGCACGATGGGCGCACAGTAGTCGGGACGCGCCTTCATACAAGAGCCCCGTCGCGCCGCCGCGCTGCGTCGTGATCGCGAGCGTCGCGCAAACTTCGCCGTCGTGTTTAGGTGGAGATCTATGCCGAACCCCCGCGACCGCTCGAAGGTCGTCCTGGCGATGGTCGGTCTGCCCGCCCGCGGCAAGACCTACACGGCGCGCAAGATCGCGCGTTACCTCTCGTGGCTCGGGCACAAGACGCGCGTGTTCAACGTGGGCAGCTACCGCCGCGAGCACTTCGGCGCGACGCAGGCCGCGGACTTCTTCGATCCCGACAACGCGCAGGGGCGCGCCGCGCTCTTCGACATGGCCGTGCGCGCGCTCACCGACATGACCGACTGGCTCGACACCACGGGCGAGATCGCGATCTACGACGCGACGAACTCGACCCGCGCGCGCCGTCAGCTCGTGCAGGAGTGCTGCGCGAACCACAACCTGCCGCTCGTGTTCGTGGAGTCCATCTGCGACGATCCGTCCGTGATCGCGGCCACGATCCGCGAGACGAAGACGCACTCGCCGGACTACTCCGGCATGGATCCGGAGCGCGCCGTCGAGGACTTCCGCCAGCGCATCGCGCACTACGAGCGGGCCTACGAGCCGATCACCGACACGGACCAGAGCTTCATCAAGATCGTCGACGTCGGCCGGCAAGTGGTGCTGAACCGCATCACGGATCACCTGCCCGCGCGCCTCGCGCCGCTGCTCATCAACATGCACATCGGCCGCCGCCCGATCTGGCTCACGCGCCACGGCGAGAGCCTGTCGAACCTGCGCGGCGCGATCGGCGGCGACAGCGAGCTGTCCCTCCGCGGCGAGTCGTACGCCCGCGCGCTCGCCGACTTCATGCGCAACCGCGCGCTCACGCACACCGAGACGACGTCGATGCCGCCGCGCAAGCCGATCTCGGGCACGCCGCCCCCGCCGGAGGTGTCGCGTCAGCCGGACAGCCCGATCACCGTGTGGACGAGCACGCTGCGCCGCACGGCGCAGACCGCCGCCTACCTCACGAAGCACCCGATCAAGCTGCGCGCGCTCGACGAGATCGACGCGGGGCTGTGCGACGGCATGACGTACGCGGAGATCAAGCAGAACATGCCGGAGGAGTACGCGGCGCGGAAGCAGGACAAGTTCCGCTACCGCTACCCGCGCGGCGAGTCGTACGAGGACGTGATCCAGCGCCTCGACCCGGTGATCATCGAGCTGGAGCGCCAGCGCCAGCCCGTGCTCGTGATCGCGCACCAGGCGATCCTCCGCGCGATCTACGGCTACTTCATGGACCGCCCGCCGGAGGATCTGCCGCACCTCGAGGTGCCGCTCCACACGGTGATCCAGCTCACGCCGACCGCGTACGGCTGCGAGGAGAAGCGCTTCCCGCTGCTCACGATCACGGAGAGCGACCTCACGGCCTCGTCCTCGTAAATAGGGTCCGTGGTGACCGCCCTCGACGCCAGGTTCACGTTGACGGATTTCCGGCCGCGATCCGTGAAGGTCCCCGACCTCCGGATCGCCGTCTCCCTCCCGGACGGCAGCGCCGTCGAGGCGCCGCTCGGGCTCGATCCCGTCACCGTGGGGACCGCCGAGGACTGCGATCTCGTGCTCGCCGACCCGCGGGTCTCGCGGCGTCATTGCCGGCTCACGCTCGTGGAGCGCGGCGTCTTGCTGGAGGACCTCGACAGCAAGAACGGCACGCTCCTCGGCGACACGAACGTCCTGCGCGCGCTCGTCGCGCCGGAGACGCCGGTGCTCCTCGGCGGGTCGCGCCTCGTCGTGCGGATCGCGGGCGAGCCGTCCGTCCTCGATCTCCACCCCGTCGCTCATTTCGGGGGCGCGATCGGGAGCAGCCTCGCCATGCGCGCGCTCTTCGCGCGTCTGCAGCGCGCGTCGGCGAGCCAGGAGACCATCCTCTTGCTCGGCGAGTCCGGCACGGGCAAGGAGGTCCTCGCGCGCGCCGTCCACGACACGAGCCCGCGCCGCGACGGGCCGTTCGTCGTCCTCGACTGCAGCGCGGTCGCTCCGAACCTGGTGGAGGACGAGCTGTTCGGGCACGCCAAGGGAGCGTTCACCGGCGCGCAGGCCGCGCGGCCGGGCGTGTTCGAGCAGGCGAGCGCCGGCACGCTGTTCATCGACGAGATCGGCGAGCTGCCGCTGGAGCTCCAGCCGAAGCTGCTGCGAGCGCTGGAGACGCGGCAGGCGCGGCGCATCGGCGCGCTGGCGAAAGAGGCCTTCGACTTCGACTGTCGCATCGTCGCGGCCACGCACCGCGATCTGCGCGCGCTCGTCGCGGAAGGGAAGTTCCGCAGCGATCTCTACTACCGGCTGCAGGTGCTGGAGATGCGCGTGCCGCCGCTCCGCGAGCACAAGGAGGACATCCCGCTGCTCGTCGAGCGCCTCCTCGCGGCCTCCACGCCCCCGCGGCGCGTCGAGGAGCTCCCGGCCAACACGATGGCGATGCTCACCGCGCACGACTGGCCCGGGAACGTCCGCGAGCTGCGCAACGCCGTCGCGCGTCTGGTGGTCCTGGCCGACCTCGGCGACCTGAAGGAGGCGCCGAGCACCCCGAACGCCCCGAGCGGAGAGGCGGACCTCGGCGCGCTCCTCGCGATGCCCCTCCGCGACGCGCGGAGCGCCGTGATCGAGCGCTTCGAGTACAACTATCTCCGCGCGACGCTGCGGCGGAACGGCGGCAACGTGATCCGCGCGGCGGAGGCGATGGGCGTCACGCGGCAGCTCGTATACAAGATGATGGCTCGCTACGGGATCGATTGATTCGGGCGGCATTGACAGGGGGAGACGGCGCCCCCTAGCGTGCGCCGCGATGGCGGATGCGCTCAGCCCCGGCGATCTCGTGGCCGGGAAATATCGCATCGAACACAAGCTCGGTGAGGGCGGGATGGGCGTCGTATTCTCCGCGACGCACCTGAGCCTGGAGCAGCGGCGCGCCATCAAGGTCCTCCGCGCCGACGTCGCCGTCAGCGCCGAGGCCGTGCAGCGGTTCCTGCGGGAGGCGCGCGCGGTCTCCACGCTGGAGAGCCGGCATGTCGTGCGGGTCCACGACGTCGATCGGCTCCCGACCGGCGAGCCTTATTTCGTGATGGAGCAGCTCGACGGCGCGGACCTCGCGTCGGTGCTCGCGGAGCACGGACCGCTGCCAGCCGGGGAGTCGGCCGGGTACGTCCGGCAAGCCTGCGACGCGCTCGCCGAGGCGCACCAGCGCGGGCTCGTGCACCGCGACATCAAGCCTGCGAACCTCTTCCTCGCGAAGCGTGAGGACGGTCCGCCGATCCTGAAAGTGCTCGATTTCGGCATCGCGAAGGCCATCGAGCCAGCCCCGGGGCCGAAGACGGTGACGGGCGCGTTCCTGGGCACGCTCCAGTACGGCGCCCCCGAGCAAATCGAGTGCTCCGCGGCGGTGGACGCCCGAGCCGATGTCTGGGCGCTCGGCGTGGTGCTGTACGAGCTCGTGACGGGCGCGCCGCCCTTCGAATCCCGCAGCATGACGCGGTTGATCGCGCTCGTGACCGAGAGCTCGCCCGCGCCGCCGTCGACGCATATCGAGGGGCTCCCGGCCGGGTTCGACGAGGTGGTCCTGCGTTGTCTGGAGAAGGATCGCGAGCGGCGTTATGCGAGCGCCCGCGAGCTCGGAGAGGCCTTGTTGCCCTTCGCGGACGAAGCGGCGCCCCCTCCGGAGCGTCTGGTCATCACCGCGGCCACGCGGGCGTCGCAAGAGACCATGAGCCTCCTCGCGAGGCCGCTCGCCCCGGCGCCGACACGGCCCGTCGCGCCCTCGCCGGCTGCGCCGATCGCGCCCTCGCCGGCTGCGCCGAGGACGCTCGCGCGGCGCCGGACAGCGCTCCTCGGCGTCGCGGCCGTGGCGCTCGCCGCGGTCCCGATCTTCGTCGCTCTCGGGCGCCGCTCACCGCGGGACGAGCGGGCGGAACAAGCCCCTTCGCCGGTCGTCTCCAGCCGCCCGGAGATCCCCTCGTGCGTCGGCGCGCGGAGGTGCGACGGGCTCCAACCCCAGGTCTGCGACGCGAACGGAGCCTGGCAAAACGAAGGCCCCGCGTGCAGCGCGCCGCCCGGCGCCGCGGCCGCGTGCTCGGAGGGCCGGTGTCGATTCGCGAGCTGCCAATCGAGCGGAGCAGGCCTGTCCGACTGCGGCCCGAACGGCGAGAGCTGCTGCGCGAGCCCGCTCGTCCCCGGCGGCACCTTCAACCGCAGCAACGACCCGGCGGCCCCGGCCATCGTGAGCGGCTTTCGCCTGGATCGATACGAGATCTCGGTGGGACGCTTCCGCAAATTCGTGGAGGGCTATCCCGCGAACAGGCCTCTTCCGGGGGCCGGAGCGCACCCCGCCGTCCCCGGGAGCGGATGGGCCTCGGCGTGGGACGAGAACCTGCCGGCGGACCAGAAGGCGCTCCGGGCGCGACTCCATTGCTTCTCGTACCCCGTGTGGACGGACACCGCCGGGGCCAACGAGGCTCTCCCGATCAACTGCATCAACTGGTGGGAGGCGTTCGCGTTCTGCGCCTGGGACGGCGGCCGGCTCCCGACCGAGGCGGAGTGGAGCTACGCGGCCTCCGGGGGGCGCGAGCAGAGGCCTTATCCTTGGGGGCGCGCCGCCCCGCGCCGCGATCTCGCGCTGTTCAATTGCCAGGGCGACGAGGCCGCGGCGTGCGGCGTCGCCGACATCTTGAAGGTGGGGTCGCGATCGCCGGCCGGAGACGGCAAGTTCGGGCACGCCGATCTGGCAGGCAGCATGTACGAGTGGGTGCTCGACTCGATGCCTGTGCTGACGCCGGACTGGCGGGCTCACTATCTCCTTCCGTGCGCGGACTGCCTCGCCGACGGGACCGGACCGACGAAGGGGATCCGGGGGGGAGGCTGGCTGTGGGGCGCCTCGGATCTGGCGACGTCCTTTCGCAACTCCAGCGGCCCCAACACCCACGATGGAGCGCTCGGCGCCCGGTGCGCGCGCGACCCGTGAAGACCTCGCGGGCGTGACAACCCGGAGTTGACAGGCCGGTTGTCATCCGCGCCCGGGCGGGCCCCGCGCGGCGGCACGTGCGCGCGAAAACGCGGAAATTCTCGTCGTTCCTGCGACCCGTCGGGGCGGCACGCGGGTTGCCAACGCGCCGGGCGCACGGCCGGGGTCTCGGGCCTCTTCGCGAGCCTCTGTCGCCCGAAACCCGTGAAGCCAAATCCAGGTGAAACCATGACGAACTCCCTTGCTCGACAGGCCTCCTCCGACTCCAGCGCTGCCGAAGCGTCCCACCCACCGCCGACCCCCACAGACCCGCTCACCCGACCTCTGCGCCCCGCCTTCGTGGCCGGCGCGCTCCTCTTCGCCGCGTCGCTGGGCCTCGCGCCGATCGCGTGCGTCGCGACCGCCGACGAGTCGGGGGACGAGGACGAATTCGCCGCCGCCGAGATGCTCACCACGAGAGAGGCCGTCGATCCGACGAAGCCTGTCGAGGGGTACGGCTGCGAGCTCCACGGCCACACGCTCGACCTCGGCCGCGTGGCGGTCGCGAGGGGCGAGCTGCTCGTCGAGGTGCGCTTCGTCGCGGGGTCGAGCGGCGTCGTCCACCACGAGCGCCTGGAGCCCGTCGTGGAGCTCCTGCGCGACGGGTGCGCCGCGCCCGCGCCCGCCGTCCGCGGGATCGTCGAGCTCGGCGGCCAGCGGAGCGCGGTGATCCACGTCCCGCTCGCCGAGCTGCCGGACGGACACCTCGATCTCGGCCTCAAGGTGGAGGGCGCGGAGACGGTGGTGCTCCTCCGAAAGGAGGGCGGCCGGCTCGTGGCCGAGTCCGACGCCGAACGCTACCCGGACGGAAACACCGAGATCGGCGGCGTCGGCCGCGAGTGTGGAGGTGCGCGATGAACAAGCTCGCTGCCCTGTTCGCCGTCGTCTTCGGCGTGCTGCTCTTCTCGAACGAGGCCTCGGCGACGGTCGTCTGCACCGTCAGCGGCTACTACCGCGTCGAGCCGCAAGACCCCTGGTATTGCGACACCGACTATCTCAACGACTGCTCCAACTGGAGAGAGGTCGATCTGGACAAGAAGCGCGGCGCCAGCGCGGCGCCGCTCCGGCACATGCGCATGGCCGTCAAGGACAGCGCCGGCAACCTGCTCGACGCCACGGCGACCGACTCGAACGGCTGGTATGCGATGAGCGCCACGCTCCCGGGCACGAGCTGCGCGGGGCAGACCGTCGAGGTGATCAACTACTTCGAGCGGGTCCACGAGGACGACCACAACGCCGCGTCGCCGCGCGTGCGCTTCGAGATCGTGAACAGCAACGACACGCTGTATTACGGCGCGCTGAACATCACGTTGACGGGCCTCGCGACCGCGCAGTCGCGCACGTACCTGGCGACGGAGACGGCCCTCAACGCCCGCATCGCGAACATCTATTATTCGATGAATTCCACGGTCACCGAGGTGGCCACGTGGTCGACGCGGCTCAACAACCTGTTCATCGGCACACCGGGGGTCTCTCCGCTCTTCCTCATCCGGTACTGGTCCGCGAACACGGCTCTTCTCTGGGGAGCGCGCTCGCTCACGGTGCCTTACTCCGACTACGCCGCGAGCCACCGGTGGCGGCACGAGCTCGGCCACACCATCCACAACACGATCCACAACGGCCAGCAGCTCATGGCGGATCCGGCGACGAGCTGCATGTCCTACAACCTCATGGGCGCCGGCGGGCACAACGACCTGAGCTGTGAATACGGGTTTACCGCCACGAAGGAAGGACTGGCCTCCTTCTTCGCCATGCGCTCGCTCACGTCCAACGACACCGAGGTGTTCTTCTGCTCGTGCAACCCGGACGCGGGCATCGGCGACGGGCAAGACGTCTGCTCCAAGCGGGCCGCGGCGATGCTCGGCGCTTCCCCCGACGCGGACCGGATCGACGAGGCGTGCACGGGCGGCGCGGTCGCCGGCGTCGGAGATCGGTATTCGAACGGCACCGCGACCTGCGCGCGCGTCCTCAAGGATCGCGGCTGCAACTGCGCGTCTTCGACCTGCGAGGACGCGTTCCGCCTGAGCTCGGGCTGGCAGAACGAGAACCAGGTCATGCGGTTCCTCTGGGACGTGGTCGACAGCAGCGACGACGGCGGCCTGGATCAAACGGACGAGTCCATCACCAGCCTCGTCGCCCTCATGGAAGCGATGCCGTGCTCCAGCGCGCTCCACGCCGACGGCACGTGCAACGAGCCCAACAACACGTCGGGCGGAGTCCCCTCCTGCACCCCGGCGAGCGACAGCGCGCTGCAATCCGCGCCGCACCAGGGCACGCGCCACAGCTACAACGTCTGGGACATCGCCGAGATGGTCCCCGGCGATCAGGGCAACGAGCGCACGCTGAACTGCGTGCAAGGCGCGACGGACTAGACCTCCGCAGTCCTCGACGTTCTTTACAAGGGGGCTCTGCCCCCTCGTATCACTCCCCCGCTCGCGCCCTCGATCACACCCCTGCGGCCGTCTCGATCGCCGCGCGCACCAGCGCCGCGACCTGCGCGGGCATCGCGACGTCCAGCTCCGTCACCAGGCGCTCCGCCTCCAGCACCTGCGCGTCCACGGCCTCGCAGCACGACTCGAAGGCGGCGCCGCCCGCGCCGTCCACGCGCACCACCGCGGCCGCGCCCGGCAGCGTGAGGGACCACACCGGCGCGAACGTGTCGTCCACCGGCAAGCCCACCAGCGACAGCTCCACGCCCTCCCCCAGCCGCAGCGTGCCGAACGCCCGCGGCAACGACGCGCGCGGCGGCGCCTCCGCCGTCGGCGTCACGCCCTCGATGTACCGGACCGCGTGCGCGAGGCCGAGCATGCGCCGCGGGCTCGCCGCGATCACCACCCGCGGCGGCGGCAAGAAGCCCTTCGGCGTCAGCCGCGCCACCAGCGCGCGCAGGATCGACATCTGGCCCTCCGGCGCGAACGGCGCCGTCAGCGACGACAGCGGCATCGCGTGCACCCGCTTGCTCGCGAGCAGCCGCGAGAGCGCCGTCACCACCTCCAGATCGAGCGCGGAGATCTCGTCGCACAGCTCGTCGATGCCGCGCGGCACCTGCAGCGCCGCGAGCGTCTCGCGCTCCATCCGCGCCGCCGCGTCCTCGCCGGGCACGCTCACCATGGGGCCGCTCATCGGCATCGACGACGCCACGGCCAGGATCTCGTTCGCGAGGAACACCTCGGCCGCGGGCGCGATCTCCTTGCGGAGCTGCCGCAGCTCGTCGATCTGCCGCATCGCCTCCATCAGGAGCGCGTTCGTCGGCGTCTGGATCTTCCGCGGCGACGCCTCCCCCGGCACGAACGCGAACTGCCCCGCCGTCACGCCGAGCAGCCGAAACAGAGCCTTTTCGCCCTCCACGCGGCGGTACACGGCGTCGACGATCTGGCCGTCCGCGAGCCGCACCTCGCCCGCGCCGCTCGGCGTCGTCACCGACAGCGTGCCGCTCCGCTGGTTCATCGTGAGGAGCTGCAAGAGATCCACGAGCGGCATCTGCTGCACGTTGCCGCGCAGCTCGTTGTGCGCGTCCGTCGCGGTGTCGCGCAGGGCGACCTCCAGGATGAGCGACGCGATCCGATCGACGTCCGTGCGCTTGATCTCGCGGGGGCCCAGCGATTTCCGCGTCGCCGGATCCACGAGGTAATAGAGCGGCAGCTCCGAGAGCGAGGGCACCGCCGAGAGCGCCGCGGACAGATCGCCCTCGCGATCCATCTCCTTCTGCGCGAGCAGCACGTGCGGCTTCTTCTGGTACGCCTGCTCGACCGCGTCGAACACCTCGCTCGCGATCGACACGCCGAGCCCGCGCGCCCGCAGCGCCGACGCGAGCGTCCCGAGCGCGTCCACGTCGGAGTGCAGGATCATCACCTTGCGGGACATGCGGGGCCTCCTAATGCAACGTCGTGGCCTGCGTCCGTTTCGCTGCGGACTCCGCTCCGCAAGGCGGAGCTCCGCCTCCGCAAAACGAGCTCCGGCCTCCCAGTGGCGCCCATCAACCCAGCACCCGCACGCCGGCCGCGCGCCCGATGCGATCCGCCACCAGATCGACGAACAGCGGATCCGCCGCGTGGTGCCCGCGCACGATCCGCCCGTCGCTCTTGCCCACCATCGCGAACGCCCCGTGCTCCGCGAACACCGCGAGCGCCTCCACCCCCGGCGCGCCCGCCGCCCCCGACGCGTCGATCGCGTGCAGCGTCACCCCTTCCCGCCCCGAGCCGATCTGCGCCCGCACCGCGGCCCCGATCGCGCTGTCCGCGTGGTACGTCACCACGATCAGCGCCGAGCCGCCGCGCAGCGCCTCGGCCACGGCGGTCGTCGCGAGCGCCACGGCGTCGTCCACCGGCAACATGAAGAGCCGCGTCGCGAACGGATCCCCCGGCGCCGCGTGATCCAGCGCCGGCACCCCGCACAGCTCCGCGAGCGTGCTCTCGGCCGACGTGTACTTGTGCACGATCGAGCTCCCCGTCGCGTCCGCGCGCCGCCGCGCGACCCGGAGGAGCTGCGCGAGATCGCGCCCGTCGTGCGGGAACGTCGCCACCCCCGTGAGCACCCCGCGAGGCACGGCGCGCCGCTCGTTCGACGCCGCGAGCCGCGCCAGGATCCGCCGCCGCACCGCGTGCGCCGCGAGGCCGTCCGTCTCGGGCAACAGCAGGTGGAACTCGTCCTTGTCCACGCGCGCCACCACGTCGATGTCGGTCACCGCGGAGAGCAGCCGATCGCCCACCTCCGCCGCGCGCGGCGACTCCGGCACCGCCGTCTCCGGCGCCGCCTCCTCCGACGACGTCGACGTCGCGCCCTCCAGCACGATCGTCGCGATCGAGAACCGCCGCCCGAACCGTCGCGCCCGGTCGATCTCGCGCCCCGCGACGTCCACGTAGTACGCGAACGAGTACGCGCTCGACGTCGGGTCCTTCATCAGCGCGCCGCCCTCGGACCGCTCGCGCTCCACCCGCAGCGCGAACGCCGTCGCCGCCTGCGTCGCGAGCAGCCGCACGAAGCCGTCGAGCGAGCCGCCCCGCACCGACGGCACGCCCGCGTCCGCCGTGCCCTCGCCCGCAAGCAGCACCATGCCGACCGTCTCTTTGCGCGCGCCGAGGCGCACCACCGTGAGCTGCTCGCGCCGCGCGTGCTCGATCAGGTCCGGCTCCGACCCGAAGAGCGGCGCCCCGGGAAACGAAGCCGACATCGCGCGCTGCGCGAGCTCCCCTGGGCGCTCGTCGCGCGTCACGTACACGGCCGCGCCCTCGGCGCCCGTCGCGTCCACGAACACGTCGGCCACCTCGGTCGCGACCGCCTCCCAGTCGGGCAGCGTGCCGAGCTCCACCATGCGCCGCACCCAGTCGTTGGCCCGCGCGTAGCTCCGCAGATCGCGCAGCAGCGCCGCGCGCGCCGTCTTCTCGACGAGCCGCGCCCGCACCGCGTGCACCGCGTTCAGGACCTCGTCTCCCCCGAGCGGCAGCACGAAGAGGCCCGCAGCCCCGAGCGCTACCGCGTGCGCCCCCGAAGCCACTTGCTCCGGCGCCGCCATCGCGAAGATCGTCGCGTTCGGCGCCACCACCTTGATGTGGTGCACCAGCGCGAGCCCGGCGCCGTCCGCCACGCCCACGTCGATGAACACGACCTCCGGAGACTCCGCCTCGGCCAGCGCGATGCCCTCGGCCATGTCGCCCGCGACCACCAGCTTGTCGCGCGAGAGCACGCGCTCGAACAGCTCCGCCGCCGCCGGATCCGTCACCACCGCGAGCACGGTCACCTGCCGCGCGCCCTCCCCGTGCCGTTCGCCGTAGGCCACGGAGATCGGCGCGTCGGAGGAGAGGGGCGCCCCCACGAGCGGAGGCCCCATCGTGATCCGCGTCGTCACGCCGCCCCGAGCTCCCCGCGGAACACGCGCCGCGCCGGCCCGCGCATCGTCACCGCGCGCCCCGCGATCGTGATGAAGAGATCGCCGCCCGGCAGCCTCACGCGGAGCGGCTCGCCCTCCTTGAAATGCCCGGTCTCGATCGCCGCGTGCGCCACGGCGCAGGCCCCGGTGCCGCACGCGAGCGTCCGCCCGACGCCCCGCTCCCACACCGTCACGTCCACGCGCGGCGCGTCCGCCCCGTCCCACACGAAGCGGCAGAACTCCACGTTGGTGCCGCCGGAGGGCAGCGTCGCGACCGTCGGCCCCACGGTGTCGATCTCGCCCTGACCGAACGGCTCGAAGGTGATCGCGTGCGGGTTGCCGATGTCGACGCACGAGAACCGCGTGGTGCGCCCGTCGTGCGTGACGACCAGCTCCCCGACGGTGGCGACGTCCCCCATCCCGACGCTCACCTCCACGCGCCCGTCCTCGCCGGTCACCTCGCACGTCTTCGGCCCCGCGTCGGACTGGATCACCATCGACCCATGGCGCCCCTTCGCCAGGTAGCCGGCCACGCACCGGATCCCGTTGCCGCACATCTCCGGCCGCGATCCGTCGGCGTTGCGCACCACCATGCACGGCGGGTCCGCCGACACGAACAGCACGCCGTCCGCGCCGACGCCGAAGTGCCGGTCGCACACGGCCGCGACGCGCGCGTCGGACCACGTGTCCGGATCGTCCTCGACGATCACGAAATCGTTCCCCAGCCCCTCCCACTTCTCGAAGGCCACGCGTCGTTCGCTCATCGTTTCGCCTTCTGGAGCCGCTCCCTTGCGGCCTCGGGTCCGACCCCGTTCACGTCGATCACCTTGTTGCGCGAGCTCATCCCGATCGCGATCGAGAGGTCGCCGCGCCGCACGTCGAGGGCCTTCGCGAGCAGCGCGAGCAGCTCCGAGTTCGCGGCCCCGTCGGCGGGGGGCGACGTGAGCGCCACGTCGAGGGCCCCTTCGCGCACGCCCAAAATCGCGGACCGCGAGGACCGGGGCCGCACGTGCACGGAGAGCCGAGAGCCGAACGATCGTTCCGTGATCGCGAGCTCTTCCCACTCTCCTCGAACGGTGCTTGCCCCGTCCTTTGGTGCCACGTGGGGATACTACCAGCGAAGCGCGCCCCCACTCGACTTTCTGGAGCGCGTCCGGAGCGCGGCGTACCTTTTTCGTTCGTGCCCGCGTGTCGCCTCGCGCCTCCGCCCGAGCCGTCGCCACGCGCCTCGATAAGCCCGCGCACCCCACGCCGCGGCCCCACGTGAGGCGAAGCACCACAGCGCGAGCGGCAGCGCCGAACGCACCTCATGCGCCGCAGCCCCACGTGAAACGGAGCGCTCCCTTGTTCGCGTCGAGAGCGCGAAAAGGTTCCGGGGCGTCCGCGCGCTGCGGCGCGTCTCGTGAAAGAACCGATACCCGCGCGCTCGGGTTCGGTCCATGTTCGCGTCGGCAAACCATGGGCACCCTTCGTTTCGTCACCGCCGGGGAGTCGCACGGTCCGGAGATCACCGCGCTGATCGACGGCGTCCCCGCGGGCCTCCCGCTGCTCGCGAGCGACGTCGACGACGAGCTCGCGCGGCGCCAGCGCGGCTACGGACGCGGCGGCCGCATGCGCATCGAGAACGACCGCATCCGCTTCACGGCGGGCGTGCGCGGCGGCGAGACGCTCGGCAGCCCGATCGCGATGGTGCTCGCGAACAAGGACTTCCCGAACTGGGTGCCGCACATGACGGACGCCCCGTTCGAGCACACGCCGCACCCGCTCTCGCGCCCGCGGCCGGGCCACGCGGACCTCGCGGGCGGCCTCAAGTACGACCGCCACGACCTGCGCGACGTCCTCGAGCGAGCGAGCGCCCGCGAGACCGCCGCGCGCACCGCGGCCGGCGCCGTGTGCAAGAAGCTCCTCACGGCGCTCGGCGTGGACGTGTTCGCGCACGTCGTCGCGATCGGCCCGGTGGAGGCGAACGTCGCGTCGATCCCGCTCGCAGAGCTGAAGGCCCGCGCCCGCGCCGCGGACCTCTCGTGCGCGGATCCGTCCGCGGAGGAGAAGATGCGCGACGCCATCCGCGAGGCCGCGCACGCCGGCGACACCGTGGGCGGCGTCTTCGAGATCGTGGCGACGGGCGTGCCGCCGGGCCTCGGATCGCACGTGATGTGGGACCGCAAGCTGGACGGCCGCCTCGCGAGCGCGCTGATGAGCATCCAGGGCATCAAGGGCGTGGAGATCGGCCTCGCGTTCGAGGGCGCGCGCCGCCGCGGCTCGATGCTGCACGACCCGATCTTCTACAACTCCGGCGAGCGCTCGTTCACGCGCCCGTCGAACAACGCGGGCGGCATCGAGGGCGGCGTGACGAACGGCATGCCGGTCCGTTTGCGCGCGGCGATGAAGCCGATCGCGACGTTGAAGCGCCCGCTCCCGTCGATCGACGTGAGCACGAAGGAGCCGAACGACGCGGCCTTCGAGCGCAGCGACGTCTGCGCGGTGGGCGCGGCCTCGGTGGTGGGCGAGGCGATGGTGGCCTTCGTTCTCGCGCAGGCGGCCGTCGAAAAATTCGGAGGCGACAGCCTCGGCGAGATGAAGCGCAACCTCCAAGGCTACCTGGAGCAGGTCCAGAGGTACTGATGCTTCCCGCCCGTCACCTCGTGCTGAGCGGCTTCATGGCGACCGGCAAGACCACCGTCGGCCGCGCGCTCGCTTCGCGTTGGTCCGTCCCGTTCGTGGACACCGACGACCTCGTGATCGGCGCCGCGCACAGCGTGATCGCGGGCCCGCGCGTGACCGAGACCGCCTCGCCCACCGCGAGCGCCGGAGCCCACACCGCGAGCGCCGGAGCCCACGCCGGAACCGCCGGAGCCCACGCCGGAACCGCCGGAGCCCGGGACGCCACCATCGCGATCCTCTTCGAGCGCCTGGGGGAGCCCGCGTTTCGTCGCCTCGAAGCGGAGGCCCTCGCGCGCGCCCTCGCGTCGCCGCGCCCGTCCGTGATCGCGGTCGGCGGCGGCGCCTTGGTGGATCCTGCGAACCGCGCGCGAGCCCTCGCCGCGGCGCGCGTGGTGACGCTGGTGGCCTCGCCGCGCGCGCTGCTCGCGCGCCTGGATCGCCCCGGTGCGCCGCGCCGCCCGCTGCTCGAAGGCGACCCCGCCACGCGCCGCGCCCGCCTGGAGGCGCTCCTCGAATCCCGCGCCGCCGCCTACGCCGAGGCGCACGCCCAGATCCGCACGGACGACGGCGACGACGACGATCCCGCGGCGATCGAAGCCGTCGCGGACGCGGTCGAGCGGTCCTTCCGCGCGCCCGGCCTCGTGGTGCCGCTCGGCGCGGCGTCGTACCCGGTGCGCTTCGCGGGCGCCGCCGGCGCCGGAGCGATCGTCCGCGATCTCCTTTCAGCGCTCCGCCCGTCGTCCTGGTTTCACGTGACGGACACGAACGTGGCCCCGCTGTGGCGCGCCCCGTTCCTGCGCGCGGCCGCGAGCACCTTCCCCCCGCTCGCGAAGATCGCGCTCCCTCCCGGCGAACGCGAGAAGCACCTCGCCGCGATCGAGCCGATCCTGCACGCCTTCGTCGAGGCCGGCGCCGACCGCAGCTCGCTCGTGGTGGCGCACGGAGGCGGCGTCGTGAGCGACATGACCGGCTTCACCGCGGCGATCCTCCTCCGAGGCGTCCGCTGGATCAGCGTCCCCACCACGTTGCTCTCGATGGCGGACGCCGCGATCGGCGGCAAGACGGGCGTCGACCTGGGCCTCGCGAAGAACGCGATCGGCGCCTTCCACCAGCCGTCCGCGGTCGTGATCGACGTCCGCCACACCACGACGGAGCCGGCGCGCGCCTTCACGAGCGGCCTCGCCGAAATCGCCAAATCCGGAGCGATCGCGGACACTTCCTTGATCGCCCTCCTGGAGACCGCCGCCGCGAAGCCCGGTACCCCCAGCGGTGCCCGCAGCGTCGGTACCCCCAGCGGGGCCCACAGCGTCGGTACCCCCAGCGGGGCCCTGCGCGATCTCGATCTCCTGGAGCCGGCCGTCTTCGCCGCAGCCGCGGTGAAGGCCCGCATCGTCGCCCAGGACCCGCGCGAATCCGGCGTGCGCGCCCTCTTGAACTTCGGCCACACGCTCGGCCACGCCCTCGAAGCGGCGGGCGGCTTCGAGCGCTGGACCCACGGAGAGGCCGTCTCCCTCGGCATGATCGGCGCCCTCCGCGCGGGCGTCGCCCTCGGCCTCACCCCGCGCGCCGACGCGGACCGCCTGACCGCGCTGCTCGCCGCCCTGGGCCTCCCCGTGGATCTGCGCCGCCCGGAGGTCGAAGCGGCGCTCCCGTTCCTGTCCCTCGACAAGAAGCGCCGCAGCGGCACCATCCGCGCCGTCTTCCTGGCATCCCTCGGAGAAGCGGTCCTCCACGAGCTCCCGATCGAAGAGCTGGCCGACCTGTACCTCCGCACGAGCTGAGGGCCCGTTCTTCCCGGAGCGGACCTCCTGTCCGGGCGGCCGCCTCCTGCTGATCCTTTGGCCCACCCCGAGCCTCTCTGTAGACTCCAAACGAGGTGCGGAGCCCATGAAGAAACTGTGGAAGGGCGCGTTGGCGCTGGTGCTGTTGAGCGTCCCTGTTGCGGCGGGCGCCGCGGGGTGTGTGGCGAACGAGAGCTCGCTCTTTGTGAAGTCCGTCCTGGAGCCCTCGTGCGACGCCGTCACGCCGGACTCCACGATCATCCTCACGGGCTACCTCGACACCCGTTATTCGTGCAGCTACTCGAACGTCCTCGTCATCGGCAACCAGCTGGTGAAGCGCGGCGACGACAACAAGCTGCAGACCGAGACCTCGCGCGTCGAGATCAAGAGCGCCGACGTCCAGGTCCTGGACCCGAACGGCTCGGTCCTCGGCGAGTTCAGCGTGCCGGCGGACGGCTTCGTGGACCCGGCGACCAACACGCTCCCCGGCACGGGCCTGACCGAGATCCTCATGATCGACGGCGCCACGGGCAAGGCGATCAACGACGCCGGCATCCAGTTCGTCACGTCCCGCGTCGTCGTGCGCGGCCGCACGCTCGGCGGCCTGGACCTGAAGACGGCGCCCTTCGATTTCCCGATCAGCGTCTGCAACGGCTGCCTGTGCAAGACCCCGTCGGACGACACGTGCGTGGGCTCCGACGGCACGCCGACCGAGAAATGCCTGATCCCCCAGGACAGGCAGTTCGACTGCCGCCTCCTCGGCGCGGACTGCACGGACACCGGCGTCTGCGGCGTCCTCAAAACGCCCTGAAGGCCGAGCTCGCGGTGGCTGGTCCGCTCACTTGATGCGCTGAGCTTCGGGCGACTCCTGGAGCCCGTGCACGATGAACACGACCGGCACCCACAGCGCGGCGAAGTCGAGCTGAGCGGCGACGACGAAGCTCGTCTCGTGCGACTCCCCGAGCCCGACGCGCGCCTCCCCGAGCAGCCCCACGGTGATCTCGTACGAGTTGCTGAAGTTGTAGCTCCGCGTCCCGAGGAAGATCGACGCCGCGAGCCCCGGCTCCACGCCGTACTTCGACTCCGCGATCGGCCCCGGCGTGGAGCGCCACGGGATCCGCACGTAGCCCCCGCCCGACAGCACGATCGGAAACAGCTCCATGACGGGGAACAGGACCGAGGCGCCGCCGCCGGTCTGCAGCTCCCCGAAGTCGTGCGTCATGACTTCGAGGTAGGGCCCCACGCCGAACCCGTTGCTCCCGTTGCGCCCGAACAGCATGTCGCCGCGCGCGCCGAGGTGGAACATCGTCTCTTGCCACGGCTTGTCCTGCCGCCCGACGCCCGCGGCCCCCACGGTGAACCCGACGCCGAACTGAGGCGCCTCGGCCCGCGCGCCGGAGCTGACGAAGAGGATCGCCGCGCACCCGCACACCGCACCGAAGACAGAGCCAGCTCGCACGGCGCCGATGCTAGCGAAGGTTGGCGCCGGCGCCCACTGGGAGGACGGAAACCGGTCCGCGGAGACGGGGAGCGTCACGTGATTTGGGACCGCGTTCGCAGGTGCGCCGTGGTACCTTCGCGTCCATGCCGCCGAGGCGCGCTGTCGAATTGCGTGTCGGGGGCCAGACGTACCGCGTGGTCGCCACGGGCGACGATCATCGTGTGCAGCACCTCGCGGAGCTGGTCGACCGGAAGTTCGCGGAGGTCGTTCCGCACGGCCTCGGCCGGAACGTCACGGCACAACAGGCCATGTTCCTCACGGCGATGGCGCTGGCGGCCGAGGTGGAAGAGGCGCGCTCCCGTGCCCAGGCCCTGGAGGGCGAGCGAGACCGTTCCCTCCGCGTGGCCAGCCGAGCGCGCGACGTCGTGACCCGTCTCTTGGAGCGCGTGGACGGCGCCCTGGCCAGCGTCCCTTCGCCGACGCCGGCGGCCCCCCCGGTGGCGGAGTCCCGTCCGAGCCGCGAGGCCCGCTTCCCCTCCCCGCCCCCCCGCACGACCGGAGCGATCGGCAGCGCGGACGCGCACGACGCCTCCCCGGACGACGACGTGATCGACGACGACGCGTTGCTCGACGATGCGTCCCCGCTGGACCGCTTGACGGACCCCCCGGACGCGATCCACGAACCGCTGCTCATCGACCTGATGACCCCTCCCCCGCCCACGTTGCGCCAGTCGTCCCCGGTGAACACGACCCGTTCCGCCGGCGCACCGAAGTCGCCGGAGCCCCGCGCACCGTTGTCGCTGGAGCCCCGCGCACCGTTGTCGCTGGAGCCCCGCGCGCCGAAGTCGCCGGAGCCGGCGGCGTCGAAGGTGCCGGCGCCGGCGCATCGAGGGGGCCTCCGGTTGGTTCGCCAGGCCGGTTCTCCTCCCGATGACGACACGCGCTGACCCTCTCCGCCACCTCGCCGCCGAGCTTCGCGACCTGGAGGAGCGCAGCCTCCTCCGCACCCCGCCGCCTCCTCGCCCGCGTCTCCACGATACCGGCGCCCCCGAGGACGCCGCCCGCGAGGAGCCGCCCGTGCTCCTCTGCTCCAACGACTACCTCGGTTACGCCGCCGCCCCGTGGCCCGACCCGCTCGTCTCCGAAGCTTCCGTGCTCGCTGCGACGGGCGCTGACTCGATGAGCACGGACGAGACTCCTCCCCCGATGGGCGGCAGTGCTCCCCCGATGGGCGGCAGTGCTCTCCCGAGGGGCGGCAGTGCTCTCCCGAGGGGCGGCAGTGCTCCCCCGATGGGCAGCGGTACTCCCCCAAAGGGCAGTACGTCTCCTCGAAGAAGCGGCGTCGAGATGACGGGCGCGGGCGCGTCACGGCTGGTGGCGGGCGAGCACATCGCGCACGTCGAGGTGGAGCGGGAGCTCGCGAGCTGGCTCGGAGTGGAGTCCGCGCTCCTCTTCTCGTCCGGCTACGCCGCGAACGTCGGCACGCTGGCCGCGGTCGCTCGCCGGGGCGACGTCATCCTCTCCGACGCCTTGAACCACGCCTCCATCATCGACGGCGCCCGCCTCTCGGGCGCGGAGATCATCGTGGTCCCGCACCGGGACATCGCCGCGATGGAGCGCGCCTTGGAGCGCATCTCGGCGACGCGAACGACCCCCGGCGCCCCCCCAAATCTTCACTCCTCTGCTGCGACCACCCCCACGTCGGGCCGTCCCTCCTCCCCGGGGCCGCGGGCGGTGTGGGTCGTGACGGAGTCGTACTTCAGCATGGACGGGGACATCCCGGACCTGCGCGCCCTCCGGACGCTGTGCGACGCCCACGATGCGGCGCTGTACGTCGACGAGGCGCACGCCCTCGGCGTGTTCGGCCCGCGCGGCCGGGGCCTTTGTGCCGAGGCGGGGGTTCGGCCGGATGTCTTCGTCGGCACCTTCGGCAAGGCGCTCGGCCTCCAGGGCGCGTTCGTGGCCGGATCGGAGACCCTCCGCCGCTACCTCTGGAACCGGGCTCGCAGCTTCGTCTTCAGCACCGGCATCAGCCCGGCGTTGAGCGCCTGCCTCCTCCGCAACATCCGGCGCGCCATCGCGGACGACGCCTCCCGCGAACGCCTCCACCGAATCGCAGCCCGCCTCCGAGAGGCCATGCGCGCGGCCGGCATCTCGATGCCGACGGACGCCCGCGGCCCGGTCCTTCCCTGGCTGGTCGGCCCGGCCGCCGGAGCGCTCGCCCTCTCCGCACGCCTCCTGGAGGCTGGCATCCTGGTGCAGGCGATCCGGCCCCCCACGGTCCCCTCGAACACGGCCCGCCTCCGCATCACGGCCACGGCGAACCTGACCGACCGAGAGGTCGAGCGCGCCGCCGAAGCCATCCAGCGAGTAGCTGTCGCCTGGCGCTCCGACCGCGGCCCGACGCCCTGACTCCGTCCTGTCGCTCTGTCGCTCCACGCGTATCCGACATGTCGCAGGGGTATCTTTCAAATACCCTGGGGTATCTCCGAGATACCCTGAGCCTTCTCCGAGATGACCTGGGGTATCTCCGAGATACCCTGAGCCTTCTCCGAGATACCCTTCACTCCTCTGCGAGATAGCCTGGGGTACCTCCCAGATAACCTGGGGCATCTTCGAGATACCCTGAGCCCTCTCCGAAACACCCTGAGCCCTCTCCGAGACACCTTCAGGGCTTGGAGGACTGGCCTGGGTCTCCTGAGGCGAAGAGCGGAGGCCCCCTCAACGGCTCCGCCGGAGCGCGCGCAGTCTTCGATCGTCACGCAGTCTTCGATCCTCAATCGCGCAGTCAGTCGCGACGAGCGCACTGTCCGTCGCGACGAGCGCGCAGTCAGTCTTCCCCGTGTGCACCATGAGTCCCGGCGCGTGCACCATGGGTCCCGGCGTGTGCACCATGGGTGCTGCTCGTTGGCACCATGGGTCCTGCTCGTCGGCACCATGGGTCTTGCTCGTTGGCACCATGGGTCCTGCTCGTCGGCACCAGGGATCTTGCTTTGGGGCGCCATGGGTTTCTCCGCACGCCCGCGGTTGCGCAGCGGGCTCTCCCCGGCTAGTTCGCCGCAGCGATGCGCATCGTCCTGATCGGCACCGGCACCAACATCGGCAAGACGCACCTCGGGGTGGCCCTCGTCACGGCGATGGTGCGCCGCGGTCTACCGGCCGTCGGCCTCAAGCCCGTCGAATCCGGCGTGGTCCCCGGACAGCTTGGGGAGGACGCTCAAGCCCTCGCCGACGCCTCCCGGAGTTCTCCGTTTCACGTGAAACAGGGCGCACGCCCCCAGAGCGAGCCTGCCCAGCCCTACGCCCTCCCGGATCCGGTCTCCCCTCACCTGGCCGCGCGTCGGGCGGGCGTGACCATCGACCTTGCCAAGATCGCCGCCTGGCTGGACGCCCACACCCCGACTCCCCTCTTGATCGAAACGGCGGGCGCGCTCCTCTCGCCGCTCACCCCCACGCTCACGAACCTGGACCTGGCCCGGGCCGCCCGTCCCGATCGGCTGGTCCTCGTCGCGGTGGATCGCCTCGGCGTCCTGCACGATGTCGCCGCCTGCATGCACGTTCTCCGGTCCGCCCCCGAGCTACCAGCGCCGATCGTCGTCCTTCAGAGTCCGGCCGCGGCCGACACGTCCACGGGGACGAATGCGGAGGAGCTGGTCCGGCTCGGCGTGGCCCCAGTCGTCTTCACGATGCCGAGAGGCTCGCCGGCCTCCGCCGAGTGCCAAGCGGCGGCGCTCCAGATGCTGAAGGCCCTCGGCTGCGATCGCGTGCCGGCTGCCACCTCCTTCGGTGAGTAGCCTCCAAGACGCCTATTCACCGCGACGGAAAACTCGACCGACTAGCAGCTCTCCCGTGCGCTCGTCGGCATGGAGGTAGGCGACCGCGCCGACAACGACGAGCATCAGTCGTCGCGGATCGGCGGAGTAAAGCCGCGTCACGGGCCCTCGGTTCGTCGCCGCGAAGCGGAGAACTGCGGCATCCAATCGCTCCGCTGTTCTCCAAGGAAGGTTCAACAAGTCGCGACGGGCGACCGCCCCCCACTCGACATTCCAGGTCATTCGCCTTGATCGCGACGCATCTGCTCAATGGTCGCGCAGATTTCTTCCGGTGTGTGCCGCCCAGCTCCCGAAGAATGGAGCTCGGCTTCGATCTCCTCGAAGATCGCGTCCTCTTCTTCCGTCGGGGGCTCTGACCGCAAGGGAAGCGCCATCAGCGCCGCGAGTCGCTCTTCGCTCGGAATCGGCTCAAACTTCCGTGCGGCACTACCCATGTAGAGACGCTAGCGTGGCATAGACTTCAAGTCACTCGCAATCACGGCAGCTCTCCTCCGACCCGGTTCGGGTTGGGAGCCGCTGGGAGTGGCGCTTCGTGGATGGTCCAACCGATCGCAGGCCGCACGGCCAGCGTCGCAGGGTCCGTGCGATACGCCCACGAAGCCACCTTCAAGCGCTGGAAGCGCCAACCAGGGCGCCAGCATCCTCGGGGAGAGCCCATGAAGATCGAGATGAAGCCCGTCGCCTACGTCCGGACCTCCCGTGTCGACCTCGCGGACGACGACTGGGGTGACGTCCCGTCGGTCATCGAGCTCGCGGAGGAGCTGTCGGCCGAAGCGCTCCTGGGCCTGGAGGACTTCTCTCACGTGGAGGTCTTCTTCGTCTTCGACCGCGTCGCCGAGAGCTCGATCGTCCCGACCGCGAGGCATCCGCGGGACAACCTCTCCTGGCCGCGCGTGGGCATCTTCGCGCAGCGCGGAAAGGGTCGCCCGAACCGGCTGGGCGCCACCATCTGCCGGATCGTGAAGCGAGACGGACGGTGCCTCCACGTCCTCGGTCTCGACGCCATCGACGGGACGCCGGTCATCGACCTGAAGCCGGTCATGCGCGAGTTCCTGCCGCGGGAGCCCGTGACTCAGCCGGCGTGGGCCTCGGAGCTCATGCGCGATTACTGGCACAAGAGCGGCTGACCTCCCCCGCGGCGCGCGCGACGTATCGGCTCATCCCCCGGGCGCGCTCGATGGGGCCGGTGGTCGAGAACTGCGAGACGAAGAGGTCCCTCTTCTTGCCGACGTGGGCGGCGATCTGATCGGACAGCTCGGCGAACACTCCCGGCCAGTCATTGTCGGGGGAGCCCCGGACGAAGCCGTCGCGCTGCACCACGAGCCTCGTCTTGCCTTCGTGGGAGACGAGGCGGCCCCGCAGCTCCTCGGCATGAAGGCGAACGTGCGTGGCGAACCCCTGCACGATGCAGAGCCACACATCGTCGGGCGACAAGACGAGGGGGTAGTGCCGAGCGAACGCCAGCTCCGCCGCCGCGACGAACCCGTGACCGAGAGTCCTCACGAGGTTCGAAGCGCTGCTTGCGCCGGCCTGCATCCCACCCCCGACGCGCCACTGGAGCGAGTCCGCGAGCGTCATGGGTGGGACCGGCTCCCGCGCGAGCTCCACCTCGGAAACGGCGAACGTGATCATGGCGCTGCTCCTCCCCCGCGGACGCCGTGGAAGGCACCTCGCGGAGTGACGTGTGGCTGCCCACCATGCACTCCCTCCCACCGACGGGTCCAGGTGATTACGGCCGCTGCGGGCCCACCCGATTACGGTCGCTGCGTCAGGGCGAGCCGAACGCCGAACGCCACGAAGAGCCCGCCCGTCGCGCGGTCCAACCAGCGGACGACCGCCGGCTTGCGGAGCTGCTTGCTCAGCGGGACGAGGGCCGCCGTCAGGATCGCGAACCACACCAGGGCGATCACCGCGTGGATGGCCGCGAGCAGGAACAGGAACGGCGCCGGGGCCACACCCGGCGGGACGAACTGCGGAAGGAACGAGACGTAGAAGACGCCGACCTTCGGGTTGAGAAGGTTGGTCAGGAAGCCGCGCGCCAGCCACCCGGTCGACGAGCCGCCGGCCGCTCCCACCGCCGCCGTGCTCTCCCCGGTCGGCGAGCCGGACGATCCCGTCTCGGCCAGGTCGAGCCGCTCGCGCGGACGGAACAGCAGCTTGCCTCCCAGATAGAAGAGGTACCCGGCGCCCACCCATTTGAGGACGGCGAACCCGAGCTGCGAGGCGACGAGGAGCACCCCCAGCCCGGCAGCGACTGCACCTCCCCACGCCAGGCAACCGAGCGTCACCCCGAGAGCCGCCGCCATCGCGCGACGCGGCCCCTCGACGGTGCCTGTCCGGATCACGAGCGCGGTATCCATTCCGGGAGTGACGGCCAGAACAACGGCCGCGACCAGGTAGGTCAGCAAGGCGGAGGTGACGGTCATTCGACCCGGTCCTGTAGCACGCGGCTCTTCCCCCCACGCGCCGGTTTCACGTGAAACAGGTCGAGGACGGCTACCCTCCGCGCGCCCGCTCGGACTACCTTCGGCCGATGCCCCAGGAGCGGCAGATTCGACGAGGCGACATCTTCTGGCTCGGTCCGGAGGCCGAGCGAGGTCCCGAGGTCGACTACGCGCACCCCCACGTCGTCGTGCAAGAGGACGTTCTCAACCAGTCCCGGATCGCGACCGTCGTCGTCTGCGCGCTCACCTCGAACCTGCACCGCGCCACCGAACCCGGGAACGTGCTCCTGAACGAGGGCGAGGGCGACCTCCCGAAACGAAGCGTGGTGGTCGTCTCGCAGATCGCCTCCGTCGAGAAGGCGCGCCTGGGGGAGCGGATCGGTTCGCTGACTCAACAGCGGGTGGACCAGATCCTGGACGGTCTCCGCTTCCAGCAGGCGACCTACTTCCGGCGCGACGGCGCCACCTGACCCCCGGCGCGGATCCTTTCGGATGGCTCGAGTTGCGGAGCGGTGGCGGTCACGCTCCGAGATCGGTAGTCTACCAATCATGGCTCCGCCTCCTGCTGCCGCGATCTCCCTTCCTGGCATCGAAGCCGATCCGGTTTGGGCGGCCGCCCTCGCTGCGCCCCTCTGCACCGAGCCGCTTGACCCAGAAGATCTCGCCGCCTTCGAGAAGGCGATCGAAGACGTTCGCTCGGGTCGCGTGCGTCCGGTTCCCGAGGAGGAAGTCCGGGCGGAAATCGAGGCGATGCGTCGCCGCGCGGGCGAATGAGCTGGGCGCTCACCTGGCATCCAGCAGCACTCCACGGCTTCTACGAGCTGCACCCGTGGACAGCCGCTCAGCTCGACGCGGCCATTCTTGCTTTCGCGGAGACCGGACGTGGCCCGGTGCAGCGCGTGAGCTCGCAGGATCCCCGCCGGCTCGTCCTTCTTGTCGCCGGCGCCGGCGCATTCCTCTACCTCGATGTGGACGCTCGCAGCGTGATGGTCGGTCACGTGTTCCGCCGACGGTAGTCACGCGGCGGGAGCCCTGGTTACGTCAAGCTCGCCTCGGCGGCGTGCGCCCTCTGGCGCTCGCGGTTGCGCTGGGCGTCCTCGTGGAGGCGGCGCTCCTTCGCTATCCCGTGGACCGGGATGCCGAGGTGCTCGCGGAGCTCCCCCACCCTCATCGCCAGCAGCTTCTCCATGGGGATCGGGTGCCGGTACAACGAGCGGGCTCCCTTCGCGGCCCGGTACGCGGCCAGCACGCGGCGGGGGGAGATCACGAGGCCGATCGCCGCGGCCAACGCGTTGAGGGCGTACACGACCGGGGTCTCGCAGCCGGCGCGCAGCTCCCACGCTCCGACCTCCGCCTCCCCCGTGAAGTCCGTCCCATACCCCGTCGCCAGGTGGTGCATGTCGTGGAGCGGGATGGCCCACTGGCGGTTCGGGCTGTTCGGAAACTCCTTGTAGAGACCGAACATCTTCAACTGCACCGTTGGCAGCGTGTAGTCCGCGACCTCGAAGCCGTTCTCGGCCATGTAGTCGTCCCGGCCCGCTTCCACCGTCAGCGAGGCATCCAGCGGACGGGTCGTGTCGGTCATCTTCACCGCGCCGGCGATCAAGCTGTTCTTCACCATGGCTCTCATGGTGGGGCCGGCCTCGCCACCGGTCGACTCGCGTTCCGGGGCGCAGAAATGCCGGCGTTTCAGCGGTTTTCCGGGGTCGCATTCAGGTTCGACCGCCAGCCGGCCGCCCGGTAGCGGTTCTGGACCAGGCCCCCGATCGTGAGGTCGGTCGCCAGGTCCAGGATGCGGTCGCCGCTCTCCAGGAAGAAGGACGGGCGCTCCCGGGCCAGCGTCAGCAGCGCGCCGCGCACCGCCCCCACGCCGGCGGCCGCGAGCAACGACGGGTCGCCGTCGCCGATCTCCGCCCGGTGGTCCACGAGGAAGCGCGTCGTCTCCACGATGAGCGCGCGCTCCATCTCCTCCGCCGCGTGCGACAGGCCGAGCTGCGGCAGGTACCGGAGCATCCAGCAGAAGAGGCGCGGGCGCTCCAGCGCGAAGGCGAAACCGGCGCGCAGCACCTCACGGGCGCCCGGCTCCAGCGGCAGGTCGCGGGCGCGATCCACCGCCTCGCGGACGCGGGCCAAGTCCTCGGCGATCGCCCGCTGCGTCAGCGCGCCGAACAGCGCCTCCTTCTTCGGGAAGTACTGGTACAGCGAGCCGATGCTCACGCCCGCCACGTGGGCGATGCGCGCCGTCGTCGCCCCCTCCACGCCCGCGTCGTCCAGGAGGCGTGAGGCCGCCTCGAAGATCGCGTCCACCGTGGTGCGCGACCGCTCCTGACGAGGGGACCGCCGAAACACCCCATCACGCGCTGACATCGGGAGCCTCCATGCGCTGTCGTCTTATCCCAGCCGCATGAATTGCGGCACAACTGCGCCCGCGCGGCGGCCAGTTTGAGGTAGAGACGTCGCCACCATGCGCGACACATTCGGCACAAAGGGCCAGCTCGTCGTCAACGGCGCGAGCTACACCGTGTATCGCCTCGCCAAGGCCGGGGCCAACGTCGAGCGACTCCCCTTCTCGCTCCGGGTGCTGCTGGAGAACCTGCTGCGCCACGAGGATGGACGCGTCGTCAAGCGCGAGCACATCGACGCGCTGCTCAACTGGGATCCGAAGGCCGCCCCCTCGCAGGAGATCGCCTTCCACCCGGGCCGCGTCCTCCTCCAGGACTTCACCGGCGTGCCCGCCGTCGTCGACCTCGCGGCCATGCGGGAGGCCTTCGGCAAGATGGGCGGCGACCCGCAGCGCATCAACCCGCTGGAGATCGCCGACCTCGTCATCGACCACTCGGTCCAGATCGATAAATTCGGCTCCCAGAACGCCCTCCTCGACAACGCGCGCCTCGAGTACGAGCGCAACCGCGAGCGGTACGCCTTCCTCCGCTGGGGCCAGTCGGCGTTCGCGAACTTCCGCGTCGTGCCGCCGGATCAGGGCATCTGCCACCAGGTCAACCTGGAGTACCTGGCCACCGTCGTCCGCAACAAGGACGGCGTCGCCTACCCCGACACGCTCGTGGGCACCGACTCCCACACCACGATGATCAACGGCCTCGGCGTCCTCGGCTGGGGCGTCGGCGGCATCGAGGCCGAGGCCGCGATGCTCGGCCAGCCGATGAGCATGCTCATCCCCGAGGTCGTCGGCTTCAAGCTCTTCGGCACCCTGCCGGAAGGCGCCACCGCGACGGACCTCGTCCTCACGGTCACCCAGATGCTCCGCAAGAAGAAGGTCGTCGGGAAGTTCGTCGAGTTCTTCGGCGACGGCGTCACGGCCCTCCCGCTGCCGGACCGCGCGACCCTCGCGAACATGGCCCCGGAGTACGGCGCCACGATGGGCTTCGTCCCCGTCGACGAGGAGACCATCAACTACCTCCGCTTCACCGGCCGCCCGAAGGACGTCATCGACCTCGTCGAGGCCTACTGCAAGGAGCAGGGCCTCTTCCGCACCGCCGGCTCGCCGGACCCGGTCTACTCCGACACGCTGGAGCTGAACCTCGCCGACGTCGTGCCGTCCCTCGCCGGGCCGAAGCGCCCGCAGGACCGCGTGCCGCTCAAGGACTCGAAGGCGATCTTCCGCGAGGCCCTCGAGGGCATGGTCGGCAAGGACAAGCTCGGCTCCTCCGCGCAGATCACGCAGAACGAGCAGACGTACACGCTGCGCCACGGCTCCGTGGTCATCACGGCGATCACGTCCTGCACCAACACGTCGAACCCGGCCGTCCTCCTCGGCGCCGGCCTCGTGGCGAAGAAGGCCGTCGAGCGCGGGCTCCAGGTGAAGCCGTGGGTGAAGACGTCGCTCGCGCCCGGGTCCAAGGTCGTCACCGAGTACCTGCGCGACGCGGGGCTCCTGCCGTACCTGGAGGCGCTCGGCTTCCACATCGTCGGCTACGGCTGCACGACCTGCATCGGCAACTCGGGCCCGATCGCGGACGTCATCGGCGACACCGTGAAGAACGCGGACCTCGTGGTGGCCTCCGTGCTGTCCGGCAACCGCAACTTCGAGGGTCGTGTGCACCCGAACGCGCGCATGAACTACCTCGCGTCGCCGCCCCTCGTGGTGGCCTATGCGCTCCGCGGCGACGTGGACGCGGACCTCAACAACGAGCCGCTCGGGCACGATCGCAATGGCGAGCCGGTGTTCCTCAAGGACATCTGGCCGACCACCGCCGAGGTGAACGCGGCCGTGAAGAGCGCCGTGAAGCCGGAGCAGTTCACGAGCCAGTACGCCGCCGTCTTCGACGGTGACGAGGAGTGGCGCGCGCTCAAGGTGCCGAGCGGGCAGATCTTCGAGTGGGACGACACCTCCACGTACGTGCGGCGTCCGCCCTTCTTCGAGAACATGGCCGCGCAGCCGGCGCCGACCACGGACATCGCGGGCGCCCGCGTGCTCGCGGTCCTCGGCGACTCGGTCACGACGGACCACATCTCGCCGGCCGGCAACATCGCGAAGAACAGCCCCGCCGCCCGGTACCTGGGCGAGCACGGCGTGCAGCCGCGCGACTACAACTCGTACGGCGCGCGCCGCGGCAACCACGAGGTCATGATGCGCGGCACGTTCGCGAACATCCGCCTCAAGAACCTGATGCTCGGCGGCAAGGAGGGTGGCCTCGCGATCAAGCTGCCGGAAGGCCGCGAAGAGAGCATCTACGACGCGTCGATGGCGTACCAGAAGGAGGGCGTCTCCCTGGTGATCCTCGCCGGCGCCGAGTACGGCACGGGCTCGTCGCGTGACTGGGCCGCGAAGGGCACCAAGCTGCTCGGCGTGCGCGCGGTCGTCGCGAAGAGCTTCGAGCGCATCCACCGCTCCAACCTCGTCGGCATGGGCGTGCTCCCGCTCGAGTTCACGAACGGCGAGGACGCGCAGTCGCTCGGCCTCACCGGGCACGAGACGATCGACATCGGCGGCATCGCGAAGGACCTCCACCCGGGCAAGATGCTCGAAGTCACCGCCACCAAGGCCGACGGGTCCAAGAAGACCTTCACGGTCAAGTGCCGGATCGATACGCCGAACGAGGTCGATTACTACCAGCACGGCGGCATCCTGCAGTTCGTGCTCCGCTCGCTGGCGAAGGGCTGAGGACTGCCATGCTCGACCTCCGATACGTCGTCGACCACCTGGACGAGGTGCAGAAGCGCCTGGGCCGCCGCGGTCCGGCCGCGGCTGCGCTCCTGGAGCCGATCCGGGATCTGGACAAGCAGCGTCGCGCCGCGATCCAGACGCTGGAGAAGAAGCAGGCGGAGCGCAACCAGGCGAACGACGCCATGGCCAAGCTCGACAAGAAATCGCAGGAGTTCACCGAGAAGCGCGAGCTGCTCAAGAAGCTCTCCGGCGAGATCAAGGAGCACGAGAAGGAGGTCGCCGACATCGAGTCGAAGGTGCGCGACATCCTGGTCGTGGTGCCCAATCTGCCCGCCGACTCGACGCCGGACGGCGCCGGCGAGGCGGACAACTCGGTGGTTCGCGTGTGGGGAGAGAAGCCTTCCTACAGCTTCACCCCGAAGGCGCACTGGGACGTGGGAACGGCGCTCGGCATCCTCGATTTCGAGCGCGCGGCGAAGCTCTCCGGCTCACGGTTCACGGTGCTCACGGGCGCCGCGGCCCGGCTGGAGCGCAGCCTGATCCACTTCATGCTCAACCTGCATACCGAGGAGCAGGGGTACCGCGAGGTGCTCCCGCCCTTCATGGTCAAGGGAAGCGCGCTCTTCGGGACTGGCCAGCTCCCCAAGTTCGAAGAGGACCTGTTCAAGACCCGCAAGAAGGGCAGCGCCACGGGCGACGCGTCGGACTCCGATCTGGAGCTCTACCTGATCCCGACGGCCGAGGTGCCGGTCACCAACCTGCACGCGGACGAGATCCTCGACGGCGCGCGCCTCCCGATCGCGTACTGCGCGTACACTCCCTGTTTCCGCAGCGAGGCCGGGAGCCACGGCAAGGACGTGCGCGGCCTCATCCGACAGCACCAGTTCGACAAGGTGGAATTGGTGCGGTTCACCACGCCGGAGACGAGCGAGGAGAACCACGAGCTGCTCACGGCGAACGCGGAGGAGGTGCTGAAGCGCCTCAAGCTGCATTTCCGCACGGTCGTCCTGTGCACTGCCGATCTCGGGTTCGGCGCGCAGAAGACGTACGACATCGAGGTCTGGCTGCCGGGCCAGAACTGCTACCGCGAGATCTCGAGCTGCTCGAACTACGGTGATTTCCAGGCTCGCCGCGGCCAGATCCGGTATCGCGCGGACGCCAAGGCCAAGCCGCGGCTCGCGCACACGCTGAACGGCTCGGCGCTCGCGGTCGGCCGCACGGTGATCGCCATCCTGGAGCAATACCAGCAGGCGGACGGCTCGGTCGTGGTGCCGGAGGTGCTGCGGCCGCTCATGAACTGCGAAGTGATCAAGCCCGGCGCCTGATCGGTCCCACGGGGGGTTCCCACTTCACGACTTGGTTTTACAAGGGGCTCCGCCCCTCGTTCCACTCCCCGCCCCTCTCCCACTTCCATAGCGGATTCGACTCGTACCCCGCACGCGCAAGCGGGGGAGTGATACGAGGGGGCGGAGCCCCCTTGTAAAATCACAATCGACGACCGGGCTCCGCCTGGGCGGGGGGCGGCGCCACTTCTCCGCCGAGAAGATTCCCGTTTCGCGCGGATGATCTACGCTCTCGGGCGATGCCTTCCGCGCGCGCGCTCTTGCTCGGTGATCGCCGATGAAGAACGCGCTCGCGCCCCCCGAGCGGGCCGTCGATCAAGAGGCCCTCGACCGGACGCTCGCCGCCCACCGCGCGGCGATGGCGCACAAGCTCGGACAGGTGCGGATCGCGGGCGTCGCGGCGGTGCTCCTCCTGTCGCTCGGGCTGTGGAAGATCGCCGGGCAGGCCGACTGGGCGCCGAACGTGGCTGTGTTCGGGGCGTACCTGCCTGTCGCGCTCGGCATCTACTTCGCGGGGCTCCGGTGGCCGCGGTTCGCGCAGAGCGCCGGGGTCGCCGTCGCGCTCGGGGACGTGCCGGTCGTGTGGCTCCTCATCGCGCTCGGGATCCCCGTCGCGGATTCGCCGGGGGGCATGGCCGGGTTCGCGCTCGGCATCTTCGTGTTCCTGGTGCTGCTCGCGGCGCTCTCGCTGAGCACGCGGCAGGTGCTGCTCGCGGCGGCGCTGTCCACCGTGTTCGAGATCGCGCTGCAGTACCAGGCGCACATCCGGCCCGGGGCCTTCGCGGCGTCCGCGATCGTGCTCGGCCTCGCGTCGATGGCGTCGGCGCAGCTCGTGACGCGGGTCCGCGGGCTCGTCGCGCGCGTGAACGAGGAGATGGCCCGGCGCGAGCGGCTGGGGCGCTACTTCTCGCCGACCGTCGCGGACATGCTGGCGGAGCGCGGCGAGGAGAAGAGCGGGCCCGAGACGCGCCACGTGACGGTGCTCTTCAGCGACCTCCGCGACTTCACCGCGCTGTCCGAGAAGATGCGACCGGAGGCCGTGGTCGAGCTGCTCAACGAGGTGCACTCGCGCATGGTCCGCGAGGTGTTCCGGCACGGCGGCACGCTCGACAAATTCATGGGCGACGGGCTGCTCGCGTACTTCGGCGCGCCGCTCGACGACCCGAAGCACGCCGAGCACGCGATCGACTGCGCCCTCTCGATGAAGGCCGAGCTGCGCGTCATGAACACCGAGCGCGAGGCCCGCGGACAGCCCCTCATCCGCATGGGCATCGGCATCCACACCGGAGAGGCGGTTCTCGGCGACATCGGATCGCGGGAGCACCGACTCGAGTACACGTTGGTGGGAGACACGGTGAATACGGCCTCGCGGATCGAGGGGCTGACGAAGGAGCTGCAGACGCCGATCCTCGTGAGCGAGGCCACGCGCGCGCAGGCCACGGCCTACCAGGCGACGCTGAAGGAGGTGTCGACGGTCACGGTGCGCGGCAAGTCCGGCAAGGTGCGGGTGTTCACTCCCCCGCTGCCGTCGGAGGCGTAGCGCGCTCGGACGCGGGCCCTCGGCGGTCGGTCCCACCGTGCCCCATCGGTGCCGGGCGTGTGTCTCGGCGGCGTTTGACGCGCGGCTTCACGACGTCATGGCGGGTCATCCCCGTTGACTTTGTCGGGCCGCCAAGATTTCGTGTCTCCCCTTCATGTCCGCTGCAGTCCTTTCCATTGGAACCGAGCTCACCCGGGGAGAAATCGTCAACACGAACGCCTCGTGGCTTTCGTCCGAGCTGACCGCCGCCGGTTTCACGGTGGGCACGGTGGAGGCGATCCCCGACGAGGTGGAGGTCATCGTCGACGCGCTGCGGAGGCTCTCGGCCGCGCACCGCATCGTGATCTGCACGGGCGGCCTCGGGCCGACGACGGACGACCTCACGGCGTTCGCGGCGGCGCAGGCGGCGGGCGTGGAGCTCGCGCGGGACGAGAGCACGCTGCTCGCGATCCGGCGCCGGCTGGAGGCGCGCGGCCTCACGATGAACCCGAGCAACGAGAAGCAGGCGGACGTGCCGGCGGGCGCGGAGATCTTGCCGAACCAGATGGGCACCGCGCCCGGGTTCGCGCTCCAGATCGGCGGCGCCACCGCGTTCTTCATGCCCGGCGTGCCGAAGGAGATGAAGCCGATGTTCTCGGACCAGGTGCTGTCGCGCATCCGGTCGTCGGCCTCGAACAACGCGCACCAGATCGTGCTGCACGTGTACGGGATGCGGGAGTCGATCATCGGGGAGGCGCTCCGGGGCGTCGAGGAGGCGTTCCCCGGGCTCACGCTCGGCTACCGGGTGCATTTCCCGGAGTGCGACGTGAAGGTGCACGTGAAGGCCGCGATGCAGGCGACGGCGCGGGACATCGCGCAGCGCGCGGCGGAAGAGGTGAAGGCGCGCCTCGGGGACGTGGTGTACGGCGAGGGGGAAGAGGCCTTCCCGGAGGTCGTGGGGCGCGCGGTGCGGAACCGCGGCTACCGGCTCGCGCTCGCGGAGTCGTGCACGGGCGGGCTCGTGTCGCACCTGCTCACGACGTACCCGGCCAGCGACTACCTGGTGGCGGGCGCGGTGACGTACGCGAACAGCGCGAAGACGCGGCTCGTGAACGTGCAGGAGGACACGCTGCGCGGGCACGGCGCGGTGTCGGCGGAGGTCGCCGCGGAGATGGCCGAGGGCGTGCGCCGGGTGTGCGACTGCGAGGTCGGCCTCGGCATCACGGGCATCGCGGGCCCGACGGGCGGCACCGCGACGAAGCCGGTCGGCCTCGTGTACTGGGCGGTGTCGTCGCCCGCGGGCACGGTGGTGAAGGACCGCGTCTTCCCGGGCGATCGCGACGAGGTGCGGCGGGCCGCGGCGTACGCGGCGCTGGATCTGCTCCGCCGCGTGACGCTGGGGCTGCCTGTGAAGTGATCAGTTCAGCGAGGCCTGCTCGAACACGAGGTGGTCGCCCTCGCGCGTCGCCGAGATCGTCTCGCCGGGCTTGAAGGCGCCGCCGAGGATCTTCTTCGCGAGCTCGTCCTCCAGGTACTTCGCGATCGCTCGCTTGAGCGGGCGCGCGCCGTACTGCGGGTCGTAGCCGTGCTCCACCAGGAAGCCCTTCGCGGACGGCGAGAGGCTGAGGAGGATGCCGCGGCGCTGCAGGCGCTTCTCGAAGAGCGTGAGCTGGATCTCGACCACCTTCAGCATGTCCTCCCGGCCGAGCCGGCGGAACGTGATCTGGTCGTCGAGCCGGTTCAGGAACTCCGGCCGGAAGTGCTTCTTCACCTCTTCGAGCACCACGCGGCGCACGAGCTCCGCGCGGTCGTCCGCGTCGAGGCCCGGTTTGTCTTCGATCGCCGCGGCGGCCGACGTCCCGAGGTTCGACGTGAGGATCAGGATGGTGTTCTTGAAGTCCACCGTGTGACCCTGGCCGTCGGTGAGGCGGCCGTCGTCGAGCACCTGGAGCAGCGTGTTCCACACGTCCGGGTGCGCCTTCTCGATCTCGTCGAACAGCACCACGGAGTACGGCCGGCGCCGCACGGGCTCCGTGAGCTGGCCGCCCTCTTCGTAGCCGATGTACCCGGGCGGCGCGCCGATGAGACGCGCGACCGCGTGGCGCTCGCCGTACTCGCTCATGTCGATGCGCACCATCGCGCGCTCGTCGTCGAACAGCACCTCCGCGAGGGCGCGCGCGAGCTCCGTCTTGCCGACGCCCGTGGGACCGAGGAACAGGAACGAGCCGATCGGCCGCCGATCGTCGCCGAGGCCCGCGCGGGACCGCCGGATCGCGTTCGCGACGGCCGTGAGCGCGTCCTCCTGGCCGACCACGCGTTTGCGCAGCTCCTCTTCGAGCCGGAGGAGCTTCTGCATCTCGCTCTCCAGCATCTTGGAGATCGGGATGCCGGTCCACTTGCTGATCACCGCCGCGATGTCCTCGTCGGTGACCTCTTCCTTCAGGTAGCTCTGCTTCTCCTGCACCGTCGCGAGCCGTCCGCGCATCTCCGCGAGGCGCTTCTGCACCTCGGGGATCCGGCCGAATTTGATCTCCGCGGCCTTGCCGAGATCGCCCACGCGCGTGGCGCGCTCCTCTTCGAGCCGGAGCTGCTCGAGCTGCGGCTGCGCGTCGCGGATCTCCTTGATGATGTCCTTCTCGGTGAGCCACTGCGCGCGCATGCTCGCCCGCTTGTCTTGCAGCTCCGCGATCTCGCGGCGCACCTCTTCGAGCCTCGCGCGGCTCGCCTTGTCCTCTTCGCGCTTCAGCGCGGCCTCTTCGACCTGCAGGCGCACCATCTCGCGCTCCACCTGGTCGATCGGGATCGGCATCGAGTCGATCTCCATGCGGATCTTCGACGCGGCCTCGTCCACGAGGTCGATCGCCTTGTCGGGCAGGAAGCGCTCGGTGATGTAGCGGTTCGACAGCACGGCGGCGGCGACGAGCGCGGCGTCCTGGATGCGGATGCCGTGGTGCACCTCGTACTTCTCCTTGATCCCGCGCAGGATCGCGATCGTGTCCTCCACGGAGGGCTGCGCCACGAACACCTGCTGGAACCGCCGCTCCAGCGCCGGGTCCTTCTCGATGCGCTTTCTGTACTCGTCGAGCGTCGTCGCGCCGATGCAGCGCAGCTCGCCGCGCGCGAGGGCCGGCTTCAGCATGTTGGCCGCGTCCATCGCGCCCTCCGCCGCGCCCGCGCCGACCAGCGTGTGCAGCTCGTCGATGAAGAGGATGACCTTGCCCTGCGCGGCCTCGATCTCCTTCAGAACAGCCTTCAGGCGATCCTCGAACTCGCCGCGGAACTTGGAGCCCGCCACCATCGACGCGAGGTCGAGCGCGTGCAGGCGCTTGTCTTTCAGCGACTCCGGCACGTCCCCCGCGGCGATGCGCTGCGCGATGCCCTCGACGATGGCCGTCTTGCCGACGCCCGGCTCGCCGATGAGCACCGGGTTGTTCTTCGTGCGGCGCGAGAGCACCTGGATCACGCGGCGGATCTCCTCGTCGCGGCCGACCACCGGGTCGATCTTTCCGGACTTCGCGGCGGCGGTGAGGTCCCGCGTGTACTTCTCCAGCGCCTGGAATTTCCCTTCCGGGTCGCGGTCGGTGACGCGGTGTGCGCCCCTCACCGTGGAGAGCGCCGCGAGGAGCTTCTGGTACGAGAGGCCCACCTTTTCGAGGGCGGACTGGATCTCTCGGTCGTTCTTCGCGCCGGCGAGGAGGATGTGCTCGGTCGAGATGTATTCGTCCTTGAGCTCTTTCGCGGTGTCGTCGGCCTTCTGGATCAGGGTCAGTCCACGGCGCGAGAGCTGAGGCTCGGCCCCGCCGCTGACCTTGGGATACGTGTCGATCCGGGCGTCCAGCGCGCGGATCAAATCATCGAGGTTGGCCCCCGCTTTCTGGATGATCGGGGCGCCGATGCCGCCGTCCTGCGTGAGGATCGCGTGCACGAGGTGCTCGGGGTAGAGCTCGGGGTTGCCACGCCGACTCGCCATATCGACCGAAGCGCGCACGGCCTCTTGCGCTTTGGTCGTCATCCGTTCCATTCGCATGGGCCGGAAGCTAAGGCACAACCGATTCGTAGCAAGGGGCTTGCCACCGCGCGATCCGAGACGCAGGTGATGGCAAAAGAACCTTCGATCCCGGCAAAGATCACCGAGCGAAAAGGCCTCTCGCGCGCGGGGTACCGGTCTATCCTCGTAGGATGAGGAAATTTCTCTTCGCTTCGATGATGGTGGGCGCGCTGTCGATGGGTCTGGGCCTCGTGGGTCCGAAGGACGCGGCGGCGTGCGGCGGTTGCTTCCATATCCAGCAAGGCGGCGACGTCGGGCAGGTGACGGGACACCGGATGATCTTCTCGGTGTCGCAACAGCAGACGACGCTGTGGGATCAGATCTCGTACGCGGGCAGTCCGGAGAGCTTCGCGTGGGTGTTGCCGATTCACGGGCAGGTGGATGTCGGGGTGTCGTCGGACGCGCTCTTCGGCATGATCACCGAGGACACGAAGACAGCGGTGTACTCGCCGAGCATCGACTGTCCCCAATGCAGCAACACGACGACGTTCACCACGACGGGCGGCGGCGGGACCGGCGGGAGCGGCGGCGGAGTGACCGTGATCGCGCAGGAGACGGTCGGCCCGTACGAGACGGTGCAGCTCTCGTCGCAGGATCCGACGGCGCTGCAGACGTGGCTGTCCTCGCACGGGTACGCGATCCCGGCGGACGTGCAGCCGATCATCACTCAGTACGTGAGCGAAGGGTTCGACTTCCTCGCGATGAAGCTGGTGCCCGGTCAGGGCGTGGACTCGATGCAGCCTGTGCGCGTGACGACGCCGGGCGCGGGGCTCACGCTGCCCTTGCGGATGGTGACGGCCGGCACCGGCGTGACGACGCCGATCACGCTGTGGGTGTTCGCCGACGGGCGGTATCAGCCCACCAATTTCCCCAACTTCGAGATCAAGCCGGACGAGGTGACGTGGGACTGGGACACGATGTCCAGCGACTACTCGGTGCTCGTGCAGCAGAAGATCGCGGCGACGCAGGGCAAGGGCTGGCTCCTGGAGGCGTCGTTCCTGACCAGCACGTATTCCATCAGCCAGCCGCTCCTCGACGCGGCGGAGGTCGATCCGGCGGCGAGCGGCTACGGCGCGGACGCGGCGACGGCGCTGCCCGCGGCGCAGGCCGACATGGACGCGCTGCTCGGCAACATCGGCCAAGGGGACGGGACGTTCACGTTGACCCGGATCCACGCGGAGCTCCCGCACGCGGCGCTCGCGACGGATCTGACGCTCGGGGCGTCGGCGGACCAGAGCGCGGTGTATCCCTACATCGTGGCCGGCAAGACGAAGGGCACCCCGCCGATGTGCCCGCCCATCGACTGCGGTGGATCCGGCGGCGGCACGACGACGGGCTCCGGCACGGGCGGCGCGGGCGCTGGTTTCACGGGGACGGGCGCGGCCAACGGAGAGACGGGCGCGGGCGCCTCGAAGGACGCGAGCGCGACGGGCGGAGGCTGCGCGGTCGGCGGTGAAGGCAGCGGCTTCGCGGCCATCCTCACGGTCCTCGGCCTCACGGCGCTGCTGATGCGCAAGCGCCGCGAGAGCTGAGACCGAAGAGCGATGTTCCGGGGGGTTTTACTCTATTGCGGATTCGATTCGCACCCAGCACACCGCACAAGCGGGGGAGTGATACGAGGGGGCAAAGCCCCCTTGTAAAACCACAGAAGCGTCTGTCCGCCTGTGCTCGGCGCGATATGAACCAGCCCTAAATATCCAGGTTTTTAACGCGGAGCGCGTTCTTTTCAATGAAGTCGCGGCGGGGCTCCACCTGGTCGCCCATCAAGGTCGAGAACAGCTCGTCCGTCTGCACCTCGTCCTCGATCTTCACCTGGAGCAGCGTGCGGCCGTCCGGGTTCATCGTCGTCTCCCAGAGCTCCTCCGCGTTCATCTCGCCGAGGCCCTTGAAGCGCTTGATCGCGATGCCCTTGCGGCCGCGCGCGTCGAGGAATTCCGCGAGCGCCTCGCCGTTCTCGATCGGCTCCTCCGATTTCTCGGAACGGGCTGTGTACGGGGCGTCACCGATGGAGCGGAGGTCCTGATCGATCGACCACGCCTCCTGGTACTCCGGCGACTCCACGAGGGCCCAGTCGATGACGCTCGCGCGCGCCTGCGAGCCGGGGCGCGGGTGGATCGAGATGCGGCCGGCGTCGTGCTCCGTCTCCCACGTCTCATTCACCTGGAGCGGGAAGAGATCCGGATACCGCTGCTCCAGATAGGCGCGGAGCGCCTTCGCCGCGGACTGCACCTTCTCCCGATCCTTGATGTCCTCCCGGCCGAAGCCCGACGAGCGGAGCAGCGCCGCCACGAAGCGGGCGTCACAGCGCTTGTCGAGGTTCGCCAGCACCGAGCGGAACCGCTTCAGGCGCTTGGACAGGTTCAAGAGGGGCACGCCCATGATGCCGCTCTGCTTGCCGTTCGGCACGATCTCCAGGCCGTCGACCGCGTTGCCGACGAGGAACTCGTCCATGGCAGGCTGGTCCTTGAGATACAGCGTCTTCTTGCTCTTCTTCACCTGATAGAGCGGCGGCTGCGCGATGTAGAGATAGCCCGTCTTGATGACGTCCCGCATCTGACGGAAGAAGAACGTGAGCAGCAGAGTCCGGATGTGCGAACCGTCGACGTCGGCGTCGGTCATCAGGATGATCTTGTGGTAACGGACCTTGTCGATCTCGAAGCCGCCGGCGTCGTTGATGCCGCAGCCGAGCGCCGTGATCAGCGTGCCGACCTCCGCCGAGGACAGCATACGGTCGAGTCGGGCGCGCTCCACGTTGAGGATCTTGCCGCGGAGAGGGAGGATCGCCTGGAAATGTCGGTCGCGGCCCTGCTTGGCGGAGCCGCCGGCGCTGTCACCCTCGACGATGTAGAGCTCGCTCGCGACAGGGTCCTTCGACTGGCAGTCTGCGAGCTTGCCGGAGAGCGACGTGATGTCCAGTGAGCCCTTGCGGATGACCTCGCGCGCCTTGCGGGCGGCCTCGCGCGCCTTCGCGGCGATGACGGCCTTTTCGATGATCTTCTTCGCGGTCGGCGGGTTCTCTTCGAAGAACTGAGCGAGCTTGTCCGACACGGCCCCTTCGACGATGCCGCGCACCTCGCTGGACACGAGCTTCGACTTCGTCTGCGAGTCGAACGACGGGTCCGGGTGCTTGATGCTGAGCACGCACGTGAGGCCCTCGCGCACGTCCTCTCCCGTGAGGTCCTGCTTGAGGTCCTTGAAGAGGTTCTGGGCCTTTCCGTAGGTGTTGATCGTCTTCGTCAGCGCCGCGCGCAGGCCCGCGAGGTGCGTGCCGCCGTCCTTGTTGTGGACGTTGTTCGTGTAGCAATAGATGGCCTCTGTATACGAGGCGTTCCATTGAAGCGCGGCCTCCACCGTGACGGGGGCGCCGCCCGGCTTGGCGCTGCCGCCCTCCGCCGAGGGATCGCGCTCGGCCTTGAAGGACACCACGTCGTCGTGGATGGGCTCCCGCGTCTTGTTGAGGAGCGCGACGAACTCCTTGATACCGCCCTTGTAGAGGAAGTTGTCGCTCGCGCCGCCGGGGCGCTGATCTTCGAGGATGATGAGCAGGCCGGCGTTGAGGAACGACAGCTCGCGGAGGCGGCCCGACAGGATGTCGTAGCTGAAGTCGGTGACGGTGAAGATCGAGTGATCCGGCTTGAAGGTGACCTTCGTTCCGTTCTTGTCCGTCTCGCCGATCGCCTTCAGCGGGGCCACCGGGACGCCCTGGCGGTACTCCTGCGACCACACCTTGCCGTCGCGCTTGATCTCCAGCTTCAAGTACTCGCTGACCGCGTTCACCGCGCTCACGCCGACGCCGTGGAGACCGGCGGAGACCTTGTAGCTGTTGTTGTCGAACTTGCCGCCGGCGTGGAGCACCGTCATCACGACCTCGGCCGCGGAGACGCCGCGCGCGTGCATGCCGACCGGGATGCCGCGACCGTTGTCCTCCACCGAGCACGATCCATCGAAGTGGATGGTCACGCGGATCTCGGTGCAGACGCCGGCCAGGTGCTCGTCGACGGAGTTGTCGATGACCTCCCACACGAGGTGGTGGAGGCCCGAGCCGTCATGCACATCCCCGATGTACATGCCCGGGCGCTTGCGGACGGCGTCGAGGCCTTCGAGCGCGGTGATGCTGTGGGCGTCGTAGGTGGAAGGTGTCTCCGCCACGGTGGTGGCGACGGGTTCCGTCATGGGGTCTTCTCGGGAGGGGCGTCGATGCGCTGTTGTGGGGGAGCAGCTTGCCTGTTCGGTAACTGGCAGTTTGCTCTGCGTCGGTGCGGCCCTTTTCGGCTTGTCGCGCCGGTGTTTCTCGGGCCTCGTTGCGGCCGAGCCGCGAGGGGGCTGGGCAGGCTGTTCCCATAGCCCAACGAGGCCCCCCTAGCAAGGTTTGGGAGGCGTGTTTTGCGCTTGTTTTCGTGCGTTTTTCAGGCGGCGTCCGCGACGGCTCCGGCGGCCACCGAGAAGTGCCTCTCGCCCGCCGCCAAACCGGACGGCAACGCGATGAGCGGACGGCGCGTGGTGGTGACGAAGATCTGGCCCCGTTGCTCGTCGAGATAGGCGAACAGCGCGTCGGTGCGGTCGGCGTCGAGCTCGCTGGAGACGTCGTCGAGCAGGAGGATGGGCGCGACCCCGCGGACGCGGCCGATCGTGGTGACCTCCGCGGCCTTCAGCGCGAGGGTGATGGCGCGGTGCTGGCCCTGCGACGCGACGACGCGCGCGCTCTTGCCGTCGAGCGTGAGGACGAGGTCGTCGCGGTGCGGACCGAAGCTCGACGTGGGCCGGAGCGCGTCCCCGCGGCGGGCCTTGCGGAGGGCCTCGGCGGCCTCTTCTTCGTGCGCCGACCCGCCCGGCGCGTACCGCGCGTGGAGCACCAGATCCGGCGCGGCGATGCGATGAAACGCGGCCGACAGGTCGCCGAGGAGCGCCTCGGACGCCTGCTCGCGGGCGCGGGTGAGGGCGGCGCCGTGCTTCGCGGCGAGGGCCTCGAACGCGTCGACCTCGCCTTCGGAGCCGCGATCCGGCCTTCGGAGCAGCTCTTGCCGGGCCTTCAGGGCGCGCTCGTACCGCGCGCGGTGATCGGCCGCGACGGCGCTCATGAACAGCGCGAGGCGATCGAGCAGCGTGCGGCGGAGGGACGCCGGCCCCGTGGAGAGCGCCATCTCGTCCGGATGAAACGCGACGACCGGAGAGCGCGTCGCGAACGCCCCGAGGCTCGGAGGGCGCGCGCCGTCGACCTTCACGGAGCACCGGGAGCCGTCGATCGCGGCGATCTGCTCGCGCGCGAGGGGAGCCAGCGAAGAGTCGCCGTCGCCTTCGATCTCCAGGAATTGCGCGCGCACGCTCGCGGCGGAGGCGCCGTGCCGCACGAGCTCCGCGGGCCGGTGCGTGCGGAAGCTCCGCGACGTGGCGACGAAGTAGATGGCCTCGAGGAGGCTCGTCTTGCCCTGTCCGTTGTGACCGCTGACGATGTTGAAGCGCGGCGACGGCGCGAGATCGACGCGGGCGAGGTTGCGGAAATCGCGCACCGCGAGCGCCGAGAGGACGAGCCGCGGCGGTTCTCGGTCGGCCACTCAGATCCGCATCGGCATGACCACCGCGATGTAGCTCGACGCGGTGGACTCGCTCGCGGGCATGATCACGGCCGGATCCAGCTCTCCGGAGAGGCCGAGGCTGACCTCTTCCTCGTCGATCGCGCTGAGCACGTCGAGGAAGTACTGCGCGTTGAAGCCGATCATCATCTCGGGCCCGCTGTAGTCGACGGACACCTCGTCGAAGGCGTTGCCGCTCTCGGGGCTCTCGCTCGTGATGCGGAGCGCGCCGGGGACGAGGGCCAGCTTCACGCCGCCGGTGCGATCGCTCGCGGCGAGCTTGATGGCCTTCAGCGCCTCCGCGAGGCGGGCGCGGGGCGCGCGCACGGTGCGGGCCGGGGAGGCCGGGATCACCTGCTGGTACGGCGGGAACTGCGCGTCGACGAGCTTCACGGAGAACTGCATGCCCGCGACGGTGAAGAACGCGTTCGGCCCGCTCTGCTGGATGGTGAGCGTCGCGACCTTCTCGCCCTTCGCCTGGTCGAGGAGCTTGCGCAGCTCGCTCACGGCCTTCAGCGGGATGAGCATCGTCGCGGTGGCCTGCGTGCCGGCGACCGTCGCCTCCATCTTCGAGAGGCGGTGCCCGTCCGTCGTCACCATGCGCACGCGGTCGCCCGACCACTCGAAGAGCGCCGAGTTCACGTGGGCGCGCGTCTCGTCCGTCGAGATGGAGAAGTGCGTGCGCGTCATCAGGAGCGCGAGCATCTCCACGGGGATCTCCAGCGCGGGGGCGTCGGCCGCCGGCTTCGGCAGGAGCGGGAAATCGTGGCCGGGGAGGCCGTGGAGCGTGTACCGACGCGCCTGGCCGACGGCCTTGATCGTCGTCTGCGCGCCGTCCGTCGTCGTGATCTGGATCGGACCTTCGGGCATGTTCTTCACGCGCTCGAAGAGGTCCTTCGCGGGCACGGCGATCGCGCCGGAGGTGGTGACGTCGGCCTCGGCCTGACCGCTCATCGCGAGGTAGAGGTCCGTCGCCGCGACGCGGAGGGCGCGCCCTTCGGCCGTCAGGAGCACGTTGGCCAGGGCCGGCACCGCGCTCTTCTTGTCGGCCACGGTGTGGCAGCGTTCGAGGAGCTTCGAGAAGTCCTTCTTCGGGATGACGACGTCCACGGCGGCCCTCCTTAGCAGGGTTTGATGGGTGCGGGGGGCAGAAAGGTGGGCGAGGGACGACAACCGTCTTCGACCGAAAATTGGGACGCCCGATCGGACCATGGTTCAATGGCGCCCTGCCTCGCTCCGGATCGCTCTGCGGATCTGTTTCTTGGTAAAGATCTAAGAATTCGGCGATCGTAGAAGGGGGTGTGGAGAGTGGGGACAAGTCGAGATCGAGCTTTGATCTCGCATGGTTGAGATCGCATCGGCCTGGGGAGAGACCGGGGCCTCGCGTCTGGAGAAACCGGGGGCAAGCGGCGCGACCCCGGCCCCGAGGCCGGATGCCCCCATGGAAATCCGAGGGTGATCCGGAGGTTGTCCCCAGGATCGAGCGCAGATCTCCGTTCAGTGCGTCACGGGATCGATGTCCAGCGTCGCCGGGTCGGTGGCGGCGACGGGGTGGGCCACCGGCTCGAAGGTGACGGGGCTGCGTCGTCCCGGCGCATTTTTGGGTAGCTCGGCGGGCGAGAATCGTCGATTGTGAAGGCTCCCGCGTGAACGAAGGCCGCTGTCCGCACTGCGGAATCGCCCACGAGCAAGGCATTCGTGTGTGCCCCAGCACCGGCTTGCTCATCACGCCCGCGCCCACGGCGGGGGCGCCGCGTCGTGCTGCGGCCGCGCCTCGCCCCGTCATCACGCGCGCGCCGTCCCCGCCGAAGCCACCTCCGCCGGTCCCGCGGGAGGAGCTCGTCGGCGGCGTCATCGGCGACAAGTACGCCATCAAGGGCATCCTCGGCGAAGGCGGCATGGGCGTCGTCTACGAGGCCGAGCACATCGCGATGGGCCGCATCGTGGCCATCAAGGTGCTGCACCCCGAGAACGCGCAGAAGCGCGAGGCCGTGAGCCGCCTGCAGCACGAGGCGAAGGTCACCGGCAACCTCGGTCACCCGAACATCTGCGAGATCTACGACATGGGCCGCCTCGACGACGGCAGCCCGTACGTCGTGATGGAGCGCCTCCGCGGCGAGACGCTCGCGGATCGGATCAAGCGCGACGGCAAGGTGGAGCCGGCGCCGGTCGTGGAGATCGCGATGCAGGTCTTGTCGGCGCTCTCCGCGGCGCACGCCACCGGCATCATCCACCGCGACCTCAAGCCCGAGAACGTGTTCCTCGCGGAGAAGCCGGGCGGCATCGTCGTGACGAAGCTGCTCGATTTCGGCATCTCGAAGGCGATGGTCGCGGCCGGCGACGAGGATCGGCTGGGCCTCACGCAGACCGGCATGGTGATGGGCACGCCGTATTACATGGCGCCCGAGCAGGCCCGCGGCGATCGCGCGCTCGACAGCCGGGTCGATATCTGGGCCGTCGGCGTGATGATGTACGAGGCGATGACGGGGCGGCGCCCGTTCCTCGCGAAGAACTACAACGCGCTGCTCGTGAAGATCCTCACGGTGTGGCACCGCTCGCTGGCGGAGGTGGATCCGACGATCCCGCCGGCGCTCGCGCTCGCGGTGGACAAGGCGCTCTCGAAGATGCCGGAGGACCGGTACCGCAACGCCGCCGACATGCAGGAGGCGCTGAAGCGCTTCATGCCGCGGAGGGACGTCGCGTTCCCGAACGCGTTCGGCCTTTCGTCGGTGCGCCCGGTGAGCGAGGGCAGCACGCCCGCGCAGGCGCCGGTCGCAGCGCAACCGCAGGCGCCGGTGGCGGCGCAAGCTCCGGCCGCGGCGCCGCCGCAAGCGCCGGTGGCGGCGCAACCGCAAGCGACGTCCCCGGCCACGAAGCCGCCGACGTTCGGTTTGCCGGAGCTCGATCTGCACGACGAGACGGCGGACGGCGTGCCGTGGACCGCGGTGAAGCAGTACGTGCCGACCGGCACGCGCAACGCGGTGAACGCGGCGATCGCCTCGGGCCAGGGCGCTCCGGGGCAGGCACCGCAGCAGGGGCCGTCGCAGGCGCCCGCTGCGCCCCAAGCGCCGGCCGGGCAGCAGGGCTACGCGCAGGCTCCGCAGCAGGCGCCCGCCGGGCAGCAGGGGTACGCGCAAGCTCCGCAGCAGGCGCCCGCCGGGCAGCAGGGGTACGCGCAGGCGCCGCAGCAGGGGTACGCGCAGGCGCCGCAACAAGCGTACGCGCAAGGCCCGCAGCAGGGGTATGCGCAGGGGCAGCAGCCGCAAGCTCACGCTCCGCAGGGGCCAGGGCATGCGCAGGCTCCGCAGGCGCAAGCTCACGCTCCGCAGGCGCAAGCTCACGCTCCGCAGGGGCCAGGGCATGCGCAGGCGCCGCAGCAAGCGTACGCGCAGGCTCCGCCACAGGGGTATGGGCAGGCGCCGCAGCCGTCCCCTCCGCACGGTCAGCCGCAGCACAACCCCGCGCAGCACAATCCGCCGCAGCACGGCGGGGGTTCGATGCATGGGCAGGCGGCGTCGCATGGGATTCCGGCGCCGCGGCCGACGCCGGTGATGCCGGTCGTGATCCCGCCGGCCGCGCTGCCGCCGGGGGCGCGCGAGCGAGCGAGCACCGGCACGCCCGCGGCTCCGCAACCACCCGCGGCCCCACAGCCTCCGGCCGCCGCTGCGCCGGAACCGTACCGGCCTCCGACGGCGAACAAGCCCTCTTCCGTGCGGTACGCGCCGGTCGGCACGGCGCCTTCGGGGCCTGCGCCGGCGCATTTGCCGTCCTCGAATGCACCGTGGGCCGCTCGACAGGACGCGCCCGTTGCGCCGCGTCCGGGTGCGGGCGCTCCGGCGGGCGGCGGCGCGGCTCCCGCGGGCGGCGCCGGTGCTCCCGGCACTGCGGGCACTCCGGGTGCTGGATCGGCGGGCGCTCCGGGTGCTGGATCGGCGGGCGCTCCGGGTGCTGGATCGGCGGGCGCTCCAGGTGCTGGATCGGCGGGCGCTCCGGGTGCGGGTGCTCCGGGTGCGGGCGCTCCGGCGGCGCCTCGGATGGCGGCGCGGCGCGCGGCGGTGCCGCCTCGGCCGACGGCGCAGGGGTTCGCGAATCCCGCGGCGAATCCGCCCGGAAGCGTGCAGCCTTCGAATGCGCCGCAGCCGAATCCCGCGGCGCCGAACGCGGGCGGGGGACAAGCGCCCTCGCCGTACGCCGCGCCGCAGCCGCCGCAGCCGTTCCAGTACGGTTCGCAGAGCTCGACGCCGACGGTGCAAGGGTTCGCGGCGGCGCATTCTCCGTACGCGCCGCCTCCGCCTCTGCAAGCTTCGACGCCGCAGCAAGCGCCCGCACCGCAACAAGCGCCCGCACCGCAACAAGCGCCCGCACCGCAACAAGCGCCCGCACCGCAACAAGCGCCCGCACCGCAGCAGGCGGGCGGGAAACATCGGCCCGGCGCGGCTCCGAGCAGCGCGCCGCCGCCGGGGGTGGCTCCGTTCGGTGCACCGGGGGCCGGCGCGGCTCCACCGGGGATGCCGCCGCAGGGAGCGTCCGCGCCTGTCGCGGGGCACGCGCCGGACGCCGCGTTCGCGCCTCGACCGGGGCCGGCGGCGCGCATCTCCTCCGCCGCCCGCGCGCAGCGAGCCGCGTCGCCGTTCCCCTTCCAGACGCCGCCGCAACCGCAGCCGCCGCCCGCCGAGGCCGCGCGCCAGGAAGACGTGCCGGACGAGACGACCGTGATGGACGACTCCACCGACGACGGCGACGACCAGATCGAGACGCTCGTGCTGGTGCGCGACAAGCTGCCGCTCGCGAAAAAGATCACGTGAAAGCGCCCCACCTTGGAGCGCCGCTCCGGGTCACGAGACGCCGCTCCAGCGTGGCCGGCGAAAGAGGATCACGAGAGATCGCTCACCGAGGGCGGACGGCGAAAGAAGATCGCCTGACGGCGGCGCGCGGGGTCGTGTAAGTCTCGGCGCGCGCCATCCCGGCGCCCCTCGCGAAGAAGCCGATTGATGCTCCCCCGTGTGGATTACCTGAGCTGGGCGATCGAGACGTTTCCCCACGCGCGCTGGGACCTCGCCACCAGCGGCCTGCCGTCGATCTCCTCCGCGGACCTCGGCGTGCCCGCGAACCTCTCGGATCCGGCGGCGCTGCGCGCGTTCGCACAAAAAATCGCGGCGCGGTACGGCGTGCCGGAGGGCGAGGTCGTGCCGGCGCTCGGGACGTCGGGCGCCGTGTGGATGGCGGCGGCCTCCGTGCTCCCGCGCGCGGCCGGCGAGGCGCCGTTCGAGGTGCTCGTCGAGGAGCCCACGTACGAGCCGCTCCTCCGCGTGGTGGAGGGCCTCGGCGCGATCGTGAAGCGCGTGCAGCGCCCTGAAAATGAGGAGTATCGGCTCGATCCCGCGCGCGTCGCGGCGGCGCTCACGGACCGCACGCGGCTCGTCGTGCTGGCGAGCCCGCACAACCCGACGGGGCTCGTCACGCCGGACGAGGACATCGCGGCGATCGCGAAGATGTGCGAGGCGCGCGGCGCGTACCTGCTCGTCGACGAGGTGTACCGCGAGCTCGTGGCCCCCGCGACGACGGCGCGGCGCCTCGGGCCGAACGTGATCGCCGTGTCGAGCCTCACGAAATGCTTCGGCGTGGGGTGGGCGCGCGCGGGTTGGGCGATCCTGCCCGTCGAGCTGCGGGCGGCGGCGCGCGCGGCGGAGATGCACGCGACCGGCACCCTCCCCTCCACCTCCGGAGCAGTCGGTGCGCACGCGATGGACCGGATCGACGACCTCGCTGCACGCGCGATATCCATCGCCGAGGGGAAGCGGGCGATCGTCGACGCCTTCCTCGCGAAGCACCCCGAGCTCGCGTGGACGCCGCCGCCTCCGCGCGCGCTGTTCGGGTTCGTGCGGGCGCCGGGGATCGACGTGGCCGCGGGGCTCGCGCGGGCGCTCTCGGAGCACGGGCTCGCGGCGGTGCCGGGCGCGTTCTTCGGCGCGCCGGGCGGCTTCCGTTTGTCGTGGGCGTCGCTCCCGAAGGACCGCCTCGCGCAGGCGCTCTCGATGCTCGCGACGTCGCTGGGGCTCGCGCCGTGAGCGTCGTGAACGAAGACGACGCCGCGCGCGAAGGCTTCGACACGAGCGACGAGGTCGCGTCGAAGGGCGCCGCGATGAAGAGCGCGACGCCGGTGCCGATCGAGCGCATCGACGTGGCGAAGCTCGTGAAGTCGTACGGCGCGACGGTGGCGCTGCGCGGGGTCGACGTCACGCTGCGCGCGCGGCGGCTCACGCTCGTCGAGGGCGCGAACGGCTCCGGCAAATCGACGTTGCTCGGCATCCTCGGCACGCTCGTGCGCCCCACGTCGGGCACCGTGTCGTACGCGCCGATCGGCACGGATCGCGCGCTGGTGCGGCGCCACATCGGCTGGCTCTCGCACGAGACGCTCGCGTACCCGGATCTGTCCGGCCGCCAGAACATCGAGCTGTTCGCGCGCCTCTGCGGCCTCGACATCGCGCCTTCGTGGGGGGCGGTGGCGGATCGCTTCGAGCTCGGCCCCTTCGTCGATCGCCCGCTGCGCACGTGCTCGCGCGGACAGAAGCAGCGCATCGCCCTCGCGCGGGCGCTGGTGCACGAGCCGTGCGTGGTTCTCCTCGACGAGCCGACGACGGGCCTCGACAAGGCGGGCGTGGCGCGCCTCCTCTCGATCGTGGACCGCGAGGTCGGGCGCGGCGCGATGATGATCGTCGTCTCCCACGAGCCGGAGCTCTTCCGCGAACGAAGCGGCGCCCGCGTCCTCCTCGACCGAGGCCGCGTGAAGGAAGCGACCGACTAGAGGCGCTGCCCGCGCTTCACATGGTCTGTGCGCACGCCCGCACAGCCATCTTCGGGCGTGTGCAGGGCCGAGCACGCGTCCTTGCGTTCGCACCTCGATCGCGCGCGGATCCGGCGTGTTCAGCGCTCTTCGGCCGCACGAATTGCTGTATTCACGCGGCCCGGAGACGGCCCCTCACTTGCAGTGTCGCCGCTCCGAGGTGACGCCATGAGAAAGAGGAGCGGGGCCCCGCGCGCGGGCCTTCGCCGAGCGTGCACGTGCGTCCTCGCAGCGTCGATCGCCCTCGCGTCGAGCTCCGCGAGCGCACAGTCGAAAGGGGCCACCGCGGCCTCCGCGAAGGCGACCGCCACAGCCTCGGAGGTCACGGGGACCGTGCTCGTGATCGACAAGGACGATCTGGTGTTCGACGTCGGCACCGACGCCGGAGCCGACGGCACCATGACGCTGGACCTTTGGCGACCCCTCTCGCTGAAGCACCCCGTCACCGGGAAGGTCATCACCGATCGCTTCAAGATCGGGCAGATCCAGCTCACGCAGGTGCGGCCGAAGATCTCGCTCGGCCGCGTCGTCGGCACGCCCTCGCGCTCGCCGTCGCCGGGCGATCTGATCCTGTTCCCGAAGCCCGCGGCGCTCGTCGTGGCGCCTCCCCTCGCGCCCGCGAAGCCCGACAACTCGACATACGAAGAGCCCGCGAGCCCCACGAAGCCCGCGAGCCCCGCGAAGCCCGCGACGTCGACGTCGCCCACGAGCCCGACCGCGCCGACCGTGCCGGAGAGCGCGCCCGTTGCGCCCGCCACGCCCGCCGATCCGGACGCCCTCGCCGTCACCGAGATGTTCGAGGGGCTCAAGAACCAGGGCATCACGCAGCGCATCGCGAAGTACGACGCGTTCCTCCGCGCGCACCCGCAGAGCCGCTTCTTCACGGTGATCTTCGAGGAGATGATCGCGATGAAGCGCCTGCTCGCGCCGTCCGCGCCGTCCGCGCCCGCGACGCCCGCGAAGACCGAGCCGGTGCTGCTCAACAAACCCGCGGCCGTCATCGGGGTGCCGGGGCAGCCGCTGCGCGTCGGCGTCGAGATCGCGAACACCGACGGCGCGATCCTCCAGTACCGCAAGACCGGCGACGTGCTGTACGCGCCGCTGCCGATGAAGGAGGCCGACGGCCACTACTTCGCGGTCGACATCCCGGCCGCCGCGATCGGCGATCGCGAGCTGCAGTACTTCATCGAGGCCGTCAACGAGGGCCGCACCACGTCGGTCGTCGGGGCGCCCGACTCGCCGCTCACGATCTCGATCGAGCGGGGCGCGCGCGAGACGCTGCCCCCGAACGGGCGCGGCTCGTTCGGGCTGCTGACCGACTACGCCGACTACAACGGCCTCAAGGGGAACGACTGGGCCTCGCAGACGGAGGCGACGTTCGCGGTGCGCTACAAGGACCTCGGCATCCGCGCGGTGCGCATGGGGTTCGGCGTGTTCCGCGGCGCGTCCGGCACCATCGACGAGCTCGACAAGAAGGGCCTCGCGGGGCGCGCGGTCGGGCTCACGTACGGCACGCTGGAGCTGGAGATCGGCATGCACCGCCTCTTCTCGATGGCGGGGCGCGTGTCGCTCGGGCTGCTCGACGACGGCATCGGCGCGGGCGGTCAGGTGCTCGCGCGCATCGGCAGCGACCTCGGCACCAACCTGCTGCTCGGCGGCGAGATCCTGGGCGGCGTCGGCATGCGCAGCATCATCGAGCTGCAGCTCAACACGTTCGAGCGCTTCCCGATCGTGCTGCGGACGGAGGTGACGAACCAGCCCGCGGGCGCGACGCCGACGAAATCGCAGCTCGGCGACGGCATCGCGACCGGATCGAGCGAGGTCGCGGGGCGAGGCATCGTGCAGCTCGGCTACCGCATCACGCCCGAATTCGTGATCGCGGTGCGGGGCTCGTTTCAGGGACGCAACATCAACCACGCCGGCCCCGGGGTCGGCGGCTTCGTGGGGTACGCATGGTGACGCTGATGTGGACGCATCGAGCCGCCGCAGCCCTCACCGGCGCGGCCCTCTTCCTCGCGGCGAACGCGGCCTCCGCCGACGAGCCGCCCGCGCTGGAGACCGAGCGCTCTCCGAACGCCGACGCGGTGCTCACGACCGCGCCGCCCGCACAAACCGCCACGCCGCCGGCCGCGCCGCCGGTCGTCTCGGACGGACCGGCGATCCACCACACGCCGATCTCGTCGGCGCCGGCGGACGAGCCGCTCACGATCGAGGTGATGGTCGACTCGCCTCACCTCCTGCGCGGCGCGGGCGTCGTGTATCGCACGGGCGACAAGTGGTTCTACGTGAAGCTCCTGCGCACGGAGACGGCGTACGCCGCGACGATCCCGGCGGAGCACATGAAGGCGCCCGGCATCGGCTACGCGATCGAGATGGAGTACCTCGACGGCCGGCGCGTCGCCGAGTTCGCCTCGCGCGCAGCGCTGCACCCGGTCGTCGTGATCCCGGACGCCGCGGCCGAGCGCGAGTCGGCGCTGCTCGCGCGGTACGACGGCCGCCGCAGCCTCGTCTCCGCGACGGGCGAGTTCGTCCGCTTCGGGTACGACGTGCTGCCGGCGCTCCCGTGCGGCGCGAAGCAGTCGGCGTGCACGCAGGGCGAGTCGTACAAACCGACCGTCGACGATCAGTACTGGCGCGTCGAGGGCAGCTACACGTACCGCCCGCTGCACGTCGTCGAGCAGTTCGGCTTCCGCGTCGGCGTGATGCGCGGCACGCGCCCGATCTACACGAACCGCCCGACCGAATACACGGCGAAGGCGTACGAGGTCGGCGTCAACTACGCGGGCGCCGAGGTGCGTTTCCGCGCGGCGAGCATCCTGCATTTCGATCTCTCGACGCTCGGCAGCGTGACGGAGGTCGGCTTCTCGTTCGGCGCGGGCGCGGCGGTGATGCTCGGCGATCCGCTGGGCACGCGCTTCACGTTCGGCTGGCAGACGATCGGCGTCACCCAGGAGACCTATTTCGGCACGCGCTTCTACGTGCGCCTGGATCTGCCGGTGACGCGCCGCTTCGAGCTCGGCCCGAGCATCGAGGTGACGGACATGCCGCACGCGGAGAGCTTCGGCGTGCGCCTGCTCACCGACGCGACGATCGGGCTCGGAAAGGGCTTCGCGTTGGGGTTGCGCGGCGGTTATCAAGCGCGCGTCTCCCGATCGGGCGGCCCCACCGTGGGCGCGACGCTGCAGCTCGGCTTCTGAAGATCGATCAAGCCACGCGGTGGAGGAGCTCTTCGCCCGCGAGCATGCGGCGGATGTTCTCGCCGACGATGTCCGCGATGCGGGTGAAGGCCTCCACCGTGGTGCCGCCCACGTGCGGCAGCGTGATCACGTCGTCGCGCTGGAACAGGGGATCGTGCGGATCCCACGGCTCCTCCCAGAACACGTCGAGGCCCACGCCTCCGAGGCGGCCCGACTCGAGCGCGCGCACCAAGGCTGCGCGGTCCACGATCGGCCCGCGCGCGCAGTTCACGAGCAGCGCGCCCGGCTTCATCGCCGCGAGCACCTCCGCGCCGATGAGGCCGCGCGTGTCCGGCGTCAGCGGGCAGTGCACGCTCACCACGTCCGCGACCGTGCACATCGCGAGGAAATCGGCCCGCGGCGTCCGCGATCGGATGGGCAGCGCGCGCATCCCGAGGGCCTCCGCCGCCTTCGCCAGCCGCGATCCCGATTGACCGGCGCCGACGACGAGCAGCGTCTTTCCGTGGAGCTCCACGCCGACGGGCGCGCCCACGCGAGCCTCCGCGAACGCCCGCGCCGCGCCCTTGTACCGACGCGCCAGCGCGAGCAGGAGCAGCAGCGCCGCCTCCGACACGGAGAACGGGTTGGTGCCGGGCGCGTTGCACACCGGCACGCCCCGCTGCCGCGCGGCCTCCAGATCGATCGCGTCGGTGCCGACCGCGGGCTGCTGGATGAGCCGCAGCTTCGACGCGGCTTCGATCGTGGCGCGATCGAGGCTCGCGTTGGACGGGAGGATCACGTCCGCGTCGCGCACCACGTCCGCGAGGGGACCCTTGCGATCCCACAGCACGAGCGAAGCGTCCGCGGGCAACCGCGCGCGGAAGTAGTCGAGGATCTCGAGCCAGCCGGCCCCGGCGAACACGACCTTCACGTCGCGCAAACGTACCCGCTGCGAGCGCTCAAGGAAGGATCGAAACGCACCCACCCCGAAGCACCGCGGCACGCAGCCCGTGCAACCCGACGCACGCCTTGGATGGGGGGTCCCGGCGCAGCCGGGGGGAAGGGGCTCGCCCCTTCCCACGCGAACAAAAGGCGACAGGCCAGCGGCATTACGCGCGCTGGCCTGTCGGAGTTAGCGTTCCTTACCGCCGAGAACGTGGAGTGATCGGTTGAACCCCTAGCTTGCGCCAGGTGGGGACCGAAGGACCGCTTTAGGCTTCCCAGTGAAGATGTCCTGGGCCTAGCACACCGCGATCGCCAGGTTGGTCCCCGGGTTCGTGCTAACCGGGATTCAATATTCGATCGTCCACAGAAAACGGCAGAGGGAACGATCCGGAACATAGCGCGATGAGCGTTTTGGTCAACCGTCCACGCGCTCAAAAAACACGCTTTTCGCCCCGTAAAATAGCTTGCAAAAGCTCGTCGTGGATCTTCCCGTTCGTCGCGAGCACGCGGCCCTGGTGGTAGCGCGGCGGCCCGCCGTCGATCGCGGTGACGCGGCCCCCCGCGGCGAGCACCAGCGCGGATCCGGCGCACACGTCCCACGTCTGCACGCGGCGCTCCCAGTAGCCTTCGTACGTCCCGTCCGCGACGAAGCAGAGGTCGATCGCCGCGGCCCCGCACCGACGCACCGCCTGCGCCGCGCGCTTCACCTCGACGAAGGATCCGAAGTTGTTGTCCGGCGCCGTGTCGCGGTTCGTCGGAAAGCCGGTGCCGACGAGGGATCGCGCGAGCGACGCGACGGGGCTCACCGCGCACCGCTCGTCGTTGCGCAGCGCCTCGCCCTCGCCCGCGAGCGGCCGCACCGCGCGGTACCGCAGGTTCAAGACCGGCGCGACGATCGCCCCCGCGACCGGCTCCTCGTCCTGCATGAGCCCGATCGACACGCAGAAGAACGGGTGGCCGTGGACGAAGTTGGTCGTGCCGTCGAGCGGGTCGACGTACCACGTGAGGCCGCGCGGCTTCTTGCGGGCGGACGACGACGGCGGCCTGGGCGTCGACTCTCCCGACGCCGCGGCGGCCTTCCGTGCGCTCCGCGCGAACGCGTCCTCCTCGCCGACGACCTCGATCTCCGGCGTCAGCGCGAGCAGCCGCTCCGTGACGTGCGCCTCGCTCCGGCGATCGAACTCCGTGACGAGATCCGCGCGCCCCTTCTCGTCCGCGTGCGGCCGCGAGCGGTACCCCTCCATCAAGATGTCGGCGGCTTCGTCCGCGACGCTGGCCGCGATCTTCGAGAGCTCGGCGAGCTCCGCCTTCGAGAGGGTCACGTGGTCGCGCCCCCGGTGCTCGATGTGGGGCTCGACGCGCCGCGGGCGGTGAGGGCCGCGCGGATCTTCTCGTAGATCCCGCCGAACGCGCCGTTCGACAGGAGCAGCACCGTGTCGCCGGGCCGCGCGCCCTCCGCGATGCGCGTGACGATCCAGTCCACCGAAGGCGCCGCGTCCGCGATCGTTCCGCCCGCGGTGAGATCCGCGACGATGCGCCCCACGTCGAGCCGCTCGTCCGCGGGGATCTCCGGCCGCCCCACCGGCGCGAGGATCACGTGCCCGGCGCCCCGGAAAGCGCGCCCGTACTCGGCTTGATGGAGCGCGCGGCAGGCGGTGGCGCTGCGCGGCTCGAACACGGCCCACAGCGTCCCGTCCGCGTGCTTCGCGCGCATCGCGGCGATCGTCTCCTCGACGGCCGTCGGGTGGTGCGCGAAGTCGTCGTACACGCGCACCCCGTCGATCGCGAACAGCAGATCCTGCCGCCGCCGCACGCCGGAGAACTTCGCGAGCCCTTCGATCGCCGTGCGCAGCGGCACCCCGAACCCTTGCGCCACCGCGCCGAGCGCCGCGAGCGCGTTCTTGATGTTGTGTCGCCCCGGGATCTGCATCGCCACGCGCCCCGCCGCGACGCCGCCCGCGAAGAGATCGAACACCTGCCCATCGGGCCCGGCGGACACGGGCGCGGCGAGCCAGTGCGGAGGCATCCCGTGCGTGTCCTCCCCTTCGAGCGCGAACCACGCGACGTCCGCGTGCGGCTTGTTCTCCGCGGCCGCGCGCGCGACGGAGGCGTTCACGATCTCGACGACGCGCTTGTCCGACGCGCACGCGACGATGAGCCCCGAGGCGGGCACGCGCTCCACGAACCCGCGGAACGCCGCGAGGTACGAGGCCTCGTCGGGGTAGATGTCGATGTGGTCGTGCTCGATCGACGTGACGATCGCGACCTCGGGTTTGTAGTGCCAGAACTTCGGCGTCTTCTCGAAGAAGGCGGTGTCGTACTCGTCGCCTTCGATCACGAACGGCGTGCGCCGGAGCGGCATCCCCTCGTCGCCGAGGAGCCCGAGCCTCTTCTCGCGCCCCGCGAGCCGGAAGCTCTCCGCGAAGTCCTTCGGCAGCCCGCCGATGAGGAACCCGGGATCGCGCCCCGCGTGGTGCAGCAGGAACGCGCAGAGCGCGCTCGTGGTCGTCTTGCCGTGCGTGCCGCCGACGACGAGCGGCGAGGTGCCGGGCAGCATGTGATCCGCGAGGGCGTGGGCCATCGTGGTGACGTTCATGCCGGCGTCGCGCGCGGCCTTCGCCTCCGGGTTGGTGGGCCGGCACACGTTCCCGACGACGACCAGATCCGGCGCTGGATCCAGGTGTTTCGGATCGAACCCTTCGAGGCAGCGCACGCCCCACGCGCGGAGGGCGGGCCCCATGGGTGGATAGAAGGCCACATCCGATCCGGAGACATCGTGTCCAGCGGCCTTGAAGAGCCCGGAGAGGGCGCCCATCCCGGTGCCGGCGATCGCGACGAAGTGCACGCGCATGGTGACGGCTTTTCCCTCAGGCGTGCGGTGACGGCAAGATTTCGAGGGAAACGACGCAGGGCGTCCGTCGCGGCTCCTCCGCGGCATGTCGAGGAGAGCGCTCCCCGATCGAAGCGCCCTCGTCGTGCCCTTTGCCGTTCTTCATGCCCCGGCTCGTTGCGCGGGTCCGGGGCGGTAGCTACCGTTGCCGGACGATGGCACGCGCCCCCGAGATCGGCCTCAAAGAGTTCATCGAACAACGTAAAGGCCTCCGCGCTGGTGGGGCCCACGGAGAGGGAGTCGCGTACGCGTACGCCTCCGACAAAGCGACGCGGAAGACGTTCGACAAGCTGAAGCCCGTCGAGCTCGCCGTCACCGCCGCCGTCCGCATGTTCCAGACCGTCGGACGCAACGAGCTGCTCGGACACGCCGTCAAGGTCGGGCCGAAGCAGTTCCCCCGCATCCACAACATGGTCGTGAAGTGCGCCGAGACCCTCGGGATCGCGCCGCCCACCCTCTACATCGTCAACAGCCCCGTCGCGAACGCGATGACCTTCGGCACCAACGAGGAGTCGTTCATCCTCGTGCACTCCGCCCTCATCGACTTCATGTCCGACGACGAGCTCATGAGCGTCATCGGCCACGAATGCGGCCACATCCACAACAGCCACGTCGTCTACCTGACGGCCATGCACTACCTCACGCGCGTCGCCGCCCAGTACGTGCGGTGGATCGCCGGGCCCGCGATGGTCGCGCTCGCCGGGTGGTCGCGCCGCGCGGAGGTCACGTGCGATCGCGCCGGCCTTTTGTGCGCAGGCTCGCTCGAAGCGTCGACGCGCGCGCTCACCAAGCTCGCCCTCGGATCCCGCAAGCTCTACGACGAGATCAACATCGAGGCCTTCCTCGAACAGCACGAAGAAGGGGGCGACGGCGTCGGGCGGTTCGCCGAGATGACCGCCACCCACCCCTGGCTGCCGAAGCGCGTCCTGGCCCTCCGCGCCTTCGCGAAGAGCGAGCTCTACCGCAAGCACGCGCACCTCGGCGACGGCGGCGACTCGATGGAAACCGTCGACGAGAAGGTCCACGAGCTCATCAAAGTCTGGGGCTAGGGCTTCTGACGTAACCTCCCACGCTGATAGGATCCGCCCACCATGCTCGAGTCATTCCATAGCCGCAGAGATGAAGTGATCGGCGCGCTCCGCGATCTGTTCGGGAGCGCCGAGGCGATCGGAGCGAAATCGCTCGCCGCGCGCATCGACGCGGACCTCGTGCAGAAGCTCGCGGCCGACCGCTTCCACCTCGTCGTCGTCGGCGAGTTCAACCACGGCAAGACCACGTTCGTGAACTCGCTGCTCGGCAGCGGGATCTTGCCCGTCGGCGTCACGCCCACCACCGCGGTCATCCACCACCTCGAGTACTCCGAGACGCCCCGCGCCGCCGTCGTCTTCGAGTCGACCAAGCGCCACGACGTGCCGTTCGATCGCATCAAGCAGTTCGCCGTCGGCGGCGACCGCGCGTCCCTCCTCGGCGGCGAGCACTCGCACGACGGCGCCGGCGACGACGTGAAGTACCTGGAGGTCGGCTACCCCGCGGAGCTGCTCCGCGAGCGCATCGTCCTCGTCGACACGCCAGGCGTGAACGACCTGTCGCTCCAGCGCGCGGACATCACGTACAGCTACATCCCGCGGTCGGACGCCGTGCTCTTCCTCCTCGACGCGGGGCAGCCCCTCAAGGAGAGCGAGCGCGTCTTCCTCACGGAGAAGCTCCTCGGACAGTCGCGCGACAAGATCATCTTCGTCGTCACCAAGTGCGACATCTGGAGCGACGACGAGCGCGCCGAGGCGCTCACCTACATCCGCAACGAGCTCGGCAAGCTCGTGAAGAACCCGGTCGTGTTCCCGGTCTCCGCGGAGCGCGTCCTCGAAGGCTCGCGCGAGCAGAGCGGGATGCCGGAGCTGCTCGATCACCTGACGCGCTTCCTCGCCGAAGAGCGCGGCCGCATCCTCCTCGACAACGCGCTCGGCGAAGGCTCGGACGCGGCCCGCCTGCTCCGCCGCGGCATCGACGCCCGCCGGCGCGCGCTCGCGATGTCCAGCGAGGAGCTGTCGCGCCGCATCGACGCGCTGGAGAAGGACCTCGCCGGGCAGCACCGCACGATCGAAGAGCGCCGCGGCGCCGTGCGTGAAGAGATCGCCGCGATCAAGGCGTGGGTGAAGCGCGATCTCGATCACTTCGTCGACGACGTGACCGGCAAGCTCACGAAGGTGATCGACGAGACGTCGCAGCGCGACCTGAAGCTGCACCTCTCCGCCTTCCTGGAGAAGACGTTCACCGAGTGGGCGCAGGAGGAGACGCGCGAGATCGCCGCCGCGCTGGAGAAGCTCGCGGAGAAGACGATCGCGCTCATGCACGACGACGCGCACGACGTGGCGAAGCGCGTCGGCGACACGCTCGGCGGCGATCTGAAGGCGCCCGAGGTGACGGTGGACCGCTTCAAGTGGGACGTCGGCATCTTCGCGCTGCTCGCGGGCGGCGCCGCGATGGTGGTGGTGAACCCGTGGTTCGGCGTGCCGATGCTCGTCGCGTCGCCGCTGCTCGCCGTGTTCGCGAAGGGCAAGTTCGAGAAAGAGGCCCGCGAGAAGGCGAAGGAGCTCGCCCCGCAGGCCCTCCGCGACGCCGCCGCCCGCATCGGGCCGAAGCTGGAGGAGATGATCCAGGACTTCGCGAACCGCCTCGATCAATGGGTCGTGACGGCCGGCGAGGAGCTGCACCGCGAGGTGATCGAGGTCCTCCGCACGGCCCGCGGCGAGCGCTCCGAGAACCTGCCCGCCCTCGAAGCCGGCCTCCAGGAGTGCGAGCGCAAGAGCGAGGTGCTGGAGGGCATCACGGTGCGCCTCGACAAGCTGCGCCTCGCCGTCGCGGCCCCCGCGACCGCCCCGGCGTCGCCCGCGGCCGCGCCTGGTCACGCCCCCGCCCCCGCCACGCCGGAAGTACCGGCCGTTCAAGGCGGCCCGGCGGAGCCCGAAGGCAACGACGGCGACGCGCAAGGCGGCCCCGTCGACCCGTCGCTGCTCAATTAGCGCCTCAAATCGCGACAGATCACCCCACAAAAACTCGTATCGGAGAGGTCCCGGGCCTGGTTATCATGGCCCGGTGCAGCTCGACTTCGTCGCGCGCGAGGTGACCATCAAGCTGGTCTATTACGGGCCGGCGCTCAGCGGAAAGACCTCGAACCTCGTGGCGCTCCACGGCCTCGCCGGGAACGACACCCGCGGGCGTCTCATGACGCTCGAAACCCAGAACGACCGCACGCTGTTCTTCGACCTCCTGCCGCTCACGTTCCGGTCGAAGGACGGCGACGTCTCTCTGCGCATCAAGCTGTTCACGGTGCCCGGCCAGCCGATGCACGCGGCCACGCGGCGCCTCGTCTTGCAGGGCGCGGACGGCATCGCGCTCATCGCCGACAGCCGCATCTCGGAGACGCAGCGCAACGCCGACTCCTTCATGGATCTGAAGCAGAACCTGAAGGACAACGGGCTCGAGCTCAGCAAGATGCCGCTCGTCATCCAGTTCAACAAGCGCGACCTCCCCGGCATCCGCAGCGACGCGGATCTCGCGCGGCACGCCGCGAAGGGGAAGGAGCCCGTGTTCAAGGCGGTGGCCACGCAGGGCCTCGGCGTCGTGGAGACGTTCGTCGGCCTTCTGTTCCTCACGTACCGCACGCTCGACAGGACCCACGATCTCAGCCGACGCCTCGGGATCGACGGGGAAGACCTCGTGAGGACCGCGGCCCAGCAGCTCGGCGTGACGACGCCGATCGAAGAGCTGCTCGGCCAGAAGATGGGCGGCACGTTCGAAGGGGTCGCGCGGACTGTGGCATGAACAACGAACCCGACGAGGCCGCCCTCGCGATCGAAGAGATCGGCATGGGCCCGCCGAGCCTCGAAAAGATCGTCGGTTCGGCCGCGCTCGCGGAGACGGCGGCGTCCGTCTCGGAGCTGTCGGGCGTGCCGGTGCACATCTTCTCCACGTCCGGAAAGAAGCTCGCGGGCGGCGCGCTGGACCCGGACATCGCCGCGCAGGCCGAGGTGATGTCGCGCCCGCTGCGCGAGTCGATGCCGCCGCCCGGCGTCAGCGCCGCGCCGCCCCGCAACGCCCGCGCGCTCTCCGACGTCAGCACCCCGAGCGGCGCGCGTTACCGCCTGCTGCCGATTCAATACGACGGCCGCGCGGTCGGCTCGATCGCGCTCGGCCCCTTCTCGTTCGAGGGTGACGGCAGCGCGGCGACCCCGGTCCTCACGCCGAAGTCGCTGGACGATCTCGGCCGCCACCTGCACCGCGTGCTCGATCTCGTTTTGTGGAGCGGCCACAAGGCGCTGCTCACGTCGACGATGCACCTCGCGTCGATGCGCGAGAGCTACCGCGAGCTCAGCGAGAAGAACGTCAAGCTGAATGAGGCGTACGAGCGCCTGAAGGAGCTGGACCGCCTCAAGAGCAACTTCATCGCGACGGTCTCGCACGAGCTGCGCACGCCGCTCACGTCGATCATGGGTTACTCGGAGATGTTGGCGGAGGGCATCGCCGGCCCGCTGACGGACGAGCAGGCGGATTTCATCGCGACGATCCGCACGAAGAGCGACCAGCTCCTCGGCCTCATCGTGAGCCTGCTCGACATGTCCAAGCTGGAGAGCGGCACGTTCTTCGTTCGCCCCGAGCCGGTGTCGATCATGGCGCTGCTCACCGACGTCGTCTCGACGTTGACGCCCACGGCCTCGAAGAAGGGCGTGCACCTCACGGCGCAGGGCGACGACGGCGCTCTCCCGCTGGTGCGCGGCGACGCCGACCGATTGCGCCAGGTGTTCCTCAACCTCACGGAGAACGCGGTGAAGTTCACCCCGTCGGGTGGCCGCGTGACGCTCTCGGCGGACGAGGGATTGGACGCGGGCGATCACGAGGGCGTGGTGCTGGTGGCGCACCTCCACCGAGCGATCGAGGTGCGCGTCTCGGACACGGGCGTGGGCATCCCGCGCGGCGAGCGAGACCGCGTCTTCGCCCCATTTTACCAGGTGGATCAGTCATCGACGCGCGAGCAGGGCGGCACGGGCCTGGGCCTCGCGATCGTGAAGCGCCTCGTCGACGCGCACAACGGCATGATCCGCATCGAGGACAACACCCCGCGCGGCACGGTCTTCGTGGTGACGCTCCCCTGCGTCGAAGACACGACGACGATGCCCCCCGTCCCCGCCGACACGCACGAAGACCACGACGACATCCCGTCGATCTTCCAGTAGCGGTTCGCCCCTCCGTTCCGCTTTTTCTCTTGGCCCGCGGGTAGCGCTTCGTTCGCGAAGGAAGCGGCAGCTACGCGTCTCGCCACGCCCCACCCGAGCGTGGCGCACGTCATCGCAGGAGCATCCGCGCCACGCGACGACCGCCGTCGTCGCGGCTCGTCGCGAGCGCGTTCGTTGCGGCGCGCGGTGCACATCCGCTCGCGGCGCGGGCGCGGCTGTGGAACACCCGAGGCGTGTCTTCCAGCGAGCTCGAACGGATCCGCGCGCTCTCCTCGATCTTCAGCCGAGATCGGCCCGCGGACGGCCGCGTGCTCGTCGGCATCGGAGACGACGCGGCGGTGCTCGCGCCGAGCGTGGAGCCGCTCGTGTGGACGATCGACGCGGCGGTGGAGGGCGTGCACTTCCGCCGCGCGTGGCTCACGTTCGAGGACATCGGTTACCGCTCGACGATGGCCGCGGTGAGCGATCTCGCCGCGATGGCCGCGGATCCGCTCGGCGTGCTGAGCGCGCTCGTGCTGCCGCCGAACGTCACGGACGACGACCTGTACGCGCTCGCGCGGGGCCAGCGCGAGGCCGCGACGGCGTGTGGAGCCGAGGTGATCGGAGGCAACCTCGCGCGCGGCATCGAGCTGTCGATCACGACGACGGCCCTCGGCCGGGCGCCCTCCCCGGCCCCGCGAGCGGGCGCGCGCCCCGGCGACGCGTTGTGGCTCCTCGGCCCCGTCGGCCTGGCCGCGGCGGGCCTGCGTTTCCTGGCCGGCGGCATCACCCGCACCGAGCCGACGGTCGCGACCGAGCACCCGCAATTCGCGCGTGCGATCGAGGCATGGCGCCGCCCCCGAGCGCGCATCGCGGAGGGCCTCACGTTACGAAACGTCGCCACCGCCGCCGTCGACATCTCCGACGGCCTCGCCCGCGACGTGGGCCACCTCGCGCAGGCCTCCACCGTCCGCGCCGTGCTCGAAGCCGCCGCCTTCGAAGCGCCCGCACCGAGAGCCGCCGTATCGGAACCCGCCGCCTTCGAGGCGCCCGCATCGGAAGCCGCCGCATCGGAAGCCGCCGCATCGGAGGCCGCCGCCTTCGAGCCGATCGCAGGTGACGCCGAAGCGCTGGAGCTCGCGACGCTCCACGCGTCCGCGAAGGCGCTGGGCGCGAGCGCGCTCGATCTCGCGCTGTTCGGCGGCGAAGACTACGCGATCGCCTTCACGGCCCCCGCGGACGCGCGCGTCCCCGGCGCCGCTCGGATCGGCCGGATCGAAGCGATCCCCGAAGGCGAGCGCCCCGGCGTCATGATCGAGCGCCGCGACGGTTCACGAGAGCCCGTGTCCGGCGGCGGCTTCGATCACTTCAAGTGAGCCCGCCACTTCCGGTGAGGTCCGCCCCCGGAGGCCTGCCACTTCCGGTGAGGCCCGCCACTTCCGGTGAGGCTCGCCACTTCAGGTGAGACCCCGCCACTGAGGCCCGCCACTTCAGGTGAGGCCCGCCACTTCAGGTGAGGCCCGCCACTTCAGGTGAGACCCTGCCACTGAGGCCCGCCACTTCAGGGTGAGGGCAGCCACTTCAGGTGAGGCCCCCGCCACCTCCGTTGAAGGACCTTCCGAAACGCTTACTTGCACTCGCCGGGCACGTCGAAGCCGGTCATCGCGGAGCGGATCTGCGCGAGGCCCGCGGTGCGCGCGGTGGTGCCGGCCTTCACGAGCTTCGCGATGCCGGGGCACACGGCGGCGGCCTGCGCGGCCTTCGCCTTCGCCGCGGCCGTCTTGCCGGACTTCTGGATCGCGGAGAGCGCGCTGCAGCACGCGTCGATCGTCTCGTGCTTCGTGGTCGTCTGCGTGTTCGTCGCGACCGGCGGCGGCGTCGCGGGCGCCTCCGACGCGGACGGCGCGCCGCTCGGCGATTCGGTGCCTGCCGCCGCGGCCGTCGTCGTCGGCGCGGGAGCGGCCGCGGCCGTGGTGCTCGGCACCGGGACCGTCGCCGGATCCTCACTCTTCTTGCAGCCCACGGTCGCCAAGCTGCCGACGAGGAGAACGCCGAGCAGCACCCGCACGCACTTCGAGCTTTCCATGGGGCCCAGTTCTACCGTCGCCCGCCGCTGAATGTCGACGTCCTTGAGAGGCCACGTAGACGCGTGCCAGGGAGGCGCCAGCACGACGTGGTGTCTGGCGCGCCCCCAAAAAACCCTCAATGCACGCCGCCCGCGAGCCACGCGTAGGCCGGGACCAGGACCTCTTCCGGAGAGGCGCCGCCCTGCGTCGCGGGGCCCGTCGTGCGGCCGCCGTCGCTCTTCGGGAGCTTGAAGCCGTGGTCGCCGAACACGAAGAGCAACGTGCGCGCAGGCAGGCTCTCCAGGTACCGCGCCACCACCATCGCCACCTCGTCCGCGATCCCGTCGAGACGCTCCTCGTACGCCGGGCCCGCGTTGCGAAGGCGCGCCTCCACGAGGTCGAGCTTCATCACCTCGCGCGTGCCCAGCCTCTCGCGGCGCAGCGTCGCGATCGCTCGGCCCCGCGCGATCTCCGGCTCCGGCTCGCTCGGCGGCTCCACGTCGCGAAGCGCGTCCGGCCCGCGCGAAAGGAGCGCCGTCTGCATGCTCGTCGTCGTCGGGAGCGCCGACCACAGCAGCATGCGATCCACGCACACGCCGTTCGCCGAAGACCGCGCCCGCAGCTCCGCCGACACGCGCTCGCCGAGGTCGTAGCTCATCGAGTCGACGAGCAGGAGCTTCACGCCGCGCGCGCCGTTCAGCCGAGCGATCCGCGTCGCGATCTCGGGGGCGTCGAACGTCATCATCGGGCGCTTGTTGGTCACGCGCATCGCCGAGAAGGCGTCGACGTACGAGTGCTCGAACGCCTGCGACCACCCGTCCACCACCGACCGCACCGCGCCGTCCGCCTCGCCGCGCGCCAGGGCGCCCACGAGCGGCACGTACCGCGTCATGAAGAGCTGCTCGATCACGCGAACGGGCTTCGGGCCGCGGGCCGCGTCGAGCTCCATCGCCTGGCTGCGCCACTCCGCCGCGCTCACGACGCGCGCCGCCTCCCGAGCGCGCGCCGCCACCGTCGCCGTCTCCATCTCCTCCACGCGCTTCACCGTGGGGTTCGGCGGGAGCATGCCGATCTCGGGATCCATCGCGATCGGGTCGCGCGCGAACCCGTGGTGCGTCTCACGATTCTGAGACGGCTGCGCCTCGCGCCCTCCGAGGTCACGGTGCTCGCGCGCGCCGAGATCGCGGGCGTCGCGCGCTCCATGATCGCGCGCCTCGCGGACGCTGACGGCCTCGCGGAGGTTCGGCTCGCGGGCCGCGAGCTCACGCGGGGCCTCGCGGAGGCTGACGGTCTCGCGGGAGTGCGTCGTCTCCGGCTCGCGCGCGGCGATCACGTCGTCGATGTGCGGCGCGCGCGCCTCCGCGGGCGGCGGCTCGGTGCGGCGCTTCGTGCCCTTGAGGATGCCGGGCTTGATCTTCTGTGGCGCGGCCTCGTCGGGGCGCACGTCCGGCAGCGTGAGCTTCGCGCTGCGGACGGTGCTCTCGTTCGCGTTCGGCGCGGTCGGGAGCGGCGCCGGCGCGGGCAGCGCGATCACGGGCGCGGGCTCCTCCACGGGCGCGCGCATCGCCACGGGAGGCGGCGCCGGCGTCGTGCGCGAGCGCGGCCCCACCGCGGACGGGATCGGCGTGAGCCGCTGCACCACCACCTGCCCCGCGGGCGGCGGAGGCGGAGGCGTCATGTCGAACGGATCCGACGGAGGCTCGCGCGAGGCTTCGATCCACGTGGCCTCATCGACGGCGGGCGGCGTCGGAGGAGGCGCCGCGCGGCCCTCGGAGGCCAGCAGCCGCTCGAGCGGCATCGGCGCGTACGCGGACACCTGGCGATCGGCCTCGCTCGCGAGCAGCACCACCGGCAGCGCCGCGGTGGCGCGCGTCCACGCGAGCAGCGCCGCGCTGTCGTCCACGTTGAGGCGCCCGTCCGCGTCCGTCAGCTCCGAGAGAGGAGGCAGCGCGATCGCGAGCCCCGTCGTCCCGAGCGCGCGCGTCCGGAACACCTGGTCGCGGATGCACGAGGCCAGCTCCCCGTCCACGCCGATCGCCGCCGGGAGCGCCCCGCGCGCGGCGAGCTCGCCCTCGACCGCATCATCGATGCGCCGCCGCAGCCCGTGCGGAGCGAGCGGCCCCGCGGAGGCGCCCACGACCAGGAACTTCCTGCCCGCGAGATCGGAGCAGAGGTCCGGGACCTGAGACGACGCGACGAAGCGCATTTCGCCGAGAGGGAGAGCGAGGGGACGGGACGACGTCGGAGCCTGCGAGAGCCGCATGGGCTCGGACCGATGCCAGAGTCGGGACGGGTGGGCCGACTTTTCGGCGGAAGAGATCAGAAATTTGCCGCGCCGCGCCGCGATTTCGAGCCGTCGCGCGTCAAGGGGCGCAGCCGATCTGGCGCCGCCAACGGGAGTGGCCCCGGTGTGACATTCGGATCATGGGTGTGCCCGTCCCTTCCCAGGGGACGGTCAAGATTCGCACGCCCCGGGAGGTGTCGTGTCCCTCGGGAGGAACAAGCGCTCTGACCGAGGAGCGTGCTTTTCTCACAACAGGTGTGGTTCGTCCGCAACGACGCGCAGCCGTGAGTCGCTGAGAGGTCCCATGATCGTGTGACTGGCCGCCGGGCACGCCGTCTGCAAATGGAGGCCGCTGCGCGCGTCCCAGCGACCGACGCGCGCCACGTTCTTTTCCTCGCTGGTCACCGGATCGTTCGCAGCAGAGCCCCGTCACACGTGCTCGCTGCGATTCCGACCAAGCCTCTTCGACGCGCCGTGTCCTTTCACGGAGCGGCGCAGAGGCCAAATCCGCGGCGCCGCACCGGGCGTTGTTTCTCCCGGGGGGCGTGGCCGTCGGAGGGAAGGATCCGGCGACCGAGCGGCACCGTCCGCGCCTCCCCGAAACAACGAAGAGGCACGGATCGTGATTCGAGGTCACCGAGACGGAACCTTCGAGTCCACGCAGCGGTCTCAGCAGTCACGAGAGGCCGAACACCTGGAGTCGGAGAGCTGTTTTCCGAGCGGTGATCGCCGCCCCCGAGTCGGACATTCCTCGTCGCATCGAGAGCGAGAAATGTAAGACGCACGCGGAGGGAACGGTTACGTAGTTGCGGTCGTTCGAGACAAAAGCCCGCCTTGCTGGCCGGCGCATCCGAGACACGAAGGGGCATGTGAGCGCGACTGTGCTCTACGTGTATCCAGCGTGGGTTCGATGCGAACAGTGACCAGCGTTGTCGGCGTACCCCGATTCTGGAGGAACACTGAAATGAATTCGAAGCTGTCGTCCCGGGCAATTGGGTGGGGTTCTTTCTTCATGCTGTCTGCGCTCGGCCTCGTCGCCGACGCCAAGCAACCCCAGATTGGCTCCGGGAGCGTGCTCGCCACGATCTCGACGGAGGCTCACCGCTGCGCCGGCACGGACGGCTGCAACGGCGGCTTCCCCGAGGGCGTCGCCGTCGCCCAGAACCGCGTCTACGTCGCCGGTCCCGCGACGTTCGGCACCGTCGGCAAGGGGCCGAGCCTCGTCACCGTGCTCGACAAGAAGGACGGCCACCTCATCACGGAGATCGAGATCGAGGGTGAGGACACGTCGCAAGAGCACGCGCTGAGCGGCCTCACGGTGGACGCGGACGACAACATCTACGCGGTGTCCACGCAGCTCGGCGTCGTCCGCATCGAGCGGCACGGCAACCACTACACGCAGTCGTCGTACTCGACGCCGCTGCCCGATCTGCCGACCTGCTCCACGGGCGCGTCCCCCTGCTCGCCGACGCCGTTCGATCTGCCGCCGATCACGAACGAGATGGCGTTCGATGAAGACGGGTACCTCTACGTGACCGACTCGCTCCAGGCGACGATCTTCCGCATCGAGCCGGGCGGCGGCGCGCCTCAGGCGTGGTTCTCGAGCCCGCTGCTCGCCGGCAACCTGTCCGCTCCGATGCCCTTCGGCGCGAACGGCATCAAGGTCAGCCCGGACCGCGACTACGTGTACGTCGTCGAGACGTTCGACCCGAACGACATGTTCTCGGGCCACATCTACCGCGTCCCGCTCGTCGAGCAGCCGGACCAGGAGGACATCGAGCTCTTCGCGACGTTCGGCAACTTCACGGTGCCGGACAGCCTCGTGTTCGGCCGGTCGGGCAACCTGTACGTGTCGCTCGCGGGTTCGAGCCAGATCGCCGTGCTCGACGAGGACGGCTCCGAGATCCGCCGCATCAGCGGCCCAGTCGGCAGCCCGATCCAGCTCGACGGCCCCGCGACGATGGCGTTCGACGACCAGTCGAAGTCGCTGCTCGTCGCGAACCACGCGATCTTCGGCGACCCGTCGGACTTCGCGGTGCTGAAGATCTACGTCGGCGAGAATGGCGATCCCTACCCGGACGCGCACGTCGACGACGACGATCACGGCCACCACCACTGCCACTGATCGATCCGTCTCCATCGCCGCGGCGAGCCCTCCATCGTCGCGGCGATTCTTTTTTGCAGGGCCGTTCCTCCATCCAGAGACGCTCCCCTCCCTTCGCGAACGACAGTGAGCGATTTGGGAGGGGCGGGCGCGCGCAGCGCGACCGGGGGTGGGCATCACATCGCGGCGGCGATCACGTCGTCCAGCGAAGGCTCGTCCACGAGGCCGGTCGTGAAGGACGTCACGTTGCCCTTGCGGTCGATCACCACGAGGCTCGGCAGCTTGCTCACGCCGTACGTCTTCGCGGCCTGGTCGCTGTCGTCGACGAGGATCGGGTAGCTGAGGCCCTTCTTGATCGCGTACGCCTTCGCGAGGTCCGGCGGGTCGTCGATGTTGACGCCGAGCACCACGAGGCCGCGGCTCTCGTACTTGCGCGCGAGGCGATCGAGGATCGGCGCCTGCAACTGACACGGGCCGCACCACGTCGCCCAGAAGTCGATGATCACCGGCCGGCCCTTGAGCTCGGACAGCTCCATGCGCGCGCCCGGATCGCCGTTCGCCACGACCGGCAACGTGAAGTTGGGGGCCGCCTGCCCGACCATCCCGCTGCCGAACCCGAGCGCCAGGCGCGGCAAGATCGCGGTGCCGAACATCGCGGTGAGGCCGATCAGCACGCCGATCGCAGGGTAGAGGATCTTGCCGGAGTAAAATTCGGGGACGGCCATGGGGGAGCGGGAGCCTAGCTTTGGGCGAAGCTGCGCACCAATCAAGTGCGGCGTCATCTCGGTCCGCCCACCCCCGCGCGAGCGGCTCCGCCACCTTTCGATGCGGCGCTTTCCCGCGGTGCTCTTCGGCGGGCCTCGGAGGAAAAATCCATTCGCGGTGGAGACGCGCGGCCCCGAGGGCGGTACGCGTGCGCAGCGGGCGTGGGGCAGATCGCTTCTTTGTTCGGTCCTCGCGCGCGCCCCTGATATCGTCCCGCGCCGCGCACCCTCACAATCGCACGTTTTTTCGAGGAACCATGCTCGAACGCCGCACCGATCTCCGTACGCCTCCGATGCGGAAAGCGCCGCCTCCGCCTCCTCGGCGAGGCCGCCGCCTGAAGAAAAAAGACGAGGACCGCCTCGAATTCGCGAAGTGGCCGCCGGACGACGATGACAACCTCCCCGCGGGGCCTCCCGCTCCGGCCGGCGGAGGCGGCGGCGCGATGGGCGCGGACGACGGCGACTTCAAGCGCGGGCGCTTCAACCCCGCCGTCATCGTGATCGGCGTGCTCATCCTCCTCGGCGGCGTCGCGGCCGTGTACTTCGGCGTGAAGAGCCAGGGCGACAAGATGACGCCCCAGCAGATCGCCGACGAGAAGAAGAACATCTACGTCCTCGCGACCAAGGATCAGGTGCCCCGCTGGGAGAAGTGGGCCGCGGATCCGAACGCGGACGCGCTCCAGCAAGAGGCGCTCATGCAGCTCGCGTGGGCCGACGATCCCGCGGGCGTCGACCTCGCCACGAAGGCGCTCGGCTCGGGCAACCACCGCGTGAACGGCGTCGCCGCTCAGGTGCTCGCGTACTACGGATCGCCGCGCGCGGACGGCGCGAAGGCCGCGCTGCTCGCCGCGCTCCAGAAGGCCGACGACAGCGACCGGCCCCAGATCGTGTGGGCCCTCGTCGAGCTGAAGGAGCCGCAGGTCTTCACGCAGGCGATGACGCAGTACCGCGCCGGCTTCCTCTCGAAGGTGGAGCGCCTCGGCGGCGGCCCCGCGTTCGACACGGAGAAGCTGTCCAAGCTCGTGAGCCTCGACGAGCTCGCGAAGCTCGCGGACGATCAGTCGAGCAGCGTGCGCCAGCTCGTCGCGACGGTCCTCTCGCGCAACGCCGACGCGAAGTGGACGCCGACGCTCATCAAGCTCGTGCAGGACAAGGACATCGAGGTCGCCCGCGAGGCCGCGAACGGCCTCGGCAAGATCGGCGACGAGACCGCGCGCACGCCGCTGCTCAACGCGCTCGCGAGCGCCGACAAGGACAGCCGCCAGAAATTCCTGGAGGCGCTCCGCGACGGCATCGGCGGCGAGGGGCTCGTGCTCGCGCTCGACAGCGTGAAGAACGACTCGGCGGAGCGGTACTGGTTCCAGGTGAAGCAGATCATGGAGATGCTGCGCGCGCTGTCGGATCCGCGCATCGGCGACTCGATGATCAAGTGGATCGAGACGAAGAACCCGCCGCCGCACTGGGTCGGCGAGGCCGGCACGCGGCTCGCGGAGGTCGGCGACATCCGCGGCGCGAAGTACATCGGCCAGCGCATGAAGCTGGATCCGACGAAGCTCTACCAGCAGCAGAATTTCTGGGAGGCCGACGAGGGCGGTCACCTCTCGCGCACGGATCTGCCGCGCGTCGTGGGATCGCGCATGCTCGCGGACCTCGCGCAGATGTACCCGGACAAGTCGGCCGAGCTGCGCGACTTCGCCGAGCAGGGCGTGCTCGACTGGATCAGCGACAAGCCGCAGCCGCACGCGAACGGGCTCCGCTTCCTCGCCGGCATCAAGAGCGACAAGGCGCTCCCGAAGATGCGCGACTGGGCCTTCCCGAAGGAGGAGCTGCCGAAGGAGGGCTCGCAGCCTCCGTTCCCGGCCGCGTTCGAGACCGCGCAGAGCGCGCTCCGGTACATCGGCCTGATGCACGACGAGGCCTCGTATCCGAAGCTGATCGACCAGTTCAAGCGCAAGAAGGATCCGCGCATGGACATCACGCAGGACGGCCTCCAGGGCGCCGGTCTCGCGATGCTCGGCATGGCTCTGCGCGCGGTCACGTACGGCGCGGCGCAGGGGCTCGCGCACTTCGGCAACTCGAGCGCGGTCGACCCGATGATGAAGTTCATCGAGGACGAGACGTGGCACGAGGAGGCGCGTCAGGCCGCGTGCGAGGCGCTCCCGTGGTGCGCGGACGACAAGCAGATGGCCGAGATCGCGAAGCGCGCCGTCGAGTTCGCCGGCAAGAACGAGCCGAAGAAGCAGCTCATCGGCGCGTGCTACGCGTCGGCGCTCGCGCTCAAGCCGGTGCCGAGCGTGGTGCCGCAGCTCGTCGACACGCTGACGCCGCAGACGGCGCTCGGCGTGCGCATCGCGATCGCGAACGCCATCGGCAAGAGCGGCTTCGACGAGGCGACGCAGAACAAGCTCTTCGAGAAGCTGAAGGACCCCGAGGTGCGCAACGCGGCGGCGCTCGCGCTCATCCTCGGCGGCTCCACCGACACGGCGTCGCGCACCGTCGCGATGTACGCGGACTTCGGTCGCGACGCGCTCGACGATCTGAAGGACCACTACTACCGCGCGTTCGGCTACTGGTCGGACGAGGACTTCAAGCGCGGCAACCTCTACCGCTGGGTCGCGAACGCGGACGCCATCACGCACGTGAAGATCGGCGACGCCCCGCAGGAGTGGGCGCGGCAGCGGCTGCAGGCGCAGTTCGACAACCTTCGGTTCGACAACGGGCCGCACTCCGAGACGCGCGTCGTGCTCCGTCACCGGCTCTACGAGGACGCGAAGAAGGGCGACGCGAACCGGAAGAAGGGCGCCATCATGACGCTCAAGTTCATGCGCGAGCAGGGCGTCCTCATGGCGCTCCGCAACGAGCCCGGAGACACCGGCGAGCTGGCCAAGAAGGCGTTCTTCGAGATGATGAACCCGAAGGCCATCGCGGCGGAGGATCTCTCGAAGCTCGCGCCGCCCGGCAAGGACAAGTCCCCTTCGCAATAGAGAGGTAGAACGTGGCGAGCTGGAAAGACGAGCTGATCGAGGCGGTCAAATCGAAGGCGGAGCGTGAAGCCGAGGAGGCCGCCCGCCACCGCAAGCGTGTCGAGGAGGCGCTCGCGACGGCCGAGTCCGCGATGAAGGTGGGCGCCGACGCGCTCAACTTCGCGAAGGACAAGCTGAGCGACAAAGGGCAAACCGTGACGCTCGACGCGAGCGATCCGGACGTGCTCAAGCTGTCCTTGAACGAGCTGTCGCTGCGGCTCGAGCTGGGGCGCGAGACGGCCGTGATCAAGGTCACGTTCGGCGACGCGAAGCCGCGCGAGTTCGACTTCGCGAAGGACCGCCACATCTCCCCGGCCGACGTCGAGGAGTACGTGGGGCGCCGCTCGCTGGAGCTCGTGCGCGCCGCTCAGAAGGCGTCGCCCTGGTGACGTGACGCCGCGCGACGTCCTCCCCGGGCGCCGCTCTCGAAGACCCCTCCACACACACGCTTCTTCTGGATTGCCAGGGGCTCCGCCCCCAGGCCCCCGCGCGCAAAACCCTCGACGAATTCCTCGTCACGTGAGTTGGCGGGGTCGGCTCTCGGGACTAAAGACTGCGCCCGTGATGCGACCCCGTCTCTCCTCGCTGCTGCTCCCTCTCCTCCTCTCCGTCGCGGCGTGCGGTCCGGCGGTGCAGCCGCTCGCGCCCGCGCCCACCGCGACCGCGAAGCCGACGGCGGCGCCCCTCGCGGACGCGCCGAGCGATCGGATCGACATCGACTCCACGGCGTTCGGTCGCATCGACGCGGACGTGCAGTACCTCGCGTCGCCGGAGCTCGCGGGGCGCGGCACCGGAGAGCCGGGCGCGCGGCTCGCGGCGGAGATGATCCGCAACCGGTTCCAGCAGCTCGGGCTGCGGCCCACGGGGGACTCCGCGGCGGCGGTCGCGGGCGGCACGGCGCCTCTGCCCGCTCCATCGACGGAGGCCGCGCGGAGCTATTTTCAGCGGTTTCAGGCGAAGGTCGGCGCGAAGGCGGATCCGCCGCAGCTCGCGATCCAGAGCGGGCGCAACAAGCCCTCGAAGGTGAGCGGCGTCGCGGCGGACGGCGCGAGCGACATGACCGCGAAGGGCTCGCTCGTGTTCGTCGGGCACGGCATCACCGCGTCCGCGCTCGGCTGGGACGACTACGCCGGCAAGGACATCGAAGGGAAGATCGCGGTGATCCTCGCGGGCGCCCCGCGCGCCTCGAAGACGAACGAGAAGATCGCGGCGCTCCACGATTTCGGATCGTCCCGGTACAAGATCCGCACGGCGCGCGAGCACAAGGCCGCGGGCGTGATCCTCGTGACGGACGCGGCGGCGCTGCCGGATCCGCCGACGGATCCCTCGGGCATGGGGCTCCCCGCGGCGACGATCCTCCGCGCGGACGCGGCGAAGCTGATCAGCGGCGTCGATCTCAAGGGCGACAAATTGTGGGACGCCGACAAGGCCGCGACGCCGAAGGAGCTGCCGAAGCTCACCGTGGAGCTGACGACGCACGTGGAGGCGCTCACCGCGGACGCGTGGAACATCCTCGGCGCGCTGCCCGCTCGCGAGGGCTCACCGCACGCGTCGGAGTGGGTCGTCGTCGGCGCGCACTACGATCACCTCGGGATGGGCGGGCAGTACTCGCGCGCGCCGGGGAAGCGCGCGATCCACCCGGGCGCGGACGACAACGCGTCGGGGACGGCGCTCATGCTGGAGGTCGCGTACCGGCTCAGCCACCTCGCGAAGCGGCCCGCGCGCAACGTGCTGTTCGCGTCGTTCGGCGCGGAGGAGATCGGGCTCATCGGCTCGCGGTGGTGGATCGATCACCCGACGATCCCGGCCGCGAACATCGTCGCGATGATCAACGCGGACATGGTGGGGCGCATGCGCGAACGGCAGCTCCTCGTGGACGGCGTGTCGACCGCGAACGAGTGGCCGGGGCTCGTGAAGGCCGCGTCCGACGGGCTGCGGCTCGACATCACGAACGGCGGCGAAGGGTACGGCGCGAGCGATCACGCCACGTTCACCGGCGCGAAGATCCCCGTCGCGTTCCTCTTCACCGGCGTGCACGCGGACTACCACATGCCCTCCGACACGGCCGACAAGATCAACGTCGACGGCATCTCGGTCACGAGCGTGCTCGCGGCGCGGCTCGCGACGAGCGTGGCCGAGCAAGATCAACGGATGGCCTTCCTGGAGCCGCCTTCGGATCCGCACAAGATGGGGCGCGGCGGCTTCAAGGTGTCGCTCGGCACGCTGCCGGACTACGCGTACCAGGGCCCCGGGCTGAAGCTCACCGGCGTGCGCCCGGACTCCCCCGCTGCGCGCGCGGGCCTCGGCGCAAACGACGTGATCACGAAGGTCGACAAGCACGTGATCACGAACATCCACGACTACATGTTCGCGCTCGGCGAGCTGGAGCCCGGAAAGAAGACGACCGTCGAGGTGGAGCGCGCCGGAAAGAAGATCACGCTCGACGTGATCCCCGCGCCCGGCCAAGGCGGCGAGCCGCGCAAAGACCTCCCGCCCAATCATCCTTGATCCAAGGCCCTTCGCGATCCGCTCACCATGCTCTCCACGTGATGGATGTTTCGGGCCTGACGTCTCGCTGTCTTCGACCTCCATGGAGCCGCACGTGATGATCATGACGAGGTCCGTTCGTTCGGCGCTCGCGGGCGGGCTCTTCGCGGCGGGATGCGCCCTGTCGATCGCGGCGTGCTCTTCCCGTGAACGGAGCGCGCCCAGCTTGATTCAAGAAGCCGGCGACACGGCGACGTCCGCGAGCGCTCTCGTCGTCGACGCTCCGGACGCGGGAGATGGCGGCTTCAACGACCCCAAAAATCAGGGTGATCTCGACGCGGGTGTCCCCGACTCCGGCGCTTCCGACGGCGGGGATCCGGACGGCGGCGATCTGCCCGGGAGCACGCAAGGGTGCCCGGACGGGATGGTGCGCGTCGAAGGAGAATACTGTCCCGAGGTCTTGCAGAAGTGCCTCGGACACGCCTCCGATTACGACAAGGACAAGGCCCGCGAGGCGAAGAAACGCGACGCCGGAGAGGACACGAGCCGCAGCAACGTCAGCGAGCGATGCCTCCACTACGAGGCTCCGTCCGTGTGCCTGTCGAAGAAGCGGACGCACATGCGCTTCTGCATCGATCGCTACGAGTGGCCCAACAAAAAGGGCGAGGTGCCCGCGCTGCTCGTCTCCTGGGTGGACGCGAAGAAGCTCTGCGAGGACACGGGAAAGCGGCTGTGCACGGAGGACGAATACAACTTCGCGTGCGAGGGCGAAGAGATGCTCCCGTACACGTACGGCTTCGAGCGCGACCCCTCGAAGTGCAACATCGACCGGCCCTACCGCAAGCGTGAGCACAAGCTCCTCAAGTACGCGCGCTGCATGAAGGACCCGCGCTGCAAGGCGGAGCTCGAGAAGCTCGATCAACGGCTCCCCGCAGGCAGCCTGCCCGCGTGCGTGTCGCCGTTCGGGGCCTACGATCTCAACGGCAACATCAACGAGTGGGTGTTTCGGCCGAAGGAGAAGCCGCCGAACCGGAGCGGCCTCAAGGGCGGATGGTGGGGGCCCGTGCGCGGTCGGTGTCGGCCCACCGTGGGCTTCCACAAAGAAGAGGACTACGGCTACGAGGAAGGCTTCCGCTGCTGCGCGGACGCGAACTGAACCGCGCCCCGCGAAGGCGCCGACCACGGCACGACACCGACGCGCGCACCACGTTTCTTTTGCGGCGGACGGCGCGGCTCTTCGCTACGCTGCCCCGCATGAACCGGCGCCTCTCTTCGACTCCCCGCCGCACGGTGATCGCGTTCGCCTGCGCCGCGGGCCTGCTCCCCGTCCTCGCCGCCGCCTGCACGGAAGGGCGCACGGCGCAGGATCCGTCGCAGCAGCAGTACGACCCGAACAACCCGTACGCGCAGCAGAACCTCCCGCAGTACCAGGGGCAACAAGGCCAGTATCCGCAGGGCCAGTACCCGCAACAGGGCCAGTATCCGCAGCAGCAAGGCCAGTACCCGCAGGGCCAGTATCCGCAGCAGCAGGGCCAGTATCCGCAGGGCCAGTATCCGCAGCAGCAGCCTCAGCCCACCGCGACGGCGCCCGCGAGCCCGCTCGCGATCCCCTGTCAGAACGACCTCATCTGCGGCACCCACAAGTGCAACCTCACGACGCAGCGGTGCTCGTTCCCGTGCGCCGCCAACACCGACTGCGCCTCGGGCTTCACGTGCATGGGCGCCGGCGGACCGACGGCGCTGTGCGTCCCCGGCGCGCAGTAACAACGACGACGACTCGCTGCGAGTGGCCGTTCGCCTCCCCTCCTCCTCACGTTCCAAAGCCTGATAGCGTTTCGGACCTCATCGGCGAGGTTCGCATGCGCACGCTCTGCATCGATATCGGCGGCTCCGGGATCAAGGCGATCGTGGTCGACGTGGAGGGCGTCGCGCAGACGGAGCGCGGGCGCATCGAGACGCCGCGGCCCGCGGTGCCCGAGGCCGTGCTCACCGTGATCGAAGATCTCGCGCGGCAGCAGGGGGAGTTCGATCGCGTCAGCGCCGGCTTCCCCGGCGTCGTGGTGGAGGGCGTCACGCGGACCGCGCCGAACCTCCACCCGACGTGGGCCGACTTCCCGCTCGCGCGCACCATCGAAGAGCGCGTCCGTCGACCCGCGCGCGTCGCGAACGATGCGGGCGTCCAGGGCCTCGGCGTCGTCGAAGGCAAGGGCGTCGAGGTGGTGATCACGCTCGGCACCGGGATGGGGTTCGGCCTCTACGTGGAGGGGCGGTACGTGCCCAACATCGAGATGGCGCACCACCCGTTCGAGAAGGGCAAGACGTACGAGGACCGCGTCGGCAACGCGGCCCGGAAGAAGGCCGGCAACAAGCGCTGGAACCGCCGCGTGCGCGACGTCATCGGCACGCTCGGGCCCATCTTCAATTATCGCAAGCTCTACGTCGGCGGCGGCAACGCGAAGCACCTCGACCGCGCCGGGCTGCCGGGCAATGTGGCAATTGTGGACAACGTGGCAGGCCTCCTCGGCGGCGTCCGTCTCTGGGGCTAGCTCGGCAGCCCTTGTCCACGGCCTGCGGTCACCTTGTGGACACTTGTGGACAGCCGCGGCGCCGACGGGTGCCGGTCAGTACACAGTGTCGTGTATGGACGGTTCCCGGGTGGTGTGTCTACGCTTCGAAGGGGCGCCGTAGACTTAGGCGTTCCCGTGGAGCGCACGTGTAAACGGTCTGATCCACGGGGAGCCCCTCAGGGTGTTACCCTCAGGCTACGTTCTGATCACATCCGCGTGCATGCGGCCGGTTTCCACGGCATACTCGCGGCGATCTTCGCTCCGGGCGCCGTCCTGCCCGAGAGAGACAACCTGCCTCCCCGGCCGCAGCGAACGGCGTCCCCGCATCGAGGGTTCGTTCGTCGAAGGGGGTTGAGCACAGGCGCTGAGCGCGGGCGGATCGGACCGGGGTATTCTAACAGGCTACAAAAATTAGCCACTTTATCGCCGAAACGGGTGAATTTGTGGGTAGGCTCCCGACCTCAATGAATCTGCGCCAGGCGCACAGGCCGAGCGTATACGAGTACACCGACTACCGGGCTTATCTGCGCGACTACTACGTCGCGGAGAAGGCGCGTCGGCCGGCGTTCTCGTACCGCTATTTTGCCCGTAGGGCCGGACACACCAGCCCTAATTTCCTCAAGCTCGTCATCGAAGCGAAGCGCAATCTGGGCCCCGCGAGCGTCACTGCGTTCGCCCGGGCGCTGGAGCTCGATGCCGAAGAAGCGGCCTTCTTCGCCGACCTGGTCGCCTACGGCCAGGCCAAGAACGATGAGGCCAAACAGCGACACCTCGCACGCATCACCGCCGCGCGGAACTACCGCAAGGCGGGACGCATCGAAGGTCAGCTCTTCGAGTACCTCGCCCACTGGTATCTACCAGCGATTCGCGAGCTCGTGGCGCGGCGCGACTTCCAGGAAGATCCCAAGTGGATCGCCAAGGAGCTCGTTCCGGCCATCAGCGCGAAGAAGGCGGCTGAGGCTCTCAAGGTGCTGATCAACCTGGGTCTCGTTCGTCGCATGCCCGACGGTCGCCTCGAGAGAGGGGATCCGAGCTGGACGACGGGACCGGAGACCGACACGAAGATCGTGTCGACGTTCCATCACCAGATGCTCACGCTCGCGGCCGACGCCGTTCAGAACATGTCGGCCGACACGCGGAACGTCTCGTCGCTGGTGGTCTGCATCAAGGGGAAGACCATCGAAGAGCTGCGCCGTCGCCTCACGTCGTTCCAGCAAGAGCTGCTCGCTCTCTGTGACGCCGACGAGGAGCCGGAGATCGTTTACCAGATCGGGATGCAGCTCTTCCCCCTGTCGCGGCAGCGCTCCGAAGAGGAAGCGTCGTCGTAATAGAACCGCGCCGATCCACGTGGATCGGTGGCTGTACACACACCGCCGACGTCGATGAGAGGACTTCGATTCTCTCGACGATCGGCGGTTTCGTTTTGTGGGGCGCCGCTGGGAGGACGGAGTCCGGTCCGCGGAGGCGGAGCGGAGCTTGGCTCCGCGGAGTCCGCAGCGGAGCGGGCGCAGTCCTCGACGTTGTGTCTTCCTATGCTGTGTACAGATCACGGCGCGCTGCGCACAGACGTCGCTGCCCGCATACGCGTTAACGCGCGCGCACGGTGTGCTCGGTGTGCTCGGTGTGCTCTTTGTGTTTTCGGGGAGGGAGTGGATCAGGCACGGATCCAAGGCGATCCGCGCTGTGCGGTTTGTCGATCGAGGTGGTGAGGAGATCGTGCGAACGCGCCCCTCCCTTCGCGAACCGGCCGCCACTGGAAGGACGGAGTCCGGTCCGCGAAGGCGGAGCGGAGCCTGGCTCCGCGGAGTCCGTAGCGGAGCGGATGCAGTCCTTGACGTTGTAACGCAGTGAGCGATTTGGGAGGGGCGGGCGCGCGCAGCGCGACCGGGGGTGGGCAACGTTGCTTGGTGGGGGAGTCGTGTCAGGCGGCGATGCCGGCGGCGGCGAGGGCGGCCTTCATCGTCACGCCCATGTCCGCGGGGGACGGCGCGACCTTCACGCCGGCCTCTTCGAAGGCGGCGATCTTCTCCGCCGCGGTGCCCTTGCCGCCCGCGATGATCGCGCCGGCGTGGCCCATGCGCTTGCCGGGAGGCGCCGCGCGGCCCGCGATGAACGCGACGACCGGCTTCTTCATGTTCGCCTTGATCCAGGCCGCCGCGCGCTGCTCGGCGCTGCCGCCGATCTCTCCGATGATGACCACGCCGTGCGTCTCCGGATCGGCGTTGAACATCTCCAGGCAGTCGATGAAGTCGAGGCCGCCGACGGGGTCTCCGCCGATGCCGATGCACGTCGACTGACCGATGCCGAGCGCGCTGAGCTGACCGACCGCCTCGTACGTGAGCGTGCCGCTCTTCGAGAGGACGCCGATGTGGCCCTTCTTGTGGATGTGGCCCGGCATGATGCCGATCTTCGTCTCGCCGGGCGTGATGATGCCGGGGCAGTTCGGGCCGAGGAGCTTCGTGCCCTTGCCTTCGAGGTAGCGGCGCACGCGCACCATGTCGAGCACGGGGACGCCGTCCGTGATGCACACGACGAAGCGGCAACCCGCGTCCGCCGCCTCGATGATCGCGTCCGCGGCGCCGACCGGCGGCACGAAGATGCACGACACCTCCGCGCCCGCTTCCTTCACCGACTGCTCGACCGTGTCGAAGATCGGGACGGTGCCCTCGAACTTCTGACCGCCCTTGCCCGGCGTCACGCCGGCGACGATCTTCGTCCCGTACGCGAGGCAGGCCTTCGCGTGGAGCGATCCGCTCTCGCCCGTGATGCCTTGGAACACGACCCGCGTGTCTTTTCCGACCAGGATGCTCATCTGACTCTCTCGCTCCCTTAAACCTGCGCGGACGCGTTCTTGACGGCGGCGACGACCTTCTGCGCGCCGTCGCCCATGGAGGACGCCGACTGGATCGCGAGGCCGCTCTCGTCGAGGATCTTGCGGCCCAGCTCCACGTTCGTGCCGTCGAGGCGGACGACGAGCGGCACCTTGAGGCCGAGCTCCTTCGCCGCGGCGACGATGCCGCCCGCGACGACGTCGCAGCGCATGATGCCGCCGAAGATGTTCACGAAGATGCCCTTCACGTGGCCGGACTGGAGGATCATCTGGAACGCGGTCTTCACCTGGTCCTGCGAGGCGCCGCCGCCGACGTCGAGGAAGTTCGCCGGGCGCCCGCCGTAGTTGAGCAGGATGTCCATCGTCGCCATCGCGAGGCCCGCGCCGTTCACGAGGCAGCCGATGTCGCCGTCGAGCGAGACGTACGAGAGGCCGACCTTCTTCGCCTCCAGCTCGACCGGATCCTCTTCGTGCGTGTCCTGCAGATCCTTCCACTCGGGGTGGCGGTAGGACGCGTTGTCGTCGAAGTTCACCTTCGCATCGAGCGCGACCAGCTCACCCGTCTTCGTGACGACGAGCGGGTTGATCTCGAGGAGCGACATGTCCTCCTGCGTGAAGCACTTGTAGAGCGACTCGAGCAGCTTCACGAAGTGGCCGAGCGGGCCCTTCATCGTCGGGCCGAGGCCGAGCGCGAAGCCCATCTTGCGCGCGAGGAACGGGGAGAACCCGACGGTCGGATCCACGTGCAAGGTGATGATCTTCTCGGGCGTGTCGTGCGCGACCTGCTCGATGTCCATGCCGCCTTCGGTCGAGCCGATGATGGCGACGCGGCGGAGCTCACGGTCGACGAGGAGCGCGAGGTACAGCTCCCGCGCGATGTCGAGGCCCTGCTCGACGTAGAGGCGGCGGACCTTCTGACCTTCGGGGCCCGTCTGCTTCGTGACGAGCTGCATGCCGAGCATCTTGTCCGCGACGGACTGCGCCTCCGCGGCGCCGCCCTTCACGACCTTGACGCCGCCGCCCTTGCCGCGGCCGCCCGCGTGGATCTGGGCCTTCACGACCACGACCGGGATCTTCGTCTCGGCGATGAGCCGCTCCGCGATCGGTCCGACCTCTTCCACCTTGAAGGCCGGAGCGCCCTTCGGCACCGGCACGCCGTAACGGCGGAAGATCTCTTTGCCTTGGTACTCGTGGATTTTCATACGCGCGCGCCGTCGTACCACAGGCGGTCTCCCCCGTGGCGTGGCCCATCACCCGCGCGCCAATTTTGGAATTTTTTTCGGGCGCATCGTGCGCGCGCCCCTGATTCCTAGCGGTTCACCTGGATGAGGTGCCGCTGCTCCAGGCCCGCGAGGAGATCGCGGAGGTCCTTCGCGAGCACGTCGCGGGTCACGTCGAACTCGGTCAACAGCGTCGTGAGGAGCGCGTCCTCCGTCGTGCCGCCGGAGCCGATCAGCTCCCACACACGGGTGCCCACCGCGTTGAGGCCGAAGTACGCTCCGCCCTCGGTGTCGAGCAGCACCGCTTCGCCGTCGAGCACGCGCGAGAGCACTCCCTCGCTGCGCGCGATTGTCGTTGTACCTTCCGCCATACTCGTCCCTTGGAACCTGAGAGCCCTCTTACCACCTTGCCGGGCGCGCGCGGCGTGATCGAGCCGCTGCGGCTCCTGCTCGCGCGGGACGCGGACGCGCCTCCGGCCATCGAACGGTGGGATGCGGCCGCGTGGGAGGCCGTTCATCGCGCCGTGTCCGCGTGGGACGCCGCGGCCCTCGCCGCCTCCGCCGCGCGCGCGACCGGGATCGCGAAGCACGTGCCGCCCGCGATTTTCGAGGCGTGGAGGCGCGATCACACCGCGACCACCGCGATGAACATGCGGCTCGCGTTCGAGGCGGACGCGCTCGTGGCGGCGCTCGCGGCGCGCGGGATCGGGGCGTGCTCGCTCAAGGGGACGGCGCTCTTTCGGCTCGGCGTGTACCGCGATCCGGGGTCGCGGCCGACGTCGGACGTGGATCTGATCATCGCGGAGGACGCGGGCCCTGCGGCGACGCGCCTGCTCGTCGATCGAGGGTTTTCGCAGGCCTCCGCGGGCGGGCCGAAGCACCTGCCGCCGTTCCTGCGGGACGGGCTGCTCGTCGAGCTGCACGAGCACGCCTTCTGGAGCCTCACGGACGGGCGGCGCGCTCGGCTCGCGGACATGCGCGATCCGTCGGGGGAGCCTGCGATCGGGCCGCTCGTCGCGCACCTGCTCCACCACGCGTTCGAGAGCTCCGTCACGATGCCGTTCCTCGTCGCGAAGACGCTCGTGGACCTCGCGGAGGCGCGCGCGTACGCAGCGCGGAAATCGGCCGCGATCGTGGACGAAATCGCGACGTGCGCGCACACGTACGGGCTGGGGCGGCGGCTGTCGGCGCTCGCGGGGCTGCTCGAATTGGTGACGGGACGACGGGCGCCCGCGGGGTGGACACGGGACGCGCGACCAGGGGACGTGGAGGCCCTCGTGGAGCGCGCGGCCCCACGATCGCACGCGCTCTCGATGGCGCTGCGGCTGCCGGATCGGCTGCGGGCGTTCGCGCGGATGCCCCGTCGCGAGGTGGCCGCGCAGCTCCGGTACTACCTGGTGCCGCCGGTGGAGACGATGCGGATGCACTACGGGCTCGCGCCCGGATCGCCGTGGGTGTGGCCGCTCTATCCGCTGCGGCCGCTGCAGCTCTTCGCGCGGTCGACGCTCGACGCGGCGCGGCTCCTCGCGGCGCGGGGCCGGTCCGGAGGCGGATCGGGCACCTCCGAAGTGGATCCGCGGCGAAAAAAGGCCTAGAGGTGCCGCGGTCGCCACCTCACCCGGCCCGGTCGCCCCCGTGATCTCGGGCCGTGTGAACGCGGGGCCACCCCCGAGCAACCTACCCGCAAACTCCGTGTCCACCGAGCCTCAACTCCGCGCCCCGGCCCTCCCTCAGGAGCGCACCGAAACCGACGAAGCCGGCTTCGACGCCCTCGTCGTGTGGCGTACGGTCCGCAAGCACTGGGCGACCGCCCTCGCGGCGGCGCTCCTGATCTCGGTCTCCGTCGCGTTTTACACGCTGGGGCAGACCAAGATTTACGAGGCCGCCTCCACCATCCAGTTCGACCCGAACCCGCCCCGGCCCCTCGGCGGCAAGGTCGAAGCCGTCGTGGAGATGGGCAGCGGCGCCGTCTGGGACACGCGCGAGTACTACGAGACCCAGTACCAGATCATCCAGTCGATGCGCGTCGCGACCGCGGTCGCCGTGGAGCTCGGCCTGCAGCGCGACGCCGCGTTCGTCTACAACCTGCCGAAGGACGCGCCGATCCCGAAGATGAACCCGCTCACGGACGAGCAGGCCGCCGAGGCGCTGCGCGGCCGCATCCGCGTGGAGCCGGTGAAGGGATCGCGCCTCGCGCTGGTGCGCCTCCAGGACGCGAACCCCGAGCGCGCCGCCCGCATCCTGTCCGCGGTCGTCGATCACTACGTGCAGCAGAACATCGACACCGCGCTCGAAGCGACGACGCAGGCGAACACGTGGCTCGGCACCCAGACCGAGAAATTGCGCGGCGAGCTGGAGAAGTCCGAGATGGACCTCCACAACTACAAGGAGAACAATAACCTCCTCGCGGCCGCGTTCGACGATCGATCGAGCATGCTGCGCGAGCAGATGGGGCAGCTCAACAACCTGCTCACGTCGGTCCGCGCCAAGCGCGAAGAGGTCGCCTCTCGACGCAACGAGCTCGCGAAGGTGAAGGTCGACGATCCGAGCGAGCTGCCCGCGACCGAGCTGCTCCAGAGCGTGATCCTGCAGCAGCTCCGCTCGCAGTACATCGACGCGAAGCGCCAGCGCGAGGCGCTCATCCGCTCCGGCAAGGGCCCCAACTACGAAGAGGTGAAGGCCCTCGACGCGCGCATGGACGAGACGAAGCGCGCCATCCTCGGCGAGGTGAAGAACATCCAGGGCGCGCTCGATCGCGATCTGTCGGCGATCAAGCGGCAAGAGGGCGGCCTCTCGGGGCTCTTCGAGCAGACGAAGAAAGAGGCCCTGGAGCTGAACCGGCAAGAGATCGAGTACGACCGGCTCAAGCGCACGAAAGAGAACAACGAGCAGCTCTACAAGCTGCTGATGGAGCGCACCAAGGAGAGCGATCTGGCGCGCATGCTCAACGTGAACAACGTGCGCGTGCTCGATCGGCCCCGCGTCCCGCGCTCGCCGGTGCGCCCGAACGTGCCGCTCAACATCGGCGCCGGCATCATCATCGGCATCCTGATCGGCATCGGCACCGCGATGGCGCGCGCCATGCTCGACCGCACGCTGAAGACGCCGGGCGACGTGGAGCAGGTGCTCGGCGTGAGCTTCCTCGGCCTCATCCCCGAGCTGGAGATGACGAAGGAGCAGCTCGCGGCGCAGAAGCAGAGCAGGCGACGCGATCGCCGCGGCTCCGGGCGCGAGCTCATCGTGCACGAGATGCCGACGAGCGGCATCGCCGAGGCCTCGCGCACCATCCGCACGAACATCCTCTTCACCGCGCCGGACAAGCCGTACCGCGTGATGCTCATCACCTCCGCGGCGATGGGCGAGGGCAAGACGACGGTCGCGTGCTGCATCGCGATCGCGATGGCGCAGACGGGCAAGCGCGTGGTCCTCGTGGACTGCGATCTCCGTCGCCCGCGCCTCCACCGCATCTTCGGCAAGCCGGCGGACGCGGGCCTCACGAGCGCGCTCGCGCCGGAGAACCCGGAGGACGCGCCGGACATCCAGACGGAAGAGACCGACGTGCCGAACCTCACGGTGCTCGTGGCCGGCGCGCACCCGCCGAACCCCGCCGAGCTCTTGCAGAGCGAGCGCTTCAAGACCGTGCTGAAGCACCTCATGGCGAAGTTCGACTACGTGATCCTCGACAGCCCGCCCGTGCTCGCGGTGACGGACGCGGCGGTGCTCTCCACGCTGGTCGACGGCGTCGTGATGGTGACGCGCGCCTTCCAGACGCGGAAGGAGCTCGCGCAGCACGCGGTCCGCAGGCTCACCGACATCGGCGCGCACGTCGCGGGCGTCGTCCTCAACGCCGTGAACTTCACGAAGGACGAGTACAAGTACTCGTACCAGTACTACCGGCGCGGCTACTACGAGGACGACCCCAAGGACCGCCGTCCCAGCGTCACGGCGCCGCCCGCGGCTCCTCCTGCCGCCGCTTCGTGATGTCGGCTCGGCCGCGCGCGATCCACCGGCCTGCTTGCTTTCATGGACCGAGGTGAACCCATGAGGATGTTGGGTGTGTTTCGTTTCCTGCTCGGCGCGGCCTTCGGGGCGCTGCCGTTCGCGCTCGCCGCCGGTGGGTGCGCGGACGTGACGGTGGAGGGGATCGGGACGCCGCCCACGGTGACGAAGCTCCTGCCGACGTCGGGGCCGTCCGCGGGCGGGACGCCGGTCGTGATCACGGGCACCGGCTTCGCGAAGGGCGCGACGGTGCGCTTCGGCGGGACGCTCGCGGCGGACGTGAAGTACGTCGACGACACGACGCTGAGCGTGGTGACGCCGCCGGGCCTCGGAAAAGTGTCCGTCTCCGTCGAGAACCCGAACCACCTCGTCGGCACCGCGGAGGACGCGTTCCTGTTCGAGGGCGAGGCGATCGGCTGCAGCATCGTCGGCACGACGCCCGCGATCGGCGCGGCCGAGGTGCCGATCGTCGGGGACCTCCAGATCACGTTCTCCGCCGCGGTGGATCCCGCGACGCTCGACGCGGTGAAGCTGCAGCTCCTCGGCGGCGACGAGGTTCCGGCGGACGTCACGGTGAGCCCGGACGACGGCGCGATGGTGCTCGTGCACCCGAAGCAGAGCCTGCGTTTCTGGGGCTCGTACGCGGTCATCGTCGGCGAAGGCCTCACGACGTCGGTCGGTTCGCCGTGCGCGCAAGGGGCGCTCGCGTTCGCGACGGTGAAGCCCGTGCCGGCGAAGCGCGCGCTGCGGCCCGCGGTCGTGAACGGCCTCGCGCGCGTCGGCAGCTCCGTGATCACCGCGTCGGAGGGCTACAAGGGCTTCCAGACGTACGACGTCGCGGATCCGAAGAGCGCGGCGCTGAAGAGCGATCTGGTCACGAAGTTCGGCCCGCGCGCCGTGCTCGTCGACGGCACGACCGCGTACGCGCCGTCCGGCCAGGGCGGCGTGCACATCCTCGACGTGACGGATCCTGCGGCGCCTCAAGATCTCGGGCACGCGGGCACGCCCGGGTTCGCTTCGGACGCGGCGATCCTCAAGGCGAACGGCAAGAAGTGCCTCGCGATCGCGGACGGCGGCGAAGGCCTCCGGATCGAGGACGTGACGGATCCCGAGAACGTCGTGGATCTCGGCACGGTGAACCTCGGCGGCTCGGCGAAGCCGCTCGTCGGCAAGGTCGACGTGGACGGCGACACGCTCGCGGTGACGGACGGATCGCGCTTCGTGCTCGTGAAGCTCACGGATCCGGGGAGCCCCGCGGCGGCGACGGTGCTCGGCGCGCTCGACACGGGCGCCGGCATCGCGGACATCGCGATCGCGGGCGGCCGCGTGTTCGTGAGCCGCGCGACCGACGGCGTCGCCTCGTACGACGTGACGAACCCCGCGGCGCCCGCGCTGCTCGGATCCGCGCCGGATCCGGACGGGCCGTGCACCGGGGACGGCGGCTGCCTCGACGCGGGCGGTCAGCTCGTGAAGGACGGCGGCGACCTCTTCGTCGTGTTCGGCCGCGGCGCCGCGCAGCGGTACACGATCGCCGGCAACGGCGCGCTCACGCTGTCGACGCACTACGCGGGCCCCACGATCGCGCGCTCGGTGCTCGTGGACGGCTCCACGCTGTACGTCGGCGCGGACGAGGGCCTCTACGTCTTCGACCGCAACGGCGACGGCACGAAGCCGCTGTGGTTCGATCCGAACGGGCACGGCAACGCGCGCACCGCGACGGTGGCCGGCGACTTCGCGTACGTCGGCGACTCGTTCCGCGGCGTGCAGACGTTCTCGCTGAAAGATCCCGAGGCGCCCGCGCTCGTGGACCGCGACGAGACCGCGACGACGCTCGATCCGAAGGCCGACATCGGCGTGTACGGCGTCTCCGCGTCCGGCGCGATCCTCGCGGTCGGCGACGGCCGCAAGGGCGTGACGCTCTTCGATCTCAGCGACCCCGCGAACCCCGTGATCGGCGGCACCACGCCGCCTTCGGACGCGATGTCGACGGTGCTCGCGGGCCCCAAGCTCACGTTCGGTTGCGCGACGAACCAGGGCGTCATGATCGTGGACTCGTCGTCGGCGAAGAGCGCGACGCTGCTCGCGAAGGCCGCGCTCGACGACGTGAACGTGGGCGACTCCGCGGCCGACGTGGCGCCGCTCGGCGACCTCGTGTTCGTGGGGCGGCGCGTGGGCCTCGGCGTGCTCGACGTCTCGAACCCGTCGGCGCCCGCGTGGAAGGCGCTCTTCACGCTCCCCACGAACGAGGCGTTCACGAACGTGCGCGTCGTCGACAAGACCCACGTGATCGCGACCACGCGCGTCGCCGACGTCGAGGGCCCCGGCAATTTCGCCTCGCACCTCGTCGTGATGGACGTCGCGGATCCGTCGAGCCCGACCCTCGCGTGGATGAGCGAAGAGATCGGCGGCGCCTCCGGCCTCGCGGTGATCGGGGACGTCGCGTTCGTCGCGACGGGCTCGCCGGAGGTGCGCGTCTACGACCTCGCGGACGTCGCGCACCCGGCGCTCGAAGGCACGATCCTGGGGACCACGAACGTGTCCTATCTCGCGGTCGGGAAGGACGTACTTTACGCCGTCCAAGGGCCGGGGGGCTTTTCGGCCATCCACACGGGCCCGCTCCCGAAGACGAATTGAGAGCCGAGCCGAGGAACCATGCCCACGCTGAGCGTCGTCATCCCGGTCTACAACGAGATCAACTTCTTCGAGCGCGTGCTCGTGCGCGTGGAGAACGCGAAGCTCCCCGACGGCGTGGACCGCCAGATCGTGTGCGTGGACGACTGCTCCACCGACGGCACGCGCGAGCTGCTGCAGCGCCTCGCGGCGGAGCGCCCGCACCTGCGCGTCCTCTTCCACGAGGTGAACCAGGGCAAGGGCGCGGCGATCCGCACGGGCCTCACGTCGGCGACGGGCGACATCCTCCTCATCCAGGACGCGGACCTCGAGTACGACCCGGCGGAGTATCCACGCCTGCTCACGCCGATCCTCGACGGCCGCGCGGACGTGGTGTTCGGCTCGCGTTTCATCGGCGAGACGCACCGCGTCCTCTACTACTGGCACTCGCTCGGAAATCAGTTCCTGACGATGCTCTCGAACATGTTCTCCGACCTGAACCTCACGGACATGGAGTGCTGTTACAAGGTGTTCCGCCGCGAGGTCATCGAGCAGATCGCGCTGAAGGAGAACCGCTTCGGCATCGAGCCGGAGCTCACGGCGAAGGTCGCGCGCCTCGGCGTCCGCATCTACGAGGTGCCGGTGAGCTACTCCGGCCGCACGTACGCGGAGGGCAAGAAGATCAACTGGAAGGACGGCTTCTCCGCGCTCCGGTGCATCGTGCAGTACAACCTCCTCGCGCGCGGTGATCGCCGATGATGAACGTGGACGCGAGCGCCCCTGCGGCCGCGGGCGCGAGTATCGTGGCGCCCGTGAGCTCTCCCGCCGCGAGCGAGAAGACCCCGTCGAAGACGCGCGGGCGCATGGTGCTCGCGGCGAAGATCCTCGTGACGATCGCGGCGCTCGCCTACACGTTCTCGCGGATGAAGCTCGACGAGCTTCAGGGCGCGGTGCTGCGGCTCACGGCGGGCGCGTTCGCGATCGCGGTCGGCCTCACGCTCTTGAACCTCGTCGTCGCGGCCGTCCGATGGCGCGTGCTGCTCGCGGCGTACGGCGCGAAGGACGTGCCGGGCATCGCGTTCTTGTCGCGGTCGCAGCTCGTCGGCTTCTTCTACAACACGTTCGTGCCGGGCAACGTCACGGGGGACGTGCTGCGCGGCCACGCGACGCGCGCGTGCTTCGACGGCCCGCTCGGCGCGTACATGGTCGTCGGGTTGGAGCGGTTCTTCGGCCTCGCGGGCCTCTTCTCGCTCGGCGCGGTGGGCCTCTTCGTGCACCCGCTCCCGGGGATTCGCGCGGATCTGCTCGCGGGCGGCGCGCTCGCGATGGCGCTCGGGATCGGCCTCATCCCGGTTTTGGGGCGTCGGGTCGGCCGCTTCTTGCCGGGCCGCATCGGCAAGTGGGCGTCGAACCTCCCGGCCGTCGCGCGGCCTTCGCTGCTCGTCGTCGTGATCGTGATGTCGCTCGTGACGCAGGCGATCGTGGGCCTCACGGGGCACGTGCTGCTCGCCTCGATCACGCCGCAGGTGAGCACGCTGGAGTCGCTGGTGCTGGTGCCGCTCGCGATGATCGCGACGTACATGCCTCTGTCGGTGGCGGGCCTCGGCGTGCGGGAGGCGGCCTTCGTCTTCGTGTTCGCGAAGGTCGCGGTGGCGCGCCCGGACGCGACCGCGGCGTCCCTCGCCTTCTTCGCGGTGTGCGCGGTGGTCGCGGGCATCGGCGGCCTCACGCACCTGCTCGCGCCGCTGAACCTGGAGCCCGCGCCCGAGAAGAGCGCGAGCTGATCAGCTCCGACGTGAGGCTGGGCCCCCCGCACGCGCAGCGAAGCGAGCATGCTTGGGGGGCCGCGTAGCGCGCACCGCGCGCGGAGCCCCGGGGGGCACCCCCACCTTCATTTCTGGGAAGATCAGAGCTGCGAGCCGGCGCTGTAGAGGGCGAAGATCGCGCCCCAGGCCATCGCGAGGAGGACGACGAACGTCAGGTACGCGAAGCGCTCCAGCTGCTTCAGCGCGCGGCGGCTCTGCACGATGCCCCACGCCATGCAGAACGTGTGGAGGCCGTTCGCGAGGTGGTACGCGACGCCCAGCGTGCCGAGCGTGTAGACGATCAGGGTCGGCGGGTTGTGCGCCATCTCCTTCGCGATGTCCTTGAAGGGCTCCGCGTGGCCTTCGACCAGGCGCGGGTGCAGCATCGCGAGCCAGATGTGCGCGCCGAGGAAGCCCAGGATGCCGAGCGCGCTCAGCCGCTGCAGCAGGAACTTCCAGTTCGCGAAGAAGCTGTAGCGGCCGACGTTCATGCGCGTCTGCATCATCCGGCCGATGCCCCAGATCGTGTGGATCATGAGCGGCGCCAGCACCAGGAAGCCCGTCACGAGCTGCGCGGCGCCGTGCTTGTAGTCGGTGACCGCCTCTTGCCAGGCCTTCTCCCCGCGGTACGCGGCGAGGTTGTTCCACAGGTGAATCACCGTCCACACGCCGAGGGGCAGGACGGCCAGCGCCGAGCCGAGGCGGGTACGGAAAAAGGTGGAGCTCTTCGTTTCGGGGGCGGCTTCCGCGGTCGCGGTCGACATGGCGCGGTCTTACCACCGCCGGCCACGCCCATGAAGAAGACGACCGCGCAACGTTTTCAGGCGTTCGTGGCGCCCCTTGCAATGGACGCTTGCGTCGGGCCACGAGCCCGGGGCATTTCTTGGAGCCCATGCCCGGCCCCACGAGACGCGTCGTCACCTTGCCCGAGAAGGGCCGGCTGATCGTCTCGACCGATCTGCAGGGCAACGTCGGCGATTTCGAGATCGTCGAGGAGATCTTCGAGGCCGCGGCGAAGAAGCCGGACGGCGCGGTGCTCGTGATCACGGGCGACCTCGTGCACGGGCCGGAGCTCTTGCCGGGCGAGTGGCCGGATTACCTCGGCTCGTACTACCGCGGCGACTCGAAAGGCCTTCTGGAGAAGGCGAAGAAGCTCATGGACCGGCACCCGGGCCGCGTGCACTACCTGCTCGGCAACCACGAGCACGCGCACGTGGGCGGGCCGGTCGTCGCGAAGTTCTTCCCGGACGAAGCGCGGCGTTTGGAGGAGCTGCTCGGCCCCCCCGCGACGCGCGGGATGAAGGCGTGGCTGCGCACGTGGCCGTTCGTGGCGGTCGCTCCGAAGGCGGGCCTCGTGATGCTGCACGCGGCGCCGCACGCGGCGATCGAGAAGGCGGAGGACCTCGACAAGCTGCCGCTGGACGGCTTCCTCGACCTCACGCTCGCGGACTCGGCGGCGCGCGCGACGCTGGCGGCGCTCCTCTGGGCGCGGACGACGTCGAGCGAGCGAGCGCACGCCTTCCTGCGCGCGATCCTCCCTGGATCCAAGGTCGCGGTGTACGGCCACGACGTGGCGCGCGGAGGCTACGCGATCGATCGGGAGCCGCTGCTCTGCGTGTCGACGAGCTTCGGCTGCTACGACGGCGATAAATTGTACCTGGAGTGGGACCTCGCGGAGCCCGCGACGAACGCGCGCGACGTGGCCGACAAGGGCCTGCGCCCGCTGCACCCGAACGCGCCGCCCGTGTACCGCGAGCTGCCGGAATAGCTCTCAGCTCGTGGCAGCCCGCTGAGCGGCGGCTCGTTGCGCGCGCTCCTGCTCTTCGATCGCCGCCTGCTTCTTGCCGATCGCCCACGCGCCGACGGCGGCCGCGAGCAAGAGGAGCTGCACGGCCCACGTCTCGATCGACGGGTGCACGCCGAGCGACGGGAGACGGAACGTGCCGATCGGGTGGATCGGGAGCGCGCCCACCGTCTGCAGCGCCGCCACGCCCTGGCCCGCGAAGATCACCGCGAGGCCGTAGAGCAGGTAGCTCGAGATGCGGAAGAAGATCTGCGGAGGCGTGAAGCGGCCGGCCCGCGAGTACGCGAGCACCAGCACCACGAGCACCGCCGCGCCGCCGAGAGCGCCCACGATCGCCGCCATCGCCGGCGCGTTCGACGCGAGCAGCGCCTGGTAGAAGAGCACCGTCTCGAACGCCTCGCGGTACGCCGCGAGGAACGCCACGCCGAACAGCGAGGCCGCCGCGCGCGCCGGGGTCACCTGCTCGCGGAGGAACTTCATCCACCGCGCGACCTCCCGCTTCGCGAGCAGCGAGTAGCTCACGTAGAACAGCACGCCCATCGCGAGCAGCGCCGTCACGCCCTCGATCATCTCGCGGCGCGCGCCCGAGATCGTGATGAGCTTCGCCGACGCGATCCACGTGAGGAGGCCGAGCGCGACCGCGCTGCCCCAGCCGTAGTGCACGTAGCGCCGCCGGTTCTCCAGCCCCGCTTGCCGCGCGAGGCCGAGCAGCGCCGCGATCAGGAGCGCCGCCTCCACGCCTTCACGCAGCACGATGCCGCCCGAGGAGATCGCCGTCGCCCAGAAGCTGCGGGGCGCGTTGCGGTCCGCGGTGAGCTCCTCGGCGCGCGCGAGATCGCGGAGGAAGCCGTCCATGCCGTCCGCGAGCTCCTCGGCGCTGCGCGACGCTTCGAGGCCGGTGCGGAGCGCGCCGTAGTGCTCCTCGATCATGAGCGCGAGCGCGTTGTCCGTCGCGCGGATCGCGGGCTCCGCGGGCTCGATGCCTTCGAGGTACGCGTCGATCAACAGGGCGCGGGCCGCGGCGCGATCACCCTGCGCGAGGGCCGCCTTCGCGCGCTCCACCTTGCCGCGCGCGATCATCAGCGACGAGCCCGAGCCGCGGTCTTCGTACGGCGCGCGGCGGCGCAGATCCGAGAGCACCGCGGGGACGCGCGACTTCGCGATGCCGGCCGCTTCGAGGTCGTGCGCGAGCGCCTCGTCCGTGTGCGTCGCGAGGTAGCCGAGGCCGTACGCGGGGCCGGCCGGATCCGGCGCGACGTCCGTGTAGCGCAGGCTCATCACGTAGAAGGCGAGCGCGTACCGATCGTCGTCGGAGAGCTGCGAGAACGGCACCATCGCGGTCCCGCTCACGCCGAAGCGGATCGTCGCCGCGATGCGCGCGGGCGAGAGGCGACCGTTCATCTTCTCGGCGAGGTAGTTCGCGGGCTTCGGATCCAGGGATTTCGCCTTCGGTCCGTCGCCGGCGCCGGACGGGCCGTGGCAGTCGATGCAGAGCTCGGTGAAGAGCTGCTTGCCGCGTTCGGCGCTCGGGATCTCCTTCGGCGCGTCGGACACGCCGAACGCCGCGAGCACGGCCGTGCGGGCCTTCACCGACTCACCGGCGACGTCCGCTTCGGGGGCCTTCGCCTCGACCTTGGCGGCGACGGCGTCGACGAGCGCTTCGAGCTTCGCGCCGTCCACCTTCTTCGGCTGCGCGTCGAGGCGCTTCGCGATCGAGGCCGCCTCTCGCAGGAGCGAGCGCTGCTCGTTGTACTCGTTCTCCGACGTGACCGCGCCGTTCGCGACCGCGCCGCCGTAGTCCGAGGCCACGTAGCTCAAGAGGTGCGCGAGCCGCTGCGCCTCCACCTCGGGCGGATCGCCTTGATCCGCGCGCGCCCCCGCGCTCGCGAAAAATGTCAGCAACCCCACCAGCACGAGCCACGCGAGAGGGAACCGTGGACGCCGCCACGCGAGGGGCTTATTGAACATGGCTTTCAACAAGTGGCAGAACCGGGGGGCGAGGACAAGCGCAAAAGCTCCCGCATTCCTACCGTAACCTCGCTTCGGCGGGCAGAAATGGCGCGTATTTCCATCAGAAATTTGGGGTGCGGGCGAGCGGACGTCCCTGCTGGAGCGCACCTGGCACGCGTCCGATGGCCCTCATCGGTCGGTCACGCTTCGCGGAGGACGCCGGCCACAACGTCGACGCCGCGGTCCAGCTCCTCGTCGGTGAGGTACGGGGCGGGGCCGATGCGGAGGAGGTCGCCGCGGGCGTCGACCCACACGTTTTGCTGGCGGAGGGAGCGCACCACCTCGTCCGCGTGCGGCGTGCGCACCGCGACGAAGCCGCCGCGACGCGCCGGATCGCGCGACGTGACGATGCGATCGCCGCGGCCGCGGGCCTCCAGACGATCGATCACGCGGGTGGTCTGACGCACCGAGATCGCGCGCAGCTCCGCGACGCCGAGGCCGAAGCGCTCCCAGTGATCGAGCGACGCGGCCGCTCGGTAAAACGAGGACGGATCGAACGTCGCGCCGGTGAAGCGGAGGCCGCCGGGGCCGTAGCCGACGCGGTGCGAGCGCGGGCCCTCGAGCGCCTCGAAGTCGGCGAACCAACCCGTGTCGACCGGGCGCAGCGCGGTGTCGCGCGGGACGCGGAGCCAGCACACGCCCTCGCCGAACGCCGCGTACTTGTAGCCGCCCGCCGTCACGAACGCGGTGTCGCGCACGTCCGCGGGGCCGAGATCGAGCGGGGCCACGTTGAACGCGTGGTACGCGTCGACGAGCGCGACCGCGCCGATCGCCTTCGCGCGGGCCAGGATCTCGCCGACGCGCGGCACCACGTACGAGTCCTCGAACATCACCGCGCTGATCGCCACCATCGTGACGCCGGGCTGCAAGGCTTCGAGCATGCGATCGACGAGGCCCTCGCGCGGGAAGCCGGGCACCCACGTCACGCGGACGCCCTCCTCCGCGAGCCGCGACGCCTGCCGGTACATCGAGTGAAACTCCGACTCCGTGGTGACGAGGTGCGTCTCTTCGTTCCACGGAAAGCACGTCATCCAGCGGAAGACGAGCTCGTGCGTGCTCTTGCCGAACGCGATCGGATCGCCCGGATCGAAGCCCATCCGCGTGAGCACGCGGCGGCCGACCGAGTCCAGGATCCCGAAGACGGCGCCCCACTTGTCGTCCACGAGGCGCGCGGCGTCGTCGAACGAGCGGGCCACCGCTTCGCGCGCGACGTCGGGCCACGCCTGGTGCGAGTGGCCCGTGAGGAGGACGCGGCCCTGCGCCTCCGGAGCGTCCAGGAAGCGCGCGTACGCTGCGCGAAAAGCCTTCGAATCCAGGTCGATCGTCATCGTCGCCTCCGTCACGGCTTCGGGGGATCCTTCTTCGGCTCGGCGGACGGCGCGCTCGAAGGAGCGGCTCCCGCGTCGCCTCCGCGGCGCGCGAACGAGACCGACGCCTTCATCGTCGTGTCGGTCGCGAGCTTGTCCGCGGCGCCCGCGCGCGACACCTCGATGCCGACCTTCGTGTCCTGCGACGAGCGGCCCTTGATCGGCGCGATCTGCTTCGGATCGATCACGAGCGAGCCGGACAGCGTCGACGAGAACTTCGTGAGGCGCGTCGTCGTGCCCGGCGGCAGCGCGATCGGCAGCTTGAACTGATCGCCGACCGCGAGCTGCTTCGCCGTGAAGCCGAGCGTCGCGCGCGAATCGGTGCGCTCCTTCAGCGTGTACTCGGTCAGCACGAGCACGTTGGCGCCGCCGTGGTCCTCGCGCGAGAGGGCCTGCCATTTCGCGCCGGGGCCGACCGGCTCCTCCGGCAGCATCGGGAGCATCGTGCGGAAGATGTCGTTCAGCGCCGTGATCATCACCTCGGCGCCCTGCGGCGCGCCCTTCGGCAGCTCGGCCTTCGCGTCGGTCGCGTCGCCGAAGGGGCTCACGCGCTCGCGCACCGCGTACCCGTTGAGGCCGGAGAGCTGCTTCTGCACCTCGGCGAGCGAGGCCTCGTCGATGCCGGCCACCGGCTTCAACGTGATGCGCTTCAGCGTCATCGTGACGAGCGCGCCGGTCGCGTCGTCGACGTCGCCCGTGACCATGTCGACGTCGAGCGACTGCGGCGGGCTGGACACCTCGGTCGCCTGGCCGTTGAGCACCGTGGACACCTTCTGATCGATGTCGAGCCGGAGCGGCTGCGACTCGCCCTTCGTCGGCGCCAGCACGAGCTTCGCGAGCGGCTCCTTGCCCGCGTCGAGCACGCGCACCTTCGCGCGGACGCCGGTCTTCAGCACCTTGTCGGCGTCGGCCGCGGAGAGGATGCCCGTCTTCGAGGAAGGCAGCGCGAAGCCCTTCACGACGGGTGACGCGCTCGCGGATCCGCTGGGCGCGGGGGCCGCGGAGGACGCGCCGCTCGCGGTGGCTTCGGCGGTCGCGGTGGCGGTTGTCGTGGCCGTCTCGGTGGAGGTGGCGCTCGCGGTCGGCGCGGCCTCTGTGGTCGACGTCGTCGTCCACTCCGGCGGCGGCCACTCGCGGACGGTGTGCGTCGCCGCGGGATCGATCCGATCCGGCGTCGGCTCGGGCGTCCCCGGATCGTCGCAGGCCGCGATCGCGAGGGATGTCATGAGAGCGCTCGCAAAGAGGACGGAACGTCCCCCTCCCTTCGCGAACGAAGTGAGCGATTTGGGAGGGGCGGACGGGCGGTAGCCCGGCCGGGGGTGGGCAACTTTGCGAGTCACGATGCTTCTCCGAGCTTCACGCGCGCTTCCTGTTTGCCGGTGCGCGCGCACGACGCCGACACGATCACCTCGCCCGAACCGCGGACGATCCAGTGCACCCGGCGACGCTTGCGATCGTTGGTCGACCGCGCGAACGACGGGTACGAAAACACGACGTCGGGGCACCAGCCGTGCAGATGGCCGACCGCCTGCACCGCGTCGCCGCCGATCAACGTGGCGCCCGGTCCGAGCGCGATCGCCGCGCGCACCGGGTCGTTCCACGGCAGCTTGAGCGCCGACGAGAGCACGTTCGTCGGGAGGAAGCCGACGTTCTCGATCGTCGCCCCCACGCGGTAAATCCCGGCCTCGATCGTCTCCACCGTCACGTCGCTCACGCGGAGGCGCGGCGCGAGCGCGGCCCACCGCAAGTAGCTGCGCGACTGGTTCGCGACGACCTCGGCGAGGCGCTCCGGCGGCGGGTTCCAGATGCCGATCAGCGGGTCGTAGCCGCCGATCTCGACGTGACCGAGCTGCGGGTGCTCGAAGGGTTTCCACGGCTGCGCGACGCGGCCCTGGTTGTGCTCGCGGTCCCACGCCAGCATCTTCACGAGCTCTGCCCGCGGGCGCTTCGCGTAGTTGCGGATGAACGGGCGCAGCGTGTCCAGGCCGCACTGCTTCCAGAAGTCCCAGAGCTCGCACACCATCGCGACGGCGCCGCGCTGCTCGTACGCGAACGTCGATAGGTCGCCGCGCAGCGGGGTGTCGGGCTCGTACGTGAACTCCTCGAAGCCGCTCACGACCGGGTAGCCCGTGATCGGCGTGGCCCACGAGGCGATCTGCTCGAACACCCAGAGATCGAGCTGGTTCATCTTCTTGTCGGGCATCTCCTGGTTCGGTCGGATGAAGCACCCGCCGTACGTGTGGAGGTTCAGCCACGCGAAGATGTTCGGGTGCGTGGTCGCGAATTCGGTGACGGCGCGCGACTCGGGATCGCTCATCGGGAACGCGCCCGCGCCTTCCTGCCGCGGCTCGGGCGCCCAGCCGAACGGGAAGTTGCGGTTCATGTCGATCTCGTTGTCCGACAAGAAGCCGAACCCGGGGATCGTGGAGCCGTCCCAGTTCTCGATGAAGCCCTCGGGATAGAGCGAATAGAAGGGGCCCGCGTCGTCGATGCGGCGGGGCAAGAGCATCGCCGGATCCTCGGGCAGCGCGGTGAACTGGCCCGCGGGATCTTCGATGCGCATCAAGCGCGCGCGGCCGTCGCCGTCCACGTCCGCGCCACGCCAGTACGGGGCCGTCTTTCCGAGCCTTCGATCGCGCGGGTTGGAGCGCACGTACGACGACACGGTGAGCATGTGCTCCGCGCCGTCCGGGCACATGCGCGGCATCACGTAGAACAGCACGTCGTCGCGCAGCAGCGACAGGAGATGCGCGGGCACGTCGTGCACAGCGGCGTCGGGATCGGCCATCAGGTGGATGACGTCCTCCGCGATGCCGAGCGCGGCGCTCGATCCGGCGACCTCGGACGCGTGCATGTTCGCGTCGACCCACGCCGCGGGCCGCGTGCGATCCGGATCGCGCCCGAGCGTGAGGAGCCACAGATCGCGCCCCTCTTCGCTCTTGCCGAGGCTCCGGAGCCGCACGATCTCGGGGAAGGCGTCGGCCCACGCGTGGAGCTGCGCGGTGAGCTCGTCGTAGCGGAGGTACCGCGAGCGAAACCCGCGGGACACCTCGTCGAGCCGCGCGCGAACGGAACGAGTCTCGGACATGGCGCGGGGGATTGCCCGAGCCGTGAAGGCGCGGCAAGCGGTGCCCACCCCCGGTCGCGCTTTCGCGCGCCCGCCCCTGCTATGAAAACGTCTGTCAGGGGAGACAGCGGCCAGTCAGCGCGGTGCTTGGATCCTCTCGTTTCCAAGGGATTCAGGACAAAGGTGCCCCCACCCGCCGTCCTCGGCGCTCATGCGCCTGCGGGCGGCGCCGCCCCCAAATCGCGTCGCTGTCGCGCCGCTCAGGGGGCGGTCACGACACGGTTGGAGCGGGGTCCTTCTTGGTGAGGCTCACCGAGTAACCGAGCGTCTCCAATTTCGTGACCAGCTGCTGTTTCAGGCGCGCTTGCTGGGAGCCAGATATCTCCGTGGGCTCCGGCCAGCGCACCTCGCCGTCGCGCAACGCGTAGTAGACCGTCACGGCCAGCTTGCGAGCCACAGCGATGATGGCCTTGTTGTAGTTGGCGCTGTTGTGCAGCACTCGCAAAAAGAAGGCGCGCAGAGGCGAGTCGCGCTTGCGAGCGAGCACGTGAGCCGCCTGCACCAGCGCCGTTCGAAGCCAGGGATTGCCCGGTCGCACAGGCGCCTTGCGACTCTTGCCTGCGCTCTGGTGATTGCCGGGAGCCAACCCTGCCCACGAGGCCAGATGAGCCGCGGAAGGGAAGACCGACATGTCCGCTCCCGTCTCGGCCACGATCGTGGCGGCGATGACCTGCGCGATGCCGGGGATCGTCTGCAGCAGCACCATCTCGCGGCTGTAGCTCGCTTGCAGACGCCGGCTCAGCTCCGCCTCCACCTGCGCGACTCGAGCCTCTTCCTGCGTCAGGTCGTCCAGCAACTGCCGAAGGATCCATAGCGTGGTCTCGTTGACGGGATTGCTCAACGCCCGCACCAACTCCGCCTTCTTGGTGCGAAGCGACCCCTGCGCTAGCTCCGCCATCTGCTCGGCGCTCTGACCTCCGTCCACCAGCGCCTGAAGCATCGCTCGACCGCTCTTGCCCAGCACATCGCTGAGCACCGTCGCCAGCTTGATGCCCTCGCTCTCGACCAGCTTGATGATCCGGTTCTTCGTCGCGTTCTTCACCCCCACCTTCTTGGCGCGGTAGCGCGACAGCTTGCGAAGCTCCTCCAGCTGCTCGGATGGGATGAAGCTCGGGGACACGACGCCGTTCATCAGTAGCTTCGCCAGCCACGCGCTGTCACTCACATCGGTCTTGCGACCGGGGATCTGCTTGACCGCCGACGGGTTCGCCACGCTCACCAACCGATGGGGCGAAAGCCGGCGCAGCGCGTGCACGAGCGGCTGAAAGTACACCCCCGTCGCCTCCATCATCACCGCCTCCACGCTGTGCTTATCGAGCCAGCGCGACAGCTCCTCGATGCCGTCCGCGTAGGTCGCGAACGTCCGGTTTTGGGTGCTCACTTGCTTGTCGGTCGCGATGCGAATCGTCGCCACCAACGTGTCGCGGTGCACGTCCACCCCACAACATCGCTCGAACATCCTCTCCATCGTCCTCGCTGCCTCGCTGCCGGACGACTCGAGAAAAAAAGGACCAACCTGCTATGCGTGCCGGGCACCGGAGGGTGCTTGCACATCTTGGGATTCGTCGAGCCGAGCCCAAACTCCCAAGCGAGGTCGTGCCTCAGTGGGGCGTCCGGGCTTTCGTTGCCGGCACCCACAACGTGCACATCTCACCCAACGTTTTCATCCATCGGGGTGAGGCGCAGCCTCGTGGGAACTCCCAAATCGCTCTCTTCGCTCGCGATGGGAGGGGGACCTTTTAACGATCTGTGCGCTGCGATATCGATGGAGCGCCTCACGAAATGACGACCCGCGCCAACATCGCCGGAAACCTCGCGGACCTGCCGAGCTGGTCCGAACGGAGCGTGCGGCAGGCGGTGTTTCGTCAGACGCTGGCGCAGCTCGCGCTGGCCGCGCAGACGGACGAGCCGGGCCCCCTCGACGGGCTGCACCCCGAGCGGCTCCTGCGCGCCGTCGTCACCGCGCGCGAAGACGGCCTCTTCGACGATCTCGAATTCCTCGCGCCCGAAGCCGCGAGCGTCGCGCTGTACGAGCTGGCCTCGGCGCTGCCCCTCGGGCCGGAGCGGCGCGATCTCGCGCGGCGGGTGCTGGCGCAGCTCTTCGAAGGGAACGCGCGCACCTTCGTCGCGATCGCCACGCGCATGGCCGCCACGTCGTCGCGCGCGCTCACCGGCATCGGGCCGCGCGCCCGCATCGCGCTGTCGATGCACCTCCCGCGGTGGGCCGACGTACAAGCGGACGGCCTCGCCCTCGCGCTCGCGTCCCGCCGCGACCTCGCGCGACGATGGATCGGCACGCCGTCGACCGGATCGCTCCCGGAGCGCCGCCTCGCCGCGCGCACCGTGGAGCGCGCCGCCCGCGAGATCGCCCGCCGCGCACAACAAGGCGATCCGAGCGGTCTTCGGCTCCTCCGCAACGTGTCGCGCGCCGCCGCGCAGCGCCGTCACTTCGACGTGTTCGCGGACCCGATCGCGGGCGCGTGGCACCGGCTCCTCTCCGATCGCGAGAGCCTCGTGTGGCGGCACGTCGCGATCGCGCGCGGCCTCCTCGCTCCGGTGATGCCGGAGATCGGAGAAGAGGTCACGGATCTCCTGGATCCATCGCTCTCCGCGACCGAGTGGCGCCGCGGTGCGACGTCGCTCGTCGCCTCCATCGCGACGGACCCGGAGCGCGCCGTGTCGCGCGTGCTGGAGCTCTTGCGCGGCCCGCTGCTCCTGCGCGATCCCGGCATCGCGACGGCCATGATCTGGGGCATGGGCCCCGCCGCCGAAGCCGAGCCGGACGCCGCGGAGGAGGCCCTCAACGCCCTCGCGCTCGCGTCGCCGATCTCGATCGCGGAGAGCCTCGTGGACCTGCGCGCGGACCTGCTCGCGCCGGGCACCACCGCCGGATTCGGCGCGCGCGCGACGAACCTGTGCATGGACGCGCTCAGCGTCAGCCTCACGAACCCCGAGGGCGACGAAGGCCTCGCGGCGCTCGGACGCGCCATCTTGTCCGACCTCGGAGGCGAAGCGCCGGACGGCCTGCGCACCGCGATCGCCCGCGCGCTCGCGGCGTTCGTCGACGAGGGCGCGCGCTCCGCCTACGCCGCGGCCGAGATCGCGCTGTCGGCCGCGTCGGAGACCGTGAGCGCGCTCGTGGCCTTCGATCCCACGCCCGCGCCGCTCTCGGGGTCGCGCCGCATGGCCCACCGCACGAGCGTGCGCCTCCTCCGCGAGATCGACGCGAACCTCTTCGAATCGAACGCCCTCGCCTGGCTCCTCCTCCTGGATCGCCGCCCGAGCGACGAGGCGATCGGCACCTCCGAGCTCGACGCGATCCACGACCAGCTCGGCGCGTGGCTCCTCTCGGCCGAGACCGCGGGCGACGAGGAGAGCCAGCTCACGCTGCACACCCGCCAGCTCCGCGCGCTGCTCCACATCATCGACGGCGAGACGAACGACGAAGGCGACGATCAGGAGCGCGTGCAGCGCGTGCGCACCGCCTGGACCCGCACGTCGAGCGTCCTCCTCACGCGCCTCAGCCGCGAGAAGCGCTCGCCTCTTCGCCGCGCGATCGCCGCCACCATCGCCCGCGCGTTCGACGCCCTCGCGCGCGACGGTGCGGCGGATCCAGCCGATGTGCTGCTCTACGCCTCGGTGCGCGCGCCGGACGCGGACGATCTCGACGTCCTCGGCGAGGCCAGCGTGGAGCCGGACGTCGCGGAGCTGTTCCGCGTGTACGCCCGCTTCGTCCGTGGAGCGGCCGCGGCCCTCGTCGCGGAGCGCGCGCACAACGAGCGCACGTCGCAGCCCCCGTCGTTGCCGGATCTGCTCGCATCGCTGGACGGCCTCGCGTCGGAGCTGCCGGTCGGAGCGTCCCCGCGCATCGACGTCCTCCGCACCACGTTGATCGCGATCCTCCGCAGCCTCGAAGCCGTGCGAAGCGCGCAGTCGCTCGGCCAGATCGCGGCCGCGGTCGCCTCCGAGACGTCGCCGCTCGCGGCCCTCGACGACGCGCTCGGCCGGTTGTCGCAGCTCGTCCTCGGCGCGCGCCGCCGCTGCTACGACGAGACGGTGCGCGAGACCGGATCGGCCTCGTTCCCGTCGCTGAACGCGCTCGTGCTCGGCATGCTCGGCCCCGCATCGCAGCGCGACATCGAGGGCCTCCCGCGCGGATATCCGATCCACGCGCGCCTCGTCGCGCCCACGTTGTTCGCGTGGACGGGCAACCTCTCCGGCGCGATCCCGCCCGCGATCGCGGACGTCACGATCGCGGTGTTGTCGCGCATCGCGAAGCTCCCGGCGGAAGCGCCCGAGCCGGTGCCGCTCGCGCAACCGCAGGCGCCTCTCCCTCTGTGGCTCCCCGCGCGTCGCATCCTCGGCGGCTTCTACGTGCACCGTCAGATCGGCGGCGGCGCGCTCGGCACGGTGTTCGTCGTCACGCGCGCGGAGGAGCGCAACGTCCCCGGCGCCGAGCGCTTCGCGCTGAAGGTCCCCGACTACGACGCGACGGCGGCGCGCAGCGTCTCCGAGGCCGAGTTCCTCCGCATGTTCCGCCTCGAAGCGGGCGCGCTCCTCTCGGTGCCGGACCACCACAACGTCGCGCGCTTCGTCACGTTCGACGCGGGCGCCCGCCCGAAGCCGATCCTCGTGATGGAGCTCGTCGAGGGCACGCGTCTGGACCACGCGCTCGCGGCGCGCACGCTCGACATGCCGCGCGCGCTCTCGATCCTCGACGGCGTGCTCGCGGGCCTCGAAGCGATGCACGGCGCCGGCGTCGGCCACCTCGACGTGAAGCCCTCCAACGTGATCTTGCGCGGCGAGAACGAGCCGGTGCTCGTCGATTTCGGCCTCGCGGGCCGCCACATTCGCCCGGGTTGCGGCACGGGTTGTTACTGCGCGCCGGAGGTGTGGGGCGTCCTCCCGCGCGGCGGCACCCCGTCGCCGATGACCGCGGACGTCTACAGCTTCGGTTGCTTCGCGTACGAGGTGCTGACGACGCGCACGCTCTTCGGCGGCATGAGCGACGCCGCGTTGATCTCGGCGCACCTCACGCACGACGGCGTCCCTGCGGGCGTCCGCAAGCTCACCGACGCCCGCCGAGGCTCCTCCGCCGCCGCCTTCTTATCGAGCAGCCTCCGCCAGAACCCCTCCCAGCGAGCGACCGTCTCCGAGCTCCGCGCCGACCTCCGCACCCGAGCCAGCGAGCTCGCGCGCCTCCCGTGGCCGCTGGAGCCGTGAAACAGCACGTCGGTCTTTGCCGGGCCGGCGACTGCGTTTGTGCGTCTGGAAATCCGCAGGAAACTGGGCGATCCTTCTACTTTCCGCGAGCCATGTCCTCCGCAGCGAACGCAGCCGAGCCGACAGCACGGACCACCCGGACCCTCCGCGTGGAGTCGGCGGCGGCCGCGCGCGCGCCGATGCGCATCTCGCTCGCCGGCGGCGGAACCGACGTGCCTCCTCTGGCGCGCGGCATCGGCGGACGCGTCGTGTGCGCCGCGATCGATCTGCACGTGCGCGCCATCGTGGAGCCGTTCGATCGCGGGTGGGTGCGGCTCGAAGGATCGTGGGGCACCGTCGACGCCCCGCACGCGGACGCCCCGCACGAAGAAGGCGCGGCCCCTTCGCTACGAGCCGAATCGATCACCCGTCGCGCGGACGAAGCACCATCGACGGACGTCGCGTTCCGCTTGCTCGAAGCCGTGCGCGCCGCGGCCCACGTCGAAGACGGCGTGCGTATCCGCGTGGAGTCGGACCTCACGCCCGGCACCGGCCTCGGCGGCAGCGCGGCCGCGGCCGTCGCTCTCCTCGCGGCCTTCGAGCGCGCGCTGGGCCGCGGTGTCCAGCCGATGCGCCTCGCGCACGAGGCGTCGCACCTCGAACGCAACGTCCTCGGCCTCAAGTGCGGCCTGCAAGATCAAGTGTGCGCGGCCGCGGGCGGCGTGCTCGATCTCCGCTTCTTCGACGACGGCTTCCGCATCGAGCCGATCGACGCCCCGCCCTCGTTGATCCGCGACCTGCACGCGGGCCTGCTCCTCGTCGACACGCGCGTGCGCCGCGTCTCGGGAGAGGTCCTCGACGTCACGAACGACGGATGCTGCTGCGATCTCACGGCGGATCTCGTCGCTGCGGCCGACGACACCGCGCGCGGCTTCCGCCTCGGATCGGTGCCGCTCGTGGTCGCGGGCATGCGCCGCAGCGCGAGCGCGAAGCTCCGACGCGGCGGATCGAGCGCGCTCCCGTGGGAGTGGGTGCGCCGCCTCTCGCGCCTCGGGGCCGCGGTGATCCGCGCGTGCGGCGCCGGCGGAGGAGGCCACGTCCTTTTGTGGGCCGAGCCGTCCGCGCACGCGGATCTGATCCGAGCGGTGGAGCCGTGCATCGTCCGCCGCCCGTCCCTCGGAGCGCCCGGCGTCACGACGACCGCGGGCTGAGCGTCGCGCTGAGGCATCTCTCCCCGGCAGCCCATGCCTGCCGCGCGTCCGAGGGGCGCTCGTTTTTCGTTCACCGAAGCGTCGCTGGACGCGCGCCGCCGTCCCCGGTTACGGAGCCCGGCTGAGCCCGAGCATCGACGCCTCCCGCGCGGTGATCGGCGTGAAACCTCCTCTCGCAAACCTTCAAGAAGGAGCGCCGCTTTGGATGCCGCTGCACCCGCATCTTCCTTGCGTCACTTGAACATCGCCGCCGACGGCCTGGAGCTCTCGGCGATCCGTCGTCGTCGCGAGCTCGTGCCGTGGCTCGCGTTCCGCTTCTTCCACATCCGCGTCCTCTACAACTGGGCCTGGGACCCCGACTCGTTCGACTGGGGCCCCGGCACGACGCAGTACCGCATCCGCGAGAGCGGCCGCCTCGTGAGCCCGCTCGTCGGCGGTTATCGTCTCATCGCGCCGCGCGACTCGCTGTCGGAGACGATGACGTACGCGCTCCCGTTCTTCCGCGACATGGTGCCGGATCCGAGCGTGTGGCCGCTCCTCGCGGAGAACCACGACCTCGTGATGGAGGTGTCGCGCTTCGCGCTGGCGTTCCACCGCGTCGGCGATCGCGCCTTCCTCCGGACGGTCGTTCGCAACGTCCTGCGCGGCATCTTGTGGGAGCAGGCGAAGCTCCGCCGCCCGCTCTGCCTGGCCGTGGTGAACCCGTTCTTGTTGTCGCGCTACCGCAAGCTCGGCCTCGCGACGAAGGTGATCGGCTTCCGGAAGCTGCGCGCGGCTTCGATCTTCGAGAAGAAGCTCTTCGGCGCGGAGGTGCCGCACTACGTGGTCCTGATCAACGCGGCCCTCTCCGAAAAATGGAGCCTGGACGGCCAGCTCTCCTCCGACCTGAGCCCGGACTTCGTCTTCGAAGGCATGCACGACTACGCGCAGCCCTTCCACCGCATGGGCGACGATCTGAACCGCCGCGTGCAGACGCTCTGGGACGCGGTGAAAGAAGACCCCGCAGCGAGCTCCTGACGTCCGGGCGGACGCGGCCCGCGACGCTCCGCCCCGATCGCGCACCGTCGTTCGCGAAAGGAGAGGAGCGCCCCGTCCTCGCCGGACGCGCTCCTCCGAGTCAGCGCCCGTCGTGGAACCGCCGGTTGTTGCGCGCCATCTCCACGAGCACCGGCGCCGGCTTCCACCGAGCGCCGAAGCGCCCGTGGTACGCCTCGATCCGCTTCAGCACCTCGCCGGCGCCGAGCGTGTCGACGTACCGGAACGGCCCGCCGCGGAACGGCGGAAACCCGAGCCCGAAGATCGCGCCGATGTCGCCGTCGCGCGCGCTCCGGAGGATCCCGTCGCCGAAGCAATGCAGCGCCTCGTTCACGAGCTGGAGCGAGCACCGCATCTGGATCTCCTCCACCGCGACGTGGTTCCTCGCCTTGCGATCCGGCACCGGCAAGCCGAGCACGCCGTACACGCTCTCGTCGACGACCTTGCCCTTCCCGCTCCCGAGCACGCCGCGCGCCTTCTTCGCCGCGTCGCCGTAGAGGTAGAACCCGCGCTCGTTCTTCTTGCCTTTGCGCCCGTCCGCGACGAGCCGCTCCACCGCGGGCGGCGGCTGGATCCGATCCCCGAACGCCTCCCGCATGATCGGCCCCACGTGCGCCGCCACGTCGATGCCGACCTCGTCGAGCAGCGTCATCGGCCCGACCGGCCAGCCCCACGCGACGAGCGCGCGATCGATCGCGTCGATCGGCACCCCGTCCATCACGAGCCACGCCGCCTCGTTCATGTACGGCCCGAGGATGCGGCTCGTGTAGAAGCCGACCCCGTCGTTCACCACGATCACGGTCTTGCCTTGTTTCTTGCCGACCGCGACGGCCGTCGCCACCACCTCCGGCGCCGTGAGCTTCGTCCGGATCACCTCCAAGAGAGGCATTTTGTGGACGGGGCTGAAGTAGTGCATCCCCACCACGTTCTCGGGGTGCTTCGCGCGCGCCGCGATCTTCCCGATCGGGATCGACGACGTGTTCGACGCGAAGATGACGCCGGGCCGCCCGTGCTCCTCTACCTCCGCGAGCACTTTGTGCTTCAGATCCAGGTCCTCGAACACCGCCTCGATCACGAGATCGGTGTGCTTGAGCCCGCTGTAGTCGGTCGCCGTCGTGAGGAGCGACATCACCTCCGCCCGCTCGATCGACGTGATCTGCCGCCGCTTCACGCGCCCGTCGAGGATGTCCGCCACGTACTTCACGCCGCGCGCCGTCGCGTCGCCGTCGCGATCCTTCATGCGCACCGGCAGCTTCGCCGTCGCGATCGACACGTACGCGATCCCCGCGCCCATGAGCCCCGCGCCGAGCACCGCCGCCTTCTCCACCTTGCGCGCGGCGATGTTCGGCGAGTCCACGCCGGTGTCCTTCTTGAGCGCGGTCTGCGCGAAGAAGATCTCCATCAGCCGGTGCGCCGTCTGCGACACCACGAGCTCGCCGAACGCCTTCGCCTCCACGTCCCGCGAGGCCTCGAAGCCGCGCCGCGCGAACGCCTCCAGCACGTCGACGATGCGCTCCGCCGCGGGGTAGTGACCGCCCGTCTTCTTCCGCAGCTCCTCGCGCGCCTTCGAGAACATCACCGCGCGCCCGATCGGGTTCCTCTCCAGCGCGATCTCCGTGAGCGCCTCGACGCCGCTCTTCTGCGCGCGCCTCTTCGACGCGCCGTCCGCGAGCGCGAGCGCCAGCTTGATCGCCGCCTGCTCCAGGATCGAAGCCGGAACGACCTCGTCGACGAGCCCCATCTTCTTCGCCTTGAGCGGCCGCAGATTCTTGCCGGCGAGCCCGTACTCCAGCGCCGCCGCCATCCCCGCGGCCATCGCGAACCGCTGCAGCCCGTTCATGCCGGGCAGCACGCCGAGCTGCACCTCCGGCAGCCCCATCACCGTCCTGCGATCGTCCGACGCGACGCGCCCCTGGCACGCGAGCGCCACCTCGAACCCGCCGCCGAGCGCCGGCCCGTGGATCGCCGCGACGATCGGCTTCGGCGACGCCGCGAGCCGCGCGCCCGCCTCGTGACCGCGCCGGCACAGCGCCTCCGCGTCGGCCGAGGTCTTCGCGTCCTTCAGCATCTCGATGTCGGCGCCCGCGATGAACGAGCCCTCTTTCCCCGACGTCAGGATCGCGCACCGGACCTTCGGATCGTTCGTGATCCGCTCCAGCGCGCGCTCGAATTCGCCGGCGAAGCTCGCCTTCAGCGTGTTCACGGGCGCGCCCGGCACGTCGTAGCGGATCACCGCCACGCCGTCGTCGCGCACCTGGATCGAGAGGACGTCGTCGTTCGCGGATTGGCTCGGGTTCATGCCGCCTCCAGGACGACCGCGACGCCGAGGCCGCCGGCCGCGCAGATCGTGAGCAGCGCGTGCTGTCCGCCGCGCTTCTGAAGCTCCCGCAACGTCGAGAGCACCATGCGCCCGCCCGTCGCCGCGAACGGATGCCCGAGCGCGATCGACCCGCCGTTCACGTTGAGGATGTCCGGGTTCACCTCCCCGACGGCCTCGAATTTCCCCGTGTGCTTCTCGTAGAACTCGCGCGAGGCCATCGCCTGCAGGTTGCTCGCGACCTGCGCCGCGAACGCCTCGTGCATGTCGACGAGCGCCATGTCCCGCAGCGCGAGCCGCGCCTTCGCGAGCGCCACCGGCACCGCGAGCGCCGGCGCCATCAAGAGCTGCCACCCCGGATCCACCGCCGCGTACGCCCACGACCGCACGTACCCGAGCGGCTTGTACCCGAGCGCCTTCGCCTTCGCCGCGCGCATCAAGAGCAGCGCGCTCGCGCCGTCGGTGAGGGGCGACGCGTTGCCCGCCGTGATCGTCCCGTGCTTGCGATCGAAGACGGGCGGGAGCTTCGCGAGCGCCTCCATCGTCGCGTCTTCGCGCACCAGATTGTCGCGTGAAACAGCCTTTTCGTAGGGCGGCGCGATCACATCCATCACCTCCGCCGCGTACGTCCCGTCGGACCAGGCGCGCGCCGCGTTGCGATGCGACGCGAGCGCGATCCGGTCCTGCTCGTCGCGCGAGACGCCGTTCGCCTTCGCCATCTTCTCCGCGGCCTCCCCCATCTGTTCGCCGGTCATCGGCTCCCGCGAGAACCCCGGCGCGCCCGGGATCAAATCCTTCGCCGAGAGCTTCGCGAACGCGCCGATCTTGGCGCCGAGCGATTTCGCCTTCTGCGCCTCCACGAGGGCGGCCGCGAGCTTCTTCGGCACGCCGAGCGGCACGTCGCTCATGCTGTCCGCGCCGCCCGCGATCGCGACGTCGTGCTGCCCGCCGGCGATGGCCTCGATCGCGCTCGTCATCGCCTGGATCGAAGTCGCGCACGCCCGCGACACGCTGAAGGCGTCGGCCGTGCGAGGCAGCCCCGCGCGCAGCACCACCTCGCGCGCGATGTTGAGCCAGTCGAGCGACGGCACCACCTGCCCGTACACGCACAGCGTGACCTCACGCGCCGGCACTTCGGTGCGCGCGACGAGCTCCTTCACGACCGCGGTCGCGAGGTCCACCGTCCGCATCGAGCGCAGATCCGTCCCGGCCTTCGTGAACGGCGTGCGCAGCCCGGCCACGATCGCCACGCGATCGCCCGGATCCCCATTCGCCTTGATCTCAGCAGCCATGAGCCGCATTCCTAGGCACCACAACGCGTTGCGTCAATGCGCGACTTGCCTTTCGGACGGCGGCGACCTAGCGACACGCCCATGTCTGCGGGCCTCGCGTTCTTCACGCTTTGTTTTCCGTCGCTCTTCTCGATCGTGGATCCGCTCGCGGCGGTGCCGATCTTCCTCGCGCTCGCGGGCAGCGAGGACGTCGCGGCGCAGCGGCGCACGGCCATCCGCGCGACGGTGACGGCGACGGTGATCTTGTCGCTCTTCGCGCTGCTCGGGACGCACATCTTCAAGTTCTTCGGCATCACGATCCCGGCCTTCAAGATGGCGGGCGGCGTGCTCCTCTTCACGCTCGCGCTCGAGATGATGCGCGCGAAGCACTCGGGCGCGCGCTCGACGCCGGAGGAGCAGACGGAGGCGCAGGACAAGGAGGACGCGGGCCTCATCCCGCTCGGCGTGCCGCTCCTCTCGGGGCCGGGCGCGATCGCGACGGTGATGGTGTGGTCGTCGCGCGCGAAGCTGGTGCACGACAAGGTGGCGCTCTTCGCCTCGATCGCGGCCCTCTCGGTGGTGACGCTCCTGATCTTGATGTTCGCGCCGCGCCTGTCGCGCCTCTTCGGCAAGACGGGCATCAACATCGTGACGCGCATCATGGGCTTGATTCTGGCTGCGACCGCCGCGCAGTTCGTGATCGACGGATGGCGAGAGGCGTTCAGCGCGGCCGCGGGATAAAACGCGAAACGCTGTTTCTGGTGCCCACCCCCGGTCCGTGCTCGGCCTTCGGCCTGCGCGCGGCCCGCCCCGCCCAAATCTCTCGCTTCGCTCGTTCAGGGCGGGGAACGTCTGCATTCTTCGCGGCGCCTGCGTTCACGTTGCGTCGGTTACCTTCGCGACCAGAGGCTCCTTCGGTAAAAAGAACATGGACTCTGGTGTTGGGAACGGCGGCGGGTAGCATGGTGTCGGTCGCTCGCTCGGAGACGCCATGCGAATCGCGCTCTTGTATCCCCCGCCCTGGAAAATAGCGGCTCCCGGAGAGCCTCCCTTCACCGGGGAAGGCGCCCCGCCCGACGGGTACCGGGACGGCGACCTGGACGCCGATTTCTATCAGACGCCCTGGGGCCTTTTTTCGCTGGGAGCGCAGGCGATCCGCGCCGGCCACCACGTGAAGATCCTCAATCTGTCCTCGTATCCGTGGCATCGAGTCGAGGAGGTGCTCCGGGGCCTCGACGCCGACCTTTACGGCATGTCGTGCTGGACCGCGAACCGCCGGGGCGTGGCGCTCACCGCGAAGCTCCTCAAGAGTCTGCGGCCCGACAGGCACGTCGTCATCGGCGGCCCCCACGCGACGCCGCTCGCGAAGGAGATGCTCGCGCATTGCCAGGAGATCGACACCGTCGCTCTCGGAGAGGCCGACATCACCTTTCTGGAGCTCGCGGACAGGCTCTCTCGCGGACAGCCCACCACGGCGATCGCCGGCACGATGTACCGTGAAAAAGGCAAGATCCTGGAGGGCCCGCCGCGCGCGTCGATCGCCGATCTGGACACGCTCGCGTCGCCGCATCGGTACTTCGACACGCACATCGTGATGACGTCCCGCGGCTGCCCGTGGGCCTGCACCTTCTGCGGCGCCGAGACGACGTGGGGCCGCGGCTTCCGGGCCGAATCCGTGGGCTACGTGCTCGACGCGCTCGAAAATGCGCTGAAGCGACTGCCGGTGAAGATGATCCAGATCAAGGACGACACCTTCACCACCAACAAGAAGCGTGTATTCGACATCTGCCGCGGCATCCGCGACCGAAACCTCCAGTTCTTCTGGAGCTGCGACACGCGGGTAGACCTCCTGACAGAGCCTCTCTTGAAGGAGATGCGACTCGCGGGTTGTCAGCGCCTGTCGCTCGGCGTGGAGTCCGGATCGCAGCGGATCCTCGACGCGATCGACAAGAAGATCACCGTGGACGAGATCATCGCCTCCACGCGCATGGCGAAGAAGTACGGAATCAAGGTCCGTTATTACATGATGCTCGGCAACCGCGGAGAGACGGTGGAGTCCTTCCGCGAGACGCTGGAGTTCCTGAAGCGCGCCGAGCCGCACGAATACGTATTCTCGTGCCTGTCCATCTACCCCGGCACCCGCGATTTCCACGACGCCGAGAGGGCCGGCTGGCTCAAGAAGAGCGCCTATTTCGAGGGCACGTTCCAGGAGCTGAAGACTCCGTACGACGCCGACGAAAAGACCACCACCGTGATGAACACCTGGTTCCGCGACAACAGCGGCCTCCGCACGGTGCACCACGAATCGTCCGCGGATTTCGAGGCGATCCTCGCGGAGCTGGGCGATCACCACGCCGCGCACATGGACCTCGGAGCGGCCCATTACCACGAGGGCAAACTGGACCTCGCCGAGAGGCACGTTCAGAGGGCCGGAGACCTCGGCTATCCCCTCCCCGGCCTCGTGCACAACCACCTCGCGTGCATCGCGAAGGCGCGCGGCGATCTCGAAGGCATGATGACCCACTTCTCGACCGCGGCGAAGGTGGATCCGCAGCATTGGGTCCTGATCCAGAACGTCAATCGCGCGCGCGCCTGGTTCAAGCAGGGTGGCCCGACGAAGAACCTCCCGCTCGACCTCGTGGTCCGGCACGATTTCCAGCTCCTGGAGCGCACGGCCCAGCCCACGTTGCCCGGCCCCTTGCCGGAAGACTACGCAGTATGGACACCGCACGAGACAGCCAGTCCAGACGCCCCGTCCTTCGCAAAGACCCCGGAAAACGAAGGCTCCCGCCACGACCTCCGCGACAGGCGCTCTCTCAAGATGGTGTGACGGATCGGCCTCAATGCACCTGAGGCGCCCGCTTGGGAGTCGGTTGCCTCGATTTCCGCGGCGCCCGATCCACCCGCGCACGAATCGGCATCATCAAGAGCCGCTCGATCGCGTGACGTTGCTCGCGCGGCGGCGGCGCCTCTGCGCTCGCCTGCATCAGCCGCAGATCGCGGAGCACCGCGCGATCGAGGCGCGCGATCTCGCCCGGCTCCACCTCCAGGATCGGGCCCAGCGACGGCAGGAGGCTCACGAGCACCACCTCCGCGTTGTTCTGCCGGATCCACGTGCCCTGGTACAGCGTCATCACCTGACCGAACGGCTCCTGGAACACGAGCGCGCGCCACTCCAGCGGGGCCGTCAGATCGAAGGCCAACCGATCCACGCGAAGCTCCCCCTCGTCGAGCTCGATCGGCGCGCCCCGCGTGTCCGTCGCGATCACGCGATCCAGGCACCCTGGATCCGCCGCCGAGAGCGCCTCCACGAACGCGACGAAATCCGCGGGCGTGAGCAGCACGGGCGCGCCGTCCGGGCCGATCGCCTCGAACGCGGCGTCCTCCCCGGCGACCGTCGTCGCGCGCGCGAGCAGCTCCTCCAGCACCGGCAGAGACCCCGCGTCCACCGTCGTGCCCACGTGAAACGCGCCGCGCTCCGACGTGAGCAGCAGCACCAGCCGATCGCGCCGATGCGTCGAGAGCAGCGTCACGCCGAACGGCTGCGTGCGATCGATCACCGGCCGCGCGAGATCCTCCCGCCCCGGCTTGAACCGCAGCTCCCGAGGCCGCAAGAGCAGCCCGCGCCGGCGCGCCGCCTCCCGCCGCTCCGCCTTCACGCCGCGCGCGCGCCGCACGAGCAGCGCCGCCGCGGCCACCGCGAGCGCGAGCGGCAGCAGCGTCCGCACGATCAGGCTCCGCGCGACCGCCACCACGAGCAGCGCCGTCACGAACAGCGGCGCCGCGACCCAGTGCGCGCGCGACGGCTTCTCCCGCGGAGGCGCCGCCGGATCGAAGAGCGGGAACCGCTGCTCCGCGTCCGCCCCGGGCTGCGAAGACGGCGGAGGCCGATCGCTCTTCATCGCGGGCGGCCGATCGCTCGTGATCGCGAGGCTCCGCGCTTCACCGGACGCCGTGGTCCGTTGCGAGGAGGCCGTGCGTGATCCGTTCCGCGAAGTGGCCATGCGCGTGATTGGGAGCCTCCTGAAGCTAGCACCTCTTGTGCGCAGCGTCGCGTTGGGGGACGCTGACAAGGACCATGCGTGGTCTCTACGCCATCGTCGACACCGAGGCGCTCGCGGCCCGCGGAGTCGACCCCATCGCGTACGCCGAGGCCCTCCTCGACGCTCGCCCTGCGGCGCTGCAGCTCCGCGACAAGATCGGGTCCGCCCGATCGACGCTCGCCCTCCTCCGCCCGATCGCGCACCTCGCGAGGCGCGCCGGCGTCCCCTTCTTCGCGAACGATCGGCCGGATCTGGCGCTCGCCGCGGGGTGTGACGGCGTGCACGTCGGCCAGGAGGACATCCCGGTCGCCGCCGTGCGCCTCCTCGCGTCGCGCGCGCACGGCCGGGAGGGCCTCCCGCCGCTCCGGGTCGGCCTCTCCACCCACGATCGCGAGCAGCTCGTGCGCGCGCTCGAAGAGGGCCCCGACTACATCGCGATCGGCCCGGTCTTCGGCACGCAGAGCAAGCCGGACGCGTCCCCCGTGGTCGGTTTGGAGGAGCTCGCGGCCCGCGCGAAGATCGTCCGCGAGCGCGCGCCGGGCCTCCCGATCGTGGCGATCGGCGGCATCACCCGCAAGACGGCCGCGCAGGTCGGAGCGCACGTGGACGCGGTGGCGGTGATCGGCGCGCTGCTCCCGCCGGACACGGGCTCGTGGTTCTTCCTGGCCGCCCGCGACCGCGCCCGCGCCCTCTCGGAAGCGATCGTCGGAGGCGCCTCGTGATCTCGATGTCGGCTGTGGTCCTCGGAGGCGCCTCGTGAGCTTGATCCTGGCCGCGATCGCGATCGGCGCCCTGTGCGCCTCGGCGAGCGGAGGTTACCTCGTGGCGTCGCGTCGCCGCCCTTTGGATCCAGGCGATCGCGACGATTCGAACGATCGCGACGATCGCAACAAACCGCCTGCGGACGCCAGGCGCGACGCCCCCGGCGCGTCCTCCGCCGCCCGCGACGCGAGCGTGAAGAAGAGCGGCGAGCGCACGCCCACGCCCGCGAAGATCCAGGTGAAGCGCGCCTTCGAGGCGACCCCGCTCGCGCTCGGCGACGTGGTGCTCGCGGAGGGTGAAGAGCGCTGGCTCGCGGGCGCGATCGTCGCGCGCGAAGGCGACAAGGTCGTCGCGGCCGTCTTCTTCGCGCCCGAAGGAGCCGTCACCAAGGTCGTCGCCGCCTTCGCGCGCCCCCGTCGCGACGTCGCGTGGCTCTCCCCCGCGCGCGTCGACTCCCCGAACGAGCCGCCCGCGTCGATCGAGATCGACGGCGCCCCGATGACTCGAAGAGGCCGCCTCCCCGTCACGCTCGCGACGCACGGCCAGGGCGTCCCGCGCATCGGCGACACGGGCATCCTCGCCGAGTACGAAGGCGGCGCCGACGACGTGGCGCTCCTCCTCACGACGAACGGTCAGGCCCTCGCGTGGCGCGGCCGCAAGCTCGAAGAGGGCGCCTACGATCGCCTCGGCAACGGCGGCGAAGATTGATCGCCCCGCGCTCGCCGCGTTGAACGACCGCGCGCGTCCTCTATCGTGGACGCTCGCATGACCAAGATCGACTCGAAGCTCCGCCGCAAAGCCGAGTGGCTCCTCCGTCGCGCCGAGGGCGTCCTCCTGCCCGAAGCGATCCTCGCCGAAGAAGCCTCGCACCTCGCCCCCGCCGAGGCCGAACAGAAGCTCCGCGCGCTCGACGTCGAGGTGCCGGAGCTGAACCTCACCGCGCGCCTCGCGGCCCTCACGGAGGCGACGAACAGTTACGCCGCGCGCCGCGACTACCTCACGCGGTACGGCTGCGCGGGCGTGCGCCGCTTCCCCGCGCGCGGCGACGTGGCGATCTACCTCCTGCCGGTCGAGACCTTCCCGCACCACATCAACAACATCTACCTCGTGATCGAGCCCGGCCACGCGATGCTGTTCGACGTCAGCTCCGGCCTCGACACGTCCCGCCGCGACCTCGCGCTCGGGTTCGCGGTCGTCCGCGCGATGTTCGGCGAGACGGTGCGCTTCGAGACGCTCGACACCGCGGTCGTCTCGCACGCGCACATCGATCACTTCGGGGGCGTCAACGACCTCAAGGTCCGCTCCGCCGCGCGCCTCTGCGTGCACGAGCTCGACGCCCGTGTGATCGCCTGCTTCGAGGAGCGCGTCCTCATCGCGTCGCGCGACGTCAGCGTCTTCCTCCGCCGCGCGGGCGTCCCCGAGGAAGAGCGCAAGACGATGCTCGGCCTCTACATGTCCTCGCGCGACTGGTTCCGTTCGGCCGAGGTCGATCGAGCGCTGCGCGACGGCGACCTCATCGGCGGCGGCCACCGCGTGATCCACACGCCGGGACACTGCCCCGGCCAGATCTGCCTCCTCGTCGGCGACGTGCTGCTCACGGGCGATCACGTCCTCGGCCGCACGACGCCGCACCAGTTCCCGCAGGCGATCACGCCGTTCGGAGGCCTGGAGCACTACTTCCACTCGCTCGCGAAGGTGCGCAAGCTCGACCTCGTGAACCTCACGCTCGCGGGCCACGAGGAGCCGATCGCCGACCTTCGCACGCGCGTCGACGAGATCGCGGCCTTCCACCGCGAGCGCCTCCTCAAGGTCCGCGACCTCTGCGAGCGCCCCCGCACGATCGCGGACGTCGCGTCCGACCTCTTCGGCAAGCAGGAGGGCTACGGCACCATCCTCGCGATCGAAGAGGCCGGCGCGCACGTCGAGTACCTCCACACCCTCGGCAAGCTCCGCATCGCCAACCTCGACGAGGTCGCGACGAAGGAAGACCCGGTCCTCCAGTACGTGCGCCGCTGAAGCGAAGGAGGGGAGATCCAGCAGATTTTGGGGGCCGCGGGAGAGCCCGCGTCGCACCCGGACCGCGCCTGTCACGCGTCTCGGCTCGTCTCTCAGCGCCCGCTTGACACTCTTCTTGTTGAAAGTTACATTCAACTTCGCATGTACGTTTGCATGTGCGAAGCCGTGACGGACCACGAGATCCGGAAAGCCGTGGAGGATGGCGCTTCCTCCGTCGCCGAGGTGATGGCCTGCACGCGCGCCGGGACGCGATGCGGCGCTTGCCGCCACGAGATCTCCGAGATCGTCGACGCAGCGGCCCCACCACCACGCTCCTGCCGTCGTCGCCTGGAGGTCCTCCCCGACGCGGCCATCGCCACCGAAGCGTCGTCGGGCGAAGCCGAAGCTGCCTGACCAGCGCATTCTCTTCTCGTTTTTCGCGCCGTTTCCCTCCCCCGCCCGCTCCGGGTGCGCTCCATTCCAGATTTGTGCATGCAGGACGCCCAACCGGGTTTTCCGCACGCCTTCGTTTCGCTAGGGTCAACCCGTTCGGCGGGACGGCGCCTCGCGCGCTCGCGGTGAAGGGCCAGGCGCCCCTCGTCCCAGCCGCTCGGCCACGAAACGGAGAAGAGTCATGAAGGGTTCGAAGGAAGTCATCGACTTGTTGAACGAGGTGCTCGCGGCCGAGCTCGTGGCCATCAACCAGTACTTCTTGCACGGGAAGATGTGCCGGAACTGGGGCTACAACGCGCTCGCCGACTACATCCGCAAGGAGTCGATCGACGAGATGCGACACGCCGAGACCCTGGTCGATCGCATCCTCTTCCTCGAAGGCCTGCCCAACCTCCAGCGCCTCGACAAGCTGCACGTCGGCCAGACCGTCCCCGAGATGTTCAAGTCCGACGTCGATCTCGAGTACCGCGCCGTGAAGCGCCTCAACGACGGCCTCGCGCTCTGCCGTGAGAAGGGCGACCACACGAGCGAGGAGATCCTCCGCCGCATCCTCGTCTCGGAGGAGGAGCACGTCGACTGGCTCGAGACGCAGATCGGCTTGATCGAGAAGCTCGGCGAGGTCGCGTACCTCGCGGAGCAGCTCCGCGGCTGACCTCGGCAGACGAACCGGAGACGTCGAGAGATCGACGGCAGGCGATGGCGAAGATCCTGGTGGTGGACGACCAGCGCAACATGCGCACGACCCTCGCGATGATGTTGCGAGCGGCGGGTTACGAGGTCGACGAGGCCTCCGACGGAAACGAGGGCGCGGACAAGGGAGGCCGCGGCGCGTACGACGTCGTCATCACGGATCTTCGCATGGGGGAGTCGAGCGGCCTCACCGTGCTCCGCGCCGTGAAGGAGTCGCACGGCAGCACCGAGGTCATCGTGATGACCGCGTACGGCACGATCGAGAGCGCCGTGGAGGCGATGCGCCTCGGCGCGTACGACTACATCCAGAAGCCGTTCACGGAGCAGGAGCTGCTCGTGAAGGTGGAGCGCGCGATCTCCAGCCGCCGCCTCACGAACGAGATCGAGCTGCTCACGCACGAGTTCAAGGACCGCTACAAGTTCGAGAACATCGTCGGCCGCAGCGCGCCCGTGCGCGAGGTGCTCGGCCGCATCATCAAGGTCGCGCCGACGGACGCCACGGTGCTCATCACCGGCGAGAGCGGCACCGGCAAGGAGCTCGTCGCGAAGGCGATCCACGCGAACAGCCGCAGAGCGGATCGCCCGTTCGTGCCGGTGAACTGCGCGGCCATCTCGGAGACCTCGCTGGAGAGCGAGCTCTTCGGTCACGCGCGCGGCTCGTTCACGGGCGCGGTGTCGGCGCGCAAGGGCCTCTTCGAAGAGGCGGACGGCGGCACCTTCTTCTTCGACGAGATCGCGGAGACGCCGCTCACGTTCCAGGCGAAGCTGCTCCGCGCGATCCAGGAGAACGAGATCCGCCGCGTCGGCGAGAACAAGCCGATCCGCGTCGACGTGCGCATCATCGCCGCGACGAACCAGGAGCTGCTCACGGCGGTCGCGGAGAAGCGCTTCCGGCAGGACCTCTACTACCGCCTCAACGTCGCGCGCTTCACGTTGCCGCCGCTGCGCGATCGCCGCGAGGACATCCCGCTGCTCTTCAAGTTCTTCCTCGACAAGTACAACCGCAAGATGCGCACGACGGCGCACGCGGGCGACGGCGTGATCGAGGCGCTGACCGCGTACGAGTTCCCCGGCAACATCCGCGAGCTGGAGAACCTCGTCGAGCAGGCGGTCGCGCTCTCCGGCGGCGGAGAGATCGGCGTCGACGACATCCTCCCCGCGCAGAACCAGCCGAAGCGCCCGCAGATGGGTGGCCGTTCGCTCGCGGAGATCGTGGACGTGGCCGAGCGCCAGGCGATCGAGGCCTCGCTGCGCGACTGCGACGGCAGCCGCGAGAAGGCGGCGGAGGTCCTCGGCATCAGCCCCACGACGTTGTGGCGGAAGATGACGCGCCTCCAGATCAGCTACCCACCGAGCTGAAGTTGCCCACCCCCGGTCGGTGCTCGCTTCGCTGCGCGCCGCCCGCCCCGCCCAAAGCGCCTGCTCCGCAGCCGCAGGGCGGGGAGCGTCACGTCTTCTGTGTTCGATGAAACGTCACAACGTCGCGCGTGCTGTGCTCCGCTTGATCGACTGGATCGCCGCACAGTGGTAGCCCTTCACGCGTCGGGCCGGAGGCGGCACGTAACATTTCATAACTGAAAGGGCGGGAGACCAGCCGGGATGCGTTGTTGCAGGCCGTGCGAAACGGTTTGCTGCAACCATTCCACCGCGCGCGCCGAACGAGTATGGCCCGGGCCTTGCTGCGCCAAGCGGCGGGAGAAGCCCCATGCAACATCGAGTTCTGGTGGTCGACGACGAGGAGAACCAACGGCAAACCCTCTCGATCGGCCTGCGGCACGAGGGGTTCGAGGTCTTCACGGCAGCCTCGGCAAGTGAGGCGCTGGAGTCGCTGGCGGTGAACGGCGGATTCGAGTGCGCGGTCATCGACCTGATGATGCCGGGCATCAACGGCCTCGACCTCGCGCGACAGATTGGCCGTCTGCACCCTGGCATCCGGGTGGTCCTCGCGAGCGCGTACCACTTGTCGGCCCGCCAGTTCGAGCGCGCCAACTGCGGCGCCTGCGCCTTCATCCCGAAGCCCTACAGCCTCCCGGATCTCTGCCGCGCCCTCCGCGCGAAGCCCTCCGCAGAAGCCGTCACCACCACGGCCTAGCCCGAACAGCATCCTTCGCCGGATGCCCTTGGAAAAAGCCGCGAACAGCGCTAAGCGCTCGGCCCCTTGCGCTGCGACCTCCTCGACTACGAGCTGCCGGAAGACCGCATCGCGCGGCGGCCGGCCGATGCGCGCGACGCGTCGCGGTTGCTCGTCGTTTCACCCGCGGATGCGACACCGGAGGGGCAGCCCGTCGAGCATCGGCACGTGTTCGACTTGCCGGAGCTGCTCCCGCCCGGCGCGCTCGTGATCGTGAACGACACGCGCGTGATCCCGGCGCGCTTGCTCGGCCACAAGGTCGGCACCGGCGGCAACGTGGAGCTGCTCCTCGTGCGCCCGCGCCCGACGCCCGACGCGCCCGCGGGGACGGCCGGCTTCTTCGCGATGGGCCGCTCCTCGAAGCCGCTCCGCTCCGGCACCGAGATCACGTTCGCGGACGGCGCGCTCACCGCTCGGATCGAAGGCCGCGAAGAAAATAAGGAGGGCCTCTTCCTCGTGACGCTGCGCGCGCGCGAAGGCGACGTGCAGGCGGCGATCGAGCGCGTCGGCCACATGCCGCTGCCGCCGTACATGCGCCGCGCGGACGACGAGACCGATCGCGAGCGGTACCAGACGGTGTTCGCGCGCGTGCCGGGCGCGATCGCGGCGCCGACCGCGGGCCTCCACCTGTCGACCGCGGTGCTGGAGCGCCTCGAAGCGCGCGGCGTCGAGCGCGCCGCGGTGACGCTGCACGTGGGCCTCGGCACCTTTCAGCCGGTGACGGTCGACGATCTCGATCGCCACCCGATGCACTCCGAGACGTACTTCGTACCGGAGTCGACGCGCGACGCGATCGCCCGCGCGCGTGAGCGTGGCGCGCCTGTCATAGCGATCGGCACGACGGTCGTGCGCGCGCTGGAGAGCGCCGCCGACGCCGAGAGACCGGGCCACGTGCGCGCGGTGTCCGGCGACACGCGCCTCTTGATCCAGCCGGGTTTTTCGTTCCGCGTCGTGGACCGCCTGCTCACCAACTTCCACCTGCCGCGCTCCACGCTCCTCGCGCTCGTGTACGCGTTCGCGGGGATGGCACGTGTGCGCCGCGCGTATGACATCGCGATCGCGGAGGGCTACCGCTTCTACTCGTACGGCGACGCGATGCTCCTCCAACGATCTGTCGAGGTGACGGCGTGACGAGTGCGCACACGCCGCGCGATGGCGGTGCTTGTGAGGCGTCCCGAACATTGGAAGGCCCCCCTCCCTTCGCGAACGAAGTGAGCGATTTGGGAGGGGCGGACGCGCGCGAGCGCGGCCGGGGGTGGGCATCCATTGGTCTTGTTTTGAAGGCGATCGAGGTGATGACGTGACGTTGGAGAGCGCGGCGGAGATGCCTTCGGGGCGCACGCCCGGGTACGGGTTCAGGGTGCACGCGACGTGCGGGGACGCGCGGACCGGCGTGCTCACGACGCCGCACGGCGACGTGCCGACGCCCACGTTCATGCCGGTCGGTACGCAGGGCAGCGTGAAGACGCTCACGCCCGACGAGGTCGCCACCACCGGCGCGCGCATCGTCCTCGGCAACACGTACCACCTGTGGCTGCGGCCCGGTCCGGAGCTCATCGCGAAGTTCGGAGGCCTGCACCGCTTCGTGAAATGGCCGCACGCGATGCTCACCGATTCGGGCGGCTTCCAGGCGTTCTCGCTCGCGGAGCGGCGCACGGTGAGCGAGGACGGCTTCGTGTTCCGCTCGCACCTCGACGGCGCGAAGTGCGCGCTCTCGCCCGAGGTCGCGATGCAGGTGCAGGGCGCGATCGGCGCCGACATCGCGATGCAGCTCGACATCTGCCCGCCCGGCGGAGCGCCGCGCGCCGAAGTCGAAGCGGCCGTGCAGCGCACCACGCGCTGGGCGCGACGATGCCTCGCGGCGAAGCGTCCGGACCAGGGCGTGTTCGGCATCATCCAGGGCGGATCGCACGCGGACCTGCGGCGCGCGCACGCCGACGAGCTCGCGGCGATGCCGTTCGACGGGCTCGCGCTCGGCGGCTTCTCCGTGGGCGAGCCGATCGAGGAGATGCACCGCACGCTCGTCGAGGTGGTGCCGCACGTCGATCCGTCGCGCCCTCGTTACCTGATGGGCGTCGGCACGCCGACCGATCTGGTGCGCGCGATCGGCGCGGGCATCGACATGTTCGACTGCGTGCTCCCGACGCGCAACGCGCGCAACGGCCAGGCTCTCTTGAAGGGCGGCCGCATCGTGATCAAGCAAGCGCGCTTCCGCGACGACCCACGTCCGCTCGACGAGACGTGCCCGTGCCCCGCGTGCGCCGGCGGCTATTCACGCGCGTATCTGCGCCACCTCTACATCGCGGGCGAGATCCTCGTCCTCCGCTTGATCTCGGCCCACAACCTCACGCTGTACGGCACGCTCGTCCGCGAAGCGCGCGAGGCGATCGCGACCGGCACGTACGAAGCGTGGTCGAAGACGTGGCTCACCCCGCGCGCCGACGCCGACATTTGAGGCTGCGGCTCAGCGTCCCTGCGGCGGCGGCTTCGGTTTCTGCGACGCCGCGTGGAGGCGCTTCAGCGTTCGGTGTTGCGCGAGCACGATCACGATCAGCGCGATCGTCACCGCGGGCCACAGCACGAAGAACATGAACGCGTTCGTGTCGCGGTACGTGACGCCGAACAGGTTCGCGGCGCGGATCATGAAGTCGACGCACGCCGCGTAGATCGCCAACCCCACGCTCATCATGACGAGCCCTCCCGCGCGACGTCGACGCTCCGGCTCTCCTGCTTCGCGTCCGTGAGCACGCTCGCGCGCCTCGCGTCGATGATGCGGAACCGCTGGCGCACCGCGATCACGTAGAGCGCGAACATCGCCGCGGGCCACACGGCGCAGAAGACGGCGAGGTTCACGGCGCCGTACCCCGCGAAGCGATCGCCCGGCATCGCGCGGTCGCCGGCCGCGTGCAGCGCGCGCACCGTCCAGCCGAAGAGCCCCGCGTCCCCGGAGAGGAACGCCGGCAAGCTCGGGACGTGGTTGCAGCCGTGGTTGTGGCAGCTCCAGGTGCAGTGCGCAGCGGTGTGCGCCTCGTTCGGGATCGCGCCCCGCACGAGCGGCGCCGGAGGCGTCCCCGTGCGCAGCACCGCCACGAACGCCACCGGAACGAGCCAGAGCGGCGCAAGGAGAATCGCAAGGCGAACGACGCGCACGCCCGCATCGTACGGCATCGGATCCCACCGAGCGGTCCGCGAGGGCTGGTGAGATCCTTCCAGGGGTCGAGGCACCGGCTTTCAGGATCTTGCAAGCCGGTCAGCGCCGGTCCGAGGGGATCCTTCCAGGCGGTCAGCGCCGGCTTTCAGGATCCTGCAAGGCGGTCAGCGCCGGCTTTCAGGATCCTGCAAGGCGGTCGGCACCGGCTTTCAGGATCTTGCAAGCTGGTCAGCGCCGGTCGGAGGGGATCCTTCCAGGCGGTCGGCACCGGCTTTCAGGATCCTGCAAGCCGGTCGGCGCCGGCCGACGGGATCCCTCCAGGCCGCCGGCGCGGGTTTTCGCGGGCCACGCGCCATTTCGCCGGAGGCGGCGACAGGATCGTCGCGGACAAGAGCCGGATTATTGCCGGGTAAGAGGGCATCGGGTACTTTCTGTGCCCCGGCAGGATGAGCCAAGACGCTAAAAAGCCGTTGGGTCGCATTCTGCTTCAGCAGCGCGCCGTGACCCAGGCGCAGCTCGACGTCGCCCTCGAAGAGGCGCGCGCCGCCGGCGTTCCGCTCGCGACTCGCCTCACCGACCAAGGCACCGTCAGCGAAGTCGAAGCGCTCAAAGCCCTCAGCGAACAGTCGGGGGTGCCGGGCATCGACCTGAACCAGGTCTGCATCCGGCTCGCCGACCTCGCGATCCTCCCGCGCGAGATCGCCGTGCGGCACAAGCTCCTGCCCGTGCTCGTGCGCGACGACCGCATCTTCGTCGCGATGGCCGCGCCCACCGAGAAGAAGGTCATCGACGAGCTCGAATTCGTCACCGGAAAGCGGGTGTTCCCGTACATCGCGCTCGCCGGACCGCTCTCGCGCGTGATCTCGCAAGCGTACGAGATGTGGGACCGGAACGAGGCGTACTACGTCGGGCCGCACTGTCCGCCGGAGGTGCTGCGCAAGGCCGGGCTGTCCATCGCGCCGCCTCCTCCTCCGGGCGGCGCCAACTCCACCGGGCCGCAGCCCGCGCAGCCGAACGCGACGACCACCGCGCCCATCGCCGTGCGCGCGAGCGTGGCCCTCGGCTCCGGCGGCGCCGCGCGCGATCTGCAACAGAGCCCGCGCGACACGCAGCAAGTGGCCGCACGGGAAGCGCTCGGCGCGCGCGACACGCAGCAGTCCGCCGTCGCGCGCGACGCCGCGGCGACGTACTCGCGCCCCGTGCCGACGACGCCGAGCGCCGGCGTCAAGCCACCGCCCGCGCCGCAAGTGAGCCGGCCGAACGCCGCCGCGACGACCGGCGCGCGCCCCGCCGTCGTGGCGCCGCCCGCCGCGACGACCGCGAAGTCGGGCACGATCGAGTCCTCCGTCGTCGTCGACGACGCGATGAACCGCATGGCCGCGGCCGACGAGCTGAACGACGCCGACTTCGGTCAGGTCGCGCGCGAGCTCTCCGTCGTGAGCGAGCTGCCGAAAGATCAGCAGCCGAAGCCGGGGCAGCGCACCGTGCTCGTCGTCGACGACGAGGACGAGATCCGCAAGCTGCTGCGCCGCGTGTTCGAGGCGCGCGGCTTCCGCGTGCGCGAGGCCGACCGCGGCAACACTGCGCTCAAGCTCGTGAAGGACGAGCCGCCCGACGTGATGATCCTCGACGCGATGCTGCCCGAGGTGCACGGCTTCGACATCGCGCGGCGGATCAAGGGCTCGGAGCGCTACGGGAAGATCCCGATCATCATGGTGTCGGCCGTGTACCGCGGCTGGCGCTTCGCCGAGGATCTGAAGCAGAGCTACGGGGTCGACGCCTTCATCGAGAAGCCGTTCAAGATCGGCGACGTCGTGAACGCGGTCGAGAAGGCGCTGGAGCAGAAGAAGGACGCCGGCGCCGAGACCGCGGAGCCGGAGAAGATCTCCGCCGAGGCCGAGCGGCACCTCGCCGCGGGCATCGCCGCGTACAAGGCCGGCGACTACGACAAGGCCGCGCTCCACCTGCGCGAGGGGACGAAGATCGATCCGCTCGCGTACCGGCTCCACTTCCACCTGGGGCTGCTCTACGGCAAGCAGGGGCAGATCTTCGAGGCCATCCAGGAGCTGGAGACGGCGCTCGACATCAACAACCGTCACTTCCCGGCGCTGAAGAACCTCGCGGTGCTGTACCAGAAGGCCGGTTTCCGCAACAAAGCCATCGAGACGTGGGAGCGCGCGCTCCACGTCGCGCCCGACGACGCGACCCGGCAGACCATCAAAGAGCACCTCCTTGGTCTCCTGTGAGCGCCCCACCGCGCGGGGGCCTCACGGCGTCGCGCGCGGCTCCATAAATCCCCCTTGTCTCGGCGTCGAAACGCTGAAAAACTCGGTCGTTCGTAGATCCTGCGCCATGCGAAGGTCGCGCCCCCTGAGCCTTCCGGATCCCGCCTCTCGATGAAGTTCATCTGCGAAAACTGCAAGGCGAAGTACCAGATCGGCGACGACAAGATCGCCGGTCGCTCCGTCCGGATGAAGTGTCGCAGGTGCGGGCATCTCATCCAGCTCAGCGCGAGCGTCACCGAGGCCTCGCACGAGAGCGATCACGCCGTCGTCGACACGTCGTTCGTCGAGACCGGGTCGTCGTCGTCGATCCACACGTCGTCGCTCCTCGGCGGCGCGCACAACCACGCCGCGGCCGTCGCCCAGCTCCGCGAGGAGCCGGAAGAAGAGGCGACGCGCGCGATGACCCGCGAGCAGCGCGCGGCCCTCGGCGTGCGGGAGGCGCAGACCGCGCCCGCTCCGCAGCCTGCGCGCGCGGTGGTGGCGCGGCCCGCTCCGGCTCCGGTCGCTCCATCGGCGCCGCGGGCTCCGCTCGGCGCTCCGGCTCCTGCGCAACGGCCGCTTCCGGGGGCTCCGCTCGGTGGGGCTCCTGCGGCGCCGCGGGCACCGCTCGGCGCTCCGGCTCCGGCGGCGCGACCGCTCGGGGCGCCGGCGCCGGCGGTGCGATCGGCTCCGTCCGCGGGGGTCGCGGGCGCTTTCCAGAAGACGCTCGCGGAGGGCACGGCGCCTTCGGAGGCGCACAAGGCGCCGACGTCGGGGCACGTGCCGCACGGCGAGGATTGGTACGTCGGCGTCGGCGGGGTTCCGCTCGGGCCCGTGCGGCTCGCGGTGATCCGGGAGAAGGCGCTCGCCGGCGCGGTGCACGCGGAGTCGCTCGTCTGGCGCGAGGGCTTCGACGAGTGGCAGCCGCTCAAGAATTTCCCGGAGCTGCTTCAGATCGTGGAGGAGGCGCAGGCGCAGCGGCGGCCTTCGACGTTGCCGCGCGCGCCCACCTCCGGACCGCACGCGCCCTCGGCGCCTCGGCCGCTCGGCGTGACGGCGCCTTCTCCGCTCGGAGCGAAGCCGCCCGGGCCGGCCGCGCCGTTCCAGCCGAAGGCGACGGCCGTCGGCGTCGGCATCCCCGCGGTCACGCTGCCCGGCGCCGCGAAGCCCGCGGGTCCCGGCGTCCCGTCGACGCCGCTCGGCGCGCGCGCGCCGCTCGGTCCGCCGGCGCCTCTCGCGCCGCCGCCTTCGATGGGCCGCAGCCCGCTCGGTCCGCCGGCCGCGCGGCCTTCGGCGGTGCCCGCGGAGCCGGCGCGTCCGGCCTCGTTGCCGCGGCCTGCGGAAGGCGCCGCGGGCCTCGGGCTGCGGCCGGAGCCGCTCTCGTCGACGGTCGTTTCGCCCGGCACCGCGCCTGCGCCGCACGCGCCCGCCGCACACGCGCCCGTCGCGCACGCTCCTGCGCCGCACGCTCCCGCGACGCACGCGGGGCACACGCCTGCGCCGCTCCATGCGCACGCGGCGGTGCCGGCGCCTGCGCCGACGCCGCTGCCCGCGGCGGCCCGTGCTCCGGCGCCGTCTTCGCCGGATCTGTTCGGCGGTGCGGTGGCGCCTTCGCCTGCGCCCGCTCCGGTGGCGGTGCCTGCGCCGCCTGCGTCCACCGCGACGCCCGCGGCGTCTTCGCCGGATCCGCTGGCCGCCGGCGTCGCGTCCTCGGCCGCCGCGCTCGACGTGATGCGCGATCCGTTCGCGGCGGCCGCGGGTGATCGCGTCACGTCCGAGGGGTTCGGCCGGCCCAGCGTCGAAGGGCGCTCCGGCATCGAAAAGCGCTCCGGCGCCGACGCGTCGCGCGCGTCTTCCGCCTCGCTCGACGCCGCGAACCAGGAGCCCGCGAGCGAAGCGCCGCTGATGATCGCGGGCCTCGGCGGATCGCGCCGCCGCGGGATGCACCCGATCGTGTACGCCTTCATCGCGATGGCCGGGCTCTTCGGCGCGGTCGCGGCGTACATGATCTTCCAGAAGCCCGCGCAGCCGACGATCGTGTACGTGCAGGCCTCCGGATCGCCGACGGGCGCGTCCGCGCCGGGGACGGCCGCGCCGGATCAGCCGACCGCGCAGGCGCCTGCGGACGTGCCGACCACGGATGCGACGTCCGGTCAGCCGCGCGTGGTGACGGGCGGCGGTTCGGGCCCCGGCCCCAAGCCCACGAGCAGCGGCTCCAGCGCGCCGCTCGACACGTCGGGCTTCGGCAACCAGGTGGTGCCGCCTCCGGTCGCGACGGCCACCGCCACGGGGCCGGATCCGTCGATGAGCCAGCTCTCCGCGGGCGAGATCCAGGGCGTCGTCTCCTCGAACCAGTCGCGCGTCCGCAAGCGCTGCTGGCAGCCCGCGCTCGACTCGGCCGGCCCCAACGCGCCGGGCAGCGCGCGCGTGCAAGGCCGCATCACGATCGGCGCGTCCGGCTCGGTGGAGTCGGCGACCGCGTCCGGCTCGGAGAAGGACTATCCGGGCCTCTCGTCGTGCATCGCGGGCCAGATGAAGACGTGGAAATTCCCGCCCTCCGGCGGCTCCACGCCGGTCAACGTGCCGTTCGTGTTCGCCGGTCAGTGACCGCGATTTAGAAGGCGATTCCGGAGACTGAACCTCTCCCCTCCCTTCGCGACTGAAAGGAGCGATTTGGGAGGGGCGGGCGCACCGGAGGTGCGACCGGGGGTGGGCATTTCGCGCGCTGTTTTCCGCCTTGCGGTTTTGACCCCGTCACCCGGTTTGAGTAAGTCATCATCCTCGTATGGCCGAGCGTAAAATTCGAGTTCTCGTCGCGAAACCGGGGCTGGACGGGCACGATCGCGGGGCCAAGGTCGTCGCGCGGGCGCTGCGGGATGCCGGGTTCGAGGTCGTGTACACCGGGCTCCATCAGACGCCCGAGATGATCGCCTCCGCCGCCGTGCAAGAAGACGTCGACGCCGTCGGGCTCAGCATCATGTCCGGCGCGCACAACACCCTGTTCCCCGCCGTCATCGACGCCCTCCGCGCCAAAGGCGCCGACGACGTCATCGTGTTCGGCGGCGGCATCATCCCCGACGAAGACGTGCCCCGCCTCCAGGCCGCCGGCGTCAAAGCCATCTTCGGGCCCGGCACCTCGCTGAAGTCCATCTCGGACTGGGTCCGAGACAACGTCGCCGAGCACGCCTGAGCACTCGCCCGCGAGCAACGCCGTCCGCCGCGCTCGCTCGATCCGAATCAACCGAAGGTGACCCCCGCCGCGAGAACGGGGTAGCCTCTCCGGGGACCCACCCATGACCACGCCCGACTCCGGCAACTACACCCCGGTGCGCGTCGGCGAAGTGTTCGCCGGCAAATACCAGGTCGAGCGCGTCCTCGGCTCCGGCGGGATGGGCGTCGTCATCGCCGCGCGCCACGTGCACCTCGGCGAGCGGTTCGCGATCAAATTCCTCCTCCCCGAGGCGATGAAGAAGAAGGAGGTCGTCGCGCGCTTCGTCCGCGAGAGCCGCGCCGCCTGCCAGATCAAGAGCGAGCACGTCGCGCGCGTCTTCGACGTCGGCACGCTCGACAACGGCACGCCGTACATGGTGATGGAGTTCCTCGAAGGCGCGGACCTCTCCACCACGCTGAAGACCACCGGCGCCGTGCCCGTGCCGCTCGCCGTGGAGTACGTGCTGCAAGCGTGCGAGGCGATCGCGGAGGCGCACTCGCTCCGCATCATCCACCGCGATCTGAAGCCCGCGAACCTCTTCGTCACGAAGCGCGCGGACGGCTCGCCCGTCGTGAAGGTGATCGATTTCGGCATCTCGAAGGCGCCGGAGCCCGAGGGCGAGATCGAGATGACGAAGACCGACGTGATGATGGGCTCGCCCGCGTACATGGCGCCGGAGCAGATGCTCTCCGCGCGCGACGTCGACGAGCGCGCCGACGTGTGGTCCCTCGGCGTGATCCTGTACTACCTCGTGATGGGGGAGCAGCCGTACAAGGGGCAGACGGTCACGCAGCTCTACCACGCGATCATGGGCAACGGTCCGCCCTCGATGTGCGCCACGCGGCCCGACGTGCACCCCGCGCTCGACGCGGCCGTCGCGCGGTGCCTGCGCGCGAACCCGCGCGATCGCTGGGCGAACGTCGCGGAATTCGCGAACGCGATCGTCGACCACGGGCCGTCGCACTCGCGCATCTCGGCGGAGCGGGTGTCGCGCACGCTGGGCTTCACGCCGGTGACCGCGAGCGCGTCGATGCCGCCGGTCGTGGTGCTGCCGCCGCCGCCCGCGATGTCGACGTCGATGACCGCGCAGGCCGCGATCGTGCCCGCGCCCGTGCCCGCGACGGAGGCATCGACCGGCCCCTCGTCGCCGCCGCACAACACGGAGGGCTCCTGGGCCGGCACGCAGGGCCCGGTGCAGCGCTCGAAATCGCGCGTGGCGCTGATCGCGGTGGCCGCGACGGTGAGCGTGGCGGTCGCGATCGGGGTCGCGGCGCTGCTGATGCATCGCGGCTCGTCGGAGTCGGGCGTGGGGCCGGATCCGACGGCGCTCGCGGGGAGCGGGACGGCTTCGAACAACGGCACGACGGTGGTGCCCGCGGCCTCGACGATGGCGCCGGTGGTGCTGCCTCCGTCGACGGCGCAGACGACCGCCGCGTCGCCTCCGAGCGCCCTCGTGACGGCGACGCCGATCGTGACCGCAGCGCCTTCGGTGAAGCTGACAGGCACGCTGCCGGTGAAGACGACGCCGACCGCGCGCCCCACCGTGACGAGCACGCACAAGGTGGGGGACCCGTTCTCGGATCCGCACTGAGGGCGCCGCTGGAGGGGCCTTACTTCGCATCCGCCGCGCGTCATGCCAGGATGCGCGCATGAGCTTTCGGTGTGCACGGCGAGCGGGCGTCGTGGGGCCGCTCCTTCGATGGATCGGGGTCGGCGCGATCGTCGCGTGCGCCGCGGCGGCGCCTCGTTCGGCCTTCGGGGAGCCGACGCGCGAGGATCGCGCTGCCGCGACGGCCCTCTTCGACGACGGACGCAAGCTCGCCGCCGACAAGAAGTACGCGGAGGCCTGCCCCAAGTTCGAAGCCGCGATGCGCCTCGATCCCGGGATCGGCACGCTCTACAACCTGTCCGATTGCTACGAGCAGCTCGGCCGCACCGCGAGCGCCTGGGCCGGCTTCCGTGACGTCGCCGCGCAGGCGAAGGCCGCGAACCAGGCCGATCGCGAGAAGGTCGCGCGCGACCGCGTCACCGCGCTGGAGCCGAAGCTCTCGAAGGTCCGCATCGTGATGCCGGCGAGCTTCTCCGGCGGCGCGTTCACGATCACCCGCGACGGCTCCTCGCTGCCGTCCGCGCTCGTCGGCTCGCCCGTCCCGTTCGATCCCGGCGCGCACGTGCTCCGGATCGAGGTGGAGGGCAAGGAGCCGTGGGAGAAGCGCATCGACGTCCCCGCGAAGGGCGGCACGACGGACGTGCAGGTCCCGCCGTTCGTCGCGAAGGCGGCGGCATCGAATACGGCCAGTCCTTCCGGCACGTCGACAGGCACCGTCCCCGTGGAGACGGCCGCGCCGACGGCCACGCTCGCGCCGACGGCCACAACGGCGCCTTCGAGCGGGCCTGTCGCGAGCCCGCGTCCGTGGCAGAAGCCGCTCGGGATCGGCGCGCTCGCGGCGGGCGTGGTCGGTCTCGGCGCGGGCGTCGCGCTCGGGTTCGTCGCGAAAGACACCTACGACAACTCCAACAAGAGCGACTGTGACCCGAAGACGAACATCTGCAACGAGAACGGCCTGAAGAAGCGCGCCGCGGCCGTGGACACGGGCAACATCGGCACGATCGTCGGCATCGCGGGCGGCGTCGTCGGCGCGGCCGGGCTCGTCTTGTGGATACTGGCACCTTCCGCGCCGGCCTCCCCGAAATCAGGGGGCCTGACGGACGTCCGCGTCGTCGCCGGCCCCGCGTCGGTGGGAGTCCGCGGTCGGTTTTGAGGGCGCATGAGCGGGTACGACGCGCGCGAGGTCACGAGCTGTTACGATCTGGCGGCGAGGGAGTACGCGGCCTCGTTCCTCGGAGAGCTTGAAAAGAAGCCGTTCGATCGCAACCTGCTGGATCGGTTCTCCGAGATGGTGCCGGCCGGAGAGGCCCTGATCGACTTCGCCGCGCCTACGTGATGTTGCGCAGGCCCACGGGCGGCTGACTCGGGCGCCGCGAAAACGCACAGACTGTCTCCCATGCCGGCGCTCCACTTTGCATCAGGCTGCGGCGCGTCCGCTCCATCGTGCGACGGCCCCCGGGTCAGTCCCTGAACGATTGTCCGAGACTAGCGATCTTCGTGCCGATCTGCCGGGGATCCAGCGCTCTTTCACGCACCTTTTTCGGCGCCCGGCCGGGGAGGTGGCGTGTCGTGGTCTCCGCGGGATCTGGTTCGTTCCGTGCAAACGGCTCTTCCGTCTCCATGGACAGCCCCGATCGCTCTCCCCCCGCGAACGGGTCGCCGGCAACTACGAGGCTCGATCCGGCGCCCGAGAGCGCCCCTTTGCCCCCGCCCGCGCGCGGCGACGGCGCCCCGGGGCCGCGCCCGGACAAGGCCCCTCCCGAGCCCGCGAAAGAGGCTCTCCTGCCGCACTTGGTGCCTGCGTTCAAGGAGCACTTCGCGCGCGTGCAGCGGATGCGGCGGCTCCTGTGGCTCAGCGGGTGGGTGGTGATGGCCACGGCCATCTTCGACCTCGTGGGGCGCGCGGCCGACAAGTACGATTCGATCTGGGCGCTCTGGGTGGCGCGGGCGGCGCTGATCGGGCTCATGGCGGCGGTGCACTGGCGGCTCCGGCAGCGGCCGGTCGTCTCTCCCGCGTTCGTGGCGCGGAGCTCGGCGGGCCTCGCGCTGGCGGCCGCTCTGGTGGTCTCGGTCTTCTGCGCGCGCTCCGGCGGGATCACGAGCCCGGACGTCGGTGTCCTCGTGCTCGTGATCGCGGCGCAGGTGCTCACGTTGCCGTCGGATCCGGTGCGCGGCGCTGCGCTGCTCGGCCTCTCGATGGCGGTGTTCACGGGGGCGCTCGTGGGCCTCTCCGCGCTGCATTTCGGCCGCACGGCGAGCCTCTCCGACGTGGTCGCCTGGCAGATCTTCGTCGACAAGGTGACGCTCCTCATCACGTGCGGGGGCATGTTCCTGGCGGCGCGGCACGCGTTCCTCCGCCCGGAGAAGCCGCGGATCGGAGGCCGCCGCGCGGGCCGGTACGTGCTCAAAGCCAAGCTCGGCGTCGGCGGGATGGGCGAGGTGTGGAGCGCGTACCACCCGGATCTGAAGCGCCACGTGGCCGTGAAGGTGCTCCGCGCCGACTGCATGGTGCCGCCGCTCGTGTCCCGGTTCGAGCGCGAGATCCAGGCGATGACGCTCCTCTCGCACCCAAATACAGTCCGTATTCTGGATTGCGGCACGACGGACGACGGCCTCCTCTATTACGCGATGGAGCTGCTCGACGGGAACAACCTGGGACGGCTCGTGGAGAGCGAGGGGCCGCTCACGCCGCTGCGGGCGATCCACATCGTGCGGCAGGCGGCGCGCGCGCTCGCGGAGGCGCACGGCCGCGGCATCGTGCACCGCGACATCAAGCCTTCGAACATCCTCATCACGGAGATGGGCGGCGAGAACGACTTCGTGAAGCTGCTCGATTTCGGCATCGCGAAGCACGGAGTGCTGGGGGAGGCGAGCGCGCTCACGAACGCGGGGATGCTGATCGGCACGCCCGCGTACATGTCGCCGGAGCAGGCTTGTTCGGCGCAGGTGGACAGTCGGTCCGACCTGTACGCGCTCGGAGCGGTGCTGTTCTATGCGCTGACGGGCAGGCCGTTGTTCTCGGGATCGAACAGCATGCTCCTGGCCGCGCACCTCTCCGGGGTGCCGCCGGTCCCCTCGGCGTACAGCCCGCATTTCATTCATCCGGCGCTCGACGCGGTGGTGCGAACGTGCCTGTCGAAGGACCCGGCGCAGCGGTTCCCGACGGCGCTGGACCTCGACGCGGCGCTGGCGGCGGTGCCGATCTCGCGCGAAGACTACGTGTCGTGGAGCGCGCGCCCGCCGACGCCGTCCTTGATGCCGATACCGTCGCTGACTCCCGCGGACCGGGATCGGATCACCGTGCGTCCGGGCGCGACCGCCTCCGGCGAGCGGGTGGTGCCGCGGTTCGTGCGTCCGCCGCTCTTCATGGAGTACGTGACGGAGCACCGCATCACGCTCGCGCCCGTGTCCGGCGCAGGCCCGGCGTCGACCTTGTCGCCGTTGTCCGGATCGGGCCCGCTTTCGAGCCGATCGCCCTTGTCCATGACAGGGCCAGTGTCCGTGACAGGGCCCGTGTCGGTGACGGGGCCGCTGTCCGTGACAGGGCCGGTGTCGGTGTCGGTGACGGGGCCAGTGTCGGTGTCGTTCACGGGGCCGCTCTCGATGCGAGCGCCGCTGTCGTTCCAGGGCGTGCCGGCGAGCGTGGGGGCGCCCGGATCTGCGCCCGTTTCGTCCGGAGAGTGACGAAGACGCATCGGAGAAAAACGTGTAGGATGCCCTCCATGCCGAAGCTCGTGGTCAATGGGGCGTCGCTCAAATGCAGCGAAGGGATGAGCCCGAGCTCGCTCACGGTGCTGCCCGCGAACGGGTCCTCCGCGGACGAGAAGCCCACGGCCACGATCATGGACTTTCAGCCGATGGTCAATATCGCCCCGTTCGGGATGTGCAAGACGCAGGCGAATCCGCAGGTCGCCTCCGCCACCGCCGCCGCGCAGGGCGTGCTGACGCCGATGCCGTGCGTGCCAGTCGTGACGTCGCCGTGGTCGCCGGGCTCGTCCGTCGTCACGATCAACGAGCTGAAGGCGCTCACGTCCGACTCGAAGTGCAACTGCACCTGGACTGGCAGCATCGAGATCACGGACCCGGGGACGACCGTCGATACGGAGTGAGCACGGCGTGGCATTCCGCCTCTCTTTGACGCGAGGCGTCGAAAAGAGGCTTCTTTTGTGGGCTTCCGTGAGGGGAGGTTGAGTGGTACCCCTCTCGCCATGACCTCTCCGACGGCTCCGAAAAAGGTGGCGATCCTCTTCTCCGGCGGGCCCGCGCCCGCGGCGAACGCGGTGATCACCGCGGCTTGCTCCGCGTTCCGGCGCTCCGGCGCCGAGGTGGTCGGGTTCCTCCACGGGTACTCCGGCCTGGCTGAATACGACGCCGCGACAAGGCCTCTCGTGCTCGGACAGGATTACATGATGATCGGGGACAAGGACCTTCAGGGCCTCCGCAACGCGCGCGGCATCCTGATCGGCACCTCCCGCGCGAACCCCGGAAAGAAGGTCCGCGGGCCGAAAGATCTCGACGATCCGGCGCGGACGGAGGGGCTCCTCCGCGCGTACCGCGGCATGGTGGATCTCGGGGTCGAGGCGCTCGTGTCGATCGGCGGCGACGACACGTTGAAGACTGCCAATTTCATCCACGAGGTGCAGAAGCGCCTCCCGCCCGAGGCGCCGCGCGTCCGCGTCGTCCACGTGCCGAAGACGATCGACAACGACTATCGAGGCATCGACTTCACGTTCGGCTTCTTCACGGCCGTCGACGTGATGGCGCGCGAGCTACTTAATCTGCGGGCCGACGCGAAGGCCACCAAAGGCTACTTCGTGGTGGAGACGATGGGCCGAAAGGCCGGCTGGCTCGCGTACGGCGTCGCGGTGGCCGGGGAGGCGCACATGGTCGTCGGCGTGGAGGACGTCACCGGCCCGCTCGCCGTGGAGGAGGAGGTGACAGACCCTCTGACTGGCACCGTCCGCAAGGAGGCGCGCCTCAACCTTCCGGCGCTCGCCGACCGCATCGCGGACCTCATCATCGCGCGGGAGGCGCGCGGGAAGCGCTACGGCACCATCGTGCTGGCGGAGGGCCTCGCGGAGCTGCTCCCGACGTCGTTCGTGGAGGGCATCGGCCGCGACGAGCACGGCCACCTCAGCATCGGCAAGGTGGATATCGGCAAGCTCGTGGCGAAGGTCGCGGGCGAGCGTTACGAGGCGCGGACCGGCAAGTCGAAGAAGCTGACCGGCGTGCAGCTAGGCTACGAGTCGCGCTGCGCCGAGCCGCACGCCTTCGACGTCATGCTGGGCTGTCAGCTTGGCCTGGGTGCCTATCGCGCCATCGCCGAGAAGGGCCTGGACGGCCACATGGTGAGCGTCGCCGGCCAGCTGGAGCTGCGGTACGTGCCTTTCCACGAGCTGATCCACCCCGACACGCTGAAGACGGAGGTCCGCTTCATCGAGCCGGGGAGCGACTTCCACAAGCTCGCGCGGGCCATGGAGACGCGACTGCCGAAGACGTGATGCCCACCCCCGGCCGCGCATTCGCGCGTCCGCCCCTCCGGCCGCCGCTGAGCGGGGGAGTGATACGAGGGGGCGGAGCCCCCTTGTAAATCCCACGAATTGCGGGCGTTTGGTGAGATCTTCAGCGGAGGCCCAGAAGCTCCAAGAGCCCCTTTTCACCGAGCGACTCGATCGTAGCGAGTCGCTTCAAGAACCGCTTGTAGCTCTTGTACTGCCCCGTTCCCTTCGGCCTCAATTCGTAGTCCGTGATGCGCGTGATCGAGAATCGCAGCGCCGCGAAGATCGCGTCGTCGTGCAGGCGGTCCAGCTCCTCCGGGGTCAGCGGGCGCTCCTTCGTGTAGCCGGCCACGAACGCGCGCGCGAGCGGCCGTTCGAGCTCGTCGCCCATGCACCACGCGAGCATCGTCACGCAGAGATCGAACGTGATCGCGCCGAGCGACGCGCTCTCGAAATCGAGCATCGCCGCCATCTCTTCGCCCTTCCAGAGCACGTTGTCGCGGAAGACGTCGCCGTGCACGAGCGCGCCCGTCGTGCTCGCCGCGCCGGAGCGGAACTCCTTCGCTTCCCGGATCGCCTCGCGCTCCGCATACGCGCTGAGCTTCACCGCGAGCATCTCCACGTCGGCCCCGAGATCGCCGCCGAGCACCGGCTGCCAGTCCGAGAGGCGGCCGTACCCCTCGGCGCGCAGCCGCTCGATGCGGCCCTGGAGGTGCTTCACGTTGAAGCGGCTCTTCTCCGCGCCCGGGAAATCCGCGCCCGCGACGTGCATCTTCGCCAGCGCGGAGCCGACCTGCGTCATCCGATGTTCCGTCACGCGGCTCTGACAGAGCACCTCCCCGTCCACCCACGGGAAGATCGCCGCGGCCTTGGATCCGAAGGACGAGAGCGTCGGCACGTCCCGATCGCTCGCTCGCAGCATCGGGCACACCGTCGGCACGCCGCGCGACGAGAGGTGCTTGAGGAGCTTGATCTCCCGCTCCGCGCCGCGCGCGTCCTGCTCCTCGTAGATCCGGAGGAACGCGCGCCCGCCGCCCGCGAGCGTGCACGCATAGTTGGTGTTCACGCTGCCCGCGAGGAGGCCGGCGATGGCGGTGATGGATAGGCCGTATTCGGAGCCGATGCGCTGGGCGTCTGCGAGATCGATGTGCGTAAGGATCGCCATGGGAAAAAGCTTTCGGCGGCTCCTTTAGCACGTTGCCGCAGTGCGTCGCACCAAAACCGCGGCTCGGTTGGTGCTAAAAGGGGCGGCCCCATGCCTCAGATTTACGGAAACACCACCGGACTCAGCCCCTCGGCCACGAAGACGCTGGAGAGGATTTATCGGCGCCGCGTGCCGCTCGAGCAGATCGCGACGCCGGAGCTGATCAAATCGCTGGTCGACGCCTCGAACGAGTCGTCGCGTCAGGTCGGCGCGCTCGTGCACCGCTCCGGCGAGATCGACTACGTGATCGTCGGTGACTCCACGAAGCTGATGCTGCCGGACATCGGCCGCCTCCGCGCGGCGAGCGGGCGCTTCCGCGGCCTCCGACTCGTGCACACGCACCTCTTCGCGGAGCAGCTCACGCGCGACGACATCGTGGATCTGGTGCGGCTGCGGCTCGATCTCGTGGCCGCGGTGATGCTGCAGGGCGGGGAGCCGCGCAGCATGCACTACGCGTACAACATGCCCGTTTACACGCGGAGCGGGGCCGTCCCCGCCGTGCTGTCAACGGTGGAACAGCCCACCTCCACGACGCAGGCGATGTTGCCTTATCGCGAGGTCGGGCCCGTGCCGATCGGGCGCGCGGACGTGAACTTCGGCGAGCTGGTCGCGGCGCTCGAGGACGAGTTCGCGCAGGCGTCGCGCACGCGGGCGGCGTTCGCGAAGGACGGGCGCGCCATCCTGATCCACGTCGGCGACAAGAACCGGCAAGGGGCGCTCGCGCGCGCGGACGAGAGCATGCGGGAGCTCTCCGAGCTCGCGCGCACCGCGGGCGTCGAGGTCGTGGACAGCGTGATCCAGCTCCGCGAGAAGATCGACTCGAAGCACGTGATGGGGCGCGGCAAGCTCGACGAGGTGGTGCTGCGCGCGGCCGAGCTCGACGTCGCGACGCTCATCTTCGACACGAACCTCACGCCGTCGCAGGCGAACGCGATCGCGAAGCACTCCGATCTCAAGGTGATCGATCGCTCGCAGCTCATCCTCGACATCTTCGCGCAGCGCGCGGAGTCCGCGGACGGCAAGCTGCAGGTGGAGCTCGCGCAGCTCAAGTACGCGCTGCCGCGGCTCGCGATGAAGGACGACTCGCTCTCGCGCCTGACGGGCGGCATCGGCGGGCGCGGCCCCGGCGAGACGAAGCTGGAGATCGGACGGCGCCGCGCGAAGGAGCGCGTGACGGCGCTCGAAGATCAGCTGAAGCGCCTCAGCAAGCAGCGCGAGCAGCGCCGGCGCAAGCGGTCGCGCCAGGGCGTGCCGGTGGTCTCGATCGTCGGGTACACGAACGCCGGCAAGAGCACGCTGCTCAACACGCTCACGGGCAGCGACGTGGTCGCGGAAGACAAGCTCTTCGCGACGCTCGACACGCGCTCGCGGCGCATCCGCTTCCCGGAGGAGCGCGAGGTCGTGCTGACGGACACCGTCGGTTTCATCCGAGATCTGCCGAAGGATCTGTTCGCGGCCTTCCGCGCGACGTTCGAGGAGACGGCGGACGCGGACCTGCTGCTGCACGTCGTCGACGCGGCGGACCCGGCGCACTCCGGGCAGATCGAGACGACGGAGTCGCTCCTCGTGGAGCTGGATCTGGCGAGGATTCCGCGCATCCTCGTCTACAACAAGGTCGATCTGCTGGAGCCTCAGGAGGTGCGCCGCCTCGTGCAGGGCAGGGCGGACGCGATCGCCCTCTCCGCGCGGGATCGCGAGTCGACGCGCACGCTGCTCGCGATGATCGCGGACCGCCTCAAGGATCGCTGGGCGCGCGCGGCGACGGTCCCTTCGTACGAGATCGACGAGGAGCCAGACGCGATCGGCGCGACGCCGGATCACGCCGCGGAGCCGGACGCGGGCACGGACGCGGAGTCGACGCTCGAATCGCTCATGGGCGCGCGGCACCGGAAGAAGACGATCCGATCCACGCGCGGATTATCTTCTTGATAAAGACAAAATTAACCAATGGTTAAGTCGAATATTATCGACAAATCGATGAAGATATCGAACTGTCGATGTGCTCCGATTTAACGAATGAAAAAGATAGAAAATATCCGGAGGATAATCGCCCGAAGAGTGCGCGAGCTCCGGATCGGTCGTCGCATGACGCAAGCGCAGCTCGCGGCTGTGCTTGGCTTGTCGCAGAATCGGCTCAGTGAGATCGAACGCGGAGGTGGCTCCTTCACGGCGGAGCAGCTCCTCATCTTGTTGAAGCTCTTCAACGTCACCGTGAGCCAGCTCGCACTGTCGGGCCCTGAAGACGAACCCAACGTTCCCGCTCAGACACACCTCCAGAATGCGCTCGCTCGGCTCGGCGCAGGGCACCTGCGGGAGGAGGCCGGTGTGCTGCCGACAGAGCGACTGGCGGAGGTCGGCGACGTGATCCGCGAGACGCTCCTCGAGGGGTCCCCGCGACAACAAACAGCTCTCGCGCCGGTGCTCGTGACCAACATCAAGCAGATCTCGCTCCGCAAACAGTGGGCGAGCCTCGTTCCTCTCGGCTTGGAGCGACGCTTTGGTTGGATCGTAGAGAACACGCTGGAGGCGCTCCGGATCGAGCTCGGGCAGACGCTGCGAAAGCCGGTCGCGCTGATGTACCGACGCGCGACCTTGGTCCTGGAGACGTTTCTGTCCGACGTCCGCTCCTTCGCGTTCACCGAGCGAGACGTGCCGCTCGATCTCCTGGACGAAACGGCTCGCTCCGCGGAGACGCGCCGCGCGCTCCTCGCCGCTTCATCCGAGATCTCGAAGCGGTGGCGGATCCTCACGGATCTACAGCCCACCGATTTCGCCGACGCGTTGAGGGCGGCCCGTGATTGACAGGTTCTTGGCAGATCTCGATCGCACCTGGCGAGGGGAGCGCGGCCCGAAGATCCGCCTCCGCGTGATCGGATCGACCGCGCTCATGCTTCAAACCAGCTATGTGCGCGGGACCAAGGACAGCGACGTCCTGCAGACCACGCCCATCGACGACGCCCTCAAGGCACGTCTCCTCGAGCACGCCGGGCCGGGGACGCCGCTCCACAAAAGGCACAAGATCTATCTCGACATCGTCGGCAACGGGATACCGCTTCTCCCGGGGTCACCGCTCTGGCATCCGAACGCCCCTCTGAACGAGAAGCTCCAGACGTTCGAGGTCGAGGTGCTCGATGTCGTGGACGTCGTGGTCAGCAAGCTGAAGCGCTTCGCCGCGGACGATCGAAGCGACATCGAAGCCATGATCAAGATGGATCGCGTTCCCCACGACCAGCTGCTGGAGCGCTTCCGTGACGCTGTCGATGTCGCCGCCTACGGCGCCGGAGCTCGTGAGCTTCGACGCTACGTCGACAACCTCCACCGGATCGAGCGGGACTCGTTCGTGAGCGAGCCGACTCCGATCGAGCTGCCTCCCTGGATCGACGATGCATAGGTGAGGTCCGTCCTCGAATTGGTCCCGCGTCATGGGAGCGCTGATGTGAGGCCTCTTTGCCTCTTGCGTGGCGACCCGCGCTTGGGCGTATCCTTCGGCTGCTTCTTAGGGAACCCGCCCCTTCCAGGCAGGGCTTCGCGAGCCCGAGCCCTGTGAACGCACTCCGACCGAAGACCCCGATCCCGCCCGCTTCTCCTTCGAATCCCGGAAAGATCTTGCTGCGCACGGTGCTCGTCGCGGACGGCAACGCGACCACGGCGAGCCTCACCCGAACCATCGCGCGCGTCGCGCTCGGACGGGAGGCCTCGTACGTCTCCGTCGCCACCGGCCCGGAGGCGCTCATGGCCGTGATCGCGAACCGGCCCGACCTAGTAATCTCCGAGTTCATGCTGAAGGGGAGCGACGGAGTGGAGACGCTGAAGAAGATCCGCGAGCAGCTCGGCACGCGCGTGCCCGCGGTGTTCACCGTGCAGAAGATCGAGCAGGAGTACGTGCGCCAGCGCCTCCCTCCGCGCGCCGCGATGGTCGTGCGGCCCTTCGACCGCGCCACGCTCGAGGCCGCGATCCGATCGGCGGTGGAGTCGTGACCCCGCGAGCGGCCGCGCGTGAGGCGCTCCGGCGCGTGGAGGCGCGCGCGAAGGACAGCGGAGACGCCGCCTTCACCGCGGACGTCGCGCTGCTCGCCGCGGCCCTCGACGGCGACGCGCCGCCCCCGCTCTCGTCGGACCCGGCGCACGTGGAGCAGCGGCTGCGGCGCAACCACCAGGCGATCATGACGCTCGCGCGCTCCGAGAGCCTGAGCCGCGGCGCCCTCGACGAGTCGCTCCGCGAGATCACCGAGACCGCGTCGAAGATCCTCGGCGTCGAGCGCTCCAGCGTGTGGGTCTACAACGCGGACCAGAGCGCGATCCTGTGCCTGGAGCTGTTCCAGCGATCGACCGGCGAGCACCAGAGCGGCATCGAGCTCCCGAAGGCTTCTTTTCCAGCGTATTTCGACGCGCTCAAGGAGGAGCGCGCGATCGCGGCGAACGACGCGCTCACGGATCCGCGGACGCGCGAGTTCTCGGAGACGTACCTCCGGCCGCTCGACATCCGGTCGATGCTCGACGCGCCGATCCGCGTCGGCGGGCGCATGATCGGGGTGATCTGCAACGAGCAGGTCGGCGCCGCGCGCGCGTGGTCGATCGACGAGGAGCAGTTCGCGGGATCGCTCGCCGACTTCATCGCCCTCGCGATGGAGAGCAGCCAGCGCCGCGAGACCGAGCAGCAGCTCCGCACGATGCTGCAGGACTACGAAGAGGCGCTCCCCCTCGCCGCGAGCACGATCGGCGATCCGGAAGGCTGATCGCGGCCGCGATCGGGGTCGTCACGCGCCGCGCATCGTCGCGGACGTGTCGAGGCGCACCGTCTCGTCGAAGGCCGCGGTCGCTTCGCGCGCGCCCTCCTGCTCGACGCTCGTGTCCTCTTCGCCGAGGAAGACGCCGCTCACCTGCTCGATGAAGATGTCCAGCGTGAGCTTGTCGTAGAGGACGAAGCGCACCTCCTCCAGGCGGCTGCCCCCGAGCATCAAATGAAGGCGGAGCGCGCTCGCCACCGCGTACGCCGAGGCCTCGGGGACGACCTTCGCCTTGCCGGTGCCGAGCGCCGGGATCGCGAGCGTCCGCAGCCCCAGCTCCTCCGCGAGGAGCAGCGTGCGCTGCGCCGTGCGGGCGATGCACGAGACCTCGCGCCACGCGCCGACCGCGTGCAGCACGTTCTTGCAGCGCAGCTCGCCGGGCCCCGTCGCCACGCACTCGCCGAGGGCGCGCCGGCCGCGCGCCGTGGCCTCCTCCTCGATGCCGTCGCCGCCGCGCAGGCGGAGCGCCTCGCCCACGCCGGAGCGCATCTTCATCTCGTCGTTGGCGCTGTTCACGATGCCGTCCGCCTCGGCCTCCGCGACGTCGCCCTCGGCGCACGTCACGCGCACGTGGCCGATCTGGTACTGCCCGCGCCCGAGCACGATCGCCGGCAATTTCGGCTTCAGCGCGCGCGCCAGCGAGCCGAGCAGCCGCTCCGACGCGCGCGCCGAGTGCGAGCGCTCCTCCGGATCGCGCCGGAGCATCCTCGCGAGCACGTGCTGGAAATAGGCCTCCTCCGCGGAGCGCGCCTCGGGGAACCGCGCCGGCCCGTCGCTCAGGATGTCGGACAGCTCGGGGAACGGGGGCGCGCCGTACAGCAGATCGAACGCCGTCGCGCCGAGCGAGTAGATGTCCGCGCGCCGCGTCGGCGTGGCCCCGCGCAGCGACTCCGGCGCGATGAAGCGCAGCGTGCCGCTCCCGATGCCGTCGCGCACGTCGCGCGTGACCGCGATCCCGAAGTCGCCGAGGCGCAGCCCCACCTGCGGCGAATACAGCAAATTGGAGGGCTTCACGTCGCGGTGGAGCACCCCTGTGAGGTGCGCGGCGTGCAGCGCGTCGGCCACGTCGCTCGTCACGAGGCACACGAACCAGAGCGGCAGCCCGCGCTTCACGGAGCGCCTCCGGGCCGCGTCCAGCTCCGCGAGATCGAGGCCGTCGATGTACTCCTGCACGAGGTACGGACACCCCTCGTGCACGCCCACGTCGACGGCGCGGACCACGCGCGCGCTCGGGATCCGCGCCATCATCCGCGCCTCGTTGCGCAGCCGCGCGAAGGGGCCCGTCGTGATGTCGTCGCCGTCGCTGCCGTCCGCGCGCGCCTTGCGGTCGGCGAAATCGCGCAGCGTCTTCAAGATCACGGGCACGGCGAGGTGCTTGTGGCGCGCCAGCCAGACGCGGCTCATCCCGCCCTCTCCGATCGGGCCCCAGACCTCGTACCTGCCGCAAGTCGTGCCGGTCAGATCCATGTGGCCTCATGGTATCGAAGAGAGGTGAGGTCCCGTCACTCCGTCTTCCTTTCGTCGATCGCGTCCGCCGCGGTGATCCTCGTCGTGGCCGCGCAGGGCTGCTCGCTCATCGCGAAGCCGGACCGCAGCAAGATCCCGCACGAGGGCGGCGGCGGCAGCGGCGGCGACACCACCACGACGACCGTCACCGGCGGCGGCGGCACGGGCGGCGGCGGCGCCGGCGGAACGGGCGGCGTCACGTGCACCGCGGAGTGCTGCGCGCCCGAGGACTGCCCCGTCCCCGACAGCCCGTGCGTCGAGCGCACCTGCGAAGGCGGCAAGTGCGGCACGAAGCCGCTCGCGTCCGGCGCGGCGATCGAAGCGCAGATCCCCGGCGATTGCAGGTCGATCGTGTGCGACGGCGCGGGCGCGACGAAGACGATCCTCGACGAGACCGACGTGCCCGACGACGGCCTCCAGTGCACCGTCGACAAGTGCGTGAGCGGGGAGCCGAAGAACATCCCCGCGCCCGCCGGCCAGAGCTGCACCGAGGACGGCGGCCAGAAGTGCGACGGCAGCGGCGTGTGCCTCGAGTGCCTGGCCCCGAGCGACTGCGCGAGCAAGGTGTGCACGATCGCGGGCGCGTGCGCGCCGGTGAGCTGCGCCGACGGCGTGAAGAACGGCGACGAGACCGACATCGACTGCGGCGGCGCGTGCGGCGCGAGCTGCAAGACCGGCAAGACCTGCTCCGTCAACCTCGACTGCATCGACAAGATCTGCCCGGCGATGACGAAGAAGTGCGCCGCGCCGGCGTGCAACGACAAGGTCCAGAACGGCACCGAGACCGACGTCGACTGCGGCGGATCGTGCCCGCTCAAGTGCGCGACCGGCGCCGGTTGCAAGGTCGTCTCCGACTGCATCGGCGGCATCTGCTCCGGCTCGACGTGCCTGCCGAGCTGCACGGACGGCGTGCAGAACAACGGCGAGAAGGCGATCGACTGCGGCGGCCCCATCTGCGCGTCCACGTGCGCGGTGGGCACGCCGTGCGACGACGCGACGGACTGCGCGAGCGGCTTCTGCGCGGACGGCGTGTGCTGCAACAGCGCGTGCACGACGGCGTGCTCGGCGTGCTCCGCGGCGAAGAAGACGGGCGGCGCGGACGGCGTGTGCGGCCCCGCGAAGCAAGGCACGGATCCGCACGGCGACTGCGACGTCGCGGCGCCCGACACGTGCGGCCCCTCGACCGGCAACTGCAACGGGTTCGGCGCGTGCGAGAAGCACGCGGCGATGACCCCGTGCGGCCCCGCGCCTTCGTGTGCGAACGGCCAGCAGACGAACCAGGACGCGTGCGACGGGACGGGCTCGTGCGTCGACGCCGGCACCACGCCGTGCGCCCCGTACGTGTGCGGCGCCTCCGCGTGCAAAAACTCGTGCGTGAGCGACGCGGACTGCGTGGGCTCGGCGTACTGCTTCGCGCTCGTGTGCGTCGCGCGCAAGCCCACCGGCGCGCTGTGCGGCGGCGCGAACCAGTGCGCGAGCGGCTTCTGCGCGGACGGCGTGTGCTGCGGCAGCGCGTGCACCGGCGCGTGCGTGGCCTGCAGCGTGAGCGCGGGCGGCGCGTCGGACGGCGCGTGCACCCCGATCCCCGCGAACCAAGATCCGGCGGGCGACTGCGGCGTGGGCTCGACGTGCGACGGCGCGGGCGCGTGCAAGAAGGCGAACGGCCAGGCGTGCTCGGCGCCGGGCGAGTGCGAGAGCGGCGCGTGCGTGGACAGCGTGTGCTGCGACACCCTGTGTGACGGCCCGTGCCAGGCGTGCTCGTCGGTGAAGAAGGGCTCCGGCGTGAACGGCGTGTGCGACAACATCGCGGGCGGCACCGACCCCGACTCCGAGTGCCCCGGCATCACCACGTGCGACGGCAACGCCGCCTGCGCGAAGCTCCCGGCGGGCGCCGCGTGCACCCTCGACGGCGAGTGCCAGAGCGGGACTTGCGCCGGCACCTGCCAGCCTTGAATACGACGCTCCCGTAGGCGCGAGCGCCCCGACGCACGATCCCGATCCACCCACAAAAAAAGACCAATAGCTCCGACTGGCACCTTCGGAGCGCGCCAGTCTTCTGCCCGCTCGCCGTCCGTCTCCGGAGGAGGCCTGAATACTTTCCGAAGAATTGTCGCACTTGAAACGTCGGAAATGTGTGACAATATGCCGGGCGCCGGCGCGCTGCGTCGGACCGAGGCCACGATGAGCACGAAGAGCTGGAAAGAGGCGCTGAAAGGCTCGATCGAGCCCGGGCTGGCGCGCGAGATCGACGTCTTCGAGACCGAGCTGCTCCTCCGCAAACAAGGGCGGATCGAGGAGAAGCTGTTCGCCGAGACCCGCCTCCGCCGCGGCGCGTACGGGCAGCGGTACGACAACGGCAAGCGCTTCGACGGCGTCGCGACGCAGGACATCGCGTACCCGTCCGGCGCGCTCACGAAGGGGCCGGCCACGCTGTGGGACGCGCCGGGGATGCAGCGGATCAAGATCCCGTTCGGGGGCCTCTTCGCGGACCAGATGGACGCGCTCGCGGACCTCGCGGAGGAGTACTCGGACGGGATCCTCCACGTCACCACGCGGCAGGACGTGCAGCTCCACTACGTGCACATCGACGACACGCCCGAATTGATGCGGCGGCTCGCCGCGGCCGGGATCACCACGCGGGAGGCCTGCGGAAACACCGTCCGCAACGTGACGGCTTGTCCGTACGCGGGAGTCTGCAAGACAGAGCCCTTCGACGTCACGCCGTATGCGAAGGCCGTCGCCCTCTTTCTTTTGGGTCACCCGGACACGCAGGACTTCGGCCGCAAGTTCAAGATCGCCTTTTCCGGCTGCCGGGACGAGGCGTGCGGGCTCACGATGATGCACGATCTCGGTGCGCTCGGCGTCGTGCGGAGAGAGGGCGACAAGGAGGTTCGCGGCTTCGAGATCTACGTGGGCGGCGGGCTCGGGGCGGTGCCGCACCTCGCGAAGCCCTTGAGTGAGTTCGTGCCGGAAGAGGAGCTGCTCCCGCTCGCGCAGGCGGTGTGTCGGGTGTTCGCGCGGCTCGGGGAGAAGAAGAATCGGGCGCGCGCGCGGCTCAAGTTCGTGGTGCAGCGCCTCGGCATCGAGGAATTCAAGCGGCTCGTCTTCGAGGAGCGGGCCATTCTGCCGTACGACGCACGGTGGACTTCGTACCTCGACGAGGTGCGCTCCTTCGCCGAGCGGCCGCGGCGGGATCCTTCGCTGCTCGCGCTCGGGAAGCGGCCGGACGGATTCGATGTCTGGAAACGGACCAACGTGATGGAGCAGCGGCAAGCGGGGTATGCGACGGCGACCATCGCGCTGCCGCTCGGGGATCTGTCCAGCGCGCAGATGCGGGCGCTCGCGCAGGTCGCTCGGAAATACGTGGGCGACAACGTGCGCACGACCGTGGAGCAGAACATCGTGCTCCGGTGGGTGCCGGAGTCGGAGCTAGTCAGTCTGTACAAGGAGCTTCAGGACATCGGCCTCGCGGAGCCGGGCGCGGGCACGATCATCGATGTCACCGCGTGCCCCGGCACGGACACCTGCAAGCTCGGAGTCTCCAGCTCACGCGGGCTCGCGGGGGAGCTGCGGCGCGACCTCGCGGCGAAGAGCGTCCACCTCGACGAGAACGTGGGCAACCTGCGAATCAAGGTCAGCGGGTGCTTCAACGCGTGCGGACAGCACCACATCGCGGACCTCGGTTTCTGGGGGGTCCAGCGCAAGGTGGGCGGCGCGACGGTGCCGCATTTCCAGGTCGTGCTCGGGGGCGAGTTCACGCACAACGCCGGCTCCAACGGGCTCGCGATCGGGGCCGTGCCGTCGAAGAACATCCCCAAAGTCGTGCACCGGCTCACCGATGAATACGCGAAGGGGCGCTCCAGGGCGGAGAGCTTTCAATCGTGGATCGAGCGCACCGGCAAGGCGAAGCTGCGCGCGCTGCTCGAAGATCTGATCGCCGTCCCGAGCGCCGCGGAGGACCCCTCTTTCTACTCCGACTGGGGCGATCCGCGGACGTATTCCATCGGCGATCTCGGGATGGGGGAGTGCGCCGGAGAGGTGGTGCCGCTCGCGCAGTTCGGGCTCTCGGCCGCGGAACGGCAGGTGTTCGAGGGGCAGGTGCTGCTCGATCAGGGGGAGTCGGACAAGGCCGCGGAGAAGGCCTATCAGGCGATGCTGCAGGCGGCGGAGGCGCTCACGCGCACCCTGCACCAGGACGTCTCCACGGCGCCGGACGAGCTCGTGCGGGAGTTCCGAGCGCGGCTGTGCGAGACTGGCATGTTCCACGATCCGTTCGGCGGGGACCGCTTCGCGCAGTACCTCTTCAAGGTGCACGGCACCGCGTTCTCGGGCATCGACGCCGAGAAGGCGCACCGCCGCATCGAGGAGGCCACTCTGTTCATCGAGGCCGCGCACGCTTGTTACGGGCGGATGAGCGCCGCTCCGCAGGTCTGATATGGAATTCGAATCTCAGCGGTACGCCTTCGAGATCCCGACGATCCCTTCCACGGACGCGATCTCGACGCACGATCTGGTGCTGTTCTTTCACCGCGTGATCCAGGAGAGATCGCTCGGAGAGACGAGCGTCGACGTGGCGGACTACAGCCATGTTCCGGGCGGCCCCGGCGTGCTCCTGGTCTGTCACGAGGCGCATTATTCGTTCGCGCGGCCCTTCGAAGACGGCGGATCCGGCGCGCTCGTGCTCCGGTGCGCGACGAAGCGCGGGGCCGAGGGCGACACCCGCGCTCGCCTCCGCCGCGTGGTGCACAAGACGCTGCGGGCCGCGAAGATCGCGGAGGAGCACCCGGCGTTCGCGGGCCGCCTCCGGCTCGACACGACGCGCGCGGCGTTCTCGATCGAAGACCGATTGATCGCGCCGAACGAGCCCGCCACCTTCGACGGGATCGCGTCGCCGCTCGCGGACGTGATCGGTCGCGTGTGGGGCGCGGCGCCGGTGCTCGCGCACGCGAAGGCCGCCTCGAAGGGGTGCTTTCGCGTCGAGATCGCGACGTCGATCGGCCCGTCGGTCGAGGAGCTTCTGTCGCGGATCTGAGCGGCGCGCGCGCGTAACGCTTCCTTTGCCAAGGCCGATTTGCTAACGGGTCGGCCGACCGCGATGGCGAAGCCCAAGGTGATGTACTGGATCTCGGAGGACTGGTATTTCTGGTCCCACCGATTGGGTCTCGCCCGCGCCGTGCGCGACATGGGGTGGGACGTGGCGATCGCGACGCGCGTCAACGAGCACGGCGATCGCATCCGGGCCGAGGGATTCTCGCTCACGCACATCGACATGGCCCGTCGCGTGGCGGCGCCGTGGAGGGACGCGCGCAACATCCTCCAGATCGCCGCGGCGATCCGGCGGGAGCGGCCCGACATCGTGCATCAGATCGGCATGAAGCAGATGCTGTACGGCTCCGCGGTGACGCGGATCCTCGGCGTCCCGGGCCTCGTGAACGCGTTCGCCGGCCTCGGGACGATGTTCCTCGCGCGGGGCAAGCGGGCGGCGGCCGTCAAGCACTCTTCGGTGGCGGGGTTTCGCGCGGTGATGAAGCACCCGAACATGCGCGTGATCTTCCAGAACGAGGACGATCGCTCGGAGATCGTGGGCCTCGGCATCGTGCCGCTGGACCGGACGGTCTTGATCCGCGGCTCCGGCGTGAACACGGACCACTTCGCGCCGACCCCGCTGCCGGACGGAGCCCCCTTGTTCGTGCTGCCGGCGCGCGTGCTGTGGGACAAGGGCGTCGGCGAATTCGTCGAGGCTGCCCGCAAATTGAAGGCCCGCGGCGTGACTGCCCGCTTCGCGCTGATCGGCAATCACGATCCGGACAACCCCACCCACGTGTCGAAGGAGCAGATCGAAGCGTGGGTGAAGGAGGGAGTCGTGGAGTGGTGGGGCCGCCGCGACGACATGCCCGAGGTGTTCGCGCAGTCCCGCGCCGTGGTGCTCCCGTCCTACCGCGAAGGCCTCCCGAAGGCCCTTTTGGAAGGCGCCGCGTGCGGTCGAGCGGTGGTGTCCACGGACACGCCGGGTTGCCGCGAAGTGGCCCGCGACGGCGAAAATGGCATCCTCGTCCCGGTGCGCGACAGCGACAAACTGGCGGACGCGATGGAGCTGCTCGCGACCGACAAGGAGCTGGCCCGCCGCTACGGCGAGACGGGCCGCCGCATCATCGTGGAAGAGCTGTCGGAGCAGTACGTGATCAACGCGACATTGGCAGTCTACAAAGAGCTGCTCGCGAACGCGCACAAGCGCCATTTCCCGTTCTTCGGATAACCCGACTGGCACCATAAAAAAACCCCTCCCTTCGCGAACGGAGTGAGCGATTTGGGAGGGGCAGCCGACCGAAAGGGCGGCTGGGGGTGGGCACCTGAGGAACCAGCCGCATTTTGCGGGATTTACAAGGGGGCTCCGCCCCCTCGTATCACTCCCCCGAAGAGGACGGGACTCAACGAACAGTCACCATCGCTCAGGGTGCATTCCGTCCCGGGCCAGGGCGGGCCAGCGGGCCATTTTTCGCGGGATGCTCGCGGGCTCTCGGGCCACCTCCGTGAGCGCGGTCACGAGGCCCTTCGCGGCGTCCTCCACGCGGAAACGGGACCTCGCGGTGGCGTGGGCGGCCTCTCCGAGGTGGCGGCGATAGGCCTCGTCGCGGGCCAGGCGCTCGATCGCGGAGGCCAGGTCCTGCGAGTCTTTCGGGCGGACCAGAAGGCCGTTGTGGCCGTCCTCGATCTGCTCCGTGACGCCGGCGATGTCGCTCGCGATCGACGGGATCCTCGCCACCATCGCCTCCAGGATGCTGCGCGGGAGGCCCTCGTTCGAGCGGTCCTGGAACACCTCGCCGTCCGCCTCGATGCGCTCCTCCTCCACGGACGGGAGGATCAACGCGTCCGCCGCGCTGAGGAGCTTGTGCGTGTCGTCCACGAAGCCGACCAGAGAGACGGAGTCCGCGAGGCCCAGAGTCTCGATCCGACGCGACAACCACCCTTGATATCCGCCCGGCTTCGGCTCGCCGGCGAGCACGTAGATCGCGCGGACGCCGCGGCTCTTCGCCTGCGCCGCGGCCTCCACCAGGTAGTGAAGGCCCTTGAACGGCGTCGGCGAGGACAGCGACACGAACACCACCGTGCCGTCATCGAACGGGAGCTTGGGGCCGAGCCTGTCCGCGAGAGCGCGCCTCGCCTCCGCGCGATCCAGGCGCGGTTGGTCCACGTTGACGCCGTTGTAAAGCACCGTCGCGCGCGGGCGCATGCTCGGCGCCACCTCGGGCATCAGCGCGCGCGCCACGAGCAGGATGCGGTCCGACAGAGCCTGCGTCGCGAGCCACGGGAGGTGGCCGATCGAGACGGATCCGCGCTGGTGCATCACCGTGTTGCGGCCCGCGAGGTGCGCCCCCCAGCCGGCCATCAGCACGCCGCGCGCCATGTTGAAGTGCATCACCTCGGACCGCGTGCGATCCAAAAAGCGCGCGAGCTTCGTCGCGTACGGGAGCGTCTCCCGCACGATCACCTCGATTTGGCCGAACAGCGATTTGCGCAGCAGCGCCTTGCCGAACGTCGTGAACGCGGGCGGCGCGTCGAGCACCTCAACAGGCAGGCCCTCGGAGCGGCACCGATCCGCGAAGAGGCCCTCGGCAGGGAACACCATCGTGGGCTGTAGACCGAACGAACGGCCCTTCACCACCGCGGTGAGCAGGCTCTTCTGAGCGCCGGCGATCCGGTGTGGCACTTCGCAGAAAAAGGTCGCTCGCATGATTTTGGACGCTCTTCTCTCGCCTTGGGACGCAGGTCAACCGAACCTCGACCGAGAGCCGAACGGCCCGCCGTCCGCGGAAGACGCCGCGCGCGGTCGAGAGGACGTCACTGAGACGACACGGAACGTAACACGAAACCGCTTGCAAAAGCGGCTGTTCCATGGTGCCTGTCACGCGTCGGCAGTGTCTACGGAGCGCGCAACGCGGGTATTGATCACGGGAGGAACCGGGTTCATCGGGCGAACGCTCTGCGCGGCGGCTCGGGACGCGGGCATGGACGTGCGCGTGGCCCTTCGCAAGGAGCGCGCGCTCGCGCCCTGCTTCGCGCCCTTCGTCGTGGGGGACCTCGCGGGGACGCCGCGGTGGGACGAGGCGGTCCGCGGGGCCGAGACGGTGATTCACCTGGCCGGCCTCGCGCACCTCCGCGGGAGCGCCGCCGAAGAGGGTTTGAAGCGCCTCTCACGCGTGAACGTGGAGGCGACGCGCTCGCTCGCGGAGGCCGCGGCGGCCGCGGGCGTGCGGCGCGTGGTGCTCGTGAGCTCCGCGAAGGTGATGGGCGACAGCAGCCCGCCCGGCGGCTTCCGTGAGACGGACACGCCCGCCCCGCCGGATCCGTACGCCGCCTCGAAGTGGGAGGCCGAGCAGGCCTTGCAGGAGGTCGCGGCGCGCACCGGGATCGAGGCCGTCGTGGTCAGAACACCGCTTGTATACGGTCCGGGCGTGCCGGCCAATTACCTGGCTCTGCTGCGCGCGGTGAACAGCGGGGTGCCGCTGCCATTCGGGCTCGCGCACAACAAGCGGAGCTTCATCTTCGTGGAGAACCTCGCCTCGGCGCTGATCCTGTGCGCGACGCACGAGAAGGCCGCGGGAAAGACGTTCTTCGTGAGCGACGGAGAGGACCTCTCCACGGCCGATCTGGTCCGCGCGATGGCGGCGGCGCTCGGGCGTCCGGCGCGGCTCCTGCCCGTGCCGCCGCGGTTCGTCGAGGTGGCGACCTCCGTGGTGCGGAAGCACGCGCTGTACGACCGGCTGTTCGGCTCCCTCGCGGTGGACACGAGCGCGATCCGAGAGGCGCTCGGCTGGGCCCCCGCGGTGGACCCGGCCGTCGGACTGGCACGTACGGTGGAGTGGTTTCGGACCGAGCGCACCGACAGCAGGCGTCATCTCGATTGATCTCGTGAGCGCTGTCGTCGTCGGCCGTGCTCACGTACAAAGTACGTTCCGCGCGCCCTCCTAGACATCATCTCACGATCTCAACCGATCTGACGCCTGCTGTGACGGAGACTGTCTGTTGCGGCCACGTTGCGGGGATGCGTGAAGGGGCGGAGCCCCTTCACTACACCAAAATCAGCGGTGGAGGGCGTCGATCGCCGCGTTCACGAAGACGCCTTCTTCGTTGTACGGGTCGTCGGGGGAGACCGTCAGATCGACCGGATCCGCCTTTTCCCACGTGGCGAACTGGATCACGACGACCTTCTCGATCGGGTTGATGGACATCATCTGGCCGTAGATGCCATATCCGCTGAAGGTCCAGTCGGAGGTGCGGTTCGTGAGCGGCACCGCCTGCGCGGCCGTCGTATTCTGGAGGGGGACGGGGCTCGTCTTGGTCATCAGCGGGGACGCGACGTTGTAGCCGTCGTCGTACGCCGGGTAGAACCACCACATGTAACCGTACTGCCCGTTGTCGCAGAAACCCGGGATCGGCGAGCCCTCCGCCGCGGTCCACGTCGTCGCGTCCTTGACCCAGTTGTCCGGGAGCAGGTGAGTCCCGTTCGGGAGGACTCCGTTGTTGAGGATGAGCTGCGCGAAGCGGCCGTAGTCGCGCAGCGTCGCGTTGAAGCCGATGCCGCCGAAGCAGCCGCCGTCGTCCGCCTCGCGGATCCAGACGCCGTTCTGCTCCATCTTCGCCGGCTGCCAGATCTTCTGTTCGAGGTACTTCGCGATCGAGACGCCGGTCGCGCGCTCCAGCAAGAGGCCAGTCAAGTACGCCTCTCCGGTGCTGTAGTGCCACACGGTGCCTTGCTCGGCCTTGCGGGTGAGACCGCGCATTCGCTCCAGGGCCGCGCCCTTCAAGCGCTTTCCGAGGACCGTCGCGATGAGGTACCAAGCGTCCGAATTCGGGTCCTCGTAGGACTCGTTCCAGCTCACGCCGGAGCTCATCCGCAGCATGTTGCGGATCGTCACGCCCTGGTACGCGGTGCCCCTGAGCTCGGGGATGTAGCGGTTGTCGTCGACCGTCTCGTCGAGGCTGCGGATCTTGCCCTCTTTGAGCGCGACGCCGATCAGCGTGGAGACGACCGATTTGGCGACCGACATCGACTGCCAGAGCGTGCGCTCGTGGATGCCCGGCGCGTACCGCTCGATGGCGATCTTGCCGTCCTTCATCACGAGGAGACCGGCCGTCCTCTGACGGCGCATGTAGTCGCCGACGTCGTTCACCTCGTGCGCGTTGGCCGGCGCGGCGCCGGCGGGCTTGCGGTGATAGACGTACTTCACGTCCGGCGGCGGCATGTGCGGCAGCGGCGTGCTGGGGCCGGCGTGGAACGTCTCGGTCGCGTAGATGTTGGCGGAGTGGCTGGCGCCGATCAGCCGCTCTTGAGGGCTCCACTGGAGGACCCGCGTCGGATCGGGGAGACGAGCTCCATGGGCGTCGGTCAGCGGTTCAGGGGTGTTGGTGTCGTTCGGAGGGCACATACCCGCGAGGGTATCCGATCGAATCGCGCGGACGGAACAGGGACGCTGAAATATTCCATAAGCCCCGGCGATCGTGGCGTAAACGCCTGTTGGGATGCTCCCAGTCGATGACGCCGAAGGACTTCCGTGCACGCAGCGGGGATGGACCCCAGAGTGGAGCACGCCTGTCAAGCGGCATCCGCGCGCTGATCCAGGGAGGAATCCCGCGTAAGCGCTGTCATGGGCGTCATGGCGTCATGCGCTATGCGTCATGGGCGTCATGGGGCAATCTGGTCCTGTGGGGGGCGTAGTCCGACGGAGGGCGGCAGTCGTGCTGCGGTGTCAGGGCTGGACTTGGAACGTCACGCTCAGAGAGGAGCTCTTCGGGCAGTCGAGGTTGAGGGCGCCGACCTGCGCGTGAATCACGACCGTCTCGCCCGCCGGCACGTCCGGAGCGACGGTGATCTGGGTGGCCATCGCGACGCTGTCACAGGCGGCGATGCCGTACAGGACCGCTTCGTTCGTCAGGGAGACGCCGGGGACGTCGGTCGTGAAGTTGACCAGCGGGTAATAGTACATGCCGAATCCGGAGGTCTCCTGGAGCTGCACAGTCAACGTGCCAGTCTCACCGGGGGAGAGCTTGCCGTCGCCGCTCGCGTCTTCGAGCACCGGGCCCGAGACGAACAGCGGATTCAGGATGTCGCAGGTCGGGTCCAGGGCGGGCGGGGGATCGGCCGGCTGGACGACGCACTCCGCGGGAGGGCTCGTGAACGTGTCGATGGTGTCGCCGCCGGTGGCGCTGCTCGTCGTGCCGCCGCCCGCGCCCGTGGCCGACGCGCCTCCGCCGCCTTCGCCGTCGCGCGCGTCCACCACCGTGCCGTTGCAGCCCGCGAGCCACAGTCCGAGCGCCGCTCCCGCCATCATCGATCGAGCCTTCATCGCAAAGCCTCCAAGCGTAGTGTGACGGGCCCGCCGCCCGCCGCGAGGGAGAAGAATGCCCACGACTCGCTATCTCGACAATCCGGATGATTTGCGCGCCGGTGTGAAGCTACGCCGCACAATCCGGGGATGCGTGAAGGGGGAGCGTCGAGGACTGCGTCCTCCCAGCGGCGGCCGGAGCCCCTTTCACTACCGCAGAGGATGGGCCGACAGATCCTGCGCGATCGACTCCAGGACGCCGCGGCGCGGGTCGCCTGCGCGGAAGACGAGGCGGAAGTAGTCGTGGCCCAGCGGGGCCTTCGGGAGCGCGCGGACGAGGCGCTTCTTCGCGAGGTCGTCCTTCACGAAGTACTCGGGGAGCACCGCCACGCCCGCGCCGTCGCGCGCCTCGAAGCGGATGGCCGCGATGCCGCCGAGCCACGAGCCGCGCGCGAATCGGTAGCGATCGCCGCCGGGCACCGCGTCGCGGAAGTACCGGAACAGCGGCAGATCCGGCGACACGTCGAGCAGCGTGTGGTGCGCGGCGTCCTCGGGCCTCTTGAGCGGGCGCTCGGCGAGCAGCGATGGAGAGGCCACGAGCGCGTAGTCCTCACGGTGCAGCTGGAGCGCGTCGAGCCGCGGATCGCCGACGGGCGTCGACGTCACGGCGCAGTCGATCTCGTGGGTGCGGATGCGCAAGAGCAGGTCCGGACCCGAGCTCACGTAGAGGTGCAGATCGAGCCACGGGCGCTTCTTCTTGAGGGCTCTCCGGATCGGCAACAACCACGAGAGGCCGAGCTCTTGCCGCGTGCCGATCGTGAGCACCATCTCGGGCGGATCGCCTTCGTCCCGCTTCACGTCGGCGCAGGCGCGCGCGGATTCCAGGCAGCGCTCCGCGAGAGGCACCAGCGCGAGGCCCCTCTCGGTGAGGCTCACGGCGCGCGTCGTGCGCACGAAGAGCTGCGCGCCGACCTGCTCTTCGAGCTGCTTCAGGCGCTGTCCGAAGGCCGTCGGCGTGAGGGCGACGCCGCGCGCGGCCTTGCGGAAATTGAGGGCGCGCGCCGCCTCCAGGAAGCAGCGCAGGTTGTCGATGGAGGGGAGTTGGGACATGGCACCACGATCGCGAGGGGGCCTGTCACTCCACCTCGGCCGTGCCGCCTTTTCGCGGGTCGCCCGCGGCCTCGATGTGGCGCACTCCGTCCTTCTCACCGAAGCTCATCGCCTGCACCGCGCTGAAGTTCGGCTTGCTGGAGTCCGTCACGTGACCGCGTTTCTGGAGATCTGCGATGATGTCCGCCGGGATCGTGGTGTCCACCAACAGGCCGCCGTCCGCAGGCGTCTCGATACGTGCGTCGGACACCGCCGTCGCCACCGGGCGGCCGAACGCGAGCACGCCGAGGAGCACCTGCGAGCACCCGGTCGCGATGCGCGCGCCGCCGGAGCCGCCCAGCGCGAGCACGGGCTTGCCGTCCTTGATCACGATGGTGGGAGTCATGCTCGATGTCGGGCGGGCGCCGGCGTGCGGGTCGTTCGGGCCCTTCTTCACGCCGAAGGTCTTTTCGAGCGACGGGAGCGTGAAGTCGCTCAGCTCGTCGTTGAGGACGAAGCCGCCCGCGGTCACGAGCTTGGAGCCGAACATGTTGTTCACGGTGCTCGTGACGCTGACGATGTTGCCCTCTTCGTCCGCGACGATCACGTGGCTCGTGCCGGCCTCTTCGAGCGGGAACTTCTCGGCCGGAAGGGTGGAGTCCATCTTGATGCGCGCGCGCCGGGCTTTCAAACGCGCCGGATCCGTGAGCTTCGCGATGTCCATCTTGGTGAACGCGGGGTCCCCGATCGTGCGGATCCGGTCGGCGACGGCGCCTTTGAACGTCTCGGCCAGAAGGTGGTAGTACGAGGCCGAGCCGTACCCGAGAGAGGTCAAGTCCGCCTTCGAGTGCATGCCGAGCGTCTCCAGCATCATGAGGCCGCCGGCGGACGGGGGCGGCATCGTGTACACGTCGTATCCTTCCCAGGTCGTCTTCAAGGGATCGCGCTCGACGACTTTGTAGTTCTTGAGGTCCGCGGCTTCGATTCGACTGCCACCAAGATGGGCGGTGTCGAGGATGTCTTTCGCGATGGCGCCCTCGTAAAATGCGGCCTTTCCTTCGGCGCCGATGCGGCGCAACGTCGCGGCGAGGGCGGTGTTCACGAGGGTGTCGCCCGCGGGGCGGAGGGCGTCGTTCGCGAGGTAGAAGCCGAAGCGCGGGGTCTTCTTCACCCACGCTTCGTTCCATTTCAACGTTCGGGCGAGGTGGGCGGACAGCGGATATCCCTTCTCCGCGACGTCGGCGGCGCCGCGCACGTCGTCCGCGAAGGCGAGCTTGCCCCAGCGCTTGTGCAGCTCCGTGAGGCCCGCGATCTCGCCGGGGACTCCGACCCAGACTCCACGCTTGTCCTCGGGGACAGGGCGCTTGTCGTAATCGGTCCTCTTGAGGCCGGAGGGGGCCGTCTCGCGGAAATCGAGGATGGTGATCTTCTTCGTCTTGGCGTCGTACACGACGGCGAAGCCGCCGCCGCCGATGCCCGCGGACACCGGCTGCGCGATGCCGATGCCGAGGAGCGCCGCGATCGCGCCGTCCGCCGCGCTGCCGCCCTTCGCGAGCACCTCCATCGCGAGCTTCACGGCCGTCGCGTTCTCCGCCGCGACGGCGTACTTGTGGGCCTTCGGCGGGGGCGGGGCCTCGACTTGCGCGGTGGCCGTCGCCGTCGCGGTGGCCGTCGCCGTCGCGGTGGTCGTCGTCGTCGCAGTGGCCGGCGTCTCCGGGCCGGAGGCGGGCGGTGTCGCGCTGCACGCGATCGGAGAGGCACCGACGAGGAGGCCCGCGGCCGCGAGCGCAAAGGCGGAGGAGAGGAGGCGCGAGAGGTTCACCCGACGAATCCTTTTGCCAGCCGGCAAAGTGGTGGCACGCCGCAGGATGCCCTTTCTTTCGGGGGGGTGACAAGCCTACAAACGAGCCTTAACGAGCGTCGCTCGCCAAAAGGAGACTCTCTGATGCGCTTCGTCTTCGTCATGGACACGCTCGATCGGGTGAACCCGCAGAAGGACACGAGCTTCGCCTTCCTGCGCGCCGCCCAGCGCCGCGGACACGAGAGCTTCCACTGCCTCCCGCGCGATCTCTACGTGACGAAGGGCGAGGTGCACGCCCGCACGCACCGCGTCCGCATTCTGGAGCAGCCGCCGTACATCACGCTCGCGCACGACGAGGGGAAGATCGACGTTTCGATCGCGGAGAGCGACGCGGTGTTCATCCGGAAGGATCCGCCGTTCGATCAGGCCTATCTGTATGCCACGCTGCTGCTCGAGCACGCGCGCGGAAAGACGCTGATCATCAACGATCCGCGCGGCCTGCGGGACGCGAACGAGAAGCTCTATGCGATGAACTTCCCCGAGTGGACGCCGCGGACGATCGTGACGGCGGACCGCGATCAGATTCACGATTTCGTCGCGGAGGTGGGCGGCCTCGCGGTGATCAAGCCGCTCGACGCGGCGGGCGGAATGGGCGTGATCCAGCTCCGGAAGGACGACAAGAACGTCCGCGCGATCGTGGATCTGCTCACGCAGGAGGGCGATCGGCTCGCGATGGTGCAGGCGTTCTTGCCGGCGGTCACCGTGGGGGACAAGCGCGTGCTTCTCATCGACGGGGAGCCGCTCGGCGCGATCCTCCGCGTGCCGCGCGGGGACGATATCCGCTCCAACATCCACGCAGGCGGCAGCGTCGTGCCGACGGAGCTCACGCCGCGCGAGCAGGAGCTGGTGCGCTCGATCGCGCCGCGGCTGCGCAAGGACGGCCTCTATTTCGTGGGCCTCGACGTGATCGGAGAGCACCTCACCGAGGTCAACGTGACGAGCCCGACAGGCATCCAGGAGCTGTCGCGCTTCCTCGGCACCGACCGGGCGGAGACGGTGATCGAGTGGGCCGAGGTGACGTCGAAGAAGGTGCGGACGATCATCTCTCCCTGAAAGGCCTCGTCGGGGGGCGCGCCGAAAATTTGGCCCGCGGGGCGCGCCCATGGATCGTGGGCCGCATGAGCGACGCGTGCGCGGTGTGCGGGGCCTCCAAGGCCGGCGGTGCCAAGATCTCCCGGCTGGTGATGGAGGGGCGTCCGATCCCGCTGTGCCGCGATCACGCGGGCGTCGTCGCGGCGGCGCGGCCCGCTTCGTTCGACGAGCTGCGGGCGCTGTTCGTGGGGGCCAAGATCGATATCGCGGCGATGATCTCCCACGGGCTCATGGTGGATCGGCGGTCGCCGATCTCGCGGCGCGGCGCCGAGGATCGACGGGCGTTTCCCCCGCGGCCCGAAGGACGACGGCGCGGCTTCGGGCGGCGCGCGACCGATCCGATGGATTGATTAGAATGGGCAGCGGGCGACCACGAACTGGCCGCTCACCTCGTAGTTGGGGTTGCCGTTGTAGATGGCGTAAAGGCCGGCTTTGATCGTCGTCTCCGTCACCTCGTGGACGATCAGCTCGCCGTCGGTCGCCTCCAGATCGTCGACTCCATTGTTGAAGACGAAGTGGACCGTCTGGTTCAAGTTGAGGTCGTAAACTCCCGGCTTGAACGGCACCTCCAGGACGAGCTTCTCGAAGCCGTGGGCGTCACAGCCCCCCAGATTCGCCTCGCTCAGGGTGCAGACGATCGTGTTCGAGTTGGGGGAGAAGCGCGTGCTCGATCCCTGTCCGGCGCGCCACTCCTTGCCGTTGTACATGCCCTCGAGCGGGCCGGGGTCCACCAGGGTGTGCTCCGACGGGCCGTTGATGGTGCAGCCGGCGGTCGCGAGGGGCAGCAAAACAAGGAGCTTCGTGAAGGGAAAACCACGCATGAGAAGCCTCCGGGGAGTCGCGCATTCAAGTGAAGGTACACCGCGGCGTCAACGTGGCAATCCGGCCCGACGTCGCGTGAGAGGTCACATCCGCGCGTAACGGAAGTGCTTCTTCAAGCGGAGCAGCGGCTCCTCCAGGATACGCCAGGACACCCACGCGAGCGCGAAGGTGATGCCGCCGGAGATCAAGAAGAAGAGGAGCTGTCCGGGCAGGTTGGAGTGGCCGATCACGGGCCAGCGCTCCGGGCCGAACAGATAGTCTTTCACCAGGTAGCTCACCGTGGTGTGAAAGAGGTAGAGCGCGTAGCTGTATTTGCCGAGCGTCACGAGGCCGGGGAACGTGAAGATGCGCGTCACCCGCGGCACCGTGAGCGCCAGCACGAGCACGCCGGACCACATGATCGCGAGCGCCGCGTAGCCCACCGTGGGGCCGAATCGACGCTCCATGTTGGGGGCGCGCGCATAGGCCACCACCGCGAGCGACACCAAGGCTCCGCCCGCGGCGACGAACATGGCAGTTCGCCGGGAGGCCTTCAATTTCTCGAACGGGAGGCACGCGAGGAAGGCGCCGAGCGACAGGCCGTCGAGGCGAGCGGGCGTCGCGACGTACGTGGTGTTGAACGGGGCGCCCGCGAGCTCCAGCCCGAGGCGACAGAGCACCGATACCGTGAAGAAGCCGATGCACACGCGCGTGAGCTTGTCCCGTGGGGTCAAGTGCACGACGAGGGGCCACACCAGATAGAACTGCTCCTCGATCGCGAGGGACCAGCAGATGTTGAGCGAGCGGTGCATGAAGCCCCAGATCGCGAACCGGATGTTCGACGCGTGGAGCCAGAACCAGATCGGACTGCCATGCACCTCTCCGACCTGCACGAAGCGCGGCAAGATCACGAGGACGAGGAGCAGCACCGCGTAATAGAGAGGGAAGATGCGCAGGAAGCGGCGCGCGTAGAAGGTCGAGAAATACTTACTGTCGCCCTTGTATTCGACGAGGATGCTCGTGATCAGGTATCCGGACAGGACGAAGAAGAGGTCGACGCCCGTCCAGCCGAGTCGGCACACCGCGTGGACGGCGTCGTCGATCTTCGGGCCGTGGGGGAGCATCGTGAAGTGGTGAATCATCACCGTGAGGATCGCGAGGCCGCGCACGCCGTCGAGGGCCTGTACGCGGGGCAGCGGATCGTTTCCGGCGGTCTTCGGCGCGGCGCTCATGCGGGGCGCGCGGATGAGACCACGCTTTCGGCGGCCTTGAAAGACGCTCGGTGGTAAAAGGCGCGCCGCATGGAACGGAGCGGTGAAGGCAGCGCGCACACTCGCATGGTCCTCGGCCTCGGGTCGAACCTCGGGGACCGCGCGGCGAACATCGAGGCCGCGGCGCGCGCGCTCGGACGAGAGGCCGGGATGCGCGTGCTCGCGGCGTCCCCTCTCTACGAGACGCCGCCCGCCGGAGGGCCGCCGCAAGGGGATTATCTGAACGGGGCAGTCCTCGTGGAGGCCGCGGTCTCCCCGCGCGAGGTGCTGTCCCGGTGCCTCGCGGTGGAGCGGAGTCTGGGGCGCGTGCGGCCGGATCCGGTGCGGTGGGGGCCGCGCACGATCGACGTCGATGTGCTGTGGATCGAGGGGCGCACGCTGCGCGAGCCGGAGCTGATCGTGCCGCACCCGCGGCTCGTGGAGCGGCCGTTCGCGGTGCAGCCGCTCGTGGACGTGGCTCCTTTTGCGACAGATCCGATCTCCGGTGAGGCTTACCGGGATGTCGCGGCGGCGCGCATGCCGCTGCGTCGCGTCGCGGATCCGCCCCGCGTGCTCGCGCGGTGAACGGCGCGGTGAACGGAGAAAGAGAGCGCTGCATCAGAGCGCTTCGTGCTTCCCGGATCTCGAACAGGCGGTCTATCCTCCCGCCGAGGAGACTTGCCCTATGCGCGCGATGCCCGGGATTCGTCCATCGTATTTCTTCCTCGCCGCGGCCTCGATCGCAGGGTCGGGTTGCTTGTTGAACGCGGACGCCTTCGGCGGAGGCGGCAGCCCATCCACGACCACGAGCTCCAGCACGACGACCACCACCAGCACGAGCGACACGTCGGGCGGCGGCGGGACGGGCGGAACGACTGCGAGCGGGGGCACGGGCGGAACGACGTCGAGCGGCGGGACGGGCGGCACCACGGTGACGGGCGGCGGCGGGACGGGCGGAGTCACCGACCAATTCCCGACCGCCTGTCGCTTCTCGCCGACGTGGAATTCCAAGCAGTCCGGCGTGGTGACGATCCAGCCCGCGGGCGCGCCGGCGCCGATCGACGTCTATTGCGATCAGGTGAACATGGGCGGCGGCTGGGCCCTTGTCTACAGCAGCGTGGCGGACCCGGCGCAGGGGCAGACGACCAAGTTCTGGAAGATCGACAAGGCCGATTCGCTCAAGATCAAGGCCCCCGGCGGGGACCCGACGCCGACGCAGAACTACTATGCGGGCGTCCTCTACAACTACGGCACGGAGTACCGCGACGACATCACCGACGTGAACGGCTACACGGCATACGGGGTGTTGCACACCTTCGCGAACGGCATCAACCCCTCCACGATGCGGTTCATCAGCCCCTCGAAGGCCGCGGACAACATGAGTGACAACATCTACAGGGGCGTCTTCAACGGCGGCTGGTCGAGCTGGGACTTCGACGGGGACGACGAGGCGGGCCAGAACGACGCGGCGTACTTCTCGAACGTGTCGCAGCACTACGCGTACACGATGTACTGGGGATATAACCTCGGATCGGACCAGGACAACGCCGTCGCCGGGATGGTCCCGCCGGACTTCACGGACGGCGGCATCGGCCCGCACGTGTCGAACATCGCGATCACCGAGGCGAACGCCGCGCTCACGATCGCCGCCAAGCCCACGCTCGCGCTCGACGGGATCCCGGGCGCCGCGTCGCGGGTGAACCGCATCGCGCGCTGGGCGCGCTGGTAACCAAACAGAGAGTCGGAACTGCCCATGTGTGGAATCGCTGGCATCGTCGGACAGAGTCGTGAACAAGGGGCGATCCTGCGCGCCATGGTGTCGGCGATCGCGCACCGCGGGCCCGACGGCGCCGGCTACTTCGAGGACGGAGAGGCCTTCTTCGGGCACCGCCGGCTCGCCGTCATCGACCTCTCGGAGAGCGCCAATCAGCCGCTCGGGAACGAGGACGGGTCGATCCAGATCGTCTATAACGGGGAGCTCTACAACTTCGAGGAGCTGCGGGCGCCGCTCGTCGCGAAGGGGCACAAATTCCGGTCCCGCGGGGACACGGAGGTGCTCGTGCACCTCTACGAGGAAGAGGGTGACTCCTTCGTGGAGAAGCTCAATGGCATGTTCGCGTTCGCGATCTGGGACGCGCGCAAGCGAAGGCTCCTCCTCGGGCGGGATCGGTACGGGCAGAAGCCCCTCTTTTATGCGATGGCCGGCGGTGCGCTGGTGTTCGGGTCCGAGATCAAGGCGGTCCTCGCGCACCCGGACGTGCCTCGGCGGGTGGCGCCGCGGGCGATTGACAGTCTGCTGACTGCCCACTTCGTGCCGGCGCCGGGGTCGTTCTACGAGGATGTTCATCGGCTCATGCCGGGGCATCTGCTCGTGTTCGAGCCTGGGAAGACAGGCGAGCTGCCTTCCCCGAAGGCGTTCGTTTCGGCACCGCCGCCGCGGGACCTGAAGATTTCGTTCGAGGAGGCGACCGCCGAAGTGGAACGGCTCTTCACCGCGGCGGTGAAGAGACAGCTCGTCTCCGATGTGCCTGTGGGGGTGTTCGCGAGCGGTGGCATTGATTCCACGCTGGTGCTCGCGAAGCTTCGGGATCTCGGGCAACGGGAGCTTTCGGCGTTCGCGCTCGGCTTCAAGGAGAGGTCGCACAGCGAGCTGCCGCACGCGGAGAAGGCCTCTCGGGTGCTCGGGATCCCGGTGGTGCCGATCGTATTCGAGCCGACGGCGCTCGGGGAGCCGGAGCATCTGGTGGAGATGTTCGACGAGCCGTTCGCGGACGTGGCGGCGCTGCCGACGTACGCGCTCGCGAAGGCCGCGCGGCCGCGGATCACCGTGGCGCTCACCGGCGACGGCGGGGACGAGATCTTCGGGGGGTACGAGCACCACGTGGTGGGGCACTGGATCGACCGGCTGCGCGCGGGGAAGGGGCCTCGGGCGAAGGCGGCGCGCGCGCTCGCGAGCTTGGTGCCCGTGTCGACGCGGTTCCGCGGGCCTCTGCGCACGCTGCGGCGCGGGCTGGAAGCGCTCGGCTGCGAGGGGTACCGCGAGAGCACGCTGATGCTCCGGAGCAACCTGGGGCCCGCGGAGCGAGAGGCCTTGTATACGGACGGCTTCCGCGCGGCATTGAGAGGGCACGATCCGTGGGCGGCGCTGCTTCCGCCGGAGGGCGCGACGGTGGACGGGCTCTTCGGGGAGCGCGGCGAGCGGATGTTCGCGGACCTGTTCCTGCACAAGAGCGATATGGCGTCGATGGCCGTCGGGCTGGAGACGCGGAGTCCGTTCCTGGACGTGCCGCTGACGGATTTCGCCGCGCGATTGCCGATTGACGTGCTCGTGCGCGGCGCCAAAGGAAAGCGAGTGCTCCGCGCGCTCGTGGAAAAGAGGGTGGATCCGGGGCTCGCGGCGCGGCGGAAGATGGGACTGTCGCCGCCCGTCGACGAGTGGCTGCGGACCGAACTGGCACCGATGGTTCAGGACACCTTGCTCGCTCCGGGGGCGCTCGTGGATGCCTATGTGGAGCGTCGCGAGGTCGCGCGATTGTTCGAGGCGCACCGCGCGCGGCGGGAGAACAATCGACGTGTGCTGTGGGGCCTTCTGCTCCTGGAGGTGTGGCTCCGCCGCGAGCGCGCGCACGCCTCGCGGAGCTCGCGCGTGACGCCTGCGAGCGTCGTCTCGTCCGCCGCCGGCGGTCCATCCTTGGGGTGATCGCCATGGCACTCGATCAAGAAGCGCCGCTCGCCCCGCGGGTGAAACGAGGCCTCGACTCCGGGCCGATGGGCACGCGCGAGCGGTGGTTGCTCGCGCTCGTGATCGTGGCGCTCGCCGGATCGGCGCTCGCGATCGGCGCGGTGCACACGGTCGTGCTGGTGCCGGTCGCGCTGGTCGCGATGGCCGCGGCGATCGTCGCGGTGCCGCTGTGGCTCGCGCCGAAGCCGGACCGCACGTTCACCGCGCCGGGCATCCTGCTGATCGCGCTCGGGCTCTATTCGGCGGCGCAGGCGATCCCGTTGCCGCTCGGCTTGCTGGAGAAGATCGCGCCCGCGAACGCCGACGTGTGGGCGCGGTCGCTGGCGCCGCTCGGCGAGGTGGTCACGCGCGGCAGCATCTCCTTGGATCCGGGCGCTTCGCTGGTGGAGGCGCTCAAGTGGATCACGTACGGGTGCGTGTTCCTCGCGGCGGCGACGCTGTCGATGCGCCGCGGGCCGGCGTTCGTGCTCGGGCTCGTGTTCAGCAGCGCGACGCTGGTCGCGGCGACGACGCTGCTCCACGGCATCACCGGGGCGACGAAGGTCTTCGGGATCTACGAGCCTTCGTGGAGCTTCGCGCCGAACCACATGGGGCCGCTGCTCAACCCGAACAACCTCGCGGGGTACGTCACGCTGGGCGCGATCTGCGGCCTCGGGCTCATCCTCGGGCGGCGACCGCTCGTGCCGCGGTGGCTGGTCGCGGTGGGCGTCGCGCTCGACATCGGCGCGATCGTCCGGTCGGCGTCGCGCGGCGGCGTCGCGGCGCTCGTGATCGGCGTGCTCGTGCTCGCGGGCCTCGCGTGGAAGGCGGCGTCGCGGCGCACGTCGCTGAAACATCGTGTTTTGCCGTTCGCGCTGCTCGGCAGCACCGTGGTGTTCGGCGGCGCGCTCGCGCTGCTCGGCGGCACCGGGGCGATCTGGCGCGACCTTCTTCAGGACAACGTCGCGAAGCTGAAGCTCGTCGACTGGACCGTGCCGCTCCTGCGGGAGTTCCGGTGGTTCGGCGTCGGGCGCGGCGCGTTCGAGAGCGTGTTCGAGGCCTATCGCCCGGCGATCAAGGGGCACATCGTCTACACGCACCCGGAGAATTTCCCGGCGCAGTGGGCCGCGGAGTGGGGCGTCGTCGTCGCGTTCTTCGCGCTCGCGACGACGGCGTGGCTGTTCCGCCCCACGGCGATGAGCGTGACGCGCAGCTCGGTGGCGGCCGCGGGGTGGTGCGCGGTGCTCGCGCTCGCGATCCAGAACCTCGCCGATCTCGGCCTGGAGATCCCTGCGGTCGCGATCGCGGCGACGGTGGTGATGGGCGCGCTGTGGGGCAACCCGCATCGTCGCAGGCGGCGTCGCGATCAGCCGTGGCACCGCGCGTTCGCGAGGATCGGGCTGCCGCGGTTCGCTTCGGGCGTCGCGGCGGCGGGCGCGGTGATCGCGCTGCTCGCGCTCGCGTTCGGGTATCGGGACGTCGGCGGAGAGCGGGAGATCTTGCGCGAGGCCTTCGATCGCGCCGATGACGAGGCCGCGCAGCGTCCGGCGTTCCGCGCGTCGTTGCGCGCCGCGATGACCCGCCGGCCCGCGGAGCACTACTTCCCGCTGCTCGGCGCGATGGCGGCGTTCCGGTGGGACCACGAGCCGAAATCGGCGCTCAAATGGCTGGAGCGCGCGCTGGAGCGGGCGCCGCGCAGCGGTCGTGCGCACGCGCTGCTCGCGACGGTGCTCGCGGACATGCCGGGCGGGCGCAGGCAGGCGCTGCTCGAATTGCGGCTCGCGACCGAGTACGACGCGGCGATGACGGAGGCGTCGATGCCGCTCGCCACGGCGCTCGGCAAGACGTTCGACGACCTCATGATCGCGGTGCCGGAGGGCCCGGACGGAGGCATCGTGCTGCAGATGATGGCGCGGTGGCTCCGCAAGCCGGAGCAGCAGGCGATCCGTCACAAGGTCGACGTGGAGGCGCTCGCGCGGGATCCGTCGCTCATCGAGCCGCGGCAGCGCTTGTTGTTGGAGCTCTTCGCCGCGATGGCCGATATCCAGGCGGGCAAGGAGCCGAAGACGGAGTGCAAGACGCTCGACGCGTGCAACGCCGAGGTGGAGCGTCACGCGAAGGCGATCGACGTGGGCCGTCCGGACAGCAGCCTCGGCGCGACGACGCGCGCGCGGGCGCTCATCGTGTCCGGCAAGCGCGAGCAGGCGGAGATCTTGTTGCGCGACGGCTGCGCGCGCCCGGAAGGCCGCACGGAGTGTCTGGAGGTCCGCATCGACAACCTGTCGGAGCTGAAGGACGCGGACATGCTCGACGCGGTGCTGAAGGAGTACATGTCCGACGGCTGCACGTCGTCGTTGCCGTGCGCCTCGGCGGCGACGTTCGTGGCGGCGATCCGAGCGAGGCGCGGCGACAACGCGGCGGCGGCGCTCGCGTACATCCGCGCCGCGCAGGAGGACCCGACGGAGGAGCGCTGGACGCGCGCGGCCGACGCCGCGGAGAAGGCGAAGATGACGGTGCAGGCGATCGACGCGCTGCAACGAGTGGCTTCGTTCCGCGGCGGGAATGACGCTGCGATCAACGCGCGGATCTCGAAGCTGCGAGCGACCGCGCAATCGGATTTATTGCTTCAGAGATAAAGCGGCGGGACAGAAATGCCCCCTCCCTTCGCGAACGAAGTGAGCGATTTGGGAGGGGCGGGCGCGCGACGCGCGACCGGGGGTGGGCAACTCTCAATTGCCTTTCTTCGAGCAGTGGAGTGAGATGCTGACGCCGGGCGGCGACGCTGGGCGGACGGAGGACGAGGGAGACGTGCGGACCGCAAGTGCTTGGGCCACCGACAGCAACACGCGTGACGCCGTCTCGAAGGCGTACGCGGCGCTCTCCGAACGGCTCGGCGGGGCGCCGCGGTACCTCGTCGTGCACGCGTCCGTCACGCACGATCTCGCCGAGATCGCGACCACCTTGCGCGCGCTCGCGCCCGGCGTGCCCGTGCACGGCGGCACCTCGTGCCTCGGCGTCATGACCGAGGAGGGGTTCCACTCCGACGGCGGCACCGGGCTCGGCATGTTCGGCGTGCTCGATCCGGACGGGGCGTACGGCGTCGGATCCGCGGAGAACGAAGGCGATCCAGCGAAGGCCGCCGCGGACGCCGCGCGCGCCGCGATCGAGCGCGCCGGCCGCGCGGGGGAGGCTCCGGCCATGTTGTGGATCACCGGCACGCCGGGGCACGAGGAGCGCACGCTCGCCGCCCTCGCCTCCGTCGTCGGCCCCAACGTGCCAGTCGCCGGCGGGAGCGCCGCCGACAACGACGTGAGCGGCCATTGGAGCCAGTTCACGAGCGAGGCAGTCCATCGACAGGGCGTCGTCGTCTCTGCCCTGTACCCGTCGAGTAACGTGGTGTTCCATTTCCACAGCGGATACGACCCCACGAGCACCCGCGCGCGGATCACCCGCGGATCCGGCCGCCGCATCGACGAGCTGGACGGGGAGCCGGCCGCCGTCGTGTACAATCGGTGGCTCGGAGGGGCCTTGTCCGACGCGCTCGCCGCGGGCGGCAACATCCTGCCTCGGACGACGCTGCAGCCGCTCGGCCGGGTCGCGGGCCACGTGGGCGACGTCGCGTATCACCAGCTCATTCACCCCGACAGCATCACGAAAGAGGGCGCCCTCACGCTCTTCGCCGACGTCACCGAAGGCGAGGAGCTGGTGCTGATGCGCGGCAGTCCGGAGTCGCTCGTCACGCGCGCCGGCCGGGTCGCGCGGTCCGCGGTGGAGCAGTCCGGCGCCCCTGAAAAGAAGCCTCTCGGCGCGCTGGTCATCTATTGCGCCGGCTGCATGCTGACCATCCGCGAGCGCATGGACGACGTCGTGAAGAGCATCGATGAAGGCCTGTCCGGACAGCCCTTCCTGGGCGCCTTCACCTTCGGGGAGCAAGGCTGTCTGATGAGCGGGAAGAACCGGCACGGAAACTTGATGATCTCCGTCCTCGCCTTCATGCCATGAGCCCCGCGGCCGACGCCGAGTCGGAGCGCCTCCGCGAGGCGCTGCTCGACCTGGAGCGCACGCGCGCCCGGCAAAAAGAGGCTCTGGATGTCGCCGAGCAGATCCTCCGCTGCCTGCGTGTGTTCGACGCGGAGGAGCGCGGCGCGTCGGGGGAGCCGCTCCGCATCCTCCACGATCTGATGGCCGAGCTGCGGCCGATGCTCGGCTTCGAGGATGCCTTTTTCCTCGCGCCGGACGCCGACGAATCGGCACCTCCGGGGCCGGGAGAGGCCCGCGTCGCGCGCGTGACGGCCGCCACGTCGCCCCGGTTCGAAGGGACGCGCTGGACGCTCGGCGCCTTGTTCGGACGGGCCGCGCGTGGCACGCCGGTGAGCGTGTTCGACGTCGATTTCGTGGACGAGTGGAAGGCCCAGCCCGACGACGTGCGCCGCGGCGTGAAGAGCGCGCTGCACGTGGGCCTCCGCGGCGGCGCGAGCGCGGCGTTCCTCGTGTGCACGCATTCGCAGGTCGGCTTCTTCGGCGATCGTCCGCGGCGCCTCGCGGGGCAGCTCGCGCCGCTCGCGTCGCAGGCGCTGGAGCGCATGGAGCACGCCTTCGAGCTGTCGCGCGTGAACCAGGCCCTCGTCCGCGAGATGGCGGAGCGCGAGCACGCGCAGGAGGCCCTCGCGCAGGCGCAGCGTGATCTGGTGGCGACCGCGCGCCGCGCCGGCATGGCCGAGGTCGCGATCAACATGCTCCACAACGTGGGCAACGTGCTGAACAGCATCGTCACGTCGTCCACCGCGGCCCGCGACGAGGCCGCGCGCCTCCCCGTCGATCACCTCCGCCGCGCCGCGGATCTGCTCGCGGGCCAGGCCGGCAAGCTCGTGGGCGATCGCCGCGCCGAGAAGCTCCCGGAGTTCTTCGCGCGCCTCTCGACGGAGGCCACCCGCGGCCGCGACGCGATCGTGACGGAGCTCGTCTCCCTGCGCGCCAAGCTCGATCACGTGGCCGCGATCGTGGACCTGCAGCAGCAGCTCGCGCGCGGCGCGTCCCTCGTGGAGGAGGTGCGCCCGGCGGCGATCATCGAGGACGCGCTGCAGATCAACGCCGCGGGCCTCACGCGCCACGTCATCACGATCGAGCGCGATCTCGCGCCGGTGCCGGCGTTGCCGCTGGATCGCCACGGCCTCTTGCAGATCCTCGTCAACCTCGTCAGCAACGCCAAGTACGCCCTGGACGGGGCGCCTTCGCCGCGGGTCCTCCGCATTCGAATGCGGCTTGACCACGATACGTTGATCATCGAGGTGGAGGACACGGGCAAGGGCATCTTGCCCGAGGATCTCCCGCGGATCTTTCAGCACGGGTTCACGACGCGGGAGGGCGGGCACGGCTTCGGGTTGCACTCCGGGGCGCTCGCGATTCAGCGCATGGGCGGCAGTATTCGTGTGCACAGCGACGGAGCGGGTCGGGGCGCCCGCTTCACGGTCGAGGTCCCTGTTCGCGCCCCGGCGGAGAAGGGGTGAGCGTGATGACAGCATCGAACCGCCGCATCCTCGTGGTCGACGACAACCGCGATATCCACGACGATTTTCGCAAGCTGCTCGGCCGCGTGGCGGGCGGCTTCGATCTGGACGCGATGGCCGCGGAGCTGTTCGACTTGCCGGTCCCGCGCGCGGAGACTCCCACGTTCGAGCTCTCGTTCGCGTCGCAGGGCCACGAGGGCTTCGAGATGGTCGCGAGCGGCGCCGCCGTCGGGATGCCGTACGCGCTCGTCTTCATGGATATGCGCATGCCGCCGGGGTGGGACGGACTGGAGACGCTGGAGCGCATCTGGTCGGTGGATCCGGCCATTCAGGCGGTCATCTGCACCGCGTACTCCGACTATTCGTGGGAGCAGATCCAGGAGCGACTCGGCCCCACGGATCGCCTGCTCGTGCTCAAGAAGCCGTTCGATTCGCTGGAGGTGCGGCAGCTCGCGCTCGCGATGACGGAGAAGTGGAACGACCACCGCGCGCGCGAGCAGACCGAGGCGCACCTGCGCAACCTCCTGCGCGAGATCGAGGCGCGCGCGGGCGTCGGCGACAAGGCCGTGTCGTTGCGCTTCACGGACGACGTGACGCAGGAGAGCCGCGTCACGCTGGCGGACGAGCTTTTGCCGGCGGTGCCCGTCGCGGACGGCGTGCTCGCGGTGCCCCTCGTCGGCGCGCACGACGCGGCGCGGTTGGAGCGCGTGGCGGCGGCGCTCGTCTCGGCGGTGCTCTCGCGCGGCACGCGGGTGATGGTGCTCGACGGATCGTGCCTGACGCCCGCGGACGAAGAGGTGCGCCTCGGCGTCGCGATGGCGGTGCAGGCGGTGGAGGCGCTCGCGTGCCAGGTCGTCCTCACGAGCATGCCTTTCGCGCCCTTCGACTCCGACTCCGTGGACGGTCCTTTCTGGGAGCCGGACATCGATCGTGGGATCGCGAAGGCCATCGCGCTGGCGGACCGCTCCTCGGGCGCTTCTTGATCTCGGAGAGGCCTTATCCGCTCGTGGGGGCGCGGCTCTTCGGGGGGGCTTCGGTGAAGTAGATCGGGTCGGCTCGGGGGCGCATCGTCGACGCGGGGCGGACGGTGTCGCGGGGGCGCGAGAGGGTGTGTGCGAAGGGCAATGTGAATGCGAAGATCGAGCCGCTCGGGGACGCGGGGCGATACGACACCTCGCCTCCGTGGAGCTGGACAATGGCCTTCACGATCGCGAGTCCGAGGCCCGTGCCGCCCGGATCCCGCGTCAGGCGCGAGAACTTGCGGAACAGCCTCTCTCGCGCGCTCTCCGGCACGCCGGGGCCCTCATCTTCCACCGACACCATGACTCCGGTGCTCGTCCCGTCGACGTCGATGTGCACGAGGCCGCCCTCCGGAGAGTGCTTTGCCGCGTTCGAGAGCAGATTGACCAGCACCTGCACGACGCGGCCCGGATCGGCCTCCACCGTCGTCCGCGACGTCGTCCGCCGCAACGTGGCTGTCACGCCGCGGGCGTCGCACACGGGCTTCACCAGCGTCGTCGCGCGCGCCACGCAGTCGAGGAGGTCCGTCTCGCACACGTCGAGCTCCAGCCGACCGGAGGCGAGCGCCTGCACGTCGAGGATGTCGCCGACCACGCGCAGCAGGCGCTCCGAGCTCGCGTGCGCGATGTCCACGAGCTCCCGGATCGGCTCCGAGAGAGGCCCCACGACCTCGCCGATGAGGAGGCCCAGCCCGCCGCGAATGGCCGTGAGCGGCGTCCGCAGCTCGTGACTGACCATCGACACGAAGTCGTCCTTCATCTGCTCGGAGGCGCGCTGTTCGGTGATGTCGCGCACGATCAACGCGTATCCGGTGGCGCCGTCCTGACTGTCGGCCACGAGCGCGGCGGTGATCGACCCTTCGAAGCAGGTGCCGTCCGCGCACTGGAGCAGAAACGGCCTCTCCCGCGGCGAATCGGGCTCCACGTCCGCCACGATCTGCGTGAACGAGGGCGGGCCGTGGAGAGCGTCCGGAGCGACGGCCGGGGGGCCCGCGAGGAGCGCAGTCGCCGTGCGGCCGACGGCCTCGCGCGCGGACATCCGGAACATGCGCTCGGCGCCTTCGCTGAACACGTGGATGCGCCCGCCGAGATCGGTCCCGAGGATGGCGACCGTCGTCGAGGCCCGCAGGAGCCCGCGCAGCATCGCGAGCGCGCCGGAGGCCTGTTGCCGTTCCGCCGCGAGCTCCTCGACGCGCCGCTGGTGCGCGACGAGCCGCCCGACCTGCCGCCGCAGCGCCGCGAAGCACGAGAGATCGCGATCGGACGGCGCGCGCCCTTCGTCGAGGAGCACCGCGAGCCCGCCCACCTTCGAGCCGTTCGGCCCGAGGACGGGCGCGCCGATGAACCCGCGACCGCCGCCCGTGAGGCCCGGGAGCCGCGCGAGCGACGCCACCTCGCGCACGTCGCGGAGCACGCATGTGTCGTCCTGCATCATCGCGAACGTGCAGAGCGCCGCGCGTTGCCGGGCCTGATCCGGGGCCGCGCCGAGGACCGTGCGGATCCACCCGTCGCGCGGGTTCGCGAGCCCCAGGAGACACGCCTCCGCGGAGAGCGCGGCCGCGCCGAGGGAGAGCGCATCTTCCAGCCCCGCGAGCGGATCTTCGGAGATGGGCGCGCTGTGCGGTCCGATCCGATCCGTCGACTCTGGAGCCTCGATGATGCGTCTGGCGCGCATTTCCCGAAGCCCTCAGCAGAGCATCGTCCCCGTCGCGTTGCAACGGCGTCTTTCCGCACGCGCCGCCCGCGTCGTGGGGTGGGCCCGCGTGTTCGACGCTCGGCCGGTGGTGCTCCGGTGGTCGGCGCCGGGACCCGCCAAGTTGTTCGCGGCGCGCTCTTCGAAGCGCAGATGGCCAGTCGCGCGCTCCGACCAACGTCTCCGTGGAGCCGTGTTTCGGCGACGATCGCGATGATCGGGGCAGGGGGCGGCGACGAAAAATCCTCGCGTTGACAGGCATGATTCCGGGTGGGAGCATCGCCTCATGCGGACGCTTCGAAGCCTGGTTTTCGGTGGGCTCGCGGGTCTCGTCGTCGCGGCGCAGATGGCGGCCGGCGTCCTGATCGTGACCGGGTGTTCGGATCTGGAGAGCGCGTCGCCCAGCGCGACCTCGGTAGCGGGCGGAGGCAGCGCCTCCACCGGCGGCGCGACGTCGACGGGCGGCGCCGGCGTGACGGCGGTCGGCGGCGCCACGGGCACGACGGGCGCGGGCGGCATGACGGGCGGCGCGACCGCGGGCGGCGGCGCGAATACGGGCGGTGCCGGCGCGGGCGGAGCCTCTGGGGGAACGGGCGGCGCCCTCGTGGAGATGGTGCCTGATTTCTCCCTCGTGGACATGAACGCGGCGTCTCCGACGGCTGGACAGGCGGTGTCGCCGCGGGACTACCAGGCGAAGGTGAGCGCCTGGTATTTCGGCCATAGTACGTGAGGCTATTGTAGTGGCCAGTTTGGCTACTTGGACCAGATGCAGAAAGAGCTCGATGCGGAGTCGTTGCCGGTCGAGGTGCATATTCTGGGAGTGAACGGCATCGGATTGGAGATAGGCAATCCGAACATCACGGCGGGCCGCGCGCTCCCGTGGCTGCAGGACGTGCCGGAGCAGAACGTGTGGGTGAGCTGGAACGTCGTGTGGAGGGACGTCTGGATCCTCGACACGAACAACGCCCCGATCACGGTCTTCAACCTCACGGAGCACAACCTGGGAGATCCGGTGGAGTACGCCGCGTTGAAGACGATCCTGGAAGACGCCGCGACGCCGTGAGGCCCTTCGGGGGGTGCGGTGTCGACTCGCGGATCTTCTGCGACGCGTGCTTTTCGTAGCACTGGAGGGTACCCTTGCCGGGGACTCGACGTCGCGAGCCTGATCGTCGTAGCCTCTCGGGATGGGTGAGCCGACGAACGTGTACGCGGAGCCGACGCGCGGCGAAGGCCGGTTGTGCGAGCTGCCGGACGAGTCGCAGGTGCTCGCGTGGCACCCGGTGCTCCCGACGCGGCAGATCCAGATCACGGCGGACGCCGTCTATGTGTCCGACAAGCACGCTGCGTCGGGGTACCGATTCACCCGGGAGGACTTCGCGCGGAGCGTCTCTCTCATGACCATCACGGGGGAGGGAGTGGTCCTTTCGATCCCGCTGGACAAGAAGCGTACACTGCCCTTCTCGAAGACGTCGCTCGAGGCGATCGAGGAGTGGCTCGGCCCGCATTTCCCCGAATTCGTGTGGAGCAGCGTGCGCTCGACGTGGATGTGGAACGCGGCGCTCGGCCTGTTCTTCGTCGTCACGACGCGCTTCGCGCGGATGAGCCCGATCGACGCTGGTTGGCTGGTGCTCGGGACAGGCATGTTGCTGAGCGGCGTCCTCGCGCGCGTGCGTCCCCGGGTGTGGATCTGGTGGTTGAACGGTGTGCTCTTCGGTGTGCTCGCCGTGTTGATCGCCGCGGACGTCTTCTACATTCACGGATCGTATTGGCGTCTACCTTTCGTGCCGCTCTTCGCGTGGTCGGCGGCGGGCCGCTTCCGTTTGGCGAGTCACGTCCGCGAGCGTTTCGGCCGGGGCTGAGCCCACCAGCGGGGGTCAGCGCCCGCCCGGCTCGTCGAGCGCGCTCACGTAATCCGCCGACGACATCGAGGCCGCTTCATTGGGGTGAACGCGGACGAACCGAGGCCAGTCGCTGAGGGCCACGTCATCGATCGCGACGTTCGGCTTCGGCAGAAACCCCGTGAAGCAGTCGCCGATCCCGAGCTCCCGAGCGGACTGTTCGGCGTACTGTGCTCCGCCCGAGCTCCAGCAGTAAAGCACGGCGCCTGCGCGGTGAAGCTCCCGAACGTGCTGCACCATCCCGGAGATGGGGATTCGCTTGCTCCCGAAGGAGCGCACCAGCGTGTCGTCCACGTCCACGTAGACGATGAGGGGAGAGGCTATGAGAAGAGCGTTGACCATGACGAAGAGGAGACTATCACAGGCTGGATCCGCGGGATCCTGTAGGCTCAAGCGAGAGCCTCGCTGTTCGAGCTCGTCCTCCTACGGTGCGGTGGCCGTCGGTTCTTGACCCCGCCAACGCCGTCTCGCATACTCCTGCTAGTCCACCCGATCATGGTGGCCTTTCGAGGGGAGGATATCATGCGTCGGACGTCGATAGGCGCAGCGGCGGCCATTTTTCTCGCGATCGGGATGTTCGGAGCGGCGTGTCAGGAGGCGGCACCGGCGCAGTCCGATGACGATGCGGATGCGGAATCCATCGGGCAGGTCCGACAAGAAATCATGAGCTGTCGCGAGTGTGGCGACGGCTGGTACTGCGACGATCATGGCCAGCTCGTGCACATGGTGGCGGACTGGTGGAACCCCTGGACGTGCCACGAGGACGACCGCAAGATCTGCCCAAGCGGCTGCGCGGTCCGGGCCTGCAAACAACAGGACACGTGCCTGTAGGAAGTCGCCTCCACGCCCGAACATCGCAGCATCCCGTGACTCTGCGGGGCGCCGGCACCTAGCCTTCTGACCACCGTTGAGAGGCGCGAGAGCGCTAGCGAGGCCCACAGCGCGGGGATACCCTCTTGACCGATGGAAGCGCGTCTGACTCGGATCACCGTGGATCCGCACGTGTGCGGAGGCCAGCCGTGTGTGCGTGGCCTTCGGATCCCGGTCTCGTTGATCCTGAAGCATTTGGCGGCCGGCCGCGCGCCGGAGCAGGTCGTGGAGGAGTTTCCGGAGCTCGAGATCGAGGATGTGCGCGAGGCGTTGCGGTATGCCTCGTCGAAGCTGAAAGGCTCGGCGCGGTCATTCTGAGTCACGACCAAGACTTCTCGACGCTGCTCGCGGCGACGGGTGCGATACGACCTTCGCTGGTAAACCTTCGTGTCTCGCACGTCGAGGCCGACCAGCTGTGCCGTACCATCGTCAGCGTGCTTGCAACGACGGGGCAGGACCTCGAAGCGGGAGCTGTGGTCACGGTGGACGATATGCGCATCCGAGTACGTCGCCTGCCGATCGGCTGACGCGCTCTTCGTACGACGGCCCTGACTTCATATGACTGGTGACGTCGTACTTGTGGTCATCTCAAGGACCGGCCCTTCGGCCCTGCGCGCCGCTTGTGCACATGTACATCCTACTGTACACTTAGCCCATGTCCCATCGGTACTCTGTCGCCGAAGCTCGCGCGCATCTTCCCTCGATCTTGGATCAGGCGGAAGCCGGAGAAGCGGTCGAGCTGACGCGCCGTGGTCGGCCGGTCGCCGTCGTCCTTTCCCACGAGGCGTTCGAGCGGCTCCGCAACTCGCGTCCGAGCTTCGGGGAGGCGTACCGCAATCTCCGTAAGAAGTATTCGCTCGACGAGGTTGGCCTCGCCGATGACTTCGCCGCCTCCGTGCGCGACCGCGCGCCGGGCCGTTCGGTGAAGCTGTGACGCCGGTCTACCTGCTTGACACCTCGACGGTGTCGGAGCCGATGAAGAAGGCGCCGGACGCGGCGCTGCTTCGAAAGCTGGAGAAGCACGCGCAAGAGAGCGCGATCTGTGCGCCGGTGTGGCATGAGCTCCACTATGGCTGTCGACTCCTGGCAGCGGGCAAGAAGCGTACGGCCTTGGAAGAGTACCTGAGAGAGGTCGTCTACGCGTCGATGAGCATCCTGCCGTACGATGACGTGGCGGCGGCCTGGCACGGTATCGAGCGTGCGCGATTGGAGGGAGAGGGAACCCCAGCGCCCTTTGTGGATGGTCAGATCGCGGCGATCGCGAAACGGCATGACCTGGTCTTGGTGACAGCGAACGTGAAGGACTTCCGCCGATTCGAGGGGCTTCGAGTCGAGAATTGGCTGAGCGGGAGTCGGAGGTGATTCATGACTCCCATCCTGGCTGCCCGCTCAGCTTGTCACTGGACATGTTTTCGAGCCGCTCGCGAGCTTCCACCCACGTGTGCGGGGCTCTCACGTCGGGGCGGGCCGCGATGATTCCGCCCACGACCTCTCGTGGATCCCGCATGAGACGTGACATACCCGAGGATCGGACCTGGTGCTTGCCGTGGTCATCCAGAGTTTCCGTCGGGCGCGGTGAAGCTCCAGCATTCAGCGATCGCGTTCGAAGATAGCGCGCACTTCGGGGGGTAGCGCGGAGAGGTCTGGTCCGTTCGCCTCGCGCTCGTAGAACGAGGGCTCCAGGGTACCTTTCAACCCCATTGTTTGCAGGGCGACAGGCAGGACCATCGCGGCGAGCTCCAGGGATTGCGCCCAATCCTCCCCTTGAATCACAGCCGAGTAGGGCCTCCCGCCGCCGACTATCTCGATGCGGACACTCCACGAGCTCGGACCTTGAACGGGATCGCCGATGCGCAGCGTGATCGTCCGCACATCGCCTTCCGTCGGGGTGAATTTGACGTTGAGCTCTTGCATGTCATCACCCTAGTTGTGCTTGTCCTCGCAGTCCTTGTAGCACGAGGCACGGTGTTCTTCGACGGCTTGCCGGCACTTGGCTTTCTGCTTCTTGTCTTCGATGGGGTCGCATAGCTTGTGTTCTTCTACGGCCTTCTCATCGCACTTGTCCTTGCACTTCTCCAGGTCGTCGTTCTTCTTGATGCAAGGCTGACGACACTGCTTGTACTTCTCATTCGCCGCGTCGTCACACTTCTTCTTGTTCTTCTCGTCGTCCCTGAGCTTGGTGCATTCAATCGAGTCCTTCTCCGCTGTCAACCCAGAGCAGAATGCACCTTGACAGGCAATCTTGAGCCCGAAAAATAGCGGCGCACGTTCTCCAGCGCGGTGACGCTCGCGGGAAGGCGAGCGCGCTCCCGACGCCGCTTCGAAGAGGAGCCTGGCGACCGCGACGCCGGGAGTCTCGAAGGCAACGTGAGCATGGAAGTCGTATGTGCGGCCGTCACGAACGCGCCCCTCCACCGACATTCCGTCGACAGCCTGGTCGCCCTGTCTAGCGCTGCTCAACGAAATGGCGCGGATGTTGTGACCGCGGGCTCAACCGAGCAAATCCTGACTTCACATGACGGGTGACGTCGTACCGTCCCAGGTGACTTCGCCACGGGTGAACGACGTGCCCATGGCTCACCCTCGCCGCGCGCTCAGCTTGTCTCTGGACATGTTTTCGAGCCGCTCGCGAGCTTCCACCCACGTGTGCGGGGCTCTCACGTCGGGGCGGGCCGCGATGATTCCGCCCACGATCGCGCACGTGGTGTCGCGGTCGCCGAGGCCGGATACGGTGCACCACATCGCCGCCTCGAAGTCGTCCGGGTGTCTCGCGGCACACCATAGTGAGAATGGCACGGTGTCTTGCGAGATGACTCGGGTCCCATTTCCAAGGGCGGAGACGGCGGTGCGTACGTCGTAGTCCAAGGGGAGAACGGATGCCTGCAGAATTCCAGCGCGCGTCTCCGAGTCTGGCGTGAAGGATAGCACCGTGTCGAAGATCTCTCGCGGATCCCGCATGAGACGTGACACGCACGCAGCCGCGACGGCGACGGCGATCGCGCCCGCTTGACCTTCGAGGTGGGCGTGCGTCACTTCGGCGGATCGACGGGCGTTCTCGACCACAGCGTCGAAGTCGTCGAAGAAATAGGCCCCCACGGGCGCGACACGCATGGCACCTCCGTTCCCCATGGAGCCCGAGCCGTCGAAGGCCGCATAAGAGGCCTCTTTCCACGGCACTCCTTCGGAGATCTGAGTGAGGATATCGTGAGCGGTCCCGCCGTAGCCGCGTCTCGGGTCGTGCCGGTAGCGGGATGCGAAGAGAGCTGCGAGCAGGTCTTGATCCACCAGGCTTTTCTCGGACAAGACGTCCACGATGGACAGAGCCATCACAGTATCGTCCGTGTAAGTCCATGGGGCGGCCGGAAGAGCGTGTTGATCCACCAGCTGCTCGACCACGCTCGGATGAACGAAGAACCGTTCACCGAACGCGTCCCCGACCGACAGCCCCTCAAGCGATGCGCGCGCCCGCTGCAGGCGAGCGAGGTGATCTTCATTCTTGGTCACGAAGTCTCT
>JAXLYM010000002.1:0-667821 GCA_046351455.1 Polyangiaceae bacterium
GCGCTCGCTCGGAAGGCCCCCGATCGGGCGGCGCGTCCAGCGGAGAGCGGGCGCCCGTCCGTGCATCCGAAGGCAACGCGTCCGCGGGCATCCGATCGCGCGAGAGCGAGCGGCGCATGAACGGATCGCTGATGGCGCCCGGCCGGATCTCTTCGACGATGGCCGCGCTGCGGAGCCGCGCCGTGTTATTCACGGTCGGCGCCTGCAACGGCGCCGGGCTGATCTCCGTCGCCGACTCGAGGGGCGATCCGCTGAGCAACGTCGCCGACTCGACGGGCGCCGGAGCGCGCGGCGCCGAGGGGCGGGGCGCGGGCGGCGTCGAGACGAACGCTTCCTCGGGCGGGAGGAGCGCGTCGGCCGAGCGGAGGAGCTGCTCGACGCGGAGCGCCATCTCGCGCTGCGCCTCCGCGGTGGGCTGGATCGTCCTCCAGTTCCCGACCAGCGTGCGCAGCCGCCGAGCGTCCACCAGGATCGCCTTCGCTTCCTTCGAGGCGCCGGGCTTCGCGAGGCGTCCGATCAAACGATCGAGGGAGATCTCGAGATCGGCAGGGTCTTCAGCCACGCCGCTTGCCTTTTTCAGCAGGCCCCTTGGGCACCGCGACGAGCACCGGCGCGAACGCGGAGAGGTCCTCGGCGACGAACACGCGATCGTCGAGGAGCATCCCGTACACCGCCGCGAGCACGAGCCCGAGCACGAGGCTCACCACCACGCCGAGCACGATGAACTTCCCCTTCGGCATCGTGGACGACTGGTTCGGCAAGAACGCCGGGTCGAGCACCTGGACCTGCGAGTTGTAGCCGCCGAGCTCGCTCGCCTCGTTCCCGCGAGCCTTGAAGAGGCGCACGTCGATGTCGCCTTGACGCGTCCTCGCCTTTTCACGCTCTCGGTTGAGCGTCTTCCACTCGGTCTCGATGTCGATGATGCGGTTCGCGAGGTCGTTCTCCTTCGCGTCGGGGCGCACGCCGCGCCGGCGGAGCTGGAGATCACGCTCGTTCTTCTGCAGCTCGGACTCGAGCCGCTTCAGCTCGTCGCCCGTCGGGTTGGAGTCGTAGAGATCGTCCCCGGCGGCCTTCGCTGCGGGCTTCGGAGCGGCGGCGGGCGCGGGGGCGGCGACCATCAACGCCACCGTGGCGTCGCGCTGCTTCGCCAACGCGGCGGCGACGCGGTTCTTCGCGGCCTTCACGTCGGGGTGGTTGTCGGTCAGCTTCTCGGACTTCTCGGAGAGGTCCTTCTGCGCGGCGGCCAGCTCTTGATCCGCCGCGGCTTTCTGGTTCTGGAGCGTGTTGTCGGGCGCGGGTCCCGCGGGGCCGGCGGCGCCTCCAGCGGCGGGCGCGCCTCCCCCGGCCTTCGCGGCGACGGCGGCGCGGAGCCGCTGCTGCTGCCGCTCGATCGCGCCGATCTCCGGATCCGTGGCGGCCTTCACCTTCTCCGCGCGCACCGCGGAGCCGGCCTGCTCGGCGTTGTTCTCGCCCGCGAACTCGGGGTGCAGCGCCATGAACCGAGCGAGATCCGCCTCACGCTTGGCGAGATCGTCGTCGGCGCGCTTCTTCTCGGCCTCGAGGTAGTCGGTCGTGGTCTTCGCCTGCGCCTTCTTGCGCTCGGCCATGTCCTCGATCAGCACGTCCGCGAGGCGCGCCGTGACCTCCTGCGCCTCCTCCGCGGTGGCCCCTTCGAAGGCGATCTGGAACGTCTCCGCCGATCGCGGCTTGAAGGTGATCTTCGTGCGGAAGCGATCCACCGCGGCGATGTAGCCCTCGGCCGCGACGATCTGCGGGTAGAGGTTGAACTCCTTGATGATCTTCTCGAGGTACGCGCGCGAGAGCAGCGTCTCCTTGAGGCGCGCGGGCAGCGCCTTGATGTCGTCCCCCTCGCCTTCGACGCCGACGTAAACCCGGTTGATGCCGAAGCGGTAGTAGATGACCGTCTCGGACGTGTACGCGGGCTTGCGAGAGCGCGAGAGCACCATAGTGATGCTCACGCCGAGCACGAGGACGACCAGCGCGACCGGGAGGTGCGCCAGCATCCGCTTGATAATCGAGCCGATATTCGGGCCGCCGCCCGCGGGAGGCGTCCCTGGCTGCGCGGCCGCTGCGACGGCGGGCGCTCCTGGCGGCGGCGGGAGGTCGTTCGGTGCTGACATGGGTGGGTCCCGGAGGGTCCGTTAGAATACTCGCCTCACAGCCCCGGCGGTAGCCGGAGCCGCGCCCCGTTCCAGCGACCATGGTCGAGCTATGACCGCTGGAGGGTGCGCCGCGGAAGACGCGCGGAGGAGCGTCAGGGATCCGAGAAAAGCGATCCGAGGGAGGCGCGAGCCGAGCCGTGCGCTCTCAGGTGGGGAAGACGCGATCGAGCCGGAGCAGGCGGAAGATGGCGCGCGGCTGATCGCGGAGGCCCTGGATCTTCACCTGACCGCCGAGCGACCGCACGCGCTTGAACAACGAGACGATCACGCCCACGCCGGAGCTGTCGATCAGGCGGAGCCCGGAGAGCTCGAGCGTGACGAGCAAGCGGCGCTCATCCACGATCGAGTCGACCACGTTCCGAAGGTCGGGGGCAGTCGCCGCGTCGAGCGTCCCTTCGATGCGAAGGACCGTCTCGTCCCCGCTGTCCGTTCGAGTGTAGTTGGTCATTTCCGCCTTAGGCTCCCCGCGGTGCGCTGCTCATGAGAGGGCACCGCTACGCTACGCATTCTCCAACCGCTCTGCGAGCTTTCTTTTTTCGCGGCGCGACCGCGTTCACCGAGCGCCGAGCTCGCCGCCTCGTGATCTGCGATCGTCACCGAATCGTCCTCGCCGTGCGGCGCGCTCCACATGTGGGGCGGCGCCGACGAGCGACGCGATCCGGACGCGGGCCACGACTTTCGCAGCACGAGCACGTTCGGTCGGCCGTTGCCGCCGGCCACGTACGTCACCTCGTCCATGCACGAGCGCATGATGAAGAGGCCCATGCCTCCCTCGCGCAGGCTCAGGATCCCGAGGTCGTCGAGCGAGCCGTCGTCGTCGAGCTCGGGCGCGACGTACGCGGGCACCGCGCCCGGATCGAACGAGCGGCCGCGGTCCGAGATCACGATCTCGACGCTGCACGGCGTGGCGGTGACGCGCACGTCCACCGTTCCGCCGAGCACGTCGCGGTACGCGTGCAGCACGACGTTGTTGAACGCCTCACCGAGGGCCGACACGATCTCGTCGCGCGCGTCCGCGTCGAGCCGACCGCCTTCGGCTTCGACGGCGGTGAGCACCGTGGAGACCACGAGGTCCCGAAACACATGCAGAGCGGGGATGGTTAGCCGGACCACGTTCGTCGGTCCTTGTACCGTACCATGAACGCGGCTAAGGAAGAGCGCTAGGGTGACACCGCTCGTCCGCATCACCAAACGCGCGATCGACATCGCAGCTTCGGCAGTCGGCCTGGCCGCTTCCGCGCCGCTGTACCCTGTCATCGCTGCCGCGATTTATATCGAGTCCCCGGGGCCTGTCTTTTACAAGCAGCGCCGCGCGGGCACGTTGACGGGCACGGCCATCCGCGACGGGATCGCGAAGCCGCAGTTCGTCCTGTTCGACATGGTGAAGTTCCGCACGATGCGGACCGACGCCGAGAAGTTCACCGGCGCCGTGCTCGCGCAGGAGAACGATCCGCGCGTGCTCAAGGTGGGCCGCTTCCTCCGCAAGACGCGCCTCGACGAGCTGCCGCAGCTCCTCAACGTCCTCACCGGCGAGATGAGCTTGGTCGGCCCGCGCCCGGAGCGCCCGGAGCTCCTCGATCACCTCGCGATGGCCATCCCTTATTTCGAGGAGCGCATGCGTGACGTGAAGCCGGGCATCACCGGCCTCGCGCAGGTCTCCCTCGGGTACGAGGGCCGCGCGATGAAGGAGAGCGAGATCGCCGCGTTCGAGGCCGCGATCGTGAACCCCTTCAAGCTCGAAGAGGCGGAGGGCGCGGAGGCTGACGGCATGCGCATGAAGCTCCTCTTCGACCTCGCCTACGCCGCCGCGCTGGAGAGCTTCCCGGCCTTCCTCCGGATGGAGCTCGGCATCATCCTGAAGACCCCGCTCGTGATGGTGATGGGCCTCGGACGCTGAGCCGACGCCTCGTCCCCCGATCTCCGAAACCCCTTCATTACAAGCCGATCCGAACGTTCGTGACGAACGTGCTCGTGGCGCTCGTGCCCACCCCGGCGCGTGCTCGGCCTCCGGCCTGCGCGCGCGCCCGCCCCTCCCAAATCTCTCGCTTCGTAAACGTCAACGACCGCATCCGTTCCGCTGCGGACTCCGCGGAGCCAAGCTCCGCTCCGCCTCCGCGGACCGGACTCCGTCGTTCCAGTGGCGGCCGGCTCGTTCAGGGAGGGGCGCGATCAGTGGCCCTTCATGCGCAGGTAGAACTTCATGAAGACCATGAAGACCACGCAGCCGATCGCGATGAGGATCATCTCGAGCCGCTTCGGCGCGACGACGAAGCCGCGGTCGTTCGTGCGGATCGTCGTGTAGAAGGCGCCCGCGATCCCGAAGTAGATCCAGAGCACGTAGTGGTAGGTCCACGACAGGAAGAAGATGCCGACCAGCGTGCCGCAGAACGTCGCGAACAGCGCGAGGCCCCACGCGCGGATCTGATCGCCGCCCGGCACCGTCGCGTACCGCTTGTACGCGAGGATCATCATCTTCATCAGCGTGAAGACGATCACCATCCACACCCAGAAGCCGAACAGCCCGAGCTCCGCGGCCGCGAGGATGTACGCGTTGTGCGCCGTGAGGAACGTGTGCTTCGCGAACTGGCCATAGCCGACGCCGAAGATGGGGTTGCTGATGAACATCTTCACGCCGTCGCTCATGACCTCCATGCGCTCCTCGGCGCTCTGCGCGGCCTCCTCGCCGCTGCGCCCGCCGAGCATCATGAGAGGGGCGCCCATGCCGCCGCCGATGATGGCGCCGCGGATGCCGTACTTGCGGATGAAGTACACGCCCATGACGGTGAGGAAGATCAGGATCGCGCCGCGCGACTGCGAGAACACGTCCGTCACGACGACCACGACGACGGTCACGAGCACGAGCAGGAGCCGGAGCAGCGTGCGCTTCGACTCGAAGAACGCGAGGGCGAACGGGATCGACGTGCCGGCCGCCAGCGTCGTCTCGTTCGGATCCATGAGCACGCCGCGCCAGCGCACGCGGCCCGTGGAGATCGACGTCGTGCCGAAGAGGCCGACGTGCTCGCACCAGTAGTCGGCGTCCTCGTCCGCGCCCGCTTGCTCGTAGCAGTCAGCCTGTCGCTCGCAGCCACGGCCGTCCGGGATCGTGTCCGGCGGCATGCCGGGATCCTCGATGTTCGGCTTGATGATCAGGCACTGGAAGTCCTGGAACCCCTGATGAAACGCGACGGACACGCAGAACATCGCGGTGATGAAGACGACCGTCACCAGCTTCAGGAACGCCTTCATGTCCTGGATGCTGTGCTGGATGATCAGCGAGAGGCCGAGCCCGGTCGTGAGGTACGTCGCGCGGCCCGCGATCTCGCCCGGGACCTTGAGCCCCATCGTGATGAAGCACCAGAAGTAGAAGATGATGACCCACTTGAGGAGCGGCGACTTCTCCTTGCGGATCTTGTTCTGGCTCAGATCGTAGGCGAACCCGCCCAGCATCATCACGAGCCACAGGTTGATCCACGGGATGGACTGGATCGCGGGCGTGAACTCTTGCGGCCGGATGTACGTCCAGACGATGAGCCCGAGCATTCCGTAGAGCGTGTACATGAGGGGCCGTCGCCCTCAATGTGTCACGGTCGCTCGGAGCGCGTCAGCTTGATTTGCTTGTTTTGAAGGGGCGGGGAGGATCGGGACGATCAGGCGGACGCGGTCGCGGCGGCGCGCTCGGCGATGCGCTGCGCGGCGGAGCGCTTGTCGCCCCACGCCTCGCTCAGCGCGCGGCCGTGCATGATCTCGGGCACGGGGATGCCCATCAGCGAGAGCACCGTCGGCGCCACGTCGAGATCCGTCGTGTGATCGATGAAGAGCCCGCGCTCGATGCCGGGGCCGTACATCAGCATCATGCCGATCGGATCGTGCATGCCCTCCTTCGGCGTGTCGCCGTAGCCGCGGAACAGCTCGTCGAACGCGAACGTGCGTGCGCCGCCGTCCGGCGTGGGGAACGTGTACTGCACCTCGCCGTCCATCTTCGCGAGGCCGCGCGGCGTGACCGTGAGGATCTCGCCGACCTCTTCGCACGTGAGGCCGTCCGGCGTGGGGCCGCGATCGCGACGGACCGCGAGCAGCGCGTCGCGCACGCGGGCGCGCTCCTGATCGTCCGGGATCTTCACGTTCCACTGCGGATCCATCACCGGCACGACGTCGGCCACGCCCTTCGCGCCGACGATGTCGAGCACCTGGCGCACGTCCTTGAACTTCACGCACACCTTGCCCTCCGGGTAGAGCTCGTTGCTGTACGGCTTCTGCCCGAGCGCGGACGTGATCACGAGCACCGTGTCGTCGTCCATGAGGCCGACGAAGCGCCCGATCAGATCGTCCACGAGCTTGTAGCCGTGCTCCATCGCGCCGCCGAACTTGCGCCGCTCCTCGTCCGTGGACGGCGTCGTGAAGCCGGTGTCGTCCCACGCGCGCCAGTAGTGGTGCTGGTAGTGCGCCGCGTGGTTCGAGTGCCACGTCGCGAAGTCGGGGCGGTAGCGCTCGTACAGGCCCGCGAAGAAGTCGTAGTTGATGAGCGGCTGCAGCGTGACGCGCTTCCAGTGCATGTGCGGCTTCACGCGCTCGGTCGCGAGCTGCATCGCGATCTTCGCGCACGTCTCCGGACGGAGGCCGAGGCGCAGCAGATCCACGCCCTGCTTCGCCATCGAGAACACCGTGTCGGCCTGCGTGTTCTTGTGGTGGACCTGGGTGTATTTGCGGTTCAGCGCCTGCACGGGCTCCAGGTACTTCGGGTACGTCTCGGGCCCTGGGGCGAAGGGGCCGGGCACCATGAAGCCGGGCACCGGGCGCGGCGGATAGGCGCTGATGCTGCCGAAGATGCCGATCGACTTGCCGGCGTCGAGCGCGTAGTCCCACGTCCGCTTCGCGCGGATCGTCGTCACGTCCTGCTCCAAGACGAGCGCGCCGTGCACGCTGCGATCGACGCCGGTGTGCAGCGTCACCCACGAGATCCAGGGATCCAGGAACGGAGGCCGCTCGAGCGCCTCGGGCGCGGCGGCGGTCCCTTCGGCGCGGAGCCGCGTGAGGTGAGGCATCTTCCCGTCGCGCATGAAGCGATCGGCGACGGTCCACGTGATCTCGTTGAACTCAAGAAGCAGGACCTTTCGGCCCTGGCGAACGCTCGACATGGCTGCACCTCGGAACAGCGAAGGATAGCCGCTTCACAGGCGAGGTGTCACGGGCGCCGAGCGACGATCAGACGTTGGCTGACCGTCACGCGAGCGACGCGATCGTGGTGCGTCGGAGGTGCGCTCTCGTCGTGGTCGCGCGACGCAGAGCGTGGAGCGTGTGCGCCGGCGGATCGTCAGGCGGCGATGCGCGTGAGGATGCCGGACATCGCGCGGCGCTCGGCCTCGCGCAGCCACGCGCGCACCGGCTCCGGATCCGCGCACGGAGGGATCGCGTCGCCCGCGTCTCGGAGGAGCCGCTCGAACAGCCGGCACGCCTCTTCGAGGCCGAGATCGTGGACCGCGTTGGGGCGGCCGTGCGTCGCGTCCTGACCGACCGGCTTGCCGGCGCGCGTCGGATCGCCCGCGACGTCGAGGATGTCGTCCGCCACCTGATACGCCTCACCGACGCGCGCGCCGACCTGGGCCCACGCGCTCGAAGAAGCGCCCGCGCTGACCGCGCCGAGCGCCGATGCCGCCTCGAACAGCGCGCCCGTCTTCGCCCGTCGATACAGCGTCGCGTCGATGCGCGGCTCGCTCTCCCACGCCTGCCCTGCGATGAGGCCGTGCGGCGCGCCGACGCCCCGCGCGAGCAGCGAGACGAGCTGCGGCAGCTTGCGGGGCGCGTCCGCCGCGACGCGCGCGATGTGCTCGAACGCCAGCACGATGAGGTGGTCGCCGGTGAGGACCGCGATGCTCTCTCCGTAGACGCGGTGGACCGTCGGCTGACCGCGCCGCGTGTCCGCGTCGTCGAAGCAAGGCAAATCGTCGTGAACGAGAGACGCGCAGTGCATCATCTCGACGGCGGCCGCCGCTGCGTCGGCGAGGTCCGGCTCCGGATCGCCGCAGGCGGTCGCGACGGCTAGACAAAGCTTGGGCCGAAGCCGGCCACCCCCCGCGAGGAGGGCGTGACGGACCGCCGCCGCGAGACGAGGCGGGGTCTGCGCTTCCCCCGGCTGGAGCGCAGAAAGAAGGGCGCGATCGATTCGCGTGACCTGGAAAACACCGGAGCTCGAGTGCGCCTCGGTCCCGGTCGTGGTGGCCCTGTGGGTGCGGAGCCCGGCGGCGGTTTTGGTTTCCATCAAACAGAATTGAGAGGCATTGTCCAAGATATGTCAAGCTCACGTCCGAATTTTTGATCCGTTCCTGGACAAATGATGGTCACATGGCTAACCTTTGTTCATGCGCGACAGGGAACGTGTGCTCGTGGTGGGGGCCGGCGTCGGTGGACTGACTGCCGCCGTCGAGCTTGCGAGTCGGGGCATCGACGTGACGGTGCTGGAGAGCGCCAGTCGTCCGGGCGGCAAGATGCGCGAAGTCACCGTCGCTGGCAGAGCGATCGACTCCGGGCCGACCGTCCTTACCATGAAGCATGTCTTCGACAAGGTGTTTGCCTCCGCGGGAGAGCGCCTCGAAGACCACGTGACTCTGGACCGGGCGGATCTGCTCGCGCGCCACGCCTGGCCGGACGGATCGCAGCTCGATCTCTTCGGCGACATCGAGAGGAGCGCCGACGCGATCGGCCGGTTCGCGGGCCCGCGGGCGGCGCAGGGATATCGACGCTTCTGCGCGTATGCGCGCGACATCCACCAGTCGGTGGAGGCGCCCTTCCTCATGGCGGATCGGCCGGGCCTCGTCTCCATCGTGAAGGCGATTGGCACCATCGGCCTCGGCGCGATGAAGAAGATGGACGGGACGCGGACGATGTGGGCGGCCCTCGGGGACTTCTTCGAGGATCCGCGGCTCCTCCAGCTCTTCGGCCGGTACGCGACGTACTCCGGGTCTTCTCCGTTCCTCGCGCCCGCGACGCTCAACGTGATCGCGCACGTGGAGAGAGAGGGAGTCTGGCTCGTGCGAGGGGGCATGTACCGGCTGGCGGAGGCGCTCACGGGCCTCGCGAAGAAGCTGGGAGTCACGATCCGCACCGGGGCCGCCGTGAAGGAGATCCTGGTCGAGGATAACCGTGCGAACGGCGTCCTGCTCGCCGGCGGAGAGATCCTGTGGGGGCGCGCGGTCGTGCTCAACGCGGACGCCGCGGCGCTCGAAGAGGGCCTGTTCGGAAAGCGCGTCAAGAAGGCGGGAGAGGGGCCGGCGCCGCGCTCGCTCTCGGCGATGACGTGGTCCGTCGTCGGCCGCGCCGAAGGGCTCCCGCTCGCGCGGCACACCGTCCTCTTCTCGGACGACTACAAGCGGGAATTCCGCCAGCTCTTCGAGGAGGGCTGCGTCCCTGCCGGGCCGACTGTCTATGTCTGTGCGCAGGACCGGGACGACAGCGCCCGCGCTCCGGCAGATAGCCAGTCTTCGGGAGAGCGCCTGTTCTGTCTCATCAACGCACCTGCCAACGGCGACCGGAAAGAATACAGCACCGCGGAGATCCAGAAATGCGAGATGGCACTGAAGCGAACCCTGTCTCTCTGTGGCCTCACGATCACGGAGGCGGCGCCGGCGGTCGTCACCACTCCGGCGGACTTCGCGAGGATGTTCCCTGCGACCGGAGGAGCCCTGTACGGGGCGGCGTCGCACGGCTGGACAGCGCCGTTTTCCCGGCCGGCGGCGCGGTCGCGGATCCCGGGGCTCTATCTGTGCGGCGGGAGCGCGCACCCGGGAGCGGGAGTGCCGATGGCGGCGCAGAGCGGACGGCTCGTGGCAGCAGCGCTGTCGGCGGACCTCGCTTCGACATCGCGATCCCGAACGGTGGCTATGGCTGGTGGTATGTCGATGCGATAAGCGATGACGGCCGCCTCGGACTGACGCTCATCCTGATGGTGGGGAGCGTATTTTCTCCGTATTACAAGCGGTCGATCGAGGCTGGACGGGGCGATCCGGCGCGCCACGCGGCGGTGAACCTGGCCCTCTACAACCTGGAGAAGGGCGGCGGGAGCTGGCTCGGGCCCGCGCTCGGGCGGCGCTCCAACGATCTGTGGGTGCTCACCGAAGGCGGGCGGCTCGCGCGCGATCGGTCCTCGCTCGCGATCGGCGCATCCTCGGCGGTGTGGACGGGGGACGAGCTGCGCGTGAGCCTCCGCGAGCGCACGGCGCCGATCGCGTCGCCGATCGAAGGGGAGCTGATCGTGCGGCCGTCCGGCGTCGCGGACGAGGTGCACACGCTCGACGCGAAGGGGCGGCACGTGTGGTCGCCGATCGCGCCGTTCGGGCGGATCGAGGTGCGGCTGCGTGAGCCGGGGCTCTCGTGGAGCGGGCCCGCGTACCTGGATCACAACGCCGGGGAGGAGCCGCTCGCCCGCGGGTTCTCGGGGTGGACGTGGTCGCGCGTCACGTCGGATCGCACGACGACGGTCGTGTACGACGTCGAGCGCTCGGACGGCGGCGCGCACCGGATCGCGCGGGCGTTCCATGCGGACGGGTCGCGCGAGACGTGCGAGGGCGCGATCGAGAAGGTGGCGCTGCCGACGACGATGTGGCGGATCGATCGCGCGGTCCGCACCGTGGGACGGGCCGAGGCGTCGCTCGGGCGCACGCTGGAGGACACGCCGTTCTACGCGCGGTCGCACGTGGTCGGGACGCTCGACGGGCGGCCGGCTTCGGGCGTGCACGAGGTCGTCGACATGGGGCGCTTCGAGTCGAAGGTGGTGCAGCACATGCTGCCGTACCGGATGCGGAGGCTCGGCCCGTGATCGCGACGGCCCTCGGGGTCGCGCTGCTCGTGTGGAGCTATTCGCTCACGTGCACCACCGTCTACGGCGTCGCGCGCGCGGCGTGGCAGCGCCGAAAACAGCTTCGAAACCCGGCTCCGGAAGGTACCCGTGCGCTCGTGATCCGGCCGTGCGCGGGGCTGGAGCCGGACCTCGCGAGGGCGCTCGTCTCGCTCGGTGACGCGCGCGGGACGACGACGATCGCGTGCCGGTTCGCGGTGGGCAGCGGCTCGGATCCGGCGGCGGCCGTCGCGGAGGACGCGGCGAAGGTGCTTCGATCCAAGGGCATCGACGCGCGCGTCGTGATCACGCGGGCGGACGCGCCGAACCACAAGGCCGCGCAGCTCGCGGCGGCGGTGGAGCGCGAGGAGGCGCCGTTCGACGTCGTCGTGGTGGCGGACAGCGACGTGGATCTCGCGGGCTTCGAGCTCGATTCGCTCACGGCACCTCTGCTCGCGTCCCCTTCGGCGGGGGCCGTGTGGGCGCCGCCGGTCGAGGTCGGGAAGATCGCGTCGAGCGGAGATCGAGCCTCGCACGCGCTGCTCTCGGGCTCGCTGCACGCGTTCACGCTCCTCGGCGCGCTGGATGGCAGGGGCCTCGTGGGCAAGCTGTTCGCGGCGCGCGCGGACGCGATCGCGGAGATCGGCGGCTTCGGCGCGCTGTCGCGCGTGCTCGGCGAGGACATGGAGCTCGCGCGGAGGCTCCTCGCGCGCGGCCGCACGATCTCGGTCGCGCCGGTGGTCGCGCGGAGCCTCAAGACGGGCCGCACGTGGACGAGCGCCGTCGAGCGGTACGCGCGGTGGCTCACGGTGATCCGCGCGCAGCGCCCGCACCTGCTCGCGAGCTACCCGTTGATGTTCGTCGCGGCGCCGGTCGTGGTGATGCTCGGCCTCCTGCTCGCCCCGTTCGCGGGCGCCCTCGCGTTCGCAGCGATCGGATTCGCCCTCGGATCTCGTCTCCTCGCAGCGATCGCCGCGCGCGTGCTCGCAGGAGCCGGCGCCCACCCGCTCGCCTCGATCGCGGACGCGGTGTTCGCCGACGCGCTGCTGGCGACCGCCTTCGTGCGCGCCGTCCTCACCCGCACCCTCACGTGGCGCGGCCGCACGCTCACGATCGATCAACACGGCGAGATCGAAGGCCGAGCGTGACCCCCTGAAGCGCTTCCAGGAAGCATGAAACGGGGATTCGGGTGCCCACCCCCGGTCGCGCGCAGGCCGAAGGCCGAGCACGGACCGGGGGCTCAAGATTCGTCACATCTTCTCGTCGCTTTTTTTGCGGCCCGATCTGAGCAGCGGGGGAGTGAAACGAGGGGGCGGCGCCCCCTTGTAAATCCGAGAAATATGAGAGGTGACGAATCCTGAGCGGACCGGGGGTGGGCACCTGTGGATTGATTTCGGGCAGCGCCTCTTCGCGGCGCAGACGCGCGCTTCAGGAGCGATCGGCGCGGCGAGCTCGGAGGGGCGGCGGGAGCGCTGCGCGCGGGGTTGTCAGGAAGGCGAGCCATCGCTCGGCGAGGACGGAGAGCCACGACGGGTCCCTCCGGTGCACGAGATCGAAGCCGCGCTGCTGCTCGGATTTGGCTTGGATCGTAGCGTCGATCGTCTCCATCTCGGCGAGCACGGCCGCCTCCTCCGCTTCGCGCGCGGCGTTGACGTCGCGCTCGTACGGCAAGGGGGCGCCGAACGACAAGTACAGGCGCGGCAGCTCCTCGCCGGCGTGCTCGTAGCGGATCGCGGCCGGGATCGTGACGGCGCTCTTCGCGACGCGCGCGACCTGGGCAGCGCCTCCTCGGAAGGCGAGCGGGCGCTCCGTGATCGGGCGCTCGTCACCCTGCGGGAAGATCCACACCATCCGGCCCGGTCGATCCAGGAGGCGCGCCGCGTGGCGCACCGCCGCGGCTCCGTCGGAGGGCTCTTCGAGGTCGACGCCGAACGCGCCGACCAGGGAAAAGAAAGGCAATCGGCGGAGGTTCTTCGCGTCCATCATCGCGTGTCCCTCCGTGCGGAGGAGGTGCTCGGACGCGTGCAACAGGACCAGCGGGTCCCACCAGGACGTGTGGTTCGACACGATCAAGATCGGCGCGCGCGCCACGATCTCCCGCGCCTCGGCGAGGCCTCGCACGTGCACGCGGCCGAACGAGCGATGGATGCGGCCCCGCGCGTGGCCCGCGAACCACGCGGTGAAGAGCGCGCTCCTGCGCGACGCGATCACGACGTCTGCGGCGCCCGCGCGAGCGCGTCGACGAGGAAATTCACCTCCGGCGCGGGCGGGGCGTAGAGCGCCTCTCCCGGGGCCGACCACGTGGTGATCAGCGCGCGGCCGAGCAACGTGGCCTTCCGCGCTCCGGAGACGACCGCGCGACCCGTGACGCTGTCTCCCTGGTGCGCGCGGATCACGCGGCCGATGTCGGCGTAGATGTACCGCGCCGCGTAGATCGCGGGCCGCACGTCGGAGGGCAGCGCCGCGATGCCGGCGTCGGCCCGCGCGTAGAGATCGTCCGCCGCTTCGAGGAGGCGCAGCACCGCGGCCGTCACGCCCGGGAGCGGACGCGGATCGCGCAGCAGATCGGCCGGGCTCACGCCCTCCGCGCGCAGCCACTCGGCCGGGAGGTACACGCGGCCGTTGCGGGCGTCCTCTCCGACGTCCCGCGCGATGTTGGTGAGCTGCATCGCGAGGCCGAGATCGCAGGCCCGCGCGATCATGTACGGCTCGCGTCGTCCCATGATCGCGGTCATCGCGGCGCCGACCGTGGACGCGACCCGCGCGGCGTACGCGAGCGTGTCCGAGAGCGTCTCGTACGAGCGCCCCGTCACGTCCCACTCGAAGCCTTCGAGCAGCGCGTCGAACACCGCGATCGGCAGGTCGTGCACGCGCACGAGATCCGCGAACGCGCGCTCCACCGGGCCGTCCAGACCGTCGCCCGCGTACACGCGGCAGAGCCTGCGCCGCAGCCGCTCGACGCGATCCGCGGAGTCGTCGAGATCCACCGCGTCGTCGGCGACCCGGCAGAACGCGTACAGCACCGCCGACGCGTCGCGGGCGCGCTTCGGGAGGAGGCGGCCCGCGGACGAGAAGCTCTTCGATCCGCGGGACAAAAGCGCGTGGCACGCGTCCACGTCGCCGGGCAATCCTAGTTCCGTCGTCACTCTTCGTCCGCCGTTCGTGCGAGGAAATCGCGCCGAGCGCTGGTCCGCGGCGATCACGACAGCGACCTCCCGTGAGGCACGATGCGATCGAGCACGCGCGCGGACGACAGCACGCCGGGCAAGCCCGCCCCGGGGTGCGTGCCGGCGCCGACCAGATAGAGCCTCTCCACCTCTTCACTCTGGTTGTGCGGCCGGAAGAAGGCGCTCTGCGTGAGGACAGGCTCGATGCCGAACGCCGCGCCGCGGAACGAGAGCAGCCGGTCCTGGAAATCGAGCGGGTTCGTGACGAGACTGGCAGTCACGTTGCTGGACAGGCCGGGGAGCACCGTGCGCTCCAGATAAGCCTCCACGCGCTTTCTGTACTGCTCCGTCTCCGTGCGCCAGTCCGTGCTGCCCGTGAGGTTCGGCACCGGGGAGAGCACGTAGAACGTGTCCCGGCCAGCGGGGGCGAGGGCCGGATCCGTCGCCGTGGGGCGGTGGAGATACAGGCTGAAATCATCCGCCAGGACGTGCCGATTGAAGATGTCCTCGAGCAGGCCTTTGTAGCGCGGCCCGAGCAGGATCATGTGATGAGGCACCTGGGGATACTGGACCTTGGTCCCGAAATACCACACGAACAGGCTCATCGAGTACCGCGCGCGCTCGATCTTGCGGTCCGTCCAGCGCTTGCGGGCGCTCGCGGGCACGAGGTGCCGATACGTCCACGCCGAGTCCGCGTTCGAGACGACCACGTCCGACGCGATGCGCTCCCCGTCCGCGAGCAGCACCCCGCGCGCGCGGCCGTTCTCCACCAGGATCTGCCGAACCTCGGTGTTGAGGCGCACGGAGCCGCCCTGTCCCTCGATGAGGCCCACGAGCCCGCGCACCAGCGCGCCGGTGCCGCCGATGGGGAAATGAACTCCCCATTTACGCTCCAGGAAGGCGATCAGCGTGTAAATCGAGGTCGTGGAGAACGGATTCCCACCCACGAGGAGGGGGTGGAAACTCAGCACCTGACGGAGCCTCTCGTCCTTCACGTACTTCGAGACGAGGCCGTAGACCGTCCGGTAACTCTGCAGCTTCATCATGTCGGGCACGATGCGCGCCATGTCGGTCCACTTCGAGAAAGGCACGTCCGCGAGCTCTTCGAAGCCGACCTTGAAGATCTGCTCGCTCATGGTAATGAACCGCTCGTATCCCTCGACATCCGACGGGGAAAAACGCCCGACCTCCCCGCGCATCGCGGCGGGATCCCCCGTGTAGTCAAAGGTCTCTCCCCCATCGAACCGGATCCGGTAGAAGGGAGTCACCGGCCGGAGATCCACCTCATCGGCCATCCGCTTTCCGCAGAGCGTCCACAGCTCCTCGAACAAGAAAGGAGCGGTCACCACGGTCGGCCCCGCGTCGAAGACGTGGCCGTCGCGCTCGTGCACGTAGGCGCGGCCGCCCGGGCGATCGAGCTTGTCAATGACAGTGACCCGGTACCCGCGAGCGCCCAGCCGGATCGCCGCGGCGAGGCCGCCGAAGCCGCTCCCGATCACAATTGCGTGAGGGGCCTTGTGACTGTTCGTTTCAACGGACATAATCGAGTCCTCCGAGAGAGATGCAGAGCTTTTCCAGATCATGGCCGCCGCGCCGTGAGTGAGGCACGTGAGCCGTTACCGAATTCGAGCCGTCGCCGAGCTGACCGGCGTCTCCACCGCCACCCTTCGGGCGTGGGAGCGACGTTACGGTGTCCCCACGCCTTCGCGCACCGCGTCCGCCTACCGCCTCTACGGGGACGATGACGTCGCGTTGATCGCGCAGATGCGAGATCTCGTGGAGTCCGGCGTGGCGCCGGCGGAGGCTGCGCGCGCGCTGCGAGATCACGCAGCCGGCGCCGCGGAGTCCGCGACAGAGGGGGACGCGTACCAGACATCGTGTGAGCGTATCCTGGACGCTGTTCAACGTTTCGATGTGGAGAGTGTCCGCAACGAGGTGACTCGCGCTCTCACCCTGGGCCCGGCGATCGCCATCTTCGAGCGGACGCTGGGTCCGGCGCTGCAGCGAGTCGGCGAGCTGTGGCTCGACGGGCAGATCACCGTGGCTCAGGAGCACATCCTCTCCAACATCCTCCTTGGCCGGGTTCACCAGCTCGTGGAGCTCCTGCAGCCGATCGACGCCTCTCGCAGAGTGGCGCTCGGCTGTTTCGAGACGGAAGAGCACGTGATTGGCCTCTACGGAGTGGCCATGCATTTCGCGGCCTGGGGCTATCGTGCCGTGTTCCTCGGCGCGCGGACTCCGCCGGACGCGATCGCGCGCGTCGTCTCCACGCTGGGCGTGGACGCCGTGGCGCTGTCTCTCACGCTGGCCCCGCCGCTCCCGCAGGCGCGGCAGCTCGTCGACGCGTACGCCGACGCGAGCCGTGGTGCCGTGTTGCTGGTGGGCGGACAAGGCATCAGCGATATCCGCCGCTTCGTCGAGGGGCGAGGCGGCATCGTCGGAGACAAGCCGTTCCCCGACATCCGTCGCGCGCTCGACAAGGCGATCCGCAAGGAGCGCCTCACCGGCGCGAATGGCCACGATCCGGACGCGGACATCAGCGATCATTCCGTCTCCTGACAGAGGGGCTGAGCGCCGCGGCCGCTGGATCGGGGCCATTTCTCAGCTCCCTTCCACCTGACTCTTGAGCAGCGCGAGCAGCTTCTTGCGGTCGTCCGCGGACAGCTTGCCTTCGCCCGCGAACACGACCTTTCCGTCCTTGCCGACGAGGACGACGCTGCTCTTGCCCTGGCTCAGCTTGAAGGCCTTCCGGAAAGAGCCAGTCCAGTCGCAGTAAATCGTGGTGCCGACCTTCTTGGACTCCTCGCGAATGGCGTCCTTCACGAAGCCCTTCACCGGCCAGAAGTCGTACGCCGTCACGTCCGCCACGGCGGCGAGCGCGATCTTGGACTTGTACTTGTCGCCCTTCGCGAGCTCGCTGAGCTCCTTCTTCAGCTCGGAGTTCTGCGTCGCGGTGTCGCGATCTTCGTACACGATCAAGAGGGGCTTTCCCTTGATGCTCTTGGTCTCCAGCGTCTTGCCGTCCGCGTCTTCGACCTTGCCCTCGGGCATGGCGTCTCCGACGGTGGGGAGGGCAAGAGCGTGAGTCGAACCGCCCACGGTGGCGGCGAGTGCGGCGGCGGCGATCTTGCTCCGGAACGAAGCCATGCGAACCTCCAGTTGGCGAACGCAACTTGTATAACGGTTGGACAAAACATTGTCAAGCGTACAACATCCGGCTTTTTCGGGGCACGGGGGCATCTGTCCAGCTTTCGTTCACCCCGAGGCCCTCCCCTACCCCGACGCCTGGTCTCGGGCGTGACTGGGCTCTTCGGCGCATGGCTCTTCGTCGACAAGGCACCTCCGACCTCGCCGACATGGCACCTCCCGCGCGATAGGCTGTCTTGCCGCGCTGCGTGAGGTGGAGGGGAGGCTGCTCCTCGGGGAGGCTCGCTGATCGGGGAAGTCGACGGCGGACCCTGCCGTGCCCTATCGTCAGCGGCCAATGGCGAAGAAGAAGACGAAGCGCCACGGGGCCGATGGCAAAGGTGCGTCGGCGGAACGAGGCGGCGCCGAGAGCGACGTCGACAAGGACGGCCTCCCACCGGACGAAGGCGAGCGCGAAGAAGAGGCCGCGACGGCGGCAGACGGCGACGCCGAGAAGGCCGCGGAGGAGGCTCCGAAGGCCGCGCGCGCCGCGTCGGACGGCGGCGACAAGAGCCCTCCGGCGCCCTCGAAAGGCGGGGCCGCGGGCTCACCGAACGGCGCGGCGTGGGGCGCTCCGCTCGCTCGGTTCGAGAACGCGTGGACCCGGTTCGAGACGCGGCTCATCACGGGGGTGCTCGTCGCGCAGCTGCTCGTGATGGTGCTGTGGGTGCTGCTGTCCGGGCTCGCTTCGCCGGTGCAATCCGGGAACGCGTCCGGCCTCGTGATGCGCGCCGTGATCGGGATGTCGGCGCTCGGATCGCTCGGGTGGCTCGGCACGAAGACGCAGAGCCTCAACGTGCGGCGCGGCGCGACGATCCTCGGGATCTTGGTCGGCGCGCTGACGGCCGGGCTCTGGCGCACGGTGGGCGTCGACTACTTCGACAACCTGCGATCGTGGCTGCAAGAGGGCTCCGTGCTGACGCTGATGGGCGGGCTGCGCGGGCTCGCGACGCGGCTCACGCTGTGGCTGGCGCTGCTCGGCGGATCGCTCGCGACGGGCGCGGGCAAGCACATCAACATCGACGTCATCTTCCGCTTCGTGCCGCCGCGCGTGCGGCTGCCGATCGCGGTGCTCAACTACCTCGCGGCCGCGCTGATGTGCTTCGCGGCGGTGTGGGGCTTCTTCGATCACATCGCGATCGAGTCGTTCGGCGCGAAGGCCGAGGACACGGCGAGCGCGAAGATCGACGTGTCGCTCGCGCGGATGGGCGATCACTTCTTCCTCACGCGAAAGCAGATGGGGATCGATCTGCGCGCGCTGCCGCACGTGATCTCGGGCGATCGCTACGATCAATGGATGAGCGCGAAGGCCTGGAACGAGTGGGTGAAGGGCGCCGACTTCGAGGCTCGGTATCCGAAGGAGGAGGTGGAGACGATCCTCGTGCCGGACGACGCGCCCCCGCACGCGCCGCTCGTCGTGTCGCCGGACGGCGAGGCCACGCGCGGGATCCTCGTGCACGATCTCTCGCTGGTGTTCCCGTTCGGGATGCTGGCGATCGCGCTGCGCTTCGTCCTGCGGGCGCTGCTCGCGCTGTCGCGGCAGATCGAGATCGACCCGGACGCGGCGCACAAGGAAGAGGTCGGGCACGCGCATGACGCCCCGGCCGAGCCGAAGAAAGAGGGTGTGTGATGCGCGCTCTCATCGGCATCCTCATCGCGATCCTCGCGCTCATCGGCACGCCGCTGTTCGCGATCATGGGCGGCACCAGCGAGGTCTTGTGGCTCACGCACGCGCAGGAGAACCTCCAGAAGCTGCGGTTCATCGCGCCGGACGTGCTGTCGGAGGCCTTCGCCGGATCTCCGATCCTCGTCACGATCCCGCTGTTCACGTTCGTCGGCTACCTGATGGCCGAGTCGAAGACGCCGGACCGCATCGTGCGCGCTTCGTCGGCGTTCTTCGGGTGGATGCCGGGCGGGCTCGCGATCGTGTGCATCGTGGCCTCGGCCTTCTTCACGACGCTGACGGGCGGCTCCGGCGTGACGATCGTCGCGATCGGCGGGCTGCTCTATCCGGCGCTGCGCAAGCAGGGATATCCGCACGCGTACGCGCTCGGGCTCGTGACGACGGGCGGCTCGCTGGGGCTCCTCCTGCCTCCTTCGCTGCCGATCCTGGTGTACGCGCTGGTCGCGGGCATCGACTTCAACGTGGCGTTCAAGGCCGCGCTGGGGCCCGGGATCATGATCATGCTCATGCTCGCGGCGCACGCGATCTACACCGGCGCGAAGTACAACGTGCCGCGATCGAAGCCGAATTTCCGCGAAATGGGCGAGGCCATCTGGCTCATGAAGTGGGAGCTGGGGCTGCCGGTCGTGATCCTCGGCGGGCTCGGGACGGGGCTCACGTCGCTCGACGAGAGCGCGGCGGCGGCGGCTGTATACGCGTTGTTGATCGAGGTGTTCGTCTACAAGGATCTCGACCTCAAGAAGGACGTTCCGCGGGTCGCGAAGGCGTCGATGTCGCTGGCGGGCGCGATCATCCTGATCCTCTCGATGGCGAACGCGCTGATGAACTTCGTGAAGGATCAGCGCATCCCCGACAAGCTCCTGGAGGCGATGATCGGGCTCGGGCTGACGGAGACGTGGCAGTTCCTCATCGTGCTCAACATCTTCCTGCTCGTGCTCGGCATGCTGATGGAAGGGTTCAGCGCGATCCTGGTGGCGGTGCCGCTCATCCTGCCGTTCGCGGCGCGGTTCAACCTGCAGCCGTTCCACCTCGCGGTCATGTTCCTCCTCAACCTGGAGATCGCGTATTGCGCGCCGCCTCTGGGCCTGAACCTGTTCATCGCGAGCTTCCGGTTCGAGAAGCCTCTCGTGTCGCTTTATCGGGTGGTGTTGCCGTTCACAGGCATCTTGTTCGCGGGGCTGCTCATCGTGATGTACGTCCCGCGGGTCTCCACGCTCGCGGTGCAGGCGGATATCGACAAGGCGTATGCGAACGCGGCGGCGCATAAAGAGGCTCCGCGGGAGGCGTGGCTGCTCCAGTGCGTGCAGGAGGACCGGTCCAATCCGGTGCCGTGCACGGCGGAGGACAAGAAGAAGTTCGGGCTCGACGGGACGCTGAACCCGTACGAACCGGATGGCGGATCCAAGCAGATCGTGGTGCAGAAGGACGAGCCGGGGATGGGGCCGGGGGACACGACGGGCGGCTCCACCACGACCGGCGGCGACTCCGATGATGACCTGTTCAAGCAGATGATGGGCGCCGGCTCCAGCACGACGACGGGCACCGAGACTGGCACGCAGACAGGCTCCACCACGACGGGCGGGAGCGACGACGACGACCTGTTCCGGCAGATGATGAACGCCGGATCGAGCACCACGACGAACACGACCACCACGACGCCGTGATCCGGAGCTTTCGCCCACGCGAGCTCGGGTGAAAGGGGGGGTTCCTTGAAGCGACGACTGACCTCTTCGATAGGCGTCCTCGGGACAGCGCTCCTCGCGAGCGCCATCTCGGGGACGGCCGCGCGCGCGGAGGACTGGCCGCCTCCGCTGCCGGCGCACAGGCTCCTTCTGACGAGCGTGTTCGGGGCGAGCTACAATCCGGAGGGGGCCGAGGAGATGGTGCGGTTCGGAGATCAGATGTTGCTCTACCGGAGCGACAGTGATCTGTTCCGCGACAACTACGTGTTCGTGGGGGTGAATCCGCGCATCAACCCGACGTCGACGCGGCTCGGGCCGGCGATCGAGATCCAGCCGCTCAGCGTGCTGAATTTCCGGCTCAACGTGGAGTACGTGGATTACTTCGGGTCGCTCGGGACGGTGCAGTCGTTCCCGTCGGCGCTGTCGGATTTTTCGTCGGCGACGATGGGGCGCAACGAGGCGCAGGGGAAGAACTACGGGGCGAGCGGTCTGCGGGTGTCGTTCACGGCCTTCTCGCAGATGAAGGTCGGGCCGGTCGCGCTCCGGGACGGGTTCACGCTCGAATACTTATCGATCGATCTCCGCGGGCCGGATCGGGTGTTCTTCGAGCCGGCGTACGACACCGTGGTTCCGCGGCACGGCAAGGTCATCACGAACGATCTGGACCTGTTCTATCTGGTCGATATGCCAAGGGGCGGGTTCTTCCGGCACGGGTGGATCGCCGCCGGGGTCCGCTACACGATGCTCAAACCCTATTTCGACAGCGTCGATGTGCGGCCCGGAGAAGACTCTGCCACGGCCGCGAATGACATGCACCGCGTGGGGCCGCTCGTGGCGTTCACGTTGTTCGATGACGGGCCGAGCACGTTCCACGAGCCGATGATCGTGGCGATGGCGCAGTGGTACGCCGCGCACCGGAACCGCACCGGCCGCGACGTGGACCAGGCGATCCCCTACGGGGTGCTCGCGTTCATCTTCCAGTCGGACGTGTGGACTTCCGGGCGAGATGGGCTGTCGAGATAAGGCTAGAAGCCGCAGGACTTCATGCGCTCTTTGCCGAGGTAGCGGGCGGCGCGGCGCTTCGCGATCGTGTTCTGGAGGCGCTGCGCAGGCAGGGTGTCGCCGGCGCTCACCACCTCGTTGAGGGTCTTCACGTAGCCCTCCTTGTCGCCCTTCATGCAGTAGTATTTCGCGGCCATCTGCACTTTGGGCAACAAGGCTCCACCCTTCGTGATCTCGATGGCTCGGTCGAAGTGCTTCTTCGACTCGTCGAGCTCCGCGGTCGCGGTGCGCGCGTGGTAACTGCCCAGCACGACATGGACGTTGCCGTAGCCGTACGTCTCGTCGAGCTGCTCCACCTTCTCCAGGATGGCCACTCCCACGAACAGGCTGCCCACGAACTCGGGGTTGTCTTTTCCGGCGTTCGCGCGGGCGATCCAGGCGTATCCGAGCCAGAAGAGGTCACCGGCGTCGTCCTTGTCGAACGGCTTCAGCCACTCTTTCATGGTGGTGTCGTTCTTCTGGGCGGCGGCAAATCCGGGGCTCTTCTTCTCCACGAGCTGCGTGCCGTAATGGATCGCGCGGTCGTAGCCGGCGATCGTGCGCGATTGCTGGTAGAGGAAAGCGGGGCTGTCGAGGCCGTCTCGGTCTTCCGCCGCCTCCATCTCGTCTTCGATGAAGCCGAAGGTCGCGCCGGTCCAGCCTTTCGTGAGGAGGAAGAGAGCGTCCTTGTTCTCGGGAGAGAGGAGGCGCATCCCCTCGAACTGCGCGAGGCCCGCGAAGGCCGCGGCGTTCGCGACCTCGTAGTCGCCGACCGTGTCCACGGCCGTGGAGCCGCGGCGCGTGCCCTCGATCTGGCCGTCGGTGAGCATCTGTTTGATGCACCCCGTGGTCCCCAACGAAAGCGCCCCGACGAGCGCGCACACCGGCCCGATGCCCGCGAAGATCTTCATCCTCGCGTTTTACACGGAAGCGTGGCTGTCGGGGAAATTATGCGGCTTCCGACTCAGCCTTTGGGGAAGGCTTTTCGGACGGGGGAGACTTCGAGATCCGCGTACACGCCGCCTTTGACGTAGGGATCTTCGTGGGCGATGCGCTTCGCTTCGTCGAGATCGGCCGCTTCCAGGATGATCACGACGCCGTTCGACATCGTGCGATCGTGACTCTGGATCGGGCCGGCGAACACGATCTTGCCCGCGTCGTGCAATGACTCGATGTACGCGACGTGGGCAGTGCGGTGCTCGTTGCGGCGCGCGGTGCCGTCCGCGGCGTCGTGTCCGAGGATGACGAACAGGGCCATGTTCAGCCGACCATCTTCTGGAACTCGGTCCAGGCCTGCGCGTCGGTGAGGCCTTCGTGCACGATCATGCGGACCGTGCGGATCATCTGCACCGGCCAGCGCGACTGGAAGATGTTGCGGCCCATGTCGACGCCCGCGGCGCCGTCGCTCACCGCGGCGTACGCGAGCTTCAGGGCGTCGCGCTCTTCGATCTTCTTGCCGCCCGCGATCACGATCGGCACCGGACAGCCGGCCACGACCTTGTCGAATCCATCGCAGTGATAGGTCTTCACCACGTGGGCCCCGATCTCGGCGCAGATGCGCGTCGCGAGGCCGAGGTAGCGCGCGTCACGCACCATCTCCTTGCCGACCGCCGTCACCGCGAGCACCGGGATGCCGTATTTCTGGCCGTCGTCGCAGAGCTTGGAGAGGTTCGTGATCGTCTGCTTCTCGTTCGCGGAGCCGACGAACACGCTGATCGCCATCGCGGAGGCGTTGAGGCGAATGGCATCCTCCGTGGACACCGTGAGCTCCTCGTTGGAGAGGTCGTCCTTGAGGACGCTGGTGCCGCCGGAGACGCGGAGGACGATGGGGATGCGGACGTTCGCGTCCACGGAGGCGCGCAGCACGCCGCGAGTCAGCATCAGCGAGTCGGCGTACGGGAGGAGCGGCGCCACGACGTCGCGCGGCTTCTCCAGGCCTGTCGTGGGGCCCTGGAAATAGCCGTGATCCACTGCCAGCATGACGCAGCGGCCGTTCTTCGGCGACAAGATGCCGGCCAATCGGTTCTTCATCCCGTAATCCATCGGTCTCTCCTGGTGTGGCCGGGGGGAACGCCGCGGCCAATGCAGAGGGATTGCCCGCTTCCCACGCGGCGTCAAGCCGCGCCGTCGGGGCGTGAAAACGCCTACAAAACGAGAGGATCTAGCGCGGAAAGGCCGCGGCGTTTCCGCCGTCGACGGTGATCACGCAGCCGGTCGTCGCCTCGGCCGCGGCGAGGTAGACGAAGGCGCCCGCGACGTCGTCGGCGGTCGTCTCGCGGCGGAGGAGGTTCGCCTTGAAGTACTCGTCGACTCCCACGTTGCGGGCCTTGGCGCGCGCCTCCACGAAGGCGGGAGTGAAGAGGGCAGTCCGGATGCGGTCCGCGTTCACCGCTCCTGCGCGAATTCCCTGCGGCGCGAGGTCGATCGCGTACTGGCGCATGAGCGCGAGCAGGGCAGTCTTGGGGACCGCGTAAGGACCGAAGTCGGGGCCCTGGTTGAAGGCGCTCTTCGACGCGTTGAAGAGGAGGCACCCGCCGCGGCCCTGATCGATCATCGCGAGGGCCGCCGCGCGCGCGACGTGCTGGTGGCCGAGCAGGTTCAGCTCCAGCGAGAAGCGGAGGTTCTTGTCGCCGACCTCGGTGTGCAGCTTCCCCTCTGACGCCGAGCCCGCGTTGGAGACGATGACGTCGATGCCGCCGAAGCGCGTGAGCGTGCGGTGGATCGCGCGCGTGGCGTCCTCGAACGAGAGCACGTCCAGCGGGATCGCGAAGACGCGGCCGGGGTGGTCTTTCTGGAGCGGCGCCGTCACCGCTTCGAGGAGGTTCTCGTCGCGATCCGTGAAGACGACGTGCGCGCCCGCCCGGAGGAACATCGCGCCGGTCGCGAATCCGATGCCCGACGCCGCGCCCGTGACGAGCGCGATCTTGCCTTCGAAACCAGCTCCGAACGGCAACGAGGGGGCGCCCGCGATCGAGGAGGCGTCGTCGTTCTTCGTGAGCTTCGCTTGCTCCAGCGACCAGTACTCCATGTCGAAGAGGTCGATCTCGGAGGCCGGCTCGTACGCGCCGAGATCCGCGGCGTCGAGGACGATCGCGGCCGTGTGCTCGGCGATGTCCGCGGCGATGTCCGCGTCCTTGCGCGAGCGACCGATCGCGAGCACGCCGAGGCCCGGGATCCAGATCACGCGGGGCCACGGATCCAGGACGATCGGGTCCGTCCCGCGGAGCTGTTTGCACCGCTCGAAGTACGCCGCGTACTCCGCGGCGAACGCGTCCAGCGCGGCGCCGATCGCGGTCCGCAGCTCGGAGGCGGTGGTCGGGAGGTCCCCGAGGACGAGCGGCTTCGGCTTCGTGCGGATGACGTGGTCCGGCGTCGCGCAGCCCTTCGCGAGGAGCGCGAGCGCGTCGGGGCGAGCGGCGGCTTCCAGCAGGAGGTCGCTCGTGCGCCACGCGGTGATCCAGGGCTGATCCGAGCGGCGTTGCAGCTCGCCGCGGAGCACCGTCGCGATCGTCGCGCGGCGGGTCATGTGCGCGTCCTCGCCGTCGCCCGCGGGCGTGCGCTCGTAGGTGCGGACGGTGCGGGGGGCGCGCGCGTGCCCCTTCGCGAGCGCGTCCTCGGCCTTCGAGACGGCCGCGATCATGCGCTCGTAGCTCTGCTCCGCGGTGTCGCCCCACGTGAAGATGCCGTGCTTGTCGAGGACCAGGAGCTCGGGCAGCGGCCCCTTCGCGACGCGCTCGGCCCACAGCGTCGCGACCTTCTTCGCGAGCGCGAAACCAGGCATCGCATAGGGGATCACGAGGACGGCGTCGCCGTAGATCGCGCGCACGCGGTCCGCTCCGTCCGGCTGGTTCGTGATCGCGAGCAGCGCGTCCGAGTGCGAATGGTCCACGAATTTGCCTGGAATCAGCGCGTGCAGGAGCGCCTCGACGGAGGGCTGCGGGCGCGACCAGTCGATCGTCTGCCCGCGCAGCTCCTTCACCATCTGCTCGTCGGAGAGGGATGCGAGATCCGTCAGCTTGCGCAGGCGTTCGAGGCGCACCGCGGGGAAGCTCTTCGGTCCGATGGTGCCGAGGTTGCCGCCGCTGCCCTTCACGAAGATGGCCGCGACGTCCTCGCCGGTCGTCTCGCGGACGGTGCCCTTCACGCTGGTGTTGCCGCCGCCGTGCAGGACGAGCCGCGGATCCTGGCCGAGGAGGCGCGAGGTGTAGACGCGGAGCGCGAGGTCCTCCCCGTGCTCGGGGGCGAGCTCCGTCACCAGGTTTCGGGCTTCTTCGGCGCTGTATCGAGAGAACATCGGCGCATCAAAACACGACAGGCGCGGTGCTTGGAAGCGCCGCGCCTGCCTGTTTATGACCGCCTCACGTGATCCCGGGAGACCGCTTCACGCGATCTCGGAAGGGACCTCGTCGACGCATCTCAGTAGCGGTAGTGGTCCGGCTTGAACGGCCCGTCGACCGGCACATTCAGGTACTCCGCCTGGTCCTTCGAGAGCTTGGTGAGCTCCACGCCGAGCTTCTTCAGGTGGAGGCTCGCGACCTTCTCGTCGAGCTTCTTCGGCAGGATGTGCACGCCGAGGGGGAACTTCTCGTTGAAGAGGGCGATCTGCGCGAGCACCTGGTTCGTGAACGAGCAGCTCATCACGAAGGACGGGTGGCCGTTCGCACAGCCGAGGTTCACGAGGCGACCACGCGCGAGCACGATGAGGCGCTTGCCATCCGGGAAGACGAACTCGTCCACCTGCGGCTTGACGTTCTCCTCTTTGATCTCCGGGTGGCTCTCCAGCCAGGCCATCTGGATCTCGCAGTCGAAGTGGCCGATGTTGCAGAGGATCGCGCCGTTCTTCATCGCGAGCATGTGCTCGCTGCGGATGATGTCCTTGTTGCCCGTCGCGGTGACGAAGATGTCACCGACCGAAGCCACGGACTCCATCGAGCGGACCTCGTAGCCCTCCATCGAGGCCTGGAGCGCGCAGATCGGGTCGATCTCCGTCACGATGACGCGCGCGCCGAGGCCGCGGAGCGACTGCGCGCAGCCCTTGCCCACGTCGCCGTAGCCCGCGACGACCGCGGTCTTGCCGGCGAACATGACGCCCGTCGCGCGCTTGAGGCCGTCGCCGAGCGACTCACGGCAACCGTAGAGGTTGTCGAACTTGCTCTTGGTGACGGAGTCGTTGACGTTCATCGCCGGCACCTTGAGCTTGCCGTTCTTGAACATCTCGTAGAGGCGGTGCACGCCCGTCGTCGTCTCCTCGGAGAGGCCGCGGATCGGGTCGTCGCCGGCGAAGAGGTTCGGGTGCTTCTCGTGGATCCAGATCGTGAGATCCCCGCCGTCGTCGAGGATCATGTTCGGGCCCTTGCCGCCCTTGAACGCGTAGATCTGCTGCTCCAGGCACCAGTCGTACTCTTCCAGCGTCTCGCCCTTCCAGGCGAAGACGGGGATGCCGGCCGCCGCGATCGCCGCGGCCGCGTGGTCCTGCGTCGAGTAGATGTTGCAGCTCGTCCAGGTGACCTCGGCGCCGAGGGCGACGAGCGTCTCGATCAAGACCGCGGTCTGGATCGTCATGTGGAGGCAGCCCGCGACGCGCGCGCCGGCGAGGGGCTTCGAGTTGCCGTACTCTTCGCGGACAGCCATGAGGCCGGGCATCTCGCCCTCGGCGATGCGGATTTCCTTGCGACCCCAGTCCGCGAGCTTGATGTCCGCGACCTTGTAATTCAGCTTCTCGCTCATCTTCGTCTCCGGTGATACGCCGCGGGCAGTGCCGGCGTCGTAGGAGCGGGTAGCGCCCGCCTGCGTCGGACACAAGTGGGAAATCTTACGCGGAGGTCAAGGTATGTCTCCGCGCTTTTGAACCCCCCGAAACGGCCCGGATCGCATTAGTTTGTCCCCCCTGTGACGGAAGCCAATTCGCGGATGGGAACGGATGCGGGGCGCATGCCGGCGCGCCCGCGGCTCTCGGAGCGCTGCCTCGCGCGGCTGCATTTCGTGGACGGCCGGTGCCGCGTGATGTTGCACGACGTGGAGACCGGCGACGTGATCGAGATCGGCCCGCGGGAGTGGGTGCTGCTCGCGGGCGCGGACGGCACGCGCGACGTCGAGGGACTCCGCTTGAACGCGACGCGCGACGGCGTCGAGGTGACGCGCGAGGCGCTGACGGAGCTGCTCGAAAGCGCGCACCGAGCGGGCATGCTCGACGGAGGGCCCGCACCACGAAGACGCCACGAAGCCGAGCATCACGAGCATCCTCATCACGAGCATCCTCATCACGAGCACGCCCATCACGAGCACGTGCACGCGCACGCCCATCACGAGCATGGGCAGGCGCATCACGAGCATGCCCACACCGAGCACGATCAGAAGCGTTATGAAGGGGCGGAGGCGCGGCCGATCGTGCGGCTGCCGGGGTATGCGTTTCACTGCGACGGGCACGGGAGCTGTTGCCAGCTCTATGCGACGGTCGTGTTCTCTCCGCTGGAGGCGGCGCGCGCGCGGTCGGTTCGGCCGGATATCCTCGACGCGGGCGATCGGCACGAGCACGCCTTCATGCCGGAGCGCGGGGCCGGGCCTTGCGCCGGGTCGGCGGTGGCGCTCGTCGACGGGCGGTGCGCGTACCTCGACGGCGCGCTGTGCTCGCTGCACAAGGCCGCGGGGCCCGCGTCGAAGCCGCTCGGGTGCAACCTGTTTCCGCTCGCGCTCGTGGACGACGGGACGCGCGTGCGCGCCTCCGTGGCGGTGGAGTGCGCGTGCGTGCTCGCGAGCCTCACGAAGCCGGGCGGCGCGCCGATCCTCGCGGAGGACCTGCGCGTGCGCGGCGATCTGGATCCGGCCATCGTCGTCGACGAGCTGCCCCGAGAGGTGACGATCGCCGGCGACGTCCGCGCGAAGATCGCCGACTACCTCGCGTGGAGCGACGCCGCGCTCGCGGCCCTCGATCCCGCGGCGGATCCTGCGCGCGATGGCTCCGGTGCCGCCGCGGATCCGGCGCGCGGCGGGTTCGATGCGGCGGATCCTGCGCTCGCGGCGTGGGCGCTCGCGGACGCGATCGAGGCGCACGGGCTCGACGTCGGGCGCGCGGCGGCGGTGATCCGGGACGCTCCGCTCGTCGATGAGGCGCGGGCCGCGCGCTGGCTCGCGGCGCTCTCGGCGAAGGCGTCACGGCGCGCGAAGGCGCAGAACGCGTGGCGGAGCCCCAAGGATCTGTGCCGGCGCGGGGTGTCGATCGTGGCGGCGGCGGCGAGCTTGCTCTCGGATCCGGACGTGCTCGCGGCGGTCGCGGCGGGGGCCGGGGCCGCTCCTCTGGACGAGGCGTTTTACCTTCGCGTCGCGCTGTTCGGGCACCAGATGGTGGGGTATCCGCTCGCGGTGGCGCTGCGCGATCGGGCGGTGGCGATCTGGGTCGCGCGGGCCTTCGCGCTCGCGGCGGAGGCCCTCTATCCCGGCGAGGAGGAGCCGGCGTTCGAGCACCCGCTCGCGCTCGTGGAGGCGCTTTTGCGCGGGCACGGGCTGCGGCGCTACACCGACGACGTCGCCCGCGAGCACGGCGGGCCCGCCGCGTCATGAGGATCGCGAAGCTCGACAGCGACATCTGGTTCCCTCCCGTGGAGGTGGCCTCGGAGGAGGGCGTCGTCGCGTTCGGCGGTGATTTCCGGCTCGATCGGCTGCTGCTCGCGTACAGCTCCGGCATCTTTCCGTGGCCGATGACGGGGTATCCGCTGCTCTGGTTCTCGCCGGATCCGCGGTTCGTGCTGCTGCCGACGCGCGCGCACGTGCCGCGATCGCTGCGGAAGCGGATGAAGAAGAGCCCGTACGAGATCCGCATGGACACGGCCTTCGGCGAGGTGATCCGCGGGTGCGGGGCGACGCCGCGGCCCGGACAGAAGGGCACGTGGGTGACGCGGGAGCTGGTGCGCGGCTACGAGGGGCTGCACGTGCACGGCATCGCGCACAGCGTGGAGGCGTGGAAGGACGGCGCGCTCGTGGGCGGCCTCTACGGCGTGTCGCTCGGCGCCGCGTTCTTCGGAGAGTCGATGTTCGCGGCCGCGCCCGACGCCTCGAAGATCGCGTTCGCGACGCTGCTCGGGAACCTTGTGCACTGGGGGTTCGCGATGGTGGACTGCCAGGTGTATACAGAGCACCTCGCCCGCTTCGGAGCCGAGGAGTGGCCGCGGGAGCTGTTCATGTCGCAGCTCCGAGAGTGCCTGTCCGTCCCGACGCGCCGCGGCCCATGGACGCTGGATCTGGGGCCGGCGGAGGCAGCGGCGCTCTTGCAGACAGAGGCGAGTACCAGCGGCGACGAATAGGCACCTTGCTCGTTTCGGAGGTTTGCTCCGCGGAGACGGGGTAACCGTCACTTGGTTGCAAAATCCTGCTCGCGGAGACGGGGGGACCGTCACTTGGTCGCAAAATCCTGCTCGCGGAGACGGGGGGACCGTCGGTTGGTTGCAAAATCCTGCTCGCGGAGACGGGGGGACCGTCGCTTCGTTGAAAAGACAACGCTCCAGGCGCCCCCCTCGGCGCGCGCAGGCGCACTGCGCCGAGCACGACGATTGGGGGGCGCGGGCCGGACGACCGGAGGGAGGGAGGCCGTGGGGGGCACACCTCACTGCCGATCTCACTCTGTGGTTGGTTGGACTCCCCCTCTTCGGAAAGGCTTGGTTTTCAGGGGCAGGTGGCCGCCAGACAGGCCGCGAACTCGGACGAGCACTGGTCCTGGAGGCACTGGAAATCGCCGCCGCACTGGGGGAGGGCGCCGATCGCGCAGTTGATGAACTGGTCGACGAAGAACTGCACGTCGGGGCAACCCTGAGCCACGCAGTTCGCGACGCACGTGAGGCTGAACTGCGGGGGGAAGCCGCCGCCCAGATCGATGCAGTTGCCGAGCGCGCACGTCACGATCTGGAAGCAGCCGATCGTCTCGCACGTGCCGCAGTCGGCCGCGCAGTTGGTGCACGTCTCGTACTGCTGGTCTTCACAGACGCCGTTGCCGCACACCGAGCAGACGCCGCAGTCGTTCGGGCAGCTCGCGCACGTCTCGGTGCCGTTGCAGCTTCCGTCGCCGCAGCCCTGGCAGAGGCCGCAATCACCGGGGCACGTGAAGCAGTTCTCGGTCGCGGCGTCGCACTTCTTGTCGCCGCACGTCGCGCAGGCGCCGCAGTCGGGGGCGCACGTCTGGCAGTTCTCGTTGTTCTTGCAGAAGCCGTCTCCGCAGAGATCGCACACGCCGCAATCTCCGGGGCACGACGCGCAGCTCTCCGTCACCTGGCACGTGCCGTCTCCGCACGTCTGGCAGAGGCCGCAGTCGGCGCCGCACGTCGAGCACGTCTCGCCCGGATCGCATTTGCCGTCCCCGCACGTCGCGCAGATGCCGCAGTCCTGCGAGCAGGTGGAGCAGCTCTCCCCGTTATCGCATTTGCCGTTTCCACAGGTGTTGCAGAAGCCGCAGTCCTGCGGGCAATCGCTGCATTTCTCGGCGCCGCTGCACACGCCGTCCCCGCAGCCGGCGCAGAAGCCGCAGTCGGACGGACAGCTCGCGCACGTCTCGTTGCTGGCGCAGACGCCGTTGCCGCACGATGGGGCGCCGCCGACACCGCCCGTGCTGCCGCCCGTCCCGCCGCCGCCCTGGCCACCGCCCGCGCCGCCGGAGCCGCCGTAATCGTCCGTGCCGATGGTGCGGCCGCACCCGGAAAGGCCGGAGACGCCGAGGAACGCGAGCACCGCGGCGAAGGACAGGAGCCGAGAAGAGGAGCCGAAGCGCGTCAAGGATTGCATGGCGAGGGCATCATAGCGCACGTCCGCGCGCGATCTCGAAGAAGCGTGAAGGTCGCTTGACCTGGGACGGGTCGGGCTCAATCGTGGCCATTCGCATGACTCCTCCTTCGGCCGCGAGCCGGGACCTTCCTTCGAGCGGGCCGTGGTCCACGGAGGCGGCGCTGCTCGTGCGGCCGTTCCGGACGTACCGCGAGCTCGCGAAGCTGCGCGACCGCCGGACGTGGCGGGATCTGGCGCGCGGGGTCGCGATCGAGATGACGCTGCTCGGAGGCTTCGTCTCGATCACGAGCGCGGGGCGGATGGTGCTCGCGCACGTGGTGTTCACGGCGCTGTTCTGGGGGTTCTTGCCGGCGCTGCAGATCGGGGCGATCTTCGCGGCCGTGCGCGTCGCGGCGCCTCGCGAGCGGATCGCGGCTGCGGCGTCGCTTTACTTCGAAGGGCTCGGGCCCTGGTACGTGTTCTTCCTCGCGCTGCCGGCGGTGTGTCTGCTGTCGCCGGACGTGTACGGGACGATGACGACGCTGCTGCGCGTGGGGGCGCTGCCGGCTTATCTGCTCGCGACGATCGTGTGGGGCGGCGTGATCACGTGGGCCTTCTTCCGCGAAGGGCTGGGGCTCACGAGGGGGCGCGCGGCGCTCGGGAGCGCGGTGTTTTACGTGATCTTCGTGGGCGTGGTCGTCGGGTATTACCTCGCCTGCAACGAGATCCAGCCGCAGATCGTGGGGACGTCGCGATGAACGGAGCGGCTCTTCGCTGGGCGTGCGCGGGGCTCGTCGCGATCGCGACGATCGGCGGGACGATCGTGGACGACGCGCCGGATCGCGCGCCGGTCCTGCGTGCGGGCCTGCGCGTATTGGAGGTGGACCTGCACGCGCACACGCGGTTCGCGGACGGGTTCCTGTCGCCGTTCGATCTCGTGATCCAGGCGCGCCGGAGAGGGCTGGATGCGCTCGCGATCACGGACCACAACATCTTGTTTCCGGCGCTCATCGGGCGCTGGTACGCGCGGCATTTCGGCGGGCCGACGATCCTCACGGGCGAGGAGATCACGACGCGCGACTACCATGTTCACGGCGTCGGCCTCGAGGAGCGGATCGACGCGAGCTTGCCTCTCGATCAGGTGATCGACGACGTGCACCGGCAAGGTGGGGTGATGATCGCGGCGCACCCGGTGAAGCGGTTCTGGCCGCTGCTCGTGCCGTCGCGCCCGCGCTTCGACGCGGCGGAGGTGATGCACCCGCTCGCGTTCGGCAGTCGAGACGGCGGGTGGCGATGGTCGGAGATGCGCGACTACTTCGAAGAGGCGCGTCAGGGCGGACAGCCGCTCACGGCGGTGGCGTCGTCGGATTACCACTTCTTCTCTCCGCTCGGCGTGACTCGGACTCTGGTGTTCGCCCCGAGCGACGGTGAGGCGGACGTGCTCGACGCGCTCCGGCGCGGACGGACGGTGGTGTTCGATCTGGATGGGAAGGCCTACGGAGATCCGGAGCTCATCCTCGCGCTCGCAAAGGAGCCTTATTCGATGAGGCCGCAAGATTATGGATACCGGGGCAGCGGGGCCGCGGATCGGATCCTTCGGATCGTGGGGCTCCTCGGGCTCGCCGGGCTCGTCCTCTTCGGGAAACGACGCGCTCCGGACGGTGGCGGCGGACGCACCGACGCACCGAAATCATTGCGCTGATTTTCGCTCGATTTCCCTTCGGAAACGGCGTCATCCTCGGCGCGGGCGAAGACGCAGATTGTGCCTTTGCTCGTGAGAATCGACCCCTATATAGGCGCGTCCATGGCTCAGGATTGCGACGTCCTCATCCTCGGGGGGGGGCCCGGCGGCTCCACGCTTGCCAGCTCGCTCGCCCTCAAGAACCGGCGCAGCATCGTGCTCGAACGCGAGCGCTTTCCGCGGTTCCATATCGGGGAGTCGCTGCTCCCCTGCTCGTCGGAGGTGTTCCGCAAGATCGGCATCCTCGACACGCTGGAGCAGCGGTACCTGTGGAAGTACGGCGCGCGCTTCCTGTGCAGCACGACGAAGCGGGTCGCGTCGTACACCTTCGCGGAGGCCTTCAACACGAAGGCGGACCACGCCTACCAGGTGCCGCGCGCGGATTTCGATCACGTGCTCCTGGAGCACGCGAAGCAGCTCGGCGCGGACGTGCGCGAAGAGTGGGAGGCCGTCGAGGTGATCTTCGAGGGCGACCGCGCCGTCGGCGTGAAGGCGCGCGACCTCAAGAAGCCGGACAAGATCGTGGAGCTGCGGGCGCCGATCGTGGCGGACGCGACGGGGCGCGACACGCTGCTCGCGTCACGTCAGCGCAAGAAGGCGCGCATCGCTCGGCTCGACAAGAGCGCGTTCTTCACGCACTACCGGAACACCTTCCGCGAAGAGGGCGAGAAGGAAGGCAACATCCAGATCATCGTGTGGAAGCACGGCTGGTTCTGGTTCATCCCGTTCCGCGGGGACGTGACGAGCGTGGGCGCGGTCGCTTCGTCGGAGTGGATCAAGGAGCAGAAGGCGCTCGGCGCGAAGGAGCCGGCCGACTTCTTCGAGCGCGCGGTGGCGGACAGCTCGTGGGCGACGGATTTCCTCGTCGGCGCGGAGCGGCTGCGGACCGTGGGGTCGATCGCGGATTTCTCGTACCGCATCGATCAGCTCACGGGCGACGGGTGGCTGTTCGTCGGGGACGCGGCGGGGTTTCTGGATCCGCTGTTTTCGTCGGGCGCGCACCTCGCGATCAAGAGCGCGGACCTCGCGGCCTCGGCCATCGACGAGGCGCTCGCGCGAGGCAACACGTCGCGCGGCGCGTTCCTGGAGTACGAGAAGGCCGTGCGCTACGCGGTGGATCTGTTCCTCGGCGTCGTGCAGGCGTTCTACAAGGGCGACTTCCAGGAGACGCTGTTCGAGGCGCACCAGCGGCAGACGCTCCGGCGCATCATCACGAGCGTGCTGTCCGGCGACGTGTTCCACGACAGCTCCGGCGCGACGCAGCCTCACTGGGCGAGCTTCCTGGTGAAGCAGTATCCGGCCGAGCTGCCCACGTTCGTCTGATTTGCGGGCGCACAAAACTCAAACGGCCGTGCTCCTCGCGGGGCGCGGCCGTTTTCGTTTCGATGTCCCTGCTACGGTCTCGACCCCAGACGCAACGAAGCGTGCCGTCCATCCACACCCACGCGAGGTTTGGATGGGGGGTCCCGCCGCAGGCGGGGGGAAGGGCGAGATCGCCCTTCCCACGAGACAATCACTTGCAGGTGGGGGGGATCGCGGCGACGGCGGCCTCACAGCCCTGCTTCAGCGCGTCCTTCGCGGCGCCACCCTGAGCGGCGGCGGCCTTCCACGCGTCGCGGGTCTGCTTGAAGCTCTGCTCCGTCGCGGCCTTCGCGGCGGGGTCCATCTTGCCGAGGCAGGCTTCCATCTTGGTGATGTAGTCGTCACACGCCTGGATGCCGATCTTGTCGCCACCCGCGGCGGCGCCGCTGCCGCTTGCGCTGCCTTCTTTGCCACCGCAGCCCACCGCAACGAAAGCACCCGCCACCATCAGAGCGATCATCAGCTTGTTCATTTGCTCAGCCTCCGAAAAGAATCCGTGTCGTGGCGTCCAACGCCAGGCGCGGCGCATCGTGCCCTTGTTTGATCGATTCACGCAAGGAAAGTGAGAAGCCGACGGCGCGATCGCTCTCAATGGGATCCGCGCGCAGGTCGCCGAGGGCCGGCAGACTTCGCCGCGCGCGGCTCTTCGTGCGCGGGGCGACGCTCGGGACGGGACGCCGTCTGCAGCATCACGGCGTGCTCGGCGCGCGGCCTCCCGCGGAACGCGTTGCGCGTCTTGCCGTGAAAATGCGGGCGCTCCTGCGAGGCGATCGCGATCACCTCGAAGCCCGCGGGCGGCGAGAGATGGAAGAGGGCGTCGTCCGCGTACACGGCCTCCCCGCCGACGACGCTGTCCGCGATCAAGAGCACGGCGAGGCCGCGGTCCTTGGTGACGCGACGGAGCGAGCGCAGCACCGCTGACAGCTCGGCGTCCCACGTCGCGCGCCCCTCGATCGCCGGCACCTCCGACAGGCGGCTGCGCGCGCCGATCTCCCGCGATCGGAAGCCGCGATCATCCATGCCGAGCCAGCGCAGGCGCGCCTCGTGGTGCGCGACGTAGTCGTAGACGCCCGCGTACGGAGGCGACGTGACGGTGAGCGCGACCGCGCCGTCGTCGATGCCTTCGAGCGCGCGCGCGTCGCCCTCTTCGATCCACAAACCGGGCGCGCCCTTCAAATGCGGGGCGATCTCCGCGAGGCGCGACGCGAGCTCCCGCGACTTGCGCACGAGCAGCTTCGCCACGTAGCCCGCGAAGAGACGGCGCGGCGCCTTCTGATCCGACGTGTCCGATTGGCGGCGGCTCACCTTCGTGAGGATCGACGACAGCACGAGCCACAGCGCCTCGCGCGCGAACGTCTCCTCGGGCGTGCGCGGGCGGAAGCCTTCGAGGCCCACGCGCACGCCGTCGAGCTCCAGGAGCACGTGCGGATCGAACAGCGCGACGTCCGCGTCCGGGAGGCGGCGGCTCGCTCCGGCGCGCGCTTCTCGGCGTGCGTCGGCGGTCGCGGCGATCTTCTCGGCCCACGCCACGAGGGCCTCGCGCTCGGCCTCGGTCGTGGTCGTGGCCTTCAGGCGAGCGAGGCGCACGGCGAGCGGGTTCGCGTCGACGCCCGCGGCGAAACGGCCCGCGAGGCGCGTCTCCACGAGCACCGTGCCGCTGCCGCAGAACGGATCCAGCACCGCGTCGAGCGGGCGCGACAACGACTCCACGAGGCGCCGCGCGGTGAGCGGGTGCATGCGCGCCGGGTACGCGTGGAAGCCGTGCACGTGCGCCTGCGCGGCCTCCTCGTTCTCGATCGAAGGCGGCACGTCCAGCGCCTCCGCGAGCATGCGGCCTGCGTCACGATCGCCTTGGATCCGCGAGGGTCCGCCGACGTGCGAGAGAGAGCGCCGCTCGCGCTCCTTGGGGGCGCTCACTTCTGCGCCTTGCGAGCGCGCTCTTCCTCGGCCATCGCCTCGACCTCGGCGAGCGCCTGCGCCTCTTCTTCCGCGGTGCCGGACGTGCCCGGATCGCCGAAGCGCAGCTTGGTCTGGTACGCGATCTCCCCGGCCTCGGTGACGTCGGAGCGGATGACGTCGTTCACGTCGAGCTGGGCGAGCAGCTCCTCCGCCTGCGCCTCGTCGATCCCCATCGCCTTCGCGAGCTTCTCCGCGTTGAACGGCCCCTTGAGCGAGGCCGCGACGTCGGACGCGGCGCGCATCCACGCCTGATCGATCGCCGGCGCGATCTCCTTCGTCTTCTGTCCGGAGCGCCCCACGGCCCACAGCACCATGAAGAGCGCGGTGCCGGCGAAGAGCGCCCACGTCACGCCGAGCGCCAGGCTGAGCCCGAAGATGAGCTTCCACAGCCCCACGAGCGCCGTGGAGCCGATCCCGATCACCGTGAACGCCGCGGTGATCGCGCGGTACTTCGCGCGCGCCTTCCGCGCCTCCTCGGCCTTCTTCAGGAACGGCACCTCGCGCTTGCCCTTGCGGAGCTTCGGGTCCGTGCGCGGGACGCGCGGGCCGCCGCAGAGATCGCAGTGGAACCGAAACTCCTTGTCGGGCGAGCACGTCGTCACCGCGTTGCAGTGCGGGCAGCGCTCTTCGAGGTTGGCGGCGCCGCAGTGCGGACACTCCGCGGCTTCCGCGGAGATCTCGCGACCGCACGTCCGGCAGCGCGACGAGAACGGCAGCGACGGCGTCATGACGCGCGCGCCGATCGAAGCACGGCGTCGAACAGCGCGCGCCCGTCGGCGCCGCCGAGCAGCGGCTCGCTGATGCGCTCCGGGTGCGGCATGAGGCCGAACACGTTCTTCGAAGGCCCGCCGTAGATGCCCGCGATCGATCCGAGCGAGCCGTTCGGGTTCGCGGCGTCGGTCACGTCGCCGTTCGCGTCGCAGTACCGAAGCGCGATCCGCTGCTCGCGCTCCAGCGTCGCGAGCACGTCCGGCGTCGCTTGATAACGGCCGTCGGCGTGCGCGATCGGCAGCCGCATCACGCGGGGCACGCCGTCGGTGAACGGGCCCGGCGCGGTGGGCGTCACGTAGATATCGCGGCACTCGAAGCGGAGGTGCGTGTTCTGCGTGAGCGCGCCCGGGAGGAGCCCCGCCTCCGTCAGGATCTGGAACCCGTTGCACACGCCGAGGACGTAGCCGCCGCGCTCGACGTGGCGCCGGATCGCCGCGACGATCGGGCTCACCTTCGCGATGGCGCCGCAGCGCAGGTAGTCGCCGTACGAGAAGCCGCCGGGGATCGCGACGATCTCGGTGCCGGCGGGCAGCTCGGCGTCGCGATGCCACGCGACGGAGGTGCGCACCTGCACGACGTCGCGGAGCGTGTGCACCATCTCGGCGTCCGCGTTGGAGCCGGGGAAGACGACGACGGTCGCATGCATGGCCGGGCCTCTAGCTCACCCGGCGGAGGGGATCCACGCCTCATCGGCGGAAGGCGCACGACCTTTGGAAAGGCGGACTCCCTTGGCGGAGGGCCGCGCGCCGTGCAAAGGTGCCCGCCCCATGCGCGGCAAGTCGCGAGGCGCGAAGAAGCTGGCGTTGCCCGATGGCCCGCGTTGGTCGAAGAGGGGCGTGAGCGTCACGGCGACGCGCGCGCTCATCATCTACGGCGCGATGGCGGCGATCGCGGTGACGGTGGCGCTCGTGCTGCGCGACGGCCCGGCCTGGGAGCACCCGGCCCCGTGGCTCCACCTGAAGAAGCCGGCGGGCGTCGCTGCGTCGGCGGCGCTCGGCTTTCTGCTGTCGCTCCTCGCGATCGCGGCGACGCGGATCGTGGTCTCGCGCTTCGCGTGGGGCCGCCGCCTGCACCGCGACCTCCGCCCGACCGCGCGCGACCTGACGACGGCGCAGATCTTCTTGCTCGCGGGCCTCTCCAGCCTGGGCGAAGAGCTCTTGTTCCGAGGCGTGCTGACGCCGGCGATCGGCGTCGTGATGAGCGCCGCTTTGTTCGGCCTCGCGCACCAGATGGGCGGTCCGAGCCGGTGGGTGTGGGTCGGCTGGGCGATCGTCGTCGGCATCGGTTTGGGCGCGGTGTTCGCGGCGACCGGCTCGCTCTTGGGCCCGCTCCTGGCGCACGCGATCACGAACACGGTGAACCTCGCCTACCTCCGCGACCACGATCCGCACGACGACGGCGAAGCCGCGGAAGTCCGCTAGCGCGACGCCCTGTCAACGTTGATCAACGTCGCGGCGCAATCAACGTTACGCCTTCTTCGGCGGGGACGCGCGGTGCGCTCGCGGGCGATCCGGCGGCGGCTTCGTGGTCACCGCGTCGGGCGAGGGCTGCGGCGGCGACGGGCGCTGCACCTGCACCTGCGGCGGACGCACGCGCACCGGCCGCGGCGGAGGCGGCGCCACGTTTCGCGGCATCGGAGGCGGCACCCCCAGCGCGCGCGGCGGAGGCGGAGGCGCCGGGAGGTGCTTCGCCGCGGAGGCCGTCGAGTCCGGCGGCGGAACGATCGCGGGCGTCCCTCTCAGCTCGGCGATCGGCGCGCGCGCGTCCTCCACGAGCACCGTGCCCGTCGGCGGCGTGGGCGTGAGGAGCGCCGCCGTCGCCGCGGTGAACGCGAACGGCGAACGCGGCGTCGGACGCGCCGTCTCGATCGCGAGCGCCTGCTCGCTGCCGATGTTGTCGTCGCCGTCGTCGAAGTGGATGCTGATCGCCTCCGGCTCCTCGTACACGCTGATGGGCCCCTCGACGGCCGCCGCGATCTCCGCCGCGGGGATCTCGTCCGAGCGGCGCGACGGGATGAGATCGAACGCGAGCGACACGGGCGCGGCCTCGCGCATCGCGCGCGACGAGGGCGGGCCGGTGTCGTCCGGCCGAGATGGCGGCCCGCCGAACGACGTCGCGACCGAGCTCGCGTCGGACTGCGGAGCGCCGCTCGCGGCGGCCTCGTCCTCGGCCTTCGCGGCGTCGAGCAGCAGCGCCTGCACCGTGCGGTGGCTCTCCGGCGAGTCGAACGGGGGCAGCGGCGTGAACGAGAAGCGCCCCACCTTCCACTGGAGCATCACGCGCATCGCCGCGAGCGCGCTCACCCGCGTGCCGCCGATGAGGCCGCCGGTCACGTAGCCGGCGCAGATGTCGATCTGCGCGTGCCGCTTCTTGCTGAGCACCTCGAACATGCCGGTGCGCCGCTCCATCCCGAGCACGCTGAGCACCGTGGCGATCGACATCTGGCGCATGTCGCCCTCGATCGCGTTCGTGTTGTACGCCGGGCCCGGGTTCAGCGAGACCGCGGCGTCGCGCCGCTTCTGGAGCCGCGCGGCCATCTGCACGAGCGCGCTCACCTGCGCGACGACCTCCTCGATGCGGAGCGGCTTCGTCATGTAGGCGTCGGCGCCGACGCTGAACCCTTCGAGCCGCGAGGCCGCGTCGTCGTACGGGGACAGGAACACGAACGGCGTGACGCTCACGGGCGATGGGTGGGCGCGGATCGCCCGCGCGACCCACGTCCCGTCGTGGTCCGGAAGATCGATCGCGCAGACGACGCAATCCGGCTTGATCTCGATGGCGATATCGAGACCGGCCGCTGCGCCCCCGCTGACGACGACCTCGTAGTCGGCCTCCCGGATCGCGGCGGCGAGCGCGTTCGCTGTCGGCTCATCGTCCTCAAGGATGAGGACGAGGCGGTTCTCCATGCGGAGAACGTACCATCACATCCAGGGGCATGGAGCGCCGCCGAAGGAAACAAGAGGCCTTCGGTGCGGGCCCCCTCCCTTCGCGAATGCAATGAGCGATTTGGGAGGGGCGGGCCGCGCGCAGCGAAAGCGAGCACGGACCGGGGGTGGGCACGCAGCCTCACTTCGCGACGTAGCGAGCCCTCGGGCGGACGATGAAACCCGCGGCGCGCTGCTCGATCGCGTGCGCCACCCAGCCTGCGGTGCGGCCGATCGCGAACAAGGCCGCGGAGGCTCCGGGCGGGAGGCCCACGGCGGACGCGACCGCGACGAGGCCCATGTCGATGGTCGGCGGCTCGTGCCCGGCGGCGCTCATCGCCTTCATCAGCGCGCGGATCGCCGCGAGCTTCTCGTCGTGCGGCGCTGCGGCCGCGGCCGCGTCGAGGAGCGGCGTCGCGCGCGGATCGCCCTTCTTGTAGAGCGTGTGACCGAAGCCGGGGATCGGCTCGCCGCGGCGCGCGCGCTGCGCCACCACGTCGCCGGGGCGCGGCGCGCGCATCGCTTCGGCCAGCAGCGCCTCCACGCGATCGCACACGCCGCCGTGCTCGGGGCCGGAGAGCACGCCGAGGCCCGCGCTCACGCACGCGTACAGATCCGCCCGCGCGGACGCCGCGACGCGCACCGCGAACGTGGACGGGTTGAGCTCGTGATCGGCGCTCAGCACGAGCGCGCGGTCCACCGCTCGCACGTTCGCGGGCGTCGCGCGCGCGCCGAAGGCCACGAGCACCGAGCGCGCCACCGTCGTCTCCGCGAGGGCCGAAGCGAAGCGATCGCGATCGCCCGCGAGGCACACGAGCGCCGCCATGCGCCGGATCAAGCCGCGCGCGAGCGCCGTCTCCCCCGACGACGCGACGAGGAACCGCTCGGCGTCGCGCGCGCCGACCGCCGGCACCGCCACGGCGAGCGCGGACAGCGGGCCCACCTCCTCCGGGAGCAGCGCCGCGAGCTTCGCGAACGGCACGCCCGGTGACGGCGAAGGCCACGCCGTCTCGCGCGACGCGCGCCGACCGTCCGGTTCGCGCGCGCTCCGGTGAGACGCGCCCGCGAGCACGTCTTCGGGGGTCGCCTCGCCCCAGAGCAGCGCCGCCGTGTCCTCGAACGAGACGTCCGCGCGCACGAGATCGATCACCGGGACGCCTCGGTAAACCGGTCCGCGCTCGTCGATCGTGCTCACCGACGTCTCGAGCACCGGCTCGCCCCAGCGGAGCGCGCTCGCCGCGACCGGCCCGTGACCGGAGCGCGCGTCGTGCCGCGCCTTGAGCCGCTCCAGATCCGACCGCGCGTAGAGCCGCGCCCTCCCCTCCCCCGACGGGACGCTGCGCAGGAGGCCGCGGCTCGCGTACGCGTACAGCGTCTGCGCCTTGATGCCGAGCAGCGACGCAGCCTCACGACCCGTCACGTACGCGCCCGCATCGACCTCTTTCGCGCGCGCGGTCGCTTTGTCACCGGCGCTTCGGGCACCACGAGATCTCGATGGTTGATTCACGAATCCACGTTGATCAATGTTGCGCACGACCCCAAACATACACGGCGTAGGCGGTCACGCGCGGCGCGTTTCTTCGACGTCGCCTGCAGCGCGGAAGGCCAGTCGATGGGATGAAGCGGAGTCGGCAGGAGAGCCGCCTCCGGTGAAGGAGAGGTCCATGCGAACGCACAAAGGTTGCTCGGCGAGCGGTCTGGAAGGAGTCATCGCGGCCGAGACGGAGCTGTCCGAGGTGGATGGCGAGGCCGGCAGGCTCGTGATCGGAGGCTACGAGGTGGAGGCGCTCACGGGCTCCGTCACGTTCGAGGACGTGTGCGCGCTCCTGTGGGACGGCGCGCTCCCGGACGCGGACGGGCGCGAGCGGATGCGGCAGGCGCTCGCGGACGGTCGCATGCGCGCGGCGGGTCTCGTGCCGCTGCTCGGCAACGCGCTTTCGCGGTACGACGGGATGGATGCGCTCCGCGCGGCGATGGGGCACCTCGTCCCGGCGACCGGCGAGATGAACCCGTCCATCACCGGAGCGGCCGCGGTGTTCGCCGCGGCGTGGCTGCGCGCGCAGATGGGGCAAGGGCCGGTGATGCCGGATCCGTCGCTCTCGCTCGCGGCGGACTACCTGCACATGATCTACGGCACGCCCGCGGCGGCGCCCCTCGTGGCGGGCCTCGACGCTTATCTCGTGACGGTGAGCGATCACGGGTTGAACGCGTCCACCTTCGTCGCGCGCGTGGTGACGTCGACCGGATCGGATCCGGTGTCCTCGGTGGTCGCGGCGATCGGCGCGCTCAAGGGACCGCTGCACGGAGGCGCGCCGGGCCCGGTGCTCGACATGCTCGACGAGATCGGCTCGCCGGAGCGCGCGGCCTCGTGGATCGAAGCCGAGCTCGCGTCGGGCAAGCGCATCATGGGCATGGGCCACCGCATCTACCGCGTGCGCGATCCGCGTGCCGCCGTGCTGGAGCGCGCCGTCGCCGCGCTGGAGGCCACGGGTCGCACGACGTCGCGCCTCACCCTCGCGCGCGCCGTGGAGCGCGTCGCCGAGAGCGCCCTCGCCGCGAAGTATCCGGACCGCCCGCTCCGCGCGAACGTGGAGTTCTACACTTCGGTGCTCCTGGATGCGGTGAGCCTCCCGCGCGCCCTGTTCTCGCCGACGTTCGCGGTCGGCCGCACCGCAGGTTGGTGCGCGCACATCGCCGAGCAGCGCGCCGTCGGGAAGCTGATCCGCCCCGCGTCCCGCTACGTCGGCGATCGCCGCGCCGCGCTCTAGGCGCTGCGCTTCACCTTCGCGAGCTCCTTCGCGCGCGAACGCGTCTCCTCCGGCGGGACCACGCCTTCACCGAACAGCGACTTTTGCTCGGGCTCCGGGCGGCCTTCGATCGCGAGCAGCTTCGCCTTCGTGGTGAGGCCGCCGTGCGCGGAGAAGCCGTGCAGCTTGCCGTCGGACCCGACGACGCGGTGACACGGAACGAGGAGCGCGAACGGGTTCTTCGCCATCGCCACGCCCACCGCGCGCGCCGCGCCCGTCGTGCCGCTGATCTTCCGGCCGAGCGCGCCGTACGTCGTCGTCGCGCCCGCGGGCACGCGACGCAGCGCCTCGTACACCTGCGCGAAGAACGGCGGCAGCGCCTCCGTGTCGAGCGGCACGTCCGCGAAGTCGTCGGGCTGCCCCGAGAGATGCTTGCGGACGCGCGTCACGAGCACCGCCACCCATCCGCGCGGCGTCGCGGAGGTGGCCTCCGGCAGCACCGCGCGCATTCGCTCCTCCGTCGCCGCCGCCGTCGCCTCGGGCAGCAGGAAACGGATCACGCCGTGGCCGCTCCACGCGACGGCGCACGGGCCGATCGGCGAGTCGAACACGCAGTACGAAGGCCCTCTTTGCCGCGCGGCCATGCGGCGATCCTATCAGATCTTCACGTACGCGCGGCGCGCCGGCACGCTCACCAGGACGCTCGCGCGATCCGCGATCGGCGGAGGTTCCGCGCCGTCCTCCAACACCATCGCGGTGAGGCGTCCGCCGTAGACGCAGCCCGTGTCGATGCCCGTCGCCCACGGGTGGATCTGCGGCTCCGGCCGCGCGTTGTGGCCGAACACGACGTGCGGCGGGCCGGCGTAGAAGGCGCCCCACAGGTGATCGCCGCGCTTCGCGACAGGCTCGCCGTCCTTCGTGACGCACCGGATCGTCATCAGCGTGGACGGGTGCTGCTCGGGCATCGGCACGCCCGGCGCGATGCCCGCGTGCACGACGCGCAGGTTGTGGTGCGGGAAATCGATCCACAGCGGCCACGCCTTGATCGCGGCGAAATCCGCCCGCGACAGCTCGCGCGCCGTCTTGCGCGTGAGGTCGCCGATCGGCGGCGCCTGCTTCGTCCCGCGCAGCTCCCACCACCGGATCAGCCGGTCCTCGTGGTTGCCGCGCACCGCGAGCGCGCCCACGGATCGAAGGACGCGCAGCGCGCCCGCCGGGTCCGGTCCGCGCACCACCGTGTCGCCCACCGAGACGACGCGATCGCCCTCCGCGACGCCCACCTCGGCCAGAAGCTCTTCGAGCTCGTACCGACAGCCGTGGATGTCCCCGATGATGATCGTCCTAGGCACGCGTGCGTTTCGTGAAAATGTCGGACAGCGAAATTCAGACGGAGGGAGCCGGCACCTTCGCGCGCTTCGGGATGACGACGATCCCCGAGTCGCTGACGAACCAGCGCTTCTTGTCCTCTTCGAGGTTGAAGCCGATCTGCGTGCCGGACGGGATCTCCACGTCCTTGTCGATGATGGCGCGGCGGATGCGAGCGTGCCGCCCGATCACGACATTTTCGAACAGCACGCTCTCCTCGATGTGGCTGAACGAATTCACGCGCACGCGGGCCGACAGCACGCTGCGGTGGATGCGGCCGCCGGAGATGATGCAGCCGAGCGACACGAGGCTCTCCGTCGCGGTGCCGACGCGCGCGTTCGCCTCGTCGCGAAACACGAACTTCGCCGGCGGATCGTGCGAGTAGCCGGTGCGGATCGGCCAGCGGCCGTTGTAGAGGTTGAACGCGGGCTGCGTCGCCACGAGATCCATCTGCGCGGCCCAGTAGGCGTCGATCGTCCCGATGTCGCGCCAGTACGCGTAGCCCTCTTCTTCCCCGGGCACCTGGTTCTTCTGGAAGTCGTAGACGCAGACCTTGTTTCCGCGCGCGACCATCGTCGGGATGATGTCGCGACCGAAGTCGTGCATCGACGTCTCCAGCGAGGCGTCGCGCTCCAGCGCCGCGAGCAGCGCCTCCGTCTTGAAGATGTAGTTGCCCATCGACGCGAGGCACCGATCGGGGCGCCCCGGCATCGTCGGCGGGTCCGCCACCTTCTCGTGGAAGGCGCGGATCAGGCCCTCTTCCGTCGACTCGATCACGCCGAAGGAGCGCGCCTCGGGGATCGTCACGGGGATCGCCGCCACCGTCACGTCGGCGTCCTGTTCGAGGTGCTGCTCCAGCATCTCGCGCACGTCCATCTTGTAGACGTGGTCGCCGCCGAAGATGGCGACGTACTCCGGCGCCTCGTCCGTGATCACGTGCTGCGTCTGGTACACGGCGTCGGCCGAGCCTTTGAACCAGCTCTTTCCGGTGCGCTGCTGCGCCGGGATCGTCTCGATGAAGCTGTCGAGCATCGGCGAGAGGTGCCACGCGCGCGAGATGTGCTCTTCGAGCGACGCGCTCTTGTACTGCGTGAGCACCTTGATGCGCGAAAGGCCCGAGTTGACGAAGTTCGACAGCACGATGTCGATGATCCGGTAGCGCCCGCCGAAGGGCACCGCCGGCTTCGCGCGATCGTGCGTGAGCGGACCGAGCCGCCTGCCTTCGCCTCCCGCCAGCACCATCACGAGGACCCGAGAAGGATCGTACCCACCGCGACCGCGCGCCTTGTGGCCGTTGTCCGCCATGCGCGCGAGCTTACTCGCAGAACGCGCGGAGGTTAAACGTCCGCCGCCGCGAAATTTGCAGCCCGAGCACCATTGTGTGGCGCCCCTGCGCCGGCCCCGACACCGCCCGTGTTCCAAACCGCGGGCGAGCCGCTGATTCGACGGGGGCACGCGAGCAAGCGACGAGCAAGCTCTTTACGTGTGGAGTCAGGCCGTGATAGCCCATGCGTCGGCCGGATCGGCCCCACAAAAAGGCCCAATGAAGCTCCTCGGTGCGACCTTTCTCGCTGTCCTTGCCGCTTCGACGACCGTCGGGTGTGGCGGGGACGAAGTGCAGTACCAGCCCAAGCCGGCCTACAGCGGCAAGAAGGCGACTTTGCCCGCGGTCCCGACGCTTCCGAACAAGAAGAAGAAGGACGGCGACGCCTACTCGATCTGGGGCGTCACGCACGAGCTCCGCAGCCGCGTCCATCACGACGACGTGAGCGGGAAGAAGCTCACTTTGCAGGGGTACATCGTCAAGACGAACTACTCCGAGAAGTGCCCCGACAAGATGAACACGGCGAACAGCACCGAGTGCACGCCGGAGTGCGCGGTCCACAAGACCGGCAAGCAGGACGTCGCGGAGTGCCACTCTCCGATCCCGACCTTCTGGATCGCCGACTCCAAGGACGAGAAGAAGGACATGATCGCCGTGATGGGCTGGGCGTCGAACTTCGCCCAGATGTTCACGATGATCGACGGCCTGAACCGCAGCGCGAAGGGCAAAGAGGGCGAAGTCAAGCTCGCCGACGAGTTCTGGGGCAACGATCTGCCGAACCCGCTCCCCGCGATCGGCATGAAGGTCAAGATCACCGGCCAGTACGGTGAGACCTTCACGAAGGCCACCGGCGGCGCCGCCTCCAACCCTCGCTACGGCATCATGACGTACGAGAAGATGGAAGTGGTGGAGCCTTCGGCGGAGCCTGCGCTGCTCCCCGGCATGAAGAAGAAGGGCTGAGATCTTGCGGCCCGCTGCCGGGCGCGTTCTCATCCCTTCCATGCGCTGGCTCGTCTTCGCGGCCCTCACGTTCCTCGCGACCGGCTGTTACATGCCGGCCCCGCGCGCCAAATCGTGCAGCTCGTGCCGCTCCGGAGCGGGCTCCCGGCCGACCTCGTACGCGACGCACATCAAGTGATCTCTTCCGCGTCGCGCTGAATCACGAAACGCTTTCTTTTCAAGGGAGAATGACGATGCGTTCTTCGCTTCGATCCTTCGGGCTCGTCTGCGCGGCTCTGCTCGCGGCGATCACCCTCGGCTGCGGTGACGGCGGCAGCGGCTCCGGCGGCACCGCGGGCAGCGGCGGCACAACGACGACCGCGACCGGCGGCTCCACCGGAGGCAGCACCGGCGGCAGCAACACCGGCGGTTCCAGCGGCGGAACGAGCACGGGCGGCTCCACCGGAGGCAGCACCGGCGGCTCCACGGGCGGCACGATGGTGACGGCGGACGCGCTGCTCGCGCTCACGCAAGGCTGCGACAAGGCGAGCAACGGCGACTACGCGACGGACGACGGCGAGGCGGACACGATCCCGATCTGCAAGCTGAACGGCGCGTTCTTCTGGCACGCGGACATGGACGTCGACTGCGACGGCAAGGAGACCGCGCAGTGCAACCTCCAGACGGACCCGGCGTACCAGAACCAGACGAGCCTCGAAGACTCCACGGGCCAGCCGCTCGACGCCGCGAACCTCCCCTTCGTGGTGGTGCCGCTCCCGTCCTCGCGCTTCGACTACGACGCGTCCGACATCCACCTGGGCGGCGTCGTCGCGGTGATTTATGAGGGCAAGCTGGAGTTCGGCATCTTCGGCGACGAGGGCCCCGACAACATCATCGGCGAGGCGTCGTACGCGATGGCCGACTCGCTCGGCGTGAACCCGGACCCGTCGTTCGGCGGCGTGGACAGCGGCGTGACGTACATCGTCTTCACCGGCGCCGAGTCCGTCGTGAGCAAGCCCGAAGACCACAATGAGGCCATCACGCTCGGCGAAGGCCGCGCGAAGGCCCTGCTCGGCGCGAACTGACTGCAACGTTGATCAACATCGCAGCCTGATCAACGTCAGCTCGCGGATGCCCCGTCGACCTTCCAGCCGGCCTCTTCGATCTTCGCCGTCACCACGCGCACGAAGCCCTCGGCCTTCGCGATCGCGGCGCCCGTGAAGGCGCCCGCCTGGCCCATCTCCAGCGTGCCGAAGAGCCTTCCGTTCGGCCGGATCGGGATCATCACCGCGCCCGCTCCGCCGACGCCGAGCTTCCCGAGCCGCGACAGGATGGCCTCCCCGGCTGGCCCCGGCGTGGGCTCCGCGACGACGAGCATGCCCGCGGCCGCGGCGACGATCGCAGGGTCGAGCAGGCGCGTGCGGAGGCCGATCACGTCGAACATGCGCGGGCCGTGCGCCACCACCGCCACCGCTCCGTCGTCGTCGACGCGGTGGACCATCACGCCCTCGCAGCCGACCTCCCGGAAGATGACGCCGCTCAACAAAAGCAGCGCGTCCTTCAGCTGATCCGCGCTGTTCAGCGGATCGCCGGTGACCTTCTCCGCGGGCTTCGGCTCGCGCGGCGGCAGCGTGATGTCCTCCACCGAGATGCGGGCGCGCGGCGCGCTCGGCTGCGTCCGCCGCGCCGGCGTGCTCGGCTCGTCCTCGAGCACGTCGGCCGGATCGACCTCGATCGCGTCCCGCAACGACAAGATCGGCGGGATCGTCGTGCTCACGGGCTCCGCGAGGTGGTCCACGTCGGTCTCGCTCGACGCCGCGACGAGCGCCTGCTGCGCGGGCACGTACGGCAGCGAATCCGGCGCCGGCAGCAGCACCGGCGTGCTCGACGCGGGCGGCGTCGGCGGGGCCATGCGCGGCTGCATCACCGTCTCGCGCGGATCGAACCGGCCGTCGTGCGACGGCATCGCGGTGGGGAGCGGCGTGCCGAGCGGATCGATCGGCTTCACCTCGGTCTGCACGCACAGCTCGGACAGAGGCCGCCAGATCTTCCACGCCTCGTGCCGGATGTAGCTGTCGACCGGGATCTTCCCGGCCTCGATGCCGCGCTCCACCAGCTCCAGCGCGACGGGTCCGACCGCGGTCGCGCCGTTCGTGACGTACCAGCGATCCGCCGAGGCGCGGTCCGCCCGCAAGATGTCCGCCCGCAGCCTGACGATAGTCATAGTAAGCCTCGCGAAGCGTAAGCGCGGACCCAGCCGTGTGACCATATCCCCGACAAAAAAAGGGGAAAGCCACCCGACCCGCAGAGTGCCCCGACGCGACCGGGGCTGTTACTAGTGGAACCGAACGCGATGCGTCAACCCACCGCAACGAAAGACAGCCAGGCTAAGACCGATCCGACGGGCGCGCAGCCCGGCACGGTGTACCTCGTGGGCGCGGGCCCCGGCGATCCGGAGCTGCTCACGCTCCGCGGCGCGACGTTGCTCGCGACGGCCGACGTGGTGCTGCACGACGAGCTCGTGCACCCCGCGGCGCTCGCGCGTGTGCGGCCGGATGCGGAGGTGCGGTTCGTCGGCAAGCGCGGCGGCGACAAGATCGAGAAGCAGGCGCGGCAGGAGGAGATCGATCGCGCGCTCGTCGACCTCGCGAAGCAGGGCCTCCGCGTCGTGCGCTTGAAGGGCGGCGATCCGTACCTGTTCGGCCGCGGATCCGAGGAGGCGGAGGCGCTCGCGCGCGCGGGCGTGCCGTTCGAGGTGGTGCCGGGCGTGACGTCGCCGATCGCGGCCGCGGCGTACGCGGGCATCTCGCTCACGCACCGCGACCTCGCCTCCAGCGTGACGTTCGTGAGCGGCACCACGCGCGCGGGCCGCCCGTTCGATTTCGCCGAGATCGCCGGCGTTTCAGGCACGATCTGCGTGCTCATGGGCATGCGCCGGATCGAGGACGTGACGCGCGGCCTCGTGACGGACGCGAGGCGCGACCCCGCGACGCCCACCGCCGTGATCGAGAACGGCACGCGCTCCGAGCAGCGCACCGTGACGGGTCGGCTGGACGAGATCGCCGCGAAGGCGCGCGCGCTCGGCATGGCGAACCCCGCGATGATCGTCGTCGGCGCGGTGACCACGCTGCGCGACACGATCCGCTGGTTCGACAAGAACCCCTTGTTCGGGAGGCGCGTGCTGGTGGTGCGCGCGGAGGGCCAGGCGGAAGGCGCCGCGCGCCTCGTGCGCCGCCGCGGCGCGGAGCCGATCTCGTTCCCCGCGATCGTGCTTCAACCGCCGCCGGATCCGGACCGCGTCACGCGCGCGATCCGCGAGCTCGGCGCGTACGATCTGGTGGCCTTCACGAGCGAGAACGGCGTCGCGCGCTTTTTGGATCGGCTGCGCGAAGAGGGCCTCGACGCGCGCGCCTTCGGCCGAGCGAAGATCGCGGCGATCGGCAGCGGCACCGCGGCGTCGCTCGCTCCGTACGGCCTCGTGCCCGACATCGTGCCGAAGGATTTCGTCGGCGAGGCGCTCGCGAAGGCGATCCTGGACGCGCTCGGCGGAAGCGGCGAAAAGCCCGACGGATCCAGGGTGCGCGTGCTGATCCCGCGGGCGCTCGTCGCGCGCGAGGTGGTGCCGGACGCGCTGCGCGCCGCGGGTTGCGACGTCGACGTGGTGCCCGTGTACGAGACGGTCGCGCCCCCGAAGGAGCGCCGCGAAGCCCTGCGCGCGCTGCTCGAAGCGGGCCGCGTGGACGTCGTGATGCTCACCTCGTCGAGCACGGTGACGCACCTCGCCGAGCTGATCGGCGACGACGCGACCACGCTCCTCGCGCCGGTCTTGCTCGCGAGCATCGGCCCCATCACCACCGAGACCGCCCGCAAACGCGGCCTCACCGTCGCCGTCACCGCGGAGGTGAGCACGATCCCGGGATTGATCACGGCCATCGAAGCGCACCTGGCGAAAGACACGGAGCGCCCCTGACGAAGAGCGGACGGCCGCTTCATAGACGCGTGACAGGGCGCTGCCCGAGACGCGCGCTCTCCCGCGCCCCCAAAAACCCAATGATGAAAGTGGCAGTTTGCCCCGCGGGCGTGATCAATCATGCTGCGGCGTATTCGGCGCACGATTTTCGTTGTGGGCCTGTTGCGCGGGCGGGGGCGGTGCTATCCACGGGCGCATGTCGCTCTATTCCGTTGTCCCGCAGCTCACCAAGATGCTCGAAAACCTCGACAAGTGGCTCACCAAAGGAGACGAGCACGCGAAGGCGAAGTCGTTCGATCCCAACGTGCTCTGCGCGGCACGGCTCGCGCCCGATCAGTACGCGCTGACTCGGCAGGTGCAGGCCGCCTGTGATGCGGCGAAGTTCGCGGCGGCGCGCGTCTCCGGAAAGACGCCCCCGGCACACCCCGACACCGAGACGACCATGGCGGAGCTCCACGCCCGCGTCCGCACCGTCGTCGAGTATCTGGGCACCTTCCGCAAAGAGGATTTCGAGGGCGCGGAGGCGCGCGTCGTCGGGCTCAACTTCATGCCCGGAAAAGGCATGAAGGCAGAGGATTACCTCACGGAGATGGCCGTCCCCAACTTCTATTTCCACTGCAACATGGCCTATGCCATCCTCCGCCACAACGGCGTTCCCGTCGGCAAGATCGACTACATCGGCAACGTGAACCTCCAGGACATGTGATGTCCAGACTCCACGCCTCGCGCCCTCCCGCGTGAGGCCCCTCCCCGAAACATCCTCTCTCGCCGACTGCCCCGCTCCTTGACGCGCCGCGAAAACACGGCCGGTCGGGGGCGAGGCGCGACTGGCCACATCCCATTTCGCGAACAATCTGCTCGTCACAGGGCCGTTTCGACTCGGACCTCGGGTGTATCCTTTTCTTCCGAGGTGGAGCATGAGCGAAGGTTCGGCTGGAACGACAAGCGAAAAAGGTGCTGAAAAGGCGGCCCCGCCGGCCGCGGAGCTGTCCGAGGCTCAGCGCGCGCAGATCAGCGCCCTCGCGCACGACGACAACATCATCCACGCTCCCCTGTGGCTCGCGAAGCAGGCCCAGATCCCGAATGACGCCGTCGAGCGCGCGCAGGCCGCCGAAGATCCGGAGGGGTTCTGGGCCGAGCGGGCCGCTCTCCTCGAGTGGAGCACGCCATTTACCGCCGTCCGCAAGATGGAGGTGCCGAAGCACGAGTGGTTCGTGGGCGGGCAGCTCAACGCCACCGTCAACTGCATCGACAGGCACGTTCACGAGCGCCGCAACAAGGCCGCTATCCTCTGGGTCGGGGAGGACGGGGAGGAGCAGGCCTATACGTACGGGCGCCTCTACCGCGAGGTGAACCGCTTCGCCAACGCGCTGAAGCGGCTCGGCGTGAAGAAGGGCGATCGCGTCATCGTGTACATGCCCCTCGTGCCCGAGGGCATCGTCACCATGCTGGCCTGTGCGCGCATCGGGGCCATTCACTCGGTCGTGTACGCGGGCATGGGCACGCAGGCCCTCCGCAGCCGTATTCAAGACTGCGGCGCCAAGGTCGTCGTCTGCTCCGACTTCACGTACCGCCGCGGCCGGCAAATCCCGCTGAAGCCCACCGTGGACGAGGCCGTGCGCGATCTCTACGACGTCGAGCACGTGATCGTGCACAGGCGCGGATCGCGCCCCGGTGACCCGCCGTACCAGTTCGACTCCGAGCGCGAGCACGACTTCTACGACGTCCAGAACCCGCGCGACATCCACTGTCCGCCGGAGCCGGTGGACTCCGAGCATCCGCTCTTCATCCTGTATACGTCGGGCACCACGGGCCGGCCCAAGGGCGTCGTCCACGCGACGGGCGGGTACCTCGTCGGCGTCACCTATCTGGCCCGCTCGTTTTATCAGATCACGGATCGCGACATCTACTGGAGCACCTCCGATATCGGCTGGATCGTGGGGCATTCGTTCATCGTGTACGGCCCCTTGTCGATAGGCGCGACGGTGCTCTGCCGCGAGGGCGTGCCGGACTTCCCCTCTCCGGACGTCACGTGGGAGCTATGCGAGCGCTTCGGCGTCAACGTGATGTTCACGGCGCCGACGGCCGTCCGCATGTGGATGAGCCACGGATCCGACTCGCCGCGCAAATTCGACCTCTCCCGACTCCGCCTCATCGCGTGCGCCGGCGAGCCGTTGAATCCCGAGGCGCACCGCTGGGCGCAGGAGAACCTCGTGGGCCAGTCGAAAGGCATGGTCGTCGACAACTGGTGGCAGACGGAGATCGCCGGCCCGGTCCTCGGCACACTCCCCACCTTCGACGCGCGGCCCGGCAAGGTCGGCAAGCCGATGCCCGGAGTGCGCGCGGAGGTCGTGGATCCGAAGGGAAATCCGGTGCCGAACGGCTCCGGCGGCCTCCTCATCATCCGCGAGCCGCTGCCTTACATGATGCGCACCGTGTGGGGCGATCACGCGCGGTACGAGCATTACTGGAGCCAGATCCCCGGCGTCTACACCGCGGGCGACATCGCTGTTCAGGACAGGGACGGATACTTTGCCATCCTCGGCCGCAGCGACGATGTCATGAACGTGGCCGGACACCGCATCGGGACAGCGGATGTCGAAGGGTCCTTGTTGCGCCACCCGGCCGTCGCGGAGAGCGCCGTCGTCGGTCTGCCGGACGCGCTCAAGGGCGAGCGGATCAAGGCGTTCGTGGTGCTCAAGCCCGGCACGCACGAGGGCCCCGGCCTCCTGAACAGCCTCAAAGACCACGTGCGGCAAGACCTCGGGCCGATCGCCGTGCCGTCCGCGATCGACATCAAGACGTCCCTCCCGAAGACGCGCTCCGGCAAGATCGTGCGCCGGTATCTCAAGGCGATCGAGCTCGGCGAGGACCCGGGCGATCTCTCGACGCTCGCGGACTAGGCACCTCCCCCACCTCGCGGCGACACTGCGTCGCGAGCTGTCCCAAAACCCAGCGGTGCGCCGGGCCGAACGTCGTGTCGGTCCGGTAAATCGCGCTCAGGTGGAGCGTGTGCTCGTCCTCTGCCCACGCCCGCGGGCGGATGCGCACGAGAATGCCAGTCTGCAGATCGTGCCGCGCGAGGTGCTCCGGGAGGTTGCCCCAGCCGAGGCCGGCGCGCAGCATCGCGTGCTTCGTGTGAAGATCCGAGACGCGCCACGTCCGCGGCGACAGCACCGCTTGATCCGTCACCCCGGAGTCGCTCCGCTCCGACAGCACGATCTGCACCGCGTCGGCGAGGTGCCGAGTCCCGAGAGGGCCCTTGATCGACGCGAGCGGGTGATCCGGGGCGACGACGGGCACCATGCGGATCGACGCGAGAGGCTCCCTCTCCAGGCCCGCGGCGTTGCCCGTGGGGCTCACCACGCCGAGCGACGCCGCGCCTTCGAGCACCCGCGCCGAGACCACGGACATGAGCTGCGTGTCCACCCTCAAGTCGACGTCGGGGAAGGCCTTCGAGAAGCCCGCGCAGACATCGATCAACGCGGCCACCGGGAAGAGCGCGTCCACGCACAGAGACACGGACGCCTCGGTGCCCGTCACCATGCCGGCGGCCAGGCGACGCAGACTGTCCACCTCCGCGAGGACGCGGCGGGCCGAGGCGAGCACCGCCTGCCCCTGCTCCGTGAGGCGCGCGACGCGGGTGGAGCGGTCCCACAAAGTGACGCCGAGCCGCGACTCCAGCGCGCTCATCGCCGTGCTGACCGCCGATTGAACGCGCTGGAGCTTGCGCGCGGCCGCGGAGAACGAGCCCTCCTCCACCACCGTGACGAGCGCGCGGAGCTGGTCCAACGTGACGGGATCGTACATACCGACCATCTACCCGGTTGATGCTAACTGTCAACCGATTGCCGATTCCACGGATGGTAGGCCTGCGTTAGAGTCTTTGGCAAGGAGAGAGGCATCATGATCACCGTCCGACCTTCCGAGCGCCGCGGCCATGCGAACCACGGGTGGCTCGACTCGCGCTTCACGTTCTCGTTCGCGGAGTATTACGACCCCAAGCACATGGGCTTTCGGCAGCTCCGCGTCATCAACGACGATCACATCGCGCCGGGGCAGGGGTTCGGGACGCACCCGCACGCGGACATGGAGATCGTGACGTACGTGCTCGACGGCGCGGTCGCGCACAAGGACTCGATGGGCAACGGCTCCACGATCCGGCCCGGCGAGGTCCAGCGGATGAGCGCCGGCACCGGCGTGCGGCACAGCGAGTTCAACGCCTCGAAGGAGGAGATGCTCCACCTGCTCCAGATCTGGATGCTCCCGAGCAAGAGAGGCATCCAGCCGAGCTACGAGCAGAAGACGTTCGGCCCCGAAGAGAAGCAGGGTCGGCTGCGGGTGGTGGCGTCCCCGGACGGGCGCGACGGCAGCGTGACGATCCACACCGACGTGGTGCTGTATGCGGGCCTGTTCGCAGAGGGGGAGTCGGCGGAGCTTCTGCTCGCGAAGGGGCGCCACGCGTGGGTCCACGTCGCGAAAGGCATGCTCCGCGTGAACGGGCGCGACCTCGGCGCGGGCGACGGAATGGCCCTCTCCGAGGAGGAAGCGGTGAAGATCGAGGGCACCAGTCAAGCCGAAGTGCTGGTGTTCGATCTGGCCTGAAGAGGCGCCCGCTCAGCGCTTCCAGAAGGTGATGTCGCTGGGGACGATCAACGTCGCTCCGCCGAGGGCGTCCATCACCTGGACGCCCTCCCCCGTGAAGCCGACGCCGATCCACGGGGGGGTCGACGGCTCTTTTTGATGATAGAGAGTCCAGCGCGGACTGCCGTGCTCCACGTGGCGGCGGAGAAGCGCGTTCGCGGTCAAGAGCCACGGGACGCCGACCGGATCGAGGGCCATCGCCTGCGGCGCGGCGATCACGTCGGACGCCTCCTGCACGACGGTGCCGCGCTGGAACTGGAGGATGTAGCCGTCCCCCGCGGCCCATCGATCCTGGCCGACGCCGCACACCGCGACGCGCAGAGGGGGCCTGTCGTTCACGCCCACGGTGAAGACGACCGCCTGTCCGTCGCTCTGGAGGAACAGCGCCCGCGCGTTGCGGCCCCGGCGCGAGCCGACGACGAGGTATCCGCCGGGGCCGCACGCCGCCGCCACGGGGTCGCCGCTCAACGGGACGACGATGGGGCCCTCCCAACCCGTGCCTTCGCGCGAGAACCACAGCTCCGGCCCGCCGTTGCTCTCCTCCGTCTCCTCCGTGAGGACGCCCAGGCCGGGGCCGCCGGACAAGATGGCCTGTATACGGCCCACCGGACTGCCGTCCCGGCGCACGGGCAGCGGGATCGAGAGGAAGCGTTTGTCGCGGATCCAGAGGACGTGCTCCGCTCCGACGAGGGCGAATCCGCCGCCGGGGCCGCGGGTGAGCCACCTGGACGTCGTGACGAGGGAGCGGCGCTCTTCCGGGAGCTTCACCGAGTCGATGTGGCTCGACGAGAAGTAGGAGAGCGACTCCCCGAAGCGCACGAGCAGCTTGCCGTCCGGGGTGAACACGATGTCTTCCGGCCGCGCGGGCTCGGAGGGCGGCTGGCTCACCCCGCGGTGCTCCCGGTCGATGAGGTCGACCGCGCACAAAGGCACGTTCGGGCGGATGGAATGGAGAGGGCGAGTGTTCCGGAAGGCCGTGGCGACGAGCTGATCGTTCATCGAGCACCACGACTGCCAGTCGGAGATGCACTTTTCGAGGAGCGGGAACAGGGCCGCTCGCATCTCCGCGAGGCTCTCGTAGCGGGGCTCGCCCTTCATCATCGACGGGTAGCTCCGCTGCGCCATCGTCCTGTAGGCGGCGGCGCCCTCGCGTTGATAGGCGATCTCCGGGAGGCGATGCGCCGCGCCGCGCGCGAGGACGGCGTCGATCCGGCCGGGCATCGTGGGGTCGAGCGAGAAGGCCTTGTGGAGGTGCGGGGCGGACGCGAGGCCCCTCCGGACTCCCGCTCTCCAGCTCGGATCCTGCACGTCCAGACACCACGTGTCGCCCCCGAGGACGAACCACACGACCGCCGAGAGCGCGTGGAGATCGGTCCACCGGCCGATGAGCGGGTTCTTCTCCCCCGTGACCGAGAGGGCCTGTTCCGGGGCCGCGTACTCCGGGGTGAAGGCGTTCGTCGTGCCGGAGAGGGCCGGGATCGCCGCGATGCCGCAGTCGGTGAGCTTCGGCACCTCGTCGTCGACGGGGCCGGCCACGAGCACGTTGTCGGGCTTGAGGTCGCGGTGGACGATGCTCTCGTCGTGGAGGATGGAGACGCCCTCGAAGACGCCGTGGAGGAGGCGATACGCCCGCAGCGGGTCGACTCCCACGTTCGAGGCCACGGTCACGCGCTCGGTGAGCGTCACGCCCTCGGGGCCGCCGCCGACGTGCTCGAGGGCGATCCACGGGAGGTTGAGCGTCGCGCCGCCGTGCTCGATCGCCGCGCGGCCGGAGCCGTAATACTCCACCACGAAATCCGTGGGCGGAGACCGCATCATGACGCGCTCCAGGGCGTAGGCGTCGCGGGAGAAGAACTGGAATACGTCGATATTCAGGCGCTCCGCCTCCCGCAGCGTGGACGGCTTCAGGATCTTCACCGCGAGGTGCTGAGGCGTCCTGTTGGAGAGGTTGGTCCACGGCTCGCGCGTCTCCAGCACCGCCAGGAAGACAGCCCCCATCCCGCCCGCGCCGAGCCACTCGAGGAGCCGCAGTCCGGTCGAGCGGCCCTCTTCGTCGAGGAGGAGCGGACCGTCCTTCGCGAGGTCTCGGAGGTTCGGGTCGAGCGCTCTGATCTTCGAGTCCTTGGGGGCCATTTCGCGACTTACCTCACGGGTTGGGGACCGGCTTGAGAGTCTGAATACGGTTCAGGATCTCGCGCCTCTCGGCGTCCGTCTTGGCGCGTTGCAGCTCGTCCAGCAGGCGATCACGCTCCCGCATCGAGCCTCGGAGCGCCGCGTTCTCGTCCGTGAGCGCGCGAATGGTGGTCTCCTTGTCCCTGAGCAGCTCGTCCTTGCTCTGGTTCGCCTGCTTCTCTCGGTTGAGCGCGATCGCGCCGTAGCGCTGCGCCTTCGCGAGCTCGTCCGCCCGGAGGCGATCGGCCTCCGCCTGCTGCCTTATCGAATTGGCGATCATCGCCGCGATCATCGCGAGGACGAGCAGCGGCAAGCCATAGCGACGCGCCCGGATCCAGCGGTCCGCGGCGCGGCTGACGCGCAGGAACCGGAGGGCGGTCCTCGACGGGGAGAAGAGGCCCTGATCGATGATGTGATCCGCGAGGTAGATGTACCGTCTGGACCAGAGGGGCGCCGTCGGATCGTCTCGATATCGCCGGGCGTCGCGCTCCAGGTTGTCCATCAGCTTCCGGTTGACGCGCGCGTCGCCGACCCACTGGGAGAGGGTGCCCCAATGGGCGATGAGGTTCTCGTAGGCCAGTTGGAGGGTGTCGCCCTTCCGCACGACGAGGCGCTGCTCCTCCAGCGTCGCGAGCAGGGACCGCGCCGCGGCCGGGTAGACCTGGAGCAGCTTGCTGCGGGTGCGCACCCTCCGCGTCCCCTCGGGCGTGGTGAGCTCCCAAAAGACACGACGCACGAGGCGCTTTCCGATCAACGGGTCCCGGACGAGCTTGTCTGCCACGCTGTCAGCGTGCCTGTCCAGCGCCCCGGCGAGGCCGCCGCTCTCCATGTATCCTCGACGAGTGATCTTCTTCGTCGCGGGGTCGCGTCTCTCCCAGAGATCCGTCAGCGCGAGCTGGACGAGCGGCATCGAGGGCATCACCTTCGCTATCTCGGAGAAGATGTCCTCTCGCAGGGAGTCGTCTTCGATCTCGTACCCGTAAGCGGAGAGGGCCTGATCGAGCACCTCCTCCCAGACGACGGGGACGAGCGGGGCGACCGTGTGCAGCGAGCGGCCGATGATCCTGCCCAGTCGGCCCTGGGCGAGCTCCTCGTCCACGAGATCCGCCGGCGTCGTGACCAGGACGCGCACTCCGCCCTGCGGCTGCTCACCGGCCGTGGACAGGAGATCGAGCGTCCACTCCTTCTCGGCTCTCGGGGTGTCCGGAGAGGTGAGCTGTTCGAGCTGGTCCACGAGGAGCAGGAGGCCCCGACTCGATGTCTGCGCGCGCTCCGAGAGGGCCGACACCAGCGCGGCGGGCTCCAATTTGTCGGCGTCCGCGATCGGGGGGCGAATCTTCTCCAGGGCTGTGAGGATGGCAGTCCGGGGGGCGCGGCCGGGCGTGACGACGGCGACGTCCCAGCGAGCGGGCCATTGACCGATCGCCCTCTCGGCCTCCGCGACCTCCGGCAGCACGCCGGCGCGCGCGAGGCTGCTCTTTCCGCTGCCGGAGGGGCCCGCGAGCGCGACGAGGCCGTTCGTCCGGAGGAGCTCGATGACCGCCTTGATCTCGTTGCGGCGGCCGAAATACACGGCACGATCCTCCCGCTCGAAGGGGCGGAGACCGCGGAACGGGCCGACGCTCTCCGGGGGCAGCGCCGCCGGGCTCAGGGAGAGCCCCTCTTTCATTCGATCGAGGTTCTCGGCGATCTGCTCGGCGGAGCTCGGCCGGAGAGCCGCGTCGTCCGAGAGCATGCGATAGATCAGCTCGACGAGCTCCTTCGGCGCGAGGGACGGAGAGTCGCGGAGACGGCTCTTCGCGCCGGACGGGTCCTTGCCAGTGAGGCACTCGAACAGGGTGGCTCCGAGGAAGTAGATGTCGCTGGCGGCGGTCGCCTCCTGTCCGTCGCGCAGCGCCGGATCCGCGCGCCCGCGCCGTGAGCTGTGCCGGGTCACGCGGCTCGCGGGCGGCTCCCCCCCGTTCGGGCCGGAGTCCAGCGGAAGATCCGTGTCGGCCGTGCTGGTGTCCGCGCTCGCGCCCTCCCGCTCCGAGACGGCCTCTTCCGGCTCCTCGACGGCGGCGACCCCGAAATCGATCAGCTTGTATTCTACGCCGGTCTCCGTCTTTCGCTCGAAGATGTTCGCCGGCTTCACGTCGCGGTGGATGACGCCGGCCCGGTGGGCGCAGGCGAGCGCGCGCGCGACCTCGGCGCCGATCCTCATCGTCTCTCGCGCCGAGAGCGTCCTCTTCTCCTGGATGACGGCCTGGAGCGATTTGCCGTCGAGCAGCTCCATCACGAGGCCGACGACGCCCCGCGCCTCCAACCCTCCGTCCACGAGGGCGTGATAGGCGACGATGGCAGGGTGTTGAACACGGCAGAGGTCCCGCGCCTCCTTGTAGACACGGCCTCTCCGGTCACCGGCGACGGGAGATCGAGGGTCGAACCAGAACAGCTTTACCGCGACGGGGCGGACGAGACGGCCCCCCTGGAACTCATGCGCGAGCCACACCGGAGCGAAGGCCCCGCGCCCGATCTCTTCCTTCAGCTGATAAGGGCCCAGCCACAGCCTCTCCGATGGAAGCTGGAGGAACCGCCGCAGCTGCAAAGGAATAGGCATGTCCTCCGTGGCGCAGAGCGCGTGATCCCAACCCCTACGCGATGGCCCCGATGGACGCAAGAGAATGGTTGTGTGCGCGCGCCGATGGATGCCAACATCGCGGAATGTCAATCGGCGTAAGAGCCCTGTCATGACGCGCGCGCTCCCCGTCCCGGTGTTTCTCTCCTTCGCCTACGAGGACAGGAGGTATGCGCAGGAGCTCCGCTCGCACATGGCCATGCTGGCGCGGCTCGGGGTGGCGGAGCTCCTCGTCGCGGAGCCGGACGGAGCGGGGGAGTCGCGCCGGAGCGCCGCGCTGTCGATGGTGGACCGGGCCGCGATCATCGTGATCCTCGCGAGCGCGCAATACCTCGCCTCGCCGGATTGCTTCGAGGGGGAGTGCCGCCGCGCCGTCGAGAGGGAGGCCGCGGGACTGGCCATGATCCTCCCGGTTCGACTCCGCACGTGCGATTTCCAGAGCGCCCCGTTCTCCCACCTCGCCGCGCTGCCGCAGGACGGCCGGGCCGTGGCGGAGCAGAGGAATCGCGACCGCTGCTGGATTGAAGTGCTGACCGCGATCCGCGCCGCGAGCCAGGCTCTGCCGGACCGCTCGACGCCGACTCCCCTCCCCGTGCTCTTCCGGCCGAACGAGGCCGACGCGTCGGACAAGAGGCTCCATCCGCCGACTCGCATCTTCCCCGCGGCGCCGATCACCGATCTCGTGCGCCGCCGGACGGCCGATGTGCAGCCGACCAACCTGGTGGCGTTCGGCCTCTTCCAGGGCGCCGCGCGGCTGGCCATCGAGGCGGAGGGCGCTCCCGGGGGAGAGGCCGCCCGCGTCAAGCTGCGGGCCGCCGGCCGGGAGCTCCTCGATTGCATTGAATGCACATTGTACGTTCGATTCGATCGATTGCGTTTGGGCTCGAAGTCGGCCCCCGCGTGGACGCAAGAGCTGGAGGCCGACGAGGCCGGCGCGCTGCTCCTCGACCACCTCGCGGGCGAGCGTTATCCGTCGTTGAAGCGCATCGGCGAGTGGCTCGTCGGGCCGCGGGCGCTCCCCTCCGGCGTCGCGGCGAGGCTCCAGCGCTCGCTCGGGATCGCCGCGGGCCTCCCGGCCGAGATCGCGAGGATCGCGCGGCTCCAGCGGGAGATCGCGACGGCGCGCCCGATCGCGGCGGACGACGTCGCGCACCTCGAATGGGTGGCCCGCTCGCTGCTCGATCGCCGGCTCCACGAGCGGCCCACGGACGCGGGCCTTCCCAGGGTCGACGATCCACGATAGCGTGCCTTGGTGAGCGTCCGGATCGCCGCGCGAAATGGGCTCTTTCGACTGCGCACCTTCCAAGACGGCGAGGAGGCGAAGGGCACCGGCTCGGCGGAGGCGCTGGAGCCCGCGGAACGGCTTCATTTCAGGGGCGATCGTCACGGCGCGCTCCTGCTTCTGCGCGGGCTCGCGAGCGCGCCGGCGGGGCTCTTCGCGCTGCGGGCGCTGCTCGGGCGGCGGCTCCCCACCATCCATCGGCTGGAAGACGCGGACGTGCTCGCGCTGCTCGCGGCGGACGTCGCGTCGGGGGCGATCGTCGTCGAGCGCGTGCACGCGCCGGCGCTCTCCAGCTACGATGTCGGCGAGACGGAGAGCGAGGCGAAGGCGCCGGAAGAGGTCGCCTCCCAGCCGAAGACGTGGATCGAGATCGAGCTCGTGGACGGCGACGGAAAGCCAGTCCCGTACGAGCGATACTGGATCTTGCTCACGGACGGCACCTCGCGCGAGGGGCGCCTCGACGACAAGGGGTTCGCGCGCTTCGACGGGCTGGATCCGGGCGAGTGCGACGTGCGGTTTCCGGACCTCGACAACGAGGCTGTCGCCTCCCCCGGAGAGCCGAAGCAGCCGAAAGGAAAGCCGCGCCCGCCGCCCCCGCCGAAGAAGACATGGGTGGAGATCGCCCTCGTCGGGATGGATGGCAATCCGATCCCCGGCGAGGCCTACAAGATCACGCTGCCGGACGGCTCCACGCGGGAGGGCGTCCTCGACAAGGACGGGCGCGCCAGCGTCGCCGACATCGATCCTGGCCAGTGTGTGGTGACGTTCCCGGGCCTCGATCAGGACGCCTGGGAGACCATCTGAGACGCGGAGGAGGCCACCATGGCGCGGTACCATGTCGTCGCGAAAGGGGACTGTCTCTCCAGCATCGCGTTCCAGAACGGGTATTACCCGGGCACGATCTGGGAGCACCCGAACAACGACGCTCTCCGGGACCTGCGCGGGGATCCGAACGTGCTCTTCGAGGGCGATCAGGTCTTCTTGCCCGACAAGGAGCCGAAGACGACGGCGTGCCAGACAGGCAAGCGGCACCGCTTCACGAAGCGGGGAGTCCCCGCGCGCTTCCGACTCCAGATCTTGAACGCGGACAAGCCCCGTCCGAACCTCGACTACAAGATCACGATCGACGGGAAGATCGAGATCGAGGGCACGACCGACGGCGAAGGGACGCTGGACATCCCCATTCCGCCGGACGCTCGGCGCGGCGTGCTGCTGCTGAAAGAGGACGGGGCGCGCTACAACCTGCGGTTCGGCGGCCTCTCTCCGATGATGGCGGACTCCGGTGTTCGGGAGCGGCTCGCGAGCCTCGGATACCTGCGCTCGCTGGACGCGCCGGAGGAGGACATGCCGGCCGCGATCGCGATGTTCCAGCGGAAGAACGGGCTCACCGCGACAGGCGTGCTCGACGACGCGACCTCCGAGAAGATCCAGAACGCGCACGACAAGAAGACTTGAGGAGCGCCACGTGCCGAAATGCCATCAATGCCTGAAGGACCTCGGCTCGGGGCAGCGCAACGGCGACTGCAAGGTCTGTTATTCGAAGGGCGTCGACCTCTGCCAGGTCTGCGCGATGTGGGAGCTCGGTCCGTGCGACGCGGACGTGGATCTGCCGGCGGAGCTGCTCAAGGCCGAAGAAGAGGCCGAGGTGCAGCGGCAGGAAGACAACAAACCGAAGGACTCGGTCGCGAAGATCGGGGACGAGCCGCTCGAGTGCGACGTCTTCTTCGCCACGATGGAGGAGGTCTGTCCGTTCTTCAAGGACCAGCTCACCAACGCCAAGGCGACGCTGTATACGAAGCAGTTCCAGGACTACACCTGCTCGGTCCTCAAGAAGTTCCGGGAGCTCTACCCGTCCTGCAAATACGACCGGCTCGCGATCCAGGTGCTGCTCGCGATGCACCTCTCGGCGCAGGAGCGGGTGCAGTGCCGCGACCAGAAGGACTCCGACAGCGACAGCGAGTCCGCCGAGGCGAAGTTCGTGAAGAGGTGGCAGACGCGGGAGATCGCGGTCCAGCACCTCAAGGCGCATCTGCCGGCGATCCAGACCCATTTCGGGAAATCGATCTCCGATATCGTGGGCAAGGAGACTTGGCTCCTCGCGCTCGGGATGGATAACCTCGAGTTCTTCCTCAAGGGCTTCAAGCACCCGACGCTGATGGCGATCGACCTGCTCGCGGCGGCCGGCTCGGTGGAGGCGGCCCGCGAGGCGCTGGAGGTGGGGCTGATCGTCTATCACTCGCTCACGGCCACGCGGTCGCGCGGAGAGGTGGTGTCGCACTGGAGCGCGAAGCGCCAGAGCTTCAACCCGACGGAGGCGCTCGGCTTCGTCTCGAAGCGGCATTTCGAGGCGCTCTACGGGGACGTCGACACGGCGAAGGACTTCTCCGACGAGGCGAAGGCGAAGATCGACGCTCTCTGGAACGTGCTCGGCGACGTCGCGCCCGAGAACAAGCTGCCGGCGCACCCCCGTTATGCGGACGGCAAGGTCACGGCCTTCGGCGCGCTGGAGGCGGTGGAGGTGCAGTATCTGCAATACCTGCCCACGTTCGATCACCCGGAGAGCGAGGCCAATCAGCGCACGGCGTGCGAGACGGCCGTCCGGGCGCGCGTGCTCACGACGATGAAGACCTATCTGTCGCACTACGGGCCGGAGCGGTGGTTCCGCCCGCCGACCCTGGAGCTCTCGTGGGTGAAGAAGCCCGAAGAAAAAGGCACCACGAAGACGCTCAAGGTGCGGGAGAAGCGCCGCGGGGCGCCGCTCACGCTGACGTTCGCGAAGGCCGTCGTCCACGCGACGAGCGTCCTCGTCTCCACCGAGAAGGCCAAGATCCAACCGTTCATTCAGGGGCTCCTCGACGCGGACGATCTGCGGGCGAACGGCTGTCGGCTGGAGATCGAGATCGAAGGCGAGGAGGGCAACGACCGGCGCGCCGCTCGCAAAAAAGCGGTCGAGGACGCGGTGACGGAGGCCTTCGAGGCCGAGAAAGAGGCCTTCTCCTGGCGCCCGGCCTTCATCGATGACGACGGCGCGTTCAAGGACGACGCGCCGATAGGCACGTTCGTCGACGACCTGTGCGAAAAGATGAAGAGCACCTTCATCGTGGATCAGGCCTTCGGCTGCGACGTGACGAAGAGGCTCGTGGCCGCGGCGCAGTCGGGCCAGGTGTTCGAGCCGAAGGCGTGGTTCCCGGTGAAGACCGTGGACGTCGATTACATCCGCGTCTTCCCGGACTGCTTCCAGCCGACGAAGGCGACGCTCGCGACGATCGACGAGCACTACACGACCGTCATGGAGGGGACGCGCCCGGGGCATTACATGGACTGGCGCAATCACAAGGACCACTGGCTCTACGACTGCTTCGTCATCAAGAAGCGGCGAAGGCCCCTGTTCGGGTCGCTGTCCGTACAGCCCTTCTTGCCGGGGCCGAACCCCAACTACGGGGGTCACATCCTGTTCTACGAGCGGGACGTGCTCGAGGGACGCGCGGTGTTCACCTTCGGCGACAAGCAGCAGCCGCGCAGGAGCATGCTCCTCACGCTCGACACGATCATGCACGGCCGCAAGAAGAAGGACGGCGCCGCGAAGCAGGGGAAGGATCTGCGGCAAAAGGTGCTGTTCCAGCTTCTCCGGCGGGCCGACGTGATCGACCTCTGCGCAGGGGAAGACGACGCCGCGCTGTGGCAGAGGACGATGGGCGAGACGGTGCCTTATCCGGACGGCGACCTGTTGATCGAGTGTCAGGTGTTCGGGGGCGCCGATCTGACCGTGATCGGCCGCGGGGTGGCCATCGCCGTGGAGGACGGTGGAGCGCCTGAATACATGCCGTCCAAGCACCTCACGCCCGGAGAGCTCCTCACGGCCGGCACGCACCTCGGAGGCGTCCTGCCCGACCTGAAGATTCACCAATACAGGCCGAGCGTCTACAAGAAGGTGCCGCAGCTGACCCCCTCCGGAAAGCCGGAGTGGGACGCGGATCTCAGCGATCTCGAATAACGATGTGGGGAGTTGCGGGGGGAGCCGTCGTGGGGGCGTCGGGGAGGCTCAGGGGGTCTTCGGGGCCGGCGCGGGCGACGGCGAGGGTGACGGCGACGGGCTCGGCGCGGGCGTGGGGGCCTCGGCGACATCGATGGTCACAGCCATGTCGACGTTGTGCGTGTTGCACTTGTCCGTGCAGACGCGGAAGTGCAATTTGCCGGAGATCGTGACCTTTCCGGATTTGACGGAGGTGAAGGGCACGTTGAAGACGGCAGAGGCGTCGCCGATCGTGCCGTCGGCCTTCTCCAGCTTCTTCTTGGCGTAGGTGACGTGCTCGGACGGAGGGTCGGCGAGGACGAATTTGATGGGGAACGTGGGGTCGATCTTGTAGGTGGCCTTGGGCGTGAGCTTCACCGTCACGGTGCCTTGTTTGCCGGCGGTGTAGGCGCCAGTCCAGCCCATGGTGAGGAGGTAGTCGTCCTCTTCGGCGCGCGTCTCACCCGAGCGAGTCTGTGCGTCGGCGACGCCGGGGCGGTAGTGGGAAGTGGCCGCGAAGGCCAGCGCGGAGACGCCCCCGATGAAGGCTGCGCGCGCGATCCATGTCTTCGATGCGTGAGAGAATCGATGTTTGAACTGAGGGCTCGTCATTCTGTCGCCTCCGGTGCGGCCCCCCTTTCGTCGATCGGACCGGGATTATACGGGCCGCCCCCCATCGCTATTCAAGAAGCTGGAGATCTCGGCGAGGCCGGGCGTCGGCCGGCGGACCGGCGCTCGGGGGCAAAAGGCCCCGATGTCAGGGACGGCGGGCTCTCGCGTTTTTTGGTCGAAGGACGATCCGTGATAGAGAGGTCCCCTCCGTCCGGAGCCAAACGTGCAGCCCACGACACTGATCGCCGAGCGATTCGAGATCGTGCGCCTCGCCGGCACGGGCGGCATGGGCGAGGTGTACTGCGCGCAGGATCGCACCTCGGGCGAGCAGGTGGCGGTCAAGGTGCTCACGTCGCCGAGGCCCGCGGAGCAGGCTCGCTTCGCGCGTGAGGCCGACGTGCTGGCGGGGCTGCGGCACCCGGGGATCGTGCGGTACGTCGCGCACGGGACCACCGCCGAGGGGCGGATGTTCCTCGCGATGGAGTGGCTCGAAGGCGAGGACCTCTCGGCCCGGATCGCGCGCCAGCCGCTGCCGATCGCGGACGCGGTCGCCGTGGTGCGCACGACCGCGGAGGCGCTCGCGGTCGCGCACGCGCGAGGGATCGTCCACCGCGACGTGAAGCCCGCGAACATCTTCCTCGTGGGCGGCAGCTTGGAGCGCGCGAAGGTGCTCGATTTCGGCATCGCGCACCTCGGGCACGCGCCTTCGCAGACGGCGACGGGCGTGCTCGTGGGGACGCCGGAATACATGGCTCCGGAGCAGGCGCGCGGCGATCGCGTGCTGACGCCGCGGACGGACGTGTTCGCGCTCGGGGCGGTGCTGTTCGAGTGCGTGACGGGGCGCTCGGCTTTCACGGGCGCGCACGTGGCCGCGGTGCTCGCGAAGATCTTGTTGGAGGAGCCGCCGCCGCTCCGCGAGGTGTGCCCCGGCGCGCCGTCCGCGGTGGAGGCGCTCGTCGCGCGGATGCTCGCGAAGGACCCGAACGATCGGCCCGCGGACGCGGCGGCGGTGCTCGAAGAGCTGTCGGCGCTCGGCGGGGTGACGCGCGATCTGCGGTTCTCCGCGAGCGTCCCGCCGGAGTCGCTGACGCGCCGGGAGCAGCGGCTCCTCAGCGTGATCATGATCACGGACCCGACCGTGTCGGAGCCGGAGGTGGGCAGCGCGATCACGCTCACGTTCGCGGAGGCGGCGCGCGCGGCGGCCCCTCTGCGCGCGGCGGCGGAGGCGTGCGGCGCGCAGATCGAGGTGCTGCCGGGCGGGTCGATCATGGCGACGATCACGCGGGCCGGGCTCGCGACGGATCTGGCCGCGCGGGCGGCTCGCTGCGCGCTGGAGCTGCGGGCGTTCGCGCCGGGGAGCCTCATGGCCGTGGCGACGGGGCGCGCCGAGCTCGGCGGCCGGCTGCCCGCGGGCGACGTGATCGATCGCGCGGTGAAGATGATCTACGCGCGCCGCGATCGGGTGGAGACGAAGGCCGCGGACAGCTTCGCCGCGCCGCCTTCGAGCGACACCGGAGGGCCCGGCGCGGACATCGCGATCGACGACGTGACGGCGGGCCTCCTCGGGGCGCGCTTCGAGATCCGCGCGGACGGCGGCGGCTTGTCGCTGCACCGCGAGCGGGAGGCCTTCGACGTGCGGCGTTTGGTGCTCGGGCGCGTGATCCCGTGCGTCGGGCGCGATCGTGAAATCGCTTCGTTGGAAGCCATTTTCGAGGAGTGCGTCGAGGAGGAGGTGGCGCGCGCCGTCGTGATGTCCGGCCCGCCCGGCATCGGCAAATCGCGCGTGCGGCAAGAGCTGTTGGAGCGCATCGCGCGCCGCGGGGGCGCGGAGGTGTGGGTCGGCCGCGGCGACTCGATGGCCGCCGGATCGGCGTTCGCGCTCGTGGGTCAGGCGATCCGAAGCGCGTGCGGCGTGCAGTCGGCGGAGCCGGTCGCGGCGCGGCAACGCAAGCTCCGGGCGCGCGTCGCTCGGCACGTCGCGCCGCCGGACGTGGCGCGCGTGACGGAGTTCCTCGCGGAGGTGATCGGCGCTCCGTTCGGCGAAGACGCGAGCGTGCAGCTCCGCGCGGCGCGGCGCGATCCGGTGCTGCTCAACGATCAGGTGCGGCGCGCGTGGGAGGATCTGCTCTCTGCGGAGTGCCGGGCGCAGCCGGTCGTGCTCGTGCTCGAGGACATGCAGTGGGGCGACCTGCCGAGCGTGCGGCTCGTCGAGGCGGCGCTCTCCCGCGGAGACGGGCGCTCGCTGTTCGTGATCGCGGTGGGCCGGCCCGAGATGCAGAAGCAGTTCCCGGACATGTGGAGCCGCACGTCCCTCCACACGGTGACCTTCGGACCGCTCACGCGGAAGGCGAGCGAGCGGCTCGCGCGGCACGTGCTCGGCGACGCCGCGAACGACGCCGACGTCACCGAGATCGTGGCGCGCTCCGGCGGCGATCCGCTGTTCATCGAGGAGCTCGCGCGGGCCGCCACGTCCCCTCGCCGCGGCGAGCTCCCGGAGACCGTGCTCGCGATGGTGGCCGCGCGGCTCGACGCCTTCGAGGCCGAGGCGCGCCGCGTCCTCCGCGCGGGGAGCGTGTTCGGCGCCACGTTCTGGCTCGGCGGCGTCACCCAGCTATTGGGGGGCGCACAGCATGCATCCGAAACGGCGGAGTGGCTCCACGAGCTGGAGGTGCGCGAGGTGGTGGCGCGCGTCGATCCGAGCCGGATCCAAGGAGAGACCGAGTACACGTTCCGCCACGCGATGCTCCGCGAGGCGGCGTACGCGATGCTCACGGAGAGCGATCGCACGCTGGGTCACCGCCTCGCCGGCCGCTTTTTGGAGCGCACCGGGGAGACCGACGCGATGGCGCTCGCGGGCCATTTCGAGCGCGGACAGATGCCCGCGGCCGCCGCGCGCGCGTACCTGCGGGCCGCCGAGGACGCGCTCCACGGAAACGATTTCGACGCGTCGCTCGACCGCGTGCAGAGGGGCCTCGCGTGCCTCATCGCCGCGGCCGCCGCCGGGCAGGACGCGGAGACGGTCGAGATCCACCGGAGCGCGCCGCCCGCGGAGCGCCTCGCGCGCGGCGAGTCCGGCAAGCTCCTGTTGCTCGAAGCCGAGGTGCGGAGGTGGCGCGGCGAATTCGCCGAGGCCGAGCGGTGCGCGCACGAGGCCATGCGCCGCCTCCCCGAGGGCAGCGAGGCGTGGTTCAAGGCCGGCGCGGAGGGCATCCTCGCGAGCGGTCGCCTCGGTCGGATCGACGCGATGGTGGAGGTCGCGGAGCGGCTCTGCGCGTGCGACGCCTTCGGGCAGGACACGGACGGCAAGGTCCACTCGCTGGGCCGCACGGTGTCGCAGCTCGTGTCGGCGGGGCGGTACGATCTCGCCGATCGCATCTTCGCGCGGATCGACGGCGCGCCGCCCGCGACGGATCCCGCGGTGATCGCGCGCGTGGCCGACGCGCGGGCTCGGCGCGTGATCATCCTCGGCGATCTGGGGGGCTTCCTTCGCTTGAAAGAGGTCGCGCTCGAGAGCGCCCTCACGGCCGGCGACGTCCGGTACGCGACGAACGCCCGCGTGAGCGTGGGCTTCGCGTGGCTGGAGCTCGGCGCGTACGCGAACGCCGAGAGGGCGCTCGCGGCGGCGCTGGAGTCGGCCGCTCGCCTCGGCCTCTCAGGCGTGATCCCCGCGGCGAAGCAGAACCTCGGCGTCGCGCTCGCGATGCTCGGACGCGCGGAGGAGGCGCGCGCGGTGGAGGAGGAGGCGATCGCCGCGTTCGCCGCGCAGGCGCACCGCCGCATGGAGTCGGTGTCGCGCGTGTACCTCTCGTCGATGCTCGCGCGCACGGGCGATCTCGCGAGCGCCGAACGAGAAGCGCGCCTCGCGGTGGAGACCGCGCCGGCCCCTCCCCTGCGCGCGCACGCGCTCGCGGCCCTGTCGCAGATCCTGCTGTCGCGCGGTCGGAGGGACGTTGCGTTCACGTTCGCCGCGGAAGCGAAGGCGATCCTCGATCAGCTCGGCGCCATCGAAGAGGGCGAGTCCCTCGTCCGCCTCGCGCACGCGGAGGCCGCGCTGGAGACGGGCCAGAAGGACGCGCACGAGGCCGCCGCGGACGCCCGCGAGCACCTCCTCGCGCGCGCCGCGAAGATCGCGGATCCGGCCCTGCGACGGAGCTTCTTGGAGAACGTCCCGGAGAACGCGCGCACCCTCGCGCTGTGGGATCGCGTGGCGTCGTCGATCTCGGCCTGATCGCGGCCCTCTTCGATTATCCTCGCGCGCCGTGGCCGGACTCTTCCCCACCGATCTCGCGGAGCGGCTCCTCTCCACGGCGCCGATCCCCGTGGCCGACGCGACGGCCGCGCTCGTCGGGGCCGACAGCGCCTTCGAGGAGCGCGACCGCGTCGTGGAGGTGTTCCGCGCCGCCCTGCGGCTGCTGTCCGCGATCACGCTCGCGGCGCGCGTGCAGTTCGGAAAGGGTCCGGGCGCGGAGTCGCCTCAGATCGCCGATCTGATCCGGTCGCTCCGATCGCGCGGCCTCACCGACGGGCAGTGGTTCGCGATCGTCCGCGAGATGCTGCGTCCGTGGGCGCAGGCGCCGGGCTCGTACCCGCTGCCGGAGCTGGTGACGCTCGTCCACGGCAAGAAGGCCGAGCTGCCGAAGCTCATCGACGAGCTGCTCGCGATGCGCAAATCGGAGACGGTCGCGCACGGCGCCTCCGGCACGAAGGCCGCGATCGCCGAGATCCTGGAGCGCCGCGTCCCCCAGCTCGCGCGCCTGCTCACGCTGCTGGACGCTCTCTGGCACAAGGCACGTCTCGTGGTGCCGCTCGCGAAACCGGAGGACGACTCGGCACCACAGCCCGCGTGGCTCCTCGCCGGCGACACCCCTGCTCGCGGAAAGTGGCGTAAAATACCGCTCGCCGAGGGCGTCCGCTGCCCGCCGGGAGAAGCCTTGTTCGTCGACGAAGGCGGCAAACCGCTCCTCGCGCTGCACCCGATTCTGCTCGTCCGGCGCCCCAGCCCCGAGGCGGTCGAAGAGGTGTTCGTCCTCGACGGGGGCACGAAGAAAGGGGCAGTCTACGTCGCGCTCCCGTCGATGGCGGAGCACCGCGAGACGGAGGCCTGGAACGCCCTGTCGAAGGCCCTCTCCGACGAAGAGGCCCCTCCGGAGAATCCGGAGATCGGCAGTGTGGAGAGGCCCTTTCGCGGCCTCGACAGCTTCGGTCCGGAGCACGGCGCGCTCTTTTTCGGCCGCGAAGAGCAGACCGAAGCCCTCGCGAACCGCATCCGCCGCCACCCGTTCGTGACGGTGACCGGCCCGAGCGGCAGCGGCAAGACATCGCTCCTCCGCGCGGGCGCGCTGCCCACGTTGACGGACCACGTGGTGGCGCTGCTCCGCCCCGGATCCAAGCCGCTCGCGGCCCTGTGCGCGAAGATCGCGGAGGCCACGAATCACCAGCTCACCGAGGTGACGCTGCACGAAGCGCTGCAAAAAGCGCCGGATTCGCTCGGAGCGCTGCTCACGACCTGGTCCCGAGACGCGATGTCGGCGGGCCCCCCGTCGTCCGCCGCGCCGAGCCTCGCGAAGGCCTTCCGGATCGCCGGAGAGCCTGCGATCCCGCGGATCGCGATCGTCGTCGACCAGGCCGAGGAGATGCTGACGCTGTGCCACGACGAGGCGGAACGTGCCTTGTTCGCGAAGGCCCTCGCCTCGGCCGGCGACGCGGCGGACGGCGTGTCGCGCGTGGTTTTGAGCGTGCGCGAGGACTTCTTCGGCCGACTCGCGACGGTGCCCGCGTTGCGTGGAGTCTACAGCCAGGTCGTCGAGGTGGTGACGACGCCGGACCGCGACGCCCTCGCGCGGACTCTGTATCTGCCAGCCAAGCAGTTCGGGTACGCGTTCGAGGACGAGACCTTGATCACGACCATGGTCGACTCCGTCGCGAGCGAGCCGGCCGCGCTGGCCCTCCTGCAGTTCTGCGCCGATCGCCTGTGGGAGGTGCGCGATCGCACCTGGAAGCGCCTCACGTGGGACGCGTACCGCGCGCTCGGCGGCGTGGAGGGAGCGCTCGCGGCGCACGCGGACCGCGTCCTCACCGCGATGTCGCCGGCCCAGCAGCGTGCCTGTCGTAACTTGCTGTTACGCCTCGTGACGGCGGACCGCACGCGCGCCGTCGTCCCGAAAAAGGAGCTGATCGAGAGCGCCGCTTCGGCGGAAGACGCGACCGCCGTGCTGGATCGCCTCGTCGCCGCGCGCCTCCTCACGGTGGGAGAGTCCGACGAAGGCACCGAGACGCGCGTGGAGATCGTGCACGAAGCGCTCCTGAAACACTGGGGCGCCCTCTCCGCTTGGCTCAGCGAGGACATCGAGGGACAGCGCCTCTCGCAGGCCCTCCGTCAGGCCGCGCGAGAGTGGCAGTCTCGCGGCCGTCCGAAAGGCCTCCTCTGGCGGGGAGACGCGCTCCTCGATCTGGCCCGCTTCCGCCGCCGCGCGACGGACCGGCTCACCCGCGAAGAGGCCGCGTTCATGCAGGCGAGCGAGGCCGACGAGCGCCGCGGCACGCGGATCCGGCGCGGCGTCGCGGCGGCCGCGTTCGTGGCGACAGGCGCCTTCGGGGCCTTCATGTTCTACGAGTGGCGCGCGGCGGAGAGCGCCCGCATCGAGACGGAGCACCAGAAGGCCCGCGCCGAGGTGAGAGGCCTCGTGTCGGAGGCCCGCAATCTGGAGCCGGCCGGCAAGGTCGGAGAGGCCCTCGCGCTGCTCCGGGCCGCGTCCGCGCTCGAAGAGGCCGAGGACGGAAAGGCCGCGACGCAGGTGTCCCTGGACATGGAGCGACTCGGCCGCTCCGGCGCGGCGTCGCGCGTGCTCGCGGGCCACGCGTGGGGCCTCATGAACGTGGCAGTGTCGCCGGACAAGACGAAGGTCGGCACCGCCTCGCGCGACGGAACGGTCAAGATCTGGGACCTCGCGACTGGCACGTTGGTTCGCACGCTGACCGGAAAAGAGCCCTTCTTGACGCTCGCGTGGTCCCCCGACGGCCGCACGATCGCCGCCTGTCACGGCACGCAGACAGCCAAGGAGGGGTTCGTCCGCTTGTACGACGTCGAGACCGGCGCGGAGCGGAAAGCGCTCGATTTCGGCTCCACCGTGAACGACGTAGCCTTTTCGCCGGACGGGAAACAGCTCGCCGTCGCCACCGAAAGCAACGGAGCGAGCCTGTGGACGGCCGACGGGGCCACCAAGCTCTCCGCGCTCGGCCCGGGGGACTGGTCGGTCGGACAGGTGGTGTTCTCCGCGGACTCTTCTCTCCTCGCGATCCGCGCCGGCAAGGAAGCGCACGTGTTCTCCACCGCGGGCGGCGCCCCGGTGGCGAGCCTCACGGGCCACGAGAAAGGCATCCTCCAACTGGCCCTCTCGCGCTCGGGCGCGCGCGTCGCGACCGCGTCCATCGACGGCACCGTGCGGATCTGGGACAGCCGGAGCGGCAAGGAGATCGCGAAGCTCGCGGTCGGCACGACAGGCTACGACAAGCCGGCCCGGTTCCAGCGAGTGGCGATCTCCCCGGACGGCAAGCTCGTCGCGGCGGGCGCGCAGGACGGCTCGGTTCGCCTCCTCGACGCGGAGACGGGCGCGGTCGTGCACACGCTCTCTCACCACACGGCGTCGATCGAAGGCGTGGTGTTCTCGCCGGACGGCAGTCGCCTCCTCGTGACGTCGCTGGATCACCTGGCCACGATCGTCGACGTCGCGACGGGCGGCCTCGTGGAGGTGCTGCGCGGCCACAGCGACGGCATCTTGTGCGGCGTCTTCGCGGACGATCACCGCGTGGTGACCGGCTCGGACGACCGCCGCGCCCGCGTGTGGGAGATCGCGGACGGCCCGTATCTGCGCGTCCTCGCGGGCCACAAGGGCCAGGTGGAGCGGCTCGTGGCCTCCCAAGACGGCTCGATCCTCGTCTCCGGCGCCACCGACAAGAGCGCCCGCATCTGGAATACGAATAGTGGTGCCATGCTGTCCGCCCTCGCGGACCACGCGGGACCGCTCTCGGCGCTCGCGGTCACCTCCGACGGCGCGCGCGTCGCGACCGGGGCTGTCGGTTCGCCTTCTCGCCTGTGGGACGCCCGCACGGGGACGTTGATCGCGTCGCTCGCCGGGGAGGAACAAGGCCCCACCGCCGTGGCCTTCTCGAAGGACGGGGCGTGGCTCGCGACGGCCTCTCTCGAAGGCCCGATTCGCCTGCGCGACGGCGTGACGGGCGCCGAGAAGAGGCTCCTCGAAGGCCACAAGAAGAAGGCTGTTCGACTTTCATTCTCGAAAGACGGCAAGTGGCTGTTGAGCGCCTCGTGGGACGGCACGGCGCGGATCTGGGACGTCGCGGGAGGCTCGGCGCCCCGCGTGCTGAGCGGCGCGGAGGGCTGGGTGACGGCCGCGGAATTCGCGCCGGACGACCGCACGGTGGTGATCGCCGCGAACGAGGAGGCCCGCGTCTACGACGTGGAGAAGGGCGCTCTCCTCCGCACGCTCAAGGGCCACGAACAGCAGATCAACGCCCTCGTCTTCTCTCCGGACGGCGCCACGATCGCGACAGGCTCTCTCGACTCCACCCTTCGCACCTGGCGATTCGATACGGGCGCGCCGCTCCGCACGTTCGCGGGCCACACGGAGGGCGTGATGGATGTGGCCTTTTCCCCGGACGGCCAGCTCCTCTACAGCGCGGGCGACTCCACGGTTCGCGTGTGGGACGCGGCGCTCGGCGCGACGCTCGAGACCTTGGAGCCGCACCGCACGGACGTCGCCTTGCAGGGCGCGACAGCCATCCTCCCGCTCGGCCCGGACACGGTGGCCGCCGCCGCCCAAGACGGCACGATCCTCCTCTTCCGTTCGCACAAAGAGGACCGTCAAAGAGCCCTCCTGGAAGCAGGCGCCCTCTCCAACGAGCGAGTCTGTCGCGCCACGTCGAAGGTGGTCCCGGTGACCCCGTACCCGCCCGCCGACTCGGTGTGGGCCCCCGACACGGCCTGCGCCGCCCCGACGCCGTCCCCTCCCTGAGCAAAAAATCGACGGCAAGGCTGTCACGGTCTGGGGGTCCACTCCGATGGAGGGGTAACTACCGTGAAGAAGCAGAACCTTTTCCCTCGGTTGTGCGGGGCTGTCTCTCTGTTTGTCGGGGCTCTCTCGGCTGCGGTTGGCGTGGTCGGGTGTCAGCCGCGCGCGGATGGGGAGCCCGCTCGCACGTGCGCGATTCCCATGCATGTGGCGCCCCGGAAGGCGGCTCCTCCTGTGCTGTTCGCGGCGCCCACCACCGCGCAGATCACGGATCAACCGGGGGACGCGCTGAATCCGTTCGGTGCGGCGACTCCGAAGGTCGACCCCTCGGCCGAGGTGCGCATGCCCACCGAGTGGCAGGCCGATCGTGCCCTGTCCGGCGCCGCGCGCTCCATCCGCGCCATCCGCGCGAGAGAGCCCATCGTGAAGGACCTGTTCGCGAAGGCCGACGTGGCCTATCCGCCCGCGGAGCTCGCGTTCGTCGTCTACAAGGCCGATCGGCAGCTCGAAGTGTGGGGGACCGCCGAGAAAGGTGGGGAGTCGAAGCGCGTGGCCACGTACCGCTGGTGTTACGCGTCCGGCGATCTGGGGCCCAAGCGGTACGAGGGGGACAGGCAGGTTCCGGAAGGGTTCTATACCATCCAGTACGGGTGGGCCGAGAGCGCCTATCACCTGGAGATGAAGGTCAGCTATCCGAACATGGTCGACAAGGTGCTCGGCCCCAAGAATCGGCCCCTCGGCGGCGAGATCATGATCCACGGCGACTGCGCGTCGATCGGCTGCATCTCCATGGGCGACGAGCGCGACGAGGAGCTGTGGACCATGATGAAGGCGATGGGGCGCACGCAGGTGGCCGTGCACATCTACCCGTCGCGCGACATCGACGCCCTGCTGCGCGACTCGAAGTACGAGCAACACCACGCCTTCTGGAAGAACCTCAAAGAGGGGCAGGATCGCATGAAGAAGGACCACAAGATCCCCACCGCCCACGCGGACTGGCGCGGTCTCTACCTCTTCGACTGACCACCTCCCGAGCGGCGCTCTCCCCCCATGACGCGTCGCATGCGGGCGAAACATCGAGAAGCCGGCCTCACGATATCGACGTGCGGCGGGCTGCACACTCCTCGTTCTCCACGACGGATCGACCGGCACAGCGCATTGGCGCGAACCTCGCAAGAGGGAATGCCACCATGCGCACGAGCCGCCCCGCCGTCCTGTTCGCCTGCCTCGCCAGCGTGATCGCCGCGAGCCCCGCCGCCGCCGACGAGCCCGCGCAGCCGCCCCCGACCCATGACACCGGCGCCCCGCATGCAAACAGCACGGCCCCCCAAGACGACGCCGGCCAGGGCCCGGAGAAGGAGCCTGTTCCGACCGCCAAGGAGAGGCGACGAAGCTCACGCATCCTCCTCGGCGTCGGCGGCGGCGCGCTCGGCGCGGGGTGGCTCATGTCCGTGTTTCACGCCTCGATCGGCAAACAGTCCTCCACGACCTGCCACACGAACGCGCTGGGCTTCTCCGACTCGTGCAAGGAGTCGGCGAGCTTCCGGTTCGTCTTCATCCCGGTGGTCGGCCCCGCCATCGAAGCGTACCTGCACGACACCCCCGTCACAGCCTCGGACGCGGCCGGCTTCGTCTTCGAGACGCTCCTGCAAGTGGGCGGCCTCGCGATGATGGGATACGGCCTCGCGGTTCGTCCGAATCAATCGCGCAGCGCGACGGCGGAGCCCCCCGCCCTCACGATCGCCGTCGCGCCCACGATCACCGACCGATCCGCCTCTCTCAGCGTCGTCGGGACATTTTGAATACGGACTGTCTCAGCCCTTGTTGGCGGCGCGCTCCGCCTTGAACTTCTGGAGCTCGGCGGCCTTCGATTTGCCCTCTTCCGCGAGCTTGTCCAGCCACTCCTTCTTGTACGGCTTCATCGCGTCGCGCACGGCCTCGGCCACGACGAGGTTGCGGTACCACTTGGAGTCGGCCGGGACGACGTGCCACGGCGCCGCCTTCGTCGCGCACTTCGAGAGGACGTCCTCGTACGCGTCGGAGAAATCCCTCCAGAGCTCGCGCTCCTTCCAGTCGCCGACGTTGAGCTTCCACGCCGTGCGCGGGTCCTGTTCGCGCTCCAACAGGCGCTTCTCCTGCTCGCCCTTCGAGATGTGGAGGAAGAACTTGAGGATGATCGTGCCGCTCTCCGCGAGCATCTCCTCGAACGCGTTGATCTGATCGAAGCGGTGCTTCCACACGGATTTCGGCGCCAGATCGTGCACGCGCACGACGAGCACGTCCTCGTAATGCGAGCGGTTGAAGATCGCGATCTCGCCGCGGCGCGGGGTGTTCTTGTGCACGCGCCACAAGAAGTCGTGCTCGCGCTCCTCGGTGGTCGGCACGCCGTACGACACGACGTTGATGCCGCGCGGGTTGAAGGCGCCGGCCACGTTCTTGATCGCGCCGTCCTTCCCCGCGGCGTCGCGGCCCTGCAGCACGATGAGCACGCCGCGGGTGCGCGCGCCCCACATCGCGTCCTGCAGCTCGAACAGCTCCTCGGTGAGCTCGTCGAGGCGCTTGTTCGCTTCGTCTTTGGAGATGTGCTTCGGAGGGCAAGTGTCAATCTCCGAGAGGTCGACCTTCTTGCCGGGTTCGTCGAGGATCAGCGTCGGCATGCGCGCAGGGTAGCGAAGCGCGCGGCGCCCGGTGAAACGAAAGGCGAGAGGCGCGGCCGCGCGAGGCCTCGCTGTCCTCTGCCGCGCCGCGAAATGAAGGCGATCGTCGCGAAAGGGGCGCTCCGCTTCTCACGGGTTCCATGACCCGTGGAAGCGCCGTAGCATGCGGCCCCTATGATGCTCGCCGACCCGAAATCGATCCTCAAGCGCCTCACCCGCCAGTGCACCATCGCGCTGGAAACCGCGGTCAATCAGTGCGCGGCCTCGCGGCACTACGAAGTGACCGTCGAGCACATGCTGCTGAAGCTGCTCGACGACGCGGACAGCGATCTGGCGTTCTTCGTCTCGCACTACGATCTGAACCCCGCGCAGCTCCGGCAAGCGCTGCAGCGCAGCCTCGACGACCTGCGCACGGGCAACGCGGGCAAGCCGGTGTTCTCGCCGACGGTGTGGGAGTGGATGCAGGACGCGTGGAGCACGGGCTCGCTCATCTACGGCCACGCGAAGATCCGCAGCGGCATGCTGTTCCAGCGCATCGTGGAGCAGCCGTCGCGGTACACGGTGAGCGGCATCGGCGCGTACCTGGAGGGCATCTCCAAGGACGATCTGAAGAACAACTTCGCGAAGATCGTCGCGGGATCGAAGGAGGACAACGAGTCGGCGGCCGGCAGCCTCGGAGCGGGCGGCGGCGCGGGCGGCGCGGCGGGTCTCCCGGCGGGCAAGGGCAGCGTGCCGGCGGACTCCGCGCTCGCGAAGTACTGCGTCGACTACACCGGCCGCGCGCGCGCCGGCGAGATCGATCCGATCTTCAGCCGCGAGCGCGAGATCCGGCAGATGATCGACATCCTCGCGCGCCGCAGGAAGAATAACCCGATCATCGTCGGCGACTCCGGCGTCGGTAAGACCGCGCTCGTGGAGGGCCTCGCGCTGATGATCGTGAACAACGAGATCCCGCCGCTGCTCCAGGGCACGGAGATCATGGGCCTCGATCTCGGCCTCTTGCAGGCGGGCGCGAGCGTGAAGGGCGAGTTCGAGAACCGCATGAAGCAGGTCATCGCGGACGTGAAGGGCTCCGCGAAGCCGATCATCCTCTTCATCGACGAGGCGCACACGATCATCGGCGCCGGCGGCCAGCAAGGCGGCGGCGACGCGGCGAACCTCCTCAAGCCTGCGCTCGCGCGCGGCGAGCTCCGCACGATCGCCGCGACGACGTGGAAGGAGTACAAGAAGTACTTCGAGAAAGACGCCGCCCTGGAGCGCCGCTTCCAGCCCGTGAAGGTGGACGAGCCGAGCGTCGAGGCCGCGACGATCATGCTCCGCGGCCTGCGGAACAAGTTCGAGGACGCGCACAAGGTCATCGTCACGGACGAGGCGGTGAGCGCCGCGGTGCGCCTCTCCGCGCGCTACATCTCGGGCCGTCAGCTCCCGGACAAGGCGGTCGATCTCCTCGACACGTGCTGCGCCCGCGTGAAGGTCGCGCTCCAGCAGAAGCCGGCCGCGATCGACGACATCGAGATCCTGATCGCCAACCTCTCGCGCGAGGTCGCGTCGCTGGAGCGCGATCGCGACAAGGGCGTGAAGATCGATCTCGAGCACCTCGGCGAGGTGAAGGCGAAGATCGCGAAGGCCGAAGAGGACCTCGTCGCGACGAAGGCGCTCTACGACAAGGAGACCGAGGGCGCGAAGCGCGTCGTCGAGATGCGCAAGAAGATGGACGAGGCGAAGTCGGACGAGGAGCGCGACGCGGCCCGCAAGGACGTGGTCGGGGCGCTCAACGATCTGCACGCGGTGCAGGGAGAGATCCCGCTCATCCGGCCCGACGTCGACGAGGCGATGGTCGCGGGCGTCGTCGCCGCGTGGACGGGCATCCCCGTCGGCAAGATGGTGCAGGACGACGTGCGCGCGATGCTCGAGATGGAGCAGCGCCTGAACCGCCGCATCAAGGGCCAGGACCACGCGATCCACGTCATCGCGAAGGAGCTCCGCGCGGCCCGCGCAGGCCTGAAGCCGCAGAGCACGCCGCAGGGCGTGTTCCTCCTCGTCGGCCCGTCCGGCGTCGGCAAGACGGAGACGGCGCTCTCGCTCGCGGACCTGCTCTACGGCGGCGAGCGCATGATGGTCACCATCAACATGAGCGAGTTCCAGGAGAAGCACACGGTCGCTCGCCTCATCGGCTCTCCGCCCGGCTACGTCGGCTACGGCGAGGGCGGCATGCTGACGGAGGCCGTCCGTCAGCGCCCGTATACAGTCGTGCTCCTCGACGAGTGCGAGAAGGCCGATCCGGACGTCCTCAACCTGTTCTACCAGGTGTTCGACAAGGGCATGTTGTCCGACGGCGAGGGTCGCGTCGTCGACTTCAAGAACACGCTCATCATCATGACGAGCAACCTCGCGACCGACAAGATCACCAACATGGCCGTGGCCGCCCGCGAAGAGGGGAACGAGCCCGACGTGAAGGAGATCATGGAGACGATCAAGCCGACCCTGGTCGCGCACTTCAAGCCGGCGCTCCTCGCGCGTATGACCTTCGTGCCGTACCTGCCGATCTCGTCGTCGGCCCTCGGCGAGATCACGCGCCTGAAGATGAACCAGCTCCTCGACCGCCTGATGAAGAACCAGCGCGTCGAGGGTTCGTATACAGACCGCCTGGTGGAGCTCATCGCGAGCCGCTGCACCGAGGTCGACACCGGCGCCCGCAACATCGACCACATCCTCCGCGCGACGCTGTTGCCGATGCTGTCGAACCGCATCCTGGAGCGGATGGCCGAGGGCCCGCTGCCGAAGAAGCTCCTCATCGACATCGACGACGAGAAGAACTTCACGGCGACGTTCTCGGACTGACCTGAACGAGACTGGCAGTCAGTCGAAGAGACCCGTCCTCTCTCCGGAGGGGGCGGGTCTTTCTTATTTGGGCAGGCGCGGCGGGCGGCCCTGCATCGACGGGTTGGTCAGCGACGTGAGGATGTGGTCGCGCCAGGCGTCGTCGATGAAGAGGTAGTCGCGCGCGTAGCCCTCGACCGTGAATCCGAGGCGGCGGAGGACGGCGCCGCTCCGCTCGTTGTTCGGGCGGTAATTGGCCTGGATGCGGTGAATGCCGTGCTCCCGAAACATGAAGTCGGTCGCCGCGGTGAGGGCCTCTGTCATGACGCCTTTCCCCTCGACGCGGTGGTCCAGGCGATAGCCGAGCGACGCGCAGTGCCACGCTCCCCACACGATGTTGGTGAAGTTGCAATGGCCGAGCACGGGGCCCTCGGGCTTTCGGCGCCAGAAGATCGAGAAGCGCACCGACTCCCCGGCGTGAAACTCCTTCAAATTGCGGGTGAGGCGCGCGCGCCAGAAGGCCGCGGTGTGGTACCCGGTCGGCGCCGGCGGCTCCCACCGCGCGAGGTGCTCTGCGTTGTCGATCGCGAACTCTGCGTGCTGCGGCGCCATCTTCGGGGCCGGCAACGTGAGGAGGAGCCGCGTTGTCCGCAGCACCGGAACGAGCTTGTTCTGGATCCCTTTGGGGGAGGTCGCGGGGACGCTCTTCTTGGGCGCCATCGCGTCAGTCCGACAGGGTGCCTTCGTCGAGGCGGCGCATCCCTTCGAGCAGGAGGCCTTCCGGCGACGCCTGAATGGACCGAATACTTGGTGTGTACGTCGGGTCGAGGCGGAAGTCGCCCTCTCGCAGCGTGAGCATCTTGTAGAAGGCGTCTTCGCCCTTCACGCTGCCCCACGTCGCGTGGACGATCTGGCCCTCGGCGAAGTCGATCTCGCCGTTCGCGCCCTTCGCGGTGATCTTGAGCGCGCACGTCTTCCGGCCGTGCCAGAGGATCTGCACCATGTCGGGCAGCCCCATCTCCGCGAGCGAGCCGGAAACGCCGCGGCCGCCCTCCTTCGCCGCGCGGCGCTCGATGAGCTGGCGCAGCTTCGCCGCGAGGATGTCGCCGGACGCGGGCTTCGAGACGAAGTCGTCCACCTTGAGATCGAAGGCCGACTGCGCGGTCTGACGGTCCGTCTTCGCCGTGAGGATGACCCACACGGCCTCCTTGCCCCACGGCTCGCGGAGCGCCTCCGTGCGCAGATCCAGGCCGCTGCCGGCCTCTTCGAGATCGATCTCGCTGACGACGGCGGTGACCTCGCGCTCCTTCATCTCGTGCTTGGCCTGCGAGGTCGTGCGCGCGATGCGGACCTCGAAGCCCTGCTCGATGAGGCGCAGCTCCAGCACGGTCGTCTCCTCCGGATCCGGATCGACGATGAGCACCTGGTGCCGATCCGCGAGGAGGCGCGCGCGCATGTCGTCGCCGGTCATCGCCTGGCGGAAGAGGTCGACGATGTTCGGATCGAAGATCTTGCCGCGGAACTGATCGAGCGCCTCGCACGCCTCGATCGGGCGGAGGATCTTGCGGAACGGGTTGCGCGGGTTCTGCGTGAGGTCCGCGTACGTGTCCGCGACCGCGAGGATGCGCGCGCCGAGCGGGATCTCCTTGCCGGCCTGTCCGTTCGGGAAGCCCTGTCCGTCGTAGCGCTCGTACATCGCGCCGATCGCCGCGAGCGTCTCGTGCGGGAGGCCGACCGACGCGAGGAGCTGGCCCGGCAGATCGACGACCTTCAGCGCCGCGATGCGGTGGCCTTCGTACTCCGCCACGTTGAACGGCGTGAGGTGGTACGTGCCCATCTTGCCGAGGTCGTGCAGGTACGCCGCGAGCACGAACGAGCTCACGCTGGAGGCCGGCAGCCCGATGCGCTCGCACGTCTTGCGCATGAGGCGCGCGACCGTCGCGGAGTGGCCGCGCAGCTCCGCGCGGGCGTTCTCGAGCAGGCTCACGAGCACGTTGAGCGTCTCGGTGAACTCGTGCGTGGAGGTCGGCGCGACGACGACGCTCGGCGAGGTGTGCGGGCGCTCCTGCGAGCTCTCCGGCACCATGCTGCCGCGGCCCGTGGTGCGAGGCGGCGCGTCCGTGGCCGAGGCGATCGTGATCGGCTGCTGCGCGGGCGGAGGCGGCTGCGGCGTGGGCGGCGCGTGCACCGGCTGCGGCATCGCGGGCTGGATCGCCTGCATCGGCGCGGGCATCTGCTGCGGCATCTGCTGGGGCATCTGCTGCGGCATCGCGCCGGGCGGGGCGCCCATCCCCTGCGGGAAGCCCATCGGCGCGCCGGGGTACCCTTGCTGCGGGACGAACTGCTGCGGCGCCGCGGGCTGCTGCGCGAACGCGACCTGCTGCGGGAACTGGCCCGGCTGCCCCATCGGCATGCCCGGCTGCATCGGCCCGCCCTGCATCGGGTTGCCTTGCATCATGCCGCCGGGCATCCCCATCGGCTGCGGCGCGCCTGGATAGCCTTGCTGCGGCGCCTGCATCGGCATCGGCTGTGGGGCGTACGCTTGCGCTTGCGGCTGCGGAGGAGGCTGCGGGGGCGGCTGCGCGTACGGGTTCCGCGGGCCGGGCGCGGGCTGGAGGTTGTCGACGGGGAGCTGCCGTTCGAAGCCTTGGCCGTAGTAGTCGAGCGGGATCGCGGGCCGCAGCAGGGCCTGAAACGCCTGCATGTCGCCGTAGTAGTACTGCTGGATCGCCGCGCGCACCGCGGCCGGTCGCGCGACGAGGGCGCGCACCTCCCGCACGCGCGCCGCGAGCCGGATCTCGTGCATCGCCGCGTCGTTGTCGGGATCGGCCGTCACGATCGACAGCACGTTGGACGCGTCGTCGTGCAGCACGGGGAACACGCCGTAGAGGTCCGCGGTGCGCTTCGCGACCTTCGCGAGGACGCGCGGATCGATCACGGCCTTCGACAGCTTCTCGGTGGAGACGAAGCGCGTGCCGTAGACCGTGGCGATGTACTTGAGAAGGTCGCCCTCTTTGAGGATGTCGAGCTCGATGAGCGCGTCCTCGATGCGAGTGCGGTGACGCGTGGCGTGCGCGATCGCGAGCCGATGCTGATCGCCCGAGATGCGACCCTCGTTGAGCAGGCGGTCAGCGATGCGTTGATTGATCCCGGAGGTGCGGGTCATGTGGGCGGGGCGGCGACGCGTGACGCGGGGCCGCGGGGGGCAGCATATCAACGGACCCAGGTACCCGGCGACGACATTGGACGAGGCGACGGCTCGACGTGCGCTCCGCCGCGCTCGGCAGGTGCCTTTGCCCCGAAGCGCCCCGTCACCACTGGCCGCCGAGGACGACTTTCACGGCCGCCAGCTTGTTGCGGTCCATGCCGAAGCCGAGGTCCCGGTCGAGCGCCACCGGCGCGCCGATCCGAGCCGTCACGCCGGCCCGCGCGGGCGTGTAGGCGACGAAGGGCTCCACCAAGACGTGCTCCGGGTCGACCTCCATCGGCGTGGCCACGCCCTGGAGACGCGCTCCGACGCCGAATCCGGTCGAGGATCGGGCCTCGAGCTCGATCGCGTGCTCCAGGAGGAAGCTCGCGCCGGTGCGCTTCTCGGGCGCGAAGGCGGCGCTCGACGCGGCGTCCGATCGGGCGGCGCTGTCGACGGGCGCGTAGATCACGGGGCGCAGCTCGGCCCGCACGAAGAGCGACTCCGCCGCGTGCCACTCGAGGCCGCTCGTCATCCGGACGGCGAAGTGGCCCCGCGCGAACCGATCCGCGCCGTAGTAGTCGTCGATCTGCGCGCCGAGGAAGCCCGCGCGCGACTCCCGGGCGGTCGGATCCTGCAGGAACGGGTACGTGACGGAGCCGCCGAGGAAGTAGTGGAAGCTCGGCGTCGCCGCGCCCACGAAGTGCGCGCCGATCGTGGGGGCGCCGAAGCGGAAGCTCGCCTGCTGGAGGCCGCCGTCCGCCCGCGTGTCGGTGTCGCGCGCGGTCGCGAAGGCGCCGGCGTAGCTCAGATCGAGGAACACCTGCGACGCGACGCGAACGGAGAGCTCGTCCCCGATCAGCAGCGCGAAATGGTCGGCTGCGGGCCACGCCTGCAGCGTCAGGCTCATGCGCGACGCGGCGAAGGCGGGCGTGGACTCTGTCGGATGCGCGGTGTCATCCGTCGAGACGATGTCGTCCGCGCTCGCAGAAGGTGCATAGATCACGGTCACAGTCCCCATCGCGAGGACGCCGACTAGCTTTTTCATGGGACCCCCTCCCACACGAAAGATAGCGCGCGCGTGCTACGCAGGCACGCGCGTCGGCAGCAGATCGAAGCCGGCGCGTGACGGCGCGACGCGCGCACGCGTCCGCGGCGGATCGACGACGCGGCGCGATCGCCGGAGCGAGCGCGTCAGCGCAGGAAGAGGCCGTCGTGGAAGCCGATCTGGTACACGAGCAGCGCGCCGATCGCGCAGCTCAGCGCGCCGGAGCCGACGCGCAGCCAGGTCTCCGCGTTGTGGAAGCGACGGAGCGCGCCGCCCAGCGGAAGCGACAGGGCCGCGGTGATCAGCGTCATCCCGAGCGTCGTCCCGAGGCCGAACACGAACAGGTACGCGAGGCCCCACGCCGCGCTCGGCACCGCCGCGACCACGAGGATCGCCGCGGCCGCGGAGCCCGCGAGCCCGTGCATGCTGCCGACGACGAAGGGCCGCAGCGCGCGCCGACGCGGCGACGAGCTCCGCGCGCCGAGATCGTGGGCGTGCTCGGCGGCGGTCGCGTGCGCGTGGTCCGCCGCGCCGTGTCGCGCGGAGGCGTGGGCGCCGCGGCGGCGTGACGCGACGTTCCACACGCCGAGCCCGATCAGCATCGCGCCGACCGCGAGCTCCAGCGAGAGCGCGACCGACTTCGGCACCGCGAGGCCGAACACCACGATCGCGCCGCCCAGCGCGAGCAACGTCGTCGTGTGGCCGAGGCCCCACGCGGCGCCCACGATCGCAGCGCCGCGCACCGAGCGCTCGCGCGCGACGATCGCGCTCACCGCCGCGACGTGATCCGCCTCCGTCGCGTGACGCAGCCCGACCACGAAACCGAGCAGCGCGGCGGGGGCGATCGACAGCATCGCGCGCACCGTAGCACGATGGAACGCTCGTGTGCCACGCCGCGCTGCGCAAGGGTTTCAAGCGTATTTTCGGCAGCCGGAGCGCGCTCCGTGGCGGGCTCCGCGGGTGTAAAAAGAAGGGGTGCCTCACTCGCATCTGGCGACGCCGCGGCTGTCGTTGATCCCGATCACGGTCCCCATCGTGGAAGACGTCCTCGCCGAGCGGAGGACCTCCGTGGAGGCGCGCCTCGGCGCGAAGATGCCTCGGCAGTGGCCGGGTCGAGCGCTGGTGGAGCGCGCGTTCTGGGCGTGCCTCGACAACATCCGCGCGAACCCCGACGTGCGTCTCTGGGGCGATCGGGTGATGGTGACGCGCGACGAGAGCTGCAAGGTCGTGGGCAGCGTCGTCTTCCACGGCGGGCCCGACTCGGACGGCTCGGTCGAGATCGCGTACGGCGTCGAGGAGGAGTCGCAGGGCCGCGGCTACGCGACGGAGGCGGTGGCGGCGAGCGTGAGCTGGGCGCTCTCGCAGCCGACGGTGCGCGTCGTCCGCGCGACCACGCCGCCGTGGCACGTGCCGTCGAAGCGCGTGCTCGCGAAGTGCGGCTTCCTCGAGGTCGGCGTCCGCGAGGGCGACGCGCTCGGCGAGCTGCTCGAATTCGAGCGGCGCCCCTGAGACGGCTCTTCACGCAGGCGACGCGCCGAGCTTCGCGCGGGCCGCGCGCACCAGCTCCACGAACGCGCGCCGCGCCTCGTCGGATGATCGCACTTCTCCGCGGAACGCGAGGCGAAGGCGTCGCTCCCCTTCGTGCGTGACCGCGAGCAGCTCGAAGCCGTAGCGATCGATCGCGGTGATCAGCGCGCGCGTGGCGCCGTCGATCTCTCCGAGCGCGCGGGCGTACGCGAGCACCGAGTCCGGATGATCGTCGTTCATGTGCGCGATCATGGAGGCCTCGGTCGCGGCCAGCGGATCGGCATCGGCGCGCGCGTAGTCCTCGTTCGCGACCCACGACATCCGCCCGAAGCCGCCGACGTAGCGCACGCCCGCGGGCGCGAGCCGGTACATCCCGAAGTCCTTGAACGTGCCGTAGTGCGCGGCCTCCGGGTGCGCCGCGAGGAACGTCGCGCGCGCGGCGCGTGCGGCGTCCTCGTCGTCGATGCGCGAGCACGTGCCGAGGATCGTCGCGCGAGGCAGCGCGAGCGGATCGCGGTGCGCCGGAGCGGTCGTCGCGAGCATCGTCGTCGCGGGCGGCGACACGACGCTGACCGCGCCGCTCGACTGCGTGCGCCCCACGCGCGCCGGAGGATCGCTCCCGAGCGAGAGCGGCGTCGGCTCGCCCACGACGAGGATCGAAGCCTGCGGTGACGCGCGGAGGTTCTGCGTGTGCTCCGCGAGATCGGAGAGGAGCAGGAGCGGACGCCCGCTGTCGTCGCACGCGATCGCGGCGAGCGATCCGAACGGAACCCCCTTCGGATCGCGCGCGATCGTGGACAGCGCTCCATGTCGAGCGCGCGCGAGGAGCGTGCGACAGCGCTCCGCGTGCGAAGGAGAGCGAGGAGGCGAGGACGGCGCTTGAGTGCTCACCCCTGAAACCTAGCGCGCCCCGGCCCGCCGCCGATGATTCAACCGCCACGATGCTGCCCACCCCCGGTCGCGTGCTCGGCCTTTCGGCCTGCGCGCGCCCGCCCCTCCCAAATCGCCCGCGCCGACGCGAGCTCAGGGAGGGGCACGTGCCGTCGTCCGCGGACAACGACGCGGAGGACTGTCGCACGTGTGCACGTGCCGTTGGAGAACGTCGACGGCTCGCGCGGACGCGGCGACCGTCGCGAGGAGCTTCGGCGGATGCGTCCCCCCCACACGCGCAGCGCGCGTCGCGCGCGAGCATGTTTGGGGGGGAAGCCACGCGGAGCGTGGCGTGTGGGGGGCACCTCGGATGTGCTTCTTTTTTGGGCTTCCGCGCGATGTTTCGGGCACTGGATGGAGACGCGCCGATCGGGCCGACCGATCTTTGGTGGACGCCTCGGCCACGGGAGACGCGCGTGGGGTGGAGCCGTGAAAAAGGATCAAGTGCGACGAACGAAGCGCTTCTGGTGCGGGTTGGTGACGGCGGCTGCGTTGGTGCTCGGCCTCGGGTGCGGCGGTGAGTCCAGCGGGAGCGGCGCGTCGAACGGCGGCTCCACAGCCGGAAGCGGTGGGACCGGCACGACGACCGGCGGCCTCACCACCACCGACGCGGGCGGCTCCACGGCGAGCGGCGGATCCACGACGACGGGCGGCTCCACGGCGAGCGGCGGATCCACGACCACGGAGTCCGGCGGCTCCACGGCGAGCGGCGGGACCGGCGGATCCAGCACCGCGGGCTCCGGCGGGTCCACGGCGAGCGGCGGCGCAGGCGGCGTCACGACCACGTCGAGCGGGTGCTCGAGCGCCGCGGACTGCGACGACGGGCTGTTCTGCAACGGCGCCGAGGCCTGCGTCGCTGGCGTGTGCGTCGCCGGATCGAGCGCGTGCGACGACGGCGTGAGCTGCACCGCCGACACGTGCGACGAGGCGAACGACACGTGCGCGCACGCCGCGAGCGACGCGCTCTGCGACAACGGGATCGCCTGCGACGGCGCGGAGGTGTGCAGCCCCATCCTCGGGTGCCTCTCCGGCGGCGCGAGCTGCGACGACGGCGTGAGCTGCACCGACGATTTCTGCGATCTCGGCAGCGGGCAGTGCGTGCACGTGAAGAACGACAACGCCTGCCAGGACGGCCTCTTCTGCGACGGCGTCGAGGTCTGCGATCCGATGAACGGCGCGCCGGGGACCGGGTGCGTCGCGGGGCTCGCCGTCGGCTGCGACGACGGGATCGCGTGCACCGCGGACGCCTGCGACGAGGCCGCGAAGGGCTGCGCGCACACGCCGAACAGCGCGCTCTGCGACGACGGGATGTTCTGCAACGGCGCGGAGGTGTGCGTGCTCGGCCTCGGGTGCCAGGCGGGAGCGCCGGTCGGGTGCGACGACGGACGGAGCTGCACCATCGACGCGTGCAACGAGGTCCAGAAGATGTGCTCGCACGTGCCGAACAACGCCGCGTGCAACGACGGCCTCGCGTGCAACGGCGTCGAGACGTGCAGCGGCAACGGCCCCGCGCCGACCGGCTGCGTCGCGGGCGCGCCGATCCCGTGCGGCTCGGACGGCATCGCGTGCACGGTCGACGCCTGCGACGAGGCCACGGTGACCTGCAAGCACACGCCGAACAACGCCGCGTGCAATAACGGGCTGATCTGCACGCCTGCCGCAGGAGGGTGCGCGCCGCCGCCGCAGTGCCAGGTGTCCGCGGACTGCAACGACAACAACGCGTGCAACGGCGCCGAGACGTGCGTGATGGGGCAGTGCCAGCCGGGCGCGCCGGTGAGCTGCAACGACAACATCGACTGCACGATCGACAGCTGCGACCCGGCGAACGGGGCGTGCTCGCACGCGCCGAACAACGCCGTCTGCGACGACGGCTTCACGTGCGACGGCATCGAGACGTGCGACGCGCAAACAGGGTGCGTGTCCGGCGCGCCGGTGACGTGCGACGACGGCGTGGACTGCACGGCCGACGCCTGCGTGGAGCCCGGGGGGACGTGCGTCTTCACCCCGGTGAACGGCAACTGCAGCGACGGCCAGCTCTGCAACGGCATGGAGATCTGCACGCCGAACGGGTGCGCGCCGGGCGCCCCGTACGTGTGCCCGTCCGACGGGATCGGCTGCACGCAGGAGGTGTGCGATCCGGCCGTGAACGCGTGCGTGTCGGTGCCGCACGACGACCTCTGCCCCTGCGGTCAGACGTGCAACGCGGCGCAGGGCGGCTGCGGGAATTTCTGCGCCGTCTCCACGTGCCAGGGGAAGGTCTACGCGTGCGGCGACTGCATCGACAACGACGGCGACTGCGCCGTGGACTCGAACGACTCGCAGTGCCTCGGGCCGTGCGACAACACCGAGGACGGCTTCTACGGCGGCATCCCCGGGCAGAACAACTCGCCGTGCAAATCGGACTGCTACTTCGATCAAGACACCGGCTCGGGAAACGACGACTGCTACTGGAGCCACAAGTGCGATCCGCTGGAGGTGGGCCCGAGCTACCCGCCGGAGGGCTCGCAGTGCGCGTACAACCCGAACGCGAACATCCCCGGGTATGGCGGCGGATGCTCGTCCGCATTCTCGATGCAGTCGATGGCGTGCCAGAGCTACTGCGGGCCGCTCACGCCGAACGGGTGCGACTGCTTCGGGTGCTGCGCGATCCCGGGCGCGCCGACGACGGTGTGGCTCGGCTCCGAGAACCCCGCGGGCGTGGGGAGCTGCAACCTGCAGACGCTGAACGATCCGACGAAGTGCAAGCCGTGCACGCAGGTGCAGTCGTGCCTCAACACGTGCGAGCACTGCGAGCTGTGCGTCGGGAAGCCCACGTTGCCTCCGGACTGCTTCACGCAGTCGTGCCCCGCGGAGATCCAGCCTTGCGGCGCGCAGGGTCAGTCGCCGTGCCCGATGGGGTTCACGTGCATCACCGGCTGCTGCCAGCAGAACCCGCAGTGAGCTGATCGCGATTTGCCGAAAAAGAAAGGCCCCGCGGCCTCCGTTCGAGCGAGCGGAGATCGCGGGGCCTTCGTGCTCTACGCGAGCGGGAGGAGGATCACTCCTCGTTGACGGCGAGGGCCTCTTCGCGCTCGTGACGGCGCATCGGCGTCACGTTGCCGGGGTGACCTTCGCCCTCGACGATGACCTGCAGGCGACGGTACGCCGGGAGGCCGGTGCCGGCCGGGATCAGGCGGCCCATGATGACGTTCTCCTTGAGGCCGCGGAGATCGTCGGTCTTGCCGCAGATCGCGGCCTCCGTGAGGACCTTCGTCGTCTCCTGGAAGGAGGAGGCGCTGATGAAGGAGTCCGTCGAGAGGCTCGCCTTCGTGATGCCGAGGAGCAGCGGCTCCGCGACGGCGGGGCGACCGCCGCGCGCGAGGACACGCTCGTTCTCGGACTCGAACACGTGCTTCTCGACCTGCTCGTCCACGAGGAAGTTCGTCTCGCCGACGTCCTTCACGCGGACGCGACGGAGCATCTGACGGACGATCGCCTCGATGTGCTTGTCGTTGATACCGACGCCCTGCAGGCGGTAAACCTGCTGGATTTCGTTCACGAGCCAGGCCGCGAGCTCCTTCTCGCCCTTCACGCGGAGGATGTCGTGCGGGTTGGGCGGGCCGTCCATGAGCGGCTCGCCGGCGCGCACGCGATCGCCCGGCTGCACCTGGATGTGCTTGCCCTTCGGGATCAGGTACTCGCGCGCCTGATCCGCGACGAGCTCACCGGCGCCGCCGAACGGCGTGACGATGACCTTCCGCTTGCCCTTCGTGTCCTTGCCGAAGGAGACCTCGCCGTCGATCTCGCTGATGATGGCGTGATCCTTCGGCTTGCGGGCCTCGAACAGCTCGGCGACGCGGGGCAGACCGCCGGTGATGTCCTGCACCTTCGTGGTCTCGCGGGGCATCTTCGCGATGACCTCGCCTGCCTCGATCATCTCGCCTTCGGTGGCCACGATGTGGATGCCGACGGGGAGCTGGTAGCGCGCGTCGAGATCGCTGTGCGGCAGCTTCATCGTCTTGCCGGTCTGCGGATCCTTCAGCGTGATGCGCGGGCGGAGGTCGGCCGCCTTCGACTCGATGACGACCTTGCGCGAGAGGCCGGTGACCTCGTCGACGCGCTCCTGCACCGTGACGCCTTCGACGAGATCGCCGAACTTCACGGTGCCGGTGACCTCGGAGAGGATCGGCGTCATGAACTGATCCCACTCGGCGAGGAGCGTGTTCGGCTTGACGTGCTCGCCGTCCTTCACCTTGAGGGTGGCGCCGTACACGAGGCGGTTGTGCTCGCGCTCGCGGCCGGTCTCGTCGACGATGACGAGCTCGCTCTGGCGGTTCATCACCACCATCGTGCCGTCCTTCTTGGTGTGCACGACCGCGCGGCGGAGGCGGATGGTGCCCTCCGTGCGCGACTCGAGGGCGTTCGCCTCGATCTTGCCGCGCGCGGCGGCGCCGCCGACGTGGAAGGTGCGCATCGTGAGCTGCGTGCCGGGCTCGCCGATCGACTGCGCCGCGATGATGCCCACGGCCTCGCCGATGTTGACGCGGTAACCGCGCGCGAGGTCGCGGCCGTAGCAGAGCGCGCACACGCCGCGGCGCGTCTGGCACGTGAGCACGGAGCGGATGAGGACCTCCTCGATGCCGGCCTCCTCGATCTTGGCGACGGCCGCCTCGTCGAGCTCGGTGTTGGCGCCGATGAGCACCTCGCCGGTGAGCGGATCGATGACGTCCTCGAGCGCGACGCGGCCGAGGATGCGCTCGCCGAGCGGCGCGATGACCTCGCCGCCCTCCTCGAGCTTGGTGACGCGGATGCCGTCGAGCGTGCCGCAGTCGAACTCGCTGATGACGGCGTCCTGCGCGACGTCGACGAGGCGGCGCGTGAGGTAACCGGAGTTCGCCGTCTTGAGCGCGGTGTCGGCGAGGCCCTTACGAGCGCCGTGCGTCGAGATGAAGTACTGCAGCACCGTGAGGCCCTCGCGGAAGTTCGCGGTGATGGGCGTCTCGATGATCTCGCCGGAGGGCTTGGCCATGAGGCCACGCATCGCGGCGAGCTGGCGGATCTGCTGCTTCGAGCCACGCGCGCCGGAGTCGGCCATGATGTAGATCGGGTTGAAGCTCGGCTCGACCGACTGCTTCCCGGTCTCGTGATCGGTCATCGTCTCGAAGCCGATGCCCTTCATCATCTCGTCCGTGACGGCGTCGGCGACGCCGGCCCAGATGTCGACGATCTTGTTGTAGCGCTCGCCGTCGGTGATGAGCCCCTCCTGGTACTGCTCGATCACCTGCTCGACCTCCTTCTGCGCGTCGCCGAGGAGGATCTTCTTCTTCGGCGGGATCACCATGTGATCCATGCACAGGGAGATGCCGGCGCGCGTCGCGTGCTCGAAGCCGAGCGTGCGCAGGCGGTCCGCGAGGAGGACCGTCTCCTTGTTGCGGTGGATGCGGTAGCAGACGTCGATCAGGGCCGAGAGCGCCTTCTTGTCGAGCGTCTTGTTCGCGTACTCGAAGGGCACGCCCTTCGGGAGCACCTCGGAGATGAGGACGCGGCCGACCGTCGTGTCCACGGTGCGGCGCTTCGGGTGACCCTTCTCGTCCTTGACGACGTTGCCGTCATCGTCGAGCTGGGGCACGCGCACGCGCACGCCGGAGTGCAGCAGCACCTCGCCGTTGTCGTACGCCATGCGCACCTCCTCGGGGGAGGAGTACACGCCGCGGAGGTAGCCCTTGAAGGTCTTGTTCTCGACCTTGAGCGACTCCGCGCGGAAGCTGCCCTTCGAGAATTTGCGCTCGCGCGTCGCGTAGTAGAGCCCGAGCACGATGTCCTGCGTCGGGTTGATGATCGGGCGGCCGTTCGCCGGCGAGAGGATGTTGTTCGTGCTCATCATGAGCACGCGCGCCTCCATCTGCGCCTCGACCGAGAGCGGCACGTGCACGGCCATCTGGTCGCCGTCGAAGTCGGCGTTGAACGCCGCGCAGACGAGCGGGTGAAGCTGGATGGCCTTGCCCTCGATGAGGACCGGCTCGAACGCCTGGATGCCGAGGCGGTGCAGCGTCGGCGCGCGGTTCAGGAGGACCGGGTGCTCGCTGATGACCTCCTCGAGGATGTCCCAGACCTCCGGGCGCTCCTTCTCCACCATCTTCTTCGCGGACTTGATGGTGTTGACGTACCCGCGCTCTTCGAGCTTGTTGTAGATGAACGGCTTGAACAGCTCGAGCGCCATCTTCTTCGGCAGGCCGCACTGGTGCAGGCGCAGCGTGGGGCCGACGACGATGACGGAGCGGCCGGAGTAGTCGACGCGCTTGCCGAGCAGGTTCTGACGGAAGCGCCCTGCTTGCCCTTGAGCATGTCCGAGAGGGACTTGAGCGGGCGCTTGTTCGGGCCGGTGATCGTCTTGCCGCGGCGGCCGTTGTCGAAGAGCGCGTCGACCGCCTCCTGGAGCATGCGGCGCTCGTTGCGGATGATGATCTCGGGCGCGTTCAGCTCGAGGAGCCGCTTCAGGCGGTTGTTGCGGTTGATGACGCGGCGGTAGAGATCGTTGAGATCGCTCGTCGCGAAGCGGCCGCCGTCGAGGGGCACGAGCGGGCGGAGATCCGGCGGGAGGACCGGGATCACCGTCAGCATCATCCACTCGGGGCGGTTGCCGCTCTCACGGAAGGCCTCGACGACCTTGAGGCGCTTCGCCAGCTTCTTGCGCTTCGCCTCGCTGGTGGCCTCGCGCATCTCCTTGCGGAGCAGCTCCGCGAGCGCGTGCACGTCCACCTGCTTGAGCATCTCGAGGATCGCCTCGCCGCCCATCGCCGCGTGGAACTTGTCGTCGCCGTACTCCTCCAGGATCTGCATGTAGCGCTCCTCGCCGAGGAGATCGCCGCGCTGCAGGTTCGTGTCCTTTGGATCGATGACGATGTACGCCTCGCAATAGAGGACCTTCTCCAGATCCTTCAGCGTGATGTCGAGGATGTTCCCGATGCGCGAGGGCAGGCTCTTCAGGAACCAGATGTGGGCGACCGGCGTGGCCAGCGAGATGTGGCCGAGGCGCTCGCGGCGGACCTTCGACTGGATGACCTCGACGCCGCACTTCTCGCACACGATCCCACGGTGCTTCATGCGCTTGTACTTGCCGCAGTTGCACTCGTAGTCCTTCACCGGCCCGAAGATCTTCGCGCAGAACAGACCGTCACGCTCCGGCTTGAACGTGCGGTAGTTGATGGTCTCGGGCTTCTTCACCTCGCCGTGGGACCACTCTCGGATCTTCTCGGGGCTGGCGAGCGAGATCCGGATCGCGCTGAACGAGAGCGGGTCTTTGGGCTTCTCGAAGAAGCTGAAAATGTCACGCATGGAGCGGCCTCCGCAAAACGGGCTTACCTACGAACAACGAAATCTCTTCACGCGATGACGCGGGCGCCGGGCCTGACCGCGGCGTCTCCGCGTCCTTCGAATCAGCGCCACGAGCGGCCGGCCTCGATCGCTCTGCGCGATGCAGGAGGCCGGCGCTCATGAGGGCTGGCGTCACTCCTCTTCCTCCGCGGCAGCGTCCAGGCCGGTCGGCGTCTCGACCAGCTCGACGTTGAGGCAGAGCGACTGGAGCTCCTTGATGAGGACGTTGAAGCTCTCGGGCAGGCCCGCTTCGAGCGTGTATTCGCCCTTCACGATGGCCTCGTACATGCGCGTGCGACCCATGACGTCGTCGCTCTTCACGGTGAGGAACTCCTGGAGAGCGTAGGCGGCGCCGTACGCTTCCATGGCCCACACCTCCATCTCGCCGAGACGCTGGCCGCCGAACTGAGCCTTACCGCCCAGGGGCTGCTGCGTGACGAGCGAGTACGGACCGATCGAGCGCGCGTGGATCTTGTCGTCGACGAGGTGGTGGAGCTTCAGCATGTACATGATGCCCACCGTCACGTTCTGATCGAACGCGTCGCCCGTGCGGCCGTCGAAGAGGATCGTCTGCCCGCTCGACGGCAGGTTCGCGATCGCGAGCGCGCCCTTGATGTCCTCCTCGGAGGCGCCGTCGAAGACGGGCGTCGCCATGAAGACGCCGCGGTTCACCTTCTTCACCCAGCGCTTGAGATCCTCGTCGTTGGAGCGCTCGATGATCTCCTCGGCCGCGTGGTCACCCTTGTAGATGGCCTTGAGGTAGTCGCGGACCTCTTGCAGCGCGCGCCGCTCCTCGATCATCCGCTGCAGCGAGCGACCGAGCTCGTACGCGCCCCAGCCGAGGTGGATCTCGAGGATCTGCCCGACGTTCATGCGGCTCGGCACGCCGAGCGGGTTCAGGACGATGTCGACCGGCGATCCGTCCGAGAGGTACGGCATGTCCTCCTCGGGCAGGATGCGGCTGATGACGCCCTTGTTGCCGTGGCGACCGGCCATCTTGTCGCCGACCTGGAGCTTGCGCTTGATGGCGATGTAGACCTTCACCATCTTGATCACGCCCGGCGGCAGCTCGTCGCCCTTCGAGAGGCGTTCGATCTTGTCGCGGAAGTGCTCCTCGCGGGCCCGCACGAGGTCCTCGAGATCGCGGAGGATCTGCTGGACCTGGCCGGCGACGTCGACGGGCTTGCCGCCCTTGCCGACGGCGCCCGTGTCCTCGAGCGGGATCTCGGGCCAGTACTTGCGCGGGATGTCCGCGAGCGCGGCCTCGTCGATCGTCTGCCCCTTCTGCAGGAGCACCTTGCCCTTGTCGTCGACGAGCTTGCCCGTCGTGACCTCGCCCATGAGCAGCTCCTTCACCCGACGGTAGAAGCTGTCACGGAGGATCTTGATCTCCTCGTCGCGCGTCCGCTCGATGCGGGTGCGCTCCTGATCCTCGATGTCGCGGGCGCGGTCGTCCTTCTCGGTGCCCTTGCGGGAGAAGACGCGCGCGTTGATCACGATGCCGCTCACGCCCGGCGGGACCTTGAGCGAGCTGTCGCGGACGTCGCCCGCCTTCTCGCCGAAGATCGCGCGGAGGAGCTTCTCCTCGGGGGAGAGCTGCGTCTCGCCCTTCGGGGTGATCTTGCCGACCAGGATGTCGCCCGACTTCACCTCGGCGCCGATGCGCACGATGCCGGAGTCGTCGAGGTCCTTGAGGGCCTCCTCGCCGACGTTCGGGATGTCGCGCGTGATCTCTTCCTTGCCGAGCTTCGTGTCGCGGGCGACGCACTCGAACTCCTCGATGTGGATCGAGGTGAAGACGTCGTCCTTGGCGATGCGCTCCGAGACGAGGATCGAGTCCTCGAAGTTGTAGCCCTGCCACGGCATGAACGCGACGAGCACGTTCTGACCGAGCGCGAGCTCACCCATGTCGCACGAGGGGCCGTCCGCGAGGACGTCGTCCTTCTTCACGATGTCGCCGGTGCTGACGATCGGCTTCTGCGTGTAGCAGGTCGACTGGTTCGACCGCTGGTACTTCATGAGGTGGTAGATGTCCGGCACCTCGGCGCCCTCGCCCTCGGCGCGGACGACGATGCGCGTGGCATCCACGCTCTCGACCACGCCAGGGCGGCGAGCGACGGTGCACACGCCGGAGTCCCGCGCGAGGCGGTGCTCCATGCCGGTGCCGACGAGCGGCGCGCGCGACGTGAGGAGCGGCACGGCCTGACGCTGCATGTTGGCGCCCATGAGCGCGCGGTTCGCGTCGTCGTGCTCGAGGAACGGCACCAGCGCGGCGGCGACCGACACCATCTGGTTCGGCGCGATGTCCATCAGCTGGATCTGATCCGCCGCGACGATCTTGAAGTCGCCGTTGAAGCGCGCGCTGACCGTCGCCTCGCGGAACTTGCCGGTGGAGTCGAGGCCAGCCGTCGCCTGCGCGATGTACTTGCCCTCCTCCTCCAGCGCGGAGAACCAGACCACCTCGTCGGTGACCTTCGCCTCGTGCACCTTGCGGTACGGCGTCTCGACGAAGCCGAACTCGTTCACGCGGGCGAACGTCGAGAGCGACGCGATGAGGCCGATGTTCGGACCTTCCGGCGTCTCGATCGGGCAGATGCGGCCGTAGTGCGTCGTGTGGACGTCGCGCACCTCGAAGCCGGCGCGCTCGCGCGTGAGGCCGCCGGGCCCGAGCGCGGACAGGCGGCGCTTGTGCGTCACCTCCGAGAGCGGGTTCGTCTGGTCCATGAACTGCGACAGCTGCGAGGAGCCGAAGTACTCCTTCACGACCGCGCTCACGGGCTTCGCGTTGATCAGATCGTGCGGCATGAGCGTGTCGATCTCTTGCGACATGCTCATGCGCTCCTTGATCGCGCGCTCCATGCGGACGAGGCCGATGCGGTACTGGTTCTCCATCAGCTCGCCGACGGCGCGCACGCGGCGGTTGCCGAGGTGATCGATGTCGTCGACGGAGCCGCGGCCGTTCTTCAGCTCGATCAGGTGGCGCACCGTCTCGAGGATGTCCTGCGGCGTGAGCACCGCGAGGTCGAGGCTCGGGCGCTCCGAGTCCGGCAGATCCCGGTAGAACTTGTAGTTCAACTTGAGGCGGCCGACCTTCGAGAGGTCGTAGCGCTCCGGGTTGAAGAACAGGTTGTTGAACAGCGTCTTGGCCGTCTCGAGCGTGGGCGGATCACCCGGGCGCAGGCGACGGTAGATCTCGATGATCGCGTCCTCCTGCGTCTTCACCTTGTCCGCGAGCAGCGTGTCGCGGAGGTAGCTGCCGACGTTGAGGCCGTCGATGAAGAGGATGCGGAAGCTCTCGATGTTCGCCTCCGAGAGGCGCTGCAGCTTCGCGTCCGTGAGCTCCTCGTTGACCTCGACCACCACCTCGCCCGTCTCGGGATCGATGATGTCGTGCGCGGCGACCTTGCCGAAGAGCTCTTCGGGCTCCAGCCCGAGGCGCTCCAGCTTGGCCTCCTTCATCTTGCGGATCGCGGCCTTCGTGAACTTGGTGTTCTTCTTGACGATGACATCTTCGCGGATCTTGATGTCCTTCGTCGCGCGCTGGCCCGCGAGGAGATCGTACTCGATGCTCTTGGCGTACTTGCCGCCCTTCTCGAGGTAGACGGTCTCCGTCGAGTAGAAGTAGTTGAGGAGATCCTGCGTCGAGTACCCGAGCGCGCGGAGCAGCACGGTCGCGTGCATCTTCCGGCGGCGATCGATGCGGACGTAGATGATGTCCTTCGGGTCGAACTCGAAGTCGAGCCACGAGCCGCGGTACGGGATGACGCGCGCGGAGTAGAGCAGCTTGCCCGACGAGTGCGTCTTGCCCTTGTCGTGATCGAAGAACACGCCTGGCGAGCGGTGCAGCTGGCTGACGACGACGCGCTCGGTGCCGTTGATGATGAAGGTGCCGGTCTCGGTCATCAGCGGCAGCTCGCCGAAGTAGACCTCCTGCTCCTTGATGTCGCGCACGATGCGTTCACCGCCGTCGCGCGTGTCGTAGATCATGAGCTGGTTCGTCACCTTGATCGGCGCGGCGAACGTCATGCCGCGCTGGCGACACTCCTCGACGTCGTACTTGGGCGCCTCGAGGTTGTACGAAACGAAGACGAGCTCGCTCGTCCCGTTGAAATCTTTGATGGGGAAAACCGAGCGGAAGACAGCCTGGAGACCAACCTCCTGGCGCTCGCTCGGAGGCACATTCATCTGGAGGAATTTGTCGTAACTCGATTTCTGGATGTCGATGAGGTTGGGGACATCAATGATGCGACGGACGCGGCCGAGGTTCTTTCGTACGCGGAAGTTCGTTTGAACGGCAGAAGGCATTCGACTCCTCCAGACGAAATCCGAGGCCCCCGAAAAATCCGCGAACGGTGCGCAACGGCGCTCCTGCGTTCGCGAACGCACCCCCACGACACTCTGGCCCTAGGGACCTTGGTGGGTCCCGCCCGACCGCCCGCTCCCCTGGGGCACACAGTGGAGAGGAGCGTACGGTGGGTGTTCGGACAAAACACGAACGAGCGGCAGGGCGCGGAGCCCTACCGCCGTCCGATCAGGTGGCCGCCCGGCGCGGAGCGCGAGACAAGCCAGTCCCTTTACTTGAGCGTGACCGTCGCACCAGCCTCGGTCAGCTTCTTCTTCATGTCCTCGGCGTCGGCCTTGGAGACCTGCTCCTTGACGACCTTGGGCGCAGCCTCGACGAGGTCCTTCGCCTCCTTGAGGCCGAGGCCGGTGATCTCGCGGATCGCCTTGATGACGGCGATCTTGTTCGCGCCGGCCGAGGTGAGCTCGACGTTGAACTCCGTCTGCTCTTCCTTCTTCTCCTCCACCGGGGCCGCGCCGCCGCCCACGGGGCCAGCGAACGCGACGGCCGCCGGAGCAGCCTTCACGCCCCACTTGTCCTCGAGCTTCTTGATGAGCTCGGAGACCTGGAGGACGGTGAGGTTCGAGAGGTGATCGACGAGCTGCTCCTGGGACAAATCAGCCATGACAGTGCTCCTTCGAGTCCGTTGCCGCGCCGCCGGCCGACCGGGGCGGGCTTTCTAGCTTCAAAACGCGATTGCGCAAACCTTGTTGCGCTGGGCCTCGAATTCCGGCCCATTTTTTGCCCCGAGACGATCAGGTCTGCGAGGCCACGGGAGCCGGACCATCCGGCGACCGTGCATCGAAACGAAGAGGGAGAGGGGTAGGCTCACCCAGCCTTGTCAGCCTTGTCCTCCTTCGCCTTGAGCACGTACACGAAGTTCTGAGCCGGCGCGTTGAGCTGCTGCAGGAGCTTCTCGAGGGGCGCCTGCATCGTCGCGAGCAGGGTCGCGCGGAGCTCATTCTTGCCGGGCATCGAAGCGAGGTCGCTCTCGACGCGGTCGCCCGGGATGATCGAACCATCGACCAGACCGGCCTTCACGCCGAGCTTCTCGTTCTCTTTCTCTTTGCGGAAGGCCTTCACGACCTTCGCCGCAGCGCCGGGCTCCTCGTAGCTCCACGCCACGCCCGTCATGCCCGTGAGGGTCTTCGCGAGGCTCTTGGCCCACGCGTGCTCCTTCAGCGCGTGCTTGACGAGGGTGTTCTTGACGACGCGGTACTCCACGCCGCTCTTGCGGAACTCGTCGCGGAGCTTGGTGACCTGCGCGACGTTGAGGCCCTTGTAGTCCAGGAAGACAGCCGAGCTCATCTTGGAGAACTTCTCCTTGATGCGCCCGATCTCGAGGTCCTTATCGGAGCGTTCCATGGGCTAGCCCTCCTCGTGGCTGAAGGCGAGGGTGTCGATGCGCACGCCGGGACCCATCGTCGACGAGAGCGTGATGCTCTTCAGATAGGTGCCCTTCGCGGTCGAAGGCTTCGCGCGGAGCAGCGCGGTGATGAGCGCGTTCGCGTTCACCACGAGCGCCTGCTCGGTGAAGTTCGCCTTGCCGATGCGGGCGTGCACGATGCCCGCCTTCTCGACGCGGTACTCCACCTTGCCGGCCTTCGCCTCACCGACGGCGGTCTTCACGTCGAACGTGACGGTGCCGACCTTCGGGTTGGGCATGAGGCCGCGCGGGCCGAGGATACGACCGAGCTTACCGACGAGGCCCATCATGTCGGGCGTCGCGATCACGCGGTCGAAGTCCATGAAGCCTTCCTGGACCTTCGCGACCAGATCGTCGGCGCCGACCATATCGGCACCAGCGGCCTCGGCCTCTTTCGCCTTGTCGCCCTTGGCGAACACGAGGACGCGGAGCGCTTGCCCCGTGCCGTGCGGCAGGACGACGGCGCCGCGGACCATCTGGTCGGCGTGGCGCGGGTTGACACCGAGACGGACTGCGAGATCGACGGTCTCGTTGAACTTGGCGGACGCGGCTTTTTTGACGAGCGCGCACGCCTCCTCCAGCGTGAACTTCTTGCTACGGTCCACGATCGCTCGTGCCGCTGCTTTCTTTTTCGGGACTTTCGGCATGTGCCTTCCTTTCGTTCGGCGTCGGGCGACAGAGCCCTAGGCCTCCCACGGCGCCCTTTTTCACCGTGGTAAATCTGAATCTGGGGTGGGCGGAGACACCATTTCTCAGCCCGGGAGCGACTCACGCGCTCCAGTCGTGAAGGAGGCGGCGGCCACCGTCATTTCGACGCGGCGCTCGCCTCCCGAGATCGTCAGTCGACGATGTCGATGCCCATCGAGCGCGCGGTGCCCGCGAGGTTGCGCATCGCGGACTCGACGAGCGTCGTGTTCATGTCGCCCATCTTCTGCTTCGCGAGCTCCTCAAGCTGCTTCTTCGTCACCTTGCCGACCTTGATCTTGTTCGGCTCCTTCGAGCCGGATCCGGGCTTCTTGTTGGTGGCGAGGCCGGCGGCCTTCTTCAGGAGGACGCTGGCGGGCGGCGTCTTCAGCACGAAGGTGAACGAGCGGTCCGAATAGACCGTGATCACCACCGGGATGATCATGTTCTCCTGCGACGCCGTGCGGGCGTTGAAGTCCTTGCAGAAGGCCATGATGTTGATGCCGTGCTGGCCGAGCGCGGGGCCGACGGGCGGAGACGGGCTCGCCTTACCGGCGGGGAGCTGAAGCTTTACGTACCCAGTGACTTTCTTCATGGTGAGTCTCGCGTCCGCCCATCGAGGAGCGGTATCAACAACGTGCTTGCCTTGGGCGGATTACCGTTTTTCGACGGCGGAGAAGTCCAGCTCGACGCTCGTGGGACGGCCGAAGATCGACACTTTGACCTTCAGCTTTTGCTTGTCCATCTTCACGTCGTCGACGGTGCCGGTGAAGTTCGCGAACGCGCCGTCGAGGACGCGGACCTCTTCACCGATCTCGAAGCTGAGGCGGAGCTTCGGCTTGACGGCGTTCTCGACGATGCCGCGACGCAGGTTCTCGATCTGCGCGAGCGGCACCTCTTGTGGAGTCTGATTGCCGATGAAGCCGGTGACCTTCGGCGTGTCCTTCACGAGGTGCCACGCCGTCTCGGCCATTTCCATCTCGACGAAGATGTAGCCGGGGAGGCTCAGCTTCTGACGAACACGGGTCTTACCACCGGGGCGCTGCTCGGTGACCGTCTCGCTCGGGATGAGGATCTCGCCGAACTTGTCCTCCAGACTGTACTGCTTGGCACGCTGCTGGAGCGCATCGCGCACCTTCGCCTCGTATCCGGAGTAAGTGTGGATGACGTACCACTTTTTGGCCATGATGCCCTGTTCCGTTCGGCCGCGCCGAGGACGGTCAGCTCCCAGTTCCGTAGAACAAGTCGGTGACGAAGGACCAGAGTCGGTCGAGGAGCGCGAGGTAGATGGTGGCGAGGGCTCCAGCGGCGATCACGATCACCGTGGAGTTCGAGACTTCCTTGCGGGTCGGCCACTTCACCTTCGCGAGCTCGGAAGCGACCTCGTCGGCCCAGGCCCGCACAGCGGGCTTGCGGTACACCTGAACCACGGCGACCACGGCGATGATGGCGCCGAGGATCGTGCCGTAGGTGGCCTTGTCATCGTCGCTGATGGCGGCCAGAGCAGGCAGGGTGTTGTGGAACCAGTCCTTGTTGGCGGCCCACGACCAGATGCCGTGAATCGCCTTGCCGAACACGTACGCAGCGACGATGCCGGCCGCGAAGAACGAGGCGAGCACGTACCGCTGGATACCGAGCTGAGCGGCGGCTTCCTCTTCCGCGTCTTCCTCGTCGGTCGACTCGGCGAGGCCGCCTTCCGTGGAGAGCTTCACCTTGGCGAGGGGCTCCGAGCCTTCACGGATCTCGGCGTCGACCACCTCTTCTTCGGAGGAAGCCTCGTCGCGCTCGGAGGGCTCGTCACCCTCTTCTTCGCGCTCCGCGTCGTCTTTTTCGTCCGTGCTCGGCTTCGCCATGGTTCGTTTCACCGGGTCACCGCCGCATCGCTGCGGGGCGTCTGTTCCGGGGACTCAACATCTCCGGACTTTCTTTTCGGCAGGGGCAGAGAGGCTCGAACTCCCGACCTGCGGATTTGGAATCCGCTGCTCTACCAACTGAGCTATACCCCTGTGCAGGAGACTGGCAGTTACCGATCTCCGCGCTTTACTTCGTCTCCTTGTGCACCGTGTGGCGCTGGCACTGTTTGCAGAACTTCTTCAGCTCTACCGGCGGCGCCCCGTCTCCCGTCCCGGTTTCGGGGGGGAGGCCCGAGGCGCCCTCGGCTCGCTTGGTCGTTTTGTAATTACGTGCCTTGCACTCCGTGCATACGAGGACGATCGGCGTTCGCCGCGTCCGATTCATTGTGAGAGCTACTCTTTGATCTTCGTCACGACGCCGGCGCCGACGGTCTTGCCGCCCTCGCGGATGGCAAAGCGCATCTGCTCTTCGAGCGCGACCGGGGCGATCAGCTCGATGTCCATCGTGATGTTGTCACCCGGCATGACCATCTTGACGCCCTCGGGCAGCTTGACGGTGCCCGTCACGTCGGTCGTGCGGATGTAGAACTGCGGGCGGTAGTTGGTGAAGAACGGCGTGTGACGGCCGCCCTCCTCCTTCTTGAGGACGTAGACCTCACCCAGGAACTTCGTGTGCGGCGTGATGCTGCCGGGCTTGGCGAGGACCTGACCGCGCTCGATCTCGTCCTTCTCCACACCGCGCAGCAGGCAGCCGACGTTGTCGCCCGCTTGGCCGCTGTCGAGCAGCTTGCGGAACATCTCGACGCCCGTCACGACCGTCTTCTTGGTGTCCTTGAAGCCGATGATCTGGACCTCTTCGCCGACCTTGATCTGACCGCGCTCGATGCGGCCCGTGGCCACCGTGCCGCGGCCCTTGATCGAGAACACGTCCTCGATCGCCATCAAGAAGGGCTTGTCGATGTCGCGCACCGGCTCGGGGATGTAGCTGTCGAGCGCCTCCATCAGCTTCTGGATCGAGTCCTCCCACTTCGGGTCGCCGTTGAGCGCCGGGAGCGAGGCGCCGCGGATCACCGGGGCGTTGTCGCCGTTGAAGTTGTACTTGTTGAGGAGCTCGCGCACCTCCATCTCGACCAGGTCCAGCATCTCCGGGTCGTCGACGGCGTCGCACTTGTTGAGGAACACGACCAGGTAGTTCAGGCCGACCTGGCGGGCGAGCAGCACGTGCTCGCGCGTCTGCGGCATGACGGAGTCGAGCGCGCTGACGACCAGGATCGCGCCGTCCATCTGCGCGGCGCCGGTGATCATGTTCTTGATGTAGTCGGCGTGTCCGGGGCAGTCGACGTGCGCGTAGTGCCGGTTCGCCGACTCGTACTCGACGTGAGCCGCCGCGATGGTCACGGTCTTGGTCTCGTCGCGCACCGTGCCGCCCTTGGCGATGTCCGCGTAGGAGATGACTTTCGCCAGCTTCTTCTTGGACTGCACCTTCACGATGGACGCCGTGAGCGTCGTCTTGCCGTGATCGATATGCCCGATCGTGCCGACGTTCACGTGGGGCTTGGTACGGTTGAATTTTTCCTTCGCCATCGGGGTCTCCTGAAGGTGAGCTGAAGGTGATGAGGGGCCGGCAGGCGGCCGGATATCACGCTGAGTTCACTTGGAGCCCACCATCGGGCTTGAACCGACGACCTCGTCCTTACCAAGGACGTGCTCTACCAACTGAGCTAGGTGGGCAGGGGATTTCGAGTCTGAGCGGGCGACCGGGTTCGAACCGGCGACGTTCAGCTTGGAAGGCTGACGCTCTACCAACTGAGCTACGCCCGCGCGGCGCGCGTAACCGCGAGGCGTGCCCCGCAATTCCGAACGCTGATCGAATCTCTTTTCAAGTGAGCGCTTGAAGCCAGGTGGCTGTCTTCAAGCTCGGAACGGGTGACGGGATTCGTCGCTCGTTCCTGGTGGAGGGTGATGGATTCGAACCATCGAAGGCATGAGCCGGCAGATTTACAGTCTGCTCCCTTTGGCCGCTCGGGCAACCCTCCAGGATTGTCCAGGTCGCTATGTACTCTGTGATCGAGCTTCGTGATCTCTTTTTTTGTGTCTCTTCCTTCTGCTTCGTCCGTGAGGGGGTGACCGCTTGCCGACAGTCCCGATTCGATCCGAGCTGACGAGGGGACTTGAACCCCTAACCCCCTGCTTACAAGGCAGGTGCTCTACCGATTGAGCTACGCCAGCGATTGCTCCTGCTTCGTAAACCGGATCCCTCGGCGCCTCCTCCGAGCCCTTCATCGTGCTGAGCGCGCCGACAAAGGACAGGTGGGGGTCGCGAAGGGAGCAGCCTCTTAGCCCCTAGCAAGAGGCATGTCAAGCGCTGGAAGCACCAGATCCGCCGAGGCCCCAGATCATCGGGCAGCAGCGCGGATCTCGAAGGCCTTGACGATCGCGGGAAACGGATGAGGTGTCGCGACGAAGACGCGGCCCGCGATGCAGAGGCTCGCAGAGGAGGTGGCCGCGAGCTTGCGCGCGAGGCGGAACGGCTGCGATGCTGCGCCCGACAAGCATGGAATGCGTAGCCTGCCATCACCCGAACGACGACGGCGCGCGGTTCTGCCGCAAGTGCGGAGCGCCGCTGCCGCAAGAGCAAGAGAAGGATCCGCTCATCGGCACGCTCGTAGGCGGGCGCTTCCAGATCACGGGGATCCTCGGCGAAGGCGGCATGGGCCGCGTGTACACCGCCGAGCAGCAAATGGGGACGAAGCGGCGCAAGGTCGCCGTGAAGACGATCGTCGCGGAGTACGCGAAGGACCCTCAGGTCGTCGCTCGCTTCATGCGCGAGGGCGGCGTCGTCAGCGAGCTCGAGCACCCGAACACGATCAAGTTCTACGACTTCGGGAAGACGGACGCGGGCGATCTCTACGTCGCGATGGAGTTCCTCGACGGGCAGACGCTGGAGAGCCTTCTGGAGAAGCAGAAGACGCTCTCGCCCGAGCGCGTCGATCGCATCATGGGCCAGGTGTGCGGCTCGCTGCAGGAGGCGCACGAGAAGGGGGTCGTGCACCGCGATCTGAAGCCCGCGAACATCTTCCTCACGAAGCGCGCGGGCGAAGAGGACTTCGTCAAGGTGCTCGATTTCGGCATCGCGAAGAGCGACGAGAAGGCGGCCGCGCAGGAGAAGAAGCTCACGCAGGCAGGCATGGTGCTCGGCACGCCTCCGTACATGAGCCCCGAGCAGTTCAAGGGCGCCGATCTCGACGCGCGCAGCGACATCTACTCGCTCGGCGTGATCGCGTACGAGTGCCTCTGCGGTCGGCTCCCGTTCAACGCGGACACGCCGTGGGAGTGGGCGACGCAGCACATGACCGCGCAGCCGTTCCCGTTCGAAGAGGCGAACATGAGCGTGAACGTGCCGCCGAGCATGAAGACGGCCGTGATGCGCGCGCTCTCGAAGGATCGCAACCAGCGCCAGCGCAGCGCGCGTGAGCTGTTCGAGGAGCTGACGATCGGCACCGCGGGCCCGCGCATGTCGCTCGTCGGCGGACCGCGGCCCACCGGCATGAGCTACCCCGAGGTGCAGCCTCCGCACGGCGGCACCATGGCGATGAACACCCCGCAGCCGATGGCGCCGGCGAGCGGCGGCGCGCGCGGCGGTCAGACGCAGATCGGCGAGCCGATGTTCTCGCCGCCGACCGGGCCCGCCGGCAAGACGATGATGGACTCGGCCCCGATCACGGGCCCCGCGCACGTGACGCCGATGGGCGGTTACCCCGCGTCGCCGATGACCCCCGCGCCGATGCCGGCGATGGGGAGCGCGCCGCAGCCGAGCTCCGGCGGCAAGAGCAACACGGGCGTGATCGTCGGCGTCCTCGGCGGCGTCGTCGTGATCGGCGCGATCATCGGCGTCATCGCGATGAAGAAGAAAGGCAACGGCGACTCGGGAGAGGTGATCCCGCTCCCGACCGCGCCCGCCACCACGGTCACCGCCGACGCGACGCCCAGCGGGACGCCGGTCGACGTGCCCTCCGGATCGCCGAGCGGCGTCGGCTCCGTCCCCACGGTCAAGACGACGACGCCGATCTCCAGCGGGACGAGCGGAGCCGGCGCGAACACGGCTCCGACGTCCGGCGTGGATCCGAAGAAGGACGCAGCTTGCCGCAACGCGATCGCCCACGCGCAGCCGGGCAACGTGAGCATCGCCGTGAGCGACTACCGCAACTGTGACGGGCCGATGAAGAGCGCCGCGGCGTCGAAGATCGGAGCCGCCGCGATGATGTCCGCGTCGTCACGTGGGTGCGGCGCGGCGTCGGACGCGAAGGCCGCGGCGTCGATCGGACAGGGCGCCGCGCTCGCGAAGCTGAAAGAGAAAAAGTGTCACTTGTAGAGGGGTTCGCTGCGTCCGCACCGGCCCGCCGCTGACGCGGCGCGTCGGCTCGCGCAGTTGCCTCGCTTGACGACGTTTTTCGCGTGATGCTAGTAGTTGCGGTGCGAAGGATGTGCGCGCCCGTCTTGGTCCCCAGCTCGGAATTGGCCGGCGAGCCGTCTGCTGCAGGTGCAGCGCAGGACGCATCGCAACCTCCATCGCAGAGCGCCCGTGAGGAGCGCGCCGATCTCTCGTGCGCCGGCCCTTCACGAGCCCTGCGATCTCCGTCGCCTCGAAGCTCCGATCGTCTTCACGTCGGACCGAGGCGGGATCTCACCTTGACCGCGCGAGCGGTGCTCGCGGCCTCCTCGGCCGCCGGGCACGTCGGCTCCGCAGAGCGGCGGGCGAGCGCGTCCTTTTTCACAACGGGGGGGGAGGTGTTTTCCTCGAATGGGTAGAAGGATTTCGTCGAGTCCCCGGATGACATGGTCGGAGGTGTGCAGCTCCGATCGCTTCCGCGGACGATGGGTGGCGCTGGACAACGTCCGCTATGCCGCCGGCTCCACGGTCCCGGTCGAAGCAGAGGTCTTCGACGCGGATGAAGATCTGGCAGAGCTCTGCAGCCGGGTGCGCGCGGCCGACCGGACGGCGTGCGCGATCCTCTTCTGCGAGGAGGCGACGCCGCCGATGAGCGTGCGCCGCCCGAGCACGTCGCCGCGCCGTGCGATGCATCACTAACCAAGAGCCGCGCGCGCTCTTCCCGAAAAACGCATCGAAGCTCGGCTCCGCCGCCCGGCGTTGCCGCGTGCGGTAGTCTAGGCGCCGATGTCGCCGGCGAAGGTCGAGCAGAGCGCCGCGAGGTCGCCGGAGTTTCTTCGTCAGATCGATCTCTTGGTGCGCGCGCGGTACCCGCTGCTCTACCTCGTGTCGTGGGAGGAGCAGCGCGTCGAGGCGATGCTGCTGCGCCTCGCGAAGAGCCACGGGAAGGACCTCTACACGTGGTCGATCACGCGCGGGCTCCGCAAGATCGGCGGAGGGCGCGCGCCGGTGATCGCCGCCGGCACCGACAAGCCGCTCGGCGCGTTCGCGGCGATCGCGCAGCTTTCGGATCCGGCCGTCGTCCTGCTCAAGGATCTGCACCCGTTCCTCGACGAAGCCGAGGTGGTGCGCGGGCTGCGCGAGCTCGCTCAGTACCTGAAGAGCACGTTCACCACCGCGGTGGTGCTGTCGCCGATCCTCAAGATCCCGGCCGAGCTGGAGAAGGAGATCACGGTCGTCGACGTGCCGCTCCCCACGTTCGGCGAGCTCTACCAGCTCCTCGGTGAGATCGTCACGGTCGTGCGCGAGAGCGGGCGCGCCTCGGTGGATCTGGAGAAAGAGCGCGTCGACGAGCTGGTGCGCGCTGCGCAGGGCCTCACGCTCGCGGAGGCGGAGAACGTCTTCGCGCGGGCGATCGCGGACGACGGGCGGCTCGACGCCTCGGACATCGCGATGGTGCTCGAAGAGAAGCAGCAGGTCGTCCGCAAGAGCGGGCTGCTCGAGTACTTCCCGGTGCACGAGGGGCTCGCGCGCGTCGGCGGGCTGGAGCTGCTCAAGGAGTGGCTCGTGCGGCGCCGATCGGCCTTCGGGGAGCCGGCGCGTCGGTTCGGTCTGCCGGAGCCGAAGGGGATCATGCTCCTGGGCGTGCAGGGCTGCGGCAAGAGCCTCACCGCGAAGGCCGTCGCCGCGGAGTGGCGCCTCCCGCTCTTGCGGCTCGACGTCGGTCGGATCTTCTCGAGCTTCGTCGGATCCTCGGAGCAGAACCTCCGTCGCGCGATCGGCGTCGCGGAGAGCGTCGCGCCGGTCGTGCTCTGGATCGACGAGGTGGAGAAGGGGCTCTCGGGCGTGTCGTCGTCGGGGTCGGGGGATTCGGGCGTGACGGCGCGCGTGTTCGGCAACCTGCTCACGTGGCTTCAGGAGAAGACGTCGCCGGTGTTCGTGGTGGCCACCGCGAACCGGATCGATCTGCTGCCGCCGGAGTTCCTCCGAAAAGGGCGATTCGACGAGATCTTCTTCGTGGATCTTCCATCCGAGTCGGAGCGCGCGGAGATCTTCCGCATCCATCTGCGAGAGAAGCAGCGCGATCCGGCGGCGTTCGACGTCGACGCGCTCGCGAGCCTCTCCGCGGGCTTCAGCGGGGCCGAGATCGAGCAGGCGATCGTCGCGGGGCTCTACGACGCCTTCAGCGAGGGGGTCGATCTGACGCACGGCCACATCGACGACGCGATCCGCGCGACCGTGCCTCTCTCACGGACGATGGCCGACGACATCGATCGGCTGCGGAGCTGGGCGGCGACGCGTGCGCGCCCCGCGAGCGTGCCGGTCCTGTACGAGAACATCGCGGTCGAGCCGGTGGAGAGCCCGTGACGGCGCACGATCGCTTCCGCCGCATCGAGCCGCGCCGCACCGAGGAGCCCGGCCAGGTGGAGACCGCGGACCGCGCGCGCATCGCCGCGGTGATCGACGGCGCGCCCGCGTCCGTCACGCCGGATCGGATCGAGCTCGACGAAAGGCCTTCGACGCGCGAAGGAGCGGCCGCAACGCCCCCTAGAGCGGCGCCCAGCTTGGAGCTGCCGGACGCGGTGGAGCCTGCGCGCGTGGACCTCGCGATCGACACCGCGCCCGTCTCCGGGCAGCCGTTCCAGCGGTGCGCGCGCTGCGGGGCCGACAGCGGGATCCACGCGAAGCTCTGTGGCAACTGCGGCGCCGTCCTCGACTCGCAGGAGCAGCGCACGTTCAACGAGAAGGTCTGGGAGACGCAGCGGCGACGCGACGAGCGCGAGCGCGCGGCGCTGGCGCAGATGGCCGCGTTGCGCGCGGAGAACACGCGCGCCTCCGTGCGGGCGCTGCCGGAGCCGCGGATCGCTCCCCCGCCCGAGCTCCTGGAGCCGCTCCACGACGACGGTGGCCCGGTCCTCTTGACCGCGCTTTCGGCGCTGCAGAAGCCGAAGTGGCGCTGGACCGCGGGCGCGCTAGTGGTCGGATTCCCCATCTTGCTCGTGGCGGTGGGAGGGCCGGTGCTGTCGAAGCTCGGCTGGCTGCTCGGCTTTCTCTGCGTGCTCGCGGTGCTGCCGCGGCGCTGTGCGAGGCGCGTATTCGCGTTATGGTCCGGCGGGCGCTCGCGCTGGTGACGTGGAACGCTTCGCGACGCGACGCTAGGATTCGCGCCCATGTCGACCGAAGCGCTTCGATTCGTGGTCCCTGCGGTGCTCGTTCTCTCGCTCGGCGGTTGCGGCGCGACGCGGCGCCCCGACGGCGGTGAAGGGATGCTCGCGGCCGGCGCCGCTGCGCCCGAGCTGTCGGCCGTCGATCAGAACGGCGCGACGCACAAGCTCTCGGACGAGAAGGGGCACCCCGTGATCGTCTACTTCTATCCGAAGGACGGGACGCCCGGCTGCACCAAGGAGGCGTGCGCGTTCCGCGACGCCTGGGACAAATTCAAGAACGCCAACGTGCAGGTGTTCGGCGTCTCGGAGGACGACGCGAAGTCTCACGAGCAGTTCGCGAAGGAGCAGAAGCTCCCCTTCCCCATCCTGGCGGATCCGAACGGCGATTGGATGCGCGCGTTCGGCGTGCCGTCGCGCCTCGGGATGGCGTCGCGCGTGAGCTTCCTCATCGACGCGAGCGGCAAGGTCGCGAAGGTGTACCCGGATGTGGATCCGGGCGTTCATGCGGACGAGGTGTTGAAGGACGCGACGGCGGCGAAGTGATCAGCGAGCCTTCTCGCCGACGAGCACGTACTTGCGCTCGGAGATGAGGGTGCAGGTGCCGGTGAGGATGCCCGCCTTCACGGCCGCGTCGTAGCAAGCGGTGCCGGGCGTCGCTTCGACCTTCACGTACTCCGTCTCCTTCACGTCCTGCCGGACATGCTGGCCGCCCGCGGAGAAGCCGAGCGCCGCGTTGCCGAGATCGCTCGATGACGTCGCGCCTTCCGGCGCCGCGCGGAGCGAATCGTCCGCGGAGGTCGCGTGCTGCACGGCTTGCCCGTCGGTGCCGGCGTAACCGGGCGACACACCGAACGGCCGATCGTAGTTGGCGTAGTCGGAGTCTTCGATGTTCTGCGCTTGGCGAATCGGGGTCTGGGTCGAACCGGCGCACGCGACGGTGGAGGCGGCGAGGGCGATGAAACCGAGCAGGCCAACGAAGCGGAGCATCATCGTGGGGAGATGGACGGCGAGGTGTGGGGAATCATCCACACCGTGTCCTCCCCTCCCCCGAAAAATCCCTGACGCGGCGCATCCGGAACCCGCTTTGAGATGACCCAGGTCCCTCCGAGGGGACCTGAGTGCGCTTCAAGGGTCGAGCGGATCGCGGAAGGAGGGCTGGTCGACGGAGGCGGAGGGGAGGAATTCGATGCGGCCGTCGTCGACGCCGTGCAGCTCGCCGACGCGGTAGCCGAGCTCTTGCTCGCAGCGGCTATGGAACGTCGAGAGCGTCGGGTGCGCGAGGTAGAAGTCCTGGCCGAAGAAGTTGCCCCCGGCGATCCCGCCGCCGATCGTGACGACGAGCGCCTTCGGCAGGCCGAGCGATCGCATCATGCGGCCCGCGTTGCGGAGGTTCGTGGTGGTGTGGCGGGCGCGGGCGTCGACGAGGATGCGCGCGGCGTCGACGCCGAGCGCGCTGAGGGCCGCCTTCATTTCGAGCGCCTCGTAGTACGGGGTGCCGCGCGGGTAGACGTTGGCGCCGCTCACGATCACGAACGGGGCCTTGTTCGCGGCCAGATCTTGCGCGGCCATCGCGAGGCGGGCTTGCGTCACGGGGTGCACGCCAGGCTTCGCCTGCTTCGCGTCGAGCGGCGTGTAACCGGGCACGATCAACACCGGGTACGTGAAGGCGCTCCAGTCATGAAACGCTCGGATCCGAGCGAAGACGGACGCGTTGTGCGACGCGGCCGGATCCGAGGGCGCGACGGCGGCGGCGATCGCGATCGCCTTCGCGCGGCGCTGGCCGTCGGACTGGATCCAGCTCACGAGATCGCCGTCGCGGAGCGCGTCCACGAGGCACAAGAGGAGCTGCGATCGACGCGCGCTCTCGGCGGCGCGGAGCGCGTCCTCGATGGCGCCGGCGCGCGTCCCGGTCAGCTCCGCGCGCAGCAGGCTGCGGAGGACGCCGCACAGCTCCTGATCCGTGCACTCACCGGCCGGGACGTCGAGGTCGTCGGCGTCGTCGAACGCGTCGTTGCCGCCCATCGGATCAGCAGATCTCCGGGGGTTGCAGCGGGGCGCCCGCCATCTCCATGAACATCTCCTGGTAGTTGTCGAGGTGACCGGGACCGACGCGCTGCGCGAAGAACGCCTCCGCCAATTCGGTCTGCGGCGCGAGCATCGCGACGCCGCGGGCCATGCCGTCGAGGAACGTCTTCGCGCCGCCTTCGAGGAGGGCGCGCTGCTCGGGCGTGAGGTTCGTCGGATCGGCGCCGGGGACGAACCAGCTCGCGAGCATCTCGATCTGCGAGGAGTGACAGAGGAGCGAGCGGACCTTGTCGTCGAACGTTTCGCGGATGTCGACGACGCGGTTCGGGCGGTGGACCGTCGGGCCCATGAACCAGACCTCCGACGGCTGCGCGGGCGCGAGGCCCTCGTCGAGGTGCTGCGGATGGAGCAGCGGGAAGCACGAGAAGCACGCGGCCTCCGTCGCCATGCGGCCGACCTCGACGTGATCGGGGTGGATCTCGTAGGGCTTCCACGGATCGAACGTGACGACGCGATCCACCTTCAATTTGCGGAAGAAGTAGACGAGGCGCTCCTTCAGCGCGGGCGCGCTCTCGCGCACGAAGCCGTCCGGGAGGCCGAGCACGATCGGCGGCTCGCCTCCGATCGCCTCCATCGCGCGGCCGAGCTCCGCCTCGCGCATGCGGCCCAGCTCCTCCGCCGAAGCGGCGCGATCTTTGGTGCCGAGGTCGCCGCGCGTGGCGCAGATCGCGTGGACCTTGTGGCCGGCCTTCACCCATTTCCGGAGCGCGCCCGCGGCGAAGAATTCCCCGTCGTCGGGGTGCGCGTAGACGGCGGCGATCGTGAGCGGGGTCGTCATCGGCTCACGATGGTATCAAAGAAGCCCGTGACCCTCGCCGCTCGCCTCATCGTCGCGTTCGGGGTCGTCGCCGTGCTGGCGACGGCGCTCGTCGGCCTGTCGCTCCGCGAGGCGTCGCGCGACATCATCGAGCGCGATTTCGAGGATCGCATCGAGGCGGCCGCGTCCGGCGTGCAGAAGGAGCTGTCGTACGAGGCCGCGTCGCTGCGCGATCTGCTGGCGCCGATGTGCGAGCACGACACGTTCGTGGACAAGGCGCACCTCGATCTGGATCGCGCGCACGGGGACGCGGGGGCGCTCGACGCGGGCAGCAAGATCGCGGTGCGGCATTTCGTGCCCGATCAGGCGCGGGCGCTGCGGCTCGACGAGCTGTCGCTCGTGACGGGGGACGGGCTCGTGCTCGGCGCGGAGGACGTGGCGCGGATCGGGACGCGCGATCCTCGGCTCGCGGCGATGATCCAGGGCAAATCGAACGGCGCGCCGCGGCTCAAGACGAGCGCCGCGGGGGCCGCTTCGATGGAGGTGTTCTGCGCGCGATCGAGCAACGGCGTCACGATCGGGCTCGTGGGGGCGCGGCGGATCTCGGCGATCCTGGAGCGCGTCGGGCTCGCGTACGGCGTGGAGCTCGTGGCCGGGACCGCGGCTCCGAAGGCGGGGGACGCGGACGTGGTCGTGCGCGCGATCGAGATGCGCGACGTCGACGGGCTCACCGTCACCGCGAAGGTGCCTCGGGATCGGCTGAAGCTGGCGCTCGCTCGGCTCGATCGCGCGATCGGCGTGGCGGGCGCGCTCGCGGTGGCGCTCGCTTTGTCCGTCGCGTTCATCCTCGCGAGGAGCCTTTCGCGGCCGATCGTGGAGCTGGCGCACGAGACGCGCGAGGTCGTGGGGGGCGCGCCGCGCGTCGTCGTCGGGCGCGGCGGCAAGGAGATCGCGCAGCTCGCGAAGGCCTTCAACCGCACGATCGAGGAGCTCGTGGCGATGCGGCAGCGGCTCGCGGTGTCGGAGCGGATCTCGGCGCAGCGCGAGGTGGCTCGTCAGATCGCGCACGAGATCAAGAACCCGCTCGCTCCGATCCGCGCGGCGATGGAGACGCTGCGGAGGCTGCGGGCGCGGGACGATCCGGCGTTCGACGAGTACTTCGAGGAGGCGACCGCGACGGTGCTCGAGGAGGTGCACCGCATCGCGAACATCGTCACCGAGTTCACGAAGTTCGCGCGTCTGCCCGCGCCGAACCCGGAGCCGATCGATCTCGTCGGCGTAGCGAAGGGCGTGGTGACGCTGCACGCGCGCAGCACCGAGGCGACGGGGCCGCAGGTCGGGCCGCGCGTGGAGCTGAAGGGCGAGCCGGGGCTGCCGCTCGTGCGCGCGGACAAAGATCAGATCGTGCAGGTGCTCACGAACCTCGTGCAGAACGGGCTCGACGCGGCGTCGGCGACGCGGCCGGATCCGCGCGTCGTGGTGACGGTGGGGCCGCTCGAGAAGGAGCGCGTGCGGATCGTGGTGCGCGACAACGGGCCGGGCGTCACGGACGAGATGATGCCGCGGCTCTTCACGCCGTACGCGACGACGAAGGAGAAGGGCACGGGGCTCGGGCTCGCGATCGTGCAGCGGATCGTGTTCGAGCACGGCGGCGACATCGCGTACCGCAAGCCGACGAAGGGAGGTGCCGTGTTCGAGATCTGGCTCCCCGTCGCGGGCCCGCCGATGCCCCCGAAGCCGCTCGCGGAGCCTCCGAAACCCGAGCGATCCAGCACGAACGACACCGCTGACGTGTAACGGGGCGCTTCCCCGCCCTGAACGAGCATCGCGAGAGATTTGGGCGGGGCGGGCCGCGCGCAGGCCGAAGGCCGAGCACGGACCGGGGGTGGGCACCTGAGGGAACGATCGCGATTTGTGGGATTTACAAGGGGGCTCCGCCCCCTCGTATCACTCCCCCGACGACGAGCGCGCCGGTGTTACTTCTGGAGGAAGTTCTCGATCGACCAGGCGATCTGCTGCTCGTGCTTCGTCACGAGGTCCTTCGTGCCGCCCGCCTCCAGCACGTAGACGTGGTCGTCGTTCACGAAGATCGTGACGTAGTAGAGGTGGGGGACGCCGCTCTCGTCGTGGCCGAAGCGGAGCTGCTTGCCTACGTTTCCCGAGCGATCCTTGACGTCCTTCGTCTCCAGCAAGGCGTAGCCGGACGTGTCGCGCATGCGGTTCTCGACGACCTTCGTCCAGAACGCGATCTCGCCCTTCGGCTTGTTCTCGAAGGCGCGCACGCCCAGCACCATGCCCTCCGCGGTGGTCGCGCGGTACTCGTTGCGGGGGTAGCTGTCGCTCAGATCGACGAAGCCGGGCGGCGTCGCGGGGGCGAACGGGCGGCAGCCGACGAGCGCCGTGAAGGCCGCGATCGAGGCGAAAATGAGGAGCTTCTTCATGATCGTCGTCCTTCCCTTCACAGCGAGAGGAGGCGGCCGAGGCCGAGGTTGTCGAGCCAGTCGACCGGCATGCGGACGGCGTTCGCCTTCACGTTGTCCGTCTGCTTCGGCTGGAAGCTCACCGTGATCGTCGAGAACATCGCGCGGTCGCGCAGGTACTTGAGCTTGCCCTCGAGCGTCTCGATGTCGGTGCCGACGCGCGTGAGCTCCTTCTCGATCGCGAGCGAGTCCTCCACCTTCGTCGCCTTGTCGAGGAGCTGCTGCAGGCGATCACGCACGGCGCGCGCGTTCTTGAGGCGCACCTCGGCGTCCATGAACTGCTCGGTCACGTCCTCCGCGACGACGTTGCGGTGGAGCACGTCCCCCAGCTTTTCGAGGCGCTTCATCATGTCCTCGAACTTGGCGACGGGGATGCGGATCGTGAGCGACGTGTCGTCGCGGCGAGCGAGGAATCCGCCCGCTTCACGCGCCATCTTCTCGACCTCCTTCGAGGCCTCCGCGACCTGGAAGACCGCGAGGTTCAACGTCGCGGTGTAGACGAGCATCGGGCCGTGCTGCTCGTACGCCTGCGATTGACCGGGCGGCGTCGACGTCGAGGTGGGGGCCGGCGCGGGGCCGTTCGTTGCGACCGCGCCGTCCATGTCGGCGCCGTGGAGGCCGCCGGCGAGACCGCCCATCTCCATCATCGGCGCGGCGGACGCGGCCGGCGCTTCGTCCGCCCAACGGCCGGGGGCCGACTTCGGCGAGGCGGCCCTCGCAGGCTCGTACGCCGCGCAGCCGATCGCGCTCGCGGTCGCGACGGAAAGGAGAAGAGCCCCCACAGCTCTCGTGACGCGCTTCAGCATCTCGTGTCCTCCAGGGCGACGGCCCCGACTTGAAATCGCCGTTCGAGAACGAGGCCGCGCGAGGCACCTTACACGCCGAGAGTGAACACGGATAGCGCCGATGTTCTCCCTTTTTTCGCGCTTCCGGTACTCTCGCAGGGAGCGCGCGTGGCAAGCGGAGACAAGCTTCGATCGACGGTGTTGTACGGCTTCCAGACGAGCGAGCCGCCAGCGCCACCACCTCCACCGAGGCCGCGCGAGGAGTCCGCGCCCGACATCGAATTCGAGGAGGAGGAGCGTCACACGCTGACGCCGCTCGGCGACGGGCCGAACGACGTCTCGCGCACGTTCGCATCGATCCCGCCGCCGCCCGCGATGCTGCTGCCCGAGGTCGGGGACGTGGTCGGCGATCACTACCAGCTCGTGCGCAAGCTCGGCGAAGGCACGTTCGGCCGCGTGTACGTCGCGCAGCGCATCGACGTGCCCGAGCATCAGGTGGCGCTGAAGCTCCTGCCGCGCTCGCTCTACGTGGGGCGCAACGTCGATCGTGAGCTCGTCATGCTCGCGACCGTCGGGCACCCGCACGTGGTGCAGCTCAAAGATCACGGCACGACGGACGAGTACGTGTGGCTCACGATGCCCGTGTACGAAGGGCAGACGCTGCAGGAGCGGCTGGAGCAGAAGGGCTCGCTGTCGCTCAACGAGGCGTACGACATCTTCCGCGCGATCGCGTACGGGCTCGAAGCGCTGCACGACGCGGGTCTGCGACACCAGGACATCAAGCCCGAGAACATTTACCTCGCGGTGTTCGGGCGGCGCATCCACCCGGTGCTCCTCGATCTCGGCGTCGCGGCGGAGAAGGAGGCCTCGTTCATCGCGGGCACCGCGCTCTACGCGTCGCCGGAGCAGATCTTCGCGCTCGACGGCGCGGCGAACCGGCCTCCGCTCACCGAGAAGATGGACACGTACTGCTTCGCGACGACGCTGCTCATGTCGATCGTGGGGCCGCAGCATTTCCCGGGCGAGTCGGCGACGCAGCCGGCGGAGCTCGCGCTCGCGCACGCCGTCCGCGCGGGCACGCCGATCGCGAAGGAGGCGCTGCCGGAGCTCAAGGGGGCGCCGCGCGACAAGCTCATCGCCGCCTTCAAATCGTGGCTCGCGCTGGAGCCGAAGGAGCGGCCTTCGATGCGGGAGGTCGCGGAGCAGCTCGACGTGCTGCTCGAAAAGGAGCGCGAAGAGAAGCGGCAGGACCAGCTCACGAAGGAGCGGCAAAAGGCGGCGCTGCTGCGCTTCCGGATCGCCGTGGGCGCGCTGCTCGTGGCGGCGGTGATCGCGGGGCTCGTGTTCTGGAGCAAGCGCGAGACGTGGCGCCTCGCGAACGAGCTGGAGCAGGCGAAGAACCAGGGCGCGGCGTCGTTCCAGAACCTCAACGAGTGCACGGCGTCGCACCGCGTGGCCCGCGACGAGGCCGCCGCGTGCAAGGCCGGACGCGACAAAGATCAGGCCGAATTCCAGCGATCTCTCGACGCTCTCTCGAAGAAGGGGGCCGACGCCGACAAGGTCCGCGAGATGGTCGCGTCGTACGTCGGCAAGCTGAAGACGTGCGAGGACGGCGCGGCGCTCGCGGCCAAGCAGTGCATCGAAGATCAGGGCCGCGTGCTCATGATCACCGAGAAGGAGAAGGCGGAGCTCGCGGCGGCGCGCGATGAGCAAAAGCACCTCGCGGAGACGCGCGCGAAAGAGGTCGCGTCGCTCACGACGGAGCGGGACGCGTGCAACACCGCGAGCGCGTCGTGCCAGGAGCAGAAGAACGCGTGCGTCGAGCAGAAGGCGCAGCTCCTCATCGCGTGCGCGGGCTCGCCGAAGCCCGGGGGCGGCGGCACGGTCCCGGCCGGGACGAGCGCGCCCGTCGCGACGGGCGGCACGACGGCGCCCGCGGTGCCGGTGCCTGCTCCGCCGACGCCTCCAGCCCCGACGCAATGAAGGCGATCCGTCGCAAATCGATCGCGATCGCGCACGCCTCCGCGACTTGAGGGAGCGGCGCGCGGGGCGTACCTTCGAAGCGAGATGGATCCCGCGGGCCGCCGCGATTTCGTGAAGCGCATCGCCGCGGCGGGGGCCGCGCTGGCCGGCGCTGCGCTCGTGGGCGTTTCGCGGTGGGACCGCGGCGCCGCGTCGAACGGCGGCCCGCGCACCGATCGCACGTCGCGCGATTACCGCATCGCGGAGCCCTCGCCGGAGATCGCGGCCGATCTCGTGATCGCGAAGGACGACGCGGATCCGGCCTCGCTGGTGCGCAAATCGATCGAAGCGATGGGCGGCATGCGCCGGTTCGTCGCGCGCGGCGACGTCGTCGTGGTGAAGCCGAACATCGGCTGGGATCGCACGCCGCTCCAGGCCGCGAACACCAACCCGCTCGTCGTCGCGGAGGTGGTGCGGCTCGCGTTCGACGCGGGGGCGAAGCGCGTCGTCGTCACGGACGCCTCGTGCAACGAGCCGCACCGCTGCTTCACGCGCTCGGGCATCTGGAAGGCCGCGTACGACGTCGGCGCAGACGTGATCCTCCCCGAGGCGCACCACTTCCGCGCGATGCGCCTCCGCGGCGAGCTGCTCGACGAGTGGCCGGTGCTCGCGACGCTGGTGGAGGCGGACAAGCTCATCAACGTGCCGATCGCGAAGCACCACAACCTCGCGCGGTACACGGGCGCGATGAAGAACTGGTACGGCTCGCTCGGCGGCCGCAGAAATCGCCTGCACCAGAAGATCGATCTCTCGATCGCGGACCTCGCCACGTTCCTCCAGCCGACGCTCACGGTGATCGACGCGACGCGCGTGCTCGTGCGCAACGGACCGCAGGGCGGCGACGTGGCGGACGCGAAGGAGACGCGCACGGTGATCGCGTCGATCGATCAGGTCGCGGCGGACGCGCGCGCCTGCACGCTCATCGGGGAGACGCCGGAGCGCATCGGATACCTGGCCCTCGCCGAGGCGCGCGGCGTCGGCACGACGAAGTGGGAACGCCTTCGATCCAAGGAGGTGTGACGTGTCCGCGAAGGCGGCCGCGCACGTCCTCGTCCGCACGATCGCGGGGCGCATCCGATCGCGCCTGCACCCGAAGCGATCCGGATCCGGTCTCCCCGCGCGCCCCGTGATCCGCGGCCTCGTGTGGGCGCGGCGCTTCGTGCAGCTCGGCAGCTTCGGGCTCTTCCTGTACCTGCTCGTGCGCACGGGGTACGGCGGCACGTTCCGCGGCGACGTCGAGCGCGTGCGCGTGGGCCTCCCCGTCGAGGGCTTCCTGCTCGCGGATCCGTACGTCGCGGCGATGACGCTCCTCTCGACGCGCACCGTGTACCGCGGCCTCTTGTGGTCGCTCGGGATCGTCGCGCTCACGTTGATCTTCGGCCGCGTCTTCTGCGGATGGATCTGCCCGTTCGGCACGCTGCACCACTTCACGGCGTGGCTCTTCCCGTCGCGGTACGGAAAGGGATCGCGCCGCGTCGAGTCGAACAAGACGCACCCGGTCCGTCAGCGCGTGAAGTACTACCTCCTGTACGCTTCGCTCGCGGCCGCGGCCGTGGGCAGCGCGATCGGCGGCCTCCTGGATCCGATCTGCGTCTCGGTGCGCGCGATCGGCCTCGCTGCGATCCCGTTCGCGCACTACGTCACGCGGGCCTCCAGCGACGCCGCGCAGTCGACTGGCAGCGCGCAGCTCATGTCCGCGGCGGACGCGACGAGCGAGCTGACGAGCCGCGTTCTCCTTCAGAACAAGCAGTTTTATTACCACCACGCGTGGCTCCTCGCGGCGCTGCTGATCGCGATCGTCTTCATGAACCGCGTGGTGCCGCGCTTCTGGTGCCGCGTCCTGTGCCCGCTCGGCGCGCTGCTCGGGACGATGTCGCGCTTCGCCCTCTTCGGCATGGAGAAGGACCACGCGAAGTGCACCGACTGCAACCTCTGCCTCGTGCACTGCCAGGGCGCGGACTCCCCGCAGGGCGGCGTGAAGTGGCGCCAGGACGAGTGCCACATGTGCATGAACTGCGAGGCCGCGTGCCCCGAGGACGTCATCAAGTTCCGCTTCCTCCCGGATCGCAAGGGCGCGGTGACGAAGCCGGACACGGGCCGCCGCACCGCGATCGCGACCGCCGCCGCCGGAGCCGCGCTCGTGCCCGCGGCGCGCATCGCCGACGCGATCGACGCGAACTACAGCCCGTTCGTGATCCGCCCGCCCGGCGCGGTGGAGGAGCGCGAGTTCCTGGAGCGCTGCATCCGCTGCTCCGAGTGCATGAAGGTGTGCCCCAACAACGCGCTGCACCCCGCGCTGTTCGAGGCCGGGATCGAAGGCCTGTGGACGCCGATCCTGATCCCGCGCATCGGCTACTGCGAGCCCTCGTGCGTGCTGTGCGGCGACGTCTGTCCGACCGGCGCGATCCAGAAGATCACGGAGGAGCAGAAGCTCGGCGTGGGCCAGAAGCCGATCTCGATCGGCACCGCCGCGTACGATCACGGCCGCTGCCTCCCGTGGGCGATGGCGACCCCGTGCATCGTCTGCGAAGAGTTCTGCCCGACGACGCCGAAGGCGATCTGGGTCGAGGAGGTGACGGTCGACAAGCGCGAGCCGGTCGCGCAGCCGGGCGGAGAGCCGCCGAAGCACGTGAGCCTCCCGGTGCAGCGCCCGCACGTGGATCCGTCGCTCTGCATCGGCTGCGGCGCGTGCGAAAAAGTGTGCCCCGTGCAGGACAAACCCGCGGTGTACGTCACGAGCATCGGCGAGACGCGCTCGAAGACGAACGTGCTGTTGCTCGAGAGCGACGACTACAATCGCCCCAAGAAGTGACGTCTCAGTAAGGTGAGACTTCGCGATCGATCGCGTCTTCGAACACCGGCTCGCCCTTGCGCCACCGCTCGCCCGCGTGCTCGTCGGCGAGCGCGATCACGAGCGCGGCCTGCAGCTCCAGCGGCCGCATGTCGAGCTGGCGATCGATCCCGGCGCCGATGAGCCCGCCCAGCACCGCGAGGCACACCTCGTTGCTCTGCGGGTGCGTCTCCGGCGGCATCGGCGCGGTGCGGTCATCGAAGTGCGCGACGCACCCCGCCGCGTCGATCGAGTTCCACCCGGCGCACGCGATCGGCCGCACCCCATGGAACCCGCACGCGCCCTCTTCATCGAGCAGCGGACACCGCACGCGCGCCGCGACCCGCTCCTTGCGCGTGAGCCCCTTCGATCGCGCCGCCGCCTCCGCCACGCGCTCTTGCAGCGCCGCGTACGCCTCTTCGGACAGCGTGCGCCGCGCGTGCGCCGCGATGCGCACCACCTCGGGCGGCGCCACGAGCACCTTCGCGGAGCAGCACGACGAGCACCCTTTCCCGCAAGCGATCGGCGTCTCCGAAGGCTCCCGCACGCGCGAGATCGCACTCAGCTCCTCCGCACGCGCCAGCGCCGTTGCAGCCGCCTCTTCGATCGCGCCGGCATCGCTGCGCGCGAGCGTGAGCCGCAGCACCACGCGCTCCCCCGCGGCGATCCCCTCGAGCACCGCGGGCGAATAACGAGTCGCGACGACCTTGCTCATGCCCTGTCAGGGCCCGTTCGTGCCCGCCACGCAGCCGAGGTGCGTGAAGAACACCTGCTGCTCCAGCGAGCTCTGATCGTAGTCGCGGAACAGCACGCCCACGTTCCCGTCCGGCCCGAAGGACGCGATGGGATACGCCGAGTCCCCCGACCAGAACGTGATGCGCTCCTCCGGCGTGAGCGGGTCGAGGTTGTTGTCGACCATGCGCGCATACAGCTCGTATCCCTGATTGCCGTCGCGGTTGTCCTGGTAGACCACCAGCACGCGGTTCCCGAAGGCCTTCACGTTCGGGTTGCGGCTCTTCGCGCTCCCGGGGAACGAGATCGCCTTTCCGGGCACGGAGACGGTCCCGTTCTCCTCGACGACGGCCGCGTAGATCGCTCGCGGACTGGTGCTCTCGTCGTTCCAGGCGACCACGTAGTTGCCCTTGTTCCACGCGACGTACTGACCGCGAACGTTGGAGTTGCCGTCCGTGAGCAGGATGGGCTCGGGCATGAGCGGCTTCAGGTCCGGCGTGAAGGTCTGGAACTGGATGTAACGGAAGTCCGTCCCGCCGCTGCCCCACACGACGGCGATGCTCGTGTCGCCGACGGCCACCCAGGGCGCCTCGTTCCCGAAGCCCACCTGATCGCTCGTGAGCGGCACGTTGAACCCGACCGGGTTCCCGTCCACGTCCACGATCTGCGCATACACGTTGTACAGGCCCGGGTTGTCGCGCTCGTCCTGCCACACGGTCACGAACTGCGTGCCGTTCCAGCCGATGGACGGGTAAATCGAGAAGCCGGGCGCATTCGTGAGCTGCACGTCGGCGTGGGCCTTCTCCCCCGAGTCCTTGAGGTACGTGAAGAAGATCTCGTAATCGCCGTTGCGCCGGTCCTGCCAGACGGCCCCGTACCGATCGCCGATCCACAGGAGCGGCCCGCCGAACGAGTCCGTGTCCACGTCCGTGAGCTTCTGGTCGCCGGGCGGGATCTTGTCCCCGTTCGCCGTGAGGCCGGTCGTGTAGATGCGCTGGCCCTGGCCGGCGGTGTATTCAGCCACGTAGGAGTCCCCGCTCCAGGCGAGGCCGGCCGGCTCCGCGTGGTCGAAGTCGAACGTGGAGATGCGCACCGGCGTCACGCCCTCGGGCACGAAGGTGGCGTTGTCGTCGATGATGCCGTTGCAGTCGTTGTCGACGCCGTCGCACACCTCGATCCCGCCCGGGTGCGCGTTCGCGTTCGTGTCGTCGCAGTCGTCCCCGCACGAGCCCGGATCCCCCGCCTTCGTGCCGACGCGCGGCCCGCGGTACCCGTCCCCGTCGAGGTCGAACGTCGCGATCGAATACGTGCAGATCCCACTACCCGGATCGCACACGTCATTGGTGCAAGGGTCGTTGTCGTCGCAGTTGATCGGATCCAGCGTGACGCAGTGTCCGCCCGGATCCGCGCCCGGCTTGATCGGCGGAATATCGAGGTTGCACAGCACCGGATAGCACTTGTCGCCGGAGCCCTCGCAGTCCTCGTCCCGGTAGCACTCCGGCTCTTCCGGAGCGGGCGGCCCCGCGGACAGGCCCGTACGAGCGCCGCACGCCGGCAACGCCCCGAGGCCCAGAATCACCGCGCCGCACAGCGCGAACCCCTTCGAACGATGGCTCAGAAGCATCCGCCGAACCCTTCGACGTCGATCGCCTCGCACGTCAATCCATCTGGACAGCCGGACGCACCCGAGAGCGGACAGAGCTGCACGCACTGCGTCCCGAACCCGGTGATCACGCACACGAGGCCAGCGCCGCACTCGGGCCCGCCGTTGCACGGATCGCCCTGCGCTCCGCCGCCCGCGGGCTGGCAATACGACCCGTAGATCTCCTGCGCACAGGCCTCTTGGGGATACTGCACGTAGATGTAGCAACCCTCCCCCGGGGCGCAGTCACCGTTGTTTTGATTGTACGGATCGCATTGAAAATCCGTCTCTGCGGGCGGCGCGTCCGGGCAGCCGGGATCCACGTAGTCGGGCAGCGCGTCCTTCGCGTCGAGCCCGGCGTCCCAGTCGGGCGTGGTCGTGCTGATGCCGCCGGTGCCGCCGCCGGCGCCGCCGCCTCCGTCCCCGGGTTTGATCTCGATGACCGTGGGGCCGCATCCGGGGGACGCGACGAAGATGGCCACGTTCAGGCCGATGAGCGAAGCCGCAAGAAGGAAGTAGCGACGCATGGCCGTATCCTACCGGCCGGCCGCAGAAAGTCACTTCTGCGGCCGGTTTTTTCGAGGTGCCGTTACTTGTGCGCGGGCTCGGCCGGCTTCGCGGTGGGCGCGGCCGTCGGGGCAGAAGTGGGCGCCGCCGACGCGGACACCGACGGAGCCGCGCTCGCCGCAGTGGACGCCGAAGCCGAAGCGCTCCCCGCGGCCGCGGGCGCGTCCTTGCGCGTGATCGTCACCTTCTTGATCACGGGCGGCGTGTCGGGCCGATCCATGCGCCCGGTCTTCACGCTCGCGATCTTGTGCACGAGCTCCACGGGCCCGCACTCGCCGAAGATCGTGTAGCCGCCGCGCGGCGGATCCAGGTGGTACGCGGCCTCATCCGTGATGAAGAACTGCGCCGAGTTCGTGTTCTTGCCGCGGTTCGCCATGCAAAGGAGGCCCGCGCGATCGTGGGTCGCGCCGTCCCAGATCTCGTCCGGGATCACGTAGCCGGCCTCTCCGGTGCCGTCCTTCTTCGCGTCGCCGCCCTGGATCATGAAGCCCTTGATGATGCGGTGGAAGATGGTGCCGTCGTACGCGGCCTTCTTCTCCCACTTGCCTTCGGGCGTCTTCCACGGGCGGAGTCCGCGCGCGAGGCCGACGAAGTTCGCGACGGTGATCGGCGCCTTGTCCTGGAACAGCTTGCACTCGAGCGTGCCGAGATCGGTCTCGATCGACGCCGTGAGCGTGTCGCCCTTCGGGAGGCCCTTCGTCGCGTCTTCGAGCGTCCACTTGCCCTTGACCGGATCGTCCTCGGAGGCCTTCACCTCGGCGACGGGCTGCGCCTTCACGTGCGGCGGCGTCACGGCGGTGGGCATCTGCGCGGCCGGCTTCTGCGTCACGATCGGCTTCGGCGTCGTGGCCGCGGGCTTCGCCGTCGTCGCGGCGGGATCGGGCTTGGGCTCGGGCGGAGCGTTGCAGGCGGAGGTCGCGGCGAGGGCCACGAAGGCGAGCGAGGTCAGCGTGGTCGGTTTCACGGCGCGCGTCATGCGCCGCGATCGCGGGCGGGTCAAGCACGAGGCGGTGCGTCCGTGGTAAGGAGCGCGGATGCGCCTGTTCGGGACGATGATCCTCGCCGGCACCACCCTCCTCGCGGCCTGCGCGTGCGACCGCGTCGCCGAGCCGATCGGCGCCGACCCGCACCCGCTGACGGGCCCCGCGACCGCGACGACCACGCCGTCACGGTGCACGAAGCGCTGGGGAAACAAGCCTCAGCGAGAGCCTTTCGTGGCGGGCTTCGTGGCGCCGGACTGCCCCGCGAAAGAGATCAACGACGAGCTGACGCCGCCCGCGCCGAAGGATCCGCTGCGCACCGGCACGATCTCGTTCCCCGACGCGGCCGGCACTCCATCGCTCACGGCGGAGATCGCGGACTCGCCGACGACGCGTCAGCGCGGCCTCATGCTCCGCCGCAACATGCCCGAGAACCGCGGCATGATCTTCGTGTTCGGCCAGGAGCGGAGCGATCACCAGTTCTGGATGCACAACACCTGCATCCCGCTCGACATGATGTTCATCGACACGGACGGCTACATCGTCGGCATCCAGGAGAACGTCCCCACGATGAACGACGACACGTACTCGGTCGGCTGCCAGTCGGCGTACGTCCTCGAAGTGAACGCAGGCTGGAGCCGCAAGCACGGCGTCGCCCCCGGCCAGCGAGCGAAATTCGACGGTATCTGAAGCTGTTTTAATGGGTCCGCGGGTCGCCCCGCGTCTCCTTGGAACGCCCTGTCACGCGTCTCGATGGCGCACCCTTTATGGCGCTTCATCGCAACGTCGAGGACTGCGCCCGCTCCGTTGCGGACTCCGCGGAGCCAAGCTCCGCTCCGCCTCCGCGGACCGGACTCCGTCCTCCCAGTGGCTGCCTAGACGCGTGCCGGGTGGGCGACAGGCGCGTGCGAAGGTCTGGCGCGCCCCCCAAAAAACCCTCTTTACATGAGCGGCGACAAGAGGCGCGCGGCCGCTTCGATCACCTTCCACCCGAGCGGGCGCGCGCGGAACGCCCATGGATCGACGCGCTTCGAGGCCGCGAGATCGTCGTGGAAGCAGCGCGCGAGGCGCTCCGCGACGGCCGGATCGTGGATGACCGCGTGCACCTCGAAGTTGAGCCGGAAGCTTCGAATATCCATGTTCGCGCTGCCCACGAGCGCCGCCGTCCCGTCCACGACCATCGTCTTCGCGTGGATCATCCCCGGGCCGTACTCGTAGATCGCGACGCCCGCCGCGAGCAGCTCCTCGTAGAACGAGCGCCCCGCCTGGAACACGAACGGGTGATTGGATCGGCTCGGAAACAAGATGCGCACGTCGATCCCGCGGAGCGCCGCCGTCTGCAGCGCGACCAAGATCGAGCGGTCCGGGATGAAGTACGGCGTCGTGATGAACACGCTCTCGCGCGCGGACGTGATCGCCGAGAACAGCACGCGGTGGATCGTCTCGCGCTCCGGTCCCTGGATGTCCGGACCGCTGCGGACGATCGCGACGCTCGCGCTCCCCGCGGGCGGGATCGACTCGCGCGCGCGATCGATGTCGGCGTCGGCGATGTGGCGTCGCGACGCGAAGTACCAGTCCTGCGCCACCACGTTGAGCAGCGGAAGCACCGCTTGCCCTTCGATCCGCAGGTGCGCGTCGCGCCACGGGTGCGCGCGGCCGCGGTACTCGTCGCCGATGTTGATGCCGCCCGTGAACGCGACCTTGCCGTCGACGACCACGATCTTGCGATGGTTCCGCAAGTTCATCGGCTGAAAGAGGATGAGCCGCGCCGGCAGGAAGAACACGACCTCGGCCCCCGCCTCGCGCAGCGGACGCAGCCATCGCCGGGAGATCCAGAACGATCCGTACCCGTCGAGGAGCAGCTTCACGCGGACGCCGCGCCTCGCCGCGCGCGCGAGCAGATCGCGGAACCACGCCGCCGTCGCGTCGTGCCGGAGCAGGTAATACTCCGCGATCACGTGGTGCTCCGCGGCCTCGATCGCAGCTTCGAGCGCCGCGTACGTCGCCTCGCCGTCGACGAGCAGATCGACCTTGTTGCCGTGCGTCGCCACCGCGCGACCGAGCGCCGCGCTCACGTGGAAGAGATCGCGCAGCACCGGCCCCTCTCCGTCCTCGTCCGGCTGGAGAAGAGGAGGCGGCGGGTGCGGGTGACGGAGCGATGCGGGTGAGTTTTTTTCAGCGAGCGCACGATCTGCGCTCTCTTTTCCACGCAGCGGGATCCTCACGCGATCGCGGCCGAACATGAGGAAAAGCACGGCCCCGGCGCCTGGCAAGAACACGAGCGCGAGGATCCAGGCGACCGTCGACGCTGGCTCTTTTCGCTGCAAGAGGACGACGGGCACGAGGGCGAGCGCGACCACCTCCACCGCGGCGCCCAGCGTGGCGAGCGAGTGCATGAAATGTGTCGCGAGGTCGCCCAAGGGGTGGCTCTTTCGTGCGATGATGGTCCGGTTCGGGAGACGCAGATGGACCTTCGATCCGCTTCATATCGCTTCCTTCTACTGGGCACACTCTCCGCGGCGGCCGCCTCCTACGGATGCGCGCAGGGCACCTCGTTTCAGGGGCAGGGCGGCAGCGGCGGTGAGGGCGCGAGCAACGTCGGCGCATCGAACCCAGGCACCGGCGGGGACACCACGGTGACGTCGAACACGACCACGACGACCACCAACAACACCACGACGACGACCACCACGACCACGACGACGACGACCACCACCACGACGACGAGCTTCACGACGACGTCGACGCCCACGGGCGGTGGCACCTGCGACAACAGCGGCGACTGCAACACGTGCATCTCGTGCGCGGAGGGCGGCGACTGCATCCTGGAAGTGACGCTCTGTCAGCTCGACTCGGAGTGCATCGCTTGCAACGACTGCGTGCAGGCCTGCGCGAGCGACGCGACGTGCATCGACAACTGCTTCTCCACGTACCCGACGGGCTGCGGCGAGCTGAACGACCTCGCGACGTGTGTCGTCTGCAACGCCTGTTACAACGACTGCGACGGCGCCGCCTCCGGCTGCTGAGGGCGCCGCTCTCCTCTCCCAACTTGACGCCGTGACGGCGCGTCCTTCATGGATCCGCGCGTGACGTACCGCGGTCGGTTCGCTCCATCGCCGACGGGCGCGCTCCACCTCGGGAGCGCGGCGGCCGCGATCTTGTGCGCGGCGGCGGCGCGCGCGGCCGGCGGCGCGCTCGTGATGCGGATGGAGGACCTCGATCGCGATCGCGTGATCCGCGGCGCCTCCGAGGCGATCCTCGACGATCTGCGGTGGCTCGGCCTCGCGTGGGACGAGGGCCCGGACGTCGGCGGGCCGCGCGGTCCGTACGTGCAGTCCGCGCGCACCGCGCTCTACGAAGCGGCGCTCGCGCAGCTCGAAGCGGACGGCCACCTGTTCCTGTGCGACTGCTCGCGCGCGGAGATCGCGCGGGCCGCGAGCGCTCCGCACGTCGGCGACGAGGGCCCGCGGTACCCCGGCACGTGCCGCGCTTTCGGGATGGCGAAGCGCGCGTTCAAGCGGCCGCCCGCGGTGCGCCTCGCGGCGCCGCACGACGAGCGATCGCGCGTGATCGTGCACGATCGGGTGCTCGGCGCGATCGAGGAGGACGTCGCGGCGGTGACGGGAGACTTCGTGCTGCGGCGCGGGGACGGCGTGTTCGCGTACCAGCTCGCGGTGGTGGTGGACGATCTCGCGATGGGCGTGACCGAGGTCGTGCGCGGCGCGGATCTCGCGACGTCGGCCCCGCGGCAAGCGATGCTCGCGCGGCTGCTCGGCGGGGAGCCTCCGGGGTTCGCGCACGTGCCGCTCGTGATCGGAGACGGCGGCGAACGGCTCGCGAAGCGCGCGCAGGGCGTACCGCTCGCGGACCAGCGCTCGAAGGGCCTCCCCGCGACGCGCCTCGTGCGGGCGATCGGCGCGGCGTACGGCCTCGACGTGCGCGCCCTCACCGACGACATGCCCTCTGCGGAGGCGATCCAGTCGCTCGCGCGCGGCTTCGATCCGGCCTTGTTGCGCGGCCGATCGGTGCACGTGGGCGAGATCCTCCGCGGCCTCGACTGAACGGTGCCACAACGTCGAGGACTACGTCCGTTCCGCTGCGGACTCCGCGGAGCAAGGCTCCGCTCCGCCTCCGCGGAACGAACTTCGTCCTCCCAATGGCGCCCGCATGATACACCTGTTCAGTGCGCCCCCTACCGCTGTCGAATCCGCCCAATCCCTGGTCGTCCACGACGGTCGAGTGGCTCGGTGAGCCGCCGAACGCGCCTCTCCACGTCTACGAGGAGAAGGCGAAGAGCATCCTCAACGAGATCGAGAGCCCCGATATCGCGATGTCGTGGAGCCTCAACGCCTATCGCGGCTGCCAGCATGCCTGTGCATACTGCTATGCTCGGCCGTCGCATCAATACTGGGGCTTCGGCGCCGGCACGGACTTCGACCGCAACATCGTGGTGAAGGTGAACGCGCCGGAGCTGCTCCGAGAGGCGTTCGAGCGGAAATCGTGGACCGGGGAGACGGTGAGCTTCTCCGGGAATACGGACTGTTACCAACCGCTGGAGGCGTCCTACGAGCTGACGAAGCGGTGCCTGCAAGTGTGCCTGGAGTACCGCAATCCGGCGCACATCATCAGCAAGAGCGCCCTCGTTCGGCGGGACATCGCGTTGCTCGCGGAGCTCGGGCGCCGGGCGCGCGTCGGCGTCACGATCTCGATCCCGTTCGCGGACGACGCCGTGGGCCGCGCGATCGAGCCTCTCGCGTCCGCGTGCTCGAACCGCTTCGAGACGGTGCAGCGCCTCCGTGACGCGGGCATCCCGGTGAGCGTGCTGATGGCGCCCCTCATCCCCGGCCTCAACGACACGATGATCGCGGAGGTGCTGGAGCGCGCGAAAGAGGCCGGCGCCGAGCGCGCAGGCATGGTGTTGCTGAGACTCCCGCGCGAGGTGATGCCCGTCTTCCTGGAGCGCCTCGACGCCGCCTTCCCCGACCGGTCCGGCAAGGTGCGCCGCGCGATCCTCGACATGCGCGGCGGCAAGATGAACGAGGCCGAATTCGGCGCGCGGATGGAGGGCAAAGGCCCCCGGTGGGACGCGATCGCGACGCTGTTCGAGCTCACCGCCAAGCGAGTGGGCCTCGCGACGTCCCCGCGGCCGGAGATGGTCAATCCGACGACGACGTTCCGGAGGCCGAAGGCGCAGCAAGAGCTGTTTTGAGAATACGGTGTCTCATCGCGCGTCTCGGGTGTTCGGTCCGTCTCAACAGGCGCTTTCTGGAACAGGCAACTCTCACCGGCCGGCCGCGGCGGCTCATGCCGGTACGCGCGCTGTGCGCGGAGCGTCCGGGGCGCAGCAACTTGTTCGCGATCTGCTTGAAATGAGACCGTTTCCCTACATCAACTGCCACTCTGCTCCGTTGCGAGATGGTTGTTCTTATTGCGGAACAGCGCTTGCAAAACAGACCGGCTCTCCGGTACTCTGAAAATAGTCACACTCGGCGTGGTGCGCTCTCCGTTCGGGGGGCGTGCTTCGCGGCTTCGTCGATCCTTCGGTACCCCTTTTCGTCATCGGGCGCGTGCCCTCCCTGAAAAGGCGGTTGTCCTGGAAAGCTCGCATGCCGCTCACACGGCAAAGGAGCTGGATCATGCATCAACGAGCTCGACTTTGGTGGGCGGCGCCTCTCGCGCTGCTCTTCACCGCTTGTGTTCCGCCGCCCGAGGGCGATCTCGGCACGGCCAACGATGAAGTGGGAGGGGTCAACGTGGAGGGCATCAACGCCTGCTCCTTCACGCAAGGTGGCTGGGGCGCGGCCTGCAACGGCCAGAACGTGGGCTGTCTGCGGGACGCCTGGTTCTCTGTCGTGTTCCCCGACGGGCTGACCGTGGGGCAGGTCGTGCCGCACGTGCTCGCCGGCGCCGCAGATGTCGAGGCCTATTTGCCTCAGGGTGGCCCGGCGTCGCACGGCGCGCACAGCACGTTCTACGGACAGATGACGGCGCTGAAGCTGAACATCGCCTTCTCCGCCGTCGGGGCGTTCGGCGCGGCGCACGACCTCGGTTCGGCCACGATGAGCGGCGGCGCGTACGACGGATGGACGGCGACCGCGCTGCTCGCTTATGCCGAGTCGGTCCCTCCCGCGCAGGTGCAGAGCTCGCTCATCGCAGCTCTCACGGCCTTCAACGAGGCGTTCGACACCTGCGATCCGGGCAATTTCCCGCCGCAAGACCTGGATGAGGACGGCGACGGCGTGCCGGCGAGCCAGGACTGCGACGATCACAACGCCCTGATCGGCGCGCTGCTCTACAAGAACAACATGTCTGTCGATACAGGCTATTTCGCTGTCGGCCCGACGCTCACGGATCCGTGGGTGTACGGCGGCGGCCACGCCTCGAACACCGAGGGTGGACAGCAAGCATTCCTGGGCTCGCAGGAGAGCTGGGGCGACACGGTGACGTTCGTGACGCTGTCCGCGCACGGGTCCTTGAGCGGCTGTTCTTCGGACGCGCCGGACTGCAACCCGGAGCGGTTCCGCGCGGGCGTGCTCGCGCGCACGTCGATCGACCCCGACCAGGACGAGGGGTACCACGGATATCGCTGCGCGGTCGCGGTGAACGCGGCGACGGACTGCTACGAGCCGGGCCCGTTCGTGCAACTGGCGGCCTTCCTGAACGAGGCCGAGGACGACGTGAAGTCGGAGTGCACGACCGGGTGTCCGCCGAATCCGACGTTCGATCAACTGGCGCGGACGAACCGCACCGAGCTGACGGACGTGCTCGCGGGCGACACGGCGCTGCTCACGTTCTGGGCGGTCGGCACCAACCTGCTGTGTGCGTTCGACGGAGTCGGCGGAGAGCACGTGGTCGCGGCCGCGGCGGACGAGCGCTTCGCGACGGGCCGCACCGGGTTCTCGACGCTGAACGCGCTCGGCGAATTCGACCAGATCAGCGTCTGCCAGGCCTTCGGCGTCCCCGCCCATTGAGAGGCCATTCAATGGAGTCACCGGATCCGACGTGGTGAGACGGATCCGGGGCAACTCCCCCCTTCAGCCAACTCCCCCTTCAACTGGTCACTTGCCCTTCTTCGCGAGGGTCTTGCAGGCGTCCATCACGCGCTTGTGCTCGGCCTCGTTGCCGCTGCCGATCATGTAGTTGTTCTTGCAGGTGATGTCGGTCTTCTCGACCTTGATGTGCTGGACGAAGTTGTACGTCTTCATCTTGCCGACCTCGGTCGTCCACTCCAGAAGATCCGGCTCCTCCTTCGTCCAGGTGATCTTCACCTTCATGTCGCCGATCGGGTGATCCGCGCCGTTCTGGAGGTTCTTCTTCAGCTCTTTGAGGTCGTCTTTGCCCCACGCGAAGGCGAGGTCGAATCCCTGGTCCCCGCCCTCTTTCTGGTCGAGGATGCTCGGGCCCTTGGCCGCGATGCGCGCGCCGTTCACGCCGTCGGCCATGACCTTCGCGTCGGCCGGGCCCATCGCGACCCAGCCCTTCCACTTGGCGTCCGCGGTGGAGAGGTCGAATTCGGTCATCGCGGGGGCCGGGGCGGCCGTCTCTGCGGGCTTGGCGGCGGCCGTGGTGGTCGCGGCGGCCGTCGTCGCGGGCTTTCCAGAGACCGCCGGGGCGCCGCTCGAAGCCGGAGCCGCTCCGCTGCCTTCGCCGCCGCATCCGAGCGCGAGCGCGCCCACGAAGAGAGCCATTCCGAGCGTGCCGAGGGTGCTGTTCATGTGGTGTTTCATCCTTCCAGCGCGGGCTCATAGCCGAGGCCAGGCGCCAACGGAAGAGCGACGCGTACACAAGCGTGGACATCGCCACGCCGGATACGCCGTCGAACGTGCCAGTCTGGGGACCGTATTCAGCCGCCCAGATAGGCCGCCTTGATCTCCGGGTTGTCCGCGAGCTCCTTCGAAGGCCCGTTCATCGCGATCTCGCCGGTCCGGAGCACGTACGCGCGGCGGCTGTACTTGAGGGCCAGTCGCGTATTCTGCTCGACGAGGAGGATCGTCGTGCCGGCCTCCGCGATGCGCGCGATCGCCTCGAAGATGTCCGCCACGAGGCGCGGCGCGATGCCCAACGACGGCTCGTCCAGCAAGAGCAACGCGGGCCTCGCCATGAGCGCGCGGCCGATCGCGAGCATCTGCTGCTCGCCGCCCGAGAGCGTGCCGGCCTCCTGCTTCATGCGCTCGCCGATGCGCGGGAAGAGCTTCACCACCTCCTCCTCCGTCTCGGCGATGACGAGCGCGCTCTTGTGGTTCCAGGCGCCGAGCTCCAGGTTCTCGCGCACCGTGAGGTTCGGGAAGACGCCGCGGCCCTCGGGCACGAGCGACACGCCCTCCTCCACGATGTCCTCCGCCGTCTTCGGGCCCATGTCGCGGCCGTCGTACGTGAGCTTGCCGGCCGCGATCGGGAGCAGGCGCGCGATCGTCTTCAACGTGGTCGTCTTGCCCGCGCCGTTCGCGCCGATCATCGCGACGATCTCGCCGCGCTTCACGTCGAGCGTGACGCCCTTCAGCGCCTTGATGCCGCCGTAGCTCACCGCGAGGGCGTCGACCGCGAGCAGCGTCTGCCCGACCTCCGTCTTCGGCGCGAGGCGCGTGGGGTGCGCTGTCTTCACGAGGCGGCCTCCTCACCCTTCGGCGGCGGGGGCAGCGAGATCATCGGCCCCTCGTGCGTCTCCTCGCCGAGGTACGCCGCGAGCACCTTCGGGTCCTTCTTGATCTTGTCGGGCGCGCCGTGCGCGATCGTCTCGCCGTGATCGAGCACGTGGATGTCCTCGCACACGCCCATCACCACCTGCATGTTGTGCTCGACCAAGAGGACCGTGACGCCGAACTCGTCGCGCAGCCATCGGATCTGCTTCTTCAAGCCCTCCGCCTCGCCGTAGTTCATGCCGGCCGCGGGCTCGTCGAGCAGGAGGATCTTCGGCTCCAGCATCATCGCGCGCGCGATCTCCAGCCTTCGCTGGTTGCCGTACGAGAGGCTCGTCGCGTCCTCCTCCGCCATCTTGTCGAGGTCGAAGATCTTGAGCAGCTCGAGCGCGCGCTTCGCCGTCTCCTCTTCGTCCCGGTAGAAGAGCGCGCTGCGGAGGAGCGCCGCGCCGAGGTGCGCCTTGCGGTTCTTCTCGCTCGCCACGAGCACGTTCTCGATCACCGTGAGCTGGCCGAAGAGGCGGATGTTCTGGAACGTGCGGGCGACGCCGAGGCGCGCGATCATCGGCGGCTTGAGCGGCAACAGATCGTGCTCGCCGAAGCGGATCACGCTGCCCGCGTCGGGTTTGTAGACGCCCGTGATGAGGTTGAAGACCGTCGTCTTGCCGGCGCCGTTCGGTCCGATGAGGCCGAAGATGCATTTCTCGGGGACGGTGAACGTGACGTCGCCGACGGCGCGCAGGCCGCCGAACACCTTGGTGACGTTCTGCAGGACGAGGGCGCTCAACTCGCCACCGCTTTCTCGAGCGAGCCCGTCTCCGCAGGCTCGGGGTTGGCTTCCTTCGCAGCCTCTTCCGCGGGCTTCACGGCCTCCTTCTTCGCGGAGGGGCCGGCGCCGTCGTCCTTCTTCGCGGGGCGCTTGCGGCGGAAGATCTCGCGCTCCCCGAAGAGGCCCTCGGGTCGCAGGATCATGAGGCCGATCAGCACCGAGGCGTACACGACCATGCGGAGGGCGTTCAGATCGAGGTCCTTGAGGCGGTCGGCGACGCTCGGGAACGTGCCGTGGATCGAGTCCGCGAGGGCCGCGAGCTTCGTCTTCAGGAGAGGCTGGAAGTTCTCGATCACCTTCACCGTGACGGTGACGAAGACGCCGCCCGCGATGGCGCCGCTCACGCTGCCGGAGCCGCCGAGGATCACCATCGTGATCGCATCGAACGACTGCGCGAAGGTGAAGCTGTCGGGCTGCACGGTGGGGCTGCCCTCGTGCATCGTCGCGAAGAGACCGCCCGCGAGGCCGGCGCCCGCCGCCGCGATCACGAACGACGTGACCTTGTATCGCGTCGGATCCACGCCGACGGCGCTCGCGGCGATCTCGTCCTCACGAAGCGCGCGGAGCGCGCGGCCCCAGCCGCTGAACTTGAGGCGCCATGCGACCAACGTGCCGAGGACGACCGCGCCGAACACCCAGAAAGGCCCCGCGTACTGCGGGATGCCGATGCCGGGCGGAGGGCCCGCGTACCCGTTGGCGCCGCCGAGCGACGCGAAGAACTTGGCGATGACGCCTTCGGCCTGACCGCCGGTCTGCGCGGTGGCGATGGAAAGCCTGAAAATCTCGGCAAACCCGAGCGTGACGATCGCGAGGTAATCGCCGCGGAGCCGCAAGCTCGGGAGGCCGACGAAGAGACCGAACAGCGCCGCGATCGAGCCCGACGCGATCAGCACGAGCGGCATCACGATGAACGAGTGCCCGAACGTGACGTCCTCGTACCCGAGCATCTGGTGGAGGTTGCCCGCGACGACCGCGCCCGTGTACGCGCCGATGCCGACGAACCCGGCGTGACCGATCGAGAACTGCCCCGCCATGCCGTTGATCACGTTCAGCGACAGCGCGATGAGCACGTTGACCATCGCGAAGAGGGTGAGCTGTCGCCACGCGGCGTCGTCGAGGATGGCGTGAAAGCCACCGGCGCCCCCGGGCGCAGGCCCGGCTTCGAGCCAGACGAGCACACCGACGACGGCCGCGACGATCAGCAGGCGGCGAACCAGGCGGGGCATGGCGCAAGGGAGCCTGTTTGCAGCGCAATCGTCAAGCGTGATGAGAAACCGAAGAGGCTCTCAGCGTGAAGCGGACGCTGGTGTTGCCCACCCCCGGTCCGTGCTCGCTTCGCTGCGCGCGGCCCGCCCCGCCCAAATCTCTCGCGGTGCTCGTTCAGGGCGGGGTGAGCGTCACTTGATCACGCGAAGGTACGGCGGGAGCTCGCGCTTCTTCTTGCCGCCGGTGATGCGCGGAGCGGGCGGTCGCGGGGTATCTTCCGGCTCCGAATCCGACTCGGCGCCGGCCACCGAATCCGGGATCTGCTTGCCCCACGCCGGCTCCTCTTTCTTCGGCGGACGAAGGGGAACCACGTTCGCGTCGCGCGGGCTCGGCACGGCGGAGAGCGCCGGAGGCGACGACGGAGCGGTCGCGGCGGCGGGCGCCTCCGGTTCGCTCTCGCCTTCGCTCTTCGGCGGCGCGTCGCCTTCGGCCGCGGCGTCCGCGGGGGCGTCTTCCGGACGCGGGGCCACGGCGAGCTTCGGTCGCGGACGCTTCGGCGTTTGCTTCTGCACGGCGGCGGCCATCTGCGCGGCGACCTCGGGCGGGACGTCGTCGGGCCAGACCATGCCGGGGCCGTCCTCGCTCACGAGCGCGTAGATCGCGGACCACGGGAGCGCGCACCAGAACGGCGAGCGGCTGAACGAGAGCGTGCACGAGACGCCCTCGTCGTCCACGCGCAGGTCCGGGATCGAGACGGCCATGTTGAGGCCGATCTGGAGCACGAGCTGCGGCTGCTTGCGGAAGTTCGCCGGGACGACGACGCCCTTCTTCCGTGGGTCGAGGTGCACGAACACGCTCGGTCCCTGCAAAAGAGCGAGCACGACGTCCTTCTTGGACGGGAGGTTCCGCGGTCCGTCGACCATGCCTTCACCGGGTCATATCGCGAGGGGGGTGGAGTAGCCAGCGTTTTGGGAGCCGCCGGCCAGCGCGATCATCGACGCATCAGCCTTTGCCGAGGCGCTTCGTGAGCAGCTTGTCGATGAGGTCCTTCGAGTAGCTGGAGATCTCGGTGAACACGACGCCCATGCCGGGCGGGTCCTCCTCGACGCGGACGACCTCGCCGGTGCCTTCGATCGTCTCGATCGCGTCCATGATCACCGTGAAGTGGAGGTTCACGACGGTGCCCACGGAGAGCGGTGTCTTCGAGCGGACGAAGACGCCCGAGCGCGAGATGTTGGTCACGTACTCGGAGAGGAATTCGTCGAACGACTCGAACTCCTTGTTGATCGTGACGCGCTCTTCACGCCGCTGCGCGCCCTCGTCCCGCTGCTCGGTCATCGTCACTTGCCCTGAAGGTCGAACTGTTCGAGGTGGTATTCCTTGCGCGGCACGAGATCGATGCGGCGCTGGAAGATGCGCTCCGCCTCGGTGACGGCGTCGCGCTCGTCGTTCTTCAGCAGGTCGATGATCGCGGGGTGCGCGTTCACGATGATGCTGTAGCCGGGCAGGTTCATGCGCTCGCGCCGGATCTGGCGGAGGATCTCGTACGCGATCGTCTGCTTCGACTGCAGCTGGCCCGTGCCGTCGCAGTAGAAGCACGGCTCCAGGATCGTGCGGCCGAGGCTCTCGCGCGTGCGCTTGCGCGTCATCTCGATGAGGCCGAGCTCGCTGATGCGGTTGAGCGTCGTCTTGGCCTTGTCCTTCGCGAGCAGCTCCTCCATGCGGCGGCGCACCTTCTCGCGGTTCTGCGGCCTCTCCATGTCGATGAGGTCGAGGATGATGAGGCCGCCGATGTTGCGGAAGCGGAGCTGGTACGCGATCTCCTCGACCGCCTCCAGGTTGGTCGCCAGGATCGTCTCTTCGAGATCCTTCGACCCCTTGCCGACGAAGCGGCCGGTGTTGACGTCGATCGCGGTGAGCGCCTCGGCCTGATCGATGATGAGGTACCCGCCCGACGGCAGCGGCACCTTGCGAGCGAGCGCGCGCTGGATCTCGTCCTCGATGCCGTACGCGTCGAAGATCGGCTCCTCGCCCTCGTACAGCTCGATCGCGTCGATGCGCTCGGGCATGAACATCTCGATGAACTTGCGGAGGCGGAAGTACTCCTCGCGGCTGTCGATGACGATCTTCTCGATGTCGTCCGTGAAGAGATCGCGCGCCGTCTTCAGGATGAGATCGACCTCGGAGTAGAGGCACGAGGGGGCGCGCTGGCCCGTCTCGCGCTTCTTCACGACCTCGCCCCAGAGGCGCACGAGGTAGCCGACGTCGGCCTTGAGCTGCTTCTTCGTGAGGCCCTCGGCGACGGTGCGCACGATGAGGCCGCCTTGCGGAGGCTTCATCGACTCGATGGCCTCGCGGAGGCGCGAGCGCTCCTTCTCCGAGCCGATGCGCTTCGAGATGCCGACGTGATCGACCGTGGGCAGGTACACGACGTAGCGACCCGGCAGCGAGATGTGGCTCGTGACGCGCGCGCCCTTCGTGCCGATCGGCTCCTTCGAGATCTGGACGAGGACCTCCTGGCCCTCGCGCACGACCTCGCGGATCGGCGTCGTCTTCGAGATGCGCGGCGGCTCCTGGTTGCGGCCGCGCGCGCCCGTCCGAGCCTGCGGCGCGCTGCGATCGCGGCTCTCCGGGCGACCGCCGTCGCGGCGATTGTCACGGCGCCGATCGTCGCGGCGCCCCGAGCCCTGCGCCTGGCCCTGCGGGGCCTTGTCACGGCGGCGATCGTCGCGGCCGTCCCGGCGTCCGTCGCGGCGCCGATCTCCGCGGCCGCCTTGACCGCGCTCCGGCGTGGTCTGGTGCGAGCGGATCGTGATCGCCTGCGGGTGGCGTTGCTCGCCTTGATTGCGGCCGCCTCCACCCTGACGAGGTTCGCGCGGCTGCGAGGGCTGACGAGGCTCGCGCGGGCCCTGGCGCTGATCGCGCGCGAGCCGAACGTCCGCGAGGGGCGGGCGCGCAGGATCCTGCGGGGCCGCGTCCGTCGAGGGCGCCGCAGCAGCCGCGTCCGCGGGCAACCGATCGCGCGTGCTGCGCGAACGTCGCACGCGATCGCGACGACCGCCGCGACGACGACGCTGCTGCGCGACCGTGATCTCGGAGTCACCTTCCGGCACGACTTCGAGCGCGCCGCCCGCCAAAACCTCACCGTCCGGGAGCGGTTCGCCCGGCGTGCCCGTGGCGTCCACGTCGCCGTCGATCGGCTCCGCGTCGAGCACATCGGACATGAGCAGCCCGGGATCCGAGGCCTCCGCCTCCGGCACGCGCGCGTCCTCCGCGGCGCTCACGGAAGGCTCTGCGTCGGGGGCCGCGGCGCTCGCCTCCGGAACCGGCGTGGTCTCGTCGACCGGCTCGGACGCGAAGTCACCGGCGGCCGCTTCCGCGGAGGCGACGTCCGACTCGTCGTCCTGGTCCTGCTCGTCGGCCGCGGCGTCTTGCTCCTCCGCCGCATCTCGATCGTCGGCCGCGGCGTCTTGCTCCTCCGCGTCCTGATCGTCGACCGCGTCTTGATCGTCGGCCGCGGCGTCGTCTTGATCGTCGGCGGCAGCTTCCGCCGCGTCGCGATCGTCGTACCCGCGAGCGCGCTCGTCGCTCGTGGCCTCGTCGTCGATCTCGTCCTGCGCCGCGAACGAGCCCTCGTCTTCTGCCGCGTCCCCCTCGGCTTCTTCGTCGGCGCGGGCGTACGCCGCGTCCTCCGCGTCCGCTTCGTCCTCCTCCACCGCGTCGGCGTCGCGCTCCTCGTCGTCGTCGTCGTACGGTTGGCCGGGCGCGGTCTCGACCGAGGCGGCTTGTGCCACGAGCGGGACATCGTCGTCCTCCTCGCGCGCAGGCAACGCAGGCAGCGCCGGAGCGCTCCCCTCGTCGTCGGACGAGCGCGTCTCACGCTCCTCCTCCGAGCCGCGGCGGTGACCCTGCAGGTACGCCTCGAAATCGTCGGGCCGGATCAGATCCTCGACGTGGAGGAACGCAGCGCGCTCCAGCCCCACGTCGATGAACGCCGCCTGCATGCCGGGCAGCACGCGGCTGACCTTCCCGAGGTAAATGTTGCCGAGCGTCCCCTTCGAGCTCTCGCGCTCCAGGTGAAGCTCCGCGATGATCCCGTTCTCGATCAACGCGACCCGCGTTTCGCGGATGTCGACGTTGATCACCAAAATGTTCCGTCCCATGTCGTGCGTGCCGCGCGTTTTCGCGGCCAGGTGAGGGGCAAAGCGTCGAGCGCGGCCCCAGGAGTTTTGGGTTGGCGGAGCAGGCCCGGAAATCTCGGGCGCGCGCCGCGGCGATCGACCGAGACGAAGCTCGATCGAGCCAACTAGAGCCTCGTGTCGGCGACGCCGAGGGCCCTGGTCGAACCAGGAGACAGGGTTATCACGAAGGGGGCCGGGGCCCTAGCCCGGATGCGCCCCGGGCCGCAATCCGGCAGATCCTCCCGTTTTCATGCGGGTTTTTAGGGGCAGATCGGGGCCGATCCGCAGGACGCGGGGCACTGATCGCACAGCACGCACTGCGCGAAGGCGTCGTACGGGGCCTTCCCGGCGGGCGTCTGCAGCTCGCACGCGGCCTCGCACGCGGCGTCGGCGGCGCACGGCGTGACGCATTCCTGGTACTTCACGCAGTCGTCGCTCGCGAAGCACGCGCTGTACGCGTCGGCGCACGGACCGGCCACGGCGCAGCCGACGCACCCGCCCCCGGTGTTGCCGCACACTCCGATGGCGTCGCACGTAGCTGGGAGCCCGCCGCCCGCGCCGCCGGTGGCCGTGCTCGTGCCGCCGCCGCCCGACGAAGTGAACGTCGACGTCCCGCCGTCCGAGGAGCCGCCTTGATCCGTGGGCGTGGAGGTCGACGCGCCGCCGCCCTCGCCGCCTTCACCGCCGAACGAGCCCGCTCCGTCCGATGCGCCGCATCCGAGCAGAAGCGAGGCCGCAGCGAGAAACAAGGCGAGAGGCGAAGCGCGCATGACGAGAGGACATCGAAGCACATTCCGGGCCGATGTTCTCGGAGATCGAAGGCGCGAGCGCGGTGCTGCGATCGGCGGGAGATCCGCGCGTGCGTGCGCCGCGGATCACCGTGGCGGCGACCCGCGGCATGGCTTCGGCGTCAGGGCGACGCGGTCGGGATTTGCGGCGCGGTGAAGGCGGGGAGCGGCGCTTCGAGCGACTTGAGGAACGCCATCAGATCCTCACGCTCCGGCTTGGTGAGCGTCACCTTCTTGAGCTGCTTGTCGAGGTTGTCGTTCTTGAGGCCGCCGCTCAACATGTAGTCGATCGCAGCGTCCAGGGACTCCGCGCGGCCGTCGTGGAAGTAGGGCGCGTGCATGCCCACGTTGCGGAGGCTCGGCGTCTTGAACTTGCCGTCGTCCTCTTTGTTCTTCGAGATCTTCCCGCGCCCGACGTCGGGCTCCTTCACGTCCTTGTCGTAGCCGATGCCGACGTTGTGGAACGCGAGGTCCGAGAACATCGGCGGCGCGTGGCACGCGGCGCACCCGGCCTTGCCCCGGAACAGCGCGAAGCCGCGGCGCGCGGCCTCGGCCTCTTTGCTCTTGTCGCTCGCGTCGGCGGAGATCTTGTCCCACGGAGCGTCGGGCGTGGTGAGCGTGCGGAGGAACGTCGCGACGGCCTTCGCGATGGTGTCGGCGCTCGCGGGCGCGTTGAAGATCGTCTTGAACTGCACCTCGTAGCCGGGGATCTTCCCGATCGCCTCCGCCATCTTGTCGGGGTCGCCGCCGAGCTGTCCCTTCCACGCGGCGATCACTGTCTTCTCGAGCGTCTCGCCGCGGCCGTCCCAGTACAGCGACTCCGCGTAGCCGATGTTGAGCATCGTCGGCGAGTGGCGCGTGTTCATGGCGCCGCCGACCTTCTTCGAGAGCTTCTCGCCGTCCGTCCACGCCTTGTCGGGGAGGTGGCACGTCGAGCACGAGGCTGACCCGTCCTTCGAGAGCGCCTTGTCGAAGAAGAGCTGCTTGCCGAGCGCCGCCTTCTCCGCGGTGATCGGGTTGTCGGCGGGGACCTTCATCTCGGGCGCCCACTTCGGCTTCTCGGGGAGCGGATCCGCCTTCGGCATCGGTGGGAGCGGCTTCGCGGTGGCGGTCGCCGTCGCCGTCGCGGTGCCGGTGGAGGTGGCCGTCGTGGCCGGCTTCGCGGAGGAGGATGCGTCGTCGCACCCGGAGGCGAGCGCCATCGCGAAGGAGCCTGCAAGGACTGCGAAGAGCACGTTGTCGCGGACGTTCATGCCCGAGGCGTCGCGCACCGGCCCCACGGGGTCAAGCGCCCGCGATGTCGATTTCGAAAGAAGACTCACCTCCTGCCCGCATTCCTGAAGGTGAGCGCCACCTCGTTCCCTCTGTTCCCGTCCGACAGCGTCGTCCTCCTCTCCGCGGCCCGGCTCGGTCGCCGCTCACCGATGCGCCTCTTCGCGCGCGGGGACGTCGCGTCGCTGGAGCGGCCCGCGATCACGATCGTCGGCACGCGCGCCGCATCCGAGCAGGGGCTCGCGCACGCGGCGGAGATCGCGGCGTCGTGCGCGCGGGCCGGGTTCGTCGTCGTGTCGGGCCTCGCGCTCGGCGTCGACGTGGCGGCGCACCGCGCGGCGCTCTCGGCGGGCGGACGCACCGTCGCCGTCCTCGGCACGCCGCTCGATCGATCGTACCCGGCGGCGCACGCGTCGCTTCAGTGGAGGATCGCGCGCGAGCACCTCGTCGTGTCGCCGTTCGCGATCGGATCTCCGGTCACGCGCGGCAACTTCCCGCAGCGCGATCGGGTGATGGCGGCGCTCGCGGTCGCGGTGGTCGTGATCGAGGCGCCGGACGGCTCCGGCACGCTGCACACCGTGCGCGAAGCGGTGCGTCTCGGGCGACCGGTGCTCCTCGCGCCTCCGGTGCTCGCGGCGCGACCGGCATGGGTTGCCGCGCTTGGCCCCGCGGGGCACCTGGAGAGCCGCGGTTTCCACGCAGTCACGTGCAGTGAAGACGCCGTGACTTTCGCGGAGCGGATCGTTGCTCCATCACGAAAAGGATTGTTGCCGGACGAAGGCTCGCATTAAATCCTTGTGGTTCGGGGCACTTCTTTCAGGAGACGGCTCGGTGGATCCGGTCACCGCGGCGACGACTGCCGCGCTCATCTTGGCTCTCGGTGCGATCGTCGCGTTGATCGTCCGTGGCCGCCGTATGTCCGCCGATCTCACGGTCGCGCGCCGCCGCATCGCATCGCTCGAAGAGCGCTTGCACGCCGCGGAGGCCGCGCAGGAAGCGGCGGAGAGCATCTCGGTCGAGAAGGAGCAGCTCGCCGCCATCGGAGAGCTCGCGGCGATGATCGCGCACGAGATCCGCAACCCGCTCACCATCATCGGCAACGCGGTGAGCACGCTCCGCCGGCGTGAGACGACGCCCCAGGATCGATCGACGCTCTTCGGCATCCTGGAAGAAGAGTCCGGCCGCATGAACCGGCTCATGAACGACCTCCTGAGCTACGCGCGCCCCGTGAGCCTGGAGCTGCAGCCAGTCGAGCTGCGAGAGGTCGTGGAGCGCGCGCTGTCCCTCGTCCCATCCGGCGGCCTCGTCGACGTGGAGCTGATCGAAGAGAAGCCGGTGGGGCCGGTGCTCGGAGATCCGAACCTGCTCCGTCAGGTGTTCGAGAACCTCATCACGAACGCGTCGCAGGCGATGTCGCGGGAGGGAGGCCTCCTGTCCGTGAGGCTCCAGAAGACGGGGGACGGCGTCGATGTCCTGGTGGAGGACACCGGCGAAGGGATGGACACCTCGGTGCGCGATCGCGCGCTCTTGCCTTTCTTCACCACGCGCCCCAGCGGGACGGGCCTCGGCCTCGCGATCGTCGCGCGCATCGTGCGAGCGCACGGCGGCAAGCTGGAGCTGAAGAGCGCCGCGGGGAAAGGCACCACCGTGCGCGTCTTCCTCCCGGGCGACACGCGGACCGCGGCGCCGACGGACGACGGCCCGGTGAACGTGAACGCCTCGCACATCCGCCTCCGCTCGGAGGGGAAGCGCGCCGCCAAGAAGGCGAGTTGAGTTGAGGTTTGCGGCGTCCCGGGTCATAGCGGGCGCGATGAGCAACGCCGACCGCCGCGCCGCGATCGTCCGCGCGGACAAGCGCTTCGTGTGGCACCCGTACACGCCGATGGACCGTTACATCGACGCGACCGATCCGCTCGTGATCGATCGCGCGGAGGGCGCGCTCCTCTTCGACGTCGACGGCCGCAGCTACATCGACGCGAACTCGAGCTGGTGGGTCAGCACGCTCGGCCACAACCACCCGCGGCTGGTGCGCGCGCTCACGGAGCAGGCGGCTCGCCTCTGCCACACGTCGCTCGCGGGCGTCACGCACGAGAGCGCCGCGCTCCTCGGCGAGGAGATGATCGCGATCGCGCCCGCGGGCCTCACGCGCATCTTCTTCAGCGACGACGGATCCACCGCTGTCGAGGCCGCGATCAAGATGGCCGCGCAGATGTGGCGGAACCGCGGCCGGCCCGAGAAGTCGCGCTTCGTCGCGCTCGACGGCGCGTTCCACGGCGAGACGATCGGCGCGGCGTCCATCGGCGGGATCGAGGTGTTCCGGCGCCCGTTCGCGGGCGTGCTCTTCGACTGCCTGCGCGCCCCGTTCCCCGGCGGATCCGACGCGTACGGCGAGGTGTTCCGCGCGCTCACGAAGCTCCTGGAAGAGCGCGGCCACGAGATCGCCGCCGTCGTGCTGGAGCCGCTCGTGCAGGGCGCCGCGGGCATGCGCACGTACCCCGAGGGTTACCTCGCGGAGGCGCGCCGCGCGTGCACCGCGCACGACGTGCTCCTGATCGTGGACGAGGTGTTCACCGGGTACGGCCGCACAGGACCGATGTGGGCGTGCGATCGCGCGGGCATCTCGCCCGACATCCTGTGCACCGCGAAGGGCTTCTCCGGCGGCATGCTCCCGATGGCGGCGACGCTCGCCACGTCGCGCGTGTTCGACGCCTTCCGCGGCGACGCGGATCGAGCTTTCTTTTACGGCCATTCGTACGGCGGCAACCCGCTCGGAGCGGCGGTCGCGCGGGAGGTCCTGCGCGTGTTCCGCGAGGAGGAGATCCTCGCCCGCGCGGCCCCGAAGGCGGCTCGGATCGCGGAGGCGTTCCGCGCGATGAGCTCGCTCCCGGGCGTGGCCACGACGCGCTCGCTCGGCATGATCGGCGCGCTCGATCTCGCGGAGGACGCGGCGTACCTCGGCGGCAAGGGGTGGCGCGTCTTCGAGGAGGCGCGGGCCCGCGGGGCCTATTTGAGGCCGCTCGGCGACGTCGTGTACGTCGCGCCCCCGATCAACATCGCGGACGACGTGCTGGATCGGCTGCTCGACGTGGTGCAGGCGAGCGTGCGCGCGGCCTCGCGCTGACCGTTCTGTCCCGAACGTGGGGGGGCTTGGATACGATCGGCCTTCCGCGAAATCACAAAAGATCTGCGCTTGAGTGGGTCGCATGTAAGGCGCGGCCACGGGATCTCGTTGCGCGCCGATGGTGCGGCCGATCGCTGCGCCGGGGTTCATTGCGTCCCCGGGGCCGAGTAAGCTGCCGCGATCGAAGGTGATGCCATGCGACGTTACGTGATGAGCCTTGGTTTCGTGGGCCTCCTCTGCTCGATCGGCGCGACGGGCTGCGGCGCCGGGACTGCGACGTACGTCCGATCCGACACGGCGCTCGGGCGCGTCGTCGTCTACCGGAACGGCGTCGCCTACTTCGAGCGCACCGCGCACGTGGAGGACGACACGCTCCACATCGCCGTCCCCGGCGACAAGATCGACGATTTCCTCAAGTCGCTCACCGTCGTCGACGCGAAGACCGGGGAGCCCACGCCCGTGTCGTACCCGACCAACCGCGTGTACGGCGATCAGCTCGCGCAGATGGAGATCAAGCTCGGCGGCCCGGCGCCCCACGACGTGAAGCTCACGTACGTGACGGAGGCTCCGTCGTGGAAGTCGAGCTACCGCATCGTGCTCGGCGACAAGGGCAAGGTGACGCTGCAAGCGTGGGCGATCATCGACAACACGTCCGGCGAGGACTGGGAGAGCGTGAAGCTCGGCGTCGGATCTTCGTCCGCACTCTCGTTCCGCTTCGATCTGCAGTCGGTGCGCACGGTGCAGCGCGACACGCTGCAGGCGGACAGCCTCTTCGCGATGGCGCCTCCGACGGGCGGCGCGACGTACGGCAACGAGAACGGGCAGCGCGTCTTCGGGGAGCTCAGCGACGCGACGCTGCAGCAGGCGCAGGCGATGAACTACGACGCGGACAAGAAGGCCGCGATGCCGCCGCCACCACCGGTGATGAACATGAGCGCGCCGACGGCGGACGTGGCGCGCGTGGTCGTTCAGGCGGAGAGCGTCACGGTCGCAGGCGCGTCTCGCAGCGTCGGAGCGAAGCGCAGCGCGCCCGCGCCGGCCGCGGCCCCGCAGTCGTACGGCGGCGGCAAAGGCGGCGGCTACGGCGCAGGGACCGGCACCGCATCGCGCGCCCCCGGAGGCGTCGCGCAGCCCACCGCGCCGATGCAGAAGCCGATGCCGGTGCAGATGCAGATGCAGAACCAGGTGGCGAACATCCCGCCCGCGCAGACGCCGCCGGATCCTGCGATGGCGCAGCTCGACGCGCTCGCGACGCGGCTCCGCTCGCTGAACAGCACCGTCGTGGTGGAGGGCTACGCGGGCGACGGTGACGCCGACAAATTCGGCGCCTCGCTCGATCGGGCCAACAAGATGCGGGACGAGCTCGTGCACCGCGGCATCGCGGCGAACCGCGTCGTCGCGGTCGGCAACGGCCTCAAGGTGGGCCGCGGCGCGGGCGTGCGCGTCGTCGAGGCCGAAGACAAATCGAAGTCGGACGAAGGCAAGCGCGGCGGCGCCGGCCCCTCGGCCGAGTCGCTCCAGCCGATCGGCGCATCGCACTTCGACTCCGGCCTGCCGATGACGGTGCCCCGCGGCGGCTCCGCGATGGTCTCGGTGCTGAAGACGGCGACCGAAGGCGAGGTCGTCTACTACTACGATCCCGACGGCGCGCGCGGGAACGCGCAGTACCCGTTCAGCGCGGTTCGCCTTCAAAACCCGACCGATTCGGTGCTGGAGAGCGGCCCGGTCACGGTGTTCGGGGACGGCCGCTTCATCGGCGAAGGCCTGTGCGAGCCGATCCCCGCGAAGAGCACCGCGTTCATCCCGTTCGCGCTGGACCGCCAGATCGTGATCGAGCGCACGAACGGCGAGCGCGACGAGATCTCGAAGATCCTCACGGTGCAGCGCGGCGTCTTCTCGACGGAGGTGCAGCACATCCGCCAGACGAAGATCACGCTGCGCAACCGCATGGCGGATCCCGCGAGCGTCTACATGCGCCACGTGGTGCCCGAGGGATACAAGCTCATCAAGAGCCCGAAGAGCGACGAGCGCCTCGGCGGAGCGCCGCTCTTCAAGATCGACGTCCCCGCGAACGGCACGGTCGACGTGATCCTGGAGGTCGCGACGCCGGTGTTCCGCTCCACCGACATCCGCAGCAGCGCCGGCATGGAGATGGTGCGCGCGTACCTGTCGAACGGCGCGCAGAACAACGCCGCGTTGAAGTCGCGCTTCGACGAGCTCGTGAAGCTGCAGGAGGAGATCGGCAACTGGGAGCAGAAGATCCAGACGACGAAGGACGCGATCGAAGAGTACCGCCGCCGCATGGACGAACTGCACGCGCAGGTGCTCACGCTGAAGGCCGTGAAGACCGCCGGCCCGCTGATGAAGAGCCTCGAAGGCAAGCTCGACGAGATCAGCGATCACCTGCAGAAGGCGACGGTGGATCTCGTGGGCTACCAGGAGAAGCTGATGGTCACGCGCATCAAGCTGCAGGACGGCGTGGCCGAGCTCTCGCTCGAAGCGGACACCAACCCCGCCGCGAAGACGCTGTAACCTCTCTCACCGAAATCCGGCCACGTTCTTCGGGCCCGCGGCGACGGCGCGTGTGCAAGCGCCGCGCGCGCCGGTGGCTCGGTGGTCCTTCTTTCGCGCACTTCTCGGGGCGTTTCGGAGGGGCGACGACCTGCGCGACGCAGCGTTTGCAGCGCCCACGCGAAGGGTGCACGTGCGACGGTTGCCGGCGCCGACGAGCCGCGGTAAGAGCCGGCTCCTCAAGGAAGGTGACTCATGGCTCGTGAACCGAAGAACTACGACCATCTGCTCGGCGGCAATGCGAAGGGCCTGAGCGACACGCAGCTCAAGGCGCACTTCACGCTCTACCAGGGCTACGTGAAGAAGCTGAACGAGATCCGCGAGAAGCTCGGCACCGCGGACCGCAGCGCCCCCAACTACTCGTTCAACGACTACAGCGAGCTCCGCCGCCGTGAGCCCGTCGCCTTCAACGGCACGGTCCTCCACGAGATGTACTTCGAGAACATCGGCAACGGCTCCACCGCGCCCGACGAGCACGCGAAGAAGCTGATCACGTCGAGCTTCGGCAGCGTGGACGCGTGGATCGCGGACGCCAAGGCCTGCCTGATGAGCGCTCACGGCTGGCTGCAGGTCATCTTCGACTACGAAGACGGCAAGCTCCACAACAACCTCATCCAGAGCGAGCACCACGTCGGCCTCTTCGCCAACGTGCACACGATGATCGCGGTCGACGCGTGGGAGCACGCGTACTTCTTCGATTATCAGGCCGGCAAGGCGAAGTACGTGGAGGCGGTCCTCTCGGGCCTCAACTGGGACGTGATCAACAAGCGCCTCGGCATGGTCGGCGGCTCCAAGGCCGGCTGATCTCCGCGACTCGGCGCCTCGCGAGGGCGCTGAATACGTGCAGTGAGACGGGACTGCCATCATGGTGGTCCCGTTTTGCTTTGTGGGGGTGTGGCGGCCAACCGTGGTGTCAGTGGATGCCAGTCGATCACCGGGGAGCCAAAATAAAAAGCCCCCTGGAGCGCGTGACTCCAGAGGGCCTTTCGTTTGCGTGATCAGGAGAGGATCGAGCGCCGATTACTCGGACTTCTCTTCGCTCTTCGTCTCGGTCGCGGGCGCCGCCTCAGCCGCGGGGGCCTCGGCAACCTCGGTCTCGGCGGCGACGGGGGCGGCCACGCGGACCTTGTCGGTCACGGCCGGCGCGTCGACGAGCTCGATCATCGCGAGCGGGGCGCCGTCACCGCGGCGCGGCCCGAGCTTGATGATGCGGGTGTAGCCGCCGGTGCGCGTCTCGAAGCGCTTGGTCAGATTGACCATCACCTTCTCGACGATGTCGATCTTGTCGCCCGACGCGCCGACGCCGAAGCGGGGCACGTACGCGGACACGAGGCGCTCGGCGTGGAGCCGCTTCGCCTTGTCGCCGGGCGAGAGCTCGGCCTGAGGGGTGTACGCGATCTTGCCGAGGCGCTTCGCCTTCGAAATCAGGCGCTCCGCGACGCGACGGAGCTCTTTGGCCTTCGCGTCGGTCGTCTCGATCCGCTCGTGCGTGATCAGGTTCGCGGCCAGGTTCCTGAGCATGGCACGCCGGCTCGACGTGTCTCGCCCGAACTGCCTGCCTGCTTTCTTGTGACGCATGATCTGTGACTCCTCTTATCCGTGCTGCGAGAAAAAGCGCTACGCCTGCGCCTGCTGCGCCTTCCAGCGCTCGAGGAGCTGCGGCCAATTGTTGATCTTCATGCCGAGGCTGAGCCCCATGTTCGCAAGGATCTCCTTGATCTCCTTGAGGCTCTTTCGGCCGAAGTTCTTCGTCTTGAGCATGTCCTGCTCCGTGCGCTGAACGAGCTCGCCGATGAGCGTGATGTTCGCGTTCTGGAGGCAGTTCGCCGAACGGACGCTGAGCTCGAGCTCCTCGACCGAGCGGAACAGGTTCTCGTTGAGCGGCTCGTCCTCACCGACGACGGGCTGGTAGCTCGTCTCCTCGGTCTCCTCGAAGTTGATCCAGATGGAGAGCTGCTCCTTCAGGATCTTGGCGGCGAAGGCCACCGCGTCCGAGGGCGCGACCGAGCCGTTCGTCCAGACCTCGAGCGTGAGCTTGTCGTAGTCGGTCACCTGGCCGACGCGCGCGTTCTGCACGGTGTAGTTCACCTTGCGGATCGGCGAGAACAGCGCGTCGATCGGGATGGTGCCGATCGCCATCGTCGGCGTCTTGTTGCGCTCGGCCGGCACGTAGCCGCGGCCCACGTTCACCGTGAGCTCCATCGAGAGCGGGCCCTTCTTGTCGAGGACCGCGATGAGGTGATCGCCGTTGAGGACCTGGAGCCCTTCGCTCACCTGGATGTCGCGGGCGTACACGGGGCCGGGGCCCTCTTTGTCGACGCGCGCGGTGTAGGTGCGGGCGGTCTCGGCCTTGAACACCACCTCTTTGAGGTTGAGGATGATGTCGCTCACGTCCTCGACGACGTCGGGCACGGTCGTGAACTCGTGCAGCGCGCCCTCGATGCGGACGGCCGTGATCGCGGCGCCCTGGAGCGACGAGAGCAGCACGCGCCGGAGCGAGTTGCCGATGGTGATGCCGAACCCGCGCTCCAGAGGCTCGCAGGTGAATTTGGCGTAGAACTGGTTCGAGGACTCGGTGTCGACCGCGATCCCCTTGGGCCGGATGAGATCGCGCCAGTTGCGCGCGATCATCGAGAGATTGCCGGCCCCCGTATTGGACATTCCGTCGAATTCCATGGCTGACTCGTCCTGCGCGGAAGTCCCACGCTCCAGGCCGCACTCGACCTGACTCGCCGCTTCCTGCCCGCTTTGAAAGGTTTACATCCTCAGACAGAACCGCCCCCCAACGCTGGATTGCGATGGAGGGCCGGTGAAAACAGGGAGTCTCGGCTCAGCGCGAGTAGTACTCGACGATGAGCTGCTCGCGAATCTCGGGCTCGTTCAGGTCCTCGCGGACCGGGGCGCCCTTGACCGTGCCCGTGAAGTTCGGGCGGTCGATCTCGAGCCACGAGGCCACCGGGCGCTTGTCGGCGCCGGCGATCGCGGCCAGGACGAACTTGAACTTGCGCGCGTTCTCCGTGAGCTCGATCTTGTCGTTCTGGCGGACGACGTAGCTCGGGATGTCGAGGCGCTTGCCGTTGATCTTCACGTGCCCGTGCATGACGAGCTGGCGCGCTTCCGAGCGCGACGCCGCGAAGCCGAGGCGGAGCACCACGCTGTCGAGACGGCGCTCGAGGAGCGCGAGCATCTCTTCACCGGTGCGGCCCTTGCGGCGCGACGCCTCCTGGAAGTAGCCGCGGAACTGGCGCTCGAGGACGCCGTAGATACGACGAACCTTTTGCTTCTCGCGGAGGCGAACCGCGTACTCGCTCAGCTTGATGCGGCCCTGGCCGTGCTGGCCCGGGGGATACGGACGGCGAGTCTGAGCGCACTTCTCGGAGTAGCAGCGCTCGCCCTTGAGGTAGAGCTTCGTGCCCTCGCGGCGGCAGAGCTTGCAAACGGGACCGATGTAACGAGCCATTGGGACTTCCTCAAACCTTCGAATCGAGCACGGACGCTTCTACTACCCGCGACCCCGGTTGGGAACAGGGATAGGGCGGAACCGGAACTCTCCAGCTCCGCCCTTCTCGGTGCCGACACCCAACCAGGGAGTTGTGCAATTACACGCGGCGGCGCTTCGGCGGGCGGCACCCGTTGTGGGGGATGGGCGTCACGTCGCGGATGAGCGTGACCTTGAAACCGGCAGTCTGGAGGGCGCGGAGGGCGCTCTCACGACCGGCGCCGGGGCCTTTCACGAACACGGCGACGGAGCGCATCCCGTGCTCCTGCGCGCGACGGGCGGCCTCTTCGGCGGCGAGCTGCGCGGCGAAGGGCGTCGACTTGCGCGAGCCCTTGAAGCCGCGGGCGCCGGCGCTCGACCACGCGACGGCATTCCCGTTCACGTCGGTGATGGTGACGATGGTGTTGTTGAAGGTCGACTGAATGTGCGCGATCCCAGCCGCGACGTTCTTCTTGACCTTCTTCTTCTGCTTGACCTTGCTGGTCTTCGCCTGAGCCATGACTTTACCGTTTCGCCTTTACGCCGCTGCCGGAGAGACCGACTGAATCACTTCGCTGCGGGGGCCGGACGCCGCTGCAGCATGCCCTTGCGCGGGCCCTTCCGGGTGCGCGAGTTGGTGTGCGTCCGCTGGCCGTGGACGGGCAGGCCCTTGCGGTGCCGGAGCCCGCGGTAGCACCCGAGGTCCATCAGACGCTTGATGTTGAGCTGCACCTCGCGGCGCAGATCGCCCTCGACCTTGTAGTCGGCGTCGAGGATGTCGCGGATGACCTTGATCTCCGCGTCCGAGAGCTCTTCCACCCGCTTGTTCTCGGGGATGTTCGCCTTCTTGCAGATCTGCTTCGCGAGCGTGCGGCCGATGCCATAAAGGTACGGCAGCGCGAACGCGAGGTGCTTTCGGCGGGGGAGGTCGACACCAGCAATACGAGCCATCGATCGTTACTCCAGCGGAGGGGCCTGGCCCTGTCCGACTATCTCTCTCGGGCGAGGTCTGGCCCCGGCCGACTCAAGTTCCTTAGTTCCCTTGGCGCTGCTTGTGGCGGGGGTTCGCGCAGATGACCCGCACGACGCCCCGGCGCAGGACGACCTTGCACTTGTCGCAAATCTTCTTGACGCTCGGACGGACCTTCATCGCTCAAACTCCATCGACGACCCGCGACGCTCGGTCGGGGGCGGTGGGACAACTCTACTTGTGCCGGTAGGTGATTCGGCCCCTCGACGGATCGTAGGGGGACACCTCGACCGTCACGCGGTCGCCCGGCAGGATCTTGATGTAGTACTGACGCATGCGACCGCTGATGGTCGCGAGCACACCGAGCCCGTTGTCCGCCTTCACGCGGAACATGGCGTTCGGCAGCGCTTCTTGAACTACGCCGTCGAACTCGAGCTTGTCGCCTTTGGGCTCCTTGGGAGCCTTGGCGGCGTGGGACTTCGATCTCGCCATTTGCTATCGGGCGCTCTGCGCTTCGAGGGCCGCGAAGACCCTCGTGGTGACTTCTTCCGGTTTGCCGACGCCGTCGACGCGCTGGAGAAGCCCCGTGGTTTCGTAGAAGGGGAGGAGGGCCGCGGTGAGCGTGTCGTACGCGTCGAGACGCTTCTTGACGGCCTCCGGCTGGTCATCCGCCCGATGCTCCAGCTCGGACGCCGGGGTATCCGGGGGGGGCGGATTATAAAGAAGGTGGTAAATCTGTCCAGACCGTTTGTCGGTTCGCCTGTAGATCGTGCGTTCCTCGATCATCGACCGGGGGACGTCGAGCTGGATCACTCGGTCGATCTTGCGGTTTCGGCGCGCGAGGAGGTTCGCGAGCGCCTCCGCCTGGGGGACCGTGCGCGGGAAGCCGTCCAGCAGGAAGCCGCTCTGGGCGTCCGCCTCGTCGATGCGACGGTCGATCAGATCGATCACGACCTGGTCCGGCACGAGGCCGCCCGAGTCCATGATCGCGAGGACCGCGGGATCGAGCGTGCGGGCCTTCTTCCCGGCGCGGAGCATGTCGCCGGTGGAGATCTGCGGGATCGAGAAGCGCTTGCACAGGCCCTGAGCCTGCGTGCCTTTCCCTGAGCCTGGTGCGCCGAGCAAGATGATGATCATGGTCCCCTGCCCTCTCATCCTTCCGTGAGGCGACGCGCGCGGATGCGGCCGACGCCGGGGCCCGAGAGGCCCTCGTAGCTGCGAGTGATGAGGTGGGCCTCGATCTGATTGACCGTGTCGAGGGCCACGCCCACGACGATCATCAGAGAGGTGCCGCCGAACCGCATGTCGAAGCCGAAGACGTTCGACATGAGCGAGGGGAGCACGCACACCGCGACGACGTAGACGGCGCCGCCGAACGTGATCCGCTGGATGACCCGATGAATGTAGTCCGCCGTCTGCTTGCCGGGACGGATGCCGGGGATGTTCGCCTGCTGCTTCTTCAGGTTCTCGGCGACGTCGACCGGATTGAAGGTGACGTTCGTGTAGAAGTAACAGAAGAAGACGATCAGCAGCGCGTAGAAGGTGTTGAACACCCAGTCGCCGCGGTTGATCACGCCCTGCAGATACTCCGCGCCGGGGATGTTCATGTTCGCGAGCGTCGCGGGGAACATCAGCAGCGAGGACGCGAAGATCGGCGGGATGGTGCCGGAGGTGTTCACCTTCAGCGGCAGGTGCGCCGTCTGACCGCCGTACACGCGGCGGCCGACCTGGCGGCGCGAGTACACGATCGGGATCTGGCGGCGGCCGTTCTCGAAGAACGCGATGGTCGCGATCGCGAGGACCAGCAGGCCGATGATCACGCCGATCGTCAGGGGCTGGATCTCCCCCTTCTTCGCCGCGAGGTAGCCGCCGATCGAGGCGGGGATGCGCGTGACGATGCTCGCGAAGATGAGCAGCGAGATGCCGTTCGAGACGCCGCGCTCCGTGATCTGCTCGCCGACCCACATGAGGAAGGCGGTGCCGGTCGTCAGCGTGACCATGCTCATCAGGATGAACGTGATCCCGGGGTGCGTGACGAGGCCGGCGTAGGCCTCGTTCTGCGCCTGCGACTGGAGCGTGGACGCGATGCCGTAGGCCTGGAAGAGCGACAGCGCGACGGTGCCGTAGCGCGTGTACTGATCGATCTTCCTGCGACCCTGCTCGCCCTCCTTCCGCAGCTCGTCGATGGGCTTGTACACCATGCCCATGAGCTGAAGGATGATGGAGGCCGAGATGTACGGCATGATGCCGAGGGCGAAGAGCGACATGTGCTCGAGCGCGCCGCCCGAGAACAAGTTGAACATCCCGACGACGCCGCCCTGGGTCGACACGAGCTTCCGCATCACGTTGCGGTCCACGCCCGGCGTCGTGACGAAGCAGCCGACGCGATAGACCGCGAGCATGAAGAGCGTGTAGAAAACACGGTTCCTCAGCTCCGGGACCTTGTGGAAGTTCGTGATGCCCGCGAGGCTCGCCATCGGGAGTTGCCCTTACTAGTGACCCTCAGCTCTTCTTTTGAGCCTTGGGCGTTTTGGTGGGCGCAGGTTTGGCACGCGGCGCGGGGGCCGCAAGCGTGACGGCCTTGCCGCCAGCTTTCTCGATCTTCTCGGACGCCGCCTTGGAGAAGCGGTGCGCGGTCACGGTGACGGCCTTGGTGAGCTCGCCCGTGCCGAGGATCTTGAGGATGTCGAAGCGGCCGCGGACCAGGCGGTGCTCGCGGAGCGAGTCCGCGTTCACCTGGGCACCCGCCGCGAAGCGCTCGAGATCACCGACGTTGACGTTGGCGACGACGGGCGCGAGCGGGTTGCGGAACCCGCGCTTCGGCAGGCGGCGCTGCAGCGGCGTCTGACCGCCCTGGAAGTGCAGCTTGTTGATGTTGCCCTTCGAGCGCGCCTTCTGGCCCTTTTGACCGCGGCCCGCGGTCTTCCCGAGGCCGGAGCCGACGCCGCGACCGACGCGGGTCCGTTCCTTGACCGCGCCTTCGGGCGCCTGGAGCTTGGAGAGGATATCCATGACCAACTACCTCACGCCTTCTGGGCGGCGTCGTCGGTCTCTTGAACCGAGACGAGGTGGAGGACCTTCTTGACCATGCCGCGGAAAGACGGCGTGTTCGCGACGATCACGTGCGAGCCGGGGCCGCGGAGGCCGAGGCCCTTGATGACCTTCCGCTGATACACGGTCTGACCGATCACGCTGCCGGTCTGGCGGACGAGGAGACTGGGTTTCACGACTGGGCTCCTTCACCCTGCGGCGCCGACGGCTTCTCGCTGGCGGCGGGCTTGGCAATCGGCGCCATGCTGGCGCGCTTGCGGGTCTTCGTCGCGTCGCCGCCCTTGCGCTGCCAGCCGACCTGATCCGAGGACATGCCGCGCTTGTTCGCGATGCTGTCCGGGTTCTTCAGGTTCTTGAGCGCCGCGACGGTCGCGTGAACGACGTTGTGCGCGTTGCTGGTGCCGAGCGACTTCGACAGGACGTCGTGGATGCCGGCCGACTCGACGACGGCGCGGACGGCGCCGCCGGCGATGACGCCCGTTCCAGGAGAAGCCGGCTTCAGGAGGACCTTGCCCGCGCCGATGTGCCCGAAGGACTCGTGCGGGATGGTCACGCCGTCGAGCGGGACGTAGAAGATGTTCTTCCGCGCCTGATCGTGGCCCTTGCGGATCGCCTCCGGCACCTCGTTCGCCTTGCCGAGGCCGACGCCCACGTGCCCAGCCTCGTCGCCCACGACGACGAGCGCCGAGAAGCTGAAGCGACGGCCGCCTTTGACGACCTTCGCGACGCGGTTGATGTGGATAACGCGCTCTTTGAGTTTCTCTTCGTCGATCTGATCGAACGCCATGACGCCCTCTTCGGCCCTAGAACTCGAGTCCCGCGTCGCGCGCCGCCTGGGCCAGGGCGCTCACGCGCCCGTGGTAAAGGTAGCCGTTGCGATCGAAGACGATCTTGGTGATGCCCTTGTCCTTGCAGACCTGGGCGATGAGCTTGCCGACCTTCTTCGCAGCTTCGACCTTGTTGTCCTCGGTCAGCTTGCCGTCGAGATCCTTCGAGAGGGTCGAGGCGGCCGCGAGGGTCTTGCCGGTCGTGTCGTCGATGACCTGCGCGTAGATGTGGCGCGCGGAGCGGAACACGCTGAGGCGCGGGCGCTCGGGCGTGCCGTTCACGTTCTTGCGGATGCGGAGCTTGCGGCGCTCCCGGCCGACGATCTTCATGCCCATCGCTGCCTCTACTTCTTGCCGCCCTTACCGGCCTTGCCCGCCTTTTCGCGGACACGCTCACCGCGGTAGCGCACGCCCTTCCCGCCGTAGGGCTCCGGCGGACGGAAGCCGCGGATCTTCGCGGCCGTCTGACCGATGAGCTCCTTGTCGGCGCCGTTGAGCACGAGGATCGTGCCCTTCGAGTCGGCCGGGATCGTCGCGCTGATGCCCTTGGGCAGCGGGTAGTTGATCGGGTGCGAGTAACCGAGCGCGAAGTTGAGGGTCGTGCCCTTCGCCTCGACGCGGTAACCAGTGCCCTTCAGCTCCAGCACGCGCTCGTAACCCTCAGCGACGCCCTTCACCATGCCGGCGAGGAGCGCGCGCATCAGGCCCTGGAGGCGCGAGCCGTCACGGCCCGGCGCGTCCGAGGAGACGTGGATCTTCGCGCCGTCGATCTTGATGTCGGTGCTCGGGGCGAGCGCGCGGACGAGCTCACCCTTCGGCCCCTTGATCTGGACCTTGCGCGCGTTGACCGAGATGGTGACGCCCTTGGGGACGTCCACCGGGCGCTTGCCGACGCGGGAGGTCTTCGGCGCCGAAGCGTTCGTGGTCGCGGCTTCCATCACCACACCTCACAGAGCAGCTCGCCGCCGAGCTTGAGGCGGCGGGCGTCGCGGTCGCTCATGACGCCGCGGGACGTGCTCAGGATCGAGATGCCGAGGCCGGAGAACGGGCTCGGAATGCGATCGTGGCGCACGTACACGCGACGGCCGGGACGAGACACGCGGCGGACGCCGTCGATGGCGCTCGCGCGGTCGCGCCCGTACTTGAGCACGATGGTCAGGGTCTTCTTACCCTCGGTGTCGTCGCTCTCGCGGACGTCGGCAATGTAGCCCTCGTCCTTGAGGATCTTCGCAACGTTCACCTTGAGCCGGCTCGCGGGGATCTCGGTGCGGTCGTGCCGCGCGAGTGCCGCGTTGCGGATCCGGGTGAGCAGGTCGGCGATCGGATCGGTCATCATGGGCTCACCAACTGGCCTTGATCACTCCCGGCAGCTCGCCGCGGAGAGCAAACAGTCGAAGGCAAATCCTGCAGAGCTCGAAGTCGCGATAGTACGCGCGCGAGCGTCCGCAGACCTTGCAGCGGTTGCGATGCCGCACCGAGAATTTCTGCGGGCGGTTGAGTTTGGCGAATTCCTTTGCGCGGGCCATGGTCGCTTCCTCGGTGCCTCAGTGCCTGAAGGGGATGCCCAGCTCGGTGAGCAGGGCGCGTCCCTCTTCGTCCGTGCGAGCCGTCGTGACGAACGAGATGTTCATGCCCTTGATCGCGTCGACCTTGTCGTAGTCGATCTCGGGGAAGATGATCTGCTCGCGCAGGCCCATCGTGAAGTTGCCCTTCCCGTCGAACCCCTTGTTCGGCACGCCCTTGAAATCGCGGACGCGCGGGAGGCTGAGGGCGATCAAGCGATCCACGAACTCCCACATGCGCTCGGCGCGCAGCGTGACCATCGCGCCGATGGGGAGGTTCTCGCGGAGCTTGAACGTCGCGATCGACTTGCGGGCGCGCGTGATGACGGGCTTCTGACCCGTGATCGAGCGGAGATCGTCGACCGCGGAGTCGATGATCTTCGGGTTCTGCACCGCAGCGCCGAGGCCCATGTTGACCACCACCTTCTGGAGGCGGGGGACCATCATCGGGTTCTTGTAGTCGAACCGCTTCTTGAGGGCGGGGACGACCTTGCTGTCGTAGTGGACGCGGAGGCGCGGCTTGTAGTCGGCCGCGAGCTCGATCGCGGGACCCGCAGCAGCAGCAGCGCTCTCGATCTTGTCGGAGCCCTTGCCGCCCTTCTTGCCTTCCTTGCCCTTACCAGCCTTGTCGCCCTTGCCGGCGGCAGCCGTGGCCGGAGAAGGAGGGCCCTTCGGCGCCTCTTTGGCGCCGCCCTTCTTCTCTTTGTCCTTTGCGGCCTTGTCTTCTTTCTTGTCCGCCATGGCTCAGCCCTGCGTGCCCAAAGCCGTACCGCTCTTCGCGACACGGACCTTCTTGCCGTCTTCGACCTTGATCTTCACGCGCGTGGGCTTCCCGGTCTGGGGGTCGACCGGCATCACATTCGATGCGTCGATCGCGGCCTCCTTCGTGACCTTGCCGCCCTGGCTGCGCTGCGTGGGCTTCTGGTGACGCGTCTGCACGCGCACGCCCTCGACCACCACGCGACCCTCGTCCTTGAGGATGCGGGTGATCTTGCCCTGCTTGCCCTTCTCTTTGCCGCTGATGACCTGCACGAGGTCACCCACCTTGAGGCGTTCCATCAGAGCACCTCCGGCGCGAGCGAGATGATCTTCATGAACTTCTTCGCGCGGAGCTCGCGAGCGACCGGCCCGAAGATACGGGTCCCGATCGGCTCCTTCTCCTTGTTGATCAGCACAGCGCTGTTCGTGTCGAACTTGATGTAGCTCCCATCGGAGCGCTGGTACTCGCGCGAGGTGCGGACCACGACCGCGCGAGCGGTGTCGCCCTTCTTCACCTTGGTGCCCGGGAGCGCCTCTTTGATCGAGACGACGATGACGTCGCCCAGAGCGGCGTACTTGCGGCGCGAGCCGCCGAGCACCTTGATGCACTTCACGACGCGAGCGCCGGAGTTGTCGGCCACCTCGAGGTGGGTCGTTACCTGAATCACGGCTACTCCTCCACCGGGCGCGCGATGAGGCGCGTCACGATCCAGCGCTTCTCACGCGAGATCGGGCGATGCTCCTGGATCTCCACGCGATCACCGGCCTTGTACTGGTTCGTCTCGTCGTGAGCCTTGTAGCGCTCGCGGCTGCGGACGTACTTCTTGTACATCGGGTCGAGCGTCGAGCGGACGACCTCGACAACGACCGTCTTCGCCATCTTCGCGCTGGTCACGCGACCGACGAGCTTGCGACGGAACGCCTTGTGAGCGCCCGGGGCCGAGGGGTTCGGCTCGCCGACGGCGATCGCAGGGGCAGCCGCCGGAGCAGCGGCCACCGGGGCCGGGGCCGGAGCGGCCTCGACGACGGGAGCAGCCTTCGGAGCGGCCTCCACCTTCGCGGCGGGCTTGCCGCCGTCTTTGCCAGCCGCCTTCGGGGCGGGCTTGGCGGCGCCGCCCTTCGCGGGGGCGTCACCTTTCTTGCTGGGCTTCTTCGGCGCGGACATGGACTAGGCCTTTCCTTCTTCCGCGGCGGGGGTCGCGGCGGCTGCGGCCGCGCGCTGCGTGAGGATCGTCTTCACGCGCGCCAGGTCGCGGCGGTTACGGCGGATCTGCGCCGTGTCGTTGAGCCGGTTCGTGAAGTTCTTGAAGCGGCCGTCGAACACTTCCTTCGCGAGGCTCTTCTCGAGCTCGCGCAGGTGCTCATCGGTTCGCTCTCGGAGTTCTTTCGCCTTCATCGTCATCCTCAGCGGACGGGGCCTTCACCACGTCCGTCAAACTTCACGTCAGCCCACGCGCGAGGAACTTGCACTCCATCGGGAGCTTGTGCGACGCGAGGCGGAAGGCTTCACGCGCAACCTCCTCCGTCACGCCCGCGATCTCGTACATGACCTTGCCGGGCTTCACCGCCGCGGCCCACTCTTCGGGGGCGCCTTTTCCGCCACCCATGCGGACCTCGAGGGGCTTCTTGGTGACCGGGCGGTCCGGGAAGATGCGGATCCAGAGCTTGCCGGCGCGCTTCACGTGCCGCTGGATCGCCATACGGGCCGCCTCGATCTGCCGAGAGGTCACCCGGGCGGGCTCGACCGCTTGCAGAGCGAAATCGCCGAAGGAAACATCCGACCCGACGTACGCGACGCCGCGGTTGTTGCCCTTCTGCATCTTGCGAAACTTGGTGCGCTTGGGGGAGAGCATCTCTCACTCCTGGGCTGTTACTGGATCCGGCGCGCTTTGCGCTGGAGGACCTCGCCCTTGAACATCCAGACCTTGACGCCGATGATGCCCACCTTGGTGCGCGCCTCGGCGAGGCCGAACTCGATATCTGCGCGCAGCGTGTGAAGCGGCACGCGACCCTCGCGATACGTCTCCACGCGGCTCATCTCGCTGCCGCCGAGGCGGCCAGCGCAGCGAACGCGGATGCCCTTCGCGCCGAACTTCATCGCCGTCGACACGGCCTTCTTCATCGCGCGGCGGAAGGCGATGCGGCGCTCCAGCTGGGTCGCGATGTTCTCGGCGACGAGCTGGGCGTTCGTCTCGGCCTTGCGGACCTCCTGGACGTCGATGAACACCTCGTTGCCGGTGAACGACGCGACGCCGGGGAACAGGGTCTCGCCCTTGCCCGCGGAGTCGAGGTTGCCGCTCTTCAGCGTCTCGATGCCCTTGCCGCCCTTGCCGATCACCATGCCGGGGCGCGCCGTGAAGACGATCACCTTGGCGCGGTTCGCGGCGCGCTCGATCTCAACGCCGGCGATGTTCGCGTTGTAGAGGTACTGCTTGATGGCTCGCTTGATGCGAATGTCCTCGTGCAGCCACTTCGTGTACGAGTTGCCGTTCTCGTACCACTTGCTGCTCCACGTCTTGATGACGCCGAGGCGGAAACCATACGGGTGGGTCTTTTGTCCCATGAGAGCCGTTCCTCTACTTGGCCTTGCGCTCGTCGAGCTCGATCACGATGTGCGAGACGCCCTTGGTGACCCGCGTGGCGCGTCCCATCGCGCGGGGACGCCACCGGCGGAAGAACTTGTTCGGTCCCTTGTCGACCGTCGCCTTGCTGATGAAGAGGCTGTCGACGTCGGCCCCGGACTCCTTGGCGTTGGCGACCGCGCTCTCGATCACCTTGCACAGCACTGGCGCGCCGCCCTTCAGCGTGAAGGTGAGGAGCTGGATGGCTTCCGCCGCGTCGCGGCCTCGAACCAGATTGGCGATCATGCGCGCTTTCCGCGGGGCGATTTTTGCGAACCGCGCGCTGGCTTGTGCGAGCATCCGAAACCTCATTCCTCGGCGCTGGGCGCCTTTGAGGAGCGCTTGGCAGTCAGCCGGCGCCTCTGAATCCGGTTAGTCGGGGCTGGACCCTGCGTCCGTGCCCGCCGTCGTGCGCTTCGACTGATTCGCCCGACGCTGTTTCCAGCGAGGACCTCGACCGCCTTGCACCGGGGGGTGGCCCGCGGTGGCCGGTCGAGCGAACGATGAGCGGAGCGCCGTTACGGTCCCGTCCGGTCGAACGAGCTCGACCGGGCGCGCTCCCCGAGTTTCATCCCGGGGGGCGTGGCCCTGGCGCGACGAGTCGCTCCAGAACCAAGGGAGCGCGGCTTCTAGCAACAACGAATCGAACACGCAAGCGTCGATCGCACGGACGCGATCTTTTTTTCCTAGATCGCGAGGACGAACGCTCGGGCACGATCGCACGCCGCTGGTGATTTTCTGCGGAAGAACGCGGGATTCGATGGGCACGCGGAGGCTCTGGGCAGCGGGGTTACCTGAGACGCGGGCCGGGGACGCGACAGATGTGAAGGTGAGGTTTGGCGCGCCCCCAGAAAAAAATTTTTGAGACGCGCGACGCGGAAGATGCGATGGCTCGCTCTCGACTGACGCCGTTCAGCACGAAGCTTCGGTGCGGGCGCTCCCCGTCACGGGCGGCGCACGAGAATGAAAAGGTCGGGTTGAGCTTGTGCGTCTGATCTGAGATATTCGGCTCGTTCTGTCCCTTTTTGTCCTTCGGTCTTTATCTGTCCTCGTGAGCTCACGCCGGGTTGGTCGGGCCGGTTTGTCGCCGTCGCTCCGTCGTCGCGTGCAGTCGCGGAACCGGTTCTTGGAGGTCCTTTCATGACGCGCTCGCTCCTCTCGACGGGTTTTGTGCTCGCTGCTCTCGGCGCGACGTTGGTCGCTTGTGGTGGAGGCGGATCCGGCTCTTCCGGCGGCACCGGCGGTAGCACCGGCGGCAACACGAGCACCGGCGGCACCACCACCACGACCACGCCCTCCGGCGGAACCGGCGGCAACACGACGACGGGCGGCGGCGAACACCGGCGGCACCACGTCGAGCGGCGGCACCACGTCGAGCGGCAGGACCGGCGGAGACACAGGCGGAACCGGCGGCAACACGATGACGGGCGGCGGCGGATCGGGCGGCGTCACGATGACCACCACGACGACGCCGGTCGAAGATGAAGACGGCGACGGATGGAAGGTCTCCGACGGTGACTGCTGCGACTCCGCGGCCGCGGGCTGCTCGCAGAAGCCGGAGCTCGTGAACCCGGGCGCGCTCGAATATCCGGGCGACGGCGTCGACAACGACTGCAACCCGGCCACGCTCGATTCGGATCCGTACCCGACGTGCAGCACGAAGATGGCCGCGGACGCGGACATCGCGGCGCAGGCCGTGATCTCGTCGACGAAGCTCGTGAAGGCGATGGACCTCTGCCAGTTCACGCAGGAGGCGCCCGCGCTCCCGCAGAAGACGTGGGGCGTCATCTCGTCGAAGATCACGCTCGCGGACGGCACCGACGCGGTCGCTCCGAAGAACATCCAGATGGGCGTGCTGCCGAGCTTCGGGCCGAACGTGATGCCTCAGTACGGCGAGACGATGGCCGCGATCGCGACGGGCACCGCGCGGCGCGAAGGCGACCCCGGCTACATCCACCCGCAGAACGGGCCGATGGCCGGGCAGACCGGCAACTACAACGCGGCGACCTCGTGCCCCGCGCCGCCCGACTACGTCGCGGCGAACGGCGGTCAGGTGCCGAGCCCGTGCGGGAACTGCGTGGGTCCGAACTGCGTCGTCGCGTACGACTCGGTCGCGCTGCGCATCCGGCTGCGGCCGCCGACGAACGCGAAGTCGTTCTCGTACCGCTTCGACTTCTACTCGGCGGAGTACCCGGAGTTCCTCTGCCAAGACTACAACGACTACTTCGTCGCGCTGCTCACGGGCAACCCGGCGCCGGAGATCCCCGCGGACGGCAACATCGCGTTCGACGCGCAGAACAACCCGGTCAGCGTGAACAACTCGTTCTTCGACGTGTGCTTCCCGGCCGTCGGATCGCCCCCGGGATCGTGCTCGGGCGGCACGCTCGGGCTCGTCGGCAACGGCATGGGCGGATGGAGCGGATCGATCACGGACGGCGGCGCGACCGGCTGGCTGCAGAACGACGTGCCGCTCCAGCTCAAGCAGAACCCGAACGATCCGAACAACATGATGAACAAGATCCCGACCGCTGCGCCGATCGAGATCCAGTTCACGATCTGGGACGCGGGCGATCACAACGTCGACTCGCTGGTGCTGCTCGACCGGTTCCGCTGGAACCTGGAGCCGGCCGTCCTGCTCACGCACCAGTGATCGTCTCGTCTCGAAACCCCTTCAAGAAGCGTGTCTCGGCGGTCCATGTGCGGCCGCGCATGAGGTGATTCCATGAGCTTGCGAGCGTGGCCCGTCCTTGCGGCGATCACGATGTCGGCGGCGTTCGTGACGGCGTGCGTCGAAGGAAAGCCCACCAGCTCCGGCGGCGGCGGCGCGGGTGGCTCCACCACCAGCTCGACGTCCTCCACCGGAGGTACGGGCGGAGCCGGCGGCACGACGACGACCAGCGACACCACCACGACGACCACCACGACGGTGATGGTCGAGTGCACGACCAACGCGGACTGCATGGGGAACCCGAACGGGCCCATCTGCGATCCGGCGGTGAACAAGTGCGTGTCGTGCCTCGTCACGGCGGACCCCGCGGTCGACTGCGGCGTGGGTCAGTTCTGCAACGGGAACACGGGCAAATGCGAGGTCGGCTGCACCGGCGACGTCGACTGCTCGCAGCCCGGATCGATGCTCGTGTGCGACACCGCGACGCACGCGTGCGTCGGCTGCCTCGACGACAACGGCTGCCCCGCGGGCTCGATCTGCATCGGGTCGACGTGCGTGCAGGGCTGCAACGACACGCACGCGTGCGCGCCGGGGTCGTCGTGCTGCGGCCAGCAGTGCTTCGATCTCTCGAACGACGAGAACAACTGCGGCGCGTGCAACGACACCTGCGAGTCGTTCCCGCACGCGCTCGCTGTCTGCACCAACGGCGGCTGCGTGCAGGGGCAGTGCGACGCGAACTTCAAGGACTGCAACGGCGATCCCACCGACGGGTGCGAGACGAACACGCTCGTCGACGGCGACTGCGCGTGCGACCCGGGCGCGCCGGATCTGCCCGCGGGCTGCGACGAGAACCTCGCGGATCTGCCGGGCCAGAGCTGCATCTGCAAGGTCACGCCGAACAGCCCGCTCTGCGTTTGCTACACGGACCCGGCCAACCCCGCCTGCATCAAGGACAACGAGAAGCAGCCTTGCTATCTCGGCCAGCCGGGCACCATCGGCGTGGGCACGTGCAAGGCGGGCGTGCGCATGTGCAAGGACAGCGGTCAGGGCTGGGGCGCCTGCCAGGGCCAGGTGCTGCCGCAGCCGGACATCTGCGGGAACGGCCTCGACGACGACTGCGACGGCGTCGTGGACAACACGGTCGATCAGGACGGCGACGGCTGGACGACGTGCGAAGGCGACTGCAACGACGGCAACAAGGACGTGAACCCGGGCGCGTTCGAGATCACCTACGCGCTCGTCGACGCCGACAACGATCCCGCGACGCCGCCGGTGATCGTGCAAGGCGGCAACGGGGTCGACGACGACTGCGATCCGAGCACGCCGGACAACGCGGATCCGAGCTGCAGCAGCGCCGAGAAGCTCACGAGCGTCGGCGCGGACGATCTGCGCAAGGCGATCGATCTCTGCCAGACGACGACGCTGAACCCGCCCAAGGCGCAGAAGAAGTGGGGCGTCGTCGCCTCGGAATTCAAGCTCGGCAGCGGGGCCACGCCGTCGGGCGCGCAGCTCAACAACATCATCAACAAGCAGGCGGCGGTGCTCACGCAGTTCGGCTGGGTCGCGCCGATGCCGCCCGCGATCAATTTCTGCCAGGCTCCGCAGGCGCCCAACAACCTGCCGCACAAGGGCACGACGATGGCCGGCATCTCGTCGGGCGTGATGCGCTACGTCGGGCAGACGGGCTTCACGCCGAACCCGGGCGGTCCGACGAACGACCTCGGATCCGGATCCGCGTGCCCGAGCGCTTACCTCGCGGCGCACGCGAACAAGCTGCCGTCGTCGTCGGGCTGCAACGGCACGTGCCCGACCGGCAACACCTGCAACGACAGCGTCAACCTGAAGCTCACGATGCGCGCGCCGACGAACGCGAAGGGCTTCTCGTACGACTTCAAGTTCGTGTCGTCGGAGTTCCCGGAGTGGGTCTGCCAGAACTTCAACGACTTCTTCCTCGCGCTGCTGACGTCGAGCGCGCCGGGCCTGCCCGCAGACAAGAACGTGTCGTTCGACGGCCTCGGGAACGCGCTGTCCGTGAACAACGGCTTCTTCGACGTGTGCCAGGCGTCCGGCTGCTTCGTGTGCGCGAAGGGCACGAAGGAGCTCGACTGCACGGGCATGGAGAACGGCAAGGGCGGCTCCACCTCGTGGCTCACGACGGACGCGCCGGTGGTGCCCGGCGAGCTCATCATCCTGGAGCTGATGGTGTTCGACGTGCAGGACAACTTCTACGACTCGCACGCGCTCATCGACAACTTCCGCTGGACCGCCACGAACGTGACCCTCGGCACGCACGAGTAAGTCAGCGCGGCTGACTTACTCGCTTCTTCTTCCCATCTCGGGGCGGCACGCGCCGCCCCGCCCCGCCGGCGAAGCCGTCGGGGTCCCCACCCCACGCGATCCGCTGACGATCCCTTGGCCCGGCTGGGAGCTTCGGGCCTCGCGTTGTTCCTCGCTCGAACGAAGGTGGAACGCCTCGATCAGGGCGTCTCGAGCCCCGTCGCCAGGTAGAGCTTGTCGCTCGGCAGGACCGCGGGGCCGAGCGCGATCGAAGGCGTTTGAGCCTTGTTTTCACGCTTTGCGGCGCGCTCGACGCGGGCGGTGATCCACTTGTGCGCCTCCTCCAGCGAGACGCGGCCGTCGGCGTTCTCGTCGGCGTGGCCGTGGCCCACCGCTTCGATCAGGTAGTGCGTGAAGGCGCCGCCACCGTCGGGCATGAGGCGCGCGCCCTCGGAGCCGGAGACGGCGGAGAGCATCACCGTGCGGACCGCCGCGGTCGTGCCCTTGATGCCGAAGAGCGGGCCGGATCCAGGGGCGATCGAGCGGCCGCCCGTGCCCGCGTACGAGGTGTCCGTGATGAGGATCACGTCGCCCGCCTTCGTCTCGCTCAGCGACTGGAGCAGCGACGCGACGAGCACCGTCTTCGCGCCCGTCTTCGGGTCCGCGTCGTACGGGAGGATCGACGGGGCGCCCGGCGCCTTGCCGCCCCAGCCGTTGCCCGCGAAGTAGAAGTAGACGCGCGCGCCGCGGGGGACGTTGAGCTTCAGCCACTCGAGGTTGAGGTCGATCGCGAGGCGGTCCGCCTTGTCGTTGAAGGCCGTCTTCACGTGCGCCTCGGGGACGCCGAACGTGCGCGTGACGAGGCGCACCATCTCCTCCGCGTCGGCGCGGGCGCCGGGCGCGGCTGCGGCGTTCTTGTACTGCTCCACGCCGAAGACGATCGCGTAGGCCTCGGGCTGCGGCGTGCCCGCGAGGAGGTCCGGCGGGCGCGGCGCCACGGGGGCCGTCGCCGCGGCGGACGCGGTGGGCGCCGCGGTCGCGGTCGGCGCTGCGGACGCGGTCGCGGGGACCACGAAGCCCTCGCACGCGGGCGCCATGTTTCGCAGCGACGTGCGCGCGAGGCCCGTCGATCCGGGGCGACGGAGCTGCTTGATGTATCCGCCGAGCGTGCTCGACCGGAAGAGGCCGTCCACGAGCCCGGCCGCGACCGCCTCGTTCGCGCCCTGCGCGTCGCCGGGGGCCGCCGTCTCGACGGTGTCGATCACCCCTTTTTCGCCCTCGATCGAGAACTTTCCGCGGAGCTTGGCGTTCGTCTCGATGCGCGACGCGGGGGTCGCGGTGAGCTTGAGGACGACGTCGTACGGCTTGTCCTTCGACTCGACGATCGCGAAGCCCGCGGCCACGAGCTCCGCCACGACGGCGCGACGAACGGAGTCGATCGTCTGCATGTCGTAGGCGTCGAGGTTCACGTCGCCCGGGAGCACCTCTTCCAGGTAGAACGTGAGGCACGCCGCGACCTGCGTGGGCGCCTGCGTCGGAGGCGGGACGGCTTCACCCCCGCCGCTGCACGCGGAGAGCGCGACGAGCAGCGCCACGGGCGCGGCCTGGAGAAAGCGGAACATGGACCTTCGCATCGCGTCCCTCCGAGCGCAGTGCGGGGGCCTCTTGGTCGCCGCAAAGATGAGATGAACTGCGAGGCGGCTTCGACGCCGCCTCTTCACGCGCTCGCCGGCGATGGTTCAACAAACCGCGGCGCGCGTCCACGCGGGACCGGCGTAAAGATCGCGGGCGCGGGGCGGATCACGACGATGGACGCCCCCGCGCTGCATCCGTTGCGGGCCGTGGTCAGCGATCCTTGTCGACGCGGCCGAGGTTGCCGGCGATGCGGTCGAGGACGCCGTTCACGAACGCGCTGCTCTCCTCGCTGCCGAAGCGCTTCGCGAGCTCCACGGCTTCGTCGAGGATGACGGCGCGCGGCACCGCGTGGCTGTGGATCAGCTCCCACGCGCCGAGGCGGAGCACATTGCGATCGACGCGCGCCATCCGCTCCAGGCGCCAGTTGGTGCTGGCCTTGCGGACGGCCTCGTCGACCTGCGCGAGCTCCCCGGCGACGCCGCGCGCGACGGCGTCGGCGTAGTCGCGGCCCTCGGGATCGCCGGGCGTCTCACGCCAGTAGGCGGAGATGACGCGCTCGATCGGATCGCCCGACGTCTCGAGCGCGAACAGCATCTGCAGCGCGGCCTCGCGGCCGCTGGTACGTGCGCCCATGGATCAGAGCCCCGCGCGCTTCATGCTGCCGGCGAGGCTCAGCATCTCGATCGCGCTCACCGCGGCGTCCCAGCCTTTGTTGCCGGCCTTCGTGCCCGCGCGCTCCACCGCCTGCTCGATCGAGTCGGTCGTGAGCACGCCGAACGTCACCGGGATGCCCGTGTCGAGCTGCACGTGCGCCATGCCCTTCGTCACCTCGGCCGCGACGTAGTCGAAGTGCGGCGTGGAGCCGCGGATGACCGCGCCGAGCGCGACGATCGCGTCGACCTTTCCGCCTTTCGCGAGGCGGGACACGACCGGCGGGATCTCCCACGAGCCGGGCACGCGGAGGAGCGTGACCTCCGCTTTGTCGCCGCCGTGACGGGCGATCGCGTCGAGCGCGCCCTCCACGAGGCGGTCGACGATGAAGTGGTTGAAGCGGCTCGCGACGATCGCGATCCGCGCGCCCTCGGGCACGACCAGGTTGCCTTCGACGACGCGAACGGCGGCTTTCTCGCTCATGGGCGGCTCTCTTTACTCCGCGCCCTTCATGCTGACGAGGGGGACGCGCTCGACGACCTCGAGACCGAAGCCGGTGAGGCCCGCGATCTTGGGCTGGTTGTTGGTGAGGAGGCGGAGCTTGTGCACGCCGAGGTCCGCGAGCACCTGCGCGCCGAGGCCGAATTCGCGGAGCGTCCAGCGCTGGCCCTGGTCGTCGCCCTTCGCGGCGGCGTTGGCCTTCGTGAGCGCCTCCAGCTCGCGGGCAAGGTCGCCCTTGGGTGGGATGTAGAGGACCACGCCCGCGCCGGCCTTCTCGATCGCGAGGATCGCCTCGCGCAGGTTGGAGCCGCCGTCGAACGGCGTGGAGCTGAAGAGGTCCGCGAGGAGCGAGCCCGAGTGCACGCGGCAGCAGATCGGCTCGTCCGTCTTCACGTTGCCCTTGGTGAGCGCGAAGAACTGCCGCTGCTCGCCGATGATCTCGTACACGAGCGCGGTCCACTCCGTGCCGGTCGCGTCGAGGCGGATCGTGCGCTCGGCCTCGCGGCGGATGAGGCGCTCGGTCTGGAGGCGGTACTGGATCAGGTCCGCGATCGTGAGGATCAGGAGGCCGTGCTTCTTCGCGAAGCGCTCCAGATCCGGCATCCGCGCCATGGTGCCATCGTCGTTCATGATCTCGCAGATGACGCCGGCGGGGCGGCGGCCCGCGAGCCGCGCGAGGTCCACGGAGCCCTCCGTCTGGCCGGTGCGCACGAGCACGCCGCCGCGGCGCGCGCGGAGCGGGAACACGTGGCCGGGCATCACGATGTCGGAGGGGCGCGCGTCGGACGCGGAGGCCACGCGGATCGTGTGCGCGCGGTCGGCGGCGCTGATGCCGGTCGTCACGCCGTGGCGCGCCTCGATGCTCACCGTGAAGGCGGTTCCGAGCGGCGGGCCGTTGCGGCCGGGGGGAGCCATCATCGGCAGCTCCAGCCGGGCGACCTGCTCTTCGTCGAGCGCGAGGCACACGAGGCCGCGGCCGTGCGTGGCCATGAAGTTGATCGCCTCGGGCGTGACGAGGTCGCCCGCCATGCAGAGATCGCCTTCGTTCTCGCGGTCTTCGTCGTCGACGAGGATCACCATCTTGCCGGCGCGGATCTCGTCGAGCGCGCGGTTCACGCGATCGAGGACGGCGGGGTCGATCGTGAGGCGGTGCGCCGCGACCGCGGCCTTCGGATCAGAGGTATCCGCTCGATCGGAGCTTTTGGAGGAGGCGTTCATCATCTTCAGGGGTGGGGGCGGAGGCGGTGGAGATCGGGCGTTTCCCGCCGAATTCGAGCCATCTTGCTACGTAGCGAGCGAGGACGTCGACCTCAATGTTTGCGCGATCGCCGGGCGACTTGTCGCCGAGGAGCGTCGCTCCGAGGGTGTGGGGGACGAGCATCACCTCGACCAGGGATCCGCTCGCATCGTCGCGCACGTCGTTGATCGTGAGGCTCACGCCGTCGATCGTGATGGACCCCTTGTTCGCGACGAACGGGCTGAGATCCGGGGGGACGCGCGTCGCGAGGCGGATCGCGTCGCCGACCGAGGAGCGGCCTTCGACCTTGCCGACGCCATCCACGTGGCCGGCGACGATGTGGCCGCCGAGCCGGCCGTTCGCGGGCGTCGCGCGCTCGAGGTGCACGCGGGCGCCGAGCGTCAGGTCGCCGAGCGTCGTCCTCGCGAGCGTCTCCGCGGACATGTCGGCCTCGAAGCCGCCTTCGAGGATGCGGTCCACCGTGAGGCACACGCCGTTCACCGCGATCGACTCGCCCAGCACGAGCGGCCCCGAAAAACGCGCCTCGATCTGCGCGCGGGCGACGGGGCTCCCGCTGCGGCGGCGCAGGGTGCCGATGGTCTCGACGAGGCCGGTGAACATCGTGGGGGGACCTACTCGCGCGGCGCCGCGCGGGGAGGCGAAGGATCTTCGGATCGGCTCAAGCCGGCTTCGGCGTGACGGGGCGGATCGCGAGGATCGCGATCAACGAGCCGGCGAGGATGATCGCGGCGCCGGCCCATTCGAGCGGCTGCGGCCTCGCGTGGAGCGCCACGAGGCCGATCGCGATGCCGCCGAGCGTCTCGCCGGGGCACACGAGCGACACCGTCGCCGGAGAGAGCGTGCGCGCCGCGGTCTGCACCGCCGTGTGACCGATCATCGTCGGGATCACCGCCGCGCCGAGCATCGCGATCCACGAGCCGAGCGGCGGGGTGCGCGTCGTCCCCTCGGGCGTCGGCAGCACGAGGAGCGCGATCGCCAGCGTGATCGCGGCCGACGCGTACACCACCGCGGCGTAGGTGCGCGGCGGGAGCGCGTCCTTCCAGGCGCGAGCGCCGGCCACGTAGAGGCCGAACAAGATCACCGCGCCGACGACGAGCAGATCGCCGAAGAGCCGGTGTTCGCCCTGGTTCGCGGCCTGCGCGACGACGACGGCGCCGAGCGTGGCCAGCGCGACGCCGATCTGTTCGGGGCGCGATGGGCGCTCGCGGAAGAAGATCCACGCCCAGAGAACGACGCCGAGCGGCTCCAGCGAGACGAGCGAGATCGCCGCGGGCAGGCTCGTGCGGTCGAGCCCGCACAGGAACAGCGCGAAGTGCGCGCCGAGCACCGCCCCGGTGAGGAAGATCCACGCCATCGTGCGGCGGGGGACGCCTCGGAGGTCGCGGACGAGGTTCTTCGCGTCGAGCAGCGAGAGGAAGATCGCGGCCACGGTCACGCGGAAGGCCGCGATCAGAAGCGGATCCGCCGGCCGTGCCGCCCGAGCGAGGGGGCCGGCGGTCGAGAACGCGGCGCTCGCGGCGATCACGAAGAGGGCGGCGGTCGATCGCGGGGAGCGCATTTCGTGCGACGGACACTACCCGAGGGCCGGGGCTCGGTACTATGACGACGCCGTGATCGTTCGTGGCGTGAGGCGCGAGAGGCGAACCGGGTGAGCGAGGCGGGCGAGGACGATCCGCTGATCGGGACGCTCGTCGCCGATCGGTACCGCGTCAGCCGCAAGCTCGGCGAAGGCGGGATGGGCGTCGTGTACCAGGCGGTGCACGAGGCGCTGCGCAAGCCGGTCGCGATGAAGCTCCTCGCGACGTCGGGCCGCATCGATCGCGAGGCGATCGCCCGCTTCGAGCGCGAGGCGATCGCCGCCGCGAACCTGAAGCACCCGAACATCGCGGAGGCGACGGACTTCGGCCGCCTGCCCGACGGCACGCTGTACCTCGTGATGGAGTACGTGGAGGGCACCACGCTCCGGAAGGTGCTGCGCGAGCAGGGCAAGCTGGATCCGGCGCGCGCGCTCGGCGTGCTGCAGCAGATCGCGGCGGCGCTCGCGACGGCGCACGCGAGCGACGTGGTTCATCGCGATCTCAAGCCCGAGAACGTGATCGTGCGCAGCGTGACGGGGGCGGACGGGGCGCCCGCGGATCACGTGAAGGTGATCGATTTCGGCATCGCGAAGATCCGCAACGCGACGTTCGGCGGCGGCGTGACGGGCCTCACGAAGGCCGGCACGGTGTTCGGCACGCCCGAGTACATGGCGCCCGAGCAGGTGATGGGGCAGGCCACCGACGCGCGCGCCGATCAGTACGCGCTCGGGGTGCTCGCGTTCGAGCTGCTCACGGGGAAGGCGCCGTTCAAGGCGGACGACGTCGGTCAGCTCATGATGATGCACGTGGGCGCGCCGGTGCCGAGCACGCGCGATCGCGTTCCGAGCCTCTCGCCCGAGGTGGACGCGGTCGTCTCGAAGATGCTCTCGAAGCTGCCGGACGAGCGGTTCGCATCGGTGGGCGACGCGATGAGCGCGATGGCCGCGGCGTTCGCCGGATCGGGCCCGAACAGCGGCGTCTCTGCGGGCCCCGCGAGCAACGCGACCGTGCGCCTCGGCGCTCAGGCGCGCGCGATGACGCCGTCGGGCGGCACGATCTCGATCGGCAGCGGAGCGTACGCGCCCGGCACCCTGCCCTCGATCGGCGTGGCGGCGATCGCGGGCTCGCTACCTTCGATGCGCGACGTGACGTCGCCGGTGTCGATCCGGGACGCGGCTTCTCAACCGTCGCTCCCTTCGATCAGCGGCGTTCCGGCGCAGGGATCGCTCCCCCCGATCGACACGTTCTCGATGGGCACGGCGACGCAGGGATCGCTCCCCCCGCTCAGCGCGCACATGCCGCGGATCGCAGCGGCGGTCCCTTCCCGCAAGCCGCCGTGGGCCATGATCGGCGTCGGCGCGGGGAGCCTCTTGATCGGCGCGCTGCTCGTGATCTTGCTCGCGCGGTCGTGCGGCGGAGCGCCCTCGCTGTCGTCGGATCTCTCGGCGGCGGTCGGCGATTGGAAGAGCGGCAAGCTCGACACATCGGCGCAGACGATCCGCGCGGCGCTCACCGACAACCCGAAGCTCGCGGAGAACGAGGAGCTCGCGCAGGGCCTCGCCTCGCAGGTCGGCACGGAGCCTGGACGGCGCGCGCTCGCGGGCCTGATGGACACGACGGCGCTCGGCAAATCCGCGGCGATGGCCTCCGCGCTCGCGACGATGGCGGTGAAGGACGATCCGCAGGTGCGCGACGCGGCGCTCGATCTGGTGCGCGATCGCCAGGATCTGCTGAACCCGGAGCAGGGCGCGCGCGTGCGGCTCCGGGATGCGCCCAGGTGCGACGCCTTCGAGTCCGCGAAGAACGAAGAGGGGAAGGTCGCGACGGCGCCGGCGCTGCGCGATCTGGAGCGCCTCGACAACGGCGAATGCAAGCGGATCGTGCGTGTGCCCTCCGTGTGCGACTGCCGGGGCGGAGCGAAGGGCGGACCGTCCGGTGGACCGCGCGACGCGCCGCCCGCGAGCGGAAATCCGCACGGCGGTCCCCCCGGCAAAAGCAAGAAGGACAAGGGACGCTGGGCCGACGATTGAAGCGCGCCGCGCCGCGCCGTTCCCCTCGTGACGCCGCCGGATTACGCTCGCGCGCATGACGACCACGCCCGACGAGAAGCCGGAGCCCACCCCCTCACAGCGGATCGGGACGATCCTCGGCGGACGCTACAAGCTCCTTTCGCTGCTCGGTGAAGGTGGGATCGGCGCGGTGTTCCTCGCGGAGGATCTGCAGGCGCAAAACACGCGCGTGGCGCTCAAGCTCTTGAAGCGCGACGTCGCGGACGATCCCACGGTGCTGGCGCGGTTCGAGCGGGAGGCGGTCGCGATGCAGGCGCTCGCGCACGAGCACATCGTGGCGCCGCTCGGGTACGGCCGTTCGCCCGAGGGGGACATGTGCCTCGTGATGGAGCACGTCGACGGCGAGACGCTCCGCTCGATGCTGAAGCGCGTGAAGCAGCCGCCGCTCTGGGGCGTGCTGGAGATCGCGCGGCAGCTCTCGCTCGGCCTCGCGCGGGCGCACGCGCTCGGCGTCGTTCATCGGGATTTGAAGCCCGAGAACGTGATGGTGCGGTGGCTCGGCGAGGGGAAGCCGCACATCAAGATCCTCGATTTCGGGATGGCGCGTCTGCTGATGGGCGGCCCCGGAACGCCGCTCACGCGGAAGGGCGCGGTGTTCGGCACGCCCGAGTACATGCCGCCGGAGCAGGCGATGGGACAGCCCGTCGACGCGCGCGCCGATCAGTACGCGTTCGGCGTGATGCTGTTCGAGATGATCGCGGGGACGCGCCCGTTCAAGGCGAAGAACCCGCTGGAGATGTTGCAGAAGCACATCCGCGAAGCGCCGCCGAAGCTCGTCGAGCTGAACCCGCAGACGCCCGCGCACGTGCAAGCCGCGATCGAACGAATGATGGCGAAGAAGCCGGACGATCGCTTCCCCGACGTCACCGCTGCGACGGCTGCATTGCTCGCGGACGGGTAGGCCCCCCGCGGGGAGCGCAGCGCAGCGAGCACCACGCTTGGGGGGCCAGCGCGAGCGTAGCGAGCGCGGTGGGGGGCACCTCCTCGAACGTCCGCATTTTGTGGGATTTACAAGGGGGCTCCGCCCCCTCGTATCACTCCCCCGAAGACGAGACGCCCTCGATGACGCTGGATCAGAACTGGAAGTAGATGAAGGGGACCGCTTGGGTGCTCGCGGCTTCGTGGAGGATCACTCCGACGAGGAACAACACTGCGCCCTGCGCGAGCGCCGGGAGATCCGAGAAGCCCGTCTTCATGCGCTTGAACCAGTCGTCCGGCGTGAAGTGGACGATGAGGCCCACGGCGAGGAGCGTCACCACGATCGGCGGGAGGTTCGGGTGGAACGTCGTGCCCTTCGCGATCTGCTTCAAAATAAGGGTCGCTTTGCCGAACGTGGTCGCGCGGAAGAAGATCCATGCGAGGCAGACGTAGTGGAACGTGAGCACCACGCCGAGCACGTGGCGCAGCGTCACCGACTCCTTCGCGGGGATCTGACCGACCGATTTCACGCGGTCGCGACGGAGCCACCAGCGCGTGATCGCGAGGCCGATGCCGTGGAGGAATCCCCAGAAGACGAAGTTCCAGCTCGCGCCGTGCCACAGGCCGCCGAGCACCATCGTCAGCATCAGGTTGCGGTACGTCTTCCACTCGCTGCCGCGGTTTCCGCCGAGCGGGATGTACAGATAATCGCGCAGCCACGTCGACAGCGAGATGTGCCAGCGACGCCAGAAATCCTGCAGATCGGCCGCTTTGTACGGCGAGTCGAAGTTGAGCGGGAAGCGCACGCCGAGCAGCAATGCGGAGCCGATCGCGATGTCCGTGTAGCCGGAGAAGTCGCAGTAGATCTGCACCGCGTAGCCGTACACACCCGACAGGACCTCCAGCGAGGAGTAGTTCTGCGGGTTGTCGAAGACGCGATCCACGAGCTGTAACGAGAGCTGATCCGAGATCACGATCTTCTTCAGCAGGCCGATCGCGATCAAAAACAGCCCCTCCGCGCCGTCTTCGCGCGTGAGGATCGGCGGCGCCTCGAACTGAGGGAGCAGATCGCGCGGACGCACGATCGGGCCCGCGACGAGGTGCGGGAAGAAGCACACGAACAGGAGGTAGCGGATGTAGCTTTTGTGCGGCTTGAGCTCGTGGCGGTAGACGTCGATCACGTAGCTCATCGACTCGAACGTGAAGAACGAGATGCCGACCGGCGGCAGCAGCACCTTCAGCGCTTCGTTCGTCGCGATCGGGTGTCCAGAGGTCCACGCGCGGACGATGTTCACGTTCTCGATCGCGAAGTTCCAGTACTTGAAGAAGCCCAGGAACCCGAGGTTCAACACGACCGTGATCGCGAGCATCAGCTTGCGACGCCGCGGATTTTCGGCGCGATCGATCGCGCGGGCGAGGAAGTAGTCGACCGTGGACGACGAGAAGATCAGCGGCAGGTAGCGGAAGTTCCAGTTCAGGTTCTTGTCGAAGCCGGCTGCGTAGAAGCCGTACGACATCACCAGGAGGAAGATGATCCGCGCCCATCCCTTCCGAACGCGCGCGATCGTCCAGGAGACGGTGAACGCGACCGCGAAGAAGATGGCGTAGTTGAGGGTGTTGAAGAGCACCGGGCGCGCGCCCTGTTATCACGAATTCGGGCGGGAATCGGGGGTGCGTTTCATGAAGCCGCGTGGAGGGCCGGTGAAGTTCGACGCCGAGGGTGTTGAAGGATCCGGGCGGGCGTGCCATTGCTGAACGACGATGATCGGCCGCCTGCTCGTCGGGATTTTGAAGGGGCTCGTGCTCGGGGCGCTCGTCGGCTTCGGTCTCGTGAAGATCGGGATGGCGTTCCCGGGCGCTGTCGTCGCGTACCTCGCGGCCGCGGTGACGGGCGTGCTGATCGGCCTCATCGCCGGCAAGCCGATCTGGGCAAAGGACGCGAAGATCGAAGCCGGAATGAAGGCCGTCGTCGGCGCGATCCTCGGCGCAGGGTTGATGTTCGCGGCGCGGAAATGGCTCGCGGGCGCGGTGCCGCCGGCGCTGCTCACCGCCGTGCACGTGGAGGCTCCCGCGGACGCAGCGACCGCGACGCTCGGTTATTTCGGGATGACGTCGCTCGCCGCGATCGCCGGTCTGCTCGGCGGCTTCTACGACGCGGACAACACGCCGGAGCCCGAAAAGGCCGAGGGGAAGACGCCCGCGCCCCCCGCGACGAAGAAGCGCATCGCCGAAGAAGCGGCCGAGGACGAGGAGCTCGACGAGGAGCTGCTCGACGAGAGCGAGAAGAAGAAGGGCAAGAAGTAGCCGCTCGGGCGATCGTGCCGGCCGGTCGAATTCTCCTTTATACAGCGTCGATCGGCGCGCTCGCCCTCGTGGTGCGCTCGATCGCGATGGGGCCACTGCCGATCCTCGTGTCGGCGATCGCGCTCACCGCGTACGTCGCGATCCTCCTCGTCGGCGTGTTCTTCCTTCGCCTCGGCATGTTCGTGGACGCGATGTCGCGAGGCCCCGAGGGCGCGCGCGGCGTCGCGCTGACGTTCGACGACGGCCCCAGCCCGAAGAGCACGCCGCAGATCCTCGATCTCCTCGACGAGGCGAAGGCGAAGGCGACGTTCTTCGTGATCGGTCGAAAGGCCGAAAATCACCCGGATCTCGTGCGCGAGATCCTGCGACGCGGCCACGCGGTGGCGATGCACAGCTACGGGCACGATCGCTTGTTCTCGCTGAAGGGCGCGCGCTACGTCCGCGACGATCTCAAGAAGGCGTGCGACGTGCTGCAGGAGATCACGGGCGATCGGCCGCTCCTGTTCCGCCCGCCGATCGGGCACACCAACCCGACGATCGCGCGCGTCGTGAAGGAGATGGGCCTGGAGGTGATCGGCTGGAGCGTGCGCGCGCTCGACGGCGTGGCGGCGGCGGATCCGAAGAACGTGGCGGCGCGCGTGAAGCGCGGGCTCGAGGACGGCGCGATCGTCTTGATGCACGACGCGGCGGAGCGGGAAGATCGCACCCCCGCGAGCGTGGCGGCGCTGCCCTCGATCTTGGCGGCGATGGCCGCGCGGAACCTCGAAGGCGTGCGGGTCGACGATTGGATTCTGGAGGCGGAGCCGGCCGCGGAGAAGCGCGCGGGCACGCCACGGCAGCGGTGATCAGGAGGCGGCGGCCATGCGGATCGCACAGGTGTTGTTCTCGCTCGACATGGGCGGTCAGGAGATGATGGCGCTGCACCTCACGAAGGAGCTGCTTCGCCGCGGCCACGACGTGCACGTGGTCAGCATGAGCCCCGGCGGCACGCTCCGCTCCGAGTTCGCGCCCGCGAAGGTGGTGGACGCGCCGCGAAAATCCGCGAGCGGCATCGACCCGAAGGCGTGGCCGACGATGTGGAAGGCGCTCCGGTCGATCCGCCCCGACGTGGTGCACACGCACGCTCCGGGGCCGCTTTTGTACGGCGTTCCGGCGGCGCGGCTCGCGGGCGTGAAGCGCATCGTGCACACGTCGCACGGCGCGAACGTGACGCAGCTCAACGCGAAGTCGATCGCGCTCGGCCGTGCGATCGCGCTCTTGTTGACGCGCTTCGTCCCCGTGTCGGACGAGACGGCGGTGACGGCGCGCGAGCGGGAGAAGATCCCGGAGCGGCTGATCGAGGTGATCCCGAACGGCATCCCGCTCGACCGCTTCAGCCCGAACGAGGAGACGCGCGCGCGCATCCGCGGCGAGCTCGGCATCCCGACGGACGCGTACGTGGTCGGGACGGTGGGCCGCGTGGAGGCGGTGAAGAACCACAAGCTCTTCGTCGCGAGCATGGCGAAGATCGCGGGCCCGGGCGTGCACACCGTGATCGTGGGCGGCGGCTCGTTGCTCGAAGAGGTGCGCGCGGCGATCCCGGCGGAGGCGCGCCCGTTCATTCACCTGATCGGCCCGCGGCGCGACGTGCCGGACGTGCTGACGGCCTTCGATGTGTTCACGCTGACGTCGACGACGGAGGGCTTGCCGCTCGCGATCCCGGAGGCGATGGCCACGGAGCTGCCCGTGGTGGCGACGGCCGTGGGATCGCTGCCGACGATCGTCCCGAAGGACACGGGCATCCTCGTTCCATCGGGCGATCAGGAGGCGCTGACGGCGGCGTACAAGCGCCTCGGCGACAACCCCCGCGCACGAAAAGAGATGGCGAAGGCGGCGCGCGCATTCGCACAAGCGCGGTTCTCGCTCGCAAAGATGGTGGACGCGTACGAGAAGATCTACCGGGACGGCTGAGCGCCCGCATCAGAATACGGTCAGTTCCTACAGCCCCGCGAAGAACTGCATCGGCACGCTCACGCGAGAGGCCCACTCCGCCTCGTTGTGCTGCGCGCCCGGCGACCACACGTACACGAGGTCGCTCCCCTCCGCGTAACCGAGCCCCTTCAGCACGTTGAGCATCTGCGCGTTTTCGCAGTAATTGTCGCCTTCGTCGATGTCGTCTTCGATGCCGTCGTTGTCGGTGTCGCCGCAGGCGCCGCCGTCACCGCCGGAGTCCAGGTACAGCGCGGTGCCCTGGTGGCCGTGCTTCTGGTACCGCTCGATCATCGTCTCGTTGTGGGTCGTGGCGCCGATGCTCCCCCACCCCATCGTGCCGGAGAGGCTGGCCGCGAACACGAACTGTCCAGGCAGCTTGTCGGCGATGTGGAAGCTGATGAGGCCGCCCAGGGAAGAGCCCATCGTCCCCACCTTCGCCGGCTCCGTCCCGTAGTGCTTCTTGATGAGCGGGCGCACCGTGTTTTGAAGCAGATCCGCGTACGCGTCGCCGAGCCCGCCGATGGGGCCGCCCGCGTCGATCACGTCCTTCACGTGGGTGTACTCGTCCATGCGCGCGGGCGTGTTGTCGATGCCGACCACCATCATCGCCGGAGGCACGGAGTCCTGGATCTTCCACCCTCCGAAGAAGGCGCTCGGGTCGAAGAGGTTCTGTCCGTCGTGCGTGTAGAGCACGTGCGTGGCCGTCCCCTCCGGCACCCAGACTCGCACCGTCCGCGGGCCGAGCGTCGCGTCCTTCACCTGGAAATAGCGGTCCAGGTGGACGAACGACGGCTCGACGAGGCTCATCTCCCCGTTGTTGTCGTAGGTGTACGAGCGCGCCCACGGGTCCGCCACCCAGTCCGTGAAGTTGGTGAACTTGTAGTGATCGCCCGCCGCCACATCCAGCACGACGTACGAGAAGCCTTGATCCTGGATCAGCGGAGTCCCCGCCCAGGAGTCGTGATCGCCCGCGAAATGGTCGAGCGATGGATCCGTGTTGACGAACAGATACCCCTCCACGACGTGCGCCGGCCAGCCGCCTTCGTTCGAGACGGCGAGCAGCGTGCCCTGGAGATCCGACCGGAGCTGTTTCAAGAGGTCGTCCGCCGTGACCGGGGCCGTCGTCGTCGTGGTGCCGCCCGTGCCGCCGGTGGTGCCGCCCGTCGCGCCGCCGCCGCCGGTGGTGCCGCCCGCGCTCGTGGTGGTCGTCGTCGTGGCGCCGCCCGTGCCGCCGGATCCGCCGGAAGAGCCGCTGGATCCGAGCGAATCATCGCCGCAGGCCGAGAGGAAGACGCCGAGGAGGGTCGCGAGGAGAAGGGCGCGTTTCACCGAGATCGCATCGCCCCACCGCGCCGCGGAAGCAAGCCTTTGCGGAGCCCGCAGCAGCGTTCCGATCAGCGCGCGTCAGAGCGTGCCAGTCCGCAGCGCCGCAACGTGCTTGTCGCAGGCCGTCCGCGCCGCCCCGCTCAGGGCCGTGCACTTGGGGCCGTACGTCTCGGCGAGGGCCTTCACCGCGGCCTCTTCGTGCAGCGGGGCCAGGAGCTCGGCGAGGCGCCCGGCGCGCGCGGCGTTGCGGCCGAGGAACGCGTCCTCCCCCGCGAACAGCACCGGATACGCCTCCGCGGCGCGCGTCAGGAACAAGGCACGTCCCGCCGGACTGCCCACGTCCTCGGACAGGAGCTGTAGCTCGTTCACCATCCACTGGAGCCTCGACGTGCGGCCCCGCGCGCTCGTGACGGCGTCGTGCGCAAACTTGAGCGCTTCGTCCCGCCGGCCCTCTTCTTTGGCCCATTGCGACAGCGTGGTCTGGTAATGCGACGCCGCGTCCGTGCGGGCGATTTCCTGGATCAACAGGTCTTTCGCGCGCTCCCCGAATCCGATGCTCCGGAGCAGATATGCTTCGTTGGAGACGACCGCGTGCCTCGAAGAAGGCGTCTTCGCGAGCGCGTCCACCCGCGTGACCGCCGCTTCGATCTCGTCCCGCATCAAAGCCGGGAGCGGCGCACTGCCATGCTCCAGTTTGTGGAGGTCGATCACCGCGTCGTACGAGAGGAGCACCACGTCGAGCCCCGCGCCCTCGTGCTTGCGTATCACCGTCGCCGCTCGGAGCCAGCGATCTCGCAGCGCCGCAAACTCGGCACCACGATTGTCTCCGAGGACCCAGCGCATCACGACGGGCCCCCACGTGGTGATCATGCCGCGCGCAGCCCACGCCGTGGCGTCCGATTGAAACACCGTTTCGAGCAGAGACCCCGCGATCGGCCGCGCAGGCGCCCCCGGAGCAGACGAGTCTGCATAGGTGTCCGCGCCCGCCGCGAGCATGAGCAGGTGCGCCGCGATCCGCGCCCGCACGGGTAAATCGGCCCCGTCGCACCTCGAAGAAGCCCGCACCAGCGCCGCGATCCGCGCGTCCGTCGAAAGCGACATCCCCGACGCCGGGCTCCAGTCGACGGCGCCGAACAAGGCACAGTCGCCTCCGGCGAGACTGCCACTCTCCAATCTCTGGATGGCCGCCGAGAAGCCTCTCCCGGCCCCCGCAGCGGAAGCGAGCACCGGCCCGATCTCCTCCAGCGTCACCTCGTGATGCGCCCGGAACACCTCCTGTCCGTCCGCGTCGAGCAGCAACAAAGTGGGATACGCGCGCGCCTCGAACCGCTCGGCGATGGCCTGTGCACCCTCGGAGTCGCCGTCGATCCGCACGCGCGCCATCTCCCGCGTCGCCTCACGAAACGCCGGCCGCGACAGCAAATTGGCGTCCATCGCGCGGCACGGCGGGCACCACTCCGAGCTCACGTAGAGCAGCGTCGGCCGATGCGCCGCGAGCGCCTTTTCGAGCGCCGCGGGCCCCTCTTCCCAGACCGCGTCCGATGAAGGTGCCTTGTTGTCGCCGCCCGAGAGCGTGGCAGTGGTGACGGCCGCGGGAGGCGTCTCCTTCTTCCCGCACGCGCCGGAGCCGAACGAGAGGGCGAGTGTGGCCGCCGCGATCCACGAAAGGCGCGAACGGAGCCGAGAAAGCGCTCTCCGGGGTGCCACGGACGGTCACTCTAGCACCGCTCTGGCGGCCTTCGCGCGTCTTTGCTTCTCGCGCATCGAAACTCGCGTATCCTCGCCGAGATGCGCGCCAAGGTCCTGTCCGTCTCGCTCCTCCTCGGCCTCGCGGGCCTCTCGATCGCCCATGATTCGCGGGCGTTCTGCGGATTCTACGTCTCCGGCGCGGACGCGAAGCTCGTGAACCCCGCGACCGAAGTGGTGCTGATGCGCGAGGGCACGCGCACGGTCCTCTCGATGGCGAACACGTACCAGGGCCCGCCGCAGGACTTCGCGATGGTCGTGCCGGTGCCCGTCGTGCTCCAGAAAGAGCAGGTGAAGACGCTCTCCCCCGAGCTGCTCGCCCGCGTCGACCAGATGGGCAGTCCGCGCCTCGTCGAGTACTGGGAACAGGACCCTTGCAACCCCAATTACGGGGAGCCCACGACGGGCGTCGGGCAGGGATTCGGCATGGGTCACGGCCGGCTCGGCGGCTCTCACCGGGAAAAAGGCGTCACGATCGAGGCGCAGTTCGAGGTCGGCGAGTACGAGGTGGTCATTCTGAGCGCCACCGACTCCACCGCTCTCGACAAGTGGCTCCGCGACAACAAATACAAGATCCCGGAGGGTGCGGAGCCTTATCTGCGGCCGTACGTCGCGGAAGGGTCCAAGTTCTTCGTCGCCAAGGTCAACATCGCGAAGGTGAAGATGGTGGACGGTCGAGCGGTCCTGTCGCCGCTCCGGTTCCATTACGACTCGGAGAAATTCACGCTCCCCATCCGACTCGGCCTCATCAACGCCGGAGAGGCGCAGGACCTCATCGTCAACATCCTGTCGAAGAAGACGCGGTACGAGGTATCCAATTACCCCAACGTGGTGATCCCGACCAACCTCGATGTCTCGGACGCCACGCGGAAGTCCTTCGGCAGCTTCTATGCGGCCTTGTTCGACGAGACGCTGAAGCAGAAGCCGGGCGCCGCCGTCACCGAGTACGCGTGGGACGCCGGCACCTGCGACCCCTGCCCCGGCCCGGTCGTCACGCAGCAAGACGTGCTCACGCTGGGCGGCGACGTCACGTCGAAGAACAAATCGGAGGAGGCCGACAACATCCGCGCTCCGGCGAGGGGCGTCGTCCTCACGCGCCTGCACATGCGGTATTCGAAGGAGGCGCTCGGCGAGGATCTGGTGTTCAAGGAGGCGCCGCCGATCCTGGGCGGCCGCGAATTCCACGACGAAAAAGGCGGCCTGGAGCAAGGGGCCTTGCTCTCCAGCCGGAACAACTTCCAGGCTCGCTACATCATCCGCCACCCGTGGACCGGCCCCATCGAGTGCAAGGAGCCTGTCCGCGGACGGTGGGGCGGCCCCCCCGAAAGCGCCGGTCCCGTGAAGAAGGCGGAAGGAGCGCGTGATCTGGCCTTCGTGCCGCGTGGAACCCCTTTGAATACGTTCCTCACGGGCGCGTTTCCCCCGGTGGGGGGCCCCTCGGACAAAGCGCAGTTCGGCGCGCCGCCCGTGATCCCGACGACGACCGCGCCCGCGACGAGCGCCTCTGCAGCCCCTCCGGCGGCCTCTTCCGCGGCCCCTCCGACGACAGGCGCCCCCGCCGCCGGCGGATGCGGCTGCGAGACCACGGCCCCCACTGGCACCTTCCCCTCCGCCGTCGCCGCCGCCCTGATTGGCATCCTCGGCCTCCGAAGGCGCCGGAAGGCCTGAGCAGATACGCGAAAAGCCGCTCGGGAACGGGCCCGGCGGCTTGCAGCGAGGAGAAGTGGTCTCGCCCCGGTTTTTGCCGAGGACGAGAAGAAGACTACTTGGCGGCCTGCGTCGCCTTGTGGAGGGCGCGCGCGAGGCGGGCCTTCACGCGGGAAGCGCGCTTCTTCGGGATCGTGCCCTTCGACGCGGCGCGGTCGGCGTGGCTCGCGGCCTCGGCGACGACGGCCTTCGCCTCTTGCGGCTTGGCGTCGATGGTGGTGCGCGCCTTCTTCAGGTCGGTGCGGAGGGCGCTCTTGGCAGCGCGGTTGCGCTCGGTGCGGGTGATGCGCTGACGATTGCGCTTCTCGGCGGAGGCGTGATTGGCCATGACGTCGTCCTACTTCTGCTCGGTGGTGGGCTGCGGGCGCGCGTCGGGCGCCTTCTGGTCGTAGCCTTCCTGGTGGATGGGGAACGCGGGCGTCCCGTGAGCACGCATCGCGCGCTTCCGGCGGACGCCGGCCGTGCGGTGCTTGCGCTTGCGGATGCGCTCGAACTGCTGGGTAGAGGAAACCATGGGGGCGCGCATCATAGGCGGGGACGCCCTCCTGTCAACCTTGATCACACACCCTCCGGATCCAGCCGGAAATTGCACGATTCTTCTGGATCCGAAGCCTCCCGCGCGCCGCACCTCCGCGGAGGTCGACAGCTCCTCGCGCCCCGCGTCGCGCGTGGTATCCCCGCAGCATGCCCTGGTTCATGTCCGTCATCTACGACCGCTTCATGAAGGCCTCGGAGGAGGCGTGCCTCGTCGAGTGGCGCGGCGAGCTGCTGCGCGACGTGGGCGGCGACGTGCTCGAGATCGGCGCGGGCACCGGCGCGAACCTCCCGCACTACCGCGCCTCCGTGGAGCGCCTCGTCGCGACGGAGCCGGACCGCTACATGATCCCGAAGCTGCGCGAGCGAGCGCGCCACGATCGCCCCGGATCGCTGGAGATCGTGGAGGCCGAGGCCGATCGCCTCCCGTTCGCGGACGCCTCGTTCGACGCCGTCGTCTCGACGCTGGTGCTCTGCTCGGTGCCGGATCTGGATCGCGCGCTCGGCGAGGCGATGCGCGTGCTCAGGCCCGGCGGGCGCTTCCTGTACCTGGAGCACGTCGCCGCGGAGGATCGGCCGGATCGCTACGTGTGGCAGCGTCGCGTGGAGCCGCTGTGGAAGCGCATCGCCGGCAACTGCCACCTCACGCGGAGGACGGGCGACGCGATCCGCCGCGCGGGCTTCGCGATCGACCAGGAGATCAAGGACAGCATGCGCAAGTCGAACCCGGTCACGCGCGCCACGATCCGCGGCGTCGCGCGCAAGCCGACCTGACGCGTTCGGCTATTTTTTGCGGGATTTACAAGGGGACGGGCCCCGCTGGGAGGACGGAGTCCGCTCAGCGTAGGCGCAGCGGAGCCTGGCTCCGCGGAGTCCGTAGCTGAGTGGACGCAGTCCTCGACGCTTCAGCTCCGCCCCCTCGTATCACTCCCCCGAACGAGAGCTCGTCACCGATCCGGTAGGCGGAACGCCGCGCGCGCCTTCTCGCCGCTCGGCGAGTCGGCCATCTGCACGACGCGGATCAGCTCGTTCCACATCGACGTCACGTACGGGTAGCGATCTTCCTTGTGCAGCGCGAGCGCGCGCTCCACCCACTGATCGATCGCGAGCGCCATGTCCGGACGGAACGCGGACAGCTTCGGCCGCGGGGCGCGCGTCACCTCGATGAGCAGATCCGCCGTCGAAGGCGCTTGAAACGGCGGCCTCCCCGCGAGCGCGCGGAAGATGACGGCCGCGAACGAGTACACGTCGATGCGGTGATCCAAAGGCTCGTTGCGCCACAGCTCGGGCGCGATGTAGCTCGGCGAGCCGGCGATCATGCCCGCCTGCGTCAGCTCCCCGGCGCCCGCGATCTTCGCGAGGCCGAAGTCCATGAGCCGCACGCCGCCGCCCATCATCTCGTCGACGAGGAAGATGTTCCCGGGCTTGATGTCGCGGTGGACGATGCCCTTCGCGTGCGCGGTGTGCAGCGCCCGCGCGATCGGATCCAGCGCGACGAGGAGCTGGTACGGGCTGATCAGGTGGCCGAAATCTTCGAGGTCGTAGAGGTGCTCGTCGAGCGTCTCGCCCACGAGCAGCTCCATCACCATGTAGACCGAGCCGTAGTTGTCGTTGCCGTAGCTGTGCACCTTCACGACGCTGGTGCCCCACAGCATCCGGAGCGACTCGGCCTCGCGCCACAGGCGCACCGCGTACTGCGGATCGTCCGCGACGTTCTGCTTCAGGACCTTGATCGCGACGTCCTCCCCCGTCTCGCGATCGTACGCGCGGTACACGACGCCGTGCCCGCCGCGGCCAAGCTCCTGGCCGAGCAAGTAGCGACCGTCCAGCCAGTTCTGCGCCTGACCGTTCGTGGATCTGGTTACGCCCATCGCGAAGAGCTCGAAGCGCCCACGAATACCACAAGCGGCGTTGAGGACGACGGACCCGATTTGGCCATCTCGCGAGGACGATGATACTCGAAGGCCTCATGTCGGCCCGTTCCATCGAGAAGAGCGCGGAGCCCGGCCCCCTCGGGAGCGACCCGCTCGGGGCCGCGGTGGAGCGGTTTCTCCGCTTCCTCGCGGTCGAAAAGCGCGCCGCCGCCCACACCGTGACGGCCTACGAAGGCGACCTCGCGCAGCTCGTGACCCACGCCCGCACGAAGCGGCACGAGCGCGGGGACAAGCGCCCCTTGAGCCCCAAGGACATCGACATCCTCGCGCTGCGCGGCTTCCTCGGGGAGCTGGCCCGGACGCACGCGCCGCCCTCCGTCGCACGAAAGATCGCGGCGGCGCGGGCCTTCTTCCGGTTTCTGGTGCGGCGCGGGGAGCTCGAGAAATCGCCCGCGGCCGAGCTCGCGCTCCCGAAGGCGCGCAGGCCGCTGCCCACGTTCCTCGGCGTCGACGCGGCGAAGGAGGTCGTGGAGGCTCCGGAGCCGTACGACGCCGAAGGGCTCCGCGATCGCGCGCTGCTCGAGATGCTCTACGGATCCGGCCTCCGCGTGTCGGAGCTTTGCGGCTTGGATCTGGGGCAGATCGCGATCGAGGACGACGGGCGCGCGACCGTGCAGGTGCTCGGCAAGGGGTCGAAGGAGCGCGTCGTGCCGATCGGATCGCACGCGGTGACGGCGCTGAAGAAGTACCTCGCGAAGCGCGACGAGCTCGCGGCGGGCGCGAAGGGGAGGCCCGCGGACGGACGCGCGCTGTTCCTGTCGTCGCGCGGTCAGCGACTCGCCGTGCGGCGCGTGCAGGAGATCGTGAAGAAGTACGGAATGCTCGGTGCGGGCCGCGCGGATTTGCATCCGCACGCTCTGCGGCACACGTTCGCGACGCACCTGCTCGACGGCGGGGCCGACCTGCGCGCCATCCAGAAATTGCTGGGGCATAGTAGCCTCGGCACGACGCAGCGGTACACGCACGTGTCGATCGATCACCTCATGAAAGTCTACGATCAGGCGCACCCGCTCGCGCGCCGCCAGACCACGCGATGAGAGCCCTGCGCGACATGGGGACGAGGCTCGCGCAGGCGCTGTTCGGCGCGTCCATGTTCGGGCTCGTGATCGCGGCCGTCGACACGACGTGGGCGCGCGGCGCCGCGGGCGAGTCGGCGTCCGGAATCTTCGCCACGTTCGCCGCGGAGGTCGGGCTGCTCGCGCCGCTCGTGCTGTTCGTCGGCGTCGCGGCGGCGGCCTTCGGCTGGGTGATGAGCCCGCGGGAGCCGGCCTCTCCGCGCACGTTGCTCGCGTCGCTTCGATTGCGCGCGGTGGGGCGGCCGGCGGACGTCGCGGCGTTCGCGCCCCTCGTCGTGCTCGGCGGCTTCTTCTGGACGACCGGCTCGGCGTACGCGACGCGATCGCTGCTCGGCCTCGAAGTGGGGCCGCGCGTCGCGGGGATCGCGATCGCCGCGTCGGCGCTCGGCATCGGTTTATTGGTGGCGCTCGCGGTGCTGGCGCTGACGCCTCCGCTGCGGCGCGCGCTCGCGACGGCCTCGGATCACCAGCGGGCGCTCGTGGATCCGGCGGTGACGTCCGCGGTCGCGCTCGCGATCGTGACGGCGCTCGTGATCGTGGGCGCGGTGAGCGGATCGGTCTCGGGCGACGGCGGCGTGTTCGGGATCTACGGGATTCTGAAGCGGCCGGAGCTGGATCTGCGGGCGACGGGCGCGCTGCTCGCGCTCGGCCTCGTGGCGCTGTTCACGCCCTCGTGGTCGCGGGCGCTGCGGCTCGCGTGGGCGATCCCGCTCGCGCTGATGCCGCTCGGGATGACGTTCTACGCGGCGCGCGCGCTCAACGCGGACGCGAAGACGGTGGCGACGGTGGACCGCGGCGCGCCCCTCGGGAAGCCGGCGCTCGCGGCGCTGCGCAAGCTCACGGATCGCGATCACGACGGCGCGAGCGCGCTCTTCGGCGGCGGCGACTGCGACGATCGCAACGCGGCGGTGAACCCCGGCGCGCAGGAGATCCTCGACAACGGCATCGACGAGGACTGCTCCGGCGCGGACCTCACGAAGGCGGCCGTCGCGGCGCTCGCGGCACCGCCCCCCGCGCCCGAGGTGAAGAAGGAAGATTCAGCCAAGATCCCGAAGGATCTGAACATCCTCTTCCTCTCGATCGACACGCTGCGGATGGACCTCGGATACATGGGCTACGAGCGCCCGATCTCTCCGAACATCGACAAGCTCGCCAACGACTCGATCGCGTTCGAGCGCGCGTACTCGCTCGCTTCCTACACCGGCAAGAGCCTGGGCCCGATGCTGATCGGCAAGTACGGCAGCGAGACGCACCGCAACTGGGGCCACTCCAACACGTTCACGAAGGAGGACACGTTCCTCGCGGAGAGGCTTCAAAAAGCGGGGTTTCACACGATCAGCGTGCAGGCGATGGGGTACTTCGCGCGCGGCTCCGGCTTGGAGCGCGGGTTCGACGTCGTCGACACGTCGGCGATCCCCGCGGAGGGCTCCATCAAGGAGATGGAGAACAGCGTCACCGGCGACAAGCTGACGGACGCGGCGCTGAAGCAGCTCTCCAAGCCCGAGAACACCGACAAGCGGTTTTACATGTGGGTCCACTACGTCGACCCGCACGCCGACTACTTGAAGCACGAGGGCTACCCGAATTTCGGCAGCGGCGCGCGCGACTCGTACGACGGTGAGATCGCCTTCGTGGACCGGCAAGTGGGCCGCATCCTCGACGCGGTCGCGGCGGCTCCGTGGGGCAAGCGCACGGTGATCGTGCTCACGAGCGATCACGGCGAGATGTTCGGCGAGCACGGCATGTGGCGTCACGGCTTCGAGCTGTGGGAGGGCCTCATGCGCGTGCCGTTCCTCCTCCACGTGCCGGGCCTGCACCCGAAGCGCGTGAAGGCGCGGCGCAGCGCGATCGACATCGTGCCGACGCTGCTCGATCTCGCGGGCGTCCCCGAGCCGCCGCACCAGAGCGTCGCGACGGACAACGACTTCGTGTCGGGCGTGTCGCTGCTCGCGGACCTGCTCTCGGACCCCGGGAAAGAGCCTCCGCAGCGCGACATCTTCATGGACATGCCCGGCGGCCCGTACAACGACCCGCGCCGCGCGCTGATCCACGGCGACATGAAGATGATCGTGTCGAACGACTCGCGCTACGAGCTCTACGACCTCGCGAGCGACGAGGCCGAGAAGAAGAACCTGTGGGACGACGCCGCGGCGAGAAAGCCCTTGGAAGAGCGCTACGCGGCGATCCGCGCGGCCTTGAAAGAGGTCCGCGTCACGGGCGCGCGCAAGCAGTAACTAGACGCTCATGCGGTAGCGGATCGCGGGTCGATCCAGGATCGTCCGGTACTCGTCGCAGAAGCGCACCTCGAGGGGCCGCGCGCCGGTGAGCGCCGCCGGATCCAGATCGCTCACCATCGGGTGGCGGCCCAGCGTGAGGCGCGCGCTCGGGCGGAAGCGGGAGCTCGCGGTGACCGCGTCGGCCGCCATCTCGGTGAACAGGAGATCGTCTCCGAGCGCCGAGTACGAGCGCAGCGGGAACGTCGCGTTGCGGCCCAAACCGGGGCGATCCAGCTCGATCCGGAGCACGCTCTCCCCGCCGGCCGTCACCTCGCAGTCGACGTGATCCTCCGTCCGCGCGACCGTCACGTCCGCGAGCTGCTTCGGCGCGCCGAACATCGTGCGCGCGATCTCGACGCTGGCCTCGCTGGTCGTCGGAAAGGCCTGCATCCACACGCCCACGTCCTCGAAGAAGCGGTCCGCGATCAGCGGCAGGAGCGGCAGCGGGCCCGACGTCCGGAGCCTCACCATGAAGCCTAACCCCACCTCGCGGTGCGCACCGAGCGACGTCTCCTGGTGATCGAACACCGCGACCACGAGCGCGCCTTTGCCGGGCGTCAGCGTGACCGGCGCCAGCATCGAGTGCGGCAGCAGCGGGCGGATGGCCCGGAGCGGGTACGGGAAGGCAGCAAAAAAAGCGGCGCTTTTCCTGTAAACGACGGGTAGATCGGCCTTCATGGACCGCATCCATCCGCGGGTGGACACGGCGCGTCAACGCTGATCACCGCCGCGGCGATTTGGCCCCGCCGGCACGACAACCGGTATCGTCGCGCTTCGCAAGGATCCCACGAGTGCTCTCCAAAGCCTTCTCTCTCATCGTGAAATGGCGCTGGCTGAGCGTGGTGCTGTACGCGCTGCTGCTCCCGCCGTTCGGATATTTCGCCGCGAAGGTGACGCAGGACAATTCGATCGAGCGCCTCATCGTCGCGACCGATCCGGCGTTCGCGCGCACCCGCGAGTTCCAGAAAGTGTTCGGCGCCGGCGAGTACGCCGTCATCGCCTTCGAAGCGCCCGACCCCTTCGATCCGGCCGCCCTCGATCGCGTGGACCGCGCGGAGAAGGCGATCGCCGCGATCGAGGGCGTCATGCCGAACTCCGCGATCGGGATCTACCGGCGCGCGAAGGCCGGCTTCAACACGTCGCCGGAGACGGCGGCCGCCTTCAGGACCTTCTGCACCAGCACCGACCTCTTCAAGAAGCAGGGGCTCGTCGGCGATCACTTCCTCGCGATGGCGCTCGTGATGGAGGTGAAGGACTCCGCGCACCGGCACCAGCTCCTCGACGAGGTCGCGAAGGCGCTCGCGCCGATCGAGCAAGATCGCGGGCCGATCACGGCGATCCGCAAGCTCGGTCAACCCTTCGTCAGCGCGTACCTCGACGACACCACGCAGCGCACCGCGAACCGGCTCTTCGTGCTGTTCATGGTGTTCGTCGTCGCGCTCACCGTCGGCCTCTACCGATCGTTCCGCACGCTGATCGCCTTCCTCGCGACCCTCGGCGTCTGCATCGCGCTGTCGATGGGGTACATCGGCGTGACCGGCGGATCGCTCAGCATCGTGTCGCCGATGGTGCCGATGACGATCCTCGTGACGGTGCTGGCGACGCTCGTCTACCTGCAGTCGCGCTTCGTCGAAAAACCCGAGGGCGTCAGCTTCGACGAGCACCAGATCTTCTCGCTCTCGAACAAATTCGTCGCGTGCACGGCCTCGATCTTCGCGACGGCCGTCGGCTTCGCGGCGCTCGCGGTGTCGAGCATCCGGCCCATCCGCGAGATGGGGATCTGGGTCGCCGTCGGCCTCTCGATCTCGTGGGTCGTGATCTTCACGCTGTTCCCGAGCTTGCAGAAGATCCTGAAGACGCCGACGTCGGAGGAGCGCCGCACCGCGGCCCCGTGGTTCGATCACGTCGTCGAGTGGCTCCCGGGCTTCTCGTACCGCTTCCGCTGGCCGCTCGTGATCGTGTCGCTGCTGCTCTCCGCGGGCGGCGCGGTCGCGCTGTTCGGCGTGAAGAACGTCGTCACGCCGATGGAGCTGCTCACCAACTCCATCGAGTACATCTCGAAGGACTCGCCCGAGTACAAGGACTACCACGCGCTCGTCCCGCAGCTCCCGGGCATGTCGATCACGAACGTGTGGCTCCGCGGCAAGTTCGGCAGCGTCTCGGAGCCGGACGTGCTCACGGGCATCCACCAGTTCACGACGGCGCTGGAGAAAGATCCGGAGATCGGCTCCGCGATCGGACCGCCCACGATCCTCCGCATCATGCGCCACACCGCGGGCCTCTCGGACCAATGGCCCGAGGACAAGGACGCGCAGGACGAGATGGCCGGCGACCTCGAGAAGACCCTCTCGCAGGAGCCGATGATCCAGCGCTTCGTGCTGAAGGGCTCCGCGGCGGAGGCGCAGATCGCGATCGTCTCCAAGAGCACCGAGCACGAGGGCTTCGTGCGCGTGGAGGAGAAGATCAAGACGGAGTGGGCGCGCGCCGTCGAGAAGAACCCGTCGCTGAAGCCCTTCGAAATGAGCGTCGTGGGCCTCTCGCCGCTCCAGGCGAAGATGTCGCAGAGCCTGGTGCCGACGCTGACGGAGAGCTTCGCGCTCACGGTGGCGATCATCTTCGCGACGTTCCTCGTCGTGTTCCGCAGCGGCGCCGCGCGCGTGATGGCGATCATCCCCTCGCTGTTCGCGATCCTCGTGATGTTCGGCGTGATGCGCGTCACGGGGATGTCGCTCAACGTGGCGACGATCCTCATCGCGTCGACGGTCCTCGGCACGAGCGAGAACGACCAGATCCACTTCTTCTACCACTTCCAGGAGAAGCGAAAGGACGCCTCCGTCGAGCAGTCGCTCAAGCACACGCTGAGGGTCGCGGGGAAGGCGATCGTGTTCGCGACGCTGATCAACGCGGGCGGCTTCCTCGCGTTCGCGGTCGCGGATCTGCCGCCGATCCGGCAGTTCGGCATCCTCACGTCGCTCGCGTTCGCGCTGTCGATGATCGCGGACTTCACGGCGCTGCCCGCCGCTCTCTGGATCGTGTTCCGCGCCAAGCCGGACGCGCACCTGCCGAAGAAGGACGACGCCCCGCCCGACCCGAAGGCCGAGAGCGCCGCCTCCTGACCGTGCTCTCGTTCGCGCCGCCGGTGTTCTTCACGTGGTCGCTGCCGGCCTCCACGTTCATCGATCCCCTGTTGTGGCTCCTCGTCGTGATGGCGGTGGGCCTCTATTACGCCCGCGGGTCCTTCACGGGGGACCGGGGAAAGCGGGCGTTTCGCGTGCTCCTCGGGGCGTGGATCGCTCTCTGGGTCCTCTCGACTCCGTTGGTGACTGCCCTCCTCCTCTGGCAGATGGAGCCGTGGCCCGCGGACATCGCGCCTTCGCTGGACAAGGCCTCTGCCGACAAGACGGCGCTCGTCGTCCTCTCGGGCGGGATGCGCGGCCCCCCGTGGCTGCCGCGCTTCGAGCGGATGAACGGCGGCAGCCTCCCGCGGGCGATCGGCGCGGCGGATGTGTACAAGGCGCATCCTGGCAAATTCGGCGTCGTCATCGCGTCGGGGAGGGCGCCCGGCACGCCGGACACCGCGGACGCGATGGCGGACGCCCTCGTTTTGTTCGGCGTCCCGCGCGATCGCATCGTGCTGGAGCCGGACTCGGAGACGACGCGCGCCAGCGCCGAGAACACCGCACGTCTCTTGAAAGAGCGCGGCATCGAGACCACGGTGCTCGTGACGAGCGCCCTCCACATGCGCCGGGCAGCCGCGGAGCTCGAGAGGGCCGGAGTCCACGTGATCATGGCCCCCGTCGATCACACGGTGCGCCCGCTCGGCGGCCTCGACATGCTGTTTCCGGACGCGGGCTCGCTGTCGCGACTCGACGAGATCGTGCACGAGCTGGTCGGGCGCCTGAAGCCCTGAGTGTTCGCGCTTGCGCGGCGGATCGCGCAAAAGGTACCCTCCCGGCCCATGCGAAAGCGAACCGTCTCCGGGATGGCGTCGAGGCTGCGGGCCCTCTTTCATGGCCTGCTCACGGCCGGCGGCGGCGGCCTCCTCGGCATGCCGTGCGGCGCCGAGCCGGTGATGATGCCCGTCTACATGCGGGATTATCCGCTGTCGCGTCAGGTGAAGACGGAGCTGCCGGACGCGAAGCGGGTCCTCGCGCAGGCCTGCTCGGAGGTGTGCGGCACGGGCGTGACGGAGTGCGACCTCGGTTTCCAGGGCAAAGAGACGCTGTTCGCGACGTGCGCACAGACCGTCGAGAAGGTGAATGTCCCGCCGGAGGGGATGGACTGCCCGCCCGACATGGCACGTGGAAAGGACTGCCGCCTGCTCCGGAGCGCCACCGGGGACGAGATCGTCGCCGAATGGCACGTGGAGAAGGCGCTCCCGCCCGCGGACAATCAGGTGCTCTGCAAGAAGATCTGCGCGTCGGACGCCACGTTCTGCAGCCTCCACGACGGGGAGAAGGCCATCGCGACGGTGAGCTGCGAGCGCATGGAGCGGTCGTTTTCGGGCGCCGGCCGCCGCCCGCCGGGACTCTGCCCCTCCGAGGGTGCCAGTCTGCCGGGGGACGCGGGCGCGCACCTCGCCGGGGCCGCCGAATTGGAGGCCGCGTCGGTGACGGCGTTCCGCGTGCTCGGTCGGGAGCTCGTGCGTCTCCACGCGCCGAAGAGGCTCGTTCGCGGGGCCTCGCGGGCCGCGCGCGAAGAGATCCGCCACGCCCGCGAGATGCGCGCCCTCGCGAGGCGCCGCGGTACGCTCGCCGGGGCGCCGAAGATCGAACCGCGCCCGCTGCGAGATCTGGAGTCGCTCGCGATCGACAACGCGGTGGAGGGCTGCGTGCGGGAGACGTACGGCGCCCTGATCGCCACGTGGCAGTCGAAGGCGGCGCAAGACAGGCACGTTCGAGACACGATGTCGCGCATCGCCGAGGACGAGACACGGCACGCCGCGCTCTCGTGGGAGATCGCCGCGTGGGCAGATCTGCGCCTCGATCGAGCGTCGCGGGCGCGCGTGCGGTCCGCCGTCCAGACAGCGCTGCTCGCCTTGGAGCGGGACATCGAACGACAGCCCCCCTCCCCCTTCGCGGCCGAGCTGGGACTGCCCACCTCGGAGCAGGCGCGCACCCTCGCCCGCGGCCTGACATCGCGCCTCTTCGCGACGTTCGCCCCGGCGGCGGAAGGCCTCGCTTCGTGACGAAACAAGGCACCTCCGACGCGCCGCTCGTCCTCGGGAGGCGGTCCGGGAGGTGGGCAGTCTCCGGCGCGCTCCTCGCGGCGGCGCTCCTCGGGGGGCTCCCGGCGAGCGCGGAGGAGCCGAGATCGCAAGCGGATCCGCGCATCACCGTCGACCTCGGCTCCGGCGTGACGATGGACCTCGTGCTCGTCCGCGCGGGCACGTTCGTCCAAGGCTCGCCGAAGACCGAGAAGGACCGCGGCGCCGACGAGACCGAGCGGCAAGTCAAGCTCTCACGCGACTTCTACCTCGGCAAATACCCTGTCACCGTGGGGCAATATCGCCGCTTCACCGCGGAGTCGGGCTACCGGACGGAGGCCGAGCGCGGCACGTCCGGCGGCTTCGGCTGGGACGGGAAGGCCCTCGTCCAGAAGAAGGAATACACCTGGCAAAACCCGGGATTTCCGCAGACGGACAGCTCGCCGGTGGTCCTCGTCACGTACGACGACGCGCTCGCCTTCGACGACTGGCTCGCGAAGAAGACGGGGCGCCGCGTGGAGCTGCCGACGGAGGCGCAGTACGAATACGCGATGCGCGCCGGCTCGAAGACTCGGTATCACGGCGGCGACGGCGACGAGATCGCCGCAAAGATTGGCTGGTTCAACGGCAACTCCGGCCAGGGCACGCGCGAAGTGGGGCAGAAGCAGCCGAACGAGCTCGGCCTCCACGACATGGCCGGGAACGTGTGGGAGTGGTGCCGCGACTACTATGGTCCGTACGACCCCGGCCCGGTGACGGACCCCCTCGTCACCACGTCGCCTTCGACCGAGGACAAGCCCCGTCGCGTGCTGCGCGGCGGCTCGTGGCTCAAGGACGCGAAGAACCTCCGCTCGGCCGCGCGGTACCGCAACGCGCCGGGGAGCCGCAACGCCGACAACGGGTTTCGCGTCGTCGCCAGCACGGAGATGGCCCCGCCCGCGCCGGTCACCGCGCCTCCGCCGGCCCCTCCGTCGAAGGACGCGCCCCGAGGGACGGACGAGCACGAGCCGTCGTCGAGCGGCCGCAACATCGTCATCGGCTCCGTCGTGGTGGCGGCGTTCTTCTTGTGGCTCCTGATCCGCGCGGTCCGCAAGACGTCCGGCGGCGACACCAACGGACGATTCGGCATCACCTGGCGCGCCGCGCGCGACGGCTTCCTCCTGATCGCGCCGTGGAGCCTCAAGGGGCAACGCCTGCATTACCGCGTGCGCTCGCAGACAGGCTGGATCCCCGGGGCCGTCGTGCTCGAAGGGACCCAGACTGGCCAGTTCGTGTACACCGGGTCTCCGCCGCTCGCCGTGGACATCCAGCGGCTGGAAGGCTCCTCGCCCGGCGGATTCGGCGGCCCGTCCACCATCCCCCTCGGCAGCTCGGACTACTCGGCTCCTCGCGACGAGCCCTTCCGTGGGTTTCCGTCCGCGTATTGATGACCTCTCTCCCGGCGTTCGTCTTTCGTGGCTCCGCGGCGCCGAATCCGGTGCTCGTCGCGCGCACCGCGCGGGGCCTCGCGCGCCTCGGGATCCACGAGATAGCCAGTCTGTCCGTCCCGGAGCCGGGGAGTCGGATCGCGGGTGCCTCGTGGTGGATCCGCGCCGGGACATGGCCTGTCGCCGAGGGGCCCGTCCTCGCGCCGGCGCCGAGCAGCACCGGGAGGCCGCTCGTCGCCCTCGGCCGCACGAAGAGGCCGGAAGACGCTCCCTCCGCCGAAGATCCCTGGGAAGACCTCCTGTCACGAACGGGCGGCGACTTCGAGGCGCACCTCCGCCGGGGCGGCGCGCTCCCGGAGGTGGACAGCGCCTGTCTCGCGCCCGAGGTCGCGGACGTGGTGACTCGGCACCTCCGCGACGGACAGCCCTGGTCCGCGGCCCTCCGGACAGCCATCCAGATCACCCACGCGCGCGTGGTGCGGATTGGCACCTTCGATGTCCAGGGAGGCGCCCGGCTCCGCGTCGCGCAGATCGTGACGAGCCTGCAACAGGGCGGCGCCGAGCGGCTCGCGATCGATCTGGCCACGTCGCTGCCGCGGCTCTCCGTGACGACGAAGCTCTTCGTGCTCGGCAGCCCTTCGCGGAAGACGTTCGCCGCGCCGCCCGGGACCGTCGACCTCTCGCGCGCCCGCGGCCCGTGGGGGGAGCGTCTCAAGATTCTGAGACACCACCTCTCCGCCTGGGGCGCCGACGTGGTGCACGCGCACCTGCTCGGCCTCGCGGACATGCGCGACCTCGCGGAGGGCGGGTATCCGCCGCTCGTGACGGTGCACAACATGCGGCCGGGGTGGCCTCCCGATCTGGCATCCATCGACGAGAAGAGCGCCAGTCTGCTCGTGGGCTGTGCGCGCGCCGTCGAGGACGATCTCCGGGCCGCGGGCATCGCCGCGCCGCGCCGCACGGTCTGGAACGGCATCGATCTCGCGACGTCACGCCTCGCCCCGGAACAGGCCCTCTCCGCGCGGACCGAGCTGCGGCGCTCGCTCGGGATCGGCGACGGGGACGTGGTGCTCCTCGCCGCGGCCAACCCGCGTCCGCAGAAGCGGCTCCACCTCTTGCCGCCGATCCTGTCTGTAGTCGCGGATCGCCTTCGATCTCAGACAGATCCGCGCGACGTGTGGCTCCTCGTCGCGGGCGACAAGGACCCTGTCTCCCCGGCGGCGCGACAGGCCCTCTCCGAGCTGCTCACGCGGATCGATCGGTGTCCGGAGGGCGCGCGGATCCGGCTGCTCGGCTCGGTGGATCCGGTGACTCCGCTGCTCGCCGCGTGCGATGCGATGGTGTCGCCGAGCGCGCACGAGGGGCTCAGCCTCGCGCACCTGGAGGCCTTGTCCGCCGGAAAGCCGGTGATCGCCTCCGGGACCGGCGGGACCGCGGAGGTCGGCCGCCTCACCGGGGCGCTCACGTTCGTGGACGGCGACGATCCCTCGGACTTCGCGACAGCCATTCTGCGGGCCCTCGCCGCGCAAGACAAGACGGGTCCGGAGGTCGTCGAGCGTCACTTCACCACGCCGCGCATGGTGGAGGGATACGCCCGCCTCTACCCGCGCGCCGCCGCCCGCGCCGCGAGCCCCTCTCCCGGAAAGGGCCTGTTCCTGATCACCAACAACCTCTCCACGGGAGGTGCCCAGTCGAGCGCGCGCCGCCTCCTCGCGGGCCTCGCGAACAAGGGAGTCCCGGTGCGAGCGGCCGTCCTCGAAGAGCAGCCGGACTACCCCACTCCGGGGCGGCGCGATCTCCTGGAGCGCGGCATTTTTGTCCTCACGTTCGCGCCCCACGAGCGCAAGAGCCCGGAGGCCGCGGTGCACCGCATCCTGCGCCAGATCGACGAAGATCCGCCCGCCGCGGTGATCTTCTGGAACGCGATCGCGGCGCACAAAGTACTATTGGCAGAGGCCCTGTTCGACCTCCCGGTGTTCGACGTGAGCCCCGGCGAGATGTACTTCACCTCTCTCCATCGTTACTTCGACTCCGCGCGCCCCGGCGTGCCCGTCCTCTCGCCGCGCGACTACGGATCTCGCCTCGCGGGCGCCATCGTGAAATACGAGGCCGAGCGGGACCTCGCGGCCCGCACGCTCGGCGCGCCGGTGCACGTCATCGCGAACGGCGTCCCCCTGCCGGAGCCCGTGCCCGTCCGCGATAGCCCACGTAGAGCCCTCGGCACCACCGTGCGGGTTCACCCCCATAAAAAACTGGAAGAGCTGCTCTCCGCCCTCCGACTCCTCGTTGAAAAGCACCCGAACGTCACGCTCCACATCGCGGGCGGCCCCGATTTCGGCCAGGAGGCCTATCTCGAATCGCTGAAACAGGCCACCTCGGACTTGCCGGTGGAGTGGCACGGAGAGGTCGCCGACGTCGCCTCGTTCTTGCGCGGACTGGACATCTTCGCGCTCGTCGCGGAGCCGGCCGGGTGCCCCAACTCGTCGCTGGAGGCGCTCGCCGCGGGCCTCCCGGTCGTGGCCACCGACGTCGGCGGCATGCGCGATCAGATCGAGCCGGAGAAGAGCGGCCTCCTCGTCCCCCGCGCCGATCCCCCGGCGCTGGCCCGCGCCCTGGAGCGCGTCTGCTCCGACAAGGCCCTTCGAGAGCGCCTGTCCGCGGGCGCACGCGAGCGGATAAGAGAACGCTTCTCGATCGAGCGGATGATCTCCGACTACGAGCGTGTCTGTCGCCTGTGAGCCGACTCAGGCCCTGTCGCGCAGGCGGTATCCCACGCCGGGCTCCGTGACGATGAGCTTCGGACGAGAGGGTGAGTCCTCCACCTTCTTGCGCAGCTCCGCCATGTGCACGCGCACGTAGTGAGTCTGCGAGGCGTACGCGGGCCCCCACACCTCGTTCAAGATCTGCCGGTGCGTCAGCACCTTCCCCGCGTTCTGCGCGAGAAGCACGAGCAGCTTGTACTCGATGGGCGTGAGGTGCATCTCCTCGGTCCCGCGGAACACCTCTCTCCGCCCGAGGTCGATCTTCAGGTCTCCGAACTCCATCGTTTGCACGGGGGGCCCGCCGCCCGCCGACTGGGCATGACGGAGCGCGACCCGCATCCGCGCGAGCAATTCGTTCACGCCGAACGGCTTCGTCAGGTAGTCGTCCGCGCCCGCGTCGAGCGCCGCCACCTTGTCGTCCTCCCGCCCGCGCGCGGAGATCACCACGATCGGCACGCGGCTCCACTCTCGAATACGCTTTGTCAATTCGATCCCGTCCCCGTCCGGCAGCCCGAGATCGAGCAGCAGCAATTCGGGGTTGTGGCTCGTGATCATCGCGATCGCCTCGGTCACGTGGTCGGCCTCGATCACGCGGTATCCGTGGGACGTCAGCGAGGCACGGATGAACTTGCGCATCTGCGGCTCGTCCTCCACGACGAGCACCAGCGCTTCGAGATCGCTCACGACGCACCTCCTTCGATCTGCGACAGCGAAGGCGGCGGGCCGCCGCTCGGCACCACGATGTGAAAATCGGCCCCTTTGCCAGGCTCGTTCCGCACGGCGATGCTGCCGCCGTGCGCCTCCACGATGCCTTTGCAGATAGGCAGTCCGAGGCCCGCCCCGGAGATGCCCACGTGGGGGCCGCGCACGAACTTCTCGAACACCAGCTCTTCCATTCCGGCCGGGATCCCGGGGCCATGATCGATGACGTCGATGACGATGCTCTCCCCCTCCGAACGAGCGCGGATCTCCAGCGGAGAGCCCTTCGGCGTGTACTTGTCCGCGTTCTCCAGGAGGTTCAGAAAGAGCTGCTCGAACAGCACCGGATCGCACCAGAGTAGCGGCACGCCCTCGTCGATGTCCACGCTCACCTTGCGCGCGCCGAGCCGGGCGTCCAGCCGCGTCAGCGCGGAGCCGATCATCTCGTCGAGAGGCACCCAGTCGCGCCGGAGCGACACGCCCCCGGACTCCAGCCGTGTCATGTCGAGCAGATTGGCCACGAGGCGCTCCAGCCGCTCGGCCTGGTCGACGATGGACTCCACGAGATCGCCCCTCGTCTCGACGCTCAGATTGCCGTCGTCGCGCAAGGAAGTGGCCGCCCCCGTGATCGAGGCGAGCGGCGTTCGCAGGTCGTGCGACACCGCGGAGAGCAGCGAAGACCGCATCTCCTCCGTGCGCGCGCGCAAGGCCGCCTGACGCGCCTCCTCGGACAGGCGCGTTTGCAACAAGGCCGCCGCCACCTGGCGACAGAACACGTCGAGGAACGCCCGCTGATCCGCGGCCAGCGCACCCTTCTCCGTCTGTGAGAGGGCCAGAGTCCCGAGCCCCTTCGGCCCCGCGCGGAGAGGCGCGCACAGCACATCGTTGGCGGGCAGCGTGTCCGTCCCGGAGCCCGAGAGATCCCCGTGCTCGTGCGTCCATCGTGCGGCCGCGAGCGCCCGCGCGTCGAGCTCGGCCCCGGCTGGACTGGCACCTAAACTGACCATCTCCCCGTCCGGCCCCGGCGCGAGGACGACCGCCTGCGCCGCGAAGGCGAGGGCCGCGTGCCGGGCGGCGATCTCCGCGATCGAAGGCGCCGAGTCCGCGGCCGCCAGCTCCCGCGTGAGGGCATAAAGGACGTGCGTCCGCTCCTCCCGCAACAAGGCCCCTCGCTCCTGCGCCCGCAGCCTCGAAGTGAGCTCGCTCATCACGAAGCCGACCCCGAACATCATGCCGAACGTCAGGAAGTACTTCTGATCTTGCACCGAGAACGTGTGAAACGGAGGCACGAAGAAGAAGTCGTACGCCGCGACGCCGAGCGCCGCCGCGAAGAGCGCCTGTCTCCGGCCGAAGCGCACCGCCGCCACCATCACGGAGAGCAGGAACAGCATCTCCAGATCCGGCAGCCCGAGCTGGTTCTTGAGGATCAGCGCGAGGCCCAGCGTGGCGATCACGATGCCGGCTGTCCACGCATAGTATACGATCGGCTCACCGGCTCGCTTACGCTCCGCCGCGCGCGCCAGAGCGCCCTCGGGCCGGTCGCCTCGGATCACGTGCACGTCAATCTCCGCGCTGCCGCGGACGATCTCGTCGAGGATGGAGCCCCTCAGTCGATCGAGCACCTTGGGGTGCGTCGGCTTGCCGATGACGATGCGCGTGACATTGTGTTTGCGCGCATATCCGAGGATCGCGTCCGGCACGCGCGGCCCCGGCAATCGGATCACGGCGCCTCCGAGCGACTCCGCGAGGCGCAGGTTCGACTCCAGCCGTTCGCGCTCGCTCGCCGTGGGCAGCGTGTCCGACTCCACGTATGCCGCGACCCACGGACAGCGGAGGCCCGCGGCCATGCGGGCGCCCGCGCGGAGGAGGCGCGCCGAGGTGGGCGCCGGGCCGACGCAAACGAGGATTCGCTCGCCGGCCGGCCACGTGTTGGATACACCGTGTTTCTCCCGGTATTCGCGGACGTCCTCGTCGACGCGCTGGGCCGTTCGGCGGAGGGCCAGCTCGCGCAGCGCGAGCAGGTTTCCTCGGCGGAAGAAGTGCTCTGCCGCGCGCTGGGCCTGCTCGGGCAAATAGACCTTTCCCTCCTTGAGGCGGAGGAGCAGCTCCTCGGGCGCCACGTCGACGAGCTCCACCTCGTCCGCGCCGTCGAGCACCGAGTCCGGCACGGTCTCGCGGACCTGCACGTGGGTGATCTGAGCGACGATGTCGTTCAGGCTCTCCACGTGCTCCACGTTCAGCGTGGACAGCACGTCGATCCCCGCGGCGAGCAGCTCCTCCACGTCCTGAAAGCGCCGCGCGTGCCGCGATCCTGGCGGGTTCGTGTGCGCGAGCTCGTCGACGAGGATCACCTTCGGCCGCCGCGCGAGCGCCCCGTCCAGATCGAAATCCTCGACGATCCGGCCGTCGATCTCCGCGCGCCGCCGCGGGAGAAGCGGCAGCCCCAGCACGAGCGAGGCCGTCTCGTACCGCCGGTGCGTCTCGACGATGCCGATCACGACATCGAGCCTCTGCTCGCTCACCAGATCGCGCGCGACCTGGAGCATGCGATACGTCTTGCCGACGCCGGGCGCGAACCCGAAGAAGATCTTGAGTCGCCCGCGAGGCCGCGCCGCGTTCTCACGTGGCCCGCGCACGGCGCCCCCGGAGTCTTGTTCGACGTCGCCCATCCGCAGAGCCTCTCGCCGGTGTATCCGACACCGGATCGAGCGGGCGTCAAGCTCGACGACGAGCGCATCAAGAAATCGTCAACGCCCCACGTCCTCCGAGCGGCGCCCGCCAACTGACCACCATCAAGATCGCCCAATAAGCGACGATGACAGCCACCTTCGCCGCGGGCCACAGCCACTCGTGGTAGATCTCGAAATGCGCGTGATCGTGCACTTGCAGATAATAGAGGTGCCCGAGCCGAACCACGTTGATCGCGAGGAGGAGCGCCGCGCCGAGGAGGAAGTGGATCGCCCGCGTTTTGTAGCGGATCGGCACGAACGCGACGAACGCCGCCCAGAGCGCGACGGCCCGCAGACCGCTGCACGACAGGGTGACCGCGATCGAGGCGGACGGATGGACAGGAGAGGAGATGAGATGTTTCGCGGGCGCCGCCCGGTAAGCTTCACCGGCGAGGTCGAGGAACGTGAGCGCACCTCGATAAGCGACCTCGCGCAACGGCTCGCTCGGGTACTGGCCCAGCGGTGTATACAAGAGACCGAACAGGGCCAGCCCCGCGGCGACGAGCGCGAGATCGCGGCCGATCCCGCGGGGGAGCTTCACGCGCGACGCCTCCGCACCCAGCGCGCCACCGCGCCCGCCGCGCCCGCGAGGCCCGCGGACAGCACGCCGATGATCTCCGGCAGATCCGGTGTTCCGGGCGCCGTCTGCTGGATGGTGTCGATCTGAGCGCGACAGACGCTCTCCTGCTCGGGCGACACCGTGGCGAGCGTGAACTTCGGCACCGGATTGCCGTTCACGACCTCGCCGACCTGGACCACCGCGCACACGGGGTACGGGAATCCCTGGTAGAGGCCCGCGGCCACGGCGATCGAAGGCGTCCCGTTCTCCATGACCATCGCCATGCTGTACGGCGCCGCCGGAGCGCCGCCGACTCCGCCCGTCCCGCCGACTCCGCCCGTCCCGCCGGCGCCGCCCGCCGCGAGGACCTCGCGCACCGCGAACGGAGAGGCGATCGCCGCGTTCCAGTCGGGCATCACGTCCGCGCACGGGCAGCTCGGCGTCTCGCACAGAGCGCCGTGGAACCCGACCGCGCAGGCGCACGCAAAGGTGGAGTTGCCGCCGACGCACGTCCCGCCGTTCAGGCACGGGTTCGGGTCGCACAGATCGACGCACGCGCCGCCCACGCACGACTGCGAGTCGGGGCACGCCTGGCCGCACGCGCCGCAGTTGTCGTGATTGGCAGTCAGGTCCACGCAAGCGCCGCCGCACGCCGTGGAGCCCGCCGCGCACGACAGGGCACAACCGCCGTCGGAGCACACGAACCCGGGGGCGCACGCCGCGCCGCATTTACCGCAGTTCTGCGGGCTCGACTGGAGGTCGGTGCAGTCGCCCGCGCAGATGTCGAGGCCGTCCCGGCAGGTGACGCCGCACGTGCCCTTGTTGCACGCCTGTCCGGCCGGGCAAGCGTTTCCGCACGATCCGCAGTTCTGGTTGTCCGTGGACAGGTTCGTGCAGAGGCCGTTGCAGCTCACGAGCCCGATCTGGCACGACTCGATGCAACGACCGCCCGCGCAGAGCTCGCCCGGATCGCAGGCCGCGCCGCACGCGCCGCAGTTGTAGGCATCGGTGTACGTGTTCGTGCAGACGCCGTCGCAGCTCGTGAGGCCGTTCTGGCACGTGAGCGCACAGGCACCTTCGGAGCACACGTACCCGGCGTCGCACGTGACCCCGCAAGCGCCGCAGTTGTGCGAGTCCTTCTGCAGATCGGCGCAGGCGCCGCCGCACTCGCTGAGCCCCGACTGGCACGTGAGCTCGCACTGGCCATCCTTGCACGCGTGTCCGGCGGCGCACGCCTGTCCGCACTCGCCGCAGTTCGCCTGGTCCTCTTGCAGGTTCACGCACGCCCCGGCGCACGTCGCGAGGCCCGCCTGACACGACAGCTCACACTGGCCTTGCCAGCACACGTGCCCGGCGGCGCACGCGTTCCCGCAGGCGCCGCAGTTCTGCACGTCCGCGAGCACGTTGGTGCACGAGCCGCTGCAATTCGAGTGTCCGGGCTGGCAAGACAGGGCGCATTCTCCGTCCGAGCACACGTGACCGGGGAGGCACGCCGCGCCGCAATCGCCGCAGTTCTTCGGGTCCCCGCGCAGATCGACGCATTTGTCGCTGCACTGGAAGAGCCCGTCCTGACAGGTGACCGCGCACTCGCCCGCGGAGCACACGTTTCCGGGCGCGCAGACCTTCCCGCACGCGCCGCAGTTCTTGTTGTCCTCGAACCGGTTCGTGCACACGCCGTCGCAGTCATCGAGCCCCGGCTGGCACGAGAGCTGACACTGGCCCTTCTCGCACACGTGGCCGGACGGGCACGCGAAGCCGCAAGCGCCGCAGTTCGCCGCGTCCGCGAGCACGTCGGTGCAGGCGCCGTAACAATCGCTGAGGCCCGCGGTGCAGGTGAGCGCGCACGCGCCCTGCGAGCACACGTATCCCTCGTTGCACGCGACGCCGCAGCCGCCGCAGTTCATCGGATCCGAGCCGAGGTTCGCGCAGGTGCCGCCGCAGTCGGTCTGTCCGGCCTGGCACGACAGCACACAAGCGCCGTTCTGGCAGACGTCGCCGGGCGCGCACGCCGCGCCGCAATCACCGCAGTTGTTCGCGTCCGTGAACACCTGCGTGCACTTGCCGTCGCACACCATCTCGCGCGCCTCGCACCCGAGCGAGCAGGAGCCTTGATCGCAGATCTCGCCCTTTTCGCAGGCGTTTGCGCACGCGCCGCAGTTCTCGGGGTCGTGCAGCACGTCCACGCACGCGCCGTCGCAGCGGGCGTTTCCGGCGCCGCACATCACGACGCACTGGCCCGCTTCGCAAGCCTCGGAGTCGCCGCAGGCGTGGCCGCAGACGCCGCAGTTCTCGTGGTCCGCGGTCAGCCGATGACAGCCGTCCTCGCACGTGACGTACTCGCCCTCACAGCCCGACCCGAGCGCGCCGCCCTTTTCGGTGGCCTTGCACGACGGCAGGACGAAGATGAAGGAGAGCGCGAAGAGGGCCGCTTGGTGGCGAGGATCGCTGAGAGCACGCATGTCCATTCTCCTGGGCGAGAGCGCTGGATGAAGCGGAACGTGCCAATGAAAGAAGTCGGCCAACGTCACCGCCCGGACGCGATGAGCCTCGGATCCGGCCGGATCGCGCGCGAAACAGCGTGAAACGCGGGCCGCCGGACGACGCGCGGGGGCGACCGCGATCCGACGGCGCGTCGCACGATGACACGCCGGTGTCGCAGTGACTCAGCGCGCTTCGAGATCGGGTGAGACGGGGGCTGTCAAAGAGGCTGTGCGCCCATGGAAATCAGCCTGAAGAGACCTCGCCGATGGTCCGTACGATGACGTCGTGCAGGGCCCCGTTCGTGCCGACGAAGCCGCGCCCGTGCACGAGATCGCCCGCGTACGTCACCAGGTCGCCGTCGAGCGTGCTGGCCTGTCCGCCCGCGGCCCAGAGCACCGCCTCCGGACCGCACAGGTCCCACGACTTGATGCCTCCGCCGCCGTGGACGTAGAGATCGGCCTCGCCCATCGCCACGCGCGCGACCTTCACGCCGACCGAGCCGCACGGCGTGATCGTCGCGAAGCGAAGCCGCGCGTGCATCGGATCCACGAAGCGCGGGCGCCGCGAGCGCGACACCACGAGCCGCGCCCTCGTCGTGTCGACGTAGTCGGTGACGCGCAGGGGCGTCTCGACGCCTCGCTTGTTGATGAGGACGGCCGTCCCCGGGGCGCGCGCGTCGCCGTACAGCACCTCTCCGGTCGTCGGCAGCACGAGCACGCCGAGCGAGGCGCGCCCCTCCTCCGCGAGGCCGATCATCACGGAGAACTCGGGGCACCGCGTCGCGAACTCCCGCGTGCCGTCGAGCGGATCCACGAAGAACACCTCCTTGCGCGTGACGAGATCGCGCAGGGCCGCGGGCTCGCGCGGCGCGTCCTCCTCCGCGACGATGCCGATGCCCGGGAACGAGGCCTCGATCTGCTCGCAGAGAAGGGCGTTCGCGCGCTTGTCCGCGAGCGTCACCGGATCGCCCGGCCCCTTCATCTCGACCTCGAAGGGCGTCGCGTACACGTCCATCACGACGTCGGCCGCGGCGCGCGCGATGCGCGTAAGCTCCTTCAGCTCTGCGGTCCTCGGCGCGTTACTCACAGCTTGATCCCCATCGCGTCGAGGCGAACCGACAGCTCGCTCAGCATCGTGTCGCGAAGATAAGGCGGCGCGTTCCCGGCCTCTCGCAGGAGCTGTTCGAGCTGCGCGACGGAGCGCGGACCGAGCACCGCCGACCCGACGAGATCGTTCGACAGCACGAACCGCAGCGCCGACGCTCGCAGCGTGTGCACGTATTTGCCCGCGAGCTCGCGCAGCGGCTCCAGCTGACCCGTGCGGACGCGGAGCTCCTCGCGCGTCCAGCGATCGGCGCGGTGATCGCCCGGGTAGAACTCGCGCTCCGCCGTCCAGTGCCCGGCGAGCAGGCCGTGCGCGAGCGTCGAGCGCGCGAGGATGCCGGTGCCCTTCTCCGCGATCTCGCCGGCGATCGCGTGCAGATCGCCCGGCATCAGCATGTTGTAGACGATCTCCACGACCTCGGCGCCCTTCTCGATCGCGACGCGCGCGACGTCGGCGTTGCCCGCGGAGACGCCCCAGAGCCGCACCTTGCCCACGTTCTTCTGCTCGCGGAGGAAGCTCGTCGCCTCCCCTTTTTCGAGCGCCTGCACGGTGGGGTTGTGGAGCAGCACGATGTCGAGCGGGCGCTTCAGGCGGTCCGCGCACTGGTCCATCGCCTCTTCGAGGTACTGCGGCTCGAAGCGCTTTCGCGCCGGGTGCGAGACGACGTCGGTGCCGATCTTGGTGGCGACGAACACCGTGCCCTTCGGCAGGCGCTCGCCGAGCTTCTTCTCCATCGCGCCCTTGCCGTAGACGTCCGCGGTCTCGAAGAGCGTGACGCCGTGCGAGAGGGCGGCGTCGATCGTGCGGTCGGCCTCGGCGTCGATCACCGCGCCGTAGCCGTCGCCCGAGAGGCCCCACGTGCCGAGGGACAGCTCCGAGATCTCCACGCCGGTCGTGCCGAGCTGGCGCTTTCGCATGATGACCCCGCCTGTTACACCAGGTTCGCTTCTCTTGCACGGACCGGGGCGCGCGACACACCCGCGGACGCGACCGCCGCGAGCAGCGCGACGCCGGCGATCGCCGTGAACATCACGTGCCCGCCCTTCGCCTCGAAGAGCGCGCCCCACGCGAACATCCCGGCCACCGCGCCCGCGCCGACCGCCGCATTGAATACGCCCTGAGCGGTGGCGAGGACTTCCCGCGGCGCCCGCTTCTTGATGAGGTCCAGCGACGTCACCCAGAACAGCGCGAACGACACGGCGTGCAGCGGTTGCAGGGCGAGCAGCACGGTCACGTTCGTGATGTTCGCGATGAGGAGCCACCGCAGAGCGCCGCCGACGAACGCGGTCACGAGCAACTGCGCCGCGGAGAACCGGGCGAGCAGCGCGCCCGAGACGGCCATCAGGACGACCTCCGCGACGACGCCGATCGCCCACGCGCCGCCGACCCACGAGGCGTCGAGCCCCAGCGTCTGCAGGTGCAGCGAGAAGCAGATGTCGTATCCGACGTGCGCGCCGAACCCGAGGAACGCCGCGACGAGCAGCCGCACGAACCCGTGATCCGTGAGCGCGCGCCCGAGCTGTGCGCCGAGGTGCTTCGCGGGCGGCGGCGCCTCCGCGGAGAGCGCGAACGACAGCGCGAACGTGACGGCGCTCGAAAGGGCCAGAAACGAAGGCAATCCGCGCAGGCTGTGCACGTCGATGATCTGGCCGACGCCCGCGGCCGCGAGGAGAAAGCCGATCGATCCCCAGAGACGGAAGCTCCCGTAGCTGCGCGGCCGTCCTTCGGCCTGCGCGGTCTTTGTAGCCTCGACGGCGATCACGTCGGCCATCGCGACGGAGGGCGCGCGCGCCGTCGAGAAGAGCAGCATCGCCGCGAACAGAAGCGCGATCCCCGGCGTGTGCCCGAGGATCGCGGGCGCCGCGATCATCAGCGTCGCGACGAGCCCGCCGGCGGTGACGATGCGGAGCAGCCCCGTGCGCAGCCCGAGCAGATCCGACAGCGCGCCGAACGCGGGCGGCCCGATCACGCCGAGCGCCGGGATCGTCGCCATGATCGCGCTCATCGCGACGCCGCGCACCCCGTGCTCCTTGAGCCACGTCGGGAAGAGCGGCAGGAACGCGCCGTACGTCACGAACAGGAAGAAGTAGAAGCTGCTGAGGCCGAGCGCCTTCACGGAAGGGGCCCGCCGTCGCACTGCGCGCGCGCAGAGGCAAGCGCATCACGTTCGCCTGGGAAAACCGAGCGCGCCGTGTTTCTCCGGCAAGCGGCGATGCGCGGGAACCGGAGCCACGCGCGGAGGTCCTTGCGTCGACGGCGCTCGCGCGCGGCCTTCGGGGAATGCACAATCGCGGGCGGGCATCTCCACCCTCACCCCATGATGAAGCCTGGATCCGGCCCCTCTCTCTTCCTGATCGCGACGCTCGCGTGTGGCTGCGGCACCGCGCGCGACCACGCCCCCGACACGGTGAGCACCGCAGCGCCCGCGGTCGTGCAAGAGACGCCGGACGAAGGCGACGCGTGCCGCGCCCGCGTGAAGGAGATCGAGTCGCAGCCTGCGCTCCCCGGCGCCCCCGGCTTCGAGTCGAAGCGCGTCGCGATCCTCGGCCGCGCCCGCGGCGAGCCCCTGGTGCTGACGCGCGCCCCGAAGGCGGCCGATCCGAAATCGCTTGGAAACGAGGCGATCCGATCGATGGAGCTCTTCGCGAAGGAGCGCGCGGGCTCGCGTGTGCTCTCGCTCGTGAAACGGCACCGCGCGGACAAACCGCTGTTGCGATCGCTCCTCTTGCGCGAGGGCTACGCGTACACGGAGGAGGTGGCGGACGCGCTCGCGATCGCCGCGGACGTCAAGCTGCCGGACCTCTTCGACGAGGCGACGATCTACCTGCAGCGCGCGTCGATCACGCACAAGCTCGCGCGCGGCGGCACGACGAAGGAGCCGGTGTACACGTTCGACGGCGGCCCGTTCGCGGGCATGAACGCGGACATCCTCTTCGGCGATCGCGTCGCGCTCACGGCGGCGGAGCTCGCGGATCCGCTGCACCGCGATCTGAACGGCCTCGTGGACGAGATCGGCTTCGATCGCGCCAAGATCGTGCACCTCACGGAGCGCGCGATGATCGCGGACCTGCGCTTCGGTGACCGCACGGCGCGCGCGCTCCTCGCGACGGACGGCCCGCAAGTTCACCTCGCGTGCCTCGCGGAGGACAAGGACACGCGCGCCGCGATCGACACGTACCGCAAAGAGCACGCGCCGCGGCGTCGCGCGCTGGTCGCGCTGCACGACGCCGTCACCACGATCGTGAGCGAGCTCGTGCGCTTCGATCGCCCGCACGACGAGAAGAGCCCCGACAAGGACGGCCAGATGCGCCCGGTGTGGCTGACGGCTTATTTACAAGGCCGCGCGTCGTACGGCTTCGAGGGCGGAAGCTATCCGGTGTTCGACGCGCAGGGCCGCGCGTGGCCTCCGGAGGTGTGCGTCGACTTCGTCCTCGACAGCTTCGAGCGCGCGTCCGGCACGTGGTTCCGGCCGAAGGGCGAGACGCTCGGTCGCACGGTGGGCCGCTTCGAGTGGGCGACGGACGTGCGCCAGCAGCGCGGCGTGATCGGCTTCGGCAACATCGCCGAGAAGCACCCGGAGCTCTTCGAAGTGCGCCGTTTCGTGGGCGCCGAGCGCATCCCGTTCGCCGACCGCGAGCGCTTCTTCGATTTCCTCACGCGCAACGTGGACGATTTCCACGCGGGCGACGTCGTCGCGATCCACGGCGAAAAGAAGGACAACCGCATCCACCAGCACGCGATCTTGATCGAGCGCACGGACCCGATCACAGGCTTCCCGTACGCGCTCGCGGATCAGATGCGCCGCCCGCGCCGCCGCACGTGGGAAGGCATCATGGCCGAGGCCCCGAAACGAAGCCTCCTGTTCCGCCTCCACACGAAAGACGTCGTGTTCCAGTCCGTGGACCCGGGCGAGCCGATCGCCGCGCGCTGAATCCCCTCCAAAAGAAGCCGAATCGAGCTGGACTCGGTTTGCATTTCGATCTGGATACGAGGGGCTCCGCCCCCCGTTCCCCCCGCCAAAAAGGCCGCCGTCTCAACGATTCGCGAGCACGCGCGCGGCGCGGCCGGGCGCCGCCTTCTTCGCGACTGCCTTCTTCGCGACTGCCTTCTTCGCGACTGACGTCTTCGCGACTGCCTTCTTCGCGACTGCCTTCTTCGCGACTGCCTTCTTGGAGACAGCGCCCGTGGAAGGTGCCTTTTTCGGAGCGGCCTCGTCCTTCGCTTCGTCCTTCTTTTTCCGCATCGGCGGGCCCTCTTCGGCGACGCGCCACAGATACCAGCAGCCGACGGAGCGGAAGGGGCGCCACTTCTCGGACAGGCGCTCCATCGTCGCGGGGTCCGGCAAGTCGCGCAGGCCGAAGAGCGTCATCATGCCTTTGCGCAGGCCGAGATCGCCTGTCGACAGAATGTCGAGTCGGCCCATCCGGAACATCAGGAACATCTCCGCCGACCACCGCCCGATGCCGCGCACCTTCGTGAGCGCCTCGATCACCGCCGCGTCTTCTTGCGCGTGGATCGTGCCGAGCTGCAGCGACCCGTCGAGCACGCGCGCCGCGAGATCCTTCACGCCGCGCGTCTTCGCGCCGGAGAGGCCGGCCGCGCGCAGCTTCTCGTCCGGCACCGCGAGCACCTCCGCCGGCGATCCGAGCTTGCCGCCGAACAGCGCCTCCACGCGCGCGAAGATCGTGTCCGCCGCCTTGCCGGAGAGCTGCTGGCTCGTGATCACGTTCACGAGCGCGCGGAAGGCCTGATCCGCGTCGAAGCTCTCCTTGCCGCGATCGGGGAGCGGACATCGCCCCGCGCGCGCGATCACCCGAGCGAGCGCTTCATCGACGCGGCTCAGGTGCTCGTGCGGCTCCACGCCGGCCGCGATCTCGATCGCCGCGCGGATCACCTTGTCTTCGGCTGCGATCGGCGCGGCGCTCTTCTTCGCGGGCGGGGCCTTCTTCGGGGGCGCCTTCTTCGCGACGGGCGCGGCGGTCTTCTTCGGGTTGCTTCGAGCGGCGGTCTTCTTCGGGGCCTTGGCGGCGGATCGCTTCGCGGTGCTCACCGCGTGACGATAGCCGTTACTTCGCCGCTTTTCTCCGGAAGCTCGCGCCGAGATCCCAGCCGTCCAGGATCGCGTTCTTCGCGAGCGTCACGTCGGGCACCACGCCGCCCTGCGCGCGCACCTCGCCGATGACGCCGACCTTGAGGAGCGCGCCCGCGCCGCGCGCCGTATTCGGGATCGTCTTCGGCGGCTGCTTCGCGAGCTCCGACGCGCGCGCCGCATCCTCCGCGGACGCGAGCGCGAGCAGCGTTCCCATCGCCCCCGGCGCGAGCGGCCGCACCACGTCGAGCACGAGCGCCGACTTGCCGCGGCGCTTCGCCACCTCCGACCGCGCGACCGAGGCCACCGTCACCTCATGACCTGGGTTCGACAGGATCGGCGCGAGCGTCGTCGCGATCTCCACGAGGTGAGGCGCGCTCTCGTCGACGACGAGGTCCGTCTTCGGCCCGGTCCACGTCGCGCTCCCCGTCGCCGCGGGCAGCGTACCGAGGCCGAGGTGACCGAGCCGCTCGGTCGGGACGGCGCTCACGAGCTTCTGCGCTTCGCCTTGATTTCCAGCCGATCCAGCGTCACTCCCGGTGACGAGGACGACCCACGCGAGCGGCCCGCAGTCGAACTTCACCGCGCCCTTGCGGCCGCCGAAGAGGCCTGTGCCGAGCCAGCCGACGTCGTCGCGCTCCGCCTCGAACTGGCGCAGCGACGACTTCAGATCCGAGGCGCTCTCGACCTCGATCGACTCCAGGTACGCGGACCCGCGCGCGGCGTTCATGTTGCGCGCGAGCGTGAGCTTGCCGCTCTTCACGTCCGCGCGGAACGCCCCGGTCCCGTCCGGCGAGGATGCGCTGAAACCCCTTGGAACCAAGGCGAACAGAGGCGACGCGAGCGCCCGCGCCAGCTTGTACGGATCCGCCGACCCGAAGATCACCGCGAGCCGCTCGCCCGGGTGCGCCGTCGGCTTCGGCAGATCGGTCCACAGCGCCGCACCGCCGCGAGCCCGCGCGCGGTCGATCGAGAAGATCACGTCGCGCGCGTCGAGCGCCGTGCCGTGCGCGGTCCGCAATCCATCGCGCAGGCGCACCACCGTGCCGGCCCCTTCACGCGCGGGCATCGCGTTCGCGAGCGTCGCGTACGGCGCGCTCGACGCGTCCAGCGCGAACAGCGGATCGAACACCGCGTGCGCGAACAGCGCGGCCGCCGGATCGCGGAGGTCGTGCGGATCCATCGAAGCGAGCGACCACGGCACGCGGAACGACAGCTTGCCGCCGAGCGGCGTCCTCCCGAGCGCGACCGCTTCCCGAGATCCGAAGGCGATCGCCGCGCCTGCTCCGATCGCGCCCGAGAGAAAGCCACGTCGCGAGATCCGATGCGCGCTGCCGTTCATGCGTGCTCCTTCCCGGTGAAGAGACGTGGCCAAGTCGATCTCGGACCCGAGAGTGTGACAGTCCTTTGCCCCCTCCCTGCGGCTGCGGAGCAGACGCTTTGGGAGGGGCGGACGCGCGCGCAGCGAAGCGAGCACGCGGCCGGGGGTGGGCATCGCTTATCGCACGACCCAGATTTCATCGGCGGTCGCGACCACGAAGGGAGTGTGGCCGGGGTCGTCCGGAGGGCACACGCCGAGCGCGCGCACGCCGGCGGCCGCGGGGATTCGCAGGCGCTCCTCCACCTTGCCGGTCGCGCGACGCCACGTCTTCACGAGCACCGCGTCGTCCGCGGCGTTCAGCGTGTCGACGCTGCCCACGATCTCGGGGTCGCCGTCCTGATCGAGATCGCCCACCGCGAGCTGCGCGCCCATGTCCGCGGCGCGCGCGGTGTGCCCGGCGTCGTCGCGGATCTCGACGACGCCGCGCTCGCGACCGGCCCACACGACGAACGTCGCGCCCTCCGGAGAGACGAGCGCCGCCGATGCGAACGCGTCGTACTGCCCGCCCACCGAAGCGAGCAGAGGCGCCGGATCCCCTTTTTTACAAGGCCCGACGATGCCCGTGACGGTGAGCCCTCCGAGGCGCGTGCACGCCACGCCCGCGCCGTCCGGGATCGGGAGGCCCGGGTAGAAGCCGTCGACGTCGAGCCCGCGATCGAAGCGGACGGACTGCGCGCGATCGGTGAGGCCCACGTCGAGCGTGGCGCGCGCGTCGGGCCAGGCGCCGCGCTCCACGATGCTCGCGAACGCGTACGGCTCGCGCAGCGGCGCGGGGCTCACGGGCGTGAGATCGATCCATCCTTTTCCGCGCAGCGGCTCCACCTTGCCGGCGCGGATGCGCGACGTGGTGACGCGGCGGCGGCTCACCGTCGCGATCTCGGAGCTGCCGTCGCGATCGAGATCGCCGCACGCGATCGCGACGACGTCGCTCTCGAAGTTGCGCCCGCGGTCGACGTGGAGCTGCGCCGTCACGAGCGGGATCGCCGGCAAATGCGAGCGCACCTCCGCGTCGATCGGCGCCTCCGCGAAGGCGTGCGCGGTCGGCGCCGGCTCCGGATCGCGGATGCGCGACCACACCGTCTGCGGCACCGGATACACGTCCGCCGTCGCGCGCAGCTTGCCCGCCGCGATCTCCACCGCGACGTGCACGAGCGCGGGCGCCGCGCGATCGCCCGCGAGCTTGCGCGCCCCCGCGAGCGCCGTCACCTCGCCGTGCGCGTGCGCCCCGTTCTGAAAGCGCCCGGCGATCTGCGCGGCGACGGAGAGCGCGAGCTTGTCCCCCTTCGTCGCCGCCGGATCGCTCACGAGCGCGCCCGTCGTCACGAGCGCGTTCGCAGGCAATTTCCCGAGTCCGAGCGCGATCGCATCCGCCACCTTCGAGACCGCCGTCGCCCCGCGCTGAGGAGCCGCCGCCACCGGGAGCGTCGCCGTCGCGCTGCTCGCGGGCGCCGCGCTCGTCGCGACGGACGCGCTCGGCTTCGCGGACGCGCTCGTCGCGACGGATGCGCTCGGCTTCGCGGACGCGCTCACGCTCGGCGCCGGCGCGGCCGCAGGCTTCGTCTGCGCGAGCCCGACCGCCGCGGTGGATCCGATCGCGATCACGGACAAACCAAGGCCGATCGCGATCACCTGCGCGCGGTTCATCGCGGGGGCTCCAGCGTGACGCGCGGGCGCAGATCGAGGACGCGGGCGCCGCCGCCGATCACGAGCGGGGCACGCAGCGCGCGATCGAGCGCCGAACGCGCCCACACGATCGCCGCGAGCAGCGCCTCGTCCGTCACCACCGGCGCGGGCGCCTTCTTCGACGCCGCGAGCGCGCGACGCACCGAGGCCTTCGCCGGGGACGCGCTCACCGGGCCCGTCGACGTCGCCGCGAGGCGGCCCGCGATCAGCGACGACAGCGCGCAGCCCGTCCCGTGGAGCGGCGGCGAAACCCTACGTTTCCGGGCGATCGGCGTCACGCCACGCGGCGTCGCGAGCCAGTCGATCGCGAGCGCCCCGCTCTCCACGTGACCGCCCTTCAACAGCACCGCGCGAGCCCCCGCGCGCACCAGATCCTCCGCCGCGGCGCGCGCCTCCTCCTCCGTGCGGATCGTCCGACCGAGCAGCGCGCTCGCCTCGTCCGCGTTCGGCGTCACCAGCGTGGCCGCGCGAACGAGGGCCCACACCGCGTCGTTCGAGGCGCTCCCGTCGAGCCGCGCGCCCGCCGCGATCGCCCGCGACGGCGCCATCACCGGATCGACCACGCTCGGGATCTGCTTGCACTCCGCGAACAGCTCCGCGACCGCGCGCACGTTCGCCTCCGAGCCGAGCGCGCCCGACTTCATCGCGCGGACGTCGAGGTCCACGAGGCACTGCACGGCGCTCGCGCGCACCACCTCCGCGGGCACCGCGTGCGCCTCCGCGAGGCCCTTCGTCGACTGCACCGTGAGCACCGCGCACACCGACGCGCCCCACACGCCCGCCGCACGGAACCCGCGCAGATCGGCGGTGATCCCCGCGCCGCCCGACGGATCGAGCCCGGCCACGGTGAGCGCCGCGCGCGTGCGCTCCAGCTTCTTCGTCCGCACGGCGTCGGGATTGTCGCGGGCCATACCGTTCGTCCGGTAGCATAGTCCGACGCCTGCCGATGCGATTCCCCAAGCCATCCTTCGACGATCTCGTGGCCCACTACGAGACGGATCCCGAGACGGTCCACGACTGTCCGCGCATCCACACGAAGAACCCCGTCAACATCAACACGTGCGCGATCCGCATCACGGAGGCGCTCGTCATCGCGAACGGCCTCATCGAGAGCCGCGCCAAGATCGCGCAGCTCACGACCGGCGGCGGCAACGGCAAGCAGTTCCTGCTCGGCCACTACAACTACCGCGCGAACCTGTGCCCGCACGGCGTCGGCCGCGGCGCGACGGACGTCGGCTACTGGCTCGTCGAGCAGTGGGGCAAGCCCACGCACACCTTCGTCCAGCCGAACCAAGCTCCGAAGGAGATCGACGGTCTCACCGGCGTGCTCTGCTTCGTGAAGATCCCGGGGTACAGCGGACAAGGCCACATGGACGTGTGGAACCGCACGGGCCCCGTCGGCCACGCTTACTGGAATTCGCAGAAGGTCCTGTTCTGGAAGGTGGAGTGATCGCGGCGGAGGCCCGGCCGAAACTGCCGCTCTCCGACGACTGACACTCTCCGATATCGCTCTTCACCATTGCCACTCTCCAAACTGTCACTCTGCGGCCCCGCCGCAGGAGGAGGCCCGATGATCGAGGCGCTCACCGATCTCACCAACGCGATTCGAGGCACGCACCCGGGTCAGATCCTGATCGTCACCGGCGCGGGGATCAGCCTCGCGAGCGGCATCCCGACGTTCCGCGGCAACGACGCGGGCGCGATCTGGAAGAAGGACGTCACGCAGCTCGGCACGCACCGCTTCTTCGTCGAGGACCCGGCCGGATCGTGGCAGTGGTACCTCTCGCGCTTCGATCGCGTGGCGGGCGCGCGGCCCAACCCCGGGCACTTCGCGATCGCCGCGCTGGAGAAGTGGCAAATCGCGCGCGGCGGCGACTTCCTCCTGGTCACGCAGAACATCGACCTCTTGCACGAACAGGCCGGCTCCTCGCGCATGGTGAAGGTGCACGGCACGAGCGATCGCTACCGCTGCGACAAGAGGGGCTGTCCGAACGGCCCGCCGAACGGCAGCGTGCTGGCCTCCACCGTCGACCTCACGCATTTCCGCCAGAACCCGAACCGCATGACGGTGCCGCGGTGCCTCGAGTGCGGCGGCTTCCTCCGCATGCACATCCTCTGGTTCGACGAGGTGTATACAGGCCACTCCGACTACAAGTTCAGCACCGTGGTGAGCTCCGCGGAGCGGGACGCGCGCCTCGTGCTCTTCGTGGGCACCTCGTTCTCGGTCGGCGTCACTTCGCTCGTCCTGGACGGCGCCCGCATGCGCGGCATCCCCATCTACAACATCGATCCGACTCCCCGCATCGACGAGGACGACATCACGCACGTCGCGATGCCCGCGGAGGTCGCGCTCGTCGACATCTGCAAGGCCCTCGGCGCGGACGTGCCCTCCCCAGCCTGAATACGCCGCGTTCGAGGGGCCGCCGTGGTATCGTCCGCAGCGTGGACACGGCCTCTCGAATCGCGCGCATCCTCGGAGAGCCCTTCGATCCGGGGCCTCCGCGCGCCCCTCGAAAGCTCGACGCGATCGTGATCCTGGGCGCGCCCCTCCGCGCGGACGACACCTTGCCTCCGCTCGCGGAGGAGCGCGTGCGCACCGGCGTGGAGCTGTATCGCCGCGGCCTCGCGGACGTGATCTGCATGGCCGGCGGCCACTGCCCGCGTGGCTACGAGCACACCATCGCCGAGGCCGAAGGAATGGCACGTTGGGTCCGCGCGGCCGGCGTGCCGGAGTCGGCCCTTCGCGTGGACCGACTCTCCGGCTCCACCCGCGAGAACGCGTCGCGCGCCGCGGAGCTCCTCTTCCCGGAAGACCGCCGCCGCGTGTGGATCGTGACGCAGCGATTCCACATGCGCCGCGCCCTCCGTTGCTTCCGCCGCGTCGGATTCGACCCCACCCCATGGATCATCGAAGACGGCGTGCAAGACGCCGCAGGCCTCCTCAGCGTGCAGTGGGTGGTGCGCGAGTATGGCTCCTGGGTGCTCGATTTTGCGAGGGAATGGAAGGCCTCCCGCAAGTGAAGCGCCCCCCGCACGCCCCCGCGGCGCTCTGCAGGAAGCGCCTCCCGCAACTGGCACCCTCCCGATAAATCGGTGTCGCTCCCCCATCGCGGGCGTGTCACGGCCGGTCGTGCCTTCGAATTGCCACTCACCTCTCGCGCGCGTGACGCCCCGTCGACCCGTGGATGACGCTCGGAATTGCTGGCCATGAAAAGAGCCTCTGGGATTCTTGGTGGCCATGACGCTCATCGCGCATATCTCGGATCTCCACCTCCTGGAAGATGACCTCCACGAGCGCACCGGCGCATCGTGGCTCCGCCTTCAATACCTCACGTTCGGCAAGCCCCGCAGTCCAGCGACTCGACGTCTCCGCGTCCGCAAGCTCCTGGATCGAGCGCTCCGCGCGCACGCGGACCACCTCGTCATCACGGGCGACCTCACCGAGGACGGCGCGCTCGGTCAATTCGAGTCGCTGGCCCGCGTCCTCCAAGAGAGCGGCTGGCCGGCGTCGCGCGTGACGCTGGTGCCCGGCAACCACGATGTCTATTCGCACCCGGACGCGTGGAGAGAGGCCCTCGAAGGCCCGCTGTCACGCTACGCGCCGACGAGCGAGGAGGGCTCGATCGTCGCGCTCCCGGACGCGTGCATCGTGCCGCTCTCGACGGCCTTCCATCAGCCGGTGATGCGCGCGTCCGGCGCCCTCTCGGAGAAGGCGTTACAGGCGCTGTCGGACTGGGCCGATCGGAGGAGCCACGAGTGGCACGCCATCGTCCTCGCGCAGCACCACCCGCCTTCGGGATACATGCTGTCACCGCTGCAATGGCTGGACGGCCTCAAAGGCCACGAGGACCTCCGCCGCATCCTCTCGCGGCACGACCACATGCACGTGCTCCACGGCCACATCCACGAGTCCGCGAGCCGCCCGATCCGCCCCGGAGGCGCCGAGCGCATCTTCTCGGTCGACACCGCCCAGGGCCGCGGCGAATCCCTCCGCCTCTACAGCGCCCGTTACCGTCGCCTGTGGCCGGAAGAGGTCCGCGTGCAAACGATGGAGCCTGTCTCGCTCGCCAGCCTGGCCTGACCCCCCGTACCATTCTTTACGGCTCGACGAAGCCTCTTTTGGCGCTCAAGCGCTCACCACGCGGAGCGCGGAGCACGAGAGGCTTCGTTGCTTGAGATGCGCTGTCACCTCCGCTCGACTCTCGGCAGCGGCCTCGGTGAACCGAAGGACCGCGTCTTTCGTGGTCGCGGAGAGGGTGACGCGCGCCGCATCCGGATCTCCTGCGCGGCGAAAATCGAGGTAGAACGTGTCATCGGCGGCGCCTCGCCGTTCGTCGAAATGGGCATCGCGGACGCGCCGATCGAGCTTTCCGGCGGTGACGAGCTGCTCCACGGCGTTCAGCTCGGGTGCGGAGCGTGGCAGTTGCTCGTGCGCGTAGCGGGCGCTGCGGGAGACCGGCTTCGAGATGTAGGGATAGAGCTCGGCCTGGTGATGGTATTGTAGGGGGAGGATCTCGACGCCTTCCTTGCGCGCCTCTTCGATCTTCCTGTGGTTGATGTGCGCGTTGTAGGGAGTGAGGAGGAGCCCTTGAATCCGAGCGCGGCGCCACGAGCCTGGGAGACAGCTCGCCATCTCTCGTCGAAGCCGCCGGTACATCGCGCGGATCTGCTCGATCCCGTGCTCGACGTTCTTCTGCTCGGTGCCCTTCATCTCGATGATGGTGAAGAGGCATTGTTCGCCCGTCACGTGCGCAGCGAGATAATCGGGGCGCGGGCCGTCCTCCACGATCGGTACGTCGGGATCGTCCACCTTGAAGAGGAGGCAGATCCCGTCCCCGCTCGCCTTCGAGGAGATCGCGAATCGGACGCCGCTCTCGGCCGGGACTTGCCGAGTCGAGAGCACGCGGAGGACGAGCTTCTCCAGGAAGGTGAGCCCCTCCGCCGCCTCGTGATCGCGCCGCGCAACGCGGGGGTTCTTCGCCCCGCTACTTCGCTTTTGCGCCACGACTCTTCGGCTCCTCCACGATGGCATAATAGCGGCGCTGCAGCTCGGCGGAGACGTCGCTCAAGGTGTCCCAGCGAACGCCGTACTCGGCGTCTTTCAGGGAGTGGAGACCGTCCGGTCGCATTTCGTAGGCGCTGACGTCGTCCGGGGAGAGGAAGGCCGCCGGGTCTTCCATGTAGAGGTGCTTCGCCTGTCGCTTCTTGCGGGCCGGAGACGCGGAGTCGGCGGCGATCAGGTTGTTGAGGTGCGCCATGAAATAAGGGCTGTGCGTCGTGAGGAGGACGCGGACCCCCAGGTTCGCGAGCATACCCAAGGCTTCGAGGAGCTTTGCCTGACCTTCGGGGTGAAGGTTCATCTCCGGCTCGTCGATGATCAGGGTTTGATTCGGGGCCGCGCGGTAACGAAGATAGAGGAGGAGCGGGGCGATCTGCTTGATGGAAGAGGACGCATTGTAAAGGTCGATCTTCAGGTCTTCGTTTACCGTGAGGACGAGCTCAGCACCCCCGAGAACCGTGGGATGATAGACTGTTCGTTGGCCGCCTTGAAGCTGGGTTTCGATGAGGTTTGCCAGCTTTCCGAAGGCCGTGCGCGAATCATTTGGAGGACTGGCGGAGTCGATCTCCGTGTCGGTCAAGAAGTCGAGAAAGTCCTCTATGGGCGCGGGGTAGCGGATGTCGCCTTGTTCGCGGAGCGCGGCGCGCTCTGCGTCCAGCGCAGTCTTCGATCGCTTGGCGACGTAGGAGGTTCTCTCACGATCTCGGAGAATGCGATACCGCCGCGCGCTGAGGATCTTGTAGGAGATGATGAGCGCGTTTCGCTCGGCAGGAAGGGTGAGCGGCTGTCCGGCGAGGTGCTCGAGCACATCGACAGAAGCGTTCTCGGCGACCCGCTCGAGGTCATCGCGGAGAGCAGGGAAGGTTTGGCAAATCAGCGAGTCTCCGGACAGCCGAAGACGGTCCCCCATCGAAGACGCAACGGAGTAAATAGCATGCTCGATGTCTTCGTCGGAGATCTGCAAGCCGAGCTTGGTGCTCCGAAAGATACCGCCATAGCTGTCCTGAAAGTGCTCGGCGAGCCTGCGCGTAAACCGCTTCATCGCCGCGGCGCTCTTGGCTCGCGTACGGGTAGCGACGCTCGAAAGTGGCACGCTCACGGGTGTGTTTGCGACGCCATTGCCGGGCTCGCTGGGCATGAAACGAAAGCCGGCGAGCGGGAGCTCACGAATCATCCCGTGGAGACAGTACGCCAGATACGTCTTCGAGCTGTTGTTCGGCCCCACGATGACAGTCAGCGGCCGCAAATCGAGCGTCGTTCTCTTGATCGTCCCCAGATTTCGAAATTCGAACTTCACGCTCTCACCCGCCCCCCTCGCGGGCGCCCCACGTCGAGCGCCCGCCTCTTTCTCGCGCCCCCCCGGCCCCACGTCAAGGCTGGACCTTCTTCACCACCACCTCATCCATCGTCCGCGGATAGACCTCCTTGTACTTCACGAGCGGGTTCGCGGGCGGCACGAAGAGGCCGAAGACGCCCACGACCTTCGTGAAATCGTGGATCTTCTCCGCCGTCAAACCCGTGAACACCGCGCCGTCCAGGAAGAAGGGCGACAGGCTCGTGGGGCCGTCCGGGCTCATGTCGATCTGGCCCATCGTCCACATTCCGAAGGTCTCCGCGGGCAAGTGCGGCTTTCCCGAGACGCCGTCCAGCTCGACGAACACCGGGCCATAGTCGTTCTCGTAGCCCTGCACCGAGAGCTGCTGGAGCGTGGCGATCACCGGCTTCGGCACCGCGCTGCCCACGACCTTCGCGCACCCCGGGAACTGCAAGTTCACCTGCAAGAGAAGCTCGTTCTGGCCATCCACGTCGTAGCGCCACGCCCAGGCCTGGATATCGACCTGATCACCCACCTTGATGCCCTCGAAATGAGAGGCCGTGTTGGCCGACGCGAACACCTTCAGCGAGCGCTGCGCCGCGTCCGCGAAGTCCACGAACTGGGGCACTTCCTGCACGAAGAACTGGCACGCTGTCCCCGCCACACAACCATTGCCGGACACCGCGGTCACGAAGGCGCCGCTCACCCAGACTTCGGTCTGCGCCGCGGGGTTCTCCAGCCAGATCTCGTGGAGCGTCTTCTCTGGCACGTTGTCGGGCTTCGCGTCGCACGTGGGCCAGCCAGGGCCCATTCCGCCGGTCCCGCCCGAGGACGTGTCCGTCGTGCTCGTGGAAGACGTGGTGTCGCCGCCCGCCCCGCCGGACGCGGTCGTTCCGCCGGTCGCGCCGCCCGTGTCGCCGCCCGCGCCGCCGCTCAGCGTCTCGCTGTTCGTGGTCGTCGCGGAGCCGCCTTCACCGCCCGTGCCGGAGCCGCCGGCCGAGCTGCCCGTCGCGCCGCCGCCGCACCCCGCCGCGGCGATCATGGTCAGAAGGAGAAAGGAACGCTGGAGAGAAGAGGACTGCATCAGACCATATTAGCACCAACAGCTACCTTCCCGATTGCAGATGAGGCGCGCGATGGACCATGCTCGCGGCGTGCGCACGCTCTTCGACCCGCCCCGTGAGGAGCCTCGCGCGCCGCGTCCGGGGGAGCTCGTCTCGGTCGAAGGGGAGGTCGTCAAGGTCACCTACGAGAACGACGAGACCGGGTTTCGCGTGCTGCGCGTGGAGCGCGACGGCAAGAGCACGCCGGAGCCCTGGGTCGGCATCATGCCCGCCGCCCCCGCCGGCACCCGCGTGCGCGCGACCGGACGGTACGAGACCGACTCGAAGCACGGCGAGCAGCTCCGCGTCGAGACGCTCCTCGCCGTCATGCCCGCCACGACCGCGGGCGTCGAGAAATACCTTGGATCCGGGGTGATCCCGGGCGTCGGCCCCGCGTACGCGAAGCGCATCGTGGAGGTGTTCGGGGAGCGCACGCTCGCGATCCTCGATCAAGATCCAGCGCGGCTGCGCGACGTGCCGGGCCTCGGCGAGCGGCGCGCGGCCGCGGTCGCGAAGGCGTGGGCCGCGCAGAAGGCGGTCGGCGCGATCATGATCTTCCTGCAGACGCACGGCGCGTCTCCGTCGCTCGCGGCCCGCATTCACAAGCGGTTCGGCGCGAAGGCGATCGACGTGGTGTCGCGCGAGCCGTACCGCCTCAGCCTCGACGTGTGGGGCGTCGGCTTCAAGACCGCGGACAAGATCGCGCGCTCGATCGGCATCGCCGCGGACGCCCCGGAGCGCGCGCAGGCCGGCGTGCTGCAGACGCTGCACGACGTGACGGCGCGGGGGCACGTGTTCGCGCCGCGATCCGTGCTGGTGCCCGCGGCCGCGAGCATGCTGGAGCTGGACGAGCCGCGCGTGGAGCTCGCGACGGACGCCCTCGCGCGATCGAAGCACGTCGTCATCGAGGACGCCGGAGCCGACGTCGCCGTCTATCCGATCGGCCTCTTCGAAGCCGAGGTGAACGTCGCGCGCCGCGTCCGCGAATTGCTCCACCCGAGCGCCGTCGTCCGAGAATTCGAGGCGATCCGCGCGCGCCTCGCGTCCGCCGTGGAGCCCGCGATCGACGCGTTCGAGTCGGCCGCGGGCATGTCGCTCGCGCCCGCGCAGCGACGCGCCGTCGAGGAGGCCGCGAAGAACAAGGTGCTCGTGATCACGGGCGGTCCCGGCGTCGGCAAGACGACGATCGTGAAGGCGATCCTCGCCGTGCTGGACCGCGCGCGCGTCGACACGAAGCTCGCGGCCCCCACCGGACGCGCCGCGAAGCGCATGAGCGAGGCCACCAAGCGCGAGGCGACCACGCTCCATCGACTGCTCGAATTCGACCCGAAAGAGAGGCGTTTCCTGCGCGATCGCAAGCGCCCGATCGACGCGGGCGCGCTCGTCGTGGACGAGGCGTCGATGCTCGATGTCGAGCTCGCGAACGCGCTCCTGTCGGCCCTCCCGGACGCCGCGCGCCTCGTGCTCGTGGGCGACGTCGATCAACTGCCGTCCGTGGGCCCCGGCGCCGTGCTGCGCGATCTCATCGAGTCGGGCGCGGTGCCGACGGTGCGCCTCACCACGATCTTCCGTCAGGCCGAAGGCAGCCTCATCGTCGAGAACGCGCACCGCATCCAGGAGGGCCTCCCGCCGCAGTCGGCGGACTCACCGACGGGCGCGTTCCACGTCATTCACCGCACGTCCGGAGAGGCCGCGGCCGACACGATCCAGAAGATACTGACCGAGAACATCCCGAAGCGCTTCGGCCTCGATCCGCGGCGCGACGTGCAGGTGCTCGCGCCCATGCACCGCGGCGACGCGGGCACCACCGCGCTCAACCAGCGACTGCAGATGGCGCTCAACCCCGAGGGCCCGTCGGTCTCGCGCTTCGGCCGCACGATGCGCGTCGGCGACAAGGTGATGCAGCTCAAGAACGACGTGGAGCGCGACGTCTACAACGGCGACCTCGGCTTCGTGAGCGGGCTGGATCCCGAGGCGAAGCAGCTCACCGTGCGCTTCGACGAAGGGCGGGAGGTCGTCTACGAAGAGAGCGACCTCGACGAGCTCGCGCTTGCGTATGCGACCAGCATCCACAAGAGCCAGGGCAGTGAATACCCCGCCGTGATCGTGCCCCTCCTTACAGAGCATTTCGTCATGCTCTCGCGAAACCTCTTTTATACGGCCGTGACTCGGGGCAAAAAGCTCGTCGTCCTCGTCGCCGATCCGCGCGCCGTGCGAATGGCCCTCGCCGAGACTCGCAAGGAAGAGCGCAAGACGTGGCTCGCCGAGCGCATTCGCCGCGACCGTGCCCTCTGACCTCCCGAGAAGGTCAGTTTTGATCGATGGATAAGCTCGGTCGGAGCAGATTCATAGTTCGTTCAAGTCGTGAGTCGACGGCATCGCCGGAAAAGCCCCTTCCGCGCCGTGATCTCCCTTGGCCGGCCGCATGAAAACGATCTTCTCTTTCCCGGAATGATCGTTTATCTCTGGTCTTGGCAGTTCGTCGAGCACCGGAGATCGAACATGCTATTTTCCGCGGAGAGGGGCGCTTTCAAGCCCCGGTCGTGTCTGCCCGAGCAGGTCGCCGGGCCGGAATTCCCTTCCCCACGCATGATCGGCCAATCCGCGCCGTGGCGCGCGGCGCTGGCCGATCTTCGCGCCGCCGCGGTGTCCCCGCGGACTCCGGTGCTCCTCACCGGGGAATCGGGGACAGGCAAGGAGCTCGCCGCGGAGCAAGTCCACGCCTGGAGCGTCCGCGCCCACCGACCATTCGTGTCCGTCAACGCGGCATGTCTCTCTCCGGCGCTGCTGGAAAGTGAGCTGTTCGGGCACGAGGCCGGGGCCTTCACCGGGGCCACCTCCCGCAAGGCCGGCCTGTTCGAGCTCGCGTCCGGCGGCACGTTGTTTCTGGACGAAGTGGGGGAGTTGCCCCTCCATCTCCAGCCGAAGCTCCTCCGCGTGCTGGAGGGTCACCCGTTCCGTCGCGTCGGCGGGGAGCGGCCGATCACCGCGGACGTGCGCCTCGTCTCCGCGACCAACTGCCGCATGGAAGAGGCCGTGTCGTCGGGCCGATTCCGGCTCGATCTCTACCACCGGCTCCGCGTGGTGGAGGTGGTGTTGCCCCCGCTGCGCGAGCGCGACGCCGACGCCGAGCTGCTCGCGATCCACTTCCTTTCTCGGCTCGGCGCGGAGCTCGGCCGCCCCTCGCTGGACGTCACGCCCGAGGCGTTCGCCGCGATCCGCGCGTACCTCTGGCCCGGCAACGTCCGTGAGCTGAAGAACGCCATCGAGCGCGCGATCGTCCTCAATCGAACTGGCCGTATCGTCCCCGGCGATCTCCCCCCCGAGGTGCTCGCGGGGCGAGGCAGCGGCCCCCCACAACGTGGCAGCGGCCCCCCACAACGTGGCAGTGGCCCCCCACAGCCTACCCGCGAGTCGCCGTATTCAAACCTGCGCCCAGCCGCACGCGGAGGCCGCGAGCTCGGCGACGTGGTGCGCCAGCATGTGATCGAGGCGTATCGCGCGAGCGACGGAAACCTCGCGCGCGCGGCGCGATCGCTCGGGATCGGCCGCGCGACGCTGCGACGCCGCCTCAAGGACTACGGCGTCACACTTGAAGCTCCCGCTCGACCTCGGCGAGGGTGATCCGAGCCATGGCCAGGTTCGCGCGGTTCCGGTCCAGCGCGACGTAGAAGAACAGCGTGCCTTTGGAGCGCAGCGGCCGGATCAAGTGGTATTGCTTCGAAAGCGAGATGAGGATGTCCTCGATCTCGTCCTTGAGCCCCAGGTTCTTGATCGCGCGCCTCTTCGCGCGGACGACCTCGGTGTTCGCTGCGCCGGCCACCTCGATGTTGAGGAGTGAGCTGCCGCCCTCCTGAGCGAGCAACATCCCGCTCTCCGAGTCCACCAGCGCAGCGCCGATGAACCCGTCGAGATCGTTGAGCTTGCTCAGACTCTCTTTCGCGCTTGCCATCTGCCATTCCTCCAGCTTCAGCCGCGGCGGCTTCGCCACGGCGAATTCGATCGTCTCTTCGAGGAGCATGTCGACCACGACGTGCTCCGTGACTTCCTTGGGATCGTTGCTCGCGAAGGGCGGCGGCGCGGAGCTCCACCCTCTCGTGGACGGCGGCCCTGCGGCGGGGTCGATCCCTCGCCGCGCGTCGTCGATCCTGCGACAGCTCTCCATCAGCAATTCGGTCCAGCTCGCGGTGATGGAGCGCTCCGGGGGGGCCTCGCAGGGCTCCATCGAGAACTGACCGCCGCTCCACACGAGGATCGTGTGAAAGGCGCTCTCCCCGGTGAGCGTGTCCGTCGCCGCGTGCGTGATCGCGCCGTGCTCGAACCAGATTTTCCCCTCCGTCGCGCGCCGACGCACGTGCAGCATGCCAGTCGTGTTCGAGAGCGCATAGAGCTGCACGATATCGGGCAGCGTCTGCACCGAAATGGCGCCCGAGAAACCCACCTTCGGCCGCTCCAGGACGTCATCGCCGAGGAGGATGCGGGCGCGATTGGCGTGCGATCCCGAACCCATCGTGACCCCCAATTGCACCCGACGTGCCGCCGGGGAGCGCGTCGCGGATCCGCGAAATCAGCCGCGTTTTACCATTTTTTCAACGCCGGGTGGCCAGAACGATCCACCGTGGCCACTTGGGTCCGGATCGATCAGGCCCACTGTCCATGTGTGCCCGGCGCTTGACTTCGGCGGACCGCGGATGTTGGGTGCGTCATGCGTCGCACCCCCAGAGCTCTGCTCCCGGCCCGTTCGGATCATGCCAGTGCGCATCCTCCGCGAGAGGTAGGGAGTGTGTGGTCTCGCGGAAGTGCCAGTCTGGGAGCGTGCTTGTTCGTGATGATGACGGCCTGCAGCGCTGCCCAGGAGGAAGCGAAAGTTGCCACTGTCTCGACGGAGCCTCCGGCGGGCAGCGCCCCGTCCGCGGCCCCGAAGGCGGACGTCTCCCCGAACCCCGCGGAGCTCAAGAAGCTGGAGAAGGCCGCGTCGGATCGCCCCGCGACGCCGAAGAAGACGTCGCTCGATGAAGAGGTGGAGCGCATGCGGGCCTTGCTGGACGCCGCCGCGAACAGCTCCCAAGGCGGCTCGCAAGGGTCGGTGTTGACAGGCACGCTCGGCGGCGTTCCCGTGGCCGGCCTCAGCCTCGGGGGCCCGGGGTCGGGCGGCGGCTCCGCCATCGCGGGCGGCTCGGGCAGCCCCGCGGTCGGTACGGCAGTGGTGAGGGGTCCTGTCGTGAACGCGACAGTCCCGTCTCCCGTGGTGACCGGCGGGAGCGTCGCGAACGCGGACATCATCGTCGCGGGCATGGCGGCGGGCTTCCGGAGGTGCGCGAACGCCTCCCTCGCGACGAACCCGAACAACCTACAATCCGGCGCGACCATGGTATTTTCAGCCCGCGTGGACGCAAACGGCGCGGTGGACAGCGTCGTGCAGAAGACCAACAAGGGTGTTCCGACCACGGCGGCAAGCTGCATGAGCGCCCGCATCGCGTCGGCCCAGTTCGCTCCGCCGAGCGGCAACGCGGCCCTGATCGAGATCGTGGTGACCTTCCAGGTGACGCAGCCTTGACTCTCCACGTGCGGAGTGTGGAAGAGCCGCCTTCGTCCCGACACCGCCGCGTCGATCCCCGGTCCGGCCGCATCCGTGGCACGAGACTCGCAATCTCTGATTGAACATGAGGTTCCGAGATCGTTCGAGCGCCGCCGGCAGAAGGTGCCTCTTCGCGTTCGCGTGCCTGTTCGTCGCGGGGTGTGGGGGTGTGGTCCAGCTCGACTCCGGCCTGGACGAGGACCCGGGTCAGCCGCTGGATCCGCCGCAAAACGCGCCGCCGGGAGACGGCCCCGGGGCCGTGCTCGTCGTCTCGAAGATCGATATGGGCGCCAGAGACGCCGAGGGATATTACAACGAGGACGGCTGGCGGACGATCGGCTTCAACCTCGATCACCAGGTCAGTTCAGTCCAGGGCCCCGGCACCTGCGATCCGCCCGCGAGCGACCAGTCGTACGCCTTCGGGGACGGGGAGGACGGCATCGACAACACCTTCGGGCGCATCCTCGGTTATCTCTTCTTTTTGGAGGAGGGCCCGCCGCCGAACAGCCTCGCGAGCGCCCTCGCGCTGGGCGGCCCGTCCGTGCTCTTCGACCTGCGAGACATCGGCGCTTCTGCCGCATACAGCACGATCACCGCGTCGATGTACGCGAGCGCGCCGCAGAGCTCGCCCCCCCACTACGACGGTACGGACAGCGTGCCAGTCTCCTCCGAGTCGGTGGACGGAGGCGTCGAGTCTCCGAAGGTGCATCTCGTCGAGAGCTACCTCGCGGACGACGGTGAACATGGCACCTGGGTCGCGCGGGGCGAAGGCGTTTTGCCGATGATCCTCCCCTTCGGGGACGCCTTCGAGCCGGGCCGCGTCTTCCGCCTTTCGCTGCACGATCCGGTCGTGTCGATGAAGCTGAGCGCCGATCGCCGCCACGGGACAGGCACGCTCGCGGGTCGCGCGGTCGCGACGGAGATCTTGAAGGAGATGGATCGCTTCGTCCTCGCGGCGGACCCGTCGTTCTGCGGCGGCACGAGCACCATCGAGTCCTTGAACGAGGGCGTCGGCCGCGGCGTGGACATCCGCGTCGACGCCAAGAGCGATCCGTCTCTCCCGTGCGACGCCTTCTCGGTGGGCCTTCGTTTCGAGGCGGAGGCTGCGCTCCTCGGCCCCGTGGCCCCCCCGGCCGCCGAGCCCCCGATCCCTTGTTCTCCCTGATCGAAAGGCGTTGTGCAGTCGAAGGTGCCAGTGCGTGCACCGCGCGACACGCCCCGTGAGGCGCCCTGCACACCCTAGGATCGCGGCGGACGGCAGCGTTTGCCGCGCGATCCGCCGCGCGTTCTCACGCTCGTCTCAGGGGCAGAACGTCACCTCGAAGCCGGTCTCGGAGCCGCACTGGTGCAGGCCCGCGGCGTCGTCGTACGCGTAGCTGTAGGCGGTCGGGCACATCGCGCGCATCGCGTTCACGTAGTCCGTGTGCACGACGCTCTTCGGGTCGCCCGCGTTGCTGCACGCGCCGGACGTCATGCACGCGTTCTGCGCCGTGCACTGCCCCGTGGCCGGATCGATCGGAGTCGGGCAGCAGAGGTGGAGTCCGGGGTCCGCCGACTCCGGCTGACCGAGCCCCCAGGGCGCCGGGTAATTCCACTTCTTGCAGGGCGACAGACACCCGATCACGTGCCCGCTCTTGTCGAAGATGCGCAGATCTTCGTGCGAGTAGCCGGGGAACGCGCCGCCGCCGCTCATGTCCTCGTCGCCGGGGCAGGCGTCGAGCGACAGCATCGAGCAATCCGAGGTGACGCAGCTGCCATTCTCGGCGCCCTTCCCGCGCGGAACCACCTTGAAAGGCAGCGTGTACCCGTCCACCTGAGAGAGGTTGTACCAGGTGTTGGCGGCGCCGCCCTTCGGCGAGAAGGAGGCCTCGAACTTCGAGTCCACGGGAGGCTGGCACCCGCCGGCCGGACACGGAGCCACGCTGTCGCCGATGGTGCAGTTGTGCCCGCTGCCGTCGCACCCGACCTTCGGCCAGACGCGCACCGCGTTGAGCCCGCCGTCCGGGATGTTGTAATCGCGCGACTGCCCGCTCTCGAGCCGGACGTTCTGCGCGTCGGGCACGTTGTCCGAGTGCGCGACCCAGATCGGCTGAGCGCACCGGTTCGTCACGCGGAGCCGCGTCGGGAGAGGCCCGGAGTCATTGTTGCCGCCGCCGCCGCCCGAGCTGCCCTGCGGCTTCAGGATCCAGCGCTGATTGCTGGTGCCTTGATACGGATACTGCACGATGGGCGTCCCGTCCGCGGGGTTGCCCCAGAACACGTCGACGGCCATGTCCGTGTGCCGGACTTGCACCGAGAGCTGCCCGTTGCCGCGGTCCACGAAGCGGAACTGCTGATTCTTGCCGCCCCAGTATCCCCACTGCTGCAACGGCGCGTTCTGCGCGGTGCTGATGTCCTTGACGTCGATGGACTTCTTGCTGTTCACATTGAGGATCGAATAGTAGCCGTCGCCGGTGGGCGCCACGTGGAACACCTGCGCGTTGGTGCCATTGCAAGTCCACTCCTGCACCTTGGCGCCGTCCGCGACGCTGGAGCCCGAGATGTCGAGGCAGTGCCCGGTGGCGACCGTTTGAAACACGTAATCGCCTTCCGGGACGTTCGCGGAGAGCCCGTTCTCGGTCTGCTGACTGGCCTCCTCGTCCGCGGCGTTGGAGCTCTCGGCGACGCACCCACCGAGCGCGAAGAGGGCAGAAAGGAGCAGGGGCGTGCGCGTACGGAACATGGGACACTCTCCTTGACGAGAACGGGGACAGGGCTTGTGCGCGCGGAGGATCGATCGGGGCTCCAGGATCCAGCAGAGTGAGAGGATCCCGTGGAGTCACCGGCTCCGTGCGCCGCGAGCACCCCTAAAACAGGAAACGTGCCAGTCCACGCGGAGGCGCCGAATCGACGTATTTCGGCCGAAAATGAGGGAATTGCGGGGCAAAGGATTTCTGCCGAGGCCCCGGGGTGCGATCTGGCAGATCACCCCCCCGCGAACGGATCGTTCATCTGGAAAGGTGAAGCAACACGGGAATCGTCACGATTCCGTTTGTTGGGTGATGCGACACCCTCAAGGCACGGTGACGCGGATCTTCGTATCCTTGGCAGGGAAGCGCGCCTTGATCCACACGGCGCCTCGGCCGTCGGCGCGGTCTTCGAATTCGATGGGGCTCACCCACACGTCGCGATCGCAGGTGCCGGTGGCCTGGCACGGTCCCGTGTCGAGGTGGTTGTGCACGTAGTAGAAGGTCTGTCCGTCGGGGCCGAGGACCGCGCTGCCGCCGCCGAAGGACTGGCCGTCGCTCGGTACGAGGTATCGCCCCAGGATTCGATCCGGCGAGTCGAGGCTCAGGCCCTCCACCGATTTCGCGGCCACCCAGAACACGTGGCTGTACGGCGAGTCGTACGAGCTCCCGGACAGCAGCAGATACACCCACTCTCCGCGCCGGAACAGACTCGGCCTCTCCACGAGCCCCCACGACACCCCGTCGCGCATCATCTCGTTTCCGAGCCGATCGCGCGTCATGCTGAGCGTCGCATCGCACCCGTCGCAGCTCGCCGCGAGGGCCGAGAGCGTCGCCGCGTCGTGCGGATTCCCCACGTGGATCGTGACGGGCGGATCGTCACACCGCACCTTCGAGGGATCCAGCGGATCGAGCGGCACCAGCGACACGTGCCCTCCGTGATTGGCCTTCTCCCACTCCGTGACCGGCGGAATGCTGGTGAACCACCCGTACGCGGCCCAGAGCGCGCCGGTCTTCGGATCCTCAAAAAAATCCGCGTGCGTCCGCATCACGCGCTCGCAGGGAGCGTCTCCACACCCGCTCTGCGCAAAAGGCACGCTGTGCGGAAGCGCGCTCTTCTGCGGCTCCGGACAACCGTCCCCCGGCCCGAAAGGCACAGGCTCCATCACCTCCCCGTCCACCGGAAACGGCCCGAGCGGCTGAGGCGCGTGCGCCACATAAATCCCGCTGTCGTCCGCGTAACTCGGACAGGGCATCTGCGCCGCATCGAACCGGGTCGCCGTGAACGCGAGCAGGTATTTCGAAGGCCCCACGCGCATCATCGCGGGCGACCAGACATTGCAGAAGGCCCCACCGCCGAGCCCGATGGAGCTATTGGCCATCTCCTTCCGATGGAACAGCCCGTTCGCCTCCGCCTTCCAATGAATCAAGTCGTTGGACGTGAACGCAGGCATATCCCCATTGCCCCCCACGATCGTCGTCGCAAGCACGTACGACACCCCACCGTCCGCCCCCACGTCACGGTACACCATCGGATCCGCGTGATCCTGCCCGATGACGGGATTGTCCGAGACCAGCGTCGTCCCGGAGTCGAGCGCCGTGGTTCCGCCGCCCGCGCCCCCCGCGAGCCCATCGAACGACAGGATGCACCCAGGCGACACCAGCAACGAGAGGAGGAGAGTGAAAGGGCCGAGTCGAGAGCGCTCCATCCTTCCTTCATCGCACAAATGAAGCGGCGCGTGCGGGCCACGGGAGCGAGACGCCCGATGAAATGCTCGCGGCGCTACCTGGGCCAGCAGGCGGCGGCCGTCGCGTGATGAGCCGCGCGCGGCCGCCGCCTCTGGGTTGGGGCTACCTCTTCGGGGGTTGCTGCGCGGGCGGCTTCGGCGCGGGCGGTTGCTCGGCCTGCTTCTCGCGGTTCTTCTTGTCGGCCTCGTGCGCGGGGTTGTTCGGGTTCTTCACGTTGCTGCGGTCGTCGTTCGGCGAAGGCTTCTGGCTGCTCATGATCATCTCCTGGAGAAGGGCGCGCTCACCATCGAACGCGGCCCTTTCACGAGCACCAGTCCGAGCCCCCCAAAACGTGACCAACTTTTTTTGGGAGACCCCACGGACGCTCCCGTCACGTCCCGAAGCTCGCGAGAGGAGGCTGGATTACCTGCATCTGGACTGGAGCCGGCTCTTCAACTCCTCGAGCGCGCGGGAGAACCGCTTCCGCGCGGCCACAGCGTTGATGTTGAGCTGCTGACCGATCTCGGCGTGCGTGAGGTTCTCCCAGAAGCGCATCACCAAAATCCGGCGGCTCTCCGAGTCGAGATCGCACAAGCTGAGATTGACGGCGGCCTCCAATTCTTGCTGGACCGCCTGCTTCACCAAACTGTCCTGAATGGTGCACGTCAACGCAGGCGGCGGAAGCTCCGGCTCCAGCGGACACCACCTCCGCGAGTGAGCGCGCCACTTCCCGATAGCATTCTGGAGTGAGCGATAAAAATAGGGGACGACATCTCGGAAAGACAACGCCGCGAGCGCGCGCTGCCAGCGGGGGGTCGTCGGCGCATTCAAAGGCGTGGCTGGCGTTTGCATCGCGATCCCTCCGGAAACCGTTGCGAGGAAGGCTCTCCTCGTGAGGACCCGCGAGACTACGTCCCATCCCCGCCTGTCCGCAAGTCGATGATCCCGAGCGGACGATCGACCCCCCGATGAGACGTCCCCTGATGGTAGCCTCCGACTCACCCCATGTCCGCCGGCGCCAAATCCAATCAAGTCCGCGTCTCATCCCTCCTCACTGTGCGTGGTGCTCGTTCGATCGCGCCCCCATCCATTGTCCGCCTCCACGTCGATCTGATCGCCGCGAACCTCGATCTGCCCGTGTACGATCCCGCGCAGGCCGACGATCTCCTGGAGAAGTACCTCCCCACGCTGGAAGCCGTCCCGCCGGACGCGCTCGAACATCCACGCGTCGATATCGTCGCTGTCGGGCTGGGGCTGCTCAAGGTCGTGGCGCTCACGCAGGTGCCGGCGTTCCGGGAAGAGCTCGAGGTGCTGTCCGGGGCGGAGCGCTTCGAGATCGCGAACCTCACGTGGCTCCGCGATCTGACGATCTTGACCATGCACACGTCCCGGAAGGCCGATATCGCGGGCACCACGAAGGCCACCACGCGTATCCCTCCCGAGCTGGACGCGGCGTCGAAGGAGCTCGAGAAGCGGATGCAGAAGGTGTGTGAGGACTTCTTCGGGGACGACGAGCGGATCCTCGCGCTGCGTGCTGGCACTGGCTACATCGACCGCGCCTACGACCTCCTCGGGTACGCCGAATACTACGCGACACGCGCCGCCATCGTGGCCGGTCACCCCTTGTACCGCGCCGGCGATCTGGAGGAAGCGAACAAGCTCGGAGGAAAGATCTTGGCGATCTACGACACGGACCAAAACCCGGAGCAAAAGCTCGCCTTCGATCAGCTGCGCCGCGCCTGGACGCTCCTGGAGGCTGTTTATTTCGAGGTGCGGTCCGTCGCCCTCGGGATTCTGCGCTACGTCCCCGAGCGAGAGGAGCTGTTCCCGACGGTGTACGTCCTCGGCCGGAAGGGTCAGGGCCGCAAAAAGTCCGGAGCCGCCGCTCCCTCGGAGGACTGATCTCGAACCCCTCCGCCGATCGCGAATTCCCATGCTGACGTGGGAGGGAGGCTCTCGGCCGGGTTGCAACTCCGGAAAGGGCCTCGGGGCAAGGCTCTCGGCCGGGTTGCAACTCCGAAAAGAGCCTCCGGGCAAGGCTCTCGGCCGGGTTGCAACTCCGAAAAGAGCCTCCGGGCAAGGCTCTCGGCCGGGTTGCAACTCCGAAACGAGCGGGTGTGGGACGCGCCCGACGGTGTTGCAACACCGAAAAGGGGCCGGCGGCGAGGTCGTCGCCTGTGTTGCGCCTCCGCGAGCTTGCTTCCCGCGAGGAGAATCGAATGCGCGTCAGTGGCCGTTCTGCTGGAGGCGGCGGCGCAGCTCGGCCTGCACTTCGGGGCTGAGGGTACGCAGGTAGTCCTCCGAAAGGGCGCGCAAGATTCCGAGCGGGAGGGCCAGCGGCAGGTGGTCGCGATCCAGATCCGCGAGCCGCTGCTCCGGGGAGACGCTTTTGAGACGCCGCTCCGGGGGCAGCTGAGAGACGATCCGATCCTCCAGGACCTCCCAATCTTCCATCTCTTGCAAGACAGCGCGGCGATCGATCATCTGCGGAGTTGTTCGCGCACGGAGCGGAGAAAGGCAACGTGAGAATCGAGGGATGGAGAAGATAAGTGGGAGTTTGGCCCACCAAAATGACGGGGTGGGGCGAATTTGAAATAATGGATGAAGCTCCGGTTCCTTCGCGAAAATGGCGGGTCGATCGTGCCGGCGCCGAAGGATGGAAGAGCAGAGGGACAGCGGAGAATCAGTGCCCGTTCTGATTGAGCCGGCGCCGCAGCTCAGCCTGCACTTCGGGACTGAGGGTGCGCAGGTAGTCCTCGGAGAGGGCGCGCAAGATTTCGAGGGGGAGGGCCAGCGCCTGGTGATCGCGGTCCAGACCAACCAGCCGCTTCTCGGGGGGCAGCTCTGCGATGAACTGGTCCACCACATCGTCGTAGTCTTCCATCTCTTGAACGCTCATCGGAACCTCTCTCGAACGTGCCATCCTGGCCCAGAATCGTCGAATCTCCGCGGTCCTCTGTCTCAGATGACCGAAGGAGCGTAGCAGATCATCCCCTTCTGCGAGCCCCACCACGTCGATCTCCACGACGAACAGCGCAAACAGCCCGCCATCGAGCTGCCAGTAGCCGGGCCCGCGCTCCTGCCAGGTGAGGCCCATCGCGCCGATCTCTTTATCGAGGCTCGGCGTCCGGCTCGGGACCACGAGGAGCGCGCAGAGATCGTGGCGCTCTTCGATCAAGCGGTCGGAGCCCATCGGGGACCGAGGGGACGCGCGTTGATCGGAGAAGTAGACGTGAGTGTAGCCCCAGAGTCGGTCGAGGTTGCCTGTGCGGAATGGGCGCGAGATGCTCTTGAATTCGACGACGGACACGCGGGGGAGCAAGGGCCAGAGTCGGCGCAGCGTCGTCGCCTCCTCCATGCGCGCGACGTCGTCCAGCTTGCGCAGGAGCAGATAGTCCATCCGAAGCGGCTCCTCGGAGAGCGGCACTTCGTCCCGAAGCTCGATCCCCGAAGGGCCACGCTCGCGGAGGAAATAACCGAAGAAGTAATGCCACACCGTGCGGCGAACGGGCATGGGGTGTTGTTCGCTCTGCGGCAGTGAGAAGACAACAGGCGAGTGAGGATCTGTTGAAGATAAGTGGGAGTTTGGGATACCTAAATGAAGGGACGAGTCGATTTTGAAATAATGAGGCCGATTTGATGGATTCGGCTGCAAACGAGCGGTTCGAATGGTGCGGAGAGACCAAAAGCTACCGAAGCGAGAGGGCGAGTCGATTTCGAAATAAACTGGACGTCGGGCGTGACTCTTTCATTTTGGTGGATTCACCAAACGTTCCGTGACCGAAATTCGGGGTCTTCCGCTCTCCGCGGGAGAATACGGCTTCTCGGCGCTCCGACCTCACGATGCCCTCGGCATGCTCGACGTCGCGTCCTGTGCCGCCCCCGAGACGCGTGCCGGGTAGGCCCCAGGTGGACCCCGCCCTCTCCCGCGCCCCCCAAATCAGGCGAGATCCCGATCGCTGTTGCCCGTGACAATCTCCGTCGCGGCCACCGTTGACCCCACCCAGTGACGTTGCTAGGTTCCGCGCCCCTCAAGGGGTCCCGACATGGCCCAGCGTCCAGTGATGCGCACCCCCACACCTCGTCGAGCGGTGCTCCCACGCGGATTCGTGCAGTACGGAAGGCGGAGTTTTCACATGGCAGACGCACAACCCAATCCGACCGGCCTCCAGATCTCCGGAGGCGCCGCCATCATGGCCCCGGTCAGCGCGTTCCCGAACGGCGTCCCGGGCAACGCCATCATCGTCATCCCCCTCTCCAAGCCTTCCGACGAGCTCAAGGAACAGCTCAACGCCGGCCCCTCCGCCCTCACCGTCGAGCAGATGTGGAAGCTCCTCGGCTTCAACGGGCCCGCCGTCCAGGTGCAGGACGAGCAAGGTCGCCCGATCGCGATCGGCCTCGAAGACCTGCTCGCCGGCCTCGACAAGCACTGGCAAGAGGCGCAGGACGATCTGCCGCGCGGCCGCATCTACGCCCAGGAGCTGATGAAGTACGGGCGCCTCCAGCGCGCGGAGCAGGTGCTCTCGAAGATCGTCGCGAAGGGCGGCACCGGGGATGACTGGCTCGCCCTCGGCGTCACGCAGCTCCAGCAGAAGAAGCTCGACAAGGCCGAAGGCACGCTGAAGGGCGCGCAGAACCTCCTCAAGCAGAACCCCTACCCGGCGCTGCACCTCGCCAAGCTCTTCGCCGAAAAGGAAGAGAAGGCCAAGGAGCGCGAGCAGATCGACAAGGCCCTCGACATCGACGCGAACAACGTGGACGCCTGGGCCTACCTCTTCCAGACGATCCGCCGCGACAGCGACGCCGACAACGCCGTGGCCGAGCTCGAGAAGCTCTCCGAGACGCGCAAGGCCGCCGCCGCCTACGTCGCGATCCAGGGCTTCTACGCGAACGACGAGGAGACGCTCGACAAGGCCGTCACCTACGCGAAGAAGGGCGTCGAGAAGCACCCGGACGACGCGGTCATGCTGCTCTGTCTGTCCGCGCTCTACGGGCAAAAGGGCGACCTGGAAGCGGTGACCCGGCTGCTCGCCCCGCACGAGGCGAAGATGACGCGCGACGTGCGGCTCGCGAACAACTACTTCGAGGCGCTCTTCCAGTCGCGCCAGATCGACAAGGTCACCAAGCTGCTCAACGCCCTCGCCGGCGCGCCGAACAAGGAAGTGAAGCAGTTCGCGATCGAGCGCTCGCGCGTGGTCGCGCAGTACCTGCAGCAGCAGCAGCAACAGCTCGCGGGCGCCGCAGCGGGCGGCCCCCAGCAACGCCGCGCCTGAGATCGCAAGCCTTTTCGTCTCCCCCCTTCATCACGCGCCCTCTCGGGGATCGTGGTGCCCTCCCCACGCAGGCGCTCCCGCCGCGAATCAAATTCGAACCGAAACGCGGGTGCGCCGGCTCCTCTCGATCACCGATCGATGGGGCACGACTCCCCGCGGATCGCCCGGCGCGGAGGTCGCGATTGACCTTCGCCGCGGCCTGACGGAATCTGTGACGAGCCCCTTGGGAAAGCCAACGACGTGAACCCCGGCGACCTCATCTCCGGCAAATACCGGCTGCTCCGGCTGCTCGGCTCCGGTGGGATGGGGTCCGTCTGGGCCGCGCGCAACGAGCTGACGGATCGCGACTTCGCGATGAAGTTCCTGCTCCAGCGGCTCGCGTCGAACCCCGAGGCGCTGCAGCGCTTCTTCAACGAAGCGAAGGCCTGCGGGCAGCTCAAGCACCCGGCCGTCGTCGACGTCTACGACATGGGGCAGACCGACGACGGCACGCCCTACATCGTGATGGAGATGCTCGAAGGCGAAGGCATGGACCACCGCCTTCAGCGCGAGGGGCGCTTCCGTCCGAGCGAGGCCGCCGCGTGGATCGCGTTCGTCGCGCGCGGCCTCGACGAGGCGCACAACCGCGGCATCGTCCACCGCGATCTGAAGCCCGGGAACATCTTCTTCGCCCTCGACGATCGCGGCGACGTGATGCCCAAGGTGCTCGACTTCGGCATCTCGAAGGCCGTCGGCCCATCGCGGAACGAGCTCGTGCAGACGATGCAAGGCACCGTGCTCGGCTCGCCCGCGTACATGAGCCCGGAGCAAGCGCGCGGGGACTCCGACGTGGACGCGCGCAGCGACGTGTGGGCCCTCGGCGTCATCCTCTACGAGGCGGTCACCGGCAAGGTGCCGTTCGACGCGGCCAACTACAACGCGCTCATGGTGGAGATCATCACGAAGGATCACCGCCCCGCGAACGAGCTCACGCCCGATTGCCCCGGCGAGCTGTCGCGCGTGATCGATCAGGCGCTGGAGAAGGAGCGCGACAAGCGCGTCCAGTCGGCGCGCGATCTCGCGGATCGGCTGGAGCGCGCGCTCATGTCGATCACCGGCACGCCGTACGTGCAGTACCAGCCGCGCATGTCGATGCTGAGCGTGCGGCCGCCCGCCGCGTCGCTGCCGCAGATCCACACGACGGGCGGCCCCTGGTCCGACGCGAGCCCCACGCTGGTGCGGCCGCCGAGGAAGGCGAAGACGCCGTACATCGCGGGCGGCTTCGGCGTCGCGGCGCTCGCGATCGCAGGCATCGTGATCGCCGTGCGCTCGGCTCCGCCCGTCGTCGACGTCGCGAGCCGCGCCTCCAGCGCCCTCACCGCGGCCCTCGCGCGCACCCACGAGCGCGTGGCGACGATCCGCGCAGAGGCCGTCGCGGAGGAGAAGGTCCGCGAGGCGCAGGCGAAGCTCGCTCAACAAGCCGCCACCTCCGCCCCCACGGCCGAGCCTTCGAGCACCGCGCCGAAGAAGATCAAGAACAGCGGCCCGAAGAAGGACGATCCGCACGGCGGCGTCGACGGGCCCGGCTTCAAGTGAGCCGTCTCCGGGGCCCGGCGTGAACGGTCCCGCACGGCGCAGACTCCACCTCACGATCGCCTCTGCGGACACGCTGGTGACGTCGCCGCTGTGCGCGAACTGCCCCTCTGGAAAGGCCGGTTGCTGCGCGGCGCCCCCCGCGGTGGCGTGGGCGGATCTCGGGCGGATCGTCGCTCACGGCGGTTCGGAGTGGCTGCTCGGCGAGATCCGGACTGGCCATCTTCGGCCGTGCGCGCGGGGGCTCGCGATCCTCCGTCACGACGGGCCTCACGGGGTCGCGTGCGTGTATCTGGGCGAGCGAGGCTGTGTGCTCCCGCCCGATCGGCGCAGCGTCACGTGCAACGAATACCTCTGCGAGGACGCCCTCACCGACGCCGCGAACGCCGGAGATCCCGCGGCCGCGCGCGCCCGGAAGGCCCACGCACGGCTGGAGCGCGCGCTCGCGGAGTGCGATCGTCGCATCGCCGAAGAGATCGGGAGTCGCCAAGATGCCGAGTGGGACGCCGCCTTTCTGGAGCGGCTCGGCGCGCTCTACGAGGCGGTCCGTCGCGAGATTGTCTGGTAGGGTGTCCGCATGCGAAATCCCTTGTCGACGCTCGTCTTCGCTTCCGCCGTGACAGCCAGTCTCGCGGCGGCCTCGCTGGGGTGCACGACGCTCCCGCCGAGCGTCCCGCGGGCAGAGGGCTTCGACGCGGGCCGGCTCGAAGGCGGGTGGCACGTCGTCGCGAGCACCTTCCCGATGTGGATCGAAGGCAACAAGACCGATCCGGTGTTCCTTTATCGGAAGATCCCCGGCGCCGATCCGGTGGAATTGGACGACACGGTCGGTTACACCGAGTCCGGCCGGCGCGAGGAGATCCTCGGCACCGACACGCAGGATCCGCGGTCGCCCGCGCACTTCACGTGGCGCGGCAAAGGCATCCTCGCGGCGATCACGAGCGACTGGGTGGTGGTCCAAGCGCCCGCAGACCAGCGCTGGGCCGTGCTCTATTTCACCGCGACGATCGGCACGCCCGAGGGAGTCGACGTCATCGCGAGAGTGTCCGTCTTGAAGGACGAGGAGCGCGCCGCCATCCAGAAGACGATCGCGGAAGACGCTTTTTTGAAGGGGAAGACCGGGGGTCTCGTGTGGCTGTCGGAGCTGAAGAGGCCGAAATAGCCTCTCTCGGCGAAGAGCTTATTTCTTCGCGGGAGGCGGGGTGAGGAGCTTTCCGAGCCAGGCCTTCGCCTCTTTGCAGGTGCCCGTCGGCTTCGCGGTCTTTCCGGAGCGCAGATAAGGACCCATCGCGAGGGCGATGTCGCGGTTCTTCCGGGACCACGCGAACGGGCCTGTGTCCGGGCGCGCCAGGCAGTCCCCGTGCGCCTGGCCGGAGAAGATCTTCGCGGCCTCCTTCGCGTCCTCTTCGGTGTCGAAGACGAAGTGACACGCGAGCGCGCGCTCTCCGGCCGCCGAGCCCTCGCCCTCCGCGAGCACGCAGCGATCGCCGCCCCAACCTGCCGCGCCGACCGCCGCCTTCTTCGTGTCGCCCCACGCCTGGAAGACGATGCGCAGGCCCTGCTCGCCGAGCACCTGCGCCAAGATCGGCTTGAAGGAGCGTGCCTTCTTCGCGTCCGCGAGCGCGTCGAACGAAGGGTCCGCGACCGGGATCGCCGCCTCGTGCGCGTCGTATTTGTCGAGGTGGAGGATCTGCTCCGTCGTCGCCGGCAAGCTCTTCCACGCCGCGTCGACCGCCGCATAACCGCCGCGCGCGCGGAGCGCCTGCACGAAGGCGTAGCCGTCGATGTACGGCGCGATCAACGACTCGCGCAGCGCCACCGGCACGTCCGCCGCCGTCTGCTCGATCGATCGCCGCGACTCCTCCTCGAGCACCTCGACCGGCAGCGTCACCTTGCCGTCGGACGCGACGTCGACCATCGCCGCGGTGGCGTCCCCCTCGGCGAGCGCGTGCCCCGCCGCGAGCATCTCGTCCGCGTCCGGCCGGTACGCGAGCAGCGGGCCCAGCGCGTAGTGTTGATCTTGCAGCGCGTGCACGAGCTCGTGCGCGAGCGTCGTGTCGCGCTCCAGCTTCGAGAGGTCCTTGACGAGGTACATCGTCTTGTCGGCCGGCTCGTAGAAGCCCGCGATGCTCGCGCCGAGCATCTGGAACATCCCGTTCATCGCGTCGTAGTCGGGCCGCACGAGGCCGAGCGCCACCATCGACTCCGTCTGATTCACGAGCACCGCGGGCGGCAGCTCGTCCTCGGCCTTCTTGCGGAGCATCTGCTCGATCGGCGCGCGGCCTAGCGTCTTCAGGTTCACCTTCGTGAGCACGGGCAGCCCGCGCACCTTCGACACGCGCGCGAGCATCGTGAGGAGCGCCTTCTCCGACGCGACGATCTGCGGCTCCTCCTGCGCGGTCGCCGTCGCGCTCGCCGCCGCCGTCGCGGTGGGCGCGGGCGCAGGCGGCGGATCGTTCGGGGTTGGCGGAGGCACCTGCGCGGGCCCGCACGCGAACGCGATCGACGCAAAAGAACCGAGGATCGCAGCCTTCGCGGCGATCGTGACGCTCCGTCTCATGTGCTCTCCTCGCCTCACTCGCCGCGCCGGATCTTCTCGATGGCCGCGCGGTACGCCGCGACGCGCGACTCGAACTGCCACGGTCCGTCGCCGCCCTTCCCGAACACCGCGGACCCCGCGACGAGCACGCGCGCGCCCGCCTCGATGACGGCCTTGTTGGTGCCGCCCGGAGCCACGCCGCCGTCCACTTCGAGATCGATGTCGCGCCCGCTGCGATCGATCGCCGCGCGCAGCGCCCGGATCTTCGGCAGCGCCGACGGGATGAAGCTCTGACCGCCGAAGCCGGGGTTCACGCTCATCACGAGCACGAGATCGATGTCGCCGAGCACGTAGTCGATCGCGCCCTCGGGCGTGTGCGGGTTGAGCACGACGCCGGCCTTTTTCCCGAGCGATTTGATCTGCTGCACGGTGCGGTGCAGGTGCGGCGAAGCCTCCACGTGCACGCTGATCACGTCCGCGCCGGCCTTCGCGAAATCCGCGACGTAGCGCTCCGGCTCCACGATCATCAGATGCACGTCGACGGGCAGCTTCGTCGCGGCGCGCACCGCCTGCACGACGACGGGGCCGATCGTGATGTTCGGCACGAAGCGACCATCCATGACGTCGACGTGGATCCAGTCGGCGCCGGCGGCCTCGGCGGCGCGCACCTCGTCGGCGAGACGGCCGAAGTCGGCCGAGAGGATGGACGGCGCGATGCGGACACGGGGCTCGTTCATGGCCCCCGCGCCTACCACGACGGCGCGCGGCCGCAAGACACGACGCGCGGAGAGGCCGCGATCCGATTTGTGGATGCGGCTCTGGAAAGCGTCCGAACGCTGCGGTAAGAGCGGCGCGCCTCACGCATGAACACCAGGCGCCTCACCAAACCGGACTACGACGAGATCGTCCGCGACATCGACCGCTGGTGGGGCGGCCCGACGACGGCCCTCGCGCACCCGATGTTCTATTACGAGCTCGGCGACCTCGCGCGGGTGGTCGAGGACGCGGGGATGGTCGTGGGCTTCCTCTTCGGATTCCTCTGTCCGGACGGCAAGACCGGCTACATCCATCTCGTCGGAATCCACCCGGATTACCGCCGCCGCGGCGTGGCGCGCATGCTCTACACCGCCTTCGAGGACGACTGTCGCCACGCCGCCTACAAGCGCCTGAAGGCCATCACGACCCTCGGAAACGAGGCGTCGGTCGCGTTCCACCACGCGCTCGGCTGGAGCTCCACGGAGGTCGACGACTACGCCGGCCCTGGTCGAAGAAGGATCGTGTTCACGAAGGTGCTGCCGCCCGGTTGACCCCGATGAAGAGCCAGGTACCCTCCACGGTTGGTGGCTCGTGAGATCGCGAGCCGGAAGGCTTTCCCTCTCGTGCAGTGAGGCGATCAGGATGCGCGCTCTCAACTTCCTTGGGTTGTCCTTCCTGGCGATGAGCCTCTTCGCGTGCGCGAAAGGCGGCAATTTCTCGGGCGTCGGCGGGGACGGGGGCTCCGGCGCGGCGGGCGGGAGCGGCGGCGGACAAGCCGGCTCCACGATGACGACCGGCAACGGCGGCACCACCACGACCGGCAACGGCGGCACCACCACGACCACGACGACCACCACGACGACCTCGGAGGTGTGCAGCGAGGCCCCGTGCAAGCTCGTCTCGCCTCAGTGCGGCTGCGCCGACGCCGAGATGTGCGCGCTCGACAACACGGGGACGCGCGTGTGCAAGCCGGCCGGGGACACGCCGCACGCGACCGAGTGCTCCGGCCTCTACTCCTGTGTTCCGGGGGAGCTGTGCGTGCAGACGTCGGCGGCGGTCTCGCTGTGCTCCACGTACTGCGACAAGGACGCTCAGTGCGGCGGCGGCCTCTGCCTCATCACGCTGACGGACCCGAGCAACCCGAACGGCACGATCGCGAACGTCACCCTCTGCACGGATGACTGCAACCCGATCTCCGGAGTCGGCTGCCCATCGGGCCTCAGCCTCGGGTGCGGCGTCTACCAGGAGCAGGACGGGCAGATGCGCATCTTCACTCTGTGCCACGGCACGGGCGCGGTCGCTCAGGGCGGCGCGTGCACGAAGGACGCGGACTGCGGCTCGGGCTCCGGCTGCTTCACCGTCGGCATGGCGAACCAGTGTTTGAAGTACTGCAACGTCGGCAGCCCGAGTTGCCCCGCCGGCACGACGTGCAATGATGTCGGCATCGCGTACAAGGGCATCGAATACGGCGCTTGCCTGTGAGTCCGAGCGATGGATGCGCACAACGACGTCGAGCGTCTTCGTGAAGTAGGCCTCTTCGGTGGCCTGAATGACGCCGCCTTGACCGAGCTCGCGCACGCGCACGAGCTGGTGGAGATGGAGTGCGGGACATCGGTGTTCCGCGAGGGCGAGCCCGGCCGCGAGATGTACGTGGTGCTCGACGGCGAGGTGGAGCTCTACCGCATCGTCCGCGGGTCGGAGACGCACGTCGCCTCCGTGGCGCGCAACGACTGGTTCGGGGAGATGAGCATGCTCGACATCCTCCCTCGGCCGACCACGGCGCGCGTCGTCCGGCCGGTGCGCCTCCTCCGCCTGACCTGCCACGACCTCGACTCCCTGTATCGGCGCGACATGAAGGCGTACGCGCTCCTGGTGCTCAACATCGCGCGGGAGATGTCGCGCCGCCTCCGCGCGGTGGACGCGGCCCTCACCGACATCGCGGCGTCGCGCGCGCAGGCCCCGGCTGCGAGCACGCCTATCCCGCAGAACGGCGCGACGCCCATCCCGCAGAACGGCTCGACGCCCATCCCTCGCTGAGGCGCTCTCCCCTCGAAATCGCGGGCGAACGCGAGACTGGCAGTCTCGATCCCGCCAGTCTCTCCACTCTTCGGCCGGCCCCCCGGAGCGGCTCACATCCCGCCGGTGCCGCCCATTCCGCCGGTCGCGCCGCCGACGCCGCCCATTCCGCCGGTCGCGCCGCCGACGCCGCCCGTGCCACCCATGGAGCCGCCGACGCCGCCCGTGCCGCCTTCCGCACCGCCGGCGCCGCCCGCTGCGCCGCCCGTGCCCGTATCCGTGTTCGTCCACGTCGTCGACGTGGTGCCGGTCGTCGTCTGCGTGGCGCCGCCGTCCCCGGCCCAACCGGAGCCACCGCCCGCGCCGCTGCCGCCATTGCTCGAATCCGTGGTCGTGTTCCCGGGCGGATCCGGCTGGGGATTGAAGCAGCCGGCCGTGAGGGACCCGACGGCGAAGGAGAGGGCGAAGATGGTAGCAAAGCGCGCCATGGTACCGATGGTACTGCAACGATCGCACCAGCGCATCAGGTACGAAAACGCCCCAATTCAGGCCGAATTCCGGCGCCGCGAGGCACACCCTGGCACGCCCCCGAGACGTGGAGATCGGACCTCCCGGGGGGCGGCGGCGCGCGGACCTCTCACGCGACGTCGTCTTCGTCGGCGATCACGGCCTCTTGATCGAAGCGCGCGCGCGCCTCGAACAGGTCAGTCTCGGTGATCCATGTCCGCGGGCACTCCCCGAGGGGGGCCACCTGGTAAACGTCGCGACGGCTCTCCCCGTGCGCGTCGTCGAGCACACGGACGACCTCGTGGTGAAACCCGCACGCCGGGCAAAGCACTCTCATGGCGCCGACCTTACTCCGATGTTGGCGCCCGCGAAAGGGCCAGTCGTCGCCCCCGACGATTCAATGCCCGATCATGTGAACACGATCTGAGCGCCCTCCGACAGCTCGAAGAAATCACCCGCGGTGATCACGTCCTTCACCTGCGGCACGAGGTCCGCCCGCGCGCGCTTGAACATGCTCATCGCGAGCTCGCAGGCGTAGATCTGGGCGCCCGATTCATCCAGGATTTGCAGCATTTCTCGCACGCCGGGCAGATCCAGATCCTCCATCTGCTTCTTCATCATGCGGGCGGCGAGGCTCTCCATCCCTGGCAGTCCGGCGACGATGGTGGGCATTCCGCTCGCGGGGTTTCCGGCCAGGTTGACGTGGAGGTGGTCCACCTTCGACTCGGTGACGACGTCGAGGCCCCAGAACGTGAAGAACAGCAGAGTCTCGATGTCCGACTGGCGCGCTGCGTTCGCGAGGATGAGGGGCGGATAGGCCTGATCGAGCCCGCCGTGCGAGCAGATCAGCGCGACCTTGCGCTTCGGGGCGATGATTCGCTGGGACGTGCTCAACTCGGCCTCTCCTCAGATGCACCCGGCGGGCTTCGGGATCCCGGCGATCTTTGCCACGGTACGCGCCGGCGCGCTCGGAAACAAGGCGTAGAGCTCCCGCGTCGCGAGGCCGGTGCCCATCGTGATCCGACGCACGTTCGGCGACGCGCCGTGCGCCTCGAAGTCGGCGCGCGCGAATTCGACGACCTTCCACTTCGCGAGATCGAGCGTGACGCCCTCCGCTGCGGCGATCGTCTCCGCGAGATCGCGAGTCCACACCGAAGGATCGGCGAGGTGCCCGTCCTTCGTGAAGCCGATACCGTCCATCATCGTGACGGCCTCTTGCTTCTCCGGAGGCTCGATCTCCGCGGTCGGAGGGCCGAGATCCTCCGCCTCTCTCCGGGCCCACGCGCGCACCTCGGCGGAGGCGCGGCCGGGAGACAGGCTGTCTCCGTTCGATTTCGGCCGATTCTTTCGGGGACCGAGGATCTTGGCGAGCTTCTCTTTCCGACTGTCACGCTTCTTCTTGTTCTCGGCCATGGCGCGGGCGGCGTGCCCGACGTGCTTGAGCATCTCCATCATCACGGCCATGCCCTTCTGCACGTCCTCGTTTCGGGAGGCGCGGACCATCCCGACGATGCCGATCGGCTCGGCGGAGTCGGCCTGTTGCAGCACGGCGCCGGCCTCGTCCACGATCGCGAGCACCTCCGGTTGCGTCATCGCGCGGACGGTGTCGAGGATCTTCACGACGGCGTCCCCGAGCTCCCGCACGTCCTCCGGCCCGTAGTGCTGGACGACCTTGCGCGCGACGAGGAGGAGCTCTTTCGCGAAGGCGATGGCGCCCTCTTTCTCCAGCTCGCCGAGGCGCTCGGTCGCGGACGCGAGGATCTCCTTCACGATCGGCGTCATCTCGGAGAACAGCTCTTCTTGCCGCTGCTGCCGCTTCACCAGATAGGCGACCTGCTCTTGCATGGAGTCCATGCGGGAGAGCAGCGCCTCCATTTGTTTTTCGGTGACGGCGCCTTCGCTGCCCATCTCAGCTCCACTTCCCGGCCATCAGCATGCGGTGATCCATGGGCAGCTCCTTGCCTTCGAGCAAGACGTTCCAGTAGAGCCACCGGAACGCGAGCTTGCCCCAGTGATTGGCGGCGCTCTCTTCGAGCAAGGAAAAAGGCCCGACGCCCGGCAGCGGGAAGCGGCCCGGCAGGGGCTCCGTCGCGTAGTTGAAGTCGATGAGGAGGGCTTTGCCGTACCCTGTCTCGATGAAGCAGTTCGCGTGTCCGTCGAAGGCGGGGTCGAGGTCGCGACCTTCGATGTGGCGAAGGACGTTGTCGAGGAGGACCTCCGACTGGAAGTGTGCGACCGAGCCGGCCTTCGAGACTGGCAGGTTCGTGGCGTCCCCGATCGCGAACACGTCCGGCCACGCGGAGGCCCGGAGCGTGTGCTTTTCGGTGGGGAACCAGCCGCTCTCGTCGGCCATGCCGGAGCGCGCGATCACCTCGGCGCCGGAGCTCGGGGGGACGGTCACGAGGAGATCATAAGGCACCTCGCGCCCGTCGTAGCTGACGATCGTCCGCCGCTCCCCGCGCACCTCCGCGACCGAGAAATCCGGCACGATCTCGATGCCCCGGCGCCCGAGGAGATCACCCAGCATGGCGGAGGCCTTCGGCCGGGTGAACGCGCCGTCGAGGGGCGTCACGTAGGCGATCTCGACCTTGTCGCGGAGGCCGCGCTGCGTGAAGAAGGCCTCTGCCAAGAAGAGGAATTCGAGGGGCGCGACAGGGCACTTGATCGGGCTGTCGGGCACGTTGACGACGACGCGTCCGCCCTTGAAATCGGCCAGTTTCGCGCGGAGGGCGGAGGCGCCCGCGAGCGTGTAGAATTCGAACGCGGACTCGCGCCAGCCGACGCCGGTGAGGCCGGGCGTCGCCTCCGGGGCGATGCGCGCGCCCGTCGCGACGACGAGGATATCGTACGAGAGGGCCTCTCCATCTTTGAGGATCACGCGCTTTTCGTCGGGCGCGACGCGATCGATGCCAGTCAGTCGGACAGCCACTCTGCGATCGAAGAGGCCGCGGCGCGGGCGGAGGATGTCCTCTTCGCGGTACGTCTGAAACGGCACGAAGAGGAGCCCGGGCTGGTAAACGTGCGTCTCGTCCTGGTCCACGACGGTGACGCGCCACTGCCGTTCATCGAGCGCGCGAACGAGCTTGTTGGCCATCATGGTCCCGGCGGTCCCGGCCCCGAGGAGGACGACGTTCTTGAGACCCATGCGGCGGCCGACTGCAAGACCGATACCCCACAGGCACAGCATCGATCCAGGGATTTCGCAGCCTCCGCGAGCACGTTGGAGCGCCGGAGCGGTGCACGGGAAGCGAGCGGCGCAACGTTCGCGGCCCGATCCGAAGGGGATGCGTGCCTCAGCCCGGATCGCCGCCGCACTTCGGGACGGCTTTCTCTCGCAGCCTCTTCAGCGAATCACCGAAGTCCGAATACACCCGATCTCCGTAGCCGGGGTGGCAGCCGATGCAGCGGCCCACGCGGCCAATGCGTGCCTTTTCATCGGCGTCGAGGAGCCGGGCCGCGACGCGGGTCGTGCCGCCGGTCTTCGGATACACCGCGTCCAGCGTGCCTTCCAGATGACAGGAGGCGCACGTCCGCGAAGGGCCGGTCGTGTGCGGATCCAGCGGCGCCCAGAGCGTCTTTTCGATGGTCGGCGCGGCGCGCGGACGGCCCGCTTGAGCATGCCAGTCGGCGACGCCTTCGAGCGTGAACGTCATGCCCTCCACGAAGGGGTCGATCGTGCCGCGCGGGCCCACGGCGAGCACCGGCGGCCCGAAGCCGTTCCCTCCGGCGGTCTCGATCCAGTGGCCTTTCGTGGCGACGCCGAGGAGGTGATCGACGTCCTCGCCCGCGGGATCGAAGCGCGTGTGGCACGTCGTGCACCGCGGCGCCCACTGCGAATGGCACGCTTGGCACGAGAGGCGCGCGTGGCCCGCGAGGCGGTGATACGGCTCCTCCTTGGCGCGCGGGATCGACATCGACTCTCCGGTGGTCGCCAGCGCCATCGCCGCGCCGCCCTTCGTGACGGTCGTGCGCCACAGCGCGGTCTTGCGGCTCGTGCGGATCGGGACGCCGCCGGGGAGAGGGGGCATGTTGCGCCGTTTCCACGAATTTCGAAGGCGATCCGCGACGCGCTCCGCGTCCTCGTCGAAGGGCTCCTCCGAGGTCGACCACGTCGGACCGTGGCAGTCCCGACACCGGATCTCCGTCGCGTCGCTCGTGTGGAGGTGGTCTTTCCCGTCCCCCATCAGCTCGCGCTCGGTGTGGCAGTCGATGCACGTGAGCCCCTTCTTCCCGTGCACGTCGGGCGGTGCGGATCCGACGGGGCGCCCGTCCGGCAGGTGCGATGTCACGCGCGGGTCCGTCGGCTCCAGCTCCACGACTCCACGGTACGACAGGGCCACTCGGCCGCTTCGGGAATGGCACCCTTCACATCGCTTCTCGCTCACGGCCGCGGACACGTCCGGGTGGAGGCGCGCCGCGCCCTGCGAGACGGCCGGATCCGGGGGCGACAGGTGACACGCCGCGCACCCTCCGCCGCGCGAAAAGAAGCCTTCATCGCCGGGGCGCGACTTGCGCATCGACAGATGGCACGATCCACAAAGCTTGCGAGCGTGCGACTCCGCGGGCGAACGAGGGGGCTTGTCGCCGTTCAGGTCCGGAAAGCCGCCGGGCCGGTCATCGGGAGTCGGGCGCTCGTCGAAGGCGAATCGGTCCACCGCCAGGATGCCGGGCGCGCGGGCCATCAGGCTCCTCGTGACGCGCGCGCTCTCGGTCACGTGGCACTCGGCGCGTCCGCACGTGGCGAACACCGTGGAGAGGTCGCCGGACAAGATCTCCATGCCTCGATGTGCGCTGTCGGCGTCGCGCGCCGTCACGTCTCCGAGGTGGCACGCCGCGCACCCGAGCGCCGCCGGATCGTGCGCGCCCCCGAGCCCGCGCGTCCCCGCGTGGCACGCGAGACACCCCTCCACGCGCCCGTCCGCGAGCCGCGGCAACGCGCTCTCCGACGCCCCGAAGAAGCGCCGCCCGAAGAGCCCCCCGAGCGCCGCCACGGCGACGACCGCGATCGCGACGAACGCGACGCGAACAGCGCGGGAGACGCCCGGAGATGCCATGCGGCGACAACCTATCAGGAGAACGTCACGCGACGATAGAGGCAGACGCGCGACAGCGAGGCTGGGGTAGGGCTCCTGAGCAAACGCCCGCGTTCTGTGGGATCTACAAGGGGGCTCTGCCCCCTCGTATCACTCCCCCGCTCGCGCAACGCTCATCGTTTTTTTCGATGGGTCGCGCGGGGCCGCAACGTGGCAGTCAGCAGCCTTCTCGCTTCTTCGGGCCTCCGCCTCCGCCGGACGCGGGGGCCACGGGGGCGACCACCGGATTTACCGGCGCGGCGGCCGCGGCGGCGTCACCGAAGGAGCGGCGCAAGGCCACGTTCGTGCGGTATTGCTGGAGCACCTTGTCGGAGGCTCCGGCGGGCGGGCTCGGCGGGTCCGCGTCCATCGCGCGGTCCCATCCATCGGTTCCGCCTGCGAGCACCGTCACGCGACGGCCGGTGTGCATCAGCTGGTGCGCGACGCGGTCCACACGCACCGGGTCGGCGCCCGCGAGGATGATACGGCGCGCGCGGGGGGCCGCCTTCACGAAGGTGTCGTCGTCCGCGCCGAACGCCGTCTCCGGCATCGCGCCGCGGAGCGGGTGCTTCGGCGAATCGAGGGTCACGACCACCGTGTCCGTCGGCGCCTCGGACAGGACGTCGGCCACGCCGAAGGCGTCCAGCGTGGGGATCGGCGCGTCCGCCGGCGCGGGGCCCGCGGGCTTCGATCGGGCTCCGAAGGCCGCTCCGGCCACGCTGAAGGCCAGCGCGAGCGCCACGAGAGACATGCGTGTTCGGTTCATGATCATCGCTCCTTCACGCCATCACGCCGTCACGCGGCCGCCGAGGCGGGACGTCCCGCGCCCGGATCCTTGTCGCTCGTGGGCGGCTGTTCGGAGGTGCCCGACGTGTTGGAGCCGCTGGACACGCCCTTGGATTCGGCCTTTTGCTCGCGCCGCGCCATCCACTTCTCGATCGCCTCCGCGCCCGCGAACATGCCGAGCGCCATCAGCGTCACGAGGATCGCGACCACGCCGTACGGCAGATGGAGCCAGTCGTACAGGAACTGCCGCTCTCCGCTGCCGCTCTTCGCGAAGTTGCCCACCGCGCCGTACGTCGCCGCGAAGGCCAGCACGCCGCCGCCGATGCCGCCCAGGAAGGCGAGCGCGTCGAGCTTGCCAGTCACCGCCGCCACGATCGCCGTGCCGGGGCAATACCCGCCGATCGCGAACCCGACGCCGAACACCAGCCCTCCGACCACCTGCGGGCCGAGGAACGTGGGGTTCACGAACACGCGATCATAGTCGAGCACGCCGACCGCGCGGAGCACCGTGAGGCCGAGCATGGCCGTCACGATCGCCGAGAACATGACCTTGAGCACCGTCATGTCCCGCAGGTAGAACTGCGCCGCGAGCTTCTTCGAAGAGCCGAATCCGGCGTTCTCCAGCACGAAGCCGAACGCGAAGCCCGACAATACCGCGAACGCGTACGCGAGCCAGGTAGAAGGGTGTACGGGCATCATGTCCAGAGCCTCCTCACGAAATACGCAACACCATACGCGCCGCCGAACACCGCGAACATGAACGCCCAGCTCCCGAGGGCCAGCGTCGCTCCGCCCGTGAGGGCCTGTCCGCTCGTGCACCCTTGTGCGAGGCGCGCTCCATATCCAGCGATCGCGCCGCCGAGCACCGCGAAGAAGAGCCGGGCACGCGGAGAGACGTTGGGGCCTCTCTCGACCTGCATCTTCGAACGCTTGCTGATCAGGCCCGCCGCGAGGCCGCCGAGCGCGACGCCGACCACCTCGAAGACGAGCCAGTCGTCCCACCATTTGCCGCCGTTCGCGAAATAGCCGCCCAGCGCGCCGTTGTGCTCGACCCAGCTCGGACTGACCACGTGCGTCAGCATGGCTGTCGTGCGGGCCATCGCCCCGGAGGCGCCGAGGCCGCGGCCCACGATCGCGAACGTCGCGAGGAGCACGAGGCCGAGGAAGAAGCCGGCCACGTACGGATCCCAGAGCGGCTTCGGCTTCGGGACGGACGGAACGTCGTTTTCAGCATCCATGATAGTCATCCCTCGACAGGGCATCAGCCCGTCACGAACTCCACGTCTTGTCCCGCGTACACGAGGACGAACCGCAAGATGAGGCCGCCGAACAGCACCAGCGCAGGCACCGCCCGCGAGTGCAGCGCCTTGCCGCGCAGCGCGAGCGCCTCCAGCACGAACGGCACGAGCAGCCCGCCGAACACCACGAACCCGAGGAAAGCCGGCGCGTACGGCCCGGAGAGCACGAGCGCCGCCGCCTGGCGATAAATCGTGCCCTGCGTGAGCAAGCCCACGAGCCAGAGGACGATCACGACGAGCTCCATCGCGATGAGGCCCATGTCGGCCTTCGCGAGCACGTCGCTCATCGCATGATCCTTCTCCCCGATCATCAGCGCCGCGACGCCCGTCGACGTGCCGGACGCGAGGAACAGGAACCCGAGCGCGCCGCTCGACCACAGCGGATGCGCCACCGTCGTCGAAAGGAGCACGCCGGTGTAGATGCCGAGCGCCACGCCGAGCACCATGCCGCCCCACGCGAGCTTCGTGATGTGCTTGTCGGCGAAACGTCGAATGCCAGTCAGCACAGGCACCTTGTCCAGGATCTTCCCGAGCTCCTGAAACGGCAGCGCCAGCACCAGCAAGAGCTGCAGCGGCACCACCGCGAGGAGCACCCACGATCCGAGCGACATCGGCGCGCTCGCTCGGAGCGCCGTGTAGAAGCGGAACACGTGGGTCTTGTACGTGAGGTCCAGGAACAGCGCGCCCATGCCGAGGCCGAGGAGCACCGGCGCCGCCAGAAGACCGATCTTCATCGTGCGCGTGACTCGCTCTTTGCCGAGGCCCAGGACGACCGCGCTCGCCGTGAGCATGAGGCCCGCGACCAGGCCGCCGAGGAACAGATAGACCGGGATCTCCCAGCCCCAGAAGCGCTCGTGCGCCGCGAGGAGCGCGCTCCGGGTGGTCTCGATTTCAGGGGTGAGGCTCATCGTAACCTTCTTTCGAGAGTGCCAGTCTCAGCGCAGATAGAAGACGTTGGGGTGCGTGCCGGCCTCGGGGTTGACCACCGAGACGTTCGCGCGGCGCAGCATCAACGACACGGTGGAATTCGGGTCGTCGAGGTCGCCGACCTGGATCGCCGACGTCGGACACACGGTCTGACAGGCCGTCCCCTCGCCGCGGTCGAGGCGGTGGACGCACAGCGTGCATTTGTCCACGTAGCCGTCCGGGTGCACGAAGCGCGCGTCGTACGGGCACGAGGCGATGCACGCGCGGCAGCCCGTGCACAGGTCCCTGTCGATCTGAACGGTCCCGTCGGCGCGGAAATAGCTCGCTCCGGTGGGGCAGTTACTGACGCAGGGCGCGTCCGTGCAATGGTTGCAGCGCTGCGATTGAATGAACAGCTCCAGCGACGGCATCTCGCCGCGCGTCTCCTGAACGACCCAGTCTCGATACTCGCCTTCGGGGACGTTGTTCTCCGTCTTGCAGGCGACGACGCAGGCCTCGCAACCGACGCATCGGTTGGAGTCGATCACCATGGCTCGGCGCATGATCACGCCTCCTTCTGGATGGCGACGAAGTTCACGCGCATACCGGTGCCGCCCATGACCGGATCTACGTCGACGCGCGTCACCATCTGCGAGTCGTCCGCGCCGCGCCCGCGCGCGTAACGGAGGCCCTTCGCGGTGTGGCCCCAGCCGTGGACCATGTACACGCAGTCATTTCGAATACGTTCTGTCGCCTTCACCTCGACCGGCTCGCTCTTGACGCCGTCCTGGTTGACGAGGCGCACCACCGCGCCGTCCGAGAGGCCCATGTCCGCCGCCACCTTCGCGTTCAGCCACACCTTGTCGTTGTGCGACAGCTCGCCGAGGAGGCGGTTGTTCGTCGTGCGGCCGAACGTGTGCCCGGGCGCGCGGCCGTAGAGCAGCCGGAAATACCCCGCGGGCGGACCGGCAGGGCGCTTGTAGACGGGCGCCGGGTCGTAGCCGGCCTTCGCGAGGCGCTCGGAATAGAGCTCGATCTTGCCGGACTCGGTGGCGATCTTGAGGTCGAGTCCGTCCTCGAGGACCGTCGGCTTCTGCGGCGCGAGGAGGATGCCGTCGCGCTTCAGTTGCTCGAAGTCGATCTGCGAGAGTCGGCACCGCTCGCGGAGGTACTCCTCGACGTCCTTCCACGGGAAATAGGCGCCCAGACCGAGCTTGTGGCCCAGCTCGCGCGCGATCCACCAGCCGGGCTTCGCGTCCCCGGGCGGCGGGATGATGGGCTGTCGCAACGCGACCCCGCTCTGATGCCACGAGACGCCGAGCAGATCGTCGTACCGCTCCAGATACGAGGCCTCCGGCAACACCAGATCGGCATATCCGGCGATCTCGGCCGGCAGCACGTCGACGACGACCAGCAAGTCGAGGGCGTCGATCGCCTTGAGCGTCTCGGCCCGTTGCGGCATCGACTGGATGAGGTTGGTGCCGTACACGAACCAGCCCTTGATGGGGTACGGCTTGCCGTCGATGGTCGCGCGGCGGAGGCCCTGCGTGAGCGGCTCCAGCGCGAACGGCGCCTCGTTCTCCAGGCGGTCCGCCGCCTTCTGGGCCTTCGGATACGGCGGCGTCGGGTACTTCGCGAGCTTCATGCCCGAGGGGCGGAAGAAGCCGCCCTTGTGGCCCCAGGAGCCGAGCAGCGCGTCCAGGATGGCGATCGCCCGCGAGCGGTGCGTGTCGTCCGCGCCGTACCAGCTCGCGTGCCGTCCGGGGTGCACGATGACCGCGGGGGCCGCGGCCGCCATGCGACGTGCCGTGTTGCGGATGGTCTCCGCGTCGATGCCAGTCTCGGCCGCCGCCCACTCCGGGGTGTTCGTCGCGACGGCCTTGGTCAGCTCGTCGAGGCCGCTCGCATAGCGCTCCACGTACTCGCGCTGATACCGGCCTTCGGTCAGGATGACGTGGATCCACGCCAGGAGGAGGGCCGTGTCGGTGCCGGGGCGGATAGGCATCCACGTGCGCGCCTTGGACGCGGCGGTCGAGAAGCGCGGGTCCACCACGATGAGGTCCGCCTTGCGCGCCACGAATTCGGCGAAGTCCTGCACCTGCGTGTTGTGCATGTTCTCGCCGATGTGCGAGCCGATCAGCACCACGCAGTCGGAGTTGGCGATGTCGAGGATCTCGGGCGATCCCGGGTCGGAGCCGAACGTCAGCTCGAAGGCGACGTCGCGCGGGCCGCGGCACTGCGAGAACGACGGAGCGCCGATGTTGTTGGTGCCGAACGCCTGGAAGAGGTGCCGGAACCACGACGCGCCGGCGCCGTGGTTGAACATCGCGACGGACTCCGGACCGTACTTCTTCCGAAGCTCATCAAGCTTGTTCGCGAGGAAGGTCAGGGCCTCTTCCCACTCCACCGGCTTGAATTCCTCGGAGCCGCGCGGGCCCACGCGGAGCAGCGGCTTCACCAGCCGATCCGGATCGTGCGCGAGGCCCGGACCGCCGACGCCGCGGGGGCACAGCTTGCCGTTCGAGAGCGGGTGAAGAGGGTTGCCCTGGATCTTGATGAGCCGATCGCCGTGGGCGTGGCCCTGAATACCGCATTTCCAGAAGCAGACCTCGCACACCGACCGCGTGACCTTGCCGTCGGTCCCGGGATCCAGAGGCCCCGCGATCGCGCTGGATCCGGCGAGCGGGCCGAGCTTCAGCGCAACGGCTGCAGCCAGCGTCCCGGCGGCGAGCCCGAGAAAACTGCGCCTGGAGAGATTGGGCGTTTCCACCATGACAGCTTGTTATCGCAACCGCGATGCCAGTCTGTTCCGGGCGGAAACTGCCTGTCGTGGAAAGGCCGGTGCAGCGGGCTTTAACCGCTCTGTTTCAGGATCCGCGGCTGAAACGTTTCGTTTCAGTCAGGGGGGCCGCAGAAAGTGCTGGATTTTTAGGGGGGTGCGAGACCCGGAATCGGGTGCTTCAGGGGGGTGACGCGGATTCAGCGCGAGGGGCGCAAATCCTGTTCGCGTCAGCCCATCGAGCGCGGGAGCTTGGTGCCGACCTCGTCCGTGGGGTGGAAGAGGTTGAACGGGATCGAGAGGTAACGGCGGCCGTTCGCGTGGATCGTGGGGAGGCGGCCCGCGTCGACGTTCACCTGCACGCTCGGGAAGAGGAGGCGCGGCGGCTCCAGCTTCGCGTCGCGCTCGGTGCGGAACTTCACGTATTCTTCCTTCGTGGTGTTCGCGCGGAGCTGGATGTTGGCCTTCTTCGACTCGCCGATCGTCGTGACGGCGCGCACGCGGCGGCCGCCTGGCATGTAGTCGTGGCCGACGAACACGCGCGTCTCGTCCGAGAAGGCGTAGAGCTTCTCGTGGATCGAGGTGTAGAGATCCGCGGCGCTCCCGCGCGGGAAGTCGCAGCGGCCGGTGCCGTAGTCCTCGATGAACAGGGCGTCTCCGGTGAAGAGCGCGTCCTCGATCTGGAACGTCACACAGGCCGGCGTGTGGCCCGGAGTCCCGATGACCTTGATGTCGAGCGAGCCGGCCTTCAGCACCTCTCCGTCCTCGAGCAATTTATCGAACTGGGACCCATCGGTCTTGAGCTCCGGCAGATCGAAGAGATCCTTGAACACCTTCTGGACCTCGATGATCCGCGCGCCGATCGCCACGCGGGAGTCGAAGCGGCGCTTCAGGAACTGGGACGCGGACAGGTGATCGGCGTGGGCGTGCGTCTCGAGCACGTAGTGGACGCGGAGCTTCTCGGCCTCGACGAAGCTGGCGACCGCCTCCGCCGACGTGGTGCTGGTCTGCGACGCGAGAGGATCGAAGTCGAGGACCGGGTCGATGACGACGGCGTCGCGCGTGGAGGGATCGTAGACGACGTAGGTGAGGGTGAAGGTCGCCGGATCGAAGAGGTCTTTGACAATCATCGGGGTTCTCCTGCTCGCGCTCTGTCGCGCATCTCTGGCTCTTGGAGACTGGCAGTCTGGAATTGGATTCAACAGGCAGTCTGTTTTTCGGATCTACGAGAATCGTTTCAGCGGGCGGCGCCGGATGTTTCATTCCGGGGGGCCGCGAGAGGCGTGGCGGTGGGCTTTGCAAGAAGCTTGCTCGTCACGGACTCGATCCACATGCCCCCGGTCATCGCGAGGACGAACACGAGCGCAGGCAGCACGCCCGCGCCGACCGAGACGAGCCCCGGCCCCGGACAGAAGCCGCCGAGGCCCCAGCCGGCCCCGAAGATCGCGGCGCCGGCCACCAAGCGAAAGTCGATGTCTCGACGCGTCGGGATGTGGAACCGGCCGTCGAAGAGAGGGCTCTTCCGCTTCAGGATGACGCGGTAGAGCACCATGTGGACAGCGATGGCGCCGACCATGACGAACGCGAGGCTCGGATCCCAGGCCCCGCGCACGTCGAGGAAGCCGATCACCTTCGCGGGCTTCACCATGCCGGAGACGGTGAGGCCGGCGCCGAACAGGCCTCCTGCGGCGAACGCGCTCCAAACAGGCTTCATGACGCACCTCCGAAGACAGCCACCGTGATGGCGCCCGTCGCGATGAACGTGATCGTCGCGACGAGGGACCGGATCGAGAAGCGGCTGATGCCGCACACGCCGTGGCCGCTCGTGCAGCCGTTTCCGATGCGCGTGCCGTAGCCGACGAGGAGGCCCGCGATCGCGATGACCAGCATCGGCCGGGACGCCGGCATCGCCGCAAAGAGGCCCGGCGCGAACATCCGCGCGAACACGCCCGCGAGGACGAGGCCCGCGACGAAGGCGAAGCGGACAGGGCCGTCCTCCACCTGCGGGTTCAAGAGACCGCCGAAGAGGCCCGAGATGCCGGCGACCTTTCCGTGCGTGAGGAGAAACAGCGAGGCAGCGAGTCCGATCAAGGCACCTCCGAGGAGGGCCGAAACAGGGGTAAAGTCAGCAGTCATGCGCTTTGCTCGACCTTGGTGTTGGACAGGATCTTCGAGGAAACCTGGGGTTTCGCGGCCGAGAGGCGAGAGGCCACGAGGACGATGACCACGGCGACGACCCCGGTGATCGCGGCCGCGAGGGGAGAGAACTGCTTGCCGATCATGAACACGGCCATCGCGAGGACGAACCAGGCGAACCCGCGCCGCAGCGTCGCGACGGAGAGGCGCTTCGCGAGGCGCGCGCCGACCAGACTGCCCATGACCGCGGACGCGGTGATGATGCCCGTGAGCGTCCAGTCCACGTGGGTGTGCGTCACGTGCCCGGCGAACCCGGCGAACGACTGGAGCGTGAGCACCATCAGCGAGGTGCCGATCGCGCGGCGCATGTCGAGCCCGCCGAAGAGCACCAGGGCCGGCACGATGAGGAACCCGCCGCCCGCGCCGACGAGGCCCGCGACGAGGCCGACGCCCGCGCCCACGGCGAGGACACGACCGATCGAGAGCGTGTGTGTCTCGCCTTCGGCTGGCTCCTTGCGGGGCCGCATCATGGCGAGCGACGTGACCAGCATCATGACCGCGAACGCGCCGAGGAGCACGTTGCCTGGCAGGCTGCCGGCCACCTTTCCGCCGGCGAAGGCGCCGGTCATGCTCGCGGCGCCGAAGAGGGCGCCGGTCCGGTATTGCACGTTGTTCGCGCGGGCGTGGGAGACGGCGCTCACGAGGGCCGTCGTGCCGACGACGAACAGGGACGCTGCGATGGCCTCTTTGGCGTCCACGTGGAGGACGTAGACGAGGATCGGGAGCGTCAGGATGGAGCCGCCTCCGCCGAGGAGCCCGAGCGAGAGACCGATGACGAGGGCGAGGACCGCAGCGACGAAGAGCATCGTTTCCGCCTCTTTCGCACGGTCCGTGCCAGTCTATCGGGTGCTGGAGAGTCCTATTTTACGGGGGGTTGAAGCGGCGTGAAGCGAGCTTGTTTCGCGTGAACAGGCCGTTTCACATGCGGCCGCGGAGCATGCCATTCCAGTAGGCCTCGGGCAGGGCGTAGGCCTTCATCGCGTACATGCTGTATCGCTCGCGCGACTGGTCGAACGGGAAGCTCTCGCAGGGGTTCCCGTCGTAGTCGAACTCGGCCAGGATGAGCTTGCCGTACCCGGTCACGAGCGGGCAGCTCGCGTAGCCGTCGTAGCTCGCGGTGAGCGGCTTTCCGGCGCGGAAGGCCATCAGGTTGTCGACCAGGACGGGCGCCTGCTTGCGGATCGCCGCGCCGGTGCGGGACGTGGGCAGAGAGCTGCAGTCGCCGAGCGAGAAGACGTTCTGAAACTTGGTGTGTTGCAGCGTGTGCTTGTGCACGCTCACCCAGTTTCCTTCGAGCGCGAGCGGGCTCTGCTTGATCACGTCCGGCGCGCTCTGCGGCGGCACCACGTGCAGCATGTCGTACTTGAGGACCAGCTCCGGCCCGCCGTCGAGGTTCTTGAAGACGGCCTCCTTCGACTTGGCGCGCACCTCCACCAGGTCGTGGCGGAAGTTCGTCTCGATGCCCTTTCGCTTCACCACCTCGGCCAGGGAGCGCGCGTACTTCTTCACCCCGAAGATCGCGGCGCCGGCGGAGGCGAAGATCACCTTGGATTTGTCGCGGACGCCGGTCTTTCGCATCCAGTCGTCGGCCAGGTACATGATCTTCTGCGGGGCGCCGGCGCACTTCATCGGCGTGGACGGGAACGTGAACACCGCGTTTCCGCCCTTGAAGTTGCGCAGCGTGCTCCACGTGCTGTCGACGGTCTCGTAGAGGTAGTTGGAGCAGATGCCGTCCTTGCCGAGGTTGCCCTCGAGGCCCTTGATCTTCTGCCAATCGAGCTGGATCCCGAGGGCGACGACGAGCTGATCGTACGTGATCGTCTCTCCGCCCTTCGTCTTCACCGCGTTGTGCTCGGGGTCGAAGCTGGCCACCGAGTCCTTGATCCAACTGGCCCCTTCCGGGATGTAGTCTTTCTCGTCGCGGACGGTGCTCTCTTTGTCGAACACCCCGCCTCCGACGAGCGTCCAGAGGGGCTGATAATAATGCTTCTCGGACGGCTCCAGAATGCCCACGTCCGGGGCGTTTTCGAGGTTCCGGAGGCGCGCCGCGACCGAGAGGCCGCCGGTCCCGCCGCCCACGACGAGCACGGAATGGTGTTGAGTCACGGTGGGATCTCCTTGATTGGGAAGCGGGGTGTCTCAGCGGATCTCGGCCGCCACGAGCTTGGGGCGATTCGGGGGGTCCTTGAGGTCGGCGCCGAAGGCGTGCGCGAACCGCACGAGGAAGCTGAGCGCGGTCTGCACCTCGGGATCGCTGGAGGCCCGCAGCGCGCCGAAGAGGCCCATCGTCGAGGGCGGGGCCGCGGCGGCCTTCGCGAGCGCATCACCCGCGGTCGCCACGGTCGCGAGCGCCGTCGGATCGAGGATGCCGGACGAGAGCACGGCCTTCAGCGAGTCGACCTTCGCGAGCAGCGCCTCCACGGCGGCGAGCGCTTCCGGCGCGGTGAGGCGCTCCACCACGCGCGCGAGGACGCGGAGGCGATCGTCGAGGTCGATGCCCATGTCGTTCGCGCGGTCCGCGAGGCTGTCCGCGGTGTCGACGAAGGCGGCCATCATCGTGGGCGCGCGGTCCGCGAGATCGAGCACCGCCGTGAGCGCGCGCTCCGTCTTCGGGTCCGTGAGCCGCTCGACGAGGCGCAGCGCGGATCCGAGGCGCGCGTCGAGATCGACGCCTCGCTCCTGCGCCTTCGCCGCGAACGAGTCGAGCGTGTCGACGGCGATGGCGACCGTGCTCGGCGCGGTCACGGCGGCGGCGCTCTCCAGAGACCGTTCGACGCGCGCGAGGCGCTCGTCGATCCGCAGGAGCACCGCGGCGAGATCCGTGGGCGGCGCGCCGGTCTTCGGGCCCGCGATCGTGGACGTCTGCGTCATCGTATCCTCTCCGTCGCGAAACACATCGCAACAACCTTGCCAGGAGTAACGTCGCTCGTTACGCAACGAGTGAAACCACGATCAGCCTACTTCAGAAGGATCCGGCGGCATACGTTCGCGATCGCTGAAACGCGCTGAACGCTACGCGGCGCGCCGGTGAAACAGGACATGAAACAGGTCAACCGCCTTCTTCGTCGGCGACGGCGTCCTCTTCGCGGAGGTGCGTGTGCTCCGGGTTCGCGGGGTCGCGCACGACGAGGACGGGCACGTCGGCGCGGCGGATCACGCGCTCGGCGACGCTTCCGAGGAGGAGGCGCTTCACGCCCGTGCGGCCGTGCGTGCCCATCACGATGACGTCCGCGCCGTGCTCCTTCACCTCGTCGAGGATGACGTCGGCGCAGTCTCCGTCGGACGCGACCGCGCACACCGAGCCGGTCTGGCAGCGCTCCGCGAGCAGGATTTCCAGCTTCTTTTTGGCGGCCGAGGTCATGTGCTCGTCGATGCGGACGGGCGGGCCGCCGTCGTCGGGGACGATCTTCGTGTCGCGCCGCAGCCCGTTCGGGATCGGCGAGATGTGGAGGAGGAGGACGCGACCGCCGCTGAGCTGAGCGAGCTCGCACGCCAGCGCGAAGGCGCGCGCCGCGGCCGGTGAGAAGTCATGAGGAACGAGGAGGGTCTTCCAGCGCATGACGCCCCCGAAAGCACGCGCCGCACCACACGACGAGGCCGCGGACGGCAACGGGCTGAAACAATCCGCGCGCGCACGTGAAACACGCTGCGGGGGTGATGTGCGGGCGATGAAACACTGGATCGACTTCAATTCCCCTCGATCCAGAATTTCTTGGGAGAGCGAGGTCAGCTTCGCGTGCCGACGACGACCGCCTCCGCGCCTTCGGCGAAGAGGTACGTCTGCGGGGTGAGGCCGGCGCCGCGCATCGCCTCCTCGATCTCGTCGGGGCGGAGGAAGTGGTTGCCCTGCACGTGCTCGTTCAGGTTCTGGAACGCCATCGGGCGGCGGCGCGGATCGCGGAGGCTCGCGCGATCGTCGGGCCAGCGCGGCTCCCAGATCACCGCGGCGCCGCCGGGGACGAGCGCGTCGCGCATCTTCGCGAACACCTCGTCCTTGCGGTCCCACACGTGGTGCAGCGCGCGGTTCATCGCGAGGACGTTCACCTTCTCGGGCAGGGTGTAGTGGTGGATGTCGCCGGCGCGGAACGTCACGCGATCCGCGAGGCCCGCCTTCTCCGCGGCCTCCGTCGCGTGGCGGATGTTCTCTTCGAAGCCGTCGAGGCCGACGCAGCGCACGTGCGGGTAGCGCTGCGCGAGCTTGCGGAGGTACCAGCCGTTGCCGCAGCCGAGGTCCACCGCGACGCCGCCCTTGTCGTCGAGCGCGCGGTACACGTCGAGCGCGGGCAGCACCTGCCGCTCGAAGAAGACGCCGAAGTTCGCTTCGAGCATGGGGCCGAACCACGGGAGGATCGACTCACGCTCGCCGAGCACCTTCTCTCCGGGGCGCTCGCCGGTCTTGAGGAGCGTCGCCGCGCGCTCGCTCATGTGCGCGCCGAGCACCGCGCCCACCGCGAACGGCATCAACGTGTCGGGCGCGGACGGGCGGAACGCGGCGCCGAGATCCGTGAGCGAGAAGACGTCTCCCTGGCAATCGAGGAGGCCGAACGCATAGGCCGCGTCGCACCACCGACGCACGTAGCCCACGTCCGCGGAGGCGCGCGAGGCGACGTCCGACGCGGTGCCGGGGCCGCTCGCGAGCGCCTCCAACAGGCCGCCCGAGACGCCCACGAAGGCGATGTTGAGGGACATGGCGCCCTGCGCCGCGGCGAGGATCGACTTCCGGAGCTCTTCTTGATTGGCCATGGAGAGGGGCCTTGTGCGACCTTCCTGCCGCGGCGACAAGGCCCCTCGACGTTTTTTACGATCTTCGGAAACAGGCACTCACGCCGCGTGAAACAGCGTTTCAGACCGTTTCAGGAGGTGGGCTGTTGCGAGGCGCGCTGACGGCGCCGGCGCGCCCACGTGAGGGCCGCGAGCGCGAGGCCGATGGAGGCCGCCGGAGAGGTCTTGTTCTCCTGGTCCGAACCGGCCACGCGGCAGCCGCATCCGCCGGAGTCGCCGCTGCCCGCACTGCCACCGTCCGTCGTTCCGCCCGTCGACGTCGCGCCGGTTCCGGTGGTCGTTCCGCCGGTGTTCGTGGTGCCGCCCGTGCCGCCCGTGCCGCCGCCCGCGTCGGAGCAGTTTCCGGCCTCGCACGTGCCGATGGAGCACGGGGTGCCGTCGGGCGCATCGGGGTTGTCGCACGCGCCCGTCGCCGGGTCGCAGGTGCCCGCCACGTGGCAGTCGTCGGCCGCGGTGCACGTCACCGGGTTGCCGCCCGTGCAGACGCCCGTGGAGCACGCGTCGGTCTGCGTGCAGGCGTCGCCGTCGTCGCAGGCCGCGCCGTCCGCCTTCTCCGGATCGTCGCACATGCCCGTCGCGGGGTCGCACATGCCGGCGTCGTGGCATTGATCCGAGGCCGTGCACGTGACCGGATTCTCACCCTTGCAAACACCCATGGAGCAAGAGTCCGTCTGCGTGCAGAGGTCGCCGTCGTCACACGTCGCGCCGTCCGCCTTCACGGGGTCGTCGCACGTGCCCGTCTTCGGGTCGCAAACGCCCGCGTCGTGGCATTGATCCGAGGCTGTGCACACCACGGAGCTCCCGCCGGTGCAGGCGCCCGCGGCGCACGTGTCCGTCTGCGTGCAGAGGTCGCCGTCGTCGCACGCCGCGCCGTCCGCCTTGTTCGGGTTCGAGCACATGCCCGTCATCATGTCGCAGGCGCCCGGCTCGTGGCATTGATCCAGGGCTGTGCACACCACCGGATTCGCGCCGTTGCACGCGCCCGCGGTGCACGTGTCCGTCTGCGTGCAGGCGTTTCCGTCATTGCACATGGTGCCGTCGGCCTGGAGCGGGTTCGAGCACGCGCCGGTCGCCGGATCGCAGGTGCCGGCCACGTGACATTGATCCTGGGCGTTGCACATGACGGGGTTCTGGCCGGTGCAGGTGCCCGCGACGCAGGTGTCCGTCGGGGTGCACAGGCTGCTATCGTTGCAGGCCGTTCCATCGGCCTTGTTCGGGTTCGAGCACAGGCCCGATCCGGGCTGGCAGGTGCCCGCGTTGTGACACTGATCCTGCGCCGCGCAGGCCGCGACCTGACAGCACACGCCGTTCACGCAGAAGCCGCTCGCGCACTGCTGCCCGACGCCGCACGCCGCGCCCGCCGTGAGCGAAGAGGCATAGTACCGGTCCACGTTCGTGGCGCCCGTCGAGCCCGTGTTCGAGCCGCCGACCACGAGGAGATCGCCCGTGGACAGCAGCGCGCCCTGCGGCAGGTAGCGCGCCAAGGAGATGTTGCCCGCGCTCGCCCACGTGTTCGTGACCGGGTTGTAGAGCTCCGACGTCGCGGTCGCCACGTTCCCGGCGGTGATCCCGCCCGCCTCCATCACGAGGCCGCTGCCGACGAGGGCTCCTGCAGGAGCTGCGCGCGTGTTCGCCATCGGAGCTGCAGCGGACCACGTGTTCGTCGCGGGATCGTAGATCTCCGCGCTGGCGAGCGCGGCCCCTGCCGTATTCAGACCACCTGCAACGAGCACCTTGCCGTTCGCGAGGAGCGCGCCGGTCGCGAAGTAGCGCGCGGTCGCCATGGTCCCGCCGGAGGACCAGGTGTTCGTGGCCGGATCGTAGAGCTCCGCGGTGGCGAGCGCGGTCGGAGCGGCGGAGTTGCCGTTCGCGCCGCCCGCGACGATCACCTTGCCGCTGTTCAGCCGCACGATGGTGGCGAGGCCGCGCGTCGTCGCCAACGTGCCCGCCGCGGTCCACGTGTTCGTCGGCGGGTCGTAGACCTCCGCGGTCGCGATGTACGCCGCTCCGGTGAAGCCGCCCGCCACGAGGAACTTTCCGCTCGCGAGCAACGTCCCGCTGGCCTGGCCGTGGACCCCTGCCATCGACGCGGCCGCCGACCACGTGTTGAGGGCCGGATCGTAGAGCTCCGCGGTCGAGACGTAGGCCGCGAGCGTCTGACCGCCCGCGATGATCACCTTGCCGTTCGCGAGGAGCGAAGAGACCGGGAGATAGCGGCCCGCCGCCATGTTGCCCGCCGCGGACCAGGTGTTGGCGACGGGATCGTACAGCTCCGCGCCGTTCGGGATCGTCACGCCGGTGTAGCCGTTCGCGAGGAGCACCTTGCCGTTCGCGAGCGTGGTCGCCGACCCGGCGTAGCGCCCTGTCGTGTTGGGCGCCACCGCGACCCAGCCCGGATCGATCAGCACCTCTTCGCCCTGCGCGTCGGCGAACAGCTCCACGCGGTGACCGCTCACCGCGAGCCGGACATCCACCTTGCGTCCGTCCTTGGAATACGCCTCTTCCGCGGTCATGTAGGCGCGCGCGACGTCGCCGTCCATCATCGCGACGGCGCCGTTCCTCAGCACGGGCTCGGCGCCTTCGATCTCCCACGCAGCGGCGACATCGTCCTTCGACGCGACGGCGCCCGCGGCGAGGTGGAGCCACTCCTCCGCGCCGCGCTCGTTCACGGTCCAGAAGGCGGTGCCGCCCGCGCGGCGATAGGCGATCGCGCGCTCTTCGGAGGTCGCCTCGCCCGACGCGTCGATCTCGCGGACCCGGATTTCGAAGCCTCCGGGCGCGGTGATCGTCGCCGCGCCGGCCCCTTGTCGCGGGAGCTGCACGTCGACGTGCGCGACCATGGAGTCGCTCGGCGCGCGCGCGAATCCAGGCTCGTTCGCGACGAATCCGTCCGGGAAGAGCCGCCCCAGCACGCGGTCGGCGTGCCCCGGAAACGCGGCGCGGAGGGAGCGCGCGGCGGGCCCGGAGTGGAGCTCGACCGCGGCCGGAGCCTCGTTTTGCGCGGCGGCCGGAGAGGGCGGCGCCGCGGTGGACTCCTCCGAGTCGGCCTCGCACGACGCGACGGCGACCCCGGAGACGATCACGAGGGTGGCCCCGAGTGACCGCAGGACAAGAGGTGATCGGTAATGGAATAGGCGCATTGATCCTGTATATCGGACCTCCCAACGGAGCTGTTTCCGTATCGCGCTCATCGCGTTTTCCAGCACGCAATTCGACAGATGCGATTCCATGCTTGACGGCGACCCCAGATCCGTAGTTGTCGCGGCCCGAGAAGGCCCTTCACCGCTCTGCCGGCTCTTTTGGTATGGTGAGCGCGTGAACGACACCACGACGATCGCCTCGCGCCTCGCCGCCGTCCGCGAGAGGCTCCACGAGGCCGCGCGCCGCGCCGGGCGCGACCCCGAGAGCGTGCATCTCCTCGCCGTCTCGAAGACGAAGCCCGAGTCCATGATCCGCGAGGCGTACGCCGCCGGACAGCGCGACTTCGGGGAGAACTACGTGCAAGAGATGGTCGCCAAATCCGCCGCGCTGGCCGACCTCTCGGACATCCGGTGGCACCTCATCGGCCCTCTGCAGCGCAACAAGGCGAAGCTCGTGGTGCCGATCACGTCGCTGGTGCACACCGTCGATCGCGCGTCGCTCGCGGCCGAGCTGTCGCGTCGCGCGGAGGCCGCGGGCCGCACGGTGCGCGTGCTGCTGGAGGTCAACGTCGCGGGCGAAGCGTCGAAGGCCGGCTGCGCCCCCGAGGACGCCGCGCCCCTCGCCGACGCGGTGCGCGGCTTCCCGAATCTCACGCTCGCGGGCCTCATGACGATCCCGCCCGACACGGACGATCGCGAGCTCGCGCGCCCCTATTTTCGAAGGCTCCGGGAGATCCGCGACAGCCTGGGCGGCCTGCCGGAATTGTCGATGGGCATGAGCCACGACTTCGAGATCGCGATCGAGGAAGGCGCGACGATCGTGCGCGTCGGCACGGCGATCTTTGGGTCCCGCACATGAAGCGCTACGCTCGGCCGATGCTCTCTCGACGCTCGATGCTCCTCTTGCCGCCTTCGCTCGGGCTCGCCGCGATCGGCTGCGGAGGCGGCTTGACGGGCCGGATCCCACCGTCGCTCCGGCACAGCCTCGCGGGCATGCCGGCCCCGGATTTCCGGTCGAAGAGCGCGCTCTCCTCGGACATCGTGGAGGTCCCCGGCAACCCGGAATACACGTTGGTGACCGTCGTGGATTTCTGGGCTTCGTGGTGCGAGGCCTGCATCGAGGCGATGCCCGCGCTGGAGCACCTCTATCGCCGCAACCGCGACCGGGGCGTGCAGGTGGTCGGCGTCAGCGTGGACGAAGAGCCGCAGAACGCGATGGGAACCGCGATGTCGCTCGGCACCACGTTCCCGATCGTGATCGACCAGCACGGCCGGATCCAGGGCGCGTACGACGTCGGAAAGATCCCGACGACCTTCGTGATCGATCGCAATGGACTGGTGCGCTGGATCGGCCGGGACGCGGCGATGATGGAGCAGGCCGTCGACCGGCTGCTGGCCATTCAGAAGTGAAGTCGGACTAGCCCTCTCCGCCGGCCGCCTTCTTCTCGCGCGGGGCGGAGGGCTTGCGTGCGGAGGCCTTCTTCAAGGGCTTGGCGATCTCTTCGATCGTCGCCTCCCCGCTCTCCGGCGGGGCCTCTTCTGCAGGGGTGTCGTTGGCGGCGGACGTCGGCAGAGGGGCCTTGTCTTGCAGGCTGCGCTTCAGGGCCTCGAAGAGGTCGATGATCTGGGCCTGCGGCTGCTCGGCCGGGACCGTGACCTCGATTCCGGCGGCCTTCTGCTCGACGGCGGCGCGCACCCGGTCGCGGTACTCGTCGTGGTACTTTTCGGGCTTGAACTCGTCGACGGAGAGCTGCTCGATCAGTTTATCCGCGAGCTCCTGCTCCACCTGCTTGAATGGCACGTTCGTGGCGTACTCGACGTCATCCATCGAGCGCACCTCGTCCGCGTAATAGACCTGGTGCAGCACGAGGCCGCCTTTGTAGGGCCGCAGCATCACGAGCTGCTCTTTTCCGCGGGCGCCGTAGCGGCCGATCGCGACGCGGCCGGTGCGCATCATCGCGTCGGAGAGGAGGGCGTACGCGCGGTCTCCGCCCTTGCCGGGGCCGAGGAACGTCGTCGACTCGATGTAGATGAAGTCCACCGAATCGGCCGGGACGAACTCCACGATGTCGAGCCGGTCGCTGCGCTCGCCTTCGAGCTTCTTGAGCTCGTCCTCGGAGAACGTGACGTACTTCTCCTTGGCCACTTCGTAGCCGCGGATGAGGTCTTTTCGCTCCACCACCTCGTTGTCGAGGGGGCAGTGGTACTGCATCTTCACCCGGCCTCCGCATTTGCCATGGATGAAGTTGAACCCCACGCTCTGCGCGGACGTCGCCGTGTAGAGCTTGATGGGGATAGAGACGAGACCGAAAGAGATCGTGCCTGATCCGACCGACCGAGCAGCCATGTTCGCACCTTACCCGAGGTCGGGCCGGGAGCGAAATACGTAGCGAACCGGGCGGAAGGCATCACCCCCGTCGGCCAAGAAGCAGAAAGGCTACGGGGATTTTCGCAGGAGGGACGTTCAGCGCACCACGCCGAGGGTGACCGTCGGGAACAGCGCGCCGGCCGCATCCGAGCGGAGCGCATCCATCACGCCCACGACATCCTGGTACGCGACGTCCGGATTCGCGCTCAGCGTCACGGTGGTCTCGTCTTCGTATTCTTTGTGAGAGCCCTTGATTTTACGGGCGCACTCGGTCAGCGCGGAGAGGTCGTACGCGCCGTTCGTCTTCGGGATCGTGACGCCCGCGCCCGCGCCCTCGCACCCCGGGGCGATGTGCGATCCGCCCGCGATCAAGGCGATCCCGTCGTTCGTCACCAGCGCGGTGAGCCGCAGCACGGGCGGCGGATCGGCGAATCCGCGCGGCACCGCGGCCGCCTGCGTCGTCACGGTGGAGACGAACACCACGCTGACGGCCGCGAGCATGAACATCATGACGTTCATGATGATGTCCAGATAAGGCACCACGTTGAGCTCGCCCCCTTCCTCCCCCGGCTCCCCCTCCCGAGGAGCCGAGAGACGCCGGATCTTGGCGCGCTGCGCGGGGGCGAGACCGGAAGAGGGATTTTCGCTGGCCATCGTCGAGCAGACACGCTTCGATCGAAGAGGTTCCCGGATTCTTTCAACACCCTTGTTCAGGCGGCCGAGGGTGCTTTTGCGAGCTGCTCCGCGGCCTCGATGATCTTGCCGAAGCCGACGGCGTCGAGGGAGGCGCCGCCCACCAAGGCACCATCGATGTCCGGCTGCGACAAGAGGGCGCGCGCGTTGTCGGCCTTCACGCTGCCGCCGTAGAGGATGCGGGTCTGTCGCGCGAGGTCCGCGGAGGTGCTCGTGAGGATGTCCCGAATGTGCTTGTGGACCTCCTGCGCGTCTTCGGGTTTGGCGACCTTGCCAGTCCCGATCGCCCAGACTGGCTCGTACGCGATCGCCCCGAATCCGGGCTGCCGCGCGAGCTCGCTCACCGCCGCGCGCACCTGACGGCCGACGACCTCCATGGTGATGCCCTTTTCGCGCTCCTCCAGCGTCTCGCCGACGCACACGATGGGGCGGGGGCCGGTCTTCATGGCTTTTGCGGTCTTCTGCGCGACGATCGCGTCCGTCTCGCCGTAGAGCTGGCGGCGCTCGCTGTGGCCGAGGATCACCCACGTGACGCCCGCCTCACGGAGCATTTCGCCTGAGATTTCCCCGGTGAACGCGCCCGCGGCCTCGTGGCTCATGTTCTGTGCGCCGACTTGCACCTTGCTCTCGGCGCGGTTCAACGCCGCCACGACGGACGCGATCGCGATCATCGGCGGCGCGACGAGCACGTCCACGCGATCCATGTCGGTCGCGGCGCGCGCGACGCCCAGAGCGAGGGGCGCGGCGTCCTGTCCGCCCGCGTTCATCTTCCAGTTGCCCGCGACGAGGGGCCTTCGTTCTCGGTTCACTCGGCTTCTCCTGCGCGGCGCATGGTAATCGGAGCCTTCGCCATCGTGGGGTGATTTCTCACGCGACGCGGGGACGCGCGACATCGGAGGATCCGGCCTCCTGCGATGTGAGGTGATTTCTTCGAGAAGAAGGGTGTACGCTGCGCGGTCGCATGTCGTTGCGCGCGCTCACTTGCCCTTCGTGCGGCGCCCCGCTCCCGTCGAACGCGCGGCGCGCCGTCGTGATCTGCCCCTTTTGCAAGGCGACCGTGTCGGACGACGGTCCGGTGGTGTTCGCGGACGCGTTCCGAAAAGCGCTCGCGGATCTGGACGCGAACGACGGCGATCCGCGGCCCAGAGTGCGCGTCGCGGGCCTGCCGTATCGGTTGATCGGCCGCATCGCGCAGGGCGACAGCACCGATGTGTTCCTGGCCGAACGCGCGCGCCCGCTGACCGAGCGAGTGGTGCTCAAGGTGCTTCGAAACGCGGCCGATCAGGACTTGCTCGATCGCGAGCACCGCGCGCTCACGGCGCTGCACGACAAGGAGGACGCGGGCGCGATCCAGTTCGCGCGGCGGCTCCCCTCCCCCGTCGCGAGAGGGCGCGTGGAAGGCACGGATCGACACGCGCTGATCCACCGCGCGCCGAGCGGCTTCGTGCACACGTTCGACGACGTGCTGCAGGCGTATCCGCGCGGCGTCGACGGCGTGCACGCGGTGTGGATGTGGCGGCGGCTCCTGGAGCTGCTCGGGTGGGTGCACTCCGTCGGCTTCGTCCACGGGGCGATCTTGCCGGCGCATTGCCTCGTTCACGCGCGCGATCATGGGGTGATGCTCGTGGGGTGGTCGTGCGCCGGGGCCGCCGGTGAGCGCGCGCCGCTGCCTGTTTTCAAGGAGATCTTGCGCGACGTTTATCCCGAGGAGGTGCTCCGCGGGGCGCCGCCTTCGCCCGCGACGGATCTGGCCATGACGGCGCGGACCATCGCGCGCGTGCTCGGAAAGGCCTCCTGGGGCTGGAGCGGATCCGTGCCAGTCGCGATGAGCGCCCTCGTGGATGCCTGTTCGGAGACTCGGACGCTGCCCACGAAGGACGCGTGGGAGCTGAAGAGGCTCGTCGGGGAGGCGGCGTACCAGGCGTACGGGCCGCCGCGCTTCCACCGCTTTCGCATGCCGGACAACGAATGACAGTCACGCTTCGGAGGATTTGAACCATGGGATACGGCGGTTACAGCAACGACGCGCACGAGGCCCTCGCCAAGGCACGCGCCGCGCTCCCGAAACAGCAGGTGTTCGCGCAGACCGCCTGTCACAACCTCATGAACCCGAAGGGCGTGCGCCTCCGCGAGAGCCGCGACAGCCCCGATCACCCGAATTCGATCGGCGTCGTGTTCGCGCTCGACGTCACCGGGTCGATGGGAAAAATCCCGGAGATGCTGGCGCGGAAGGAGCTTCCGAAGTTCATGAAGATCCTCCTCGACTGCAAGGTGGAGGACGCGCAGCTCCTGTTCACCGCGGTCGGCGACGCGACGAGCGACAAGGCCCCTCTGCAAGTGGGCCAGTTCGAGTCGACGGCGGAGCTGATGGACCGCTGGCTGACGTGGAGTTACCTGGAGGGCAACGGCGGCGGGCAGAACCACGAGTCGTACGAGCTGGCCCTGTATTTCCTGGCCGAGCACACCGAGATGGACTGCTGGGTCAAGCGGAAGAAGAAGGGCTACGTGTTCATGACCGGGGACGAGCTGCCTTATCCGGCGGTGTCGCGGATTCAGGTGGAGGCGCTCATCGGCGATCGGCTGGACGAGGATGTTCCGGCGGCGGCGGTGGTGGCGGCGCTCCAGCGCACGTTCCATCCCTTCTTCCTGATCCCGGATCTGGAGCGGCGGAAGAACTGCGAGCGCGCGTGGCGCGACATCATGGGCGATCACGTCATCGCGATGGAGGGGGCGCAGGACACGTGTTACGTCGCGGCGGCGCTCGTCGGCTTGCAGGAAGGCGTGCTGTCCGACGTGGACGCGGCGGCGCGCGTGGTGCAGGCGGCCGGCGCGGAGAAGGACCGGATCGGCCCCATCGTGCGGGCGCTCACGCCGTTCGCGGCGACGCTCGGGAAAGACGGCGTTTCGAAGCCCCGGGTGGATCCGGCGAGCATGCCCGACGGCAGCGGACAGTCGTTCTGGACGCGGCTCGGCTCGATGTTCAAATAGCCGCTCTCCGCTGCGAAGATAGCCAATCGCCCAACGCCTTCGAGCCGTCCTCCTCACGATCCAAGATAGCCGACCACCGAGATGCAGCGAGCTGTCCTCGTCACGGATCTGGGCTTCGGCGACGCCGGAAAAGGGCTCGTCACGGATCACCTCGTCCGAAGGCTCGGGGCGCGGCTCGTGGTGCGGAGTCACGGGGGGGCGCAGGCCGGGCACAACGTGGTGACGCCGGACGGACGGCACCACACCTTCGCGCAGCTCGGCGCCGGCACCTTCGTCCCCGGCGTGCGCACGTTCCTGGGCCGCCACATGGTGGTGCACCCGACAGCCCTCCTCACGGAGGCAGCGCACCTCGCGAGCGTCGGAGTCGGAGATGCCTTGTCCAGACTCCACATCTCCGAACAGGCCCTCTTCATCTCGCCGTTCCAGCAGGCGATGAACCGGCTGCGGGAGCTGTGCCGAGGGGACGCGCGCCACGGGAGCTGCGGCGTCGGCGTCGGCGAGGCCGTGAAGGATTCGCTTCAATTTCCGAACGAAGCGCTCCGAATGGGGCTGTTCCGGTCGCCCATCAAGCTGCGGATGGCCCTCGCGCGGCAGCAGGAGCGGAAGCGCGAGGAGATGAAGCGGGAGCTGCCTTTTCTGCCGCGGTACCCGTCCGTCGAGCGGGAGCGGTGGGTGCTGGAAGATCCGTCGATCCCGGCCCGGTTCATCGAGGCGATCCAGCCTCTCCGCAACGTCCCGATCGTGGCCGATTCGTGGTTTCGAGAGGCTCTCTCCACCGAAGAGACGGTGATCTTCGAGGGCGCGCAGGGCGTGTTGCTGGACGAGGACGTGGGGTTTCATCCGTACACGACGTGGAGCCGGTGCACGTTCGCGCGCGGGCTCACGATGCTGCGGGAGGCTTCGTTTCAAGGCGAAATCGAGCGCATCGGCGTCCTGCGGACGTACGCGGTGCGGCACGGACACGGCCCCTTCCCGACGGAGGACCGCAGTCTCGACAAGCTGCTTCCGGAGCCGCACAACGAGGACGGGCCGTGGCAGGGACGCGTGCGCCGCGGCTGGCCCGATGTGGCGCTGTCGCGCTACGCCCTCGAAGCGTGCGGCGGCGCCGATTCGCTCGCGATCACGCACCTCGACGCGCTGCCCCGGGTGGCCGCGTGGCAGGTGTGTACGAAATACACGAACCCGGATGACGCGGGAAATCCCCTGGTCTTGACGCCGCCAGCGACACCGGATCTGGAGAGGCAGGCCGCGGTGACGGAGCGGCTCGCGAAGGCGACTCCCGTGTACGAAGCGGTGGAGTGGTCCGGCGACGGCGGCGCCGAGAGGGCGACACGGTATTTCGGGGAGGCCCTCGGGGTGCCTGTCCGGCTCGCGGCGTACGGGCCCTCTTCCGATCGGGTGACGTACGGACGGGGGGAGCCGTGACGCGTGACAGGCGGGGGCCTGGCGAGACCCCCTCTCCCGCGGCCCAAGAAAATGAACGAAACGAGATCTCGTGCTCGCGGCGGGTGAAAGCGTGGCTTCACAACTCGCTTGCGTTCGGGTAGCGTTCCGCCCCCTCGCACGCATCTTCGATGAGCACGCCCTCCAACATCCGCGGACCGGTTGTCGTCGCCAGCGATCACGGCGGCTTCGATCTCAAGGAGGCGATCAAGCGATCCCTCGTTGCGCGCGGGGTCCAGGTGATCGACGTCGGCACCAACTCGAAGGACGCCGTGGACTATCCGGTGTTCGCGAAGGCCGCGGCGGAGGCCGTCGCGAGCGGGGAGGCGTGGCGCGGCATCATCGTGGACGGAGCCGGCATCGGCTCCGGCATGGTCGCGAACAAGGTGCCCGGCGTGCGCAGCGCGATGGTGTTCGACGTCGCGACCGCCAACAACGCGCGCGAGCACAACGACGCGAACGTGATCACGCTCGGCGCAGGCTACTTGAAGGAGGACGCGGCGCTGAAGATCGTTGACGTCTTCCTCTCCGTTGAGTGTACTGCCGACCGTCACAAGAAGCGTGTCGCGATGATTGACACGCTCGACGCGCTTCGTGACAAACCCGCAAGGAAAGGCACCATGGCAGCCCCCAGCGACTACGAGTCGCTCGTCCAATCGATCATGCAGGTCTTGTCGGCGAACCCGGCCCTGCTGAGCTCTCTCGCGGGCGGCGCGGCCGGCGGTGACCCGTGCCAGAGCGGCACCTGCTTCGGCTGCGGCTGCTGCGTGTCGAAGCGCACGGACACCGTTCGTCAGGTGATCGGCGGCTCCACGAAGGACGTGCGGATCGCCGGCGCGCTCGGGATGGACAAGGTCCCCGACGACATCGCCAAGCTCATCGACCACACGCTCCTCCGCGCCGACGCGACGTACGCCGAGATCGACAAGCTCTGCGACGAGGCCCGCAAATTCGGCTTCGCTTCGGTGTGCGTGAACCCGGTGCACGTGAAGCGCGCGGCGCAGAGGCTCGCGGGCGCGTCCTCCGTCGTGTGCACGGTGATCGGCTTTCCGCTCGGCGCGACGCCCTCCGAAAACAAGGCGCTGGAGGCTCGCAAGGCCCTGCGCGACGGCGCGCGCGAGATCGACATGGTGCTCGCGATCGGCGCTCTGAAATCCGGCGATCTGAAGTACGTGTACGAGGACATCCGCGTCGTGTCGGAGGTCGCGCACGAGGGGCGCGCGCTGCTCAAGGTGATCCTGGAGACGGCGCTCTTGACCGATGAAGAGAAGGTCGCCGCGTGCCAGGCCGCGAAGCGCGCTCGGGCCGATTTCGTGAAGACGTCGACCGGCTTCTCGAAGGGCGGCGCCACCGCGCACGACGTCGCGCTGATGGCGAACGCGGTCGATCACAAGCTCGGCGTCAAGGCCTCCGGCGGCGTGTCCTCCGTGGCGGACGCGCAGAAGATGATCGCGGCCGGCGCCACCCGCATCGGCGCCTCCGTCGGCGTGAAGATCGTGCAGGAGTCGCGCGGACAGGCCACCGACAAGTCCGCCTCGAAGTCCGCCTACTAGCGAGCAGAAAAAGGCAATAGCCCACCATGGCCGACCTCCGAAGCTTCGTTTTCCTCGACTCGCTGCAACCGCAGCTCGCGGCGTACCTCGGCACCATCGCCAAGGGCTTCCTCCCGGTCCGGGGAGAGGCGTCGCTCATCGTCGAGATCTCCCCTGGTATCGAGATCAACCGCGTCACCGACATCGCCGTGAAGGCGACGGACGTGCGCCCCGGCATGCAGATCGTCGAGCGTCTGTACGGAATGCTCGAGATCCACAGCCCATCGCAGGGCGACGTGCGACAGGCCGGCTCCGCGATCCTCGACGCTCTCGGCTTGAAGGAGAGCGACCGCATCAAGCCGCGCGTGCTCTCTTCGCAGGTGATCAAGCACGTGGACGATCTCCAGGTGCAGCTCATCAACCGCAACCGACAGGGCATGATGCTGATCGCGCGAGAGTCCTTGTTCATCATGGAGGTGGAGCCCGCCGGGTACGCCGCCTTCGCCGCGAACGAGGCGGAGAAGGCCGCGGAGATCAACGTGGTCGACGTGCGGATGACGGGCGCGTTCGGGCGCATCTACCTGGGCGGCGAGCAGCGCGACATCGACGTCGCCTCGGTGGCCGCGCAGAAAGCCATCGAGTCGCTGAGCGGGCGCGTCGTGACCTCTTCGAGGAAGGACTGAGTCGTGGCCGGTATCGATCTCCGCAGTTACGTTTTCCTCGATTCGCTGCAACCGCAGCACGCGGCCTTCCTCGGCACCGTCGCGAAGGGCTTCCTCCCGACCGCGCACCAGGCGTCGCTCTTCATCGAGATCTCCCCTGGTATCGAGATCAACCGCATCACCGACATCGCCGTGAAGCAGACCGGCATCAAGCCCGGCATGCAGATCGTCGAGCGTCTCTACGGCTTGCTGGAGCTGCACCACGACGAGCAGGCGGAGGTGCGCCGCGCCGGAGAGGCCATCTTGCGAGAGATCGGCGTGGAGGAGACTCAGCGCATCAAGCCGGAGATCCTGTCGTCCACGGTGATCCGGCACCTCGACGATCGGCAGACGCAGCTCATCAACCGCACGCGGCACGGGCACATGATCGTGGCCGGACAGAGCTTGTATACGCTGGAGGTGCAGCCGGCCGCGAACGCCGCGCTGGCCGCGAACGAGGCTGAAAAAGCCGCGCGTATCAAGGTGCTCGAGATCGTGAGCTTCGGCTCGCTCGGGCGCGTGTACCTCGCGGGCGAGGATCGCGACATCGACGTCGCCTGGCCCGCCGCCGAGAACGCCATCAAGGGCCTTGCCGGCAGGACTGGGAAGTAAACAGAGAGTTTGGTCCCGCAAATTCGCGGGACGAAGGGACCTTGTTTCGTCGCCGAAACACGGAGGATTACGATGGCCGAAGCGTTGGGTATGATTGAGTGTCGGTCGTTCGCCGCGATGGTCGAGGCGTCGGACGCCATGGTCAAGGCTGCGAAGGTCGAGCTCGTGGGCTACGAGAAGACCGGCGGTGGGTACGTCACCGCGATCATCCGCGGCGACGTCGCGGCCGTGAAGGCGGCTGTCGAGGCCGGTCAGAGCGGCGCGGCGCGCGTCGGCGAGATCGTCTCGACGCACGTCATCGCTCGCCCGCACGTCAACGTGGACCTGGTGCTCCCGCTCGGTCGCAAGGCCGAGGTCGAGAAGGAGCTCCAGTCGCGAGGCGGCAAGTAGCCTCCTCCGCGGTCCCTCGGTGATGTGAAGTCATGGAGGGGCCGCGATTTCGCGGTCGCGGCGCCGGGGAGCGGTGTATTCGTCCCCCGGCGCCCTTCTGTCGAATCATGGTATTTGTCCGCGGAGCCGCGCGGACGAGAGGTGATTGAGCGATGCTCCTGGCGAAGGTCGTGGGAACCCTCGTGTCGACACGAAAGGATCCCAAGTTGGACGGGCTCAAGTTCCTGGTGCTCCGCCAGGTGAACCCGGAGACCCTCAAAGAGGGGGCGTACGTGGTCGCGAACGACGCGGTCGGCTGCGGCGTGGGTGAGATGGTGCTGTACGCATCCGGCTCCTCCGCGCGCCAGACCGAGGTCACGAAGGATCGTCCCTGCGACGCGGTCATCATGGCCATCGTCGATCAGTGGGAGGTCGGCGGCGACACGCGGTACACGAAAGACAGTCAGGAGCACGGCTTTGCCGACTGACGCTCTCCGCAAACTCCGCAAAGGAAGCTGAGCGATGGCCCAGATGAGCCAGGAAGACCTCCGCCGCATCGCGGAGGCGATCGCGAGCAAGCTCGTGGGTTCGGCCCCGGCCGGCGCCCCGCGGACGCCTGCGAACCCCGCGTCGTCGGTGTCGAGCAGCGGTTCCTCGTCCACGCCGAGCACCGGAGTCTCGCTCGGAGACGGCATCTTCACGACGATCGACGACGCCGCCAAGGCCGCGCGCGCCGCGTTCGTCGCGCTGTCCGCCCTCGGTCTGGAGCAGCGCAAGCTCATCGTCGAGTCGATGCGCAAGACGATGCGGCAGAACGCCGAGCGCCTCGCGAAGATGGCCCATGAAGAGAGCGGGCTGGGGCGGTACGAGGACAAGGTCGTCAAGAACCTCCTCGTCACCAACAAGACCCCTGGGCCCGAGGATCTGGCGCCCATCGCGCAGTCCGGTGATCGAGGCCTCGTGTTGATCGAGCCGGCGCCCTTCGGCGTCATCGGCGCGATCACCCCGGTGACGAACCCGCCGTCGACGATCATCTGCAACGCGATCGGCATGGTCTCCGCCGGAAACGCGGTCGTATTCAACGCGCATCCTTCCGCGAAGCGCGTCTCGGCCGAGACGGTGCGCCTCCTGAATCAGGCGATCGTGGCCGCGGGCGGTCCGCAGAACACGCTGGCGACGCTGGCCGAGCCGACGATTCAGTCCGCGGGCGAGCTGATGAAGCACCCGCTCATCCGGCTGCTCGTGGTGACGGGCGGGCCGGGCGTCGTGCAGGCGGCGATGAACTCCGGCAAGCGGGCGATCTGCGCGGGCCCCGGCAATCCGCCGGCTGTCGTGGATGCGACTGCCGATCTGGACCAGGCCGGCCGCGATATCGTGATGGGGCACTCGTTCGACAACAACGTGATCTGCGTCGACGAGAAAGAGGTCATCGCGGTCGACGCGATCACGGACGGGCTGAAGGCCTCGATGAAGCGGCACGGCGCCGTGGAATTGAAGGCGGCGGACATCCCGCGGCTCGAAAAGGTCATCTTCGAGAAGAACGCCGGGCCGCGCGGTCACGCGATCGTGAACCGGAAGTTCGTCGGCAAGAACGCGTCGCTGATCCTGCAGGAGCTGGGCATTCCGGCCGGACCGGAGGTGCGCTGCGTGCTCGTCGAGGTGCCGAACGATCACCCGCTCGTGTGGACGGAGCAGATGATGCCTGTCCTGCCGATCACGCGCACGAAGACGGTGGACGAGGCGATCGATCTCGCCGTCGCGGCGGAGGGTGCCTGTTTCCACACTGCCACCATGCACTCGCACGATCTCTCGGCTTTGTCGAGGATGGCGCGCAAATGCAACTGCTCCATCTTCGTGAAGAACGGCCGCGCGGTGGCGGGCCTCGGCGCGGACGGCGAGGGATATACCTCGTTCACGATCGCGTCGCCCACGGGCGAAGGGCTGACGAGCCCGCGCTCGTTCTCGCGGTGGCGCCGCTGCACGCTGGTCGACCACTTCCGCATCGTGTGAGGTCCTGTGAGCGGTGACTGGGAATCCGAGGCTCCGGGGCGCATCTCAGCGTCCGTGGCGCCGGATCCTTTGAGCGAGTACGACGACGATCCGGAGATCACCGGACCGGCCGTCGCGCTCGTGGAGATCACCGATGTTCCGACGGGCCTGCTCTCGCTGGACGCGCTCGCGAAAGAGGCGACCGTCACCGTGCTGTCCGCCGGAACGGTGCAGTGCGGGCGCTTCTTGATCGCGTTCGCCGGCGAGGTGGAGCCGGTGGAGATGTCCTTCGAAAAGGCCGTCGCCGTCGCGGAGAATGCCTTGCTGGACTCCGTGCTTCTGGCGTACGCGGAGCCGCGGATCCTCCCTGCCCTCGCGGACGGGCGCGCGCGCAAGCCTCGAAATGGCGACTCGCTCGGTGTCCTGCAGACGGGCAGCTCGCCGACGTTGCTCCGCGCGGTGGACGCGGCGCTCAAAGGGGCCGACGTCGAGCTCCTGGAGCTGCGGATCGCGGAGGGCCTCGGCGGGCGCGGTCTCGCGATGTTGTGGGGGCACAAGCACGATGTCGATGCGGCGATCGAGCATGCCAATCTGGCGTTCGGTCGCGGCCGGGCCGAAGGGTGCAAAGCCAACGTGATCGCCAATGCCGATCGCGAGGTCTCTCGCGCGCTCCGTCGGGGTACGCGCTTCTTCAAGGAGTTTCGCGGATGAAGCTCGGACGCGTGATAGGCACGCTCGTCGCCAGCGTGAAGCCGGAGTCGATGCGAGGCCTCAAGTTTCTCATCGTGCGGCCGCTCACGGGCGACCTCAAGGACGACGGGGAGCCGTTCGTCGCGACGGACGCCTCCGCGCAGGCGAACCGCGGCGATCTGGTGACGTACGAGGCGTCGCGCGAGGCGGCGCTCTGCCACGATCCCTGGTTCGTCCCGGTCGATCATGCGGTCGTCGGCATCGTGGATCAGCACGCCTATCAGGACGGGCCGGTGGACCCGCGGAGGCAACAATGATCTTGGGCCGAGTCTGCGGCACGGTGGTGAGCACCGTCCAGCACCCCTTCTACAAGGGCAAGAAGCAGCTCATCGTGCGGTATTGCACGCCGAACGGCGAATTCGACGGCGACAAATACGTGGTCGCGGTGGACCTCGTCGGCGCCGGCGTGGGCGAGACGGTCATCGTCGAGGACGAGGGCAACAGCGCCCGTCAGCTCATGGGCACGCCGAACGCGCCGATCCGCTCGGTGATCGTCGGCATCGTGGACGAGGCGACGGACAGCCACTCTTCCCCCGAAGGCTGACTGACCACCTCCGGCCCCGCTCCGCGGACGCGCCGGTGGATCGAAGGCGATTTTCGTAAAGAAGCGTTGCGGGCCCCTTGCCGCCGGGGCGCCGCCGCATCAAATGGCGCGGATGTCGCGCGACGCCGAGGGAGCTGCCCTTTCCGTGGACGCTCCGAACGCGGGCGATGGGACCGCGCAGGCGCCGAACAAGACGCTCCGCAACCTGCGGATCGGCGCGGTGGCCTTCGTGGCGAGCGGGCTCCTCCTCGCGCAGCGGCTCGGCGTATTCCACGTCTTCACGGATCCGGCGCGGATCAAGACCGCGCTGCTCGACATGGGGCCGTGGGGGTACCTCACGTTCATCGTGGCGTACGCGTGTTTGCAGCCGTTCGGGGTGCCGGGCACGGTGTTCATCGTCGCGGCGCCGCTCATCTGGTCGTGGCCGGTCGCGTTCGTCCTTTCGATGATTGGCACCATGGCCGCGAGCGTGGTGGGCTTTTCGTTCGCCCGGTTCGTCGCGCGCGACTGGCTGTCACGCCTCGTGCCCGCGCGGTTCCACGCGTACGACGCGGCCCTCGCGAAGCGCGCGTTCGGGACGGTGGTCTTGCTCCGGTTCATCTTCTGGATGCCGCCGATGCTGCACATCTTCTTCGGCGTGTCGCGCGTGCGGTTCTGGACGCATTTCTGGGGCTCGTTCATCGGGTACCTGGTGCCCCTGTTCCTGACTGCCTATTTCGGACAGCGCCTGTTCGATTACATGAAGAGCGCCCCGCCCACGTTCTGGATTGGCATGGTCGGCGTGTTCGCGCTCGGCTGGATCACGTACTTTCTGGTCCGTCGCAGGCGGGCCGCGGCGAAGGCCGAACCTCTCCACGAGGACCGAGCATGAACGACGACAAGCGCAGGCACGGCCTCCGCGCCGAGCGAACGAAGGCCTCGCACCAGTTCCGGGACGGCACGTTCCACAACGCCGCGGGCGACAAGTTGTTCAGCGCGCCCGGCGCCGGGGTGATGGCGGAGTTCTTCTTCCGCAAAGGCCGCCGGGAGCCGGGGTTCGTGTTGCCGGTGGAGCGCCCGCACGAGGGGTGGAGTCGCTCCATCGACTCCGGACTTCGCGTCACGTGGCTCGGCCACAGCACGGTCCTCCTGGAGGTCGCGGGCCGGCGCATCCTCACGGATCCGGTGTTCGGCGATCGCGCGTCCCCCTTCAATTTCGCGGGTCCGAAGCGGTTCCACCCGGTGCCTGCGGCCTTGTCGGAGCTGCCCGAGCTGGACGTGGTGCTCCTCTCGCACGATCACTTCGATCACCTGTGTCGCCCGACCATGGAGGCGCTCGCGAAGACCCGCGTCCCGATCGTGACGGCGCTCGGCGTGGGCGCGCACCTGGAGGCGTTCGGAATCGACCCGTCGCGCATCACGGAGCTCGACTGGCACGAATCGATGGAGGTCGCCGGCGTCCACTTCACGGCGCTGCCGGCGCAGCATTTCTCGGGGCGCGGGCTTCTGGATCGCAATCGCACGCTCTGGGCCTCGTGGGCGATGCGCGCGGGGAACCGAAGCGTCTACTTCTCCGGCGACACAGGCCTCTTCGACGAGATGCACGACATCGGACTGACGAACGGGCCGTTCGATCTGGTGCTGCTGGAGATCGGCGCGTTCCACCCTTCGTGGGGCGCGATCCACCTCGGCCCGGAGAACGCGCTGACGGCCTTCGAGCGGCTGCGCGGAAAGGCCTTGTTGCCTGTCCACTGGAGCACGTTCAACCTGGGCCTTCACGACTGGGACGATCCGGGAGAGACGTTGTTCCAGCTCGCGGAGAAGAAGGGCTCTCGCATCCTGACGCCGAAGATCGGCGCCGTCTTCGAGCCGGATCATGCGGAGTCCCCCGAAGCCTGGTGGCGGCCGCTGATCCGCTGAGACGACCCGATCCGGAAAAACGCGCCGTGGATCTGGTCCGGGGGAGGAGTATGCTCCGCTCCATGGCCGAAACACCCGAGTGGCTCCGTGACAAGATCAAGGCCTATTATCAGGAGACCACCGGGCCTTATTACTTGCAGTGGGCCGGGGAGACGCTGGCGTTTCACGTCGGGCTCGAAGAAGAGGCTCCCGCGCCCGGGGCGCCGCCGCCCACGAATCTGCAAAGGCAGGAGTCGCTCCTCCGGCTGAATCGATATCTCGCGGACAAGGCGCAGATCGGACCGGGGACGCGCGTGCTCGACGCGGGGTGCGGGGTCGGCGGGTCTTCGATCTGGCTCGCTCGCGAGCGCGGGGCCGTGTGCACAGGCGTCACGCTGGATCCGGGACAGGTGGAGATGGCCCGCAAATTCGCCTCCGAACGCGGCGTCTCGAACGTGGCATTTCAGACGGCGGACTTCTCGGCGACGCCGTTTGCGCACGGGTCCTTCGATGTCGTGTGGAACGTGGAGAGCCTCTGTCACTCCAACGACGCGCGGAATTTCCTCCGCCACGTGTTCGACTTGCTCGCGGACGGCGGGCGGTGGGCGTGCATGGATTTCTTCCGCGGCGACCGTGGCAATCCGGCCGACTGCGAGAAGATGTGCGAAGGGTGGGTGTTACCGGATCTGCAGTCGCTGGAGTCGATCGGGCGCATGCTCGCCGACATCGGTTTCACGGACATCGTGATCGAGGACGTGACCCCGCGCGTCCTCCCGAGCGCCGATATGCTCAAGAGCGGCGGTCTGTGGTGGAGCGTCCTCTACAAGCTGGACGAGGCCGCGGGGAAGGCCCGCGGGCCGATGGGCGGCAAACATTTCCTCGCGGCCGTCGGCGCCGGGGATGGGCTGAAGACTGGCGGTGTCACCTACGGATACGTGGGCGCGACTCGGCCTCGGCGCGGGTGACAGAAAACGTCGCCCGCCGGAGGGGCCGAGTGACGGATTTTGTCGCGGCGACCGCTGCGCGATCTCGGGAAGCCTTCGTTTGTAGCGGATCCGGAGATTGCCAGTCGTGGCATGACGACTGCAATCGCGCCGGTCATGCATAGAATGACCCTCACAGCAGGGCTGGCGCTCGTGTGTCTTTCGGCCTGCAACTCCTACCTCGCTTCGGGGGGCAGCGGCGGCTCCACCTCGACATCCACGGAGAGCGCGGGCGCAGGCGCAGGCGGCGGAGAGACAACCACGACCAGCGGCTCCACCACTCAATGGGAGGACACCACCACTCCAGGACAGACCACCTCCTCTTCGGACAGCACCTCTTCGTCCGATAGCACCTCCACGACCACGTCGTACTCGTGCGACGACGACGTCTCGAACGTGTGCAACGGCTGCACGTACCCCTCGGACTGCTCCTGTCAGGGCGAGGCGGAGCTGACCCTCCCGGCGATCGCAGCGGCCGCGGTCGCGCATTACGACGCCGTAGGATGGCTGTGCGCGACGGCGATCTCCGTGCCGGCCACGGTCCCGCAGGGCGTGGGGTACAAGCCCATGCCTGCCCCGGGGATGGACTTTCACACGGGAGACGCGGAAAACGGCTGGGTCTGCCTCGGGGACTCGGCCGACGACGCGATCCACTGCGCCTATCGGTACACCGCGGGACAGGGCTATCTCGGGCCTTCGGTCGGCGGGCCTGACCCGGGGCCGGACGGATTCGAGGTGTCCGCGCAGTGCGATCAGGACGGCGACGCGATCTTCGCCACGTTCACCATCACTGGCACGCTCGACCCGCAGACTGGCACCTACGCGCTGAGCCCCCTCTTCGAGCACGACCCGACGGAGTGACGGCCTCGCGACGATGAGGGCTTGCGCGCGCGGCGCTTCTGCTAGTCTCGCGCGCTGCCATGGCCGACAAAGACGGGACGATCCATCTCGACCGCTACACCACCGACGCGAAGCAGGTTGTCTCAGGAGCACAACAGATCGCGGACGAACGACAGCACACCGAGGTGACTCCGCTTCACCTCCTCGTGCGCCTCCTGGAGCGCGATCGCGGCGTCTGCGAAGTGTTCCGCCGCGTCGGCGCGGACCCGAACGAGGTGATGACGCTCGCCGACGCGCAGATGAAGAAGATGCCGAAGGCGCAGGGCGCGGTCGCCTACGTGAGCCCTCGCCTCATGGATCTGCTCGGCCGCGCCGAGCGCGAAGCGACGCGCGAAAAGGCTGAAAATGTAGGCGTCGAGCACCTCCTGCACGCGCTCGCGCAAGAGATCCGCGGGCCCGCGGGCGACATCCTGTCGTCGTTCGGCATCGGGCCGGGCGCGTTCCGTCCGCACCTCGGCGCGCTCGATCAGGCTGCGAAAGAAGCCGCTCCAGCCACCACCGTCACCGACTCGGGCGGCGCGTCCGGCGGCTCCGCGTCGCAGATCGGCTACGTGCGCGACCTCGTCGCCGAGGCGAAAGAAGGCCGCTTCGACCCCGTCATCGGCCGCGACACCGAGGCGCGCCGCATCATCCAGATCCTGGAGCGGCGCTTCAAGAATCACCCGCTCATCGTCGGGGAGCCGGGCGTCGGAAAGACCGCGATCATCCGCGGAATCGCGGAGCGCATCGCGCGCGGCGACGTGCCGCAGAACCTCGCGCAGGCGCGCCTCCTGGAGCTCGACACGGGCGCGATCGTCGCGGGCGCCAAGCTGCGCGGCGAGATCGAGAGCCGCCTCAAAGCGCTCGTGGACAAGCTCCGCAAGGGCGACGGGGAGGTGGTGCTCGTCGTCGAAGATCTCGACTCGCTGTTCGGGCAAGGCGTGCAGGGCTCCGGCGTCGGCGATCTGCTCAAGCCGCTGCTCGCGCGCGGAGAGATCCGCATCCTCGCGACGACGACGAACGAGGGCGTGCGCAAGATCAACGAGCGCGACGCGGCGATCATGCGGCGCTTCTCGACGATCACGCTCGACGCGCCGACGATCGATCAGGCGGTGGAGATCCTCCGCGGCATCGCGACGAAATACGAGAAGCACCACAACGTCCGCATCGGGGAGGGCGCGGTCGTCGCCGCCGTGAACCTCGCGAAGCGCTACGTGTCGGACCGCGCGCTGCCGGACACGGCCGTGGATCTGCTCGACGAGACGGGCGCTCGCAAGCGCGTCGAGGTCGACGGGATGCCGGCCGAGGTGGACCAGATGAACCGCCGCGTGGAGGCGCTGCGCGCGCAGATCGCGACGCTCGCGGACGACGACGACAAGCTCAGCGTGAAGACGCGCGAACGCCTTCAAAAAGAGCTCGGGGAGCTCGAAGGCCAGAGCTCCGACATGAAGTCGAAGGTCGCCGCGCGCATGGGCGTGGTCGCCGCGGTGCACGCGATCAAGGCCGAGATCACGACCGCGCAGACCGCGCTGGACACGGCGAAGAAGGAGAACAACTTCGCCCGCATCGGAGAGCTGGAGCACGTCACTCTGCCGGAGCTGAAGCGCCGCCTCGGGGCCGCGGAAGAGGCCGCCGCGCGCGAAGGTGTCAGCACCGCCGCGTCGAACCTCGTCGGCGAGAACGACGTCGCGACCACGCTCAACGACTGGACCGGAATCCCCGTCTCCAAGATGCTCGAAGGCGAGGCCGAGAAGCTCCTCAAGATGGAAGAGCGCATCGGCAAGCGCGTCGTCGGCCAGGAAGAAGCGGTGCGCGCCATCGCCCGCGCAGTGCGGCGCGGACGCATCGGTCTGCGCGATCCCGGCAAGCCGATCGGCTCGTTCTTGTTCCTCGGCCCGAGCGGCGTCGGCAAGACGGAGCTCGGCAAGGCGCTCGCGGAGTTCCTGTTCGATGACGAACAGGCCCTCACCCGACTCGATATGAGCGAGTTCATGGAGCGCCACATGGCACAACGCCTGATCGGCGCGCCGCCGGGATACGCGGACTCCGAACAGGGCGGCTTCCTCACGGAGGCCGCGCGGCGCCGGCCCTACAGCGTGCTCCTGTTCGACGAGGTGGAGAAGGCGCACGCGGACGTGTTCAACCTGCTCTTGCAGGTGCTCGACGACGGCCGCCTCACCGACGGGCGCGGGCGCACGGCCGATTTCTCGAATACGGTCGTCATCATGACCTCCAACATCGGCTCCAAGCGCGTGCTGGAGACGGACGCCAAGCTCTTCGCGACGGAGGACGGGCGCGAGGCGATCCGCGACGTGCTGATGGAGGAGCTGCGCGCGTTCTTCCGGCCGGAGTTCCTGAACCGCATCGACGACATCGTCGTATTCAAGGCCCTCTCGAAGGACGACCTCCGCGGCATCGTGGACATCCAGCTCCGGAGGCTGGAGAAGCTGCTCGGCGATCGGGAGATCAAGCTTCGGCTCACGCCGGACGCGAAGAATCGGCTCGTCGATCTCGGGTACGAGCCGCAGCTCGGCGCGAGGCCGCTCCGTCGCGCGATCGTGCGGGAGCTGCAGAACCCGCTGGCGGAGGCGCTGCTCGCGGGCGGCTACCAGGGCGGCGCGACGCTCGAGGTCGGCGTCGACGGCGAGAAGTTCACGTTCACGAAGATGTGATGTTCGAAGAGGAGTGAGCCAATGACGCGGTGGTGGGCAGTCGTCTTTGGAGCGGCGGTGGTGGGGTGTGGCCCCGCCCCCGCCGCGCAGACCGCGAACGTGCATGTCGAGGGTGATCCGCCGTCCCCGAGCGCGACCGCGGACGCGAAGGGCGCCGAGGACGATCCGACCGGCGCCGAGGACGGCGACGGGCCGCAGGGATCGGAGGACACGACGCAGACCGCCGAGGCGACGCGGAAAGAGCGAAACGCCCGCACGAAGGCCGTCTACAAGCGGGGGATCGCCGCGCAGGAGGCGGGCCGCTTCAAGGAGGCGCTGGAGCTTTATTACGAGGCGAACCGCGTCGTCCCCGGCGCGATGCCGAAGCTCAAGATCGCGCAGTGCCTGGAGGCGCTGGGCCGCAACGACGAGGCGATTCGTTACTACGAGATCTTCATCTCGGAGGCGCCGAACCGCAGCAATTACCCGGAGAAGGTGGAGGAGGCCCGCCGTCGCGTCGACGCCCTCCGCAGCGCCGCGACGACGAAGCCCGCCGCGCCGAAGCCCTGAGTCGCCCCCGCAGAGGCCGATTCGAAGACGCTATTTCCCGAGGACCATGGCCGCGGACACGGCCCTTCCGGACACCAGCTCGGGCGCGGAGAGGGCCTTTTTCCCTTCCAGCTGCGCGCGCAGGAGGCGGAGGGTGCCTTTGCCACAGGCGATCTCGATCCCGTGCTTGTCGGCGGTCACCACCGTGCCCGGGTCCGCGGAAGTGGAGTCGGCGCCGCGCGCCGTCGCGAGCACCTTGAGCACCTTGCCGCCCGCGTGCGTGAACGCGCCCGGCCACGAGGTCATCGCGCGGACGTGGTCGTGGACAGCGGCCATGTCCCGCGTCCAGTCGATGCGGCCGTCTTCCTTCTTCAGCAGCGGCGCCATCGTGGCCTGAGAGCCGTCCTGCGGAGTCGCGGACACGGCACCTTCCACGACGCGGAGGAGGTCCGCGCGCACGACGTCCGCCGCGAGGAGGCCCATCGTCACGAACAGCTCGTCCGAGGTGGTGTCGGGGCCGATCGGCGTCTTGTGCACGGTGTAGACAGGGCCGGTGTCACAGCCCTCGTCCATCTGCATGAAGGAGATGCCCGTCTCCTGCTCACCGTGCCAGATCGACCACGTGATCGGCGCGGCGCCGCGGTATTTCGGGAGCAGCGACGCGTGCAAGTTGAGGCACCCTCTCCGGGGCGCTTCGAGGATGGCTTTCGGTAGAATACGGCCATATGCGATGACGAGGGCGACATCGGCGTCGCGGCCCTTGACCCATTCGGCGAAGTCCGGAGTCCGGATCTTCTCGGGCTGGACGACGTCGAGGCCGAGGGCGAGCGCCCGTTCCTTCACGGGCGGCGGCGTGAGCACGAGGCCGCGGCCCGAGGGCCTGTCCGGCTGGCAGACGACGCCGACGACGTCCGCGACCTCGGCCAGGGCTTCGAGCGAGGGGACCGCGATCGCGGGCGTTCCGAAGAAGAGGGCGCGGATCTTTTGCACGGTATTCTCCTGGCGAGCCGCGTTCTGGTAGCAGATTTGGCGGGGCGCGAGGGCGCGAATTCAGCGAGCGGAGACGAGGCCGCACCGGGGCTCGACCCACGGATCTCCGAGGAGGAGGTAGCCGCGCATGTCGTGGTACCGAATCCACGCGCGGAGGATGCGCTCCGGGGTGCCGCGCCGCTTGCCGCCGAGGGCCGGAGTGAGCGCCGCCGCGAGATCGAGGCTGGCCGCCGCGACGGACTCGCGGAGAGACCGCATCGCCTGTCCGAGCGTGCCATTGCCGCCGCACGTCCACTCGATGAAATCGACGAACGCGCCCGGCCCGTCGTCGGCCCACGCGAACGACTCGCTGGTCGCGCGGTCGACGTGGCCCACGAACGCGACCGGGCCATTCTTCGCCGCGAGGAGCGCGCGCGGCAGGGCCGGCACGAACGGGGCGTCCGGAAGGTCGGTGTCCGTGCTCTTTTCGAGGAAGGTGATCGCGCTCTTCTTCGGGACGCCGCCGCTGTAGCACGCGAACGAGAACATCACCGCTCCCGGCGCGAAGGGTGCCTGTCCATTGGCGAGGACGCTCGCCGCGGAGAGGGCCTGTCCGCCGCCCGCGCCCACGAACGACTGGTCGGTGAGCGCGCCCCAATCCGCTCGGTTCGCCGGGAATTCGAGGCCGTGCGTCGCGGCGAGGACCACCGCGGGCCGCGCGGTGGACAGCGTTTTGAAGAGGTTCTCTGTCGTGGCTTCGGCGTCGAACAGCGTCTTTGCGGACACGGGGCCCAGGCCCGGCCTGCGGACGAGAGTACCGTCCTCGATCGTCTTTCGCAGCGGGAGGATCATCTCGTCGCGGCTGCGGCGCGTGGCCTCGTCCGTGCCGAACGCGTAGAGGAGGGCCTGCGGCTCCACGGGGAGATTGCCAGTCTCGAACTCCACTACTTTCTTCGCGTAGGCGGCGCACGCGTCCCAGGAGAACGGCCCGTCCGGCGTGTCGCCGAGGTCGAGGCGCCCTGTCGCGTGCTCGCGGTCGAAGCGCTCCACCACGTCGAACGGGAAGCGCTCCGGGCCGCCGACGAACAGCAGATACGGAGGCAGCTTGCCGCCCGCGGCCTCGGTCGCGCGCTCGAACCATCGATCGGGGTTCTCGCTGCTCGGCCGGGACATGCGGAGGATGCCTTTTTCGCCGCCGATCATCGCGTGTTTGTCGAAGGCCACGCCCGCGTCGATCCGGTGCGAGAGGAGGTCCGCGAGCGCGCTCTTCGCGGCGGCCGCGTCGTCTTCGAGCACGACGACTGCCCACCTGGCGGTCCTCGGATCCAAGGGATCGCGGACGGCGCCGCGCTCGTTGTGCGCCGCGAGGATCCGAGGCGGCGGGTCGCGCCGGCCGGGCGCCCGGACCGCGGTGCGCGGGTTCGTATTCAAGGCACCCGGTGGCCGGAACCGCTGCGGAACACGGCGATCCGAGGCGCCGGGGCCGCGGACGGTGCCGAGCTCGTTCTTCGACGTGTCGCGCCCCGTCCCGGGATCCGAGGCGATCGTGGAGACGGCCTTCTCCAGCGCCTCCGGAGAGAGGGAGATCGAGGCGGCGGCCTTCGTGCGCGCGTCCCAACCCGCGAGCGTGAGGCGGACGTCCATGTCAATCCTCCTCGAGGAGATCGGTGACCTTTCCAGGGGTCTGCTGGCTCGCGTCGAAGCGCTGGAGCCGCACGGGCTTGCCGTCGCGGAGCTCGGCGACGACGTAGCCGTAGTCCTTGAAATCGCGCTCGTGCGAGTACTTGTAAGCGCCGATGTCGTCGACGTGGACGAAGTGGAGAGCGGCGCGCGCGCGGAGGCCCCACCCGTTCACCTCGTCCGGCGCGAAGGTGGCAGTCTCGCCCGCGATCCCCGGTTTGGCGCCGACGCGCTCGTACGCGAGTCGAAGGATGGACTGGCGCTCTTCTTCGGGCTTGTCTTCGAGCAGCTTCGTCAGCGCCTCGACGTCGCCGTCCTGCATGAAATCCGCGGCGTCCTTCACCGCGTTCGGGTCCGGCGCGGGCTCGTCCGGGGAGGCGGCGTAATGGATGGTGTGCGCGGTGGAGGTGAAGATGCCTTCGGCCTCGAAGTAGGAGTCGACCCAGTTCTCGTTGTCGTGGCCCATGACGACGGCCCAGAGGTCGTTGTCGAGGAACAAGGAGAGGAGCTTCTTGACCGGGTGCTCTTTGAGGGGCGCGTCTTTCCACCGCATCCACTCTTGCTGCCAGGAGCGGGCATATCCGAAGAGGTAGCGGGCGTAGGCGATCGCGATCTGGCCGGTCGACTGGTAATCGCCGGGCCTGTATTCTTTGTAATAACCGAGCCGCTCGCCGAGGGCGCCGCCGCGCGGATCGTGGTGCATGAAGGCCACTCGGTGCAGGCCCTTCTCCTTGGCGCCTTCGAGCTCGTCCGCGAGCCACCGCACCTGGTCCGGCCGCATCCATCCGCCCCAGTTCGCGACGATCGCGTGGTATCCGAGGCGTTGGTGCCTGTCCAGCTCGAAGGTGTTCGTGGCCAGATACCGAGTCTTGTGCCAGTCGAAGCGATGAAACAGCGGCCCGAACGTGCGCCGGAAATGGTGGAGCCCGTCGTACGCGACTTCGTTCTTCGGATCGGGCCCGAGGTAGGTGTCGGTGGCTGTTCCTGGGAGGTAGTCGTGATACGCCACCATGCCGTCGTGGTTGCCGGGCACGAGGATGACTGGCTTGTTGAGGCGCACGAGGATCTCGCGGGCGCCGGGATATTCCTTCTCGTAATAGGGTGAGATGGGGCCGGGTTTCGCGGAGACGGCGAGCTTGAAGATGTTGAAGGAGCTCGCCACGTGGTTGTCGCAAACGTCGCCGATGAGGGCGATCCACGCGATGTCGTCGCGCGCGTTCATGTGATCGACGAACCGCTGGAGGCAGACCGCGTTGTCCACGTGGAACTGGGCGTCTCCGCAGAAGACGACCTTCTCACGGCCGGTGATCTCCGCATACACGCGGACGGCGTTGGGCTGTGTCTCGTCGGAGGAGGCGGAGCGCAGGCGGAGATCGTAGAGGCGAGATGGAACGTTGGAGAGAGAGGCGCGAACGTGCCAGAGCTGGCGGCGGCCTGTCTTTCCCGCGGGGCCGAGGCCCAGAGAGACGGGCGGCTCCGAGAGTGAGAGGGAGATGTCGGGCGTCTTCGTGTGACGGTCGATCAGAGTGAGCGTGATTGAAGAGGGGGATTCTGCCTCGGGGAGGCTGACCAGGACTTCGAGCGGTTGATCGGCGGTCAGGAGTGCGGGCGCTCCGAGCGTCGGGTAATGAAGGCGATCCACGAAGGGGCGGATCGGGACCGACTGGGCCTCGTCGTTCTGGGACGGATCGGCATAGTGGTATTCGGAGGGCGGGATGGGGAGCATGAGAGTCTCCTGATCACGGGGGTGGAAAAGGGGTCTTCCGTTCTTCGACGACGGCGATCGTGACGACGGACACGGAGGTCTCTTCACCGAAAAAGTCGGCCGGGAAGTCGTCGTAGAGAGACCGGACATCGAACAGGACCGTCCAGGGTCGCGTCGAGTCCGGGCGAGAGTAGGCGACGCGCCAATGCTCATCGGGGAGGAACGGTGTCGCCTGCTCGTCAGTGAGGTGAACGCGAAGGCTCACCACGGTTTCGGCGCCCGCCTGCTCCGTGGGCCCCGTCGTGATATAGGGAACGAAATACCCACGAGGGGTGTGGAACAAGACGGCCTGCACCGAGAGAGCACGGGTGCTCCGCAGCGCCTCAGGCTCTTCCTGAATCTCGATCTTCGCCGTCCAGGTTTGCCCATCCTGGAACGAGAACCGCTGCAGTCGAGTCTCGCGGAGGACACAGCGACTCTCCGGGCCTCCGAAGCAGGTGGGCAGCTCCATTTGGCCGTTCTCCTGGAGCATTGGCTTGATTGCGATCGACGACGGCTCCGGATCGGTGGAGAGGAAGGCGACCGGGGATTCGCCGGGCGGGACGAGGATGCTCATGGTGCCCCCGTGGGGCCAGATGAAGCGATCGCCCCGGATCCCGCCGATGCCCAGATCCCCGCCGAGGAAGAGCATCTTGTCGGTCGAATTGACGAGCCGCCGCCAGCGGACGGGGACCAAGGGATTCCTGGTCGAGATGTGGAGCGGCTCCGCCCCCGGAATGCCGATGTCGAGCTTGCGCGCGAGGAGCGGTGTCCCGGTGAAGCTCACGTACGCGATCAGGCTCACGAGCGCAAAGAGGGCCAGGATCGTCGTGAGCGCGCGGTAGGAAGACGTTTTTTCGTTCGGGGCGGGCGTGTGCAAGCTCAGCGCGCGCAGCGTCGTGACCGCGAAGGCGCCGAGAGAAGTGGCGAGCACCCATCCGCCCGCGTGCGCCGCGAGGGGACGCTCCAGCCAGTTGGCCAGCGGCCAGCCGAGGATCGTGACGATCTCCGCGAGACCGACGGCCGCGAGCGGGACGACGAGCGTGGCGAACCATCGAGTCGCGCCGCCGCGTCTCCCCCGATCGGCGAGGTGCGCGACGAGGAGCGAGAGCAAGAGGCCCACGACGGTGAACAACCCCGCTCCGAGGAGCCCCTGAGCCTTCCTCGAGTCGTCCCCCCACCCCTCCGCAGCTCCGGTCCACATGGTCGCCTGAGACAGGAAGAGCGGTATCCCCGCGCCGAACAAGAACCACGGATGGCGGAACAATCGCCACCAGGAGACGGGCTTTTCGACGAGGATCCCTCGCATCACGCGCCGCGCCGCGAACGGGAGGGCCAGGAATACGGAGAACGTCAGGAAGGAGCCGGTGGCCGCGGCGAGGAGGAGGGCCGTGTCCTTGTAATGCCAGGGAGCGATGGTGACCGCGCCCACGCAGAAGACCAACAAGCCCACGCCGGGGAGCCACGTCAAGAGCGCCAGAATACAGCTCTTCAAGGCGGCGACGACCTGCGCGTCGATCACCTTCGTGCCCTGTTCGAGCACGTCTCTTTCGTAGATCCTGACTGCCTCCTCCACGTCCTCGGGTCGGAACGTCCCCGCGGTCGGCCGGCCCGCGCGGATCCACGCGATCAGCACCGAGAGCGCCGCGCCCCTCGCCGCCTCGCGCGCCTCACGCTCCTCGTCCGTGATCTCGTCTTCGCCGTTCACCTTCGCGGTGATCTCCCATTCGAGCGCCTCTCGAAGAGGCGCTGTCGCCTCCTCCACGCCGAACGCCGCGAACGCCCCGGCAGCGGCCGTCTGAACGGCCTTCTCCGGATCGGAGAGGGCCAGTTGCAGACAAGCCTCCACGAGCTCGGGCTCCGGGGCCGGGAGCGCGTCGGTCCCTTCGGCTCCGGCGCCGACGACGCCCTTCGGCGGCTTCACCGCCCGGAGCTTCGTCGCCGCGAGGATGGCAGTCCGGCGGACCTCCACGTCCGCGTCCCCGAGGAGCGTCAGCAAGAGATCCCCGACGCCCTCGATGGAATACTCCTTTGCCCAGGACAGGAGATCGACGGATCGGGCGTAAATCGCGCTCCGCAAGAGCAGCTCCCGCTCCTCGTCCGTCATGAGCCGCAGCTGCTCCTGAATCGGCGTGATCAGCGAGTCGATCTGCGCCCCCGCGATGAGAGCGCTGGAGTCGTCGCGCCAGACCGGGTTCTCCGCCAGCTTCTCGATCAGGTCGCTCGCGAACCGGAACGCGAAGAAGCGGGAGTCCGAGGCCAACCAAGGCTCGATCACGTCCACGAGGCGCTCGTGGATCAGCTCGTACCAGAGCTCCTCTCCGCGCATCTCCTCGCGGACCACGTTCTCCCGGACGAGGTGCGTGATCAGCCGGTCGACCTCCTCGCGCGAGGCCCGGAATCGCTCCCGCTCCGCGAGGTGCTCTTTCGTGGTGGCCTTCTTGGTGCCCTGGGAGGTGACGAGGCCCGACAAGATCCCCCGCAGCTTGAAGTGGTCGGTCTCCTTCGCAGACTCGATGGCTCGCCGCAGGTACCGTTGAAAGATGGTGTCGCGATCGCCCGCGTCGTCGAGGTCCTTCTCGTCCAGCTCGGCGCGGTCCGGGTGGTTCTGCGCGGCCTTCCGCCACAGCTCGGTGCACACGATCTGGAGCACCGGCGGGTCGAACGCGTCCGCCTTCAGCATGTCGACGAGGCGGTTCAGGAGCTTCTGCGAGAACTCGATCTCGGCCCGATAAAGGGGCTGACTGATGGCCTCCCGCGCGCTCGCCGACGTGAGGCCGCGCAGGCGATAGCGCCGGTCCAGGAGATCGGACAGCGGGCCCTCCAGATCCTCCAGCTCGGCCACGTAGTCCTGACGTAGGCTGAATACGAACCGCGCCCGCACCTCCGGCGTCGCGACCGCCTTGGAGATCTCCATCAGAACAGGCGCCCTGTCCTCGCTCCGCGGGAACCGCACGAACAGCTCTTCGAGCTGGTCCAGCACCACGACGAGAGGCCCTTTCGCGGCCGCGGCGCGATCGAGCACCTCCCGGAGCGATCCTTCCGCCGAGACCTCCGCGGCGCGCGCGATCGCCTCGCATAGATCTCGAACAGGCTCCTTGAGGAGGCGAGCCGTCAGCGGGAAGAAGCCTCTCCGGGTGAGCTCCGGAAACACACCCGCGAGGAGAAGGGATGTCTTTCCGACGCCGGATCGCCCATAAAGCACGACCGTCCGCTCGGAGGCGATCAGCGAGGCCAGCTCGGCGCACTCCCGCTTTCGGCCGTGGAACGTCTCCGACTCCGTCTGATCGAAGTACCCGAGGAACTTGAACGGAGGCCGAGAGGTCCAGTCGTCCGGCGGGGGCGGAGCGCTCGACTGCGGGGGACGCGGCGTCGTGGTCATGCCGACCTCCCCTTTCCGGCGGGCGCCATCGTCGCGAGGAGGCGAGTCACCTCGGACACGACGACCGCGGGCGGCGCGTCGATCCACACGGGATTGAACGGCTGCCAGACTCCCTTGTCCGCCTCCGTGGCGCCCGGCCAGACGAGGAACGTGCGGCCCGCGTCCTTGCGATTCTCCGCGGGCAACAGGCACCGCGCGAGGCGACGGACCGAGGCGTCGCGCGGGCTCACCCCCATGAAGACAAGGCTCCTCGACACGTGGCCTGTCACGATCGAGGCTGATTCACGCGGCATCTTCGCGAGAGAGTCCCAGAGATCGTCGTGCTCCGCCTCTGTCAGGACAAGGCTGCTCGTCAGCTCGACCGAGCCGCGGAGGTGGAGGACGATCGGCTCGTCGGGGTCCCCGGCCACCGGATCCCGCGGGCCGTACGCCGAACGAAACCGCTTGTCGGCGGCCCGGAGCGCGCGCTCGAACAGGCCGTCGAAATGCGCGCAGACAGCCCCGGCGAACGGCCACTGCGCGATGCGAACGAGCTCGCTCGGCGGCGTCCGCACGCCCGTGTACGCCCGGATCAACGCCTCCGTCAGCGGGCCGCGCGTGCCCTCGGACGCCTCGAAATGCTGGCAGATCCGCTGGAGCAGGAGCGGTAGCAGCCAGTCGCCGGCCCTCTCCGCGTCCTCGATCTCGCGAACGTCGTATTTGCACGTCGTCGCGAGGTGGTCCACGAGCCAGCGGATCGAGAGCGGTCCGAGCGCCGTCGCGTCCCGCGTGGACTCCACCAGGTGCGGGCCCAACACGAGGACGGCGCGGCCTTTGAATACGGATTGTGTTAGCTTGGCGATGAACGCGCGCGTCTCGTCCGAGAGGCCGGCCGCGGGCTGGATCGTCGCGCCGCCCGCCTGCAGAGGAGAGGCGGTCTCCGGCAGCTCGAAGACCTTCGTCGTCCCCGGCGCGACGAACATCACCGGCGTCGCGAGGAGCCGCGCGCCGCACGTCTCCTGGTCGAGCAGGCCCATGAACGAGTCGCGGGCCACCTGCGCCGCCACGTCGACGCGGCCCCTGTTCGGCCCCGCGAGCAATGCGCTGTAGAACACGCCGGAGAGCCGCACCGCCGCGCCGTCCGGGATCGCGTACCGCATCGCGAGCACCGCCGGCACGCCGAACGTGAGCAGCGCCGGCCCGAGGCCCGCGAACGCCTTCGTCGTCCCGGGGACCGCGCCGTGGCAGCAGTTCAGGAATACGAACTGTACACCGCGCCGCTGGAACGCCGTCGCGAACACCTCGGCGATCTTGTTCTCCTCGCCGCCGCTCGCGCTGTTCATGCGGATCCAGACCTTGTTCTGGTCGTCGACCCAGCCGTGGCCGATGAAGTGGACGATGTCGTAGCGGTCCTTCGCGAGCGCGGCGCAGAGGTCGTCGTACGTGACGCGGCCCTGCAACACCGTGGGTCCGCCGCTTTCGATGAGGTCCTTGTGCGGCTCCAGGCTGAAGCGGAGCCTCTCCCACTCGGCGGCGACGTTGAGGCCGGATCCGGCGGGGATCACGACGAGGATGCGGAGCTTATCGGTCTTGCGACACTCGCTGTCGGGGACGTCCACGTCGGCCGTGGAGGGGTGTCGGAGCACGCTGCACTGGGGGTCGCGCGCGAGGAACGACGTGCGCCGCGGGTCGTAGAGCGCCTCCCAAGGCAACAGATCGATCTCGGGCGGGGCCTCGATGCGGATCGTGAGGCGCACGTCCTCCTTGATTTGCCGCTTGCGGAGAGCGCCGACCTCCGCGCGAATCGGCCCGGTCTTGACGTCGTCGGCGATGAGGCCCGTCCAGAGCTGGATGCCGACCGTCTGGAGGTCGTCGACGGTCGCGACGCCGTCCTCGATGCGCTGGAGCGCGGCCCCGGTCTCGCCCGCGCGGCGCCACGCGTCGTCGAAGGGCGCCTCGCCGACGTTCCGTCCATCGATCGCGAGCGCCACGGAGTAGGCGGCCCCGCTCGGCTGGATCTGGAAATGGAGGACGTGCTCTTCCGACATCGGCGGAGGCCCTGGCGCGCGCGCTCACGCGTCGACCGGGATGCTACGCCTCCGCCGAGGCGATCGATAGGCTTCTTATTTGGAGAAGGCCGAGCCGCCCCACTTGTAGCGAACAGGCTTGTTGCTGGAGATGGGGAGAATCAAGGGCTCGTAGCCGCCGACGGGGCTGATGTCCTGGTTGAAGGGATAGGTCTTGTCCGTCCAGCCGACGAATTTGCCCGGCCCGAGCTCCAGCTCCGTGGCCTTGCCGCCCGCGGAGAAGGTGATGTTGCCAGTCACCTTGTTCGAGCCGATCCCGCGGCCCAGCTCGGCGGCGAAGATGCGCTTCAGGCTCTCTCCCTGGACCTGGAAGATGAGCACGACCTCACGGTCGACCGTGCCACCGCCCGCTTCCTTCGGGGCGTTCGCGTGGAGAACACCTTTGACGATGATCTCCGCCTTTCCGTCGCCGGTCACGTCGCGCGCGGTGAGCTCCGTGATGTCGCTCGCGGAGGCGAACTGCTGGAGCGTCAAGTACGAGTAGCCGGTGCCGCTCTTGAAGCCCTTGCCGAAGAGGACGATGTCTTTCTCGTGGACTAGAATACGCTCTGTTTGTTTGTCGCCGACGACGTCGATCGCCATGTCGAACCGGGGTTTGCCGGAGGCGCCGCGGTCCTTCTTGTACATCGCGTACACCTGATCGAGCAGCTCCGCCGCGCTGGGGGCCGGGACCTTCGGTGTCGCCACGGCCGTCGCGACTGGCGTCGTCGAGGCGGGGGCCGGCGTCGCCTCCTGCTTCTCTTCGGCGCTCTTCGTGAATTTGGAGCCGTCGTATTTGTACGTCTGCGACTTGATGGTTCCCCACGGCAACAAGGCCGGATCGAAGCTGCCTTCGGTCGCCTCCTTGTAGTTGCCCGCGTTCCACTTGGTGACGGTGCCCGGCTCGAACTTGAAGGCCGTCTTGCTGCCGTCCGCGGTGAGCGTGACCGCGTTTTCGAGGGTGCCGTCCGCGGTGACGATCGCGACTTCGTGCGTGAGGATCGGATTCGGCACGTCGTTCTTGCCGAACCAGAGGACCTGATACGTCTCGCGGTATTTGGTGGAGGAGCCGAATCGCTTGCGGATCAGGATCTCTTGCTGTCCGTCGCCGGTGACGTCGCGCAGCTCGCACGCGGGGACCATGCCAGCCCCAGAGTCGACTCCGAGGTCCGAATAGTAATACTCCGAGCCTTTGCGGAAGCCGGAGCCGAGGACCACGAGGTACCGCTCGTAGACGAGGACGCGCTCCTTCATCGAGTCGCCGGCCACGTCGCCGAGGAGGTTGTATTTGGGGGCGCCCTTGAGGCCTTTCTCTTTGATGAGGCCGTCCGCGAGGGCTTGTTCGGACTCGGTCGCTAGCTGGGGCAGAGAGGCGTATGCGGTGGAGGAGGCGGTGCCGGCGACGAGGTCCACGCTCGCGCCGTCGGCGTCGTGCACGAAGAGGGCGCCGCGGAGGCCGACGCGCACGCTGGAGGCCATCGCGAAGGCGGACCAGGGGATCTGCGCCTCCACGCTCCAGCCGGTCTTGCTGGGGGCCTCCACGACCTTCGCGCCGGTGATCGCCTTGCCGCCGAGCTTGGCGCTGCCTGGGGTCTTGCCGGGGTCGCCGGGGGCGATCTCGACTTCGTACGTGGTGCCGCCGGGGAAGCCGAGGACCATCACGAGGTGATCGAGGCCGGGCTTGAAGGTGTCGTCCGTGACGTCGGCCGCGACGTAGAGGTTCGTGGCGTCGTAGACGATGCCGGCCTTCGCTTCGAGATCGGGCTTCGCCGGCTTGCCTTTGACCGCGACGCCGAGGGAGCTGAGGCCCGTCCACTCTTTCGGGACGCCGTCGAGCTTGATGGTCTTCGCCTCGATCAGGTCCGCTCGGAGCGCCGTCTGTGCGGCCGCGATCCCTGGCAACGCGACCGTGCCGATCGCGATCGCGGAGGCGCCGAGGAGGGCCGGGAGGAAGCGCCGAAGCGCGCGCTTTTGCCTGGTTTGCTGGTCGTGAAGCGGCATCGGTAGGGGCTTGGACGGTGGCTCCGTCCGATTTGTTCGCGGATGTTAGCCGGCGACCGAAAAAAAGGGACCCCGACCAGAGGACCCAGCTTCGTTTAGCTGGTCGAGCGGGCGCTGGGCGGCGGCTCTTCGGTGACGGGATCGGACGGCTGGATCGCGCGGTAAACGAACTTCGCCAGCTCGACCAAGGGGATGATCACGGCGGAGAGGGCGAGCAGGATCCACCACTCGCGGCCGGTCATGTCGAAGGTCTTGAATACAGGCTGTAGGCCCGGCACGAGGACGGCCACCAGGTGGATGGCGGCGCTCGCGATGACCGCGATGAGGAGCGGCTTCGAGAGCAGCGGCGTGAGGCTCACGATGCTGCGCTTGGGGCTGCGACAGCTGAAGGCGTGAAAGAGAGGCGACAGCGCGAGGAGCGAGAACGCCATCGCGCGCGTGCGGTCGAGCGCCGCCGAGTCCTGCTGCGAGGTGGCGTAGAGGAGCACCGCGGCCGCGCCCATGACGACGCCGACGTACAGCATGCCGAGGTAGTCGCGCGCGTTGAGCAGGCCCTCCGACGTGGAGCGCGGCGGCTCGTTCATGAGGTGCGCGTCCGGCGGATCGATGCCGAGCGCGAGCGCGGGCGCGCCGTTCGTCACGAGGTTGATCCACAGGATCATGAGCGGCGTGAGCGGCGGCCACTTGCCGAAGAAGCTCACGATGAACACCGCCACGAGCAGGCCCATGTTCGACGAGAGCAAGAAGAAGATGAACTTCTGGATGTTGCGGTAGATCGCGCGGCCCTCGCGCACGGCCTCCACGATCGTGGCGAAGTTGTCGTCCGCGAGGACGAGGTCCGCCGCCTGCCGCGCGACGTCGGTGCCGGCCTGCCCCATCGCGACGCCGATGTGCGCTTCGCGGAGGGCCGGCGCGTCGTTCACGCCGTCCCCGGTCATGGCCACGACGTGACCCTTCGCCTTGAACGCTCGTACGATCCGGAGCTTCTGCTCCGCCGTCGTACGGGCGAACACGCGCAGGCTCATGATGCGGTCGGAGAGCTCTTCGTCCGTGAGGTCCGCGAGCTCGGAGCCGCTGATCGCCTCGTCGCCCTCGTCCCAGAGGCCGATCTCCTGCGCGATCGCCGTCGCGGTGAGGCGGTGATCGCCGGTGATCATGACCGCGCGGATGCCGGCGCGCTTGCACGTGGCGACGGCCGCGCGCACGCCGGAGCGCGGCGGGTCCATCATGCCGACGAGGCCGAGGAACGTGAGCTCCCGCTCCACCTCTTCGGCCGAGGCGGCGGACGCCATGGAGCGCGGCGGGATCGACATCGCCGGGTGGCCGCTCTCGGGCATCGGCGGCTCCTGGCCTTTGCGGACGCGGCGGCAGATCGCGAGCACGCGGAGGGCGCTGGAGCTCATGCGATCGGCCTCGGCGAGGATCTGGTCGCGGTCCTCGTCGGTGAGGCCGCGGACGCCTTCGTTCTCGGCGATCTTCACGCACCGGGGCAGGAGGATGTCGACGGAGCCCTTCACGTGCACGATGTCGCGGCCGGAGCGATCGCGCGTGACGACCGTCATGCGCTTGCGATCGCTGTCGAACGGCAGCTCCGCGATCACCTCGTGCGCGGGCAGCATGCTCTCGCGCGACATCTGGCCCTTCGCCGCGAGCGTGAGGAGCGCGCCCTCGGTCGGGTCGCCGACGATGCGCCACCGCTTCGTCTCCGCGTCCTGCTCGAGCTGCGCGTTGTTGCAGAGCGCCGCGGTCGCGAGCGTGTACACGAGCGGCGCCGGCAATTTTTCGGGCGCCTTGTCGTCGCCGTCGAGGATCTTCCCCTTCGGATCGTAGCCCTCGCCGGTGACCGTGTACGTGCGCTTGCCCGCGTACACGGAGCGCACCGTCATCTCGTTCGCGGTGAGCGTGCCGGTCTTGTCGGAGGCGATGATCGTCGCGGCGCCGAGCGTCTCCACCGCGGCGAGCTTGCGGACGATGGCGCCGCGCTTCGCCATGCGCTGCATCCCGAGCGCGAGCGTGATCGTCGTGATCGCGGGCAACCCCTCGGGGATCGCGGCGACGGCGAGGCTCACCGCCTCGAGCAGGAGATCGTGCAGCGGGCGGATCGGCGTGCCGGGCATCACGAAGCGGCGCAGATAGCCCCAGACGAGCAGCACCACCGACAGCGCGAGGCAGACCTTGAGGATGATCTTGCCGAACGACTCGAGGCGCTCCTCCAGCGGCGTCTTCTGATCGCCGACGGACTGGATCATCTCGCCGATGCGGCCGAGCTCGCTCTTCGAGCCCGTCGCCGTCACGATCGCGCGGCCTTTCCCGCGGATGATCGTGGTGCCGGTGAAGATCATCGTGACGCGGTCGGCGAGGGGCGCGTCCTCCGCCACGGGGGCGAGCGCGTCCTTCTGGATCGAGGCGCTCTCGCCGGTGAGCGAGGCCTCTTCGGTCGCGAGGTCGATCGCCTGCACGAGGCGCGCGTCCGCGGGGATCGCGTCGCCGGCCTCGAGCTCGAGCAGATCGCCGGGCACCACGTCCTCCGCGGAGATCACGGAGACCTTGCCGGCGCGGCGGACGCGGGCGGCGGGCGCGGACAGCTTCTGCAGCGCGTCCAGCGCGGCCTCGGCGCGGCGCTCCTGGTAGTAGCCGAGGAACGCGTTGAGCACGACGATGAGGAGGATCGCGATCGCGTCGCCGAAGCGCGTGAGGAACCCGAGCTTCGCGGCCTCTCCGGTGAAGCCGACGCCGATCGCGATCACCGCCGCCGCGAGCAGCGTGAGCACGAGGGGGTTCGCGAACTGGTCGAGGATGCGGAGGATCGCGCTCTTCTTCTCGGGCTCCGGCAGCTTGTTCTTGCCGTGCTTTTCGAGGCGACCGGCGGCGTCCTCGTCGGTGAGGCCGTCGGTGGACGAGACGGCCACGCGCGCGAGGAAGGCCTTCACATCCTCCGCGTGGACCGGCGGGTGCTCGTGCAATCCTCCGCTCGTGCGCTTCTTCCCGTCGGAGGGTTTGGAGGAGGACATCAGCGCTTCATCCGCGCCTGCTCACGCTGCTCTTCGGCCTCGAGCTCCGCGATCGCGGCGGCGAGGTCGTCCTGCTCGGCCTGCGAGATGCGGGCGGGCGCGGTGGACGCGGGGGCCTCCGCGACGCGGCCGGGCGCGACGACCTCCTTCGGAGGCTCGGGCGGGAGCACGCCCATCTTGCGCTTCAGGGCCGCGAGATCGTCCTCGGCGCCCTGGTTCACTTCCATCTCGGCGAACTTGTGCTGGAGCGTGTCGCCCGTGTACTGCTCCGCGAGCTCGCTCGTGGCCTCGGCCTCGGCCTCGATCTGATCGATCTTGGTCGACATGCGCTCGAACGTCTCGAAGGCGGAGGCGTTCTGGAGGCCGCTCATGGTCTCCTGAATGGCCTTCTGCGCCTCGGCGCGCTTCTTCCGCGCGATGAGGACGTTCTTCTTGCGCTTCGCCTCCTCGATCTTGTTGTTGAGCATGCGAAGCGCCGTCTTGAGCTGATCGACGGCCTGCTTCTGCTTCGTCCACTGGTCCTTCAGCGTGGTGGCGAGCTGCTCGTGCTCCTTCTTGCGGGCGAGCGCCTCCTTCGCGAGGTTGTCGTCGCCGGCCTTGATCGCGAGCATCGCGCGGCGCTCCCACTCGGCGGCGTTCGCGGCCTCCTGCTCGGCCTGCTTGGCGAGGCGCTTCTCGTCGGCGATCGCGACGGCCACCTGCTTCTTGGCCTCGATCAGCTGGTTGGCCATGTCGATGACGACCTGGTTCAGCATCTTCTCCGGGTCTTCGGATTTGCTGATGAGGTCGTTCAGGTTCGACTTAATGAGGGTGGCGAGACGCGCGAAGATTCCCATGGTCCTTGTTGCCTTCCGCGAGGCGGTGATCGCAGAGGCCCCGAGGCCGGACGATCGCGCCGGCCCCGGAGCACGAAGAGGTTTTACGACCGAGCAGCGGCGAACAAACCGGGCGCTTGCCGCACGAGCGCGAGGTCGAGATCGCTCAGCGTGGCCTCGAGCTCGTTGATGTCGAGGTTGTCCAGCGCGAGCGCGCCCGACAGCACGACGGTGTGCCCCTCGATGCCGTACGACACGTGCATCAGGTCGGACGCGTTGTGCTCGAGGAGGCGCTGGTAGAGCCTCAGCTTGTGCGTCGCGTCCTCGGGCACGGCGCCGATCGTGACGCGGAACACCACGATCGGCGGGGCGACCTGGATCGCGATCGGCGGGAGGTTCGCGCCGGTGGAGACGAGCAGCGTGCCGTTCTGGTCTTCGAACCGACGGTCGAGCTGGTAGAGGTAAGTTTCGACGTCCTCTCGGGTCCGGGGCATGGGGTGCGCAGCGTACAAGGCTCGCCGCCTCCGGGCTACCGAATCGAACGGAGCGGCGTCACTCGATGGAGACGGTGACCTTGGCGTCGTAGCTGCCGGGAGACGCGTATTTCAGGCCGGAGAGCACGCCGACGACGCAGCGGGCGGCGTCCTCGCTCTTCGCGTCGACCCCGCTCACGCCCACGGTCGTGGCCTTGCCGTCGGTGCCCACGTAGAGCGTGGCCTTCATCGGGCCGGCGCCGGCGTCCGTGCGGCACTTCGAGAGGGTCAGCTTGGCCCGCTTGTACGCGTCGCCCATGCGCGCCTCGCTCCACTCGACGGGGGGGCGGTTCTCGTCGCCGGGATCGAAGCCGAAGCTCGTGTCGGCGTTGCCCTCCTTGCCGCCGACGGGCTTCGGCCACGTCTGCTGCTTCAGGACGCCGAGCATGCACTCCTCGGTCGCGCGGTCACCGAGCGTGGACTCCTTCAAAAAGGCGTATTTGGTGGAGCCGTCCTCCGCGACGCGCACCGCGAGCTTCACGTCGCCCGCGAGCAGCTCGTTGCGGCCGACGCCCTGCGCGTAGCACTGCTTGAGCGCGCCCGACGCCTTGTCGAACACGGCCTGCACCTTGTTCGCGTCGAGCGCGCCGACCTCGGATTCGACCGAGGGGACGACGGCCTTGTGCGTGGGCGCGGGCGTGTCGTCCTTCGGTCCGTCGACTGGTTTCGGGGTGCTGCTGCACGCGGCGAGCGCGATCGAGAGGCTGAGGAGGACCGCCCGCTTCATCGATCAACCTCGCAGCATGTTGGCGGCGACGACGATCCGCTGGATCTCGCTCGTGCCTTCGTACAGCTCGGTGATGCGGGCGTCGCGGTAGTGGCGCTCGACCGCGTACTCGGTGGTGTAGCCGTAGCCGCCGTGCACCTGGATCGCCTTGTGCGCGATGCGGGTCGCCGCCTCCGACGCGAAGAGCTTGGCCATCGCGCTCTCGGCCGTGTGCTTCACGTTCTTGTCGGTGGCGGACTTGTCCTTGAGGTACGCCGCGCGCAGCGTGAGGAGGCGCGCCGCCTCGTACTCCGTGGTCATGTCGGCGATCATGAACTGGATCGCCTGCAGGCCCGCGATCACGCCGCCGAAGGCCTTGCGCTCCTTCGCGTACGTGATCGACCGATCGATCGCGGCCTTCGAGATGCCGAGCGCCTGCGCCGCGATGCCGATGCGGCCGCCGTCGAGCGTGACCATCGCGACCTTGAAGCCCTGGCCCTCTTCGCCGAGCACGTACTCCTTCGGCACGGTCACGTTGTCGAAGTAGATCGAGCACGAGTGCGCGGCCTTGATGCCCATCTTCTCGTCGTGCGGCGCGAGCGTGAACCCGGGCATCCCGCGCTTGAGGATGAGCGCCGTGTGCTTCGGCTTCTCGGGGTGCGGCGAGGTGACGGCGAACACGATGATGTGCTCGGCCTCGGGGCCGCAGGTGATGAAGTTCTTCGAGCCGTTGAGGAGCCAGCTCCCGTCGCCCTGCTTCTCGGCGACGGTCTTCATCGTGCGCGCGTCGGAGCCGGACGCTGGCTCGGTCAGGCCGAAGGCGCCGAGGATCTTGCCCTGCGCGGTCGGCGTGAGGATCTCCTTCTTCTGCCACTCGGTGCCGAACTTGTAGAGCGGATCGCAGAAGAGCGAGTTGTTGACGCTCATGATGACGCCGCTCGAGGCGCACGCGCGGCTCACCTCTTCCATCACGAGCACGTAGCTCACGGTGTCGAGGCCGGCGCCGCCGTACTCCGCCGGGATCGCGAGGCCCAAGAACCCGAGCTCCCCCATCTGCTTCACGATCTCGGTCGGCCAGCGGGCCGTCTTGTCGAGCTCGGCGGCCTTGGGCTCGATCTCGCGCGCGGCGAAGTCGCGGGCGGTCTGGAGGACGAGGGATTGTTCTTCGGTCAGATCGAAGTGCATAAATGCGCCTTCCGGGTTGCTCCCCGTGCGAGGTCCGAGCGGTTTTAGGGGCGATAGCACGCGGCGCGCAAGCGTTGGTTTTGCGGAGGCTCTGGCGCCGGAGTCATGGTGGTGTGACCGGCTAATTCCAGCCGTTTGATTGAAAGGGCGGTTCGCGGCGTCTATGCTCGGGCCGCCTTTTTGCACGGCGCACCGGGCGAGGCGCCGGCATGCATCTCGGGGCGGCACGCGCCGCCCCGCCCCGCCGGCGTAGCCGTCGGGTCCCCACCCCACGCGGGTGGCGCAGCTTGCTCCGCCACGTTCGGATGTGGTTTCGAATCGCGCTCCGGGATTGAGGTCAAAGGACGATCATGAGCTCCGCAGAAACTGAAGGGGTACCGGGTGCGCGCGTCGGGGACGTCCTGCAGGGCAAGTACAAGATCGAGAAGATCCTCGGCGCCGGAGGCATGGGCGTCGTAGCGGCGGCGACGCACCTCCACCTCGACGAGAAGGTCGCGATCAAGTTCCTCCTGCCCGACGCCGCGAAGAGCGCGGACACGCGGAGCCGCTTCCAGCGCGAGGCGAAGGCCGCCGTGAAGATCAAGAGCGAGCACGTCGCGCGCGTGATCGACGTCGGCGAGATGGACAACGGCTCGCCGTTCATGGTGATGGAGTTCCTGAACGGGAAGGACCTCGCCGACACGGTGGAGACGGTGGGCGCGCTCCCGTGGCAAGCCGCCGTCGAGTACATCCTGCAGGCGTGCGAGGCGCTCGCGGAGGCGCACGCGGCCGGCATCGTCCACCGAGATCTCAAGCCCGCGAACCTCTTCCTCACGCACCGCGCGGACAGCTCGCCGTGCATCAAGGTGCTCGATTTCGGCATCTCGAAGATGGTCGGGTCGATCTCGATGCCGGGCATGACGAAGACGACGGCGGTGATGGGGTCGCCGCTCTACATGTCGCCGGAGCAGATGAAGTCGTCGAAGGACGTCGATCATCGCACCGACATCTGGTCGCTCGGCGCCATCCTGTACGAGCTGCTCGCCGGCAACCCGCCGTTCATGGCCGACACGATGCCGCAGCTCTGCCTGATGATCCTGCAAGAGCCGCTGCCGCCGATCACGCACGTTCGCCAGGACGTGCCGCCGCAGCTCGAGGCCGTGATCCGCCGGTGCCAGGAGAAGGATCCGAACCAGCGGTTCCAGAACGTGGCGGAGCTCGCGGCCGCGCTGGCGCCGTTCGCGACGGGGCGCGCGCGCCTCTCGGCCGAGCGGATCGCGGACGTGTTCCGCACCTCGGCGAACCGCGGCAGCCTCCACACGCCGACGCCGGCTCCGCTCGCCGGAGCGCCCGCGTACGGAGCGCCCGCGCCGACCGTGCCGGGCGCTCCGTACGGATCGTCGTCGCAGCCGAATTTCCAGCCGTACGGCCCCGGCCAGACGAGCGGCGGGTACGTCGCGCAAGCGCAGACGGGCGGCTTCTCGCAGAGCAGCCCGTCGCAGCCGCAGATCGCCGCGACCGTGATGGGCGGCCCAGGGATGATGTCGACCACGGGCAACGCGATGGCGCCGGGTCACACGATGGCCGCGCCGCACGGGCCTCCGATGGGCGCGAGCACGGGCCAGTCGTGGGAGGGCTCGATGAGCGCCTCGACCGCGAAGAAGAGCCCCGTGGGCCTCATGATCGGCATCGCGGCGGGCGTCATGCTCGTGATCGGGATCGGCGTCGCGGCGCTCGTCTTGGCGGGCGGATCGAAGAACGGCGGCCAAGCGGTGAACGCGCTGCAGCCGCCCTCGGGCGCCACCACCGAGGTGAAGCCGGCGGTGACACCCGCGACGACGCCCGCGATGGATGCGCCCGCGGCGACCGGCACGATCGCGCCCGCGCCGGAGCCGACGACGCCGACGAACGCAGGCGGCAAGCCGGGCAAACCTGTCAAACCGGGCGCGACGGCGACCGCGACGACGACCGCGACCACCGCCACAACAACCACAACGACCACCACCACGACGACGACGCAGAAGGGCCCGCACCCGGGCCTCGACGACGACCGCAAGTGACGTCATCGGGATGCTCCGCGCGCCTCCCCAGCAGGCGACGCGCGGAGGTCGGACCCGTGCCCGCGGCGCCGCAGATTTCCCCGCCGTGAGGGCGCCGCTGTATAAGGCAGCTCATGCTGCGACACCTCCGTCACATCGTTTTTGTGGTCTCGCTGGCGTTCGTCGCCGGCCTCGCGCACGAGGCTCACGCCGGGGACGCGGCCGCGGCGCAGGCGCTGTTCGATCAGGCCAAGAAGCTCATGGGAGAGAAGCGCTACTCCGAGGCCTGCGCGAAGTTCGAGGAGAGCCAGAAACAAGACCCGGGGCTCGGGACGCAGACGAACCTCGCCATCTGCTACGAGTCGCTGGGCCGCACCGCGAGCGCGTGGTCGCTGTACCTCGACGTCGCGTCGCAGGCGAAGGCGACGAACCAGACGGAGCGTGAAAAGAAGGCCCGCGACGCCGCGAAGGCGCTGGAGCCGAAGCTGTCGAAGCTCACCGTGCAGGTGCTGTCGCCCGCGAAGCTCATCGAGGTGCGGCGCAACGGTGAGATCGTGTCGCAGGCGATGTGGGGCACCGCGATCCCCGTGGATCCGGGCCTGATCAAGCTCACGGCGACGGCGCCGGATCGCAGCTCTTGGGAGAAGTCGCTCACGGTCGACAAGCCGGGCGAGACCGTCGTCACCGTGCCCGAGCTGGAGAAGGGCAAGCCTGCCGCGGGCTACTACCCGACCGATACGCCCACCGGCACGACCACCAACCCCGCGCCCACGGGCACGACCACCAACCCCGCGCCGACCAGCACTTCGACCGGCCCGGTCTACTACAACCCGAACGGCAACACTTCGTACCAGCCGCCCGGCGGCCTCCCCCCGGCGAAGCCCGCGATGAAGCGTCGCAGCGGCGGCCTGTTCGGCGGCGGCATCGCGATGGTCAGCGTCGGCGGCGTCACGACGCTCATCGGCTTGGCGTGGACGCTCGTCTCGTCCTTCGACTACGAGGGGCCTCCTCCGGCGGCCTTCGGAACGCTTGGCATCGGCCTCGCGCTCGTCGCCGGCGGCAGCGTGATGATCGCGGTCGGCAACAAGAAGGTGCCCGTCGATCCGAACGAGGCGTCCGTGCCGAAGCCGTCGCTCGTGCCGGAGGTTCGGCTCGGGCTCACCGGCGCGAACGCGAAGTGGGTGTTCTGATCAGTTCAGGCACTTCTCGAAGGTCTTCAGATCCTTCGAGTCGAACGCGCACTTGAGCACCTTCGGGTCGACGTTCTTGCCGACCAGGGACTTGATGCAGCCGTTCGCCCAGTCCTCTTCCTTCTTCGACGCACCTTCCTGAATCGACTGCTCGGCCTTCTCGCGCTGCTTGTCGTTGAGCTTGGGGCTGAGGCTCGCGCGGAGGTCGGCGCGCCACAGATCGCCGAGCTTCTTGCCGAGATCGACGCAGTCGCGCTCCACGAGCGAGTAGTCGTCGGGCACGCTGTTCTCGTCATCGGTCCTCTTCACGGTGCCCATCGCGACCGGGGTGGACGTCTGGCCCACCGACGTCTCGTCGGTCGAAGAGCCCGGATCCGTTGCGGTGGGATCGCCCTGGCCGCTGCCTTCGCCGGCCTTCGATGGATCGTCCGCCTTCGGGTTCGACGAGCAGCCGATCGCGAGGATCAGCGCGCAGAGAGAGGTGAGCCACGACAGCTTGGCCATGCGCGGACGGTAAAACGGGGCGCGGCCGGCCGTCAAACTGCTCACTTCTTCGCGGCGATCAGCTTGAGCAGCTCCGCGTAGCCCGTCGCGAGCACGAAGTCCGTCCCGCTCTTCGGATCGTCGGGGACCTCCGCGCGCGGGCCGTCGCGATCGTCGGGGCCGCGCTTCGTCTCGTCGGTGAGCACGGTCTGCGGGCGCGTGGAGACCGGGCCCTCCGCGAGCAGGTGGCCGTCGAGATCGCTCTCGCGCACGAGCACACCGTCCGGCGCGTCCGGGCGCTTGATCACGACGTCGGGGCGGATGCCCTCCGCCTGGATCGATCGACCGCTCGGCGTGTAGTAGCGCATCGTCGTGAGGCGGAGGCCCGCGCCGTTCGGCAGGTCGTAGATCGTCTGCACCGAGCCCTTGCCGAACGTCTGCGCGCCCACGATCTTCGCGCGCCCGTTGTCCTGCAGCGCGCCCGCGAGCAGCTCCGACGAGGACGCGGAGTACTCGTTCACGAGCGCGACGATCGGCACGTCCGAGAGCGCCCCGCCCGCCGTCGCGCGCGCCTCGTCGATCACTCGGCCGCGGTGGCGCGTCGTGTAGATCGTGCCGCCGCCGAGGAACTCGTCCGCGACGCCCTCCGCTTCGTCGACGAGGCCGCCCGGGTTGTTGCGCAGGTCGAGGAGCACGCCCGCGATCTTCTCCTTCGACGCCGCGCGCAGCTTGCCGGTGATCACGAGCAGCTCGTCGCGCGTGCCCTCCTGGAACTGCTTCAAGCGGACGTACGCGACGCCGCCGTTCAGGCGCTTGCCGGTGACGCTGTCGACGTGGATGACCTCGCGCACGATCTCGAACGGGATCAGATCCGCGGCGTCCTTGCGGCGGATCGTGAGCTTCACCTTCGTGCCTGCGTCGCCGCGCATCATGTTGACGAGCTTGTCGATGCGCTCGCCGCGCACCGGCTTGCCGTCGATCGCGACGATCTGATCGCCCGGCCGGATGCCCGCGCGCGCCGCGGGAGAGCCGTCGAACGGCGCGATGATCGTGACGGCCTCGCCGCGGAAATCGACCTCCACGCCGACGCCCGCGAACTTGCCCTGGGTGTCGCCGCGGAAGATCGCGTAGTCGGACGGAGGCATGTACGCCGAGTGCGGATCCAGCTCCGCGACCATGCCCTTGATCGCGCCGTCGATCACCTTCTGCCGCTGCGTCGGATCCACGTAGTTGTTCTCGAGCAGCACGAGCACCCGCGACATCTGATCGAACGCGGCGTACGGGCTCGCCGACTGAGTCGTCGCGTCGGCCATGTGCGCGGAGACGGCGCCGCCGGCGAACGCTGCGGCGACGAGGAGCGGGGTGCGGTGAGCTGCCTTCACGCGGGGTACGGTATCAGCGAAGGCGGATCTCGCACGCTCCCCACGGAGCTCCCGTCTCGCGCGAGTCGGAGCGTCACGCGTCGCCTTGCTTGAACCTTCCCACCATGGCGCCTCGGGGCGTATGCTCGGCCCGCCATCGTCGATCTGGATCCGCCGCGGTTTTCGCGGACGGCGCCCCGCTCGGCGTGCGCGCATCTTCCGGCATCGTCCGCCCAAGACCCCGATGGTTGCTTTGTCCAAGGGGGAGTGTTCGGCTACTTTGCCTTCCTCCCCCAGCGTCGCCGCCGGCGATGGCCCACCTTCTCGGGTGGGGACGTCGGCCCTGCGGGCACCGCCCGCGACGACGCCTGGGCCCACCTCCCGGGTCTCCCGCGGCGATCCCTCGGACCTGGGGACCGCGAGGATCCTCGCGGGGAGCTAGGATGGCCAACCCGACCGATCGTGAACTCGTGGCCCTGGCGAAGAGCGGCGACGCTCAAGCTTTCGGGACGCTCGTGCGCCGTCACCAGCGGCGCATCTTCCGGCTCGCGTTCCATTTGGTGCGCACCGGAGCGGAGGCGGAGGACGTGACGCAAGAGACGTTCGTCCGCGCATATCAGGCGCTCGATCGCTTCGACGGTCGCAGCGAGCCGTTCACCTGGCTCTATCGCATCGCGGTGAACCTCTCGCTCAACACCATCCGAGCGCGGAAATCGACGAGGGACAGCACGCCCTCGGACGATCCGCGGATCGAGGCGCTGCTCACGGAGACGAGGCCGAGCCACGGGAGCGATCCCGCGGCTCAATCTCATCAACGACAGCTCGCGGTGGCTCTCTGCGACGGGATCGATCGGCTGTCGGACACGCTGCGCACCACGCTCATCTTGGTGTGCATCGACGGCGTCGGACACGACGAGGCTGCGAAGGTCCTCGGGTGCCCTGAAGGAACCGTCGCGTGGCGCGTTCACGAGGCTCGACGAAAGCTCCGGGAGTACCTGGCGGAGCGAGGTTTTGGAGGCGAGGCAGGATGAAAGGCAACGGAGATCTCGATCTCGACGCGCTCCTCGGGCGGTGGCCTGCGGAGGATCTGCAAAAGAACGGGGGACCGTCTTGGGACGAGCGCGCGGACGCGATCGTGGCGGCCGCCGCAGCGCTCAAGAAAGAGGGCTCCGCCGAGGTGATCGAGGCGCTGCTCGCGCCCCCTCCGCTCGTCGCGGAGGCCGGTGAAGAGAAGGCCGGAGCGTCGCAGCCGGCGGCGGACGCGCCGAAGAAGCCGAGCTTGAAGGAGCTCGCGGCGCGCGCGCGGACCTCGATCCCGCCGGCGAGCACATCGACGCCGCCTCCGGGGCGGATCTCGTCGATCCCGGGCGGCGGCGCGACCGTGACGCCGATCCACCGCGCCGCCGCGGCGAAGCCTGGCAAGGAGGACTCGGGCGTGCTGCGCCTCGCGGATCTCCAGGCCGAGGTGGCGAAGAAGGACGCGGACGCAGCCGCCGCGAAGGCCGCGGAGATCGCCGCGGCGAAGGCCGCCGAAGACGCCGCGAAGGAGCCGAAGAAGGTCGCCGCTGCGCCCGTGCCCGTGGTCGCGAGCGCGCCCGCCGCGAACGGCAACGGCAAGAACGGCATGTGGGCCGGCCTCGCGATCGCGGTCCTCGGCGTGGCCGCGGCGTTCGCGATTTACCGCACGCGCCAGCCGAGCACGGCTCCTGCGAAGACGGACGTGGTCGCGATCAACACGCAGGCGGCGCAATCCACGAGCGCGCCCGCGGTGACGGCGGCGCCCGCGGCGACCGCGGAGCCCGCGGCGGTCGCGTCGACCGAGGTGGCGCCGCAGGCGACGGCGGCCGCGAAAGCAGGCGATCCGGCGCAGGGCGTGGGCGGTCAAGGGCCCGCGGCGCCCGCGACGGCGGTCGCGCTCAACGAGCCGAAGCCCGCGACGTCCGCGGCCCCGAAGGGCGACGGCAAGGTCGGCACGCTCGACGAGGAGATGAAGAAGGCCGTCGGCCCGAACGAGTCGCAGCCCGCTCCGCAGGACGACTCGAAGCCCGCGTCCGGCGCGGCGTCCGGCAGCAACCTGCCGGATCAACCGTCGCAGGGCAACGCGCAGGCGGCCGTGCGCGCGGTGCTCCCGGCCGCGAAGGCGTGCGTCGCCGGCGCGACGGAGCCCTCGATGGCGTCGATCACGTTCGGCTCCTCCGGCTCCGTGCAGAGCGTCAGCGTGAGCGGCTGGGCCGCGACGAACGGCAAGGCCGGCTGCGTGAAGTCGGCGCTCCAGGGCGCGCACGTTCAACCGTTCGCGCGCCCCACGTTCACCGTCCCCGCCACGATCCGACCTTGAGTCACGTTGGAAGGGCTTCGCCCTTCCCCCCGCCTGCGGCGGGACCCCCCATCCTTACGTTTTGGTGAAAGAGGACGCGCACGACGCTTGGCGGCGTCTGCCGAAGCGTCTCAGTGCGCCTCGGTCCACGTGGCGCCGTAGCCCACGTCGACCTCGAGCGGCACGTCCAGCTTCATCACTCCCTCCATCGTCGACTTGATCTTCGCGGAGGCCTCGTCGGCGGCCTCCGCGGGGACCTCGAAGACGAGCTCGTCGTGCACCGTGAGCACCAGCTCCGCGCCGCGCACGATCGGCTCCTTGAAGCGCAGCATCGCGAGCTTGAGGAGGTCCGCCGCCGTGCCCTGGATCGGCGTGTTCTGCGCGATGCGCTCGGCCTGCGCGCGGCGCTGACGATCGCTCGATCGCAGGTCCGGCAAGAGCCTGCGGCGGCCGAGCAGCGTGTGCACCGCCTCGCTCTTGCGGGCCTCCGCCATCGTCGCGTCCATGAACGCGCGCACGCCGCTGTAGCGCGCGAAGTAGCGGTCGATGAAGGCCGCCGCCTCCGCGCGCGGGATGCCGAGGCGCTTCGCGAGCGCCGTCTCGCCCATGCCGTAGATGACGCCGAAGTTCACGGTCTTCGACTGGCGCCGCATCTCCGACGTGACGCCCTCCTCCGCGACGCCGAACACCTCCATCGCGGTGCGCACGTGCACGTCCTGGCCGCGGTTGAACGCGTCGACGAGCACCGGATCGTGCGACAGGTGCGCGAGCACGCGCAGCTCGATCTGCGAGTAGTCCGCGGACAGGAGCACCTTGCCCTTCGGCGCGACGAACGCCTTGCGGATCGATCGGCCGAGCGCCGTGCGGATCGGGATGTTCTGCAGGTTCGGGTCCTGCGAGCTGATGCGGCCCGTCGCGGCGACCGCCTGGCTCCAGCGCGTGTGGATGCGGCCCGTCTCGGGGTGGAGGAGCTTCGGCAGCGCGTCGACGTACGTGCCCTTCAGCTTCGCGATCGCGCGGTGCTCCAGGATGACGCCCGGCAGCGCGTGATCGTCCGCGAGCGCCTCCAGCACCTCCGCGTCCGTCGAGCGCCCCGTCTTCGTCTTGCGCGTCGACTTGAGGCCGAGCGTGTCGAACAGGATCGCCTCCAGCTGCTTCGGCGAGGCGACGTTGAACTCCTGGCCCGCGGCCTCGTAGGCCTTCTTTTCGAGCTCCGCGAGCTCCTTCGTCATCTGCGCCGCGATCTCGGAGAGGGCGCTCGTGTCGACGAGGACGCCGCGCATCTCCATGTCCGCGAGCACCGACGCGAGCGGCAGCTCCAGCTCGACGAGCAGCCGGTCCAGCTTCTCGCTCTGCAGGCGTGACGTGAGCTTGTCCGAGAGCGCGAGCGCCGCGTCCGCCCAGGCCGCCGCGTGCCTCGTCGCGTGGTCGACCTCGATCTCGTCGAGCGTGCGCTTGCCTTTCTTCTTCGGCAAATCCGTCTCGAGCGGCGGCAGCTTCATCGACAGCTCGCGCTCCGCGAGCGCCCCGAGCTCGTTGTCGGCCTCCGCATCGAGCAGGTACGACGCGAGCATCGTGTCGCTCGCGCCCGAGAACGCCGGCACGCCCGCGCGCCGCAGGAGCACCTCGGTGTACTTGAGATCGTGGCCGATCTTCGCGACGGCCGGATCCGTGAGCGCGGGCCCCAGCGCCTCCGCGACGTCCTTCATCGCGAGCTGCGCGGGCGCGCCGAGGTACCGATGCCCCACCGGCACGTACGCCGCGTGCCCCGCGCGCGTCGCGAGCGCGATCCCCGTGACGTGCGCGAACATCGGCTCCGGCCCCGTCCCGTGCGCGAGCACCGCGAGACGCCCCGCCTTCTTCGCGTCCTCCGCGAACGACGCGAGCGCCTCCTTCGTGAGCAGCGTCGCGTACGACGCGTCCTTCACGCTCGCCTCGGGCACCTTCAGCGTCTTCAAGAGGCGCGTGAACCCGAGCTCCGCGAAGAGCGATCGCAGCCGCCCCACGTCCGCGCCGCCGTAACGGAGCGCCTCCAGATCGAGCTCCACGGGCGCATCCATGAAGAGGCTCACGAGCTTCTGCGAGAGGCGCGCGTCGCCCTCGTTGGCCTTCAGGTTCTCGCGGATCTTGTTCTTCTTCACCTCGTCGATGTGGTCGTACACGCCGTCGAGCGAGCCGAACTGATGGAGCAGCTCGGCCGCGGTCTTCATGCCGACGCCGGGCACGCCGGGCACGTTGTCGGACGTGTCGCCGACGAGCGCGAGCAGGTCGCGGACCATGTGCGGCGGCACGCCGAGCTTCTCCTCGACCTCCGCGGGCCCGTAGACCCGGTCGCGCATCGCGTCCCACATCATCACGCGCTCGTCGTCCACGAGCTGCATCAGGTCCTTGTCGCTGGACGCGATCACGACGCGCAGCCCCTTCTGCTTCGCGCGCTGCACGGCGACGGCGATCAGATCGTCGGCCTCGAGGTTCTCCGCGGCGAAGATCGGGATGCGGAAGGCCTCCACGATCTCCTTGCAGCGCTTCATCTGCACGGTGAGGTCCTCGGGCGGCGGCGGGCGGTGCGCCTTGTAGTTCGCGTCGAGGTCGTCGCGGAACGTGCGCCCGCCCGTGTCCATCGCGACGCCGAGGTACATCGGCCTGCGATCGTCCACGAGCTTCTGGAGCATGTTCACGGTGCCGTACGTCGCGTGCGTCGGCTCCCCGCTCGGCGACGTGAGCGGCGCCACCGCGTGGTACGCGCGGAACACGTAGCCGGAGAGATCGACGAGGTAGAGGACGTCGGACGAGCCGGGCGCGGGCAGAGCGGTGGGTCGAGACATCGTCTTCGCCGCTTACCACGGCCGCGGATCCGGGCCGCGAAAGACATGAGGGCCCCCCGTAAGGTTCCTCCGGAGCGCGCGTTCTTGGGACGTTCCAGACGTCGCGACGACGCTCGGACGGCGGCCCCGAAAAGGCGCGGCTCCGTCGACGTGCGCGGCGTCTTCCCTGGGGCCCTTCCATGGCGCGACGACGCGTCGTGGGCGCTCCCTGTCCGCCCTTCGAGGAATCGCCATGAAGCTCCGAGACGCCTTCTTCTTCGCTGCTTTCGCGTCGTCCGCTCTGCTCGGTTGCGCCGCTTCACCTTCCATGGACGCGGTCGCGCCCGCGCAGCCGCAGGCCGCTGCCGCGCCGATGCCCGCTCCGATCGATCACTCGATGTTCTCGAAGGACAGCAGCGGATCGCTCAGCGAAGGCGATTTGCAGAAGATCCTGGAGGCGCCGCTCGATCTCGAATTCCCGGCGCGCGTCGGCGTGGTGCCGCTCGCGAAGCCGTTCGACGCCTCCGGCGAGGTGACGATCGCGACGCGCGCGACGGCCTCCCGCGATCTGTCGCGCGCGCTCATCGGCAACCAGTACTTCTCGCACGTGAGCGACGTCTCCACCGAGCTGCCGAACACCGGCGGCCTCGAAGGCCTGCGCGTGATCGCGGCGCGCTACCGCATGCGGTACCTGCTGCTCTACTCGGAGCGCTTCGTGGACGACACGCACCTCAACGCGTGGGCCTGGCTGTACCCGACGATCATCGGCATGTTCGCGGCGCCGGGCGTCACGGTGGCGAGCAGGGGCCTCTTGCAGGCGGACCTCTTCGACGTGCGCACCGGGACGATCCTGTTCTCCGTCGTGCAGCCGATCGACGTGAGCGAGAAGGAGCAGATGATCGGCGCGGCGCGCGCGCACAAAGAGGCGCAGGCGAAGGCCGCGTCGGAGGCGGCGAAGGGCCTCGCGAAGCTCGTGTCGCGGCAGGTGAACGAGCTCGTCGCCGCGGCGGACGAAGCCGGGAAGAGCGAGCGCAAGGCGCGCCTGTTGCCGCCTCCGGTGCTGCCGTCGACCGCCGCGAGCGCGCCGGTCGTGTCGGTGCGCATGCCGTAGTCACGTGCTCTTCGGATCGCGGCGCGGCCGGTTCGCCTGCGCCGCGCTATCCTGCGCCGCGTGAAGGAACCGACGACCGCGAAGACCATCTGCAACCGCGACTGCCCGGACGCGTGCAGCATCGTGGCGACCATCGAAGACGGGCGCGTCACGCGCCTCGCGGGCGATCCGGATCACCCGATCACGCAAGGCTTTCTCTGCCACCGCACGTCGCAGTTCCTGACGACGCAGTACTCGCCGGAGCGCCTCACGACGCCGCTCCTCCGCAAGGGCTCGGAGCTCGTGCCCGTGACGTGGGACGAGGCGCTCGACGTCGCGGCCGAGCGGCTCACGAAGATCCGCGCGGAGCACGGGCCGGCTTCGATCTTCCACTACCGCAGCGGCGGGACGCTCGGCGTGCTCGCGATGATCGTCGACGCGTTCTTCGAGCGCTTCGGCCCCGTCACCGGGAAGCGAGGCGACATCTGCAGCGGCGCGGGCGACTTCGCGCAGCTCACCGATTTCGGCGAGGAGGACAGCCACGATCTGTTCGATCTGCTGAACGCGAAGAACATCCTCGTCTGGGGCAAGAACGTCTTCACGTCGAGCCCGCACACGATCCCGGTGCTGAAGGAGGCGAGGTCGCGCGGCGCGCAGATCGTCCTCGTCGATCCGGTGCACCACAAGACGACTTCGATCTGCGACCGCTTCGTGCAGCCGCGTCCGGCCGGCGATTTCGCGCTCGCGATGGCGGTCGCGCGCCTCTTGTTCGAGCGCGGCCTCGTCGACCCCGCGGCCGCGACGTACTGCGATCACCTCGACGAATTCCGCGCGCTCGCGGAGTCGAAGACCGTGGCCGCGTGGTGCGCGGAGGCGGACGTGCGCGAGGAGGACGCGCTCGATCTGGCGGAGCGCCTCGGCGTGAAGCGACCGACCGCGATCCTCGTCGGCTGGGGCATGGGCCGGCGCTACAACGGCGCGAGCGTGGTGCGCGCGCTGGACGCCCTGTGCGCGGTGAGCGGCAACATCGGCGTCCCCGGCGGCGGCGTGTCGTTCTACTTCAAGCGCCGCGGCGCCTTCGACGCGTCGTTCATGTCGGGCGCGAGCGCGCGATCGATCTGCGAGCCGCTCTTCGGCGAACAGGTGCTCGCCGCGAGAGACCCTGAAATCAAGGCGATCTGGATCACGGCCGGCAACCCGGTGGTGATGTTGCCCGACTCCGCGAAGGTGGCGCGCGCGATCGAGACGCGTGAGTTTTCCGTTGTCGTCGACTCGTTCCTCACGGACACGGCGCGGCGCGCGACGCTCGTCTTGCCGACGACGACGCTCCTCGAGTCGGACGATCTCCTCGGCTCGTACGGCCACCATTACCTCGGCGTGTCGCGCCCGGTCGTGCCGCGCCCCGACGGCGTGCGCAGCGATCTGGAGATCGTGCAGGCGCTCGCGGCGCGCGTGGGCCTCGGCGACGCGTTCGCGGGCAGCGCGCGCTCGTGGAAGGAGCGCATGATCGCGCCGAAGCTCGGCCCCGCGGGCATCACGCTGGACGACCTCACGCGCGGCGCCGTGAAGAGCCCGCTCGCGAAGGAGGTGCTGTTCGCGGATCGAAGGTTCGCGACGCCCTCGGGCCGCGTGAACCTGATCACGACCGCGCCGCCGCCGGAGCCCTCGTTCGACGCGGCGTTTCCGCTCGTGTGGACGTCGCTCTCGACCGAGCGCTCGCAGTCGTCGCAGTGGGCGAAGCCGCAGGAGGGCCCGCTCGTCGTGACGGTGCACCCCGACTCCGCGAACGACGTGGCCGACGGATCGCTCGCGCGCGTCGAGTCCGCGGTCGGATCGCTCACGGTGAAGATCCGCCACGATCCGAGGCAGCGTCGCGACGTCGCGCTCACGGCGAAGGGCGGTCACTACGACGCGGGCCGCGCGGCCAACGCGATCCTCCGCGCGCGCCTCACGGATCACGGAGAGGGCGCGGCGCTGTACGACGAGCGCGTCCGCATCGCGCCCGTGTGAGGGGCGCCTTCACGTCGCGTGCGGCTTCGTCTTCGGCACGATTAACAGCAAGAGGATCGCGGCGGTCATCGCGAACGCTCCGGCGGCGACGAACGCTGGGATCGCGCCGACGCGGTCCATCACGAAGCCGAAGCCGATGTTCGCGGGCAAGATGAAGACGCCCTCGATCGCGAGCTGCACGCCGAACGCACGGCCGCGCAGCTCGCGCGGGACGAGATCCGTGAGCAGCGCGCGCTGACCGCCCTCCGCGAGGCCGTAGTGGAGCGCGTACGGCACGAGCAGCGCCCACGCGACGATCCACGACGGCGCGAAGCCGAAGCCCGCGTACGTGATCGCATACAGCGCCCACGCGATCGCGAGCACGCGCCGACGACCGAAGCGATCCGACGCGCGGCCGCCCGGCACGTTGAAGAGCCCCTTGAGAAGCTGCAACGACACCCACGCGAGCGGGACGTACGCGACGTCCATCTTCAGATCCGTGAGCCGCCGCATCAAAAACAGATCGCCCGACGCGGCGAGCGTGAAGACGGCCGTCACGACGAAGAACCGCCACGGCAAGTGACCCACCGGCTCCGCTTCTTCGGTCTTTTCTTGGGGCGCAGGTCGCGTCGCGTCGCCCTCCGGAGCCGGCACGTGCGCCGCCTGATCCTCCGCTCGTGCTTCGATCTTCGGCTCTTTCAGGAAGATCTGCGCGAGCGCGACGCTCGCGAGGCCGGGGATCACGCTCAGCAAGAACACCGTGCGCAGCGGCAGCTCCGCGAGGCGGAGCGCGACGAACGCGAGGATCGGTCCCGCGACGCCGCCGAAGTTGTCCATCATCCGGTGGAAGCCGAACGCGTGGCCGCGGCTCTCTTTGTCGACCGCCGCCGCCAGCATCGCGTCGCGCGGCGGACCGCGCAGGCCCTTGCCGATGCGATCCGCGACGCGCACCAGCACCGCGTGCACCGGCGCCGTCGCGAGCGCGTAGAGCGGACGTGACAGCGCGGCGATGCCGTAGCCCGCGACGACGAACCGCTTCGGGTGACCGACCTTGTCGATGCGACGGCCCGCCCACAGCTTGATCCCGGCGCTCACCGCCTCCGCGACGCCTTCGAGCCAGCCGAGCCACACCGCGCTCCCGCCGAGCGACACGAGGAACGCAGGCACCAGCGGATAGATCATGTCCGCCGACGCGTCGGTGAAGAACGACACCCAGCCGAGGACGATCACCGCGCGCGGCAACGATCGCTTGAGCGGCGCTCCTTCGTTCATGCGGCGCGCGCTCCGGCGATCAGAAGTCACCGCCGACCGTGACGCCGCTCGTCGGGCCGATCGCGGGCGAGATCCAGAGGCTCCGACGCGCGCTCGCCGTCTTCGGCGCGGGGCCGTTCGAGTCCGGCGTGGACGGAGCGCCCGACGGCGCCGTGAGCCACAGCACGACGCCGCCCGCCGCGAGCACGCCGCCCGCGATGAAGCCGATCGTCGAGATCGTGGACAGGCTCTTCGCGTCGTCGCGCAGCGCACCGCCCGCGGCGTCGCAGCGGAACGTGCCGTCATCGAGCTTCGCGCACGTCTTGTTCGAGTCGGCCACCTTGCCGAGCGTGAGCACGCCCGTCACGCCGCCGAGCACGAGGCCCGCGACCCCGAGGGCGCCGGCGCCGATCGCGATCTTCTTCTGCGTCGCCATGCCGCTCTCCGTCGGCGCGGTCGTCGGCGCTCCGGACGCCGTCGCCGTCGCGGTGGACGCGGTCGCGCTCGCGACGAGCGCCGGCACCTCCACCTTCGCTGGCGTCGTGCCCTGCACGTCGGCCTCCCATTTCCACGCGACGCGGCCGGGCGCGGTCACCTCCACGACGTGCTTGCCCGCGTCGACGGGGAGCGCGTTGCCCCACTGCGACTCGTCGACCACGTCGCCGTCGCGCTTCACGACGAGGCCCGGCGCCTTCGACGCGTCCGGCACGTCGATCTCGACGCGCGAGAGCTTCGGGTACAGGGCCTCCGCGCGCTTCTTCGCGATGTCGGCGCGCGGGTCCGGCGGCGTGCGGTTGCGGAAGTGCGGCTCCGCTTCGAGGAACTTCGCCCAGGCGCTCGCGAGGCGCCCCACGTGCTCGTAACAGTCGGCGAGGTTGATCGTCGTGCCCGGGGCCCACGCCGCGCGGTTCGACGCCTCCAGCTTCGGGCAGGCCTCCGCGAATTTGCCGTCCGTCATCAGCTTGATGCCTTGATCGAACAGGTCCTGCGCCGCCGCGCCGGCGTCCGTCTTCACCGGCTCGCTCGCGGGCGCCGCGCCTCCCTTCGGCGGATCCCCCGCGAATGCGACCGAGGCGAACGCGAGCGACAGGACCGGGACGACGAGCAGCGAACGACGCATGGGGGACGACCTCCGTGGAGCGCACGACGGGGCCGCGCGCGAGACGCGATCCTCACGGAGCGAGCCGCGAAACACCACAAAAATGAGCCGGATGCGGATCTACGTCGGCCGGCGTCGCAGCGGGATGAGCGAGCTCGTCTTCGGCGGCTCCGGCTGCACCGTGCAGTGATCGATCTTGAGCTGCTCGCGCACGTGCCGGCCGACCGCCGCGGCCACGTCCGTGCCGTGGAAGCCGCGCGCGATCACGACGTGCACCGTGAGCGCGTCGAAGCCGTCCGAGATCGTCCACACGTGCAGATCGTGCAGATCGCTCACGCCGGGGACCTCGCGGATCGCGGCCTCCACCTCGGCCAGATCGATGTGCGCGGGCGTGCTCTCCATCAGCACGCGGGTCGTGTCGCGCACGAGGCGCATGCCGCTCCACGCGATGAGCAGGCCGATCGCGACGCCGATCACCGGATCCGCGCGCCGCAGATCCATCGTCATCACGAGCGCGCCCGCGACGATCGCGCCGAGCGATCCGAGCGCGTCCGAGATCACGTGCGCGAGCGCCGCGCGCGTGTTCGCGTTGTGCGATCCCTGCCGGAGGATCAGCGCCGCGACGATGTTCACGGCGAGGCCGAGGCTCGCGGTGATCATCATCGCGCCGCCGTGCACGATCACCGGCCGCTCCCACCGCTCGGCGGCCTCGACGACGATCCACACCGACGTGAGCGCGAGCGCCGTCCCGTTCGCGAACGCCGCGAGCACCTCCGCGCGCCGGTAGCCGTACGTGCGGTGCTTCGTGCGGGCGCGCCGCGCGATCCGCTGCGCCACGAGCGCGAGCCCCAGGGCCGCCGCGTCCGCGAGCATGTGCCCGGCGTCCGCGATGAGCGAGAGGCTGTTCGACCAGAAGCCGACCGCGGCCTCCACGAACATGAACATCACGGTGAGCCCGAACGCCCACCCGAGCCGCGCCATCGGCGTGGCCCGCAGCTCCGCCGCGTGGTTGTGATCGTGTTCGCCGTGATCGTGATCGTGGTCGTGCTCGCGTTCGCGCGCGAGCTCGCGGCCCGCGCCGGGACCGTGATCGCGCGAGTGAGCATGATCATGATCGCCGTGGCCGTGACCGCCGTGATCGTGATCGTCGTGATCGTGATGGGAGTGGCCGTGGGCGTGGCCGCGCGAGGAACCGTGATCGTGCGCGCGGCCGCCCATGGTGCGTCAGACGCGCTCGATGATCGTCGCGATGCCCATGCCGCCGCCGATGCACAGCGTGATGAGCGCGGTCGACTTGTTGGAGCGCTCCAGCTCGTCGAGGGCCGTGCCGATGAGGCACGCGCCGGTCGCGCCGAGCGGGTGGCCGAGCGCGATCGCGCCGCCGTTCACGTTGATGCGCTCCGGATCGATGCCGAGCAGCTTCGCCGTCTGGAGCGGCACCGTCGCGAACGCCTCGTTGATCTCCCAGAGATCGATGTCCTTCACCGTCATCCCGGCCTTCTTGAGGGCCTTCTCGGACGCGGGCGCCGGCGCGGTGAGCATGATCACGGGCTCGCTGCCGGTCGTCGCCACCGCGCGGATGCGGGCGCGCGCCTTGAGGCCGTTCGCCTTCGCGTAGTCGCTGGACGCGATCGCCACGACGGCCGCGCCGTCCACGATGCCCGACGAGTTGCCGGCCGTGTGCACGTGGTTGATCTTGCCGGCCTGCGGGTACTTGAGCAGCGCGAGCTCGTCGAGCGTCTCGCCGTTCATGCCGAGCTTCATGCCGCCCATGCCCGCGAACGCCGCCTCCAGCTTGGCGAGCGCGTCCATCGTCGCGCCGTGGCGCGGGAACTCGTCCTTGTCGAGCACCGGCTTGCCCTCGAGGTCGACGACGGTGAACAGGCTCTTCGCGAAGCGCCCTTCCTTCTGCGCCATCTCCGCGTTGTGCTGGCTGCGGAGCGCGAACTTGTCGCAGTCCTCGCGCGTGAAGCCCTCGAGCGTCGCGATGAGGTCCGCGGAGATGCCCTGCGGCACCATCTGCAGCTTCGAGCGGAGCGCCATGTTGTTCGCGTCGAGCCACTCCACGTCGCTGCCCATCGGCACGCGCGACATGCTCTCGACGCCGCCGGCGACCACGAGATCCTGCTGCCCCGAGAGCACGCCCATCGCGCCGAAATTCACGGCCTGCGCGCCCGATCCGCAGAAGCGGTTCAGCGTCACGCCCGTCGCGGTGAGAGGCCAGTCCGCCATCAGCACGGCGTTGCGAGCGACGTTCGCGCCCTGCTCCTTCGCCTGCGTGACGCACCCGATGACGACGTCCTCGACGTCCTTCGTTTGGATGCCCGACTTCTTCGCGAGATGGTTGAGCGCCTGAGCCAAGATCACCTGCGGGTGCAGGCCGCTCAGCGCGCCCTTGCCGGCCTTGCCGCGACCGCGCGGGGTGCGGACGGCGTCGATGATCAGAGCTTCTTTGGCGGAACTTCCAGCGGACATGAGACCTCCAGCCGGACCGCTCTAGCACAGCGCGGATGGCGCGGCGGCACGCTTGGTGCTGCCCGTTTCGACCATGGCCACCCGCATCCTGCTCGCGACTGATTTTTCCGAGGCTTCGGCCGAGGCGACCCGGCAGGCGCATGCAATCGCTGCACGGGATCATGCAGTCCTCGGCGTCTGCCACGAGGTGCCCGACTCTCTCCGGGAGAGCGCGGAGGTGCCTCCGTGGCTCCAGAGCCAGCTCCCCGACGCGAACGAGGTCCGTCGTCGCGCACGGATTGCGCTGGAAAAGCAGGCGATCGAGCTCACGACCGGCGGCGTGTCGAAGGTGGAGGCCTTCCTCGAAGACGGCCAGGGGCACGCCGCGATCGTGAAGCGCGCGGAGGCGTTCGGCGCGGATCTCGTCGTCGTCGGGAGCCACGGGCGCACGGGCCTCGCGCGCATCCTCCTCGGCAGCGTCGCGGAGAAGGTGGTGCGTCACGCGCACTGCGCGGTGCTCGTCGCGCGCCCCAGCGCAGCGGACGGCGTCGTCGTCACGTCGACGGATTTCTCCGACGCCGCGAAGCCGGGCATGCGCGCCGCAGCGATGGAAGCCGCGCGCACCGGCAGCTTGCTCGTCGCGCTGAACATCTTCCCGCTCGCGTGGCCGGGCGCGACGCCGTACGCGGTGGACGCGGCGGGCCTCTCCGCGGCGCTCAGCGACACCGACGCGGTGAAGCGCGCGACCGAGGATCTCGACAAGGCGATCGCGGAGGCGACGAAGGGCCTCCAGGTGGACGCGAAGGGCGAGGTGCTCGTCGGCGATCCGGCGACGCTCATCGTGCAGCGCGCGGAGGACTTGAAGGCGCGCCTCGTCGTGATCGCGACCCACGGCCGCACGGGCCTGACGCGCGCGCTCATGGGCAGCGTGGCGGAGCGCGTGGTGCGCCTGGTCCACGCGTCGGTGCTCGTCGTCCGCGCCGCCCCGCCGGCCGCCGCGTAGCCACATTTCGATCCAGCGAGTATGGTCGCGCGCATGGCGGACGGCCCTTCGAAGCTGGTGTGGGTGGATCTCGAGATGACGGGTCTCGACCCGAGCGCGTGCATCATCCTGGAGATCGCGACGATGGTGACGTCGTCGGATCTGACCGAGGTCATCGAGGGCCCTGCGCTCACGATCCACGCGCCCGAGAGCGCGCTCCTCGGCATGGTGCCGGAGGTGCAGGCGATGCATCGCCGCTCCGGATTGTGGGACCGCGTGCTCGAGTCGAAGGTGACGCTCGAAGAGGCGCGCGACGCGACGCTCGCGTTCGTGAGGTCGCACGTCGACAAGGGCGCGACCCCGCTGTGCGGCAACAGCGTCTGGAAGGACAAGCAGTTCCTGGAGCGCCACATGCCGGAGCTCGCCGCGCACTTCCATTACCGCGTGATCGACGTCTCCACCCTGAAGGAGCTCGTGCGCCGCTGGTACCCGAGCGCGTACCACCCGCCGAAGAAGAAGGAAGATCACCGCGCGCGCGGCGACATCCTGGAGTCGATCGAAGAGCTGCGCTGGTACAAGAGCAAGGTCCTGCTCCCGATCCCGTGATCAGAGATTTTTTGGGGGGCGCGCCTGAGCTCACGTCGAGCTGAAGCGCCCCGTCCCGCGTCTCAGTCGCGCCTCACGACCTGAGCTCTGTCAACGAAGGGCGAACGCGAACGGCGTGATCGTGAGCACGCGCTCTCCGGTGAAGAGCGGCGCGAGCGCTCCGGCGAACGTGCCCATCTCGGGGACGCGGCTCATCCACGGGGCCATCGCTGTCTCGGCGGCGGCGCGACGGGCGGCCTCCGCGGCCATCGCGCGGGCGCTGTCGGCGCTCTCTCCGCTCTCGCCCGAGGCGTCGTCACCGCCGAGCGCTTCCAGGAAGCCGGGCGGCGCGCCGACGAGATCCACCGGCGTGTCGTCGGGGACCTTCGCGAGCTCCTTCGCGAGCTTGATCGCGTCCTCGATGCCGCCGACCTGATCGATCATGCCGAGGTTCTTCGCCTCCTCGCCCGCGAAGAGGCGGCCCTCCGCGAACGTCGCGACCTTGTCGACCGGCAGATCGCGGCCCTCCGACACGCGCTTCAAGAAGAGGTCGTAGATCGACTGCATCGACGCTCGCACCTTGTCGCGCGTGCGCTCGTCCCACGGCGAGAACAGCGACATGTACGCCGAACGCGCCGCCTTCTCCGGCTCCGGCGCGGCGGGGATCGTCTCCGCGTGCACGCCGTACTCCTCGAGCGCCTTGCCGAAGCTGAGCTTGCCGCCGACGACGCCGATCGAGCCGATGATGCTGGTCGGCTCCGCGACGATCTTGGTGCCCGCGCACGACAGGTAGTAGCCGCCGCTCGCCGCCATGCCGCCCACCGAGACGACGAGCGGCTTCGACTTGCGCAGCTTGATGAGCTTGCTCCACAGCAGATCCGACGCGAGCGCCGATCCGCCGGGCGAGTCGATGCGCAGCACCACCGCCTTCGTCGACTCGTCGTCGTCGAGCCGCGCGATCTCCTTGCCGAGGCCGCGCTCCGTGATGCCGCCGTCGCCGCCGAGCGGCAGGCCGCCGCCGCCCGCCATCGTGATCGCGCCGGACGCGGGGAGGATCGCGATGTGCGGCGCGCCGCCGGAGCCGGACATGCTGCGGAACATGTCGGCGATGCCCTTCGCGACGCCGGGCTCTCCGCCCGAGAAGCGCTTCGAGATGCGCGTCGCGCCCGCGGCCTTCTTCACCGCGTCGCGCGCCTCGTCGAGGTAGCCGATCTCGTCGATGACGCCCTTCGCCTTCGCCTCCTCCGGCGAGTACGGCCCGTCCTCGATCGCGGCGGCGTCGGCGAGCTTGCCCGCGCGGCCTTTCGCGATCGCCCCGAGCCACGCGGTGCGGATGCCGCGGAGCGCGTTCTCGAGCGACGCGCGCGCCTCCGGGCTCGCCGAGTCGCGCGTGAACGGCTCCTCCGCGCCCTTGTATTTGCCGATCTGCAGGTAGTCGACGTCGACCTTGTATTTCGCGAGGAAGCTCTTCGCGAAGAGGAGCTGCGCCGCGATGCCGACCGTCTCCACGCCGCCCGCGGGGCTCACGTAGATCTTGGTGCAGCCGAGCGACGCCGTGAGGTACGAGCCGTTGTCGTAGTCGTCCGCGTGGCAGTAGACCGGCTTGTCCGCCGCGCGCAATTCCCCGAGGATCCGGCCGATCTCGTGCGCCCGCGCGAACCCGAGCCGACCGCCGAAGCGCACGAACACGCCCGCGGTCGTCTTGCTCTCGCGGAGATCGCGGAGGCCGTCGACGAGCTCCGCGTACGTGGTGCGACGGCCGCCGCCGAAGAGGCCGCCCTCGCTGGTCTCCGCGATGCTGCCGCGCAGATCGACCTCGTAGACCGCGGGTCCGGTGAAGCTCTCCGGCGTCTGCGCGGAGCTCTTCGCCGGCGCGCTCGTCTGGGGCGCGCGGCCCTCGCACGCGCTCGCGAACAGCCCGAGGGCCGCGCCGGCGCACACGACGCCGAGCGCACGAAGAGAGATCGTCATGGTGTCGATGTCCTCAGTTGCCCGGCAGATCCGAGGTGGGCGGCGGCGCAGGAGCAGGCTCCTTCGGCGCGGGTGGCGCGGTCTGCGCCGGCGGAGAGTGACCGCCCATGTCCGAGATGTCGACCGTCCCGGCGTTGGGCGCGACGTAATCATCCGAGACGCGGCCGCCCGGCGGCTTCGGCCCCGCGCCCGTCGACGCGCCGCTGTTCGCGCCGGAAGCGCCGCTGGAGCCCGCGTTCGAGCCCGCGCTCGCACCGGAAGCAGCGCCCGACGTCGCAGGCGCGGCCGTCCCCTTCGGCGCGCCGCTCGCGGTCGGCGTGGTCGTCGCGGCGGGCCGCCCGTCCGCGCTGTTCATGAACGTGAGCAGCGCCGCGGCGAGCGGGTGCGGCGGCGTCTGCGCCTTCAGCTTGTCGTGCTCGGCACGCGCGCCCGCGAGGTCGCCCGAGGCCGCGAGCGCATACACGAGCATCGCCCGCGCGCGCCCGAGGTTGCCGTCCGTCGCGACCGACGAGCGCAGCCGCTCGATCACCGTCGGCCACGCGGGTTTGTCCTCCGCGAGATCGAGCGCCGCCAGCGTGAGATCGTCCTCGGCGGTCTTGCCGGCCGCCTGCATCTCCGCGACGAGCGCGCGCGCGCCGGCCCGGTCGCCCGCGATCCGAAGCGCGTCCACGCGGTACCGCCGCACCGCCGCGTCCGACGGCGCGACCTTGTGCGCGGCCTCCACCGACCGCTTCATCTTCTCGATGGCCTCGGAGAGCTCGGCCTGCGCGATCGGCAGCTCCGCGCCCTGACCCACGAGCCGCACCTTGAGCCAGCGCTGATCGGCGCGGATCACCGCGAGGTGCGCGAGGTGCATCACCACCTGCGGATCGCTCTCCGCGAGGGCGCTCGCCTTGTCGAACGCCTCCTTCGCGCCCTCGAGATCGCCGGCGCGGAGGCTCTTGTCGCCGTCGTCGAGGAGCTTCGCCACGCGGTCGTCCGCGGCGGGCGCGGAGGACTGCGCGGGCGACGGCGCGACGAGGTACTTGCGCCCCATCGTCACCGCGAGCAGCGCCGTCGCGCCCACGAGCACGACGCCCACGATCCAGCGCACCGAGCTGTTCCGCTTCTGGCTCTGCACCATCGAGAAGCGGGGCTGCGCCATGCTCGGCGCTTCTTCGGGGATGAGCGATCCGCGCGACTCCGCCGCGGGCGGCGTGGGGGTCATCGGCGTGATCGGCGGCACGCTCGCGGAGCGCATGCGGCCCTCCAGCGGCGGGCTCGATCGGCGCGGCGGAGGCTCCGGCGGCGGCAGCGGCGTGAGCGGACCCGTGCGGCGCTCGACCACGCCCGACTCCTCCGGACGGCGCGCCGCGGGCGGCACGTCGATGGCGAGGTGCTCGTGCACGACCGCGCTGTCGACGGCGGTCGCGGTCTCCCCGAGCGCCGCCATCGTGTCGGCGAAGGCCGATCGATCCTCCGCGATCGTCGCGTCGGAGAGCGCCGCGCGCGAGGCCACGACCTGCGGCGCCGCGCTCGTGTGCGGCAGCGGCCCGATCGGCACCGCGGGCGTGCGATCGCCGGACTGCCGCAGATCCGAGCGCGGGATCGTCGCGGGCTCCGCGAGGTCGGCCGCGACCAGGTTCTGCAGCCGCCCCGAAGTCGCCGCCTGCACGCTCGTCGGCTGCATCGATCCGGAGAGCGCGGTGTTCACCGGATCGCTCATCCGCGCGCGCCCAGGATCGGCGCCGTTGAGCACCGGAGGCGGCGGAGGCAGCGTGCCGGAGCGACGCGGCGGCTCCGACGTGCCCCACGCGTTGGCCTGCGACGGATCGCGCGGGAGCGGGATCGCCTGCGACACCTCCTGCCGCTGCGAAGATCGCGACGACCACCCCGCGCCGGAGTCCGCGGGGCGCGCCGACGGGAGCCCGAGGCCCGGCGCCGTCGACGTCGCCGCGACCACGATCGCCTGCTTGAAGAACGGCTCCAGCTCCGCGATCGCGCCGAGCCTCCTCGGCCGCGCGGCCCCGCGCGAGAGCACGTCGTCCCGCCCGACGACGCCCGTCGAGATCGCCGCCTGCAGCTCGCGCAGCGCGGAGAACACGAGCTCACGCCCGTCGACGGTGCGCACCACCCAGCGCTCGGGGCCGGTCGCCGGGACGGGCCGGTACACGCGGAACTGCGCGCCGCAGTTGGTGCACTTCACGGTCGTGCCGCGCTCCGAGACCAACGCGTCGTCGAAGTCGTACTCGGTGCCGCAGCGCTCGCAGGTTACGTCCATCGAAAAATGGCGGGGAAAGGGGCCGCGTCCGGGGAATCCTGCCTCACGGGGGCGAGGACACCGGGGACCCGAGGGTGCTCAGGATACCGGACAAATCGGCTTTGGAAAAACAACGTGGCGCACGAGGTCGGTCACAACGCGCTCGTGAACCGAGCTTCACGCATCGAAGGGTGTGGCCGAGGACGCCGTTCGCGTCAGCTTTTTCTTCGCCCCCATCGCGGCCCCCGCAGTCCCGCCGCGCGCGCCGACGACGACCCGAACGGACGCGCGAGGCGCCGAGCGTGCTTGTCGAGGGCATGTCGCTTGCTAACCTTTCGCAACCGCCGCGTGACCCCGCGATCGCGGCTATTTCTCGCATTTTCCTGGAGAACGACGATGAAGCGACTTGCGCTCTTGGGCTTGCTTGCTGCCGGCATGACGATGCTCGCCGGGTGCCCGATCTTCGATGACAGCCCGGGTAGCCAGAACTGCTTCGACAACTGCGGCTACGGCGGCAGCACGCCGACGACGGCGACCGGGCAATGCTTCCAGCAAGGCGACTGCACGGGCATCAACGAGACGTGCGGGAGCGACGGCTTCTGTCACACCGGCGACTGCACGCTGTGGGGCTGCGTCGGCATGCAGACCTGCCAGGTGAGCACCGATCAGAAGGCCGTGTGCGCGGATCCGATCGGCCACGGAGGCACGGGCGGCGCGACCGCGAGCGGCGGCGCTTCGCAAGGCGGCGCGGCGCAAGGCGGCGCGGCGCAAGGCGGCGCGGCGCAAGGCGGCGCGAGCTCGGCGGGCGGGACCGGCGGCGTCACCGCGACGGGCGGCACCGGCGGCACCGGCGGCGTCACCGCGACGGGCGGCACCGGCGGCGTCACCGCGAGCGGCGGCACCGGCGGCTCCACGAAGACGGGCGGCACCGGCGGCATGTAGCTCACATCTCCGCGAGCAGGTACGTCATCAGCGCGACGGCGGCCGCGTTCTTCTGCAGGTCCTGCGGATCGATCTTGTCGATCGTGTCGGCGACGGTGTGGTGCAGATCGAAGTAGTGGCCCCCGTCCGGCACGATCTCGAAGCACGGCGTCCCGTGCTCTTCGAGCGGCGAGATGTCCGCGCCGGTGCGCCCCTCCTTCAGCTCCGTGACGCCGAGATCGGTGAACAGCGGCGCCCACGATTTCACGCGCGCGGTCATCTCCGGCGGCGTCTTCATGTGGAACGCGCGCGGCGCGCCCGCCCCGAAATCCGCCTCCATCGCGGCCGCGTGCTTCTCCTTGCCGTGCGCTTCGAAGTAGCCTTTCCCGCCGCGCAGACCGTTCTCTTCGTTCGTGAACAGCACGACGCGCACGGTGCGCTTCGGCGCGAGGCCGAGCTCCTTCAGCATCAGCGCCGCGTCGAGCGTCATCGCGCAGCCGGCCCCGTCGTCGCTGGCGCCCTCGCCGACGTCCCACGAGTCGATGTGACCGCCGATCACGATCACCTCGTCGGGCAGCTCGCGCCCGGTCAGCTCGGCGACGGCGTTCGCGCTCTCGGCGTCGGGCAGCGTCTTCGCGCCCATCGACAGCTCCACCGTCACGGGGCCTCTCTGCGTGGCGCGCGCGAGGTAATCCGCGTCCTCCGGAGCGAGCGCGGCCGCGGGGATCTTCGGGACGTCCTTCGCGTACGGCGCCATCGCCCCGGTGTGCGCGGTGCGGAACGCCTTCGCCGTCACGGATCGGATCAGCGCCGCGACCGCGCCGAGCTTGCCGGCCTCCGTCGCGGCGAGCCAGCGGACGCCGACCGTCGCGCCGTAGCCCGTCTCGTTCGTGGCCGGATCGAAGGCGGGCATCGCCTTGTTCACGAGCACGATCTTCCCCTTCGCCTTGTCACCGGCGGCCTTCAGCGCGTCGAGGCTGTCCACCACGAGCACCTCGGCCTTGATCGGCTTCGCGCCGGTGCCGACGGATCCGCCGAGCCCGAGCATCACGAGGTCGCGCTCGATCGGCGCCGTCACGCGCGCGCTCTCCTTGCCGCGGACCCAGTGCGGCACCATCACCTTCTCGCGCCGCGCGTTCGCGAGCCCGGCCTTCTTCATCGACGCGACGGCGAAATCGATCGCGCGCTCCAGCGAGGCGGATCCGCTGATGCGGTGCCCGTAGCCGTCCGTGAGCTGGCTGAGCCACTCGTACGCCGCGCGCCGCGTCTTCGAGGCGGCGATGATCTTGTCGGCAGCGGCGATCGCCTCTTTCGGAAGGCCCGCGCGCGGATCGACCGGGACGGCGCTCGCGCTCGCCGAGACCGAAGGCGCCGCCGTGACCGCGGGGAGCGGCGACGGATGGTCCCACGGATTTTGGACGCCGCCGCACGGATTGGTCGTGGGCCGCGGAGGCTCACACGCCGCGAAGACGAGGGGGATCGCGAGAGACAAGAGCGCGCGCTTCACGCAAATCTCGTATCGGTTCGCGCCGCCCGCGTGAACCCCCCGCTCACCAGAGCCCGCTCTAGCACCCGCCCGCGAGCATCACGATCGCGACGATGAGCCCGATCACGAGCAGCCCGACGAACGCGATCTTGCCCAGGAGCGGCTTGAACCACTTCCAGATGACGGTGCGGAAGACCTTCCAGAGCAGCTTGAGGATTTCCCAGATCACTTTCTTCACGCGGCCGAGCCTAGCGCAGCGCGCGCGAAGGCGCCGCGATCCGGTGTGAAGAAGCACGAGGATCGCGTGAAGGACGCGCGATCGAGCTCTAAAATCAGCCGTGGTGGCCGGGGCCCTTCGGGTGGTGCCCGCGCTCGGTCACCTCGGCCATGAAGATCGGCGGCATGTGCAGCGCGAGGATCTCGGGCTGCGGCGGCGCCGTCACCTTCGCCATGCGGAGCGCCTCTTCCATCGTGCGCGCCGTCTCCCAGCCGAGCAGCTTCGGGATGTACTCGTTGTCGGGGCCGACCACGATCATGCGGCCGATGTGCTGCCGACCGGCCTCGCCCCAGTACCACATGAAGAACGGATGGGTCGGGTGGTACGCGTTCCCGAAGCGGTACATCTCGATGTACGCCGGGTTCGCCGCGAACTTCTTCTCGTAGCGGTGGTGCAGCTCCATCGCGTCGCGCGTCTCCGGCAACAGGCGGTGCACGAACTCGATGTACGGAGCGTGGTGCTCGTTGTCGAAGAGATCGGTGCAGGGGTGCAGCACGATCATCGTGCCGCCCTTCTTCACCATCGGCAGGCCCTTGTAGAGGTTGAACAGGTACCCGTTCGCCATCACCTGCACGAGCAGCGGGTTCAGGAACGAGTTCACGTTGTACGGGCTGATGTACGGCACGCCCGTGATCAGGATGTCGGCCTGCCCCTGCACCGGCACGAGGTACTGCTCGTAACACTTCTTCAGCGTGTGCGCGTGCACCGCCTCGGTCTCGCCGGCGAAGACGCCCGTCACGCCGAACGGCGCCGGCACCTTCGAGAAGATCGCCTGACGCGCGGGCTGCGGCGTCTTCTGCAGCGTCCACGTGAGCGCCCGCATCGCCGCCCGCTCGGTCGCGGTGAAGTCGTCCTCGTTCTTCGCGAGGAACTCCAGCGGCCGGTCGTACATGCGGTTGTTGACCGTGGTCTCGATGTTGAAGACGTTCAGCTTCGAGTTCACGAGCCGGCCCATGCGCTCCACGCTCGTGTTCAGCGCGGACGACGACGGGTCCATGTACGAGTGGCAGTCGCGCATCGTCTTCGGGTTGTGGTGCGCGCGCAGGCTGCGATAGCCGCACAGGCCGACCGCGACGGACTTGTGACCGCCGTCCATGGGGACGAGGTTCAGGTTCACGTAGATGATGAGATCGCTGTCCGCCGCCCGCTTGTTGATCTCCACCTCTTCGCCGAGCTCGGTCGTGCCGAGGTACTTCATGTTCGCGGCGTTCTCGGCGTCGTGGTTGTAGAGCTTCTTCGGCCAGTAGGCGTTGAAGATCTTGTCGCCGACGACGTGCCGCACCTCCCAGTCCTTCATGCGGCGATGCACGCTCGTCGCGATGATGATCTCGACGTCGTCGACGCTGTAATCGGCGAGCAGATCGAGCACCACGGTGAGCACGCGCTCGCGGATGTCGGGCCGCTTCATCGGCGGCAGCGGCAGCGAGATGTCGTCGATCGCGATCGTGACCTTCATCCCCGGGCGCAGCTTCGCGTAGAGCGGCTCGCTGTTGTACGGGTGGTTGATCGCGTACCGGATCGCGGCGTCGACGTCCTTCAGCGCGGCGAGCGGCGGCTTCGGGTAGATGACGCGCGTGCCGGTCGGCAGGTCGACGTCGACGAGCTGGTCGCCGGAGAAGAGGGTGCGCGGCGCGCTGCGGCTGTCGATGGTGACGAGGCAGGGATGGCTCATGAGGTGCTTTCGTCCGTGATGCGTCGATGCGGTGCGAGGGGGCCGATCAGCTCTTCGTCTCGAGCCGGAAGATGGGCCAGTGGTACGCGTGCGCGAGCAGGCTCAGCTTGCGATCCGGGTTGATCGCCGCGGGGTAGCCCACGATCGAGAGCATCGGCACGTCGGAGTAGCTGTCGGAGTACGCGAAGCACTCGTCGAGGTTGTGGTTCTTCGAGCGGGCGTGATCGCGGATGAGCTTCGCCTTCTCGGGGCCGGCGACGACGGGGCGCAAGAGCTTGCCGGTGGCGAAACGATCCTTGATTTCGAGGCGATTCGCGATGACGTCGGTCGCGCCGAGGTAGTCCGCGAGGAACTTCATCAAGAAGTCGAGCGCGCCGGAGACGAGGACGACGTCCTGCCCTTTGTCGCGGCTCGCCTTCACGAAGTCCTTCGCCGCGGGGTAGATGCGCGGCTTGATCACCGTGTCGAACGCCTCCTCCGCGAGGGAGAGGAGCCGATCTTGCGACACGCCCTCGTACGCAGAGAACAGCATCTCGTTGAAGAGGCGCCGATCGCGCATCTCGGCCAGGACCATCCACGGAGCCTTCGCCACCGCCTTGCCGAGCTTCATCGCGCTGTGCAGCGGAGTCGCCTGGTTCAAGAGGTAGAACAACGTCGGATGGACGAGGTTCGTCGAGACGAGGGTGCCATCTACGTCGAAGTAGCTCGCCGCCATGAATCGGGCTCTATTTCCGAAGGAAGCACGCGCCGTCAAGGACAATGGCGCATGCGAACCGGCCTTCGCGGTCAGCGGAGAGCGGATCGCGCGATGACGGTGCGCTGCACCTCGCTCGTGCCCTCGTAGATCGTGGTCACGCGCACGTCGCGCAGGTGGCGCTCCGCGGGGAAGTCGCGCACGTACCCGTAGCCGCCGTGGATCTGCACCGCGCGGTTGCAGATGCGGTTCGCGGCCTCGCTGGCGAAGAGCTTGGCCATCGCGGCCTCGCGCGAGAACGGCACGCCCGCCTCCTTCATCTGCGCGGCCCGCAGCGCGAGCAAGCGCGCCGCTTCCAGCTCCGTCTTCGAGTCCGCGAGCTGCCACTGGATCGCCTGGAAATCGCCGATCGGCTTGCCGAACTGCTTACGCTGCTTCGCGTAGTCGGTGGCCTCTTCGAGCGCGGCGGTCGCGATCCCGATCGCCTGCGACGCGATGCCGATGCGCCCGCCGTCGAGCGCCATCATCGCGATCTTGAACCCGCCGTCGAGCTCACCGAAGAGCGCGTCGTGCGGCAGCTTGCAGTCGTCGAACGTGAGCGGCACCGTGTTCGAAGCGCGCAGGCCGAGCTTGTCTTCGTGCTTGCCGGGCTTGAGGCCGGGCGTGCCGCCCTCGACGAGGAAGCACGAGATGCCCTTCGTTCCGGGGCCTCCGGTGCGCGCCCACACGACCATGACGCCCGCGTGCGCGCCGCTCGTGATCCACTGCTTCTCGCCGCGCAGGACCCACCCGTCGGCGGTGCGCTCCGCGGTGGTGCGCATCGATCCGGGATCGCTGCCGGCCTCGGGCTCGGAGAGGGCGAAGGCGCCCGCGACGTACTCGCCCGACGTGATCTTCGGCACGTACTTCTCACGCTGCGCGTCGGTGCCGAGCTTCGAGATCACCTCGGCCACCATGTTGGTGACGGCCATCGTGACCGCGGTCGAAGCGCACGCGCGGGCGATCTCCATCATCGCGAGCGAGTACGACACGACGCCCGCCTCCGCGCCGCCGAGCGAGCCGGGGATGTTGACGCCCATCAGCCCGAGCTCCGCGAGCCCCTTCAAGATCTCGAACGGGAAGCGCTCCTCCTTGTCGAGCTGCGCGGCCACGGGCCGGATGACGCGCTCCGCGTACTCGCGCGCGGTCTTCTGGATGAGCGCCTGTGTCTCGTTCGGTTCGAAATCCATGCGCCCCCTCTTAGAAGAGAGGCGCCCCGTCGAAAAGAGAGGCCCCGTGACGTGGCGCAGATCGCCTCAAAAACAAGGACGAAACGCTCCCCTCCCTTCGCGAGCGAAGAGAGCGATTTGGGAGCAACGTCGAGGACTGCGTCCGCTCCGCTGCGGACTCCGCTCCGGCAAGCGGAGCTCCGCCTCCGCGGATCGGACTCCGTCCTCCCAGTGGTGCCCGGAGGGGCGGACGCGCGTCAGCGCGGCCGGGGGTGGGCACCGTCGCTTACTCTCTGGAGGTGCTTCAGTTGCACTGGTTCGAGAAGTCGCACGCGTCGCCGCCCTTCGCCGAGACGGCGATCTTGTACGGGGCGCACGCGAGGGGCGCGCCCGGCTTGCGGTACACGCGGATGTAGTACTTCGCGGAGTTGTCGTTGCAGTGGATCGGGCCGAGCTCGTCGCATGGAGACTCTCCGATCATGCCGTCCGCGGACTTGCCGTCGACGCACCAGTCGTACGACACGATGCCCACCGCGCCGCCCATCGGCGCGTCGACGCACGGATCGCCGCGCGTCACGTCGATCAGGAACGCACCGGCGCCCGAGTCCTGCACGACGTCGATCGACACGTGGTACGAGTTCGTCTGCGCTTCGGGCGTGTCGACCGTCTGGATCGTCCACACGTCCACGTCCGTGTCGCTGGAGAGCGTGCCGTTGATCTCGACCGCGCCGCCCGCGTCGCTGACGCTGCCGGCGTCCGCAGGAGAGGCGCACGTGTCGTTCGGCTCGCTCGCGTCGACGGGGCACGTGCATCCGTCGCTCGGCTTGCTCGCGGGGTACTGCGTCCAACCGGGATCGCAAGCGCCGAGGGTGCACATCCCGCCGCACGCGTAGCTGCCGTGCGGAGGCGCGCCGCCGCACATCGCGTTCGGATCGGTCTCGTCGATCGCGCCGTTGCAGTCGTCGTCCGCGCCGTTGCACACCTCGGCCGCGGGCGTCTTCGCGGTGCATCCGATCCACGCGCCGCCCTTGCCGTCGCACGACTCCGTGCCGCCGCACTTTCCGAAATCGTTCTTCACCGTGCACGCGCGCGACACGCCGTCGCGCTTGTCGTTGCAGGGGCACGAGTCGCTGTTCTGCGGCACGCAGAATCGATGCGGCAGCCCCGCGGGAGGCTTGGATCCGGCGTCGGAGAGGCCGAGGCCGCCCGTCGACGCGGAGCCGCCTTCGCCGCCCATCCCGCCGGCAGCGGCGCCGCCCGATCCGCCGGAGCCCGCCGCGAGCGCCTGGTAATCCGAGAGCTCCATGCAGATGAAGCTCGTCGGGCAGTCATCCATCACCGTGCAGTCGCGCGCGCAGAACTTGTCGCCCGCGGGCGCGGTGAGGCACTCGTCGGTGATGCCCTTGCACTGCACGGAGCCGAGGCACTGCCCGCACTGCTGATCGACGTCGGGCACGCAGTACGGATCGCCTTGGATCAGCGTGCAGTAGCTCCCGTCGGGGCACGCCGGAGGGCACGACTGCGTGCACACCTTCTTGCCGGCGATGTCGATGCATTTGCCGCCCGCGGGGCAGTCTTGCTCGGTGCCGCATGGCTGGCCGATGCCGCCCGCGATGCCCCCCGTGTCACCGCCGCCCGATCCGCCGATCGAGCCCGCGGCTCCGCCGGATGCGCTGCTGTTTCCCTTCGCGCACCCGCCGAACGTCGCCGCGATCGCCGAGGAGGCGACGAACAACGAGACCAGCCATGGCGCGATCGACGATCGCCTGCCAGAAATGGCCGCGCCCCGCGAATCGGATCCGAAAAGGCCCCTGTTCGACACGCGCGGTCCAGAATAAAGGGGCACCTCCCACCCCGTCAAACATCGGCCCTCGTGAATCCGTTTTACCCACCTCGTTCCTTCGTCGCCGTCTTCCTCGCGGCGTCCGCGTCCTTCGGCGGCGCATGCTCCGAGGCGACGCCGCCCGCTCCGGCCGCGCCGCCCGCCGCCACGTCGGCCTCTCCGACCGACACCTCCACCGCGACCGCCGCGCCCACGAGCACCGCGCAGGCGACCGCGACCGCCGCTCCCGAAGCGACCGCATCGGCGACCGCGAGCGCGACGCCTCCTCCGCCGCGCGTCGCCGGCACACGGGTCTGGGGCAAGGCGCGCTTCACCTGGATCCACCAGTCGCCGTTCGCGACCGAAGGTTGGATGGGGTACGTCGGCCTCGGCGGATCCGTCGCGTTGAAGGGCGGCAGCCTCACGTCGGCGCAGGTCGGCGGCGCGCCCGGCAGCGCTGCGTCGGGCGGTCGCGGGTGCACCGGCTGGTACGCGATCGAGCCCGCGGGCTTCGTGTGCACGGGCGATCTCGCGTCGGTGGATCCGGCGGACAAGCTGACGTCGTGGCTCATCGACAACGCCGGCGACGCGGACTCGCCGTGGCCCTTCGAGTACGGAGAGTCGCTCGGAACGCCGCGCTACACGCGCTTGCCGACGCCCGCGGAGATGCGCCAGGCCGAGTGGGATCTGGAGAAGCACGTCGCGAACATGGCGAAGGCGCGCGACGCGAAATCGCCGGAAGAGATCGCGCAGATCGACAAGGACCTCGTCGGCGTGGACCTCAAATTCGCGGGCGTCCCTGCGCCGGAGATGCCGGAGGTCACGGTGTTCGTGCGCGTCAGCTCGAAGGGCACCGCGCTCGGCTCGACGGTCGCGTGGGTGCGAGAGTTCGACGTCACGTACCCGAACGGCGAATTCGGCCTCACGAAGCGCACGTGGCTCCTCACGTCGGATCACGCGCTCGTGCCGAAGGATCGCGTGCGCCCGTACCCGAAGTCGCAGTTCAAGGGCGTGATGCTGAACGACGACGTGAAGCTCCCGCTCGCGTTCTTCCGCAAGACGCCGCGCCCCAAATACAAGCGCGAGGCCGACGGCACCATGAAGCCGACGGGCGAGACGTGGCCGGCGAAGGGCTTCACGATGGTGACCGGCGAAGAGGTCATGGTCGGCGCGGATCGTTACCTCGTCACGCGCGAGCCCGGCGTCTTCGCGAAGGCGGAGGACGCGGTGATCGCCGCGATCGCGACGCCTCCCTCCGACAAGATCCGCGAGGCGCCGGGTCGTGGAACGTGGCTCGACGTGAGCGTGCTCGGCGGATGGCTCGTCGCGTACGAGAAGACCAAGCCGGTGTTCGCGACGCTGATCTCGCCGGGCCGCGGCGGCATCCCGTACCCGGGCATCGATCCGCTCGCGACCGCGTCGACGCCGCTCGGCAACTTCCGCGTGGACGGCAAGTTCCTCTGGGCGTCGATGGTGAGCAGCACGAACAAAGATCTCGTGCACTCCGAGGTGCAGTACGTCCAGAACTTCCACGGCCCGCACGCGCTGCACGGCGCCTACTGGCACGACGTCTTCGGAGAGCCGAAGAGCGGCGGCTGCATCAACCTCTCCCCGATCGACTCCAAGTGGATCTTCGAGTTCACGGAGCCGTCGCTCCCCGCCGGCTGGCACGGCCTCCGCAGCACGGATCAAGCCGGCTACGCGACGATCGTCTCCGTCCACCGCTGACCGCCCCACAAGACGATGCCCACCCCCCGGCCGCGCTGCGCGCGCCCGGCCCCTCCCAAACCGCTCGCTACGCTCGCGGAGGGAGGGGAACGTTTCGTATCGATGGAACGGCTCTAGCGAGAGAGCGTGCGCGTCAGCACGAGCTGCGCGAGGCCTGCCAGATCGAAGCTGATCTGCGCGCGCAGCTCGTTGCGATCGTCCCTGCCGACGTGCAGAAACTGGTGCCCGATCTCCACGTTCACCGTGTGCATGAAGAACGAGGCCATCAGCGTGTTGCGCACGCCGATCCCGAAGCCCGACCACGCGCCGCCGATCACCGCCTTCGGGTTCCACGAGAACTGAAGGTAACGGCCCGCGTAGAGCTCCGGCCCGACGCCGAGCACGCCGTAGTTGCCGCCGCGCAGCGGCTCGCTGTCCCACGAGTAGCCGCCCTCCACCGCGAGCGAGAAGCGCCGCGCGAGCGCCCACCGATACCCCAGCGTCGCGTCCACGATCGCCGAGGAATAAAGGTGTTTGTCCGGCCCGAACGTGAGGCCGGCGCCCGCGGCGACGCGCAGGATCGGCCAGGAGTGCGCGTTGTCCGACGTGATGTCCTGGCTGTTGCCGCCGAGCGGCACGTAGCCGTTCGGCTGCTGCGACGTGCCGTACGAGCCCGGCTGCGCGTACGGCTGCGGCGCGCCGTACGGGCTGTACTGACCCGGCTGCTGCGGATAGGGGCTGTACTGACCGGGCGACGATCCGTACGGCGACTGCGCGAGCGCGGCGGCGCTGCCGAGCAACGACGCGGCGACGATCGCGACGCCCGCGAGGCCGCGGCAAGATCGAGGAAGGGACATGTGCACACCTTGGCGCTTCGCGGCGCGCGTGCACGCGAGGCGCGCAGCGTGATCGTGCCTGCGATCGATCACGGTGCGCCCTCGCGAGCGCCGGGCTCGCCGAGCTCCTTCAACCGCTCGCGCGACTCGCGCCGGAGCCAATCGAGATCCGAAGGCTCCTTCGGCTTCACGGTGATCTTGGAGCCGCCCGCGACGTCCGCGGCCTCCACGACCGCGCCGCGGTACACGACGGGGCATCGCCCGAACGCGCCGCTGCCCGCGGTGCCCGCGTTGTGGGGCCGCGGCGTGTCGTCGTTGATCGCGGCGTCCACGAGGAACTTCGCGCGCTCGCGGATCTCCTTCGCGGCCGCGTCGTCCTTCGCGGTGACGGTGAGCACGACGCCGCCCTCCACGTCCGCGATCTCGGTGGCGGCGCCGGCGAGCGCGGACGGACAGTGCACCATTTTGCCGCGATCCGAGCTCGTCGCGGACGTCGAGGGGAGCGCGGTGGGCGGAGGTTTGACGAACGCGATCGCCGTCTTCACCTGCGCGGTCGCCGTCGCGGTGGGCAGCGCGCCCGAACTCGGCTTCGAGTCACCGCACCCGAGCGGCGCGAGCAGACCGAAGGCGCAGACGACGAGCGTGCGGACGTTCACGGCGTTCTCTCTCTCGGTGACGAGAGCTTTCTACCACCGCCGTTCGGCCGAGGGGGATCGGATCGCGGTCGACCCGCGGATGCGTCAGTAGCCTTCGTTCCGCATCATCGCCTGGTTGGCCTCGAGCGAGGCCGCGCGCGCCGCCTTGGGACGCGCCGCCGGGGGAGCCGCGGCCGCCGCCTCCGTGGCCTTCCGCGCCTTCGTGATGTTGGTGACGCTCGCGGTGATGCGCTGCTTCTCGGACTCGTCCTTCGCGAGCTTCGCCTGCGCCAGGAGCTTCTCTTCGGCCTTCGCGAGATCCTGCGCGGCCTTGTCGACGTCGCCCTTCGAGGCCTTCGCGGCGGCCGCGTCGGCGAGCTGGTTCGCCTCGTTCACCGCGAGGATCTCGCGGGTGCGCGCGTTCTGATGCAGCGCGATCATCGCCGGATCGTGCGTGACGGAGTAGCGCGCGACCGTCTCTTGCACGCGCTCCAGGTTGCCGTCCGAGGGGTCGCGGAAGTGGAGGCGCACGCTCGCGAGCGGGTGCGATCCGTCGGCCTCCGCCGAGACGCGCACGCGGACGAGCAGCTCGCGGTGCTGGCCCGCGAACATCGATCCGAGCGACACGCGGATGCCGCCGCCCTCGGAGGAGGAGCTGCGCACGCCGTCCGCGCCGAGGAGCTGAACGCCGGGCGCCGGGACGATCTCGACGAACGCGCCGGTCGCGGCCGTCGCCTTGAGGAGCCCCATCTCTTGCTCGAGGATGCCGGTGAGCTCGGTCGGCTCGCTCATGTGATAGAGGCGCCCGCTCGACTTCATCGCGAGCGCGTTGAGCGTGTGCTCGTCGTAATCGAGCCCGACGCCGACCGCGGTGACCTGGATGCCGTGCTCTTCACCGCGCGCCGCGAGCGCGCCGAGCACCTCCGACGACGTGGGGCCGACGTTCGCTTGCCCGTCGGAGAGGACGATCACGCGGCGCACCGGGTGCGTCGACGGCGCCGCGAACACCGCGCGCTCACCCGAGCGGATCCCTTCGAACAGGTTCGTGCTGCCGTTCGGCGCGAGGGACGCGATCGCGCTCACGAACGAGGGCCGCGTCGACTGGCTGAGCGCGGTGAGCGGCATCCGCTCCTGCACGTCGTCGGAGAAGCTGTAGAGCGCCGCGAGATCGCCGTCCGCGAGCTTGTCGACGAGCGCGCGCGCCGCGGAGCGGGCGTTCTGGATCTTGGCGCCGCCCATCGATCCGGACGTGTCGACCACAAGCGCGACCGCGGAGCTCGGGAGCGCCTGCTTCGCGCTCGAGGGCACGTCGACCCACACGCCGAGCGTCGTGTCCGAAGAGCCCGCGAGGACGAATTCGCTGAGCCCCGCCGCGCCGACCCACGGCCCTCCGTCCGCCGGCCGATCCGGCAGAGGCGCCGTCGCGGGCGGATCCGTCGCGACCTGAATCGTCCCGTTGGAGCGCGCCGACGTGCGGTCCGGAGTCACGGTGAGCGGCGCAGCGCAGCCGACGGAGAGCGAAGCGACGAGGAGCCCGGCGAGCATGTTTCGCATGAGCCGGCCTTACGGATCGGCCCCGCAAAGGATCTCCGCGGCGGACGAATTCCGCGGCCGCGGCGCGCCTATTCGTTCTCCATCGTGTCGCGCCCATCCGGCATGTCGATCGAGGCCGCGCCGTTGCGCCGATACGCCCCGAGGCGCTGGCGAATCCCGTGCGCGACGGACGGGTTCACGTTGTCCATCACCTGCCAGTGGATGTGCGGGAGCGTGGACATGCCGGAGTTACCGCAGCGGCCGAGCTCGTAGCCCGCCTGCACGAACATGCCCGGCCGCACCTTGAACGTGCCGGGGATGAAGTGCGCGAACAGCGAGTACTCGCCGTTCTGGTGATCGATCACCACGTAGTTCCCGTGCTGGTCGTACACGTTCTTCTGACCGGGCACGTTCTCGGGGATGCCGTCCACGACGACCGCGATGACGCCGGGCGCATCGGAGAGCACGGGCTGGTTGTAACAAGGGTACGTGGCGTTCGTGGTGTGCGGCTCCGAGCCTCCGCCCTCGGGCACGATGTCGATCGCCCACGTCTGGTCCTGCTGCTTCGCGCCGTAGTGCGTGCGCTGGATGCGCCACTTGCCGGCGAAGGGGAAGCGATACTGCACCACCGGCGCGCCGGGCACCGTGGGGGGCGGCACCGGGTAGCGTGGTGGCGGCGGTTGATCGTGATTGCAGCCGGTGAGGACGTTCGTGAGGAGCGTGAGGACGCTCGCGGCGAGGAGGGGGCTGTGCCGGTTCAACTTAAGGGAGGACTTTAACCCCAATCACGAGCACGCCGCCCTTGTAAGTCTGGCCCGCGACGAAGAACCATTCGCCGGCCTTCGCGTTCACTTCGAGCAGCGGAAGGAACGTGTTGCCGCCCGGCTTCTGGATGCTGGTGCTGACGACGTACCGAGTCGGATCGCCCTTCTTGGCCGGCGCGAGGATGTCCTTCAGCATCACCGCCATGTCGCGCCCGTTCGGCAGCTTGACCGTGGACTGGCTGCCCTTCGTGACCGAGATCTTCGGCCGATCGAGGAGCTTGTAGCTGTTGTACGAGGAGAACGGCGGCTTCGACAGCTCGGGGATCTTGCCGATCTTCGGATCGATCCCGGTGCCGTCGTTCGTCGCGTGGAGGACGATCACCTCCATGTTCACCGCGGCGGCGGGCGTCGCCGTCTGAGCGGGAGCGGGCACCGGCGCGGGCGCGGGGCGCGCGCCATCCGCGAGCGATCCGCGCGCGACCAAGCCGAGCGCCAAGCAAAGAGCAATCTGCGGGAAGCGGTGCAACAGGCTCATCCTCATTCTCCGGCGTCGTCAGCCAGCCATACGACGGTCGTCACGCGCTTTGCTTCGACCGATCCCGACGGGACGTAAAAGATACTCCCCATGTGGGCGCCGAAGTTGACCGCCGCGACCTCCACGCCGTGCTCTGTTTCGGCGTCGGTGGCGAGCGCGGCCGCGTCGATCTCGGGCTCGTTCGCAGCGGGCGATGGATTCGTGCTCGGGGCGGTGATCGCGGCCACGGGGCCGGAGCGCACAGGCTCCGTCACGGGGGCGCCCGCGCGGGTCCACACGGCGAACGCCGCGGCCGCAGCGACCGCGAGGGCGCCGAGCACACCGAAGAGCCGGCGGGAGTTGTCGTTCGCGGGAGCCGCGACCGGGACGCGCAGAGGAGGCAGCGGCGCGACCGGGGCCGCTCCGTACATCGGGCTCACCGGGGCGCGCGCAGCCTCCGCGGCGATCCGCGCCATGACGCTGTCCGCGATGCCGTCCGCGGCGGAGAGCGAGGCGGCCTGCTCGCGGAGGATCGAAGACGTGATCTGCATCCCGGCGACCTTGCCTCGGGCGCGCAGATCCGCCCCGAGATGAGCCTCCACGACGGCGCGGCGCGGGCCTTCGAGCTCTCCGTCGAAGTACGCCATCAGCTCGAGATCCGAAGGCGGGCCGTCCTGACCCGCCGGAGCCCTGGACTGTTCCTTGTTCATCGTCACGGCTGATCCTCCGAAGTCTTCGTGGTGCTCTTCTTTCGGGGAAGGGCGGATGAATCGTCAGTCTCTTCGGTCGTGTTCGGCGCGGCGCCGCGGGCGAGCGCGCGGCGTACTTCACGCGCGCCGGCCGATCCTTCTTCCGCGTAGCAGTCCGCGAGCGCGCGCTGGAGCTTCTGCCGGGCGTGGAAGAGGCGGCTCATGATCGTGCCCTTCGACACGTTCATCACCTCGGCCATCTGCTCGTAGCTCATGCCTTCGACCTCCCGCATGAGGATGACGCCTCGGTGGATCTCGGGGAGATCGTCGAGGGCCGCTTGGATCCGCGACGCGATCTCGCGCCGGCGCATGACGTTGATCGGATCGGCGCCGTCGATCCGGGAGATGTGCGGGATCTCCGCGGTCTCGTCGATCTGCTGGCGATCCACGAGCTCGGCGTCTTTGCGGCCGGGCTTGCGGATGAGGTCGATCGCGAGGTTCGTGACGATGCGGTAGAGCCAGGTGAAGAAGGACGAGGAGCCCTGGAAGGTCGGGAGGCCGCGGAAGACGCGGAGGAAAGCCTCCTGGACGATCTCGCGGGCGTCGTTCGGGTCACGGACGAGACCGAGGGCGATCGCGTACGCGCGCCGCTGGTGACGTTCGACGAGCTGCCGAAACGCACCTTGGTCTCCTTTCTGTGCCCGATAGATGAGCTCACGGTCTTCCTCTGCCTCACGGCGCCGAGCGTCACGGTTGGACGCCTCGTCGGAGGGGCTATTCACCGGCAGCGGAAGATGGGGATGATCGAAAGGAGCGAGATCGGGCCCCGAACTGTCATCCGCGAGGTCCTCGTCGGGCAAATCAGCGTCCTCGGCGGCGGGGAGGCCGTTCGGGGGCTGCGGGGACGAGGGGGAGACAGACACGCTTTGCACCTTACCGCGGAGTCCTCGGCGGCGCCTACCGGAGCGTTCGGCGCGCGGCCGGCTGCGGAGGCGGCGCGCTACGGCTCTTCGTCGGGCTGCTCGGGGGCTTCGGCGAGCTCTCCGAGTGTGACGTGGACGTCGAACACACGGTCCAATCGCGCGACCGAGACCGTCGCGTTCGTGCCCACTCCCGCGATGCTGGCGAGCCACCGGAGCTCGTCCGGATCCGCGATGGGCTTGCCGTTGAACGCCAGGATCACGTCGTCGGCCGCGATCCCGGCGCGATCCGCCGGGCTCCCCGGGCGCACGTTCTGGACCCACGCGCCCTTCGTGTCGGGCCGCTTGAGGCGCTGCGACTCGACGGGGTTGAGGCCGAGCACCTCCACGCCGATCGCGCTGCGACGGATCTTGCCGTCGCGCAGGAGCATCGGCAGGAGCTGCTTCACCATGTTGATCGGGATGGCGAAGCCGATGCCGTTCGCGTTCGCGCGGACCGCGGAGTTGATGCCGATCACCTCACCCTTCAGATCGATGAGCGGGCCGCCGGAGTTGCCCGGGTTGATGCCCGCGTCGGTCTGGATGAAGTTGAAATAACCGCTCGGATCCAAGCCTCGAACGTCGTCACGCGTGCGGCCCTTCGCGGAGACGATGCCCGCGGAGACCGTGTGCGAGAGGCCGAACGGGTTGCCGATCGCCATCACCCAATCGCCGACCTCGGCCACGTCGGAGTCGCCGAGCGGCAGCGCCGGGAGGTTCTTCTCTTCGACCTTCACGACCGCGATGTCGGTGTGGCGATCGCTGCCCACGACCGTGCCGTTGATCTCGTGGCCGTCGAGGAAGCGGACCGTCACCTCGGACGCCTTCGCGATGACGTGGTGGTTCGTCAGCAGGAGGCCGTTCGAGTCGTACACGAAGCCGGTGCCGAGGCCTTGTCCGACCGTGCGGCGGCCGCCGAACGCCGTCTCGCGCACGACGCGGGATTTGATCGTGGCGACGGACGGGTTGGAGCGCTTCACGAGCGGCGCGAACGAGCCGGGCCGTCCTTCGGGAGAGACGACCACCTGCACGGGCGCGGCGGTGTTCTGCGGACCCGAGAGGATCGAAGGCTGCGCGGTCGGCGCGCTGGTCGATCCCGAGGGCGCGGGGCCACCTCGAGGACCGCACCCCGAGAGCACGAGCGCCGCGAGCGCGACGAGGAGGCTCCACGGGAGCGTGAGGCGGCTGGACAGGGAGCGCGACGCGCGACGGCCCGCAGGCTCTGGGCCGGGAGAGAGCCGCGCGCGATGCGGGGATGCGTTCCGGAAGGCGCGCACGATCGTCACCCCTTCGAGACCTCCTCGAACCGCTCGCGCATCTCGTCGATCGCCTCGTCGAGGATGCGCTCCTCTTCACCGGTGAGGTTGCCCTTCGTCTTCTCTTGAAGCAGGGCGAGCAGCTCGATGTCCTGGTACGCGAGCTCGAGATCGCGCTCGGCGAGGCCGTCGGGCCCTGGGGCGTCTCCGAGGTGAACGGACGCCGACTGCCGGAGCGATACCACGAACGTCGTGAAATCGAGCTTCGGCAGCTCGGCTTCGGTCTTCCCCGTGCTCATGGGATCACTCGCCGTCGCGCGGGTTGAGAGCGGGCTGGTCGATGCCGATCGACTCGGCCTGCGCCTCGAGATCGGGCAGCTCGGCGACGTGCTGCTTCAGCACCTCGGGATCGAGCGTGCCGCCGGCGACGAGGCGCTCACGCACGCGGATGTCGAAGTAGTAGTCGGGGACCTTGGGCTTGTTCATGGGGCGTTTGTCTCTCGGTGGCGGGGGGCGCGCGGGGCGCCGTCAGTTGGGGAGCTTCTTCTTCAGCTGATCCACGGGGACGTGGATGTCGCCGTGCGCGTGCTCGTGATCGTGCGAGTGGTCGTGGCCGCAGCTCGCGTGATCGTGATCATGGTCGTGATCGTGATCCTCTTCGCCGCAGCACATCATCTCGGCGCGGGCCTCGAGCTCGGCTTCGGCCTCGGCGATCTCCTCTTCGGTCGCGGTGCGGACGTCCGCCACCTGCACCTCGAAGCGCACCGTCTGGCCGGCGAGCGGGTGGTTCGTGTCGACGACGACGGTGTCCTTGCGCAGCTCCACCACGCGCATGAGGAGCTGATCGTCTTCGTCGTCCTCCGCGATGAGCTCGTCGCCGACGTTGAGCGTGCGGCCCTGCTCGGGGAGATCCGCGCGATCCAGCTCCAGCACGGCCTTGTCGTCCGGATCGCCGAAGGCCTCCTCCGGGTCGACGATCAGCTCGCGGCGGTCGCCCTTCGCGAGGCCGACGACGCCTTTTTCGAGGCCGGGGACGATCTGGGCGTAGCCGTGCACATACGTGAGCGGATCCTCCGCGCTCGCCTCCCCCGCGACGTTTCCGTCCTGATCGAAGAGGACGTACGTGAGCTTCACCAGGGTGTCAGGACCGACGCGCAGCGCTTCGACTTTGGAATCCACGCGGCGGGGTTTGCCACGGTACGTCGAGGGGTTCAAGCAGGGGTGCCGAGCGGCGGCGCTTTCGTGTGAAGTCGTGCAAAGTCCGCCGCGGGCCGGGGCTCTCCGCGGAGGTCGCCGTGCTATGGACGCCGGCCGATGAGCGACTCGAACGCGTCCGCCGGGGTGGAGATGGCTCCGGCGCCGAGGACGTCCGGCCCAGCCACGCAGCCCGGTGCGGCGCGCCCACCGAAGGCCCTCGAAAAAGAGCTGAGCGGGCTGGAGGGCCGCAAATGGCTGAAGCGCCTCGGCGTCGTGATCGCGATCGCGGCGGTCATCGCCGGGGTGGTCGCGTGGCGCTCGAAGACCGCGCCTCCACCGCCATCGAAGTACATCACCGCGAAGACCTCGAAGGGCGACGTCTTCGAGACGGTGCAGTCGACCGGACAGGTGAAGCCGCTCACCGAGGTGCAGGTCGGCGCGCAGGTCTCCGGGCGTGTCACGAAGGTGTTCGTCGACTTCAACAGCGTCGTGAAGGCGGGCGACGTGCTCGCGGAGATCGATCCGACGCTGCTCTACGCGCAGGCGGACTCCACGTCGGCGCAGGTGGCGGCCTCGCGCGCGCAGGAGGCCCGCGCGGACGCGAACCTGACGACGGCGCGCGTGCGGCTGGAGCGCGCGAAGAAGCTGTTTCAGGAGGGCGTCGGCACGCAGGCGGACGTCGACACGGCGCAGGGCGGGTACGACGTGGCGGTCGCGGACGTGGCCGCGGCGAAGGCGCAGACGGCGTCGCTCTCCGCGCAGGTGCGATCGACGAAGACGAACCTCGCGTACACGAAGATCTACTCGCCCATCGACGGCGTCGTGATCAACCGCGCGATCGATCCGGGGCAGACCGTCGCCGCGAGCTTCCAGGCGCCGGTGCTCTTCGTGATCGCGCAGGACCTCCGGCACATGCGCGTGCTCGCGGACATCGACGAGGCCGACGTGGGGCGGCTCAAGGAGAAGATGGACGCGGAGGTCTCCGTCGACGCGTTCCCCGGCGAGAAGTTCCACGGCACCGTGGCGCAGGTGCGGTACAGCCCGACGAACGTCTCCGGGGTCGTGACGTACGCGGCGGTCGTCGAGGTCGACAACCCCGATCTCAAGCTGCGGCCCGGCATGACCGCCACCGTGACGATCCGATCGGCGGAGGCGAAGGGCGTCACGCGGATCGCGAACGCGGCGCTTCGGTTCAAGCCTTCGCCGCCGGTCGACAAGGACGGGAAGAAGCTGCCGCAGGAGCCGCTTCCGCCGCTTCAACCTGGTCAGGCGCGCGTGCACGTGCTCGTCGATCCGAAGCCCGGCGACGAGAAGATCGAGCCGCGCGTCGTCGACGTCGGGATCACGGACGGCATCAACACCGTGCTCAAGACGGACCTCGGCGACGCGACGGTGGTGACGGACGAGACCGACGAGGCCTCGAAGCCGAAATCGACGCGCGGGCGCATGTTCTGACCGATCGGAGAAGGCGATGAGCGATCTGTCGGATCCGATCATCCAGCTCCTCGGCGTCGGGAAGGACTACGCGACGGAGGCGGTGGTCGTGCACGCGCTGAAGAGCGTCGACCTCGTGATCGAGCGCGGCGATTTCGTCGCGATCGTGGGGCAGAGCGGCTCCGGCAAGAGCACGATGATGAACATCATCGGGTGCCTCGATCGGCCGACGCGCGGGCGGTATCTGCTCGACGGGATCGACGTGACGGAGCGGAGCAACGACGCGCGCGCGATCGTGCGCAACCGGCTCATCGGGTTCGTGTTCCAGGGGTTCAATCTGCTGCCTCGCACGACGGCGCTGGAGAACGTGGAGCTGCCGCTCGTGTACCGCGGCGTCAGCGCGGGCGAGCGGCACAAGCGGGCGCTCAAGGCGCTGTCGCAGGTGAACCTCGCGGACCGGCTCCATCACACGCCGAACCAGCTCTCGGGCGGGCAGCAGCAGCGCGTCGCGATCGCGCGGGCGCTCGTGACGGAGCCGCCGCTCTTGCTGGCGGACGAGCCGACCGGCAACCTCGACACGCGCACGAGCCTGGAGGTGCTGGGGCTCTTGCAGGAGCTGAATCGCACGGCCGGGATCACGATCTGCCTCGTCACGCACGAGCCGGACATCGCGGCGTGCGCGAGCCGCGTGGTGCAGATGCGCGACGGTCGCGTGAAATCGGACACGCGCAACCCGCGGCCGCTGGACGCGCTCGCGGCGCTCGCGGAGCTCCCCGTCGAAGGCGAAGGCGCCGTGGTGACGCAGTGAAGACGACCCTCGCAGCGATCCGTGGTGACGCAGTGGGGACGCTGTTCGCAGCGATCTGCGGGGTGGCCGAGTGAAGACGCTGTTCGCCGCGATCCGCTTGGCGATGCGCGCGATCCTGCGATCGAAGCTGCGGTCGGCGCTCACGGTGCTCGGGATCTTGATCGGCGTCGCGGCGGTGGTGATCGTCGTCGCGCTCGGGACCGGGGTGCGGCAGAAGGTGCTCGGGGAGATCTCCACGCTCGGCGCGAACATCATCTACATCTGGCCGCAGGCGACGAACGCGTCCGGCGCGAAGCAGAGCCAGTCGGCGCGGCTCACGGAGGCGGACGGCGCGGCGATCTTGAAGGAGGCGCTCAGCGTCGCGGACGTGACGCCGTTCTCGTCGCTGTCGGCGCAGGTCGTCGCGGACGAGCGCAACGCCGCGACGCAGATCATGGGCACCACGCTGTCGTACCTGCGCGTGCGCGATTTCAAGCTCGTAGCGGGGCAAGCGTGGAGCGACACGGACGAGCTGCTCAAGGCGAAGGTGTGCGTGATCGGCGACACCGTGCGCGAGAACCTGTTCGAGGGGCGCGATCCGATCGGGCAGTACGTGCGCATCGGGCGGTACCCGTACCGGATCGTGGGGCTGCTCGCGAAGAAGGGGCAGTCGCCGTTCGGCGAGGATCAGGACGATCGCATCTTGATGCCGATCGGGAGCTTCCGGGCGCGCGTGCTGCCGACGGCCCCGGGGCGCGTGCAGCAGCTCATGGCGTCCGCGACGGACGAGCGCACCGTCGACCGCGCGGTGCAGCAGATCGAGCAGATCTTGAGGCAGCGGCACCACATCGATCCGGACGACGAGCCCGACTTCGTGATCCGCACGCAGGCGGAGTTCCGGAAATCGCAGGAGCAGATCTTCGACAGCTTGCAGGTGCTCCTCTCGTCGATCGCGGCGGTGTCTCTGCTGGTCGGCGGGATCGGCGTCATGAACATCATGCTCGTGAGCGTGACGGAGCGGACGCGCGAGATCGGGATCCGCATGGCGATCGGCGCGGCCGAGGGCGACATCCTCGTGCAGTTCCTCGTGGAGGCCGTGGTGCTGTCGCTCATGGGCGGCGTGCTCGGGCTCGCGATCGGGCTCGCGCTCATCAACGTGCTGACGAAGGCGCTCGGGTGGCAGATGGAGCTGCCGCTCGGGGCGGTGGTCGCGGCGATCGGGACGAGCGGCGGGATCGGCGTGGTGTTCGGTTTCTTCCCGGCGCGGAGGGCGGCGCGGCTCGATCCGATCGTCGCGCTGAGGAACGAGTGAAGGCGACGCTGCTCCGGTTCATGTCGGGGGTCGCGATCGCGGTGCGCGCGGTGATGCGCAACAAGCTGCGCGCGGCGCTCACGATCCTCGGGATCACGATCGGCGTCGCGGCGGTGGTGACGGTGACGGCGCTCGCGTCGGGGGCGCGCTCTTCGATCAACGATCAGATCTCGGGGCTCGGCTCGAACGCGCTGATCATCTTCCCGCGGTCGGCGCGCGCGTCGGGCGTGCGGTCGCTGCAGAGCGGGTCGCGGCTCAGCGAATTCGACGCGGAGGCGCTCGTGCGGGAGTCGACGAGCATCAAGGCCGCGACGCCGTTCCTGCGCGCGAGCGGCACCGTGATCTACGAGGGGCAGAACGCGAAGGCCTCGATCATCGGGGCGCGGCTCTCGTACTTCGAGATCCGCAACTGGAAGACGGCGCGCGGCGAGGTGTGGACGGCCGCGAGCGAGGCGCTCGGAGAGAAGGTGATCGTCATCGGCACCGAGACGGCGCGCGAGCTGTTCGGGTCGTCGGATCCGGTCGGGCGCATGGTGCGCATCGGGCAGCACCCGTACCGCGTGCTCGGCGTGCTCGAAGAGAAGGGGCCCTCGCCGTTCGGGCAGAGCCAGGACGAGATCGTCCTCATGCCGATCACGACGATCTCGTCGCACATCCTCGTCACGCGTCGCGGCGACACGCACGCGATCCTGATGAGCGCGACCAGCGAGGAGACGACGGAGCGCGCGAAGAAGCAGGCGGAGGCGATCCTGCGCGATCGGCACCGCATCGGCGACAAGGACGAGGACGACTTCATGGTCCGCAGCCAGGCGGAGTTCCGTCAGATGCAGGACGCGATCTTCGGCGCGCTGTCGGCGCTGCTCATCGGCATCGCGACGATCTCGCTCGTCGTCGGCGGCATCGGCGTCATGAACATCATGCTCGTCAGCGTGACGGAGCGGACGCGCGAGATCGGGATCCGCATGGCCATCGGCGCGCGCGAGATGGACATCCTCGTGCAGTTCTTGATGGAGGCGCTCGCGCTCGCGACGCTGGGCGGGATCGTGGGATCGACGCTCGGGTACTTGATGATCTTGGGGTTCGGCGCGGCGCTCGGGTGGCCGATGAAGCTGGAGCCAACGTCGCTCGCGCTCGCGCTCGGCGTCAGCACGACGATCGGGCTCGTGTTCGGGTTCTTTCCGGCGCGGCGCGCGGCTCGAATGGATCCGGTGACGGCGCTCGGGCGCGAGTGAGACGCGGGCCACCCGCGGCGCGCGCAGGCGCGGAGCGACGAGCACGACGCTTGGGGGGACAGGGCGCGCGGAGGCGCGGAGCGACGAGCACGACCGGAGGGGGGCATCCCCCCTCCTGCCTTGAATTGTAGGGGATTCGTTACTTGGCTTTGTCGGCGCCGGCTTTGCGGAGAAGGTCGCCGAAGGTGCCGAACTTGGCTTCCTTCGCGACGCCGGCGCGGTACTGCTGGTAGGCCTGCTTCTCGACGTCTTCCTTGACGGCGCGGATCGAGAGCTTCGCTTCGCCGCGGCGCGGGTCGACCTCGAGGACCTTCGCTTCGAGCTTGGTGCCCGGCGGGAACTCCTTGCGGAGATCCGTGCCGCGCGGCGTGCCGGTGTGGCCCGCGGGGATGAAGGCGCGCGCGTGACGACCGCTGACGCCGAGGATGCGCACCACGAGGCCGCCTTCGACGGCCTGCGAGATCTCGCACTGGACGACCTTGTACTGCGCGACCTTCTGCTTCGGCTCGTTCTCGTCCGCGAGGGCCGGGTGCAGGCCGATGCGCTTGCCCGCGCTGTCGCAGCTCGCCACGACGACGTCCATCTCGTCGCCGACCTTCACCACCTCTTCCGGGTGATCGATCGGCTTCAAGGAGAGATCCGCCGTGTGGATCAGGCCGTCGAGGCCCGGCTCCAGCTCCATGAAGGCGCCGAAGGGCTGCAGGCGCGCGACCTTCGCCTTGTGGCGAGAGCCGACCGCGTACTTCTCCTTCACCGCGTCCCACGGGTCCGCGACCGCGCCCTTGCGGCTCAGCCACAGCTTGCCCTTGTCGTCGACGCGGAGGACCTTCACGTCGATCTCGGAGCCCTGCTTGAACAGGTCTTGCAGCTTCGCTCCGCGATCGTGGCTCGCCTCCGTGAGGTGGACCAGGCCCTCGACGTTGTCCGCGTCGGGCAGCGCGACGAACACGCCCCACGCCACCACCTTGCGCACGATGCCCTTGTGGATCGTGCCGGGGGCGAGCTTGCTGAGCGACTCCGCGCGGTGCTTCTTCGTCTCCTCCTCGAGGAACTTCTTCCGCGAGACGACGATGTCGCGGCCCTTCTTCGCGTAGGTGGTGACCACCCACTCGAAGCGCTGACCGACGTACGGCGTGAGATCCGCGCCGTGCTTGAGGTCCACGTGGGACGCGGGCGCGAACGCGCGGAGGCCGCCGAGATCGACCTCGAGGCCGCCCTTCACGGCGCCGGTGACGAAGCCCTCGACGTGCTCGCCGCTCTTCTGCGCTCCTTCGAGGCGCTCGCGGAGCTTGTCGAGCTCGGGCATCGTCTGCGAGAGCATCAGCATGCCGCCGCGCACGCCCGAGGACGCGACGGTCGCGATGAACTGATCGCCCTCTTCCACCGGAGCGTCCGTGTGCTGCAGCTCACGGCGATCGAAGAGGCCCACCGCCTTGCCGGCGATGTCGACCCAGACGGCGTGCTCGGTGACCTTGCACACGCGGCCGAAGACCTCTTCCCCGACGCCGAACGCGGGGCGCTCGCGCGGGGGGCCCTTGTCGCCGCGAGGCTTCTTGGACTTGCCTTCGCCGCCCTCGCCTTCCGCGTGGGCCTCGTGCTCGCCCTCTTCGCCTTCGTGCTCGCCCTCTTCGCCTTCGTGGCCTTCGCCTTCGGCGTGCTCGCCTCCAGCGTTCTCGGCTCCAGCGTTCTCGGCTCCGGCGGCGGCTCCTTCGCCTTCGGGCTTGTGGCCCTTCTTGCGGCGGCGGCGACGCTTCTTGCCCGTGCCCGGCTCTCCGCCGTGCGCAGGGGCCGCGGCGTTCGCGCCGGGGCGGTTGCCGATGTCGTCGGGCAGATCATCGGCGCGCTTGCGGTTGCCGATGTTGTCGCTCTCGGGCTCGTCGTCGTGGGCGGCCGCTTCCGGGGCCGACTCCGACGGTTCGCTCTTGGCGGGGGCTGCGACCTCCGCTGCGTCAGCAGCGTTGCCGTTCGCCTCTTCCGACGAGGGGTTCTTGCTCTCGGCCGGCGCCGCTTCGGTGGAAGGTGCGCTGGTCGTCGATTGGGCAGGCTCTTGCGAATGCAGGTCCGCGCCCTGTTCGGGTGATGTCACGTTTTCTTGGCTCATCCGCGCCTCGCATGCGGGCCGTTACGCCACGTCAGCGGTGGCGCGCATCCTAGCCGACCCGCGTCGCGCAAAACCAGTGCCTTTCGCGTGCGATCTGGCGAATCCTGAAACCGGGCCGTCAACGCGCGTTCAAGCAGGGTTTTCAGCGCATGATCGGGAGGTGTCGGTTCACGCCGCCGCTGCGATCGATGCGGAGCGTGCCCTCCCGGCCGAGGTTGTGGACGCTGATCTTGCCCGCGAGGGCCGCGGCCACCTCCATGAAGGCGCGACCCACCGCGCTTTCGGGGGCGGCCTGCGTCACGGGGGTGCCGGCGTCGCCCCACTCGCGGACGCCCGGCTCCAGCGGGATCTGGCCGAGGAGCGGGGCCTCCGCCATCGCCGCGACCTTCTCGCCGCCGCCGCTGCCGAAGATCTCGTGGCGCTTGTCGCAGCCGTCGCAGATGAAATAGCTCTCGTTCTCGATCACACCGAGGATCGGGATGCCGACCTTCTGCGCCATGCTGACGGACTTGTAGACGTCCTGCAGCGCGACCTCCTGCGGCGTCGTGATGATCACCGCGCCGGTCGTGCGGACCTTCTGCGAGATCGTGAGCGCGATGTCGCCGGTGCCGGGCGGGAGATCGAGGACGAGGTAGTCGAGCGGGCCCCAGTCCACGTCCTTCAAGAACTGCATCAGCGCGCCCTGGATCATGGGGCCGCGCCACACGACGGCGCTCTTCGGATCTTCGAGCAGGAAGCCGATGCTCATGAGCTTGATGCCGAAGCGCTCCAGCGGGAGGAACTTCTGGCCGTCGGCGGACGTGGGGCGGCCCATCACGCCGAACATCGTCGGGACGCTGGGGCCGTACATGTCCGCGTCGAGGAGGCCGACCTTCGCGCCTTGACGCTGCAGCGCGACCGCGAGGTTCGCCGCGCAGGTGCTCTTGCCGACGCCGCCCTTGCCGCTCATCACGAGGACGATGTTCTTCACGGAGGGGCACGGGTCGTCCGAGAGGATGTTGCGCGACGTCATGAGGACGCCCCAGCGGATCGTCACCTCCGTCGCGCCCGCGCTCTTCAGCGCCGCGCGCACGTCGGACTCGATCTTCGATTTGTAGGGGCAGGCCGGCGTCGTGAGATCGATCGTGAGCGTGACGGCGGCGCCGTCGACGGCGATCTCGCGCACCATGCCGGCCTCGCTGAGCGAGCGACCGAGCTCGGGCTCTTGGACGGAGGAGGCGGCGCGCTGGACGATTTCGAGGGAGAGGGCCATGGGGTGCAACTCCCTAGGCCCGGGAGGTCAGTTCGTCAATCGGGCGAGGGGCTCGCTCAGTTGCCGGAGACGGTCGCGGTCGCGGAGACCTGGATGCTGAAGCTCACCGACGCCTTGATGTTGGCGGCGGCCACGAGCGCCGCGCCCGCGGCCACGGTCGCGCAGGCGGCGGCGTCCGCGGCGAGGTCCGCCTTGTTCGCGATCGCGTTGCCCGACGTCACGAGCGCGTCGGCCGCGTCGACGAGGCCCTGACCGCGCTCGATCGAGTTGACCACGAGCACCGGGAGCGTCTCTTCGATCGCGGCGGCGATCGCCGTGAGGTCCGCGCCGCTCGGGCTGCTGAGGCCGTACGTGATGGTCGGCGGGCTGCACTCGGCCTTGGCCGTCGCGCTCGCCTCGCAGTTGGCGCGGCACTGCGCGTCGATGTCGCACTCGGGCGGGGTGAGCTTGCCCTCGCAGTGAGGCGCCGTGAACTCGACCGAGCACTCGCCGTGGCACGTGCCCTGACAGCTCGCCATCGGGTCCGTCACCTCGCACGCGCCGCTGCACTTGCCGGTGCACGCGGCCGAGCACGAGCCGTCGCACTGGCCCGCGCACTGCGTGCCGGCCGCGCCCGTGTCGTTGCTGTCGCATCGGCCGACGCACGTGCCCGAGCAGGTGCCGGTGCAGCGCGCGTCGCACGCGCCCGCGCAGTCGATCGATCCGGCCGTCGCGGAGCACGAGCCGGTGCACTCTCCGCTGCACGAGCCGGCGAGCTTGCCGGGCTCGCACTTCGCTTCGAGCTGGGCCGGCGTGCACTTGCCGGAGACGTCGCACGACGCGTTGCAGTCGGCCGTGACCTTGAGGTCCACCTGGCACACGCCGGGCGTCGCGTAGAACTCGATCGTCGCGCCCGCGAGCGCCTTCTTCAGCGAGGCGTCGGCCTCCGCGCAGGCGGCGTTGACGTAGTCGGCGCCCTCGGTGCCGGCCCACTTCGTCTGGTCGCCGCCGGCGGCGGTCGCGATCTTCACGCACGCGTCGCCGACGTCCTTCGCCATCTGATCGCCGAGGATCTGGAAGTTGCCGGCGGCCTGCATGAAGGTCTTCACGTCGGCGTCGATGTCGAGGTTCGCGCCGAAGCTCGCGTTGGCGTTGAAATCGGGACAGGCAGCGTCCGCGATGACACCGCACCCGGAGACGGAGGGGATCGCCCCCATCGCGGCGAGGAACGGGACGGCGGCGAGGCGAAGCAACATCTTCCTCTTCATTTGAAGCATCTCCTTGGGGATGAACGGGTGCATGCACTCAAGCACATCGAGGCCGAGGGCGCTGCGTGCGCGGCACGTCGTAAATGAGCTTCGACGGCCGCGAAACGGATCACGCGGCGCGGCCGGACAACGTCCGATCGACGTCGTCCGGAGCGACCGCGCGGTGGCTCACCAGCAGCTCGTCTTGTTGTCGCTGAGGCTGATGGGGAGGTAGCAGCGGTGGTAGTTCGAGTCGCCCGGCGCGAGGCCGAAGTTCTCGTCGAGGCACGTGCCGCTCTTGCCGCTCGGCGACTTGGGGCAGTCGGCGTTCGTCGTGCAGGTGTCGGGGAAGGCCTCGTCGAAGCACGCGCGCATGCCGCCGGAGAGATCCGCGCAGCCGAAGGTGGAGCCGTTCGAGCCGCAGTCCTCGTCGTTCATGCACGGGGTGCAGAAGCCGGGCGGGTTTCCCTTCCACGCGCCGTACCGGGGCACGCACGCCTTCAGGGTCGGATCGCACGCGGAGTCCTTCGCGCAGTCGGCGTCGTTGCCGCACTTCGGAGCGCAGCGGTTCTCTCCGCCGAACGCGACGCACGCGAGCGAATCGAAGTACGAGCAGTCGACGTCGGTCGCGCACGGCGCGCCGGGGCCGCGGCGGAGGCACTGCTTGCGGAGCATGCACAGCGAGCCCTCGAAGCGCGTGGTGCCGGCCTCGGGCACGGAGATGCACGGATCGCCCGTGGAGCCGCAGAAGCCGTTGTCGCCCTTCTTCGGGCTGGAGCCGCAGACCTCGTGCGGATCGCGGACGATGCCGCAGTAATAGCCGGAGGCGCAGTCGGCGTCCGCGTTGCAGTCGAAGGTCGTGCAGTAGGCGTCCGCGTCGCCCTCACCCTTGGTGTTGCAGCTCAGCCACTCGTGGCAGTTCTGCGCGCAGTCCACGCGGCACGCGGAGCCGTCGGGGCATTTGCCGACAGTGCAGTTGTCCACGCCCTTGCAGGCGTCGGCGTCGGCGACGCACGCCGCGGGATCGCCCGCGCACTGGAACGAGAAGCAGATCCCGTTGTCGGGGCACGCGAGCCAGGCCGCGCACTCCCCGCCGACGGGGCACGGCACGCCGAGGCCCGCCGGCTTGCCGCTCGACTGACACACGGTCACGTCGGCGCCCGTCTCGTCGTCCTTCGCGGGGAGACACGACTGCGAACCGTCGGCGAAGCAGTCACGGTGCGAGTCGCACTTGAGGACGCAGCGGTTGCCCACGCAGACGTTGTCCGCGAGGCACTTCGACGCATCGCACTTGCCCTCGCATACACCGTTGACGATCACGCCGCCCTTGCAGTCGCCGGTGCCGGTGGTGGTGCCGCCGCCTCCTCCGCCGCTCCCGCCGCTTCCGCTGCCGCCGCACGCGCCCGCGAGCATCGCCGCGCCCACGACGACGATCGCCGCGAGCGCGCGGGAGACGAAGCGCGACGCCGTCGAGAGCCGACCCGAGGCGGCGTGTCGAGCTGCGCGGTCGTCGGTACGAAGGGCCGTGGCGTCACCAACAAGGCGAAGAGAGGGCGGATGATCCATATCGATGGGACCTACCAAAGTTCCCTTTCGGCTGAAAACCATTTGCTCCTTGACGCGCTCTCACCCCTCCCGAACAATTCGAGGTCAATCGATCGCGGTCTGGCCTGGTCGCGGCACGAGGAGAGAACATGCGCCACTTCGTCTTCGCCATCACTGGCATCATCGTCGGGACACTGGCCCTCACCGGCTGCACCGGAACGTCCGATACCGAAGACGGCAGCGGCTCCGTCGCGCCTGCTTTCCCCGAGGGGACGGGCCAGCAGCCGGCCGGCGCGAAGGCCTATCCGGAAGGCCCCTACGGCGTCAGCAAGGGCTCGATCATCGCGAACTACAAGTTCGTCGGCTATGCGAACTCGCTCCTCGCGAACCAGCTCCTGCAGCCGATCGAGCTGGCCGATTTCTACAACCCCACGAAGGACGGCAAGTACGACGCCGGCTCCGTCATGGGAGAGGGCAACCTGAAGCCGAAGGCGCTCGAGATCGACGTGGCCTCCGTGTGGTGCGGCCCCTGCAACTACGAGGCGCAGAGCATCCTGCCGGGCCTCTACAACAAGTACAAGCCGCAGGGCGGTGAGATCCTCCTGCAGCTCGCCGACGGCCCGACGCCCGGCAAGGCGGCCACGACGAAGTCGCTCTTCAACTGGACGACGAAGTACAAGGTCGACTACCCGGCGACGATCGATCCGACCTACAAGCTGAGCGCCCTCTTCGATCAGGACGCCTTCCCCGCGAACATGATCATCGACACGTCGACGATGCGCATCGTCGAGGTCATCGCGGGCGCGCCCGAGCCGGGATCCAGCTTCTGGAAGACCTACGAGAAGGTGCTCGCCGGCACGCTCTGATACGGTGAGTCGCTTCGGCGCCCTCACTCACGCTCTCCAGACTGCCTCTCTCCACCCCCAAACCTCACGAGCTAGCACATGACAACTCCTCTCTTCCGAGCGGGCGGCGGCGCCCTGCGCGTCCTCTTCGGCGCGGCCCTCTCCGGCGCGCTCGCGCTCACGATCGCGGGCTGCTCCGGCGCGACGGGCGAAGGCACGGCCGAGGTGAAGACGCCGGATCAAGCCGGCTCCGGTGAGAGCGGCGGCGGCTCCGCGCCGGATTTCACGCTGCCTGCGCTCGACGGGTCGACGGTCCACCTCTCCGACTTCAAAGGCAAGGTGGTGCTCATCGACTTCTGGTCGACGACCTGCGATCCGTGCCTCGCGGAGATGCCGCACCTCGTCGATCTGTACAAAGCCAACAAGGACAAAGGCCTCGTCGTCCTCGCGGTGTCGCTGGATGGGCCGGAGTCGCGCGCGCAGGTCTCCACCATCGTGCACGACAAGGAGATGATCTTCCCGGTCCTGCTCGACGAGGAGACGACGGTCGTCGCCCAATACAACCCGAAGCGCGAGATGCCGTTCTCCGTGGTCGTCGGAAAGGACGGCTCCGTCGCGTGGAAGCGCGCCGGATACCAGCCCGGCTCGGAGGCGCAGATCACCTCCGCGGTCGAGAAGGCCCTCGCCAAGTAAAGGCCTCTGCGACCGAACCGTCCGGCGGGCAGCCGTGTTAAGAGGGCGGCCGTGCGCCGTCCGATTCGCCTGCTCGCCCTCCCGATCGCGCTCGCCTCCGGCCTCGCGTCCACCGCCGCGGGCGCCATCGAGTTCAAGGATCTCGGCGGCAAGCCGCTCACCGCGGATATCACCAACACCGCGATCACGAGCTACCACTTCGACAACCGAAACGACTTCTCCGACAAGCTCCGCAAGGCGGATCCGAAGGACCGAGTCGACGACGACTATCTGGACTACGTCGATCGCTTCAACATCCAGATCGGATATTGGCGCTTCCGGCTCAACGTGCGGCTCGACGGGCAGGCCTACGCGAACACCGTGTCTCCGTCGAACGTCGCGCGCTACACGATCGACGAGCTCAAGGCCCGCGGAGAGACCGCCGACTCCAACGCGATCATCGACCGCGCCAATCAATATCTGAGAGAGCTCAACACCCGCTATCGACCGGGGCTCTACCCGGCCAAGCTGTCGCTCACGTACCAGCAGCCGGGGCTGGAGATCACGGCCGGCGACTTCTATGCGCAGCTCGGGCGCGGGCTCGTGCTGAGCGTCCGCAAGGTGGACGAGCTCGCGATCGACACCACGATCCGCGGCGGCAAGATCCAGGCTTCGAAGTCGATCGGCAACTTCCGCATCGGCGGCACGCTGCTCGCCGGACAGACCAACCCGCAGCGCGTGGACGAGGCGACGGGCCGCGTCGTGGCGGCGTCGACGTCACCCTTGTTCTTCGGCTTTCCGGGCCCGCAGAAGCTCCAGCAATTCGACCCTACGACTGGCAAGCTGATGGCGCTCGAGGGGACGCGCCCCAACTTCATGAGCGACACGGTGTTCGGCGGTCGCCTCGAAGGCGGGCACACGCTGGTGCAGGCCGCGGCGAACGTGTCCATCCTCCTGCGGGAGGATCACAGCCTCGGCTACAAGAAGTGCTACGAGGCCGCGAACGGTAACGCGGAGGCCCAGAACGCGTGCCAGTTCTCGAACCCGGTGCTGGACCCGAACACGCCGGTGATCTCGCACGCGCAGGTCCGCACCTACAGCGGATCTCTGATGTTCCCGCAGCTCAGCAAGTACGCCGATCTCTACGTGGAGGCCGCGGGACAGCAGCTCACGGACGGCACGTACTACGTGCAAGCGGACGCGAAGAGCCCCTCGCGCGCCCCCGACATCAACGGATACGCGGTGTACGCGAACGCCAACGTGCGCATCGACGCGCTGTCGATCGGCCTGGAAGGGAAGCATTATCGGCGCTTCTTCGGCCTGCTCGCGAACGTGAACACCACGCCTCCGGGCTTCTCGGGGCCGGAGTTCTCGGTGCTCTCGTACAGCTCGCCTCCGACGGCGGAGCCGATCTACGTGGAGCCGCTGGGCTCGCCGAACGTGTGCAACACGGGCGGTCGCGCCAACCTCCAGTATCGGTTCAGCCGGCAAGCGTCGGTGTTCGTGTGGTCGGGGTATTACCAGAGCTGGTCGGAGTACGCGGAGAACCCCACGTGCGAGGAGCGGCGCGACATCCAGACAAACACGTGGGACGTCGCGACGGGCGGCGAATTCAGCTTCGAGAAAGAGAAGAGCTACGCGAAGGTGACGCTCGGCGCGCGCAACTCCGACGTGGCGCAGCCGACCGAGGTGTGGGCCGCGGATCACGGCAACACGTTCTATCGAGAGACGTACGTCCGCTACGACGTGGTGAAGCACCTCACGGGCGCGTTCTCCCTTCAATCGCAGGGGTTCCATCGTCATCGCCACTTGCCGGAGCGCTTCAACGATCCGTGGTGGGAGGGCGAGAACTACCTCGCTCTCCAGTGGGCGCCGCGGCTCACGGGCGTGTTCGGATACGAGTACACGAGCCAGCCGGGCTGCTCGCGCGATCAAAAGGACGGCGAGCTCTGCCACTATTTCAACGGAGGGCTGACGTTCCGGGCGCTGCCGAGCGACGGTATCTGGGGCCAGATCTTCAACTCGGTGGGCGTGTTCGTCGGCCAGCGCCGCGCCGCGATCCGCTGCGTCTCCGGGGTGTGCAGGCAGTTCCCCGCGTTCGAAGGGGCCAAGCTGGAGATCGTGTCTCGGTTCTAGCGACCTCGCGTGACAGGCGCTCTCTTCAGGGCTTCTTGTCGAAGTAGCCGCCGATCGCCTGGCCGATCGCGCCGATCTTGGTGGCCACCACGATGAGGATCGAGAGGAGCACCACGAGGCCGATCTCGTTGTACGTGCCGAGGGACGTCACGGCGACAGGGATAGCACGGCCGCGAACCCTCGTGACGACGTCGTGCGCGCGTTGACGCCGGGCAGAAAAACGCGAAAAGGAGACGGGGCCTGTTTTGAACCCCACCCAGGACAGAGCGGAGCCCGAGCCGGTTCACAGGCTCGCGCCGCCGCACGATCCGCCGCAGACCGCGCGCCCTCCGGTGGACGTGGACGCGCAGGCCGAGGAGACGCTCGCGGCCGACGTGGGCGACATCGACGCGCTCTTGCCGGTCGCGTTCGAAGGCGGAGCGGCGCGCGCGGCGATGGGGCAGGACCTCATGGATCTGCTGCGCGCCGCCGAAGAGCGCCTCGACGGGCGCGGCGACGTGGAGTCGCGCCCCGGTGAGATGGATGAAGACGTGGCCGACGTGCCGGTCCCGTCCGACGTGCTGGCGCTGCTCGGGGAGCCGCTCGAGAACGAGGAAGAAGAGATCGGCACGGGCGTCGCGCAGGGGAGCGCCGTCGTCGGCACCGGCGCCGATCGGCCCGCGACGCTCGACGGACCGATGGCGACGGCGTCCGGGCAGGACGACGATCTGGAGCAGCCGTTGCCGCGCAAGGCGTCGAGCGTGCCGCGCGATCTCCACCCCGACGGCGCGCGCCACGCCGCGGCGGATCCGCGCGCGTCCACGGGGTCGACGCGCAGCGACGGCCGGCGCGATCGCGAGGGGCCGCCGCCGAGCGTGAGCCCGCGCGACGACGCTCCGCCGATGCGGCCGAGCGAGCCGTACATGGACACGTCGTCGTCGCGGACGGGCGCGGGCAGCGTGCCGCCGGACCACGTGACGTCGATCGGAGGCCGCTCGTCGTCGATGCCGCCGGCCCGAGGCATCACGTCGGAGGTGATGTCGCAGCGCGACGCGATCTCTCCGCGCGACGCGATCTCTCCGCGCGACGCGATCTCTCCGCGCGACGCGATGCCGATGCGGGAGGCTCCGTCGCGCGATGCGATGTCGATGCGGGACGCGCCGCCGCGGGACGCGATGTCGATGCGAGACCCGCCGCCGCGGGACGCGATGTCGATGCGCGAGGCGATCTCTCCACGCGACGCGATGTCGATGCGCGAGGCGCCGTTCGACCGCGCTTCGATGCGCCGTCCGGAGCGAAGCTCGGTCGGCTCGACGGATCGCGACGGCACCGGCGAGCGCCTCCACGAGCGCGATCGAGGCACCGGCGAGCGCCTCCACGAGCGCGATCGAGGCACCGGCGAGCGCGGACTCCACGAGCGCGATCGAGGCACCGGCGAGCGCGTCTCCACGGCGGATCGTGGGCTCCTGGAGCGCGGGCTCGCGGCGGAGCGCGCGGCGATGGCGGAGCGGCCGCCGACGGGACGGATCGTGACGGCGCCCGCGCACGAAGGCGCCGCGAAGTGGCCCACGATGAAGATGGTGTCGCCCGCGGCGACCGACAGCGGCGAGCTGCCGAAGAACCGCATCGCCGTCGCGAGGACGGAGGCGTCGCCCGCGGTGCTGCAGCCGGGCGACGCGCCGAAGGCGCTGGGCCGCGCGATCGCGAGCCGCGTGTCGGGCGCGCTGCTGCTCACGAGCGGCGACGATCAGCGGCGAGTGGTGCTGCACGACGGCGACGTGGTGACCGCGGGATCGAGCGCGCCGGTGGAGTCGCTCGTCGCGTTCCTCTCTGCGCGCGGCGATCTCGATCGCGACCTGGTGCCGCGGCTCGCAGGGAAATTGCCGGCGTTCGGACGTCACGCGGGCGCCGCGCTCGTCGCGAACGGTTACCTCGGGCAGGACGAGCTGTGGCCGGTGTTGCGCGCGCACGCCGAGTGGGTGATGGGCCGCGCGATCCTCGTCGACACCGGCACGTGCGAGCTCGAAGCGGAGCCGCCCGCTCGTTACAAAGCGGAGCCGAGCGTGTTCGGCGGCGCGACGGGCGCGGAGGTGTTCATCGACACGATCCAGCGCGTGATCGCGCCGGAGGCAGCGCTCGCGCGGCTCGGCGGTTACGGCGCGCGGATCGCGCCGGGGCCGCGGCCGGGCATGCTCGCAGAGTGCGCGCTCACGCCTTCGGAGGAGGAGGCGATGCGCGCGGCGCCGGGCCACACGGTGCACCAGTTCACGGGCGACGGCCCGTCCGAGCGATGGAGCTTGCTCTTCGGTCTCGTGTGCCTGGAGGTGCTCGACGTGTTGCCGGCGGCCGCGGTGTCGCAGGCGAAGGCGCCGCCGCTGCCGGATCCGCTCGACGACGAAGCGGTGCGAGCGAAGGTGCGCGCGCGCCTCGCGCTCGTGGAGGAGGGCGACTACTTCGCGCTGCTCGGCGTGCCGCGAACGGCGACGAGCTACGAGATCCGCCGAGCGTACCTGGAGCTGCGTCGCGCCTTCGAGCCGTCGCGCATCCTCACGCCCGCGACGGTCGATCTCGTCGACGACGTGCGGCTCGTGATCGAGGTGATCGAAGAGGCGTACGAGATCCTCCGCGACAACCACCGGAGAGAGCGCTACCGCCGCGCGATCGAAGGCGGCCCGCCGCGCGCCTGAAGTGACTCCAAGAAGCTCGTGAAGGTGCCCACCCCCGGTCGCACCTGCGGTGCGCCCGCCCCTCCCAAATCGCTCCGCGATGGGAGGGGGACGTTACGTCACGCTCAAAGCCGCTTCGAAACCTTGGATTCATCCACGAAGCGTCGGACGTGCTCCGAGGCCACGGATGGCGAAGACAGAGCGCGCTGCTCGGATGTCTCCTCGGCGTCCAGTGCCGAGCGCGTTCGTCTTCGGGGGAGTGATACGAGGGGGCGGAGCCCCCTTGTAAATCCCACGTAAATGCGGGCGCCTGCTCTGGTCCGCATCCCTCACGACCAGCGGGGGCTGCCAGAACTTGGCCCTCGTTCCGGGGGCGTGCGAACGGGACCGGAAGGGGCGTCGTCCGTTTCGGGTGGCGCTCGATTCGATCGATACGGAGCGCACTGGCGATGACCACTTCCCGCTCGCCCGCCGAGCTCGTTGCGTTGCGAAAAGCTGCTCAGGAGCTGTCGACGCAACGTCGTGAGCGGCTGTCCACCATTCACCTGCTCGCCGTCGCCGCGCGCGCCGAGTCTCCGGCCGCCGAGCTGTTCGCGGATCGAAGGCTCGACCAAGAGGCGATCCTCAAGGCCGCGCGCGGGATCTCCGACGAAGGGCCCGAGGCCATCGGACGCGCGATGACCGCCGCTCGCGAGATCGCGAAGCGCTCGGCCACGCCGGAGCCCTCGGCGGTGCACCTCGTGCTGGCGCTGCTCGCGGATCGATCGTGCGCGGCGCTGCGAGCGCTGACGGATCTCGGGGTGGACGCGGGGCGGCTGCGCGCCTCCGCGATGGCGCTCGCGCAAGGGGTCGTCGCCGCGCGTCGGCCCTCCGCGCACGCGCCGCTGCGATCGCCCTCGCTCGGAGACGCGCCGACGCCGATGCGATCGATGTCGATCACGGAGCTGCACACGCGCCGCACGCCGGAGCCGCCGAGCGCATCGTCGTCGACGTCCGCCGCGCGCGCGTCCTCCGGGAAGACGCCCGCCGCGAAGTCGCCGTCGATCTCGAATTCGTCGCCGCCGCCTCCGCGGAGCGTGACGTCGCCGGGAGTGACGGTGCCGCTGCTCCCGCCGCTGCCGCCGCTCGTCGCGAAGCGGCCCGCCCCGCGCACCGACACGATCACGGCTCGCGCCGACGCGAAGCTCGCGCACGCGCCGGAGCCGGAGGTCGCGCCCGCGAAGGCCGGCGCGCCGGTGATCCCGCTGCCGAAGCGGCCCGGCCAGAGCGCGCCGCGGCTCGCGGATCCGGCGCGTTTCGCCCTGGATAAGGAGCGGTTTCCGATGCTGTCGGCGCTCGGCAAGAACCTCACGCAGTTGGCCGCGGAGGGGACGCTGCGGCCCGCGATCGGGCGCTCGCGGGAGATCGAAGGCGTGCTCGACGTGCTCGCGAAACGACACGCTTCGAGCGCGTGCATCGTGGGGCCCGCGGGCGTCGGGAAGACGACCGTCGTGCACGGCGTGGCGCATCGGATGGTCGCGCTCGCGGCCGCCGGAGAGCCTCCGCGCGCGGTGATCGAGCTGTCCGTGCCGCAGCTCATGGCGGGCACCGGGCTGCGCGGCGCGCTCGCGGAGAAGGTCGCCGCGATGTGCGCCGAGACGCGCGAGAGCGAGGGCAGCGTCGTCGTGTTCTTCGACGAGGTGCACGAGCTGTTCGGGCCCGCGACGGAGGAGGCGACGGCCACGCTCAAGCTCGCGCTCGCGCGCGGCGAGGTGCAGCTCGTCGGCGCGACGACGCCCGAGGAGTACCGCAAATCGATCGAGGCGGATCCGGCGCTCGCGCGGCGGTTTTCGTTGATCGAGGTCGAGGAGCCTTCGGAGGCCGAGTCGGTGCCGCTGCTCGCGGCCGTCGCGGAGGAGCTCGGCCGGCACCACCGCGCGACGTACGAGGAGGACGCGATCGCCGCGGCCGCCTCGTGGTGCGCGCGGTACCTGCCGGGGCGCGCGCTGCCGGACAAGGCGATCCACGTGCTCGATCTCGCGGGGGCGCGCGTGCGGCGTCGCGCGGAGGGGCGCGTGCACTCGGGCAAGGTCGCGATGAGCGACGTGGCCGGCGTCGTCGCGGAGCTGTGCGACGTGCCGCGCGAACGCCTTCTGGAGACGGACGGCGAGCGCATGCTCGCGCTGGAGTCGCTGCTCGCGGAGCGCGTCGTCGGCCACGGCGAGGCGCTCGCGAAGATCGCGCGCGTGCTGCGGCGCAACGCGGCCGGGATGCGCGGTCGCAGGCCGATCGGATCGTTCCTCCTGCTCGGGCCGACGGGCGTCGGCAAGACGGAGACGGCGAAGGCGATCGCGGAGGCGCTGTTCCACTCGCCGGACGCGATGACGCGGCTCGATCTTTCGGAGTTCGCGGAGGCGCACGCGCTGGCGCGGCTCGTGGGCGCGCCGCCCGGGTACGTGGGGCACGAGGCGGGCGGTCAGCTCACCGAGGCCGTGCGCAAGCGGCCGTACCAGGTGGTGCTGCTCGACGAGATCGAGAAGGCGCACCGCGACGTGCTGCTGACGTTCTTGCAGGTGCTCGACGAGGGTCGGCTCACCGACGGACGCGGGCGGCGCGTCGACTTCACGAACACGGTGATCGTGCTCACGTCGAACCTCGGCGCGGCGGAGGCGGGCGCGGCCGCGAAGGAGCGCACGGTCGGCTTCGGACGGCCATCGTCGCCGACGAAGGAGCGGCTCGCGGACGTCGTGATCGGCGCGGCGCGCGGCGCCCTCGCGCCCGAGCTCTACAACCGCATCGACGAGGTGCTGTGCTTCGCTCCGCTGACGCGCGCGGAGGTCGCGGAGGTCGCGCGTCGGATGCTCGCGGAGCTGGGCCGATCGCTCGGGGCGCGCGGCATCCGGCTCGACGTGGAGCCGCGCGCGGTGGAGGCGCTGCTCGACGCGGGCGGCTTCGACGCGTCGCTCGGCGCGCGCCCGATGCGGCGCACGATCGGTCGCCTCGTGGAGGCGCCGCTCGCGGAGATGATCTTGCGCGGCGATCTCGCGGAGGGCTCGGTGGCGCTGCTCGACGTGGAGGACGGCGCGATCGTCGTCGACGCGGTGGCCGCGCGCGCCGCGGAGTGACCTCCCGACGGTCCGGCGCCGCCGCGAGCGAGCGTCGTGCGTCGGAGCTACCTCGCGCCGTCTCGTGAAGGCGGCGCGGAGGCGGGCTATAAGGCGGCAGGATGGCGAACGAAGAAGAGGGCAACCCGATCGACACGGCCGCGCCCGACGACGCGCCGCGGCCGGAGCCGCCTCCGCCGCCGCTCGACGAGCCGCCGGATCCGAACGCGAAGGAAGAGGAGCGCCTCTCGAAGCAGGTGCCGCTCGGCCTCTTGTTCTTCGCGGCCGCGGCGGTGGTGATCACGTTCCTCGCGATCGTCGGAGCGCTCGCGTACGTCGCGATGGCGAACGGCCGCTGATGGCGGGGGAGTGAAACGAGGGGGCAGCGCCGAAGCGTCGAGGCCGGAGTCCGTCCCCTTGTAAATCCCCACGCAATTCACGCCGGAACGAAGCGGATCGCGCGGCGCGGCGCCGACGTGAGCGGCCACTCGTAGCGCACGTCGTCCGCGGCTCGGAAGCCGGGCGCGCTCGGCGGATCGCCCTGCGCGAGGAGGCACCACACCTCGCCGCTCGGGGACAGCTTCGCGCCGAGCGCGAGCCACTCCGGCGGGTGCAACGTGGCCCGCGAGAGCGCGACGTCGAACGTGCGGGACTGCGCGACGAGATCCTCGCCGCGGCCCCGGACCACGCGGACCCGCGCGCCGAGGTGCGACGCGAGCGCGCCGATCGTGCGGCGAACGAAGGCCACGCGCTTGTCGAGCGGCTCCACCAACGTCGCGTCGAGATCCGCGCGCACGATCGCGAGGCCGAGGCCCGGAGCGCCCGCGCCCGTGCCGACGTCGACGAACCGCGCGCCGCTCGGGAGGTGCTGCGCGAGCACGAGCGCGTCCGCGATCATGAGATCGATCAGCTCGTCGTCGGAGCGCGCCGCCGTCAGATCGATCTTCGCGTTGAAGTGCGCGATTCCCTCCAGCCACTCGACGAGCGCCGCGCGCGCCGCGTCGCCCACCGCGAAGCCCGACGCGGCGATCGCACGATCCAGCGCGGACGCTCGCGACTCCTTGGATCCAAGGGTCTTCGCGCTCACGAGAAGGTCTCCGCGGTCCACGTCGCGATGGACTCGATCACCTCGGCGAGCACCTCTTCGGGCGAGCGTCCGTCGCGCTTCAGCACCTCGAAGCTGTGGTCGCCGCCCGCGATCTCGTGGAGCTTCGCGCGGGGGCCGACGCGCGCGAGCACCGGGCGGAGGAGCGTGAGGTCGCACAGTTTGTCGCGCGTCCCCTGCACGAAGAGCATCGGCGGCTTCACCTTCGCGAGGTGGCCGTCGCGCATCTGCTCGGGCTTGCCAGCCGGGTGCAGCGGGTAGCCGAGGAACACGAGACCGTCGCACGCGAACCCCTCGGCCGCGAGCAGCGACGCCATGCGACCGCCCATCGATTTGCCGCCGATCACGAGCCTCTCCGCGCCGCGCGCACGCAACGTCTCCGCGGCGGCGCGGTACGTCGCGATCAGCTTCTTCTGCGGGTCCGGCCGGCGCGAGCCGCGCTGCTGGTACCCGAAGTTGAACCGCATCACCTCGTGACCGCGCTCCGCGAGGCCGCTCGCCACGGCGACGAGGAGCGGGTTGTCCATGTGCGTGCCCGCGCCCGGCGCGATCGCGAAGGCGACGCCGCTCGGCTTGCGTGATGGCGCGTGAATGGCGCCGGAGACCGGAACGTCACCGGGCACGTCGATCGAGATCAGCACGGCGCGGAGATTACTCTCTCGACCCACCGTCCTCCCAGGGGCGGCCTGTATCCTGAAGGCGCCCAGGTTCCGGCGGGATCGTTTGGGGATATCATGCTCCCATGAGCCGGATTTCCATGGTGCCGACGGATCGCGTCACGGCACATAGGGAGGGCCTCCTCGCACTTTCGCGAGCGCTCGTCGTCGCCCATCACGGCGGCACCTTCTCCGAGACCCTGGAAATCGTGGTCGAAGCGCTCGGCGCCGACGCCGGCGCCGCGTACGAGGTGGAGCAGGCCGGCCTCGTCCTCGTCGCGCACCGCGGGCTCACGATGGACCTCCGCGTCGCGCTGGAGCGCCTCCCGAAGACGGACGATCCGTGGTTCATCGCGTCGCGCGCCGCCAAGAGCCGGCGCATCGTGGTCGAGCCGGACGTCGCCGCGAGCACGTCGAACGCCGAGGTCGCGAAGCTGTTCACGCCGACCGCGCGCGTGCACGCCGTGGCCGTGCCGCTCACCGCGGGGCGCCAGGTGCTCGGCGTGATCGTGGTGTTCCATCTCCGACCCGACGCGTACGACGCGACCGTCGCCTCCTTCCTGGAGACCGCCGCCGGCATGATCACGCTCGCGCGCAGGTCGCAGCAGACGGCGCCGGTCTCGACGGTGCGACGCGAAGAAGAGCGCATGGGGCCGCTCGCGATGGCCGGCATGCTCGCGGCGCATTTCGCGGACGACGTGCGCGGTCCCCTCGCCGCGATCGGCCTCACGCTGCGGGAGCAGGAGCGCATCCTCGATCGACCGGACCTGCCCGCGGACATGCTGACGCCGCCGATCCGACAGCTCATCGAGGAGGCGCAGCTCGCGCTGCGGCGCGCGCAGACCGTCACCGATCAGATCGTGTCCGCCGCGCAGGCGGGGCCGCGCGAGCGACTCGTGTTCGCCGACATCCTCAAGGAGGCGGTGCGCGCCGTCACCCCGATGGCCGATAGCCGCGGCGTGCTGGTGATGGAGCACGTCGAGGCCGACGGGCACGTGTTCGGGCGCCGCGCGGAGCTCGTGCCCGCGTTCGTCGCGCTCCTCACGAACGCGGTGCAGGCGTGCGAGCAAGGCCCGCGGACGCGGCGCCCCACCGTGAAGATCACGACGGAGGAGGATCCGCGCGGCGTCGCCGTGAGCGTGGAGGACACCGGCGCGGGCGTCCCGGCCGACATCCGATCGCGCATCTTCGATCCGTTCTTCTCCACGAACGCGGGCGCCGCGGGCATCGGCCTCACGCTCGCGAAGCACGCCATCGTCGGCCACTCGGGCCACCTCGAGATCTCCGTGTCGCCCACGCTCGGCGGCGCGCTGTTCCGCGCCGTGCTCCCGCGCGCGGCCGACGACAAGAAGCCGCAGCGCCGCGCGAGCAGCCTCTCCTCCGCGACGCTGCGCAAGGTGGCGCGCGGGCCGGCGCTCCTGTGGATCGATCGCGACGTCGTGTTCCTCGCGGGCGCGCGGCGCGCGCTGGACGGCTACGACGTGCGCGTCGCGGCGAACGCCTCCGAGGGCGAGCAGCTCATCCTGCGCGGCGTGCCGGGGCCGGAGATCATCTTCTGCGAGATCGATCTGCCGGATCGCAGCGGCCTCGATCTGCACGCCGACGTCGCGCGGAAGAGCCCCGAGCTCGCGGGCCGCTTCGTGTTCGTGACGGACGGCATCCTCTCGCCGGAGCGCGCGGCGTACGTCCTCGGCTCCGGCTGCCCCACGCTCGTGAAGCCGCTCGATCTCGACGAGATCCGCACGCTGGTCCAGGGGTCGAGCGGCGACTCGCCGAGCTCGCGAAAAGGCGTCAAGACGCCGCCCGACGTGGACGATCCGTTCGACCTCTAGATCCGACCTCTAGAAGGGCGGCGCGCCCGGCGAAGGCAGCACCGGCGGCGACGTCGACTTCACCGGCACGGTCGGCACCGGGATCGGCAACAGGCCCGCGTCGCCGAGGTCCGCGTTCGGCTGCGGCGCGCCCGCATCTTCGCTCGGAGGGGCGCCCGCGTCCGCGCCGTCGCCGCCGTCCGCGCCCGCGTCCGGCGTGGCGATGTCGGTCGGCTCGGTGCCGACGAGGAACACCTCGTCGATCGTGTTCTCTTCGTTCTCGTACGGGAGCAGGCCCGTCTCGGGATCGATCTTCTTGTGCGTGACGCCCGGGGGCTCGCGGAACGCCGTGACCGGCTTGCCCTTGTGCGCGACCTTCATCCACTCCACGAACGCGGGCAGCGCCGCCGACGCGCCTGCCTCCGCAGCGCCGAGCGGAGCGCCGTCGTCGAAGCCCGTCCACACCGCGCACGCGATGTCCGTCGAGTAGCCCACGAACCAGGCGTCCTTCGCGCGGTTCGAGGTGCCGGTCTTGCCCGCGATCGGCCGGCCCAGCACGAGCGCGCGCGTCGCGGTGCCTTGCTGGACGACGGACGTGAGCAGGCTCGTCACGACGTAGGCCTCGGGTTCTTCGAGCACACGGCGCGGCGCCTCGCGCGCGGGCAGCTCCACCTCGATGCCGTTCGGCCCCACGATCTTCGAGATGAGGAGCGGCGCCTGGTACTCGCCGCCCGCCGCGAACGTCGCGTACACGCCGACCATCTCGCGCGGCGTCACCTCGTAGGCGCCCAGCGCGAGCGAGAGATCGTTCCCGAGCTTCGACGTGACGCCGAGCTGCGCGGCCCACTTCGCCACGTTCGCGGGCCCCATCTTGTTGATGGTCCACACCGCCGCGACGTTGATGCTCTTCGCGAGCGCCTCGCGCATCCGCTTCGGCTGGCGCGCCGCGCTCTCGTCCGCCGCGAGCAGGCCCGGTTTGTAGCCCGCCACCTGCGTCGGATCCGTCTCCAGCAGCGACGCCGGCGTCATCGCGCGCGTGTGGATCGCGTAGCTGTACGTGAGCGGCTTGAACGTGGAGCCGGGCTGCCTCTGCGCGCGCGTCGCGCGATCGAGCCCGCCGCGCGCGCCCTCGTAGCTGCCGACGAGCGCGAGGATCTCCCGCGTCTTCACGTCGACCGCGACGAGCGCGCCCTCCGGCCCGAGCTCCAGCCGCGCGTGCACGGGCCCGCTCGGGGCCGCGGGCTTCTCGGGTGGCGGCGCGCCTCCGTCCTCCGTCTCCATCACGGGCTCTGGCAACCCGAGGAAGCTCACGCGCAGCGTCTTTCCGATCTCCGCGAAGTCGCTCGCCTTGAGGCCCTTCGGGTTGTAGCGGGAAAACTCGCGCAATTCGACGATGCCCGTCACGCCGCCCGCGCGCACGGTGATCGTGTTCTTGTCGTCGTCCGCGGCGATCACCTCCGCGTTCACGACGCGGTAGCCGCTCTTGATCGGCTCCGTCGTCGCGGAAGGATCGCCCTTCTTCTTCGTGAACGGCGCGAAGAGCTTGTGCCGCGCGGCGTAGTCGTCGAGGTTCTTGCGCACGGCCGCGCGCGCCGCCGCCTGCAGCGCCGGATCGATCGTCGTCGTGATCGTGTAGCCGCCGCGCTCGCCCGCGGGCCCGAGGAGCTCGTTCATCTTGCGGCGCACCTCGTCCACCACCTCGGGCGCGAGGTCCGACGAAACGTCCGTCTCGCGCGCGAGCACGATCGGCTCCGACTTCGCCGCGGCCACCGCGTCCGCCGGCGCGAAGCCCTTCTCGGCCATCTGATCGAGCACGAAGCGCCGGCGCGACATCGCGCGCGCCATGTTCACGCGCGGCGAGTAGATGCTCGGCCCCTTCACGATGCCCGCGAGCGTCGCGGCCTCCCCGAGCTTGAGCTCCGTCACGCTCTTGCCGAAGTAGTAGCGGCTCGCCTCCTCGACGCCGTAGCGCCCGTGCCCGAAGTAGATGTGGTTCAGGTAGAGCTCGAGGATCTCGTCCTTGCCCAGCGTCTGCTCGATGCGCCGCGCGAGGATGACCTCCTTCGCCTTCCGCGAGAACGTCCGCTCCGGCGTGAGCAGCACGTTCTTCACGACCTGCTGCGTGATCGTGCTGCCGCCCTGGAGCGATCCCGGCCGCGTCACGTTGTGCGCGAGCGCGCGCAGCATGCCGAGGTAGTTGAGGCCGTCGTGCTGGTAGAAGTGCGCGTCCTCGGCCGCGAGCACGGCCTTCTTCATCACGTCCGGCACCGACTGGATCGACACCACCGTGCGCCGCTCCACGAACATCTCGCCGAGCGTCGTGCCGTCGCGCGCGAGGATGCGCGTCACCTGCGGCGGGTTGTAGCTCGATCGCAGATCGCGCACGTCGGGCAGGTCCGCCTCGTAGTGCCGCAGCACCAGCACGAGGCCGAGCGCGCCCGCGACGACGACGCCGAGCAGCGCCACGAGGAGCCGCGGGATCCACGTGCGCGCCCACGAGCGCCTGCGCCGCTTCTTCTTCTTCGGCGCCTTCGTCGGGCCGTCAGCTCGGGAGCGCTCCGTCCGGAGGGTCCCGTCGCCCTGGGCCCCCCCGTCGCTCTCGCGTTCGTTCTCGCTCAACCTTCGCGCCTCGCTCGGGGAGAGCGTACTCGCGGAGGCGGGGGGTGCGCCAAATCCATGCGATCTCGGCTGGTCCACAGCGCGCGCAACGCGGACCGGATGCCGGGCAATCCGCCCAGCGCGGACTGCCTATCTCTTCAACCGAGGAACTTGAGCACGAGCACGGTGATCAAGACGCCTGCGAGCAGACAGGCGATCGCCACGCCGAGCAGCAGCACGATCGGAGTCTTCTGCTTCGGCGGATCCGGCACCGCGGACATCGGCGCGGTCTTCGCCATCGCCTTGTTCATCTGCGCTCGCGACGCGGGCGGACCGCTCATCGGGAGGACAGGCCCGTTCATCGGCGCGGGGGCGAGAGGCATGTTCGCGTTCTGCGCGGGCGCCATGACTGGACCGGTCGGCGCGACCATCCCGGGGCCGACAGCGGGCTGCGGCGCGGACATCGGCGCGGTGTTCGGGGCCATGTTCGGGGCGGCGGGCGCGGCCTCTTTTTGAGTGACGATCGGCCCCGGCGCAGCGGCCATCTTCACCGTCTTGTTCTGCGAGGACGGCACGCCCATCGAAGCGGGCGGCGTCCCTTGCGACACCGTACCTGCGGCGCCCGGAGAGGAGGGCGCGGGCCCCGGCATCATCGCGGTGTATCCCTTGCCGGAGGGAGAGAACGGCTTGAGCGCCTCCGCGAAATCCGCCGCGGACGGGTAACGACTCTCGGGCTTCTTTTCGAGCGCCTTCGCGATCACCTGCGCGAGCCCCGGCGGAAACGCCTTCCCCGGTATCCGATCGTCGAGGCTGATCGGCGGCTTCGTGACGTGGAGTTGGATGTACTCCATCGGCGTGCGCGCATCGAACGGGAGCTTTCCCGTCAGCACCTCGAACAGGATGACGGCCAGCGAGTAGATATCGCTGCGCGCGTCGAGCGTGTGTCCCTGCGCCTGCTCCGGCGACATGAACTCCGGCGTGCCGAACACCATGCCTTCCTGCGTGAGCATGATGGAGCCCGGCCGCATCTCTCGCTCCGTCACCTTCGCGAGGCCGAAGTCGAGCACTTTGGGGAAGTCCTTCAGCCCGCCGTTCGTGGAGAGGAAGATGTTCTCTGGCTTCAAGTCGCGATGAACGATCCCCATGAGGTGCGCCTCTTGGAGAGCGCCGCACACTTGAATGAGGACGGGGATCGCGCGCTCGACCGGGAGCGGACCTTCCTTGCGGACGACCTGGTTGAGGTTCCGTCCTTCGAGGTACTCCATCACGATGTAGAGCGACCCGTCGTCCAGCTCCCCATACAGGTACACTTTGACCGTGTTGGGGTGGGACAGGTGGCTCATCGCGCGCGCCTCGCGGCGGAAACGGCTCACCAGGTCTTTGCGATTCGCGAGCTTCGGGTGGAGGATCTTGACCGCCACCATCCGGTTCATGGCAGGCTGAAGGGCCTTGTAGACGGCGCCCATGCCGCCGGAGCCGATCTTCTGCAAGATCCGAAACTGGCCATCCAAAAGGTCACGACCGATGTTCGGATCCTGGGCGGCCATGCTGCGTTGCACGAAGCTATCACGCGCCCGGGTGGGTAGGTCCACTCCATGACGATGTCCAACCTCTCAAGAAGCGACGAGACCCCCTCCCCCTCCCCCACCGAAGCCGAAGCGCTCCGGAGCCCCCTCCTTATAGAGGGTGGGTTCCAGCATGCCTTCTTCACCCGCAGAGGGGGGGTGAGCCGTCCTCCATACGACACCCTCTCCTTCTCGGTCGCGGGCGGAGACGACCCCGAGGCCGTGCGTGAGAATCGGAGACGCGCGGCGCGTGCCCTCGGAGTGGACCCGCGACGTCTCCACTACCTGAGCCAAGTCCACGGCACCGACGCGTCAGTCCTGACAGCCGAGGACGATCCGGATCAGGTGGTCCGACGCGTGGGCGACATCACGCTGTCATCGACTCCGGGCGTCGCCTGCGGAGTCCGCTCGGCCGATTGCGTACCCGTGCTGCTCGCCGATCTCGACACCGGCAGTGTGGCGGCGGTGCACAGCGGTTGGAAGGGCACCCTCCTTCGAGCAGCGGTGATCGGCGTCCATCGATTGCGCTCCCTCATCGGTGGTCCGGGTCGTCTCGTGGCGGCGATTGGACCGTGCATCTCCGTGTGCTGTTTCGAGGTGGGAGAGGACGTGGCGTCTCAGCTCTGCCAGGCATCGATTGCCGGAGCGTCAGTCCTCTCTCATGGTCCTGCCACCGAGAGCGCGCGGCGGCGGACCGGCTCGGACGCGCCGACTCCGCGGATCGATCTCCGCAGGATCGTCCGCGCGCAGCTCCGAGAGGAGGGCCTCGCGGACGACAGCATCGAAGACGTGGCCGGCTGTACGGTCTGCTCGCCCGAGCTCTTTCATTCGTATCGTCGGGACGGTGAGCGGAGTGGTCGCCTCCTGTCCGCCATCGTGCCTCGCGCTCGCTGAGCCGCCGTCCACGCGGCCCGTCCAATCCGGTGACGGGTCCAAATCGGTTGACCTCTCCAAGCCGGTTACCGGCCCAAGCACGTTGGCCGACACCCATTCGCGCAACCTCGTTGAGGGCGACGCACCTCACCCCCAGAGGCGCAGGTCATGCGCCCATACCTGGGTGGGTGTCTACGCTCGGGACCCCTGTCGCCGGGGGGAGGGTATCGGGTTCGAGGGGGGCACTCGCGATCGGTTTTGGGGCCCTCTCCAACTCGACTTCAGCGTGGATCCAAGTGGGTTCGAACAATGGAGACGGCGATCGCCGGGAGGCTTCCGCCGGGCCGGTTCCGCCCGAGGCCCCGCGTCACTCCCCCCCTCCCAGACTGAAAGTTGCGGAGGGCGTCTCTTGGGGCAGAGTGACCTCGAAATAAAAAAAACGAGTTTGCCCCAAATGGGTTGTTGACGGACAACATGACTTATGACACTGAACATCTCCATGGACAACGTGGAAACCCAGCTCAAGTCTCGTGTTGATTCGTTTGTTGCCGAGCTCTCGGAGCTTGTTCGCAAGGCGGCCATTGAGGCTGTCCAGAGCGCGCTCAAGGGTGGTGCGGCGGCTGCTCCCGGCGTCGCGAAGGCGGCCGGCAAGAAGCGCGGTCCGGCTGCGGCCGCGGCCCCCGTGGCGGCTCCCAAGGCTGCTGCAAAGGCCCCCAAGGCCGCTGCCGCCCCCGCCGCGTCGAAGCGCAAGGCCGGCCAGAAGCGCTCTCCGGATGAGATCACCAAGACCACCGAGAAGCTCCTCGCGTACATCACCAAGAACTCCGGCCAGCGCATCGAGGAGATCGCGAAGGGCGTCGGCAACAGCACCAAGGAGCTCACTCTCCCGGTGAAGAAGCTCCTCAACGAGAAGAAGATCTCGGCCAAGGGCGAGAAGCGCGCGACGCGTTACTTCGTTGCCGGCAAGTGATCTCCGCTGCGTCGGCCTCTCTCAATAGAAGGCCGGCGCACCGCGATCGCGTCGGAGAAAACGGCTCTTTCAAAGGGGGGGAGCCGTAGCCGTAAAGCAGCGCACAGGAGGGGATCGAAGGGGAGGGAGCGGGGAGAAAGAGCCGGAGCGACGCCATGCCGTGATCGAGAGTGCGACGCGCGCATTGCGGAAGGATCTACCTTCTACGCGCCTCGTTCTCGCGGCCTGTGGGATCAGGTGCGCGGCCTTTTGCGAGACGCGAGCGTGATGAGCGCCGGTGCGATCAGCGTGTGATCGGCTCCTCGCAGACGCGGATTCGTGAGCGCCAGATCGCTGCACATCGAGACGCGGATTCGTCGCTCGCGTGCAGGACATCGCAGAGCCGAGGTCGTGAGCGCCCGATCGAGGAGCGTCGCAGACGTGGTTTCGAGGAGTGCAGATCTGCGCTGCGCGAACGTCGCTTTGGTGATGGTGTGATCGCTCTCTCAATCGCGCCGTCGTGAGCGTATGATCGACACGCTGCAAACGTCGCTTCGTGATCGTGTGATCGACAAGGCTGCTGGTGCAGCTTGGTGATGATGTGATCGATGTGCGGCAACTGCACGCTTCGTGATCGCGTGATCGATGCGCGGTACAAGCTCGCTTCGTGATCATGTGATCGATGTGCAGCAACTGCGCGCTTCGTGATCGCGTGATCGATGCGCGGTACAAGCTCGCTTCATGATCATGTGCATGTGATCGATGCGCGGTACAAGCTCGCTTCGTGATCGCGTGATCGATGCGCGGCACTTCCTCGCTTTGTGATCGATGCGCGACTTCCTCGCTTCATGATCATGTGATCGATGCGCGGCACTTCCTCGCTTCATGATCATGTGATCGATGCGCGGCACTTCCTCGCTTCGTGATCGCGTGATCGACGAGCAGCGCAACATCGTTTTCGTGGCGGTGTGATCGAGCGTGCGACGCTCGCTCGCTTCGTGATCGCGTGAACGACACGTCGCGTACGTCGCATCGACGAGCGGCGGTGGAACGCTCGCGCAGACGTGCAGAGGGGGCCTTTACGCGCTCGGGGGACCGCCGGACAGGCGACATCGCGGCGCGGCTCCACGGCGCGTGCTGCGGGCCTCTCCGCGCGCCTCGGCGTGGGGTCCTGTCGCGCTGGAGCGGCTCCAGGCGAGATGGAACGTGCCCCTCCCTTCGCGAACGGAGAGAGCGATTTGGGAGGGGCGGACTTCGCGAAGCGAAGGCCGGGGGTGGGCAACCGAGCCCCGCTTCATGGTTCCTGGAAGCGCTCTGGGATGTCACGTTTCGGGCGCCACAAAAAGCGAAGAGGGAGCGCCTCTCGACGCTCCCTCTCCGGGAGAACGAGCCTTACTTACGTAAGCTCAGTTCTGCGGGCAGTCGCCGATGGCGTTCGAGAAGTCGATGCACTCCTGATCGCCGCCGCAGGTGTTGTACGCGTCCGCGCAGGAGCCGGTGAACGCGCAGCTGATGCAGCCCATCTGGCTGTTACCGCACGCCGTCTGGTCGGCCATCATCGCCGTGTCGCACGCGTCCTTCGAGGCGGGCGCCGAGGGGCAGCCCGAGCCCGCGCCGTCACAGCTCGTGTAGCAAGCCGAGCAGATCACGCACTCGACGAGCGCGTTGTACTCCTGCGCGCCGTTCGGGTACTGGTCCGCGAAGCAGGTGTAGCAGGCGTTGAAGTCCGCCTCGGCCGTGCAGTCCGCCACGGTCGTCGTCGTGGTGGTGGTCGTCGTCGTGGTCGTGGTGGTGGTCGTCGTCGTGGTCGTGGTGGTCGTCGTCGAGCCACCGCCGCCCTCGCTGCCACCCGCGCCGCCGCCACCGGCCGACGAGCCACCCTTCGAGCCACAGCCAACGAGAGAAGCACCCGCCACGACCATCATCACACAAATCCAAGACTTCATTGCGACCTCCAAAAAACTACCGTTACGGACCAAGAACCCTCGCGCAGATCCGCTCGCGAGACTCGAAGGTCCCGCGCCAGCGCCACCCCATCGCGCGGTCGCCGCTCGTGAGACAAGGTGCCTCTACGCCGCGACACGAACCGGAAAGCGCGAGGCAAGTCCAATTCGCGTCGGTGCAGATACACGGCTCTCCACCAAGTTGCAACGGTTTGAGCTTCAACCTGTCCAAGTTCGCCACGGGCCTTCTCGCCGCGACGAAAACTTTCATTCTGCCTGGTTTGCCGCAGCGCGCGAGAGCCCCGCATCGGTGAGAAACACCGCTCCATCGTGAGACAGCGGGGCAGTTTGCCTCGCCACCGTCAAAGCGGGATGTTGCCGTGCTTGCGCGGCGGGTTCTTGTCCCGCTTGTCGCGCAGGAGCTCCAGCGAAGTCGACAGGCGCGCGCGCAGCTTCCTCGGCACGATCACCTCGTCGATGAAGCCGAGCTCAGCGGCCTTGTACGGGTTCGCGAACTTGGCTTTGTACTCTTCGACGAAGGCCTTGCGGACGCTCACCGGATCCTGCGCGGCCTGGATTTCTCGGCGATAGACGATGTTCACCGCTCCGTCGGGGCCCATGACCGCGATCTCCGCGGTGGGGAACGCGAGGTTCACGTCCGCGCGGATGTGCTTCGAGGCCATGACGTCGTAGGCGCCGCCGTACGCCTTCCGCGTGATGACGGTGACCTTCGGCACGGTCGCCTCCGCGAAGGCATAGAGCAGCTTCGCCCCGTGCGTGATGATGCCGCCGTACTCTTGATCCGTGCCGGGGAGGAAGCCGGGCACGTCGACGAACGTGACGAGCGGGATGTTGAAGGCGTCGCAGAACCGCACGAAGCGAGCGGCCTTGATGCTCGCCTTGATGTCGAGACAGCCGGCCAGCACCTGCGGCTGATTCGCCACCACGCCGATGGGCCGACCGCCGATGCGCGCGAAGCCCACCACGATGTTCATGGCGTATTTGTCGTGCACCTCGAACAGCCGTCCATCGTCGACGACGGCGCGGATCACGCTCTTGATGTCGTACGGCTTCGACGAGTCGAGCGGGATCATCGTGTCGAGCTCGGGCACGTCGCGATCCGTCGGATCCGCGCTGGGGCGGCGCGGCGGATCTTCGGTGTTGTTGGAGGGCAGATACGAGAGCAGCTCTCGCACGCGCATCATCGCCGCGCGATCGTCCGAGGCCGTGAGCCCGCAGACTCCGCTCTTCGACGCGTGGGCCGACGCGCCGCCGAGATCTTCTTTCGTCACGTCCTCGTTGGTCACCGTCTTGATGACCTCGGGGCCGGTGATGAACATGTAGCTCGTCTGCTCGACCATCAGGATGAAGTCGGTGATGGCCGGGGAGTACACCGCGCCGCCCGCGCACGGCCCGAGGATCGCGCTCACCTGCGGGACGACGCCGCTCGCGAGCGTGTTGCGGAGGAAGATGTCCGCATATCCCGCCAGCGACTCCACGCCTTCCTGGATGCGCGCGCCGCCGGAGTCGTTGAGGCCGATCACCGGCGCTCCGATCTTCATCGCGAGATCCATGATCTTGCAGATCTTGGCCGCGTACGCGCCGCTCAGAGATCCGCCGAACACCGTGAAGTCCTGCGCGAACACCACGACCTTGCGACCGTCCACGAGGCCCCAGCCGGTGACGACGCCGTCGCCGAGGATCTTCTGCTTGTCCATCTCGAAGTCGATGCAGCGATGGACGACGAAGCGGTCGAGCTCCACGAACGTGCCCGGATCGAGCAGCAGATCGATGCGCTCGCGGGCCGTGAGCTTGCCGGCCTCGTGCTGCTTCTTCACGCGGGCCTCGCCGCCGCCTTCGAGCGCGCGGCGGTTCAGCTCTTCGAGCCTCTCGATGGGTGTCTGGGCAGGACGTTCGGCCATGAGTCGCGCCGTATCACACCTCGGGCGGCGCGTTGCCCGCAAACCCCTCGCGCACGTCTACGAAGGATGAATCGTGAGGCGGTGTCGCGGGGCCGATCGAGGGGCCTTGACGTCGGGCGGATCGAGCACCTCCACGTTCACGCCGCGGGGCGTGCGGAAGACCGTGCGGCCCGGACTCTGCTCCACGACGTAGCTCGGGCCGAGCGGCACTTTGCCCATGCCCGCGGGCGTGTCGACGATGAGCTTCGGCAGCGCGATCCCGGAGAGGCGGCCCTGGAGCTGCTCCATGATCGCGACGCCCGCGGACACCGGCGTACGGAGGTGGCCTGTCCCGCGCACGACGTCCGCGTGGAGCAGGTAGTACGGGCGCACTCGCCACTTCACGAGCGTGCGGAACAGCTCCGCGAGCACCGGCGCGCGATCGTTCACGCCGCGCAGGAGCACCGTCTGGTTGTTCACGGGGAAGCCGTGGTCGACGAGCATCCGACAGGCGCGCTCCGCCTCCTTGGAGAGCTCCTTCGGGTGGTTGAAGTGCGTCATCACCCAGATCGGGTGGAACGGCCGCAGCGCCGTCACGAGCTCCTTCGTCACGCGCGACGGCAACGTCACGGGCACGCGCGTCGCGAGGCGGATCGTCTCCACGCTCGGCACCGCGCGCAGCCGTTCCAGCACGCGCACGAGGCGCGCCGTCGCGAGCGTGAGCGGATCGCCGCCGCTCACGATGACGTCGCGCACGTCCGGGTTCGCCTCCAGGTACCGGAACGCGGGCTCCAGCGCGTCCATCGGCACCGCGCCGCCTCCGTCGCCGACCATGCGCGAGCGCGTGCAGAAGCGGCAGTACACCGCGCATCGATCCGTCGCGAGGAGGAGCGCTCGATCCGGGTAGCGGCGCACCAGGTGAGGCGCCACCTCGTGCGCGACCTCGCCCAGCGGATCGGCGAGATCGCCCGGCACCTCGCGCGACTCCTCCGCGCGCGGCACGCACTGCAGGCGCACCGGGCACGTCGGATCGTCCCGATCGCACAGCGACAGGTAGTACGGCGTGATGCGCATCGGGAGGCCTTCGGCCTCGGCACGGCGCGCGCCCGCGAGCTCCTCGTCCGTGAGGCGGAGGGCCTTCGCGAGCGCGTCCACCGAGGTGACCGAGCGCTGAAGCTCGCGGGCCCACCCCGGCGGACGACGTTCCGCTGCTTTCATTGCGGTGACATGCTGCCCGGAGGCCAGTCGCGCGGCACCTGCTTCTTCCCGGTCGGGAGGGCCGACGGCGCGCCCGACGGAGCCACCGACGGGGCGGCGGAAGGATCCGCGGACGGCGCGGAAGAGGGCGCGGCGGAAGCATCCGCGGACGGGCTGGGCGCGGCGGCGTCCTTGGCCCACGGGCTCGGCGTGGTGGCGGCGTCGACGAGCGCGGTCGGCAGCTTGATGTCGGCGAGCGCCTTCTCGTCGACCTGCACGGGGAACTTCGCGCGCAGCTCCTCGTCGAGCTTCTTCTCCATGTCCGCGAGCCGCTGCTGGAGGATCGCGACGCGGATGGACCGATCGGCCTCTTGCAGCGTGCGCTTGTGGCCCGCGGTGATGCCGCTCAGCCGCACGATGTAGAATTTGCCCTCGGCCTCCACCGCTGCGTCCGCGATCTGCTCCTTGTTTTGAAGCTGGAACGCGACCTTGCGCACGGCGTCGGGCACCTTGAGGTTGCCGCCCTTCGGATCGTCCGGCGGGCCGACGATGCCGAGATCGCCCGCGAGATCCACCGGATCGTTCGCGCCCTTCGCCTTCGGCGCGGTGATCGAATTCTTCTGGAAGAGCTCGCCCCACTCCTGCGCGGTCTTCACCTTCGCGGCGAGCTTCAGGACCTTGTCGGCGTCGGCCTTGTTCGCGACGACGATCGCGGAGACGCGGCGGCGCTCCGGCTCGGTGTAGCGGTCCGCGTTCGCGTCGTAGTACGCCTTCACCTCTTCCGCGGTGAGGCCCGCGGGCGGCGGCAGCGAGTCGCGCATCTTCTGGAGGAGCGCGTCCCGGTAGAGCTGGCGGAGCGCGTCCTCCACCTCGGGCTTCTTGTCGAGTCCGCGGCGCCGCGCCTCCTGCGCGAGCAGCTCCACGTCGATCATCTCCGAGAGCAGCTCGCGCCGGCGCTCCTTCGTCTGGAAGCGGAGCCGATCGAACGGATCCATGCGGTCCAGCGTCCGCGCGAAGTCACCGAGCGTGATCGTCTTGTCGCCGACCTTCGCCACGACCTTGCCGGCCTGCTCGGGCGTGAGGCCGCCCACGGGCTCCGCGGAGGACGCGGCGGTCGTCGTCGTGTGCGCCGCGTCGATGGCCGCGTCGTCGCACGCGATCGAGAGCGCGCCGAGGAGGAAGGGAGCGAGGAGGATCGCCTTCGAACGTTTCACGCTCGCCGGCATAGCACGGACGGTCGCGAGGGATCAGCCCTCGACGACGGTCCCGATGTTCTCGCCCATGCACACGCGCAGGATGTTGCCCCGCGTGGCGAGCTTGAACACGCGCACCGGGAGCTTGTTCTCGCGGCAGAGCGTGACGGCCGTCTGGTCCATGACGCCGATCTTGTTCGCGAGGAAGTGGTCGTAGGTCATCTTCGCGTAGAGCTGCGCGCTCTCGTACCGGGCCGGATCGCGGTCGTAGATGCCCTCCACCTTGGTCGCCTTGAAGAGGGCCTGCGCGCCGATCTCCACCGCGCGGAGGGCCGCGGCCGTGTCCGTCGAGAAGAACGGATTGCCGGTGCCGGCCGCGAAGATCACGAGGCTCCCCTTCTCCAGGTGGCGCATCGCGCGGCGGCGGATGTACGGCTCGGCCACCTGCTTGATCTCGATCGCGGTCATCACGCGCGTGGGGCAGCCGGCCCGCTCCAGCGCGTCCTGCAGCGCGAGCGAGTTGATGACGGTCGCGAGCATGCCCATGTAGTCGCTCTGCGAGCGGTCCATGCCGGCGCTGGCGCCCTTGAGCCCGCGGAAGATGTTGCCGCCGCCCACGACGATGCCGATCTGCACGCCCATGCGCGAAACCTCGGCGATCTCGGCCGCGACGCGCTGGAGCGTCTCGGGGTGGATGCCGAACCCGCCGGCTTCGCCGCAGAGCGCCTCACCGGAGAGCTTGAGGAGGATGCGCCTGTACGCGACGCCGGGCCGCGCGACAGGGGGCGCCGGCAGCGATTCCGAAAAGGGCATAGCGGGCGACCTAGTCGCCGCAACGGCAAGAATCAACCGAGAGTATGGACCTCGCGAACGTTGCGCGCGGGCGGTGTGTTCGGTATGACTCCGCCCCTATGGCACGCGTCACTGTCGAAGATTGCCTGGAGCGCGAAGAGAACCGCTTCGCCCTCGTCGTGCTGGCCGCCAACCGTTGCCGTCAGCTCATGAAGGGCGCCGATCCGCTGGTGCGGACGAAGAACAAGCCCGCCGTCACGAGCCTCCGAGAGATCGCCGCGGGCCGCGTCCACTTCAACCGCAGCTCGCACGACGTCGTGAACGAGTGGGTCCGCCAGCAGCAGGCGCTGCTGTACGGCCGCTGACGCGGCCTTGTCACGTGGGAAGAGCTTCGCCCTTCCCCCCACCTGCGGCGGGACCCCCCATCCAGCGGGCACGTTGTTTTGGTGCGGCGGGACCTCTCATCCAAGCCCTACGTTTTTCGGATGGCCAAGTCCGGTAGCGTGCGGTTTTCGGGCTTCACAATCACTCCACGTCCGGATCTCCTCGTCACGTGAAACGCGATCGAGCGCTCGAAGCGGGCTCCGCCGCTCATTACGAAGATCCGGCGTACTACACGAAGACCTACAAAAAGCGGCTCGACGACGTCCGCTACTACGTGGATCTCGCCACCGAGAGCGGCGGGCCGGTGCTGGAGTACGGCTGCGGCAACGGTCGGATCACGATCCCGATCGCGCGCGCCGGGCTGGACGTGACGGGCGTCGATCTCTCGGCGCCGATGCTCGCGGATCTGAGGCGCCGCCTTCGCGACGAGCCGTCCGAGGTGAAGGAGCGCATCACGCTCCGGCGCGGCGACATGCGGAACGTGCGCGTCGGTGAGCGCTTCCCGCTCGTGTTCTGTCCGTTCAACGCCCTCTTGCACCTCTACACGCGGCAGGACGTGGAGCGCTTCCTCGCGCGCGTCCGCGAGCACCTCACGCCGCGCGGCGAATTCGTCTTCGACGTGTCGATCCCGCAGCCGGAGGAGCTGGCCCGCGATCCGTCGCGCGCGTACGGCACCCCGCGCTTCGTGTACCCGAAAGAGGACGAGCCGGGCGGCGGCGTGGTGGTGAAGTACACGGAGCGCTTCGACTACGACAAGGTCCGACAGGTCCTCTTCGTCGCGATGGAGTTCACGCCGGCGAACGGCGCCGAAGGCTGGATGACCCCGCTCGCGCACCGCCAGTTCCACCCGGCCGAGCTGGAGGCGCTCCTCCACTACAACGGCTTCGACACGCTGATCACGCACGGCGATTTCGACGCCTCCCCCGTGACGCAGGAGTCGATGCACCTCATCGTCCGCTGCCGCCCCCGCAAGGGATTCCGCGCCGTCCGCTGATCACGAATCACCGAAAAAACAAGCCAGGGATGGTGCCCACCCCCCGTCCGTGCTCGCTCTGCTCCGCGCGGCCGGCCCCTCCCAAAGCGCCTGCTTCGCAGCCGCAGGGAGGGGGACCGTTCATCAGCGCTGATGAGCGGCTTCATCAGCGCTGATGAACGCAAACAGGCTTATTTTGAAGGCTAACCAGCCATCTTGCCGATCATGTCGCGCGCGGCGATCCCTCGCCCTTCGCAGTACGCCGTGAGGCCGTCGAGCGTCTTCTTCGCCGCGAGCGGATCCGCGAAGCTCGCGGTGCCGACCTGCACGGCCGTCGCGCCCGCGAGCATGAACTCCACCGCGTCCTCCGCGCTCGCGACGCCGCCGATCCCGATCACCGGGATCTTCACCGCGCGCGACAGCTCCCACACCATCCGCAGCGCGATCGGCTTGAGCGCTGGGCCGCTGAGGCCGCCCGTCCGGTTCGCGATGCGCGGCCTCCACGTGCGCACGTCGATCGAGAGGCCGCGGATCGTGTTGATCGCCGTGAGCGCGTCCGCGCCCGCCTCCTGACACGCGAGGCCGACGCCGCGCAAATCGCCTGCCTCCGGCGACATCTTCACCCACACCGGCAGCTTCGTCGCCGCGCGCACCGCCGCCGTCACGCCCGCGGCCGCGGCCGGATCCACGCCGAACTGGATGCCGCCCTTGTCCACGTTGGGGCACGACACGTTGAGCTCCACCGCGGTGATGCCCTCTTCACGATCGAGCCGCTGCGCGAGCGCCACGAAATCCGGGATCGTCGTCGCGAAGATGTTCGCGATCACCGTGACGCCGCGCGCGCGCAGCTTCGGCAGCTTCTCGATGCAGAACGCCTCCACGCCCACGTTCGCGAGCCCGATCGCGTTCAACATCCCCGCGGCCGTCTCCGCGATCCGATCCGGCGGGTTGCCCGCGCGCGGCGTGAGGCTGAGCCCCTTCGTGCAGATGCCGCCGAGCTCCGCCACGTCGAAGAAGTCGTCGTACTCGAGCGCGTAGCCGAACGTCCCGGACGCCGTCAGCACCGGGTTCTTCAGCGTCGTCGGCCCCACTTGCACCGAGAGATCCACGCCGCTCATCGCGCGCCCCCGTCCTTCGTCGCGGCGTCCGTCGCAGGCGCCTCTCGCGCCGCCGCGTCCCTCGAAGCGGCTTCTTTCGTCGCGTGGCTGGGGCCCCAGTCGATCGCGCCCGCGTCCACGCACGGACCCTCCGTGCACGCGTACAGATATCCGCCGGACGAGCGCGCCACCGGGCAGCCGAGGCACACGCCGTAGCCGCAGCCCATCGGCGTCTCCAGCGACACCTCGCACGGGACGCCGCGCTCTCTGCAGATCGCCGCGACCGCCGCCATCATCGCGTGCGGACCGCACGTGTACACCTTCACCGCGCCGCTCGCCGCGAGCTCGTCCAGCGCGGGCCCCAGCAGCGCCGTCACGCGCCCCCGCGTCCCGCGCGATCCGTCCTCCGTCGCGACGCGCAGATCCGAAACCATCCCGAGCTCGCGCTCGAACGGCAGGTCCGCGTGCGTGCGCCCTCCGTAGAGCGCGACCGGCGCCGCGCCTCCGGCCTGAGCGATCCGCCGCGCGAGGAACAGGAGCGGCGCCACGCCGACGCCGCCCGCCACGAGCAGCATGCGCGCGTTCTCCGGCGCCTTCGCCCACGATTTCCCGAGCGGCGCGAGCAGCGTGAACGGCTCCCCGCTCGACGCGACCGCCATCCGCCGCGTGCCTTCGCCGACCACCTTGATCAGGATCGACGGCCGGTGCCCTCCGGTGAGCAAGCTCATCGGCCGAGGCAGCAGCGGCGCCGCGCCCCACGTCTCCGAGCGCACCATCGCGAACTGCCCCGGCTCCACGTCGATCGCTCGCTCGCTCTCGAACGTCAGCACGTGGTACGCGCTCCCGATCGAGTCGCGCCGGTGCAAGATCACCGGATGGAGCGCCCGCTTCGAAGAGCCCAAGGAGACGATCGCCTCGCCGGTCATGTCTCGTAGTCCTCCGGCGTGAGCGCCATCTCCACCACGTCGCCGTCCGCCAACCGCCGCGTGCGGATCGTGTCCACGCACACGTCGATCGCTTCGAGCCGAGTCGACGGCGCGTAGTACTCCTCGTCGCTCACCTGAAGCTCCGCGAGCCTCTCCGCCGCGGCCTTCTGGTCCTCGTCATCCATCTCGATCTGCGCGGCCTCGAGCGCGGCCTGATCGCCGTACAGCGTCAGCTCGCGCGCGAGCCCTTCGTAGATGAAGAGCATCGGCGAGAACGCGAGGAACGCCGTCTCCAGCTCCACGCGGAACGTCATCGGATCGTCGCCCTCGGTGCGCCACCACGACGGGTACCGCCGCCGCACCACCTCGCCGAGGTACGCCCCCGCGGTGTGCACGAGGAGCATCAGCGTCGCGCGCGCCGCCTTCGGATCGTTCTCGTTCTGCGCGACGAGCGTCTTCTGCGCGTCCGCGAGGTAGTGATCCAGGAGAGGCAGCGTCTCGGCCGAGTAATCGAGCTTCACGCCGAGCTTGCGCTCCACGTACCGGATGCACGAGTCGGAGAGCTCCGCGATCACCGTCGGGGCGGGCGGCACCTCGTGCACCTCCATCGGCGAGGTGTCGATCTCGGGGCCGTCGTCCTGATCATCCGGCTCGTGTTCTTCGTGCGTGTCCGCCTCGGGAGGAGGCCCGAGGGCGTCGCTCTTCCCGTTGCCCGAGTGCCCGTTCAGCTTCTTTTCCACGGCGATCGCTTCCGGGCGGGCATCTACCGCATCCGTCCGCCGGAGGCTCCGTTAATTCAGGTTCAAGAAATCGTGGTCAACCGTCGGGGGTCACATGCTATCTTCGGCCGGTCGTTTCATGCGCCTTGGAGTCTTCAGCGACACCCACGCGAACTATGAGGCGCTCAGCGCGGTGCTGGAGTCGTACCGCCGTGAGCGGATCGACATCTATTACTGCCTGGGCGACACGGTCGGCTACGGCGGCTCGCCCAACGAGTGCGCCGACCTCGTGCGAAAAATCTCGCGCGCGACCATCCTCGGCAACCACGATGCCGCCGTCGCCGGACGGATGGACTACTCGTACTATTACGAGGCAGCCCGTCACGCCCTGGATGCGCACGCGTCGATCCTCTCGCCGGAGAACGCCTCCTGGTTACGGAGCCTCCCGTACCGGGAGGACCTCACCGATCACGGCGTGACTCTGTGCCACGGCTCCCCCGTTCGGTTGGAGGAGTTCGAGTACATCTTCGCCCCCGAGCAAGCGCGCGAGTGCTTGCCGATGTGGCGGGAGCTTCAGCCGCTCACGCTCATCGGCCACTCGCACCTCTGCAAGGTGTTCGCGCTGACGCCGAGCACGGTGGAGGAGCTGCCGCCGATCGACTTCACGCTGGAGCCCGGCAAGAAGTACATCGTGAGCGTCGGCAGCGTGGGCCAGCCCCGCGACTACGACAACCGCGCGAGCTACACGGTCTACGACACCGACGCGAAGCGCTTCGAGTTCAAGCGCATCGAGTACGACATCGAGACCGCGGCCGAGAAGGTGTTGAAGGCGAAGCTGGAGCGCAACTTCGCGCACCGCCTTTACATCGGCGTTTGAGTGAGTCGCGTGGGAAGGGCTTCGCCCTTCCTACCGCCTGCGGCGGGACCCCCTAACCAGACCGCTCATTTTTTGGGGCGTTGGGGTTTCTGGAGCTTGAAAGCGGCGGACCTCCCGACTCTGCCCACCCCCGGCCTTCGCTTCGCGAAGTCCGCCCCTCCCAAATCGCTCTCTCCGTTCGCGATGGGAGGGGAACGTTACGTGTTTGATGGAGCGGCTCTGAAGCGCCACGCCGTTACGTGAAACGGAGCGGCGCTCTGACGCGGGCGCGCTCCTTGTTGAACGGCGCTTGCAATTTCACTCGGCGGTGGCGCGGCGCAGTCGATCACGCACCGCGGCCCACGCGTCCGATGCGTCCACGCGCGCGATCACGATCGCATCGCACCCCGCGTCGTCGAGCCGGTGCAGCGCCGCGTAGAGGCCGCGCGCGTACCCCTCTGGATCCGCCGGCAACACCTCGCAGATCGCGCGACCGTCCGCGCGCACGATCGTCGCCGCGCCCTCCGTCACGATCGCGCCGACGCGCTCTCCTCGGGCGATGAGGCGTGAAGCGATCACCGCGACGTCCGCCGGATCCGCGAGCTCCGCGCGCGCCCGCGGGGCGTAGTGCTTCGCGTGCATGCCCGGCGCGTCCGCGCGCTCCGACGCATCGACCGCGCGCGCCGTCACGTCGATCACCTCACCGAAGCGCGCGAGCGCCGCGAGCGGGACCGCGCCGTGCCGAAGGAGCCGCATCGGCGAGCGCGTCACGTCGACGATCGTCGACTCGATCCCGAACCCCGTCGGCCCCGCGTCGAGCACCACCTCGATCGCGCCGTCGAGCGTCTTTTGCACATGATCTGCGGTGGTCGGCGAGATCGTGGTGGAGCGGTTCGCGCTCGGCGCCGCCACCGGGACGCGCGCCTCTCGGAGCAACGCGAGCGCCGCAGGGTGCGCGGGCACGCGCACGGCGACGGTCGGTCCGCCCGCGGTCACCTCGTCGGCGACGGCGCCCTCCGCGCGCCGCACCACGAGCGTGAGCGGCCCCGGCCAGAACGCCTCCGCGAGCGCGTCCGCGATCGCCGGCCACTCGGCGGAGAGAGCGCGCGCGCCGTCCCGATCCGCCACGTGCACGATCAACGGATTGCCCGAGGGCCGCCCCTTCGCCGCGAAGATCCGGCGCACGGCCTCCCCACGATCCGCGCGCGCGCCGAGCCCGTACACCGTCTCGGTCGGAAACGCGACGAGCCCTCCCGCGACGAGCGCCGCCGCGGCCTCGCGGATCGCCGCGTCCGAGAAAAGAAGCCTTCGCGTCTCCACGCGCCGCCGCTTAGCACAACGTCGAGGACTGCGTCCGCTCCGCTGCGGACTCCGCACCGCAAAGCGGCGCTCCGCCTCCGCGGTACGGACTCCGTCCTCCCAGTGGCGGCCTGCACAACGTCGAGGACTGCGTCCGCTCCGCTGCGGACTCCGCACCGCAAAGCGGCGCTCCGCCTCCGCGGAACGGACTCCGTCCTCCCAGCGGCGGCCGCCCCCTTGCGACCCCGAGAAATCCACCCAAGGGAGGGAACTGTCGATGCTTCGAATTGTTGATCCACCGGCGGATGTGGAAGACTCCCGGTCCGTCCCGTCGCGATGAAGGTCCACGTCCGCCGCTCCCTGTTCGGTTTCGCGCTCGCCGCCGCTGCGTCGCTCGTCGCAGGCAGCGCGTTCGCAGGTCCCGCGCCGCTGGGTGATGCGCCCGCGCAGGAAGAGATCGCGCCTCCGATCGCGCGCGTCCCCACCCCGCTGGATCGCGCGCCGCGCCTCTACACCTTCAAGCTCGCAGAGTCCGCGAGCGCGCTCACGTTGCTGCGCGCGTACCTCGACGCCGAGGTGGAGCGCCCCGGTCCGTACAACCGCTACGTCGCAGGCGCGTACGGTCGCTGGTCGAAGGCTCCGTGGTTCGCGCTCGCGTGGGGCGCCTCCGCGCACGAAGAGGCCGACGCGTCCCCCGCCGGCGCCGCGCAGCGCGACACCGCGACCGGCTCCGAGATCCCCGCGATCGACGCCGACGCGACGAGCGGCCTCGCCGTCCCGCTGATGTCGCCGGACGCGGCCGGACAGTTCGGATTCGCCGCGCCCGAGAGCGAGCCGCTCCGCGTGCGCATCGGCTCCTCCGACTGGATCACGCGCCTCTTCGTCGCGGACGATCGCGCCCCCTTCTGGACGACGGGGCCGAGCCTCGCGTCGAACGGATACGGCGGCCTCTTCGCGTCGAGCAAGCCCGTGGTCGACTGGCGCTGCCGCCGACGCCCGGTGCTCTTCATCCGCTACGGCGGCGAGAACGATCGCTTCTCCCTCGTGCAGTGCACCGGCGCGATCGAGCCCGGCGCCGTCGACCGCCTCTCGATCCTGGCGCGCCCGCCCGAGGTGCCGGATCCGGGAGAGCTCCCGGACGAGCCGGATCCCGAAGCGTGGGAGAAGAGCGGCGAGTGGCTCCCGCGCGTGAAGCTCGTGAACCCGCGCCTGTTGTGGCTCCTGCAGAAGATCGCGGACGCCTTCCCGCACCGCGCGGTCTACGTGTACAGCGGGTACCGCCCGCACAAAGACAAGAGCGTCCTGCAGGGGCACCACAGCATGCACGGCGACGGCCGCGCGATGGACATCCAGGTGCACGGCGTCCGCAACGAGGCGCTCTTCGCCTTCTGCCGCAAGCTCGACGACGTGGGCTGCGGCTACTACCCGAACAGCAAGTTCGTGCACGTCGACGTGCGGAAGCCCGGCACCGGCCACGCCTTCTGGATCGACACGTCCGGCCCCGGAGAGCCGTCGCACTACGTCGACTCGTGGCCCGGCGTCGTCGAGCACGGCGCCCTCGCGTGGATGACGGTCCCGGCGCGCGACGCCCTCCCGCAAGGCCCGCGCCCGCGCACCCCCGACGAGCGCGGCACCGCCGACGTCATCCGCAAATAAGGTCGAGGACTGCGTCCTCCCACTGGCGGCCCGCACGTTCTCACCGCGCCGCTCCTCTTCGCAACGCGGCGCCGACTGGTACGATCGCCGCGTGGGCGCGCGCTTCTCGATGCCGGTCGTGACGACCATGGTGCTCCTCGCGGCCGGGTGCGACGGCATCGGCCCGCCCGAGATCGCGAGCACGCAGACCACCGGCGGCCACCCCGGAGGCAGCGGCGGCACCAGCGAGACCACCGGCGGCGGCGGCACGAGCGGCGGCGGCACCACGGACTCGCCCGTGTCGCCCGTGCTCGTCGCGATCGCCGCCACGCCCGCGTCGTCCTCGGGCGAGCCGACCCTCGCGGACGAGATCGAAGCCGACATCACCACGTTCGGCGCCGGCGCGCGCGCCGCGGTCGTCTCCGTCCCGTGGACGGACGCGCTCCCGCTGGCTCCGTCGCTCACGAAGCGCTTCGATTTCTACGCCGCGCACGACCACCGCGTCCTCGTGAACCTCGCGGTCGTGGATCGCCTCGCGGACCTCCGACCGCCCGAGATCGCGGCCCTCCCGTGGAGCGACGCCGACGCGCAGGACGCCGTTCACGCGGCCCTCGACGCGCTCCTCGACGCGGGCGGCGCCGCCGTGCGCTTCGTCACGTTGGGCCGCGACGTCGACGTGTACCTCGCGGCGCATCCGAGCGAGCGCGCGGCGTTCGTCGCGTTCGCGAAAGAGGCCGCCGCCTACGCGCGCTCCCACGCCGGCGCGGCCTCGGATCTCGCGGTCGGCGTCGCGTTCTCTCCGGACGCCCCCAAATCGGAGCCCGCGTTCCCGGAGCTCGTCGACGCGAGCGACGTGCTCGGTTTCTCGTATTTCCCAGGCCTCGGCACGTACGAGACGGACGCGACGTCCGGCGTCGTCGGCGCCGTCACGAGCCTCGCCGACGCCGCGATGAACAAACCGATCGTGCTTCAGGCCGTGGGCGCGCCGAGCGATCCGCTCGCGGGCGGCGCGGACGCCACGCAGCAGGCCTTCTTCACGACGCTGTTCGGCGCGATCGGCGCGCGGCGCTCCGCCTTCGCGCTCGTCTCGGTGACGGAGCTGCACGACGCGCCTGCCTCTGCGTGCGCGGCGTGGGTCGCGTCGCAGGGGGACGCGCCGGACGCGGCGCTCACGGCGTACGCGTGCTCTCTCGGCGTCCTCACCACCGACGGGACGCCGAAGCCCGCATGGGGTGCCGTGATCGCAGGGGCCGCTGCGCTCTCGACGCCGTGATCACGAGGGCCGCGGCGCTCTCCACGCCGTGAACGATCCTCGCGTGGCGGCGGCGCGCACCCCTCTTCCGTGGCAGTGATAAGCTCCGGCGCAGCCGATCGCGGTCACAGCGCCGCGGCTCGAAGAGAAGGTGAGCACATGGGTGAGCTCTCGAAAATGGTCGACACGATCGCGGCGATGCAGGACTACGCGCATTACCGCGACCTCTCCTGGGAAGGCAGCTTCGAGGACTACCTCAAGATCGTTCGTCAGACCCCACAGGTGACGCGCAACGCGTTCCAGCGCGTCTACGACATGATCATCCGGTACGGCACCGAGGAGTACACGGACAACAAGAAGAAGCTCATCCGGTACAACTTCTTCAAGGACGAGCACAACGGCGGAGCGGACGCGATCTTCGGCCTCGACATCCCGCTGATGCGCCTCGTGCACATGCTCCGCGCCGCGGCCGAAGGCTACGGCCCCGAGAAGCGCGTCACCCTGCTGCACGGCCCCGTCGGCTCCTCGAAGAGCACGATCGCCCGGCTGATCAAGAAGGGCCTGGAGCACTACTCGACGACGCCCGACGGCGCGCTCTTCTCCTTCGAGTGGGTGAACCTCGACACCGCGGGCGTCGCCTCCGCCGAGAGCGCGACCATGCCGTGCCCGATGCACGAGGAGCCGCTCCGCCTCATCCCCGTGGCCTGGCGGGAGCGCGCGATCGCGGAGCTCGGCCTCTCCAACTCCCACTTCCGCGTCAAGGTGGAGGGCGAGCTCGATCCGGCGTGCCGCTTCGTCTTCAAGCGCCTGATGGACAAGTACGGCGGCAACTGGGCCAAGGTGATGGACCACGTGAAGGTGAAGCGCCTCCTCCTCTCGGAGAAGGACCGCGTCGGCATCGGCACCTTCCAGCCCAAGGACGAGAAGAACCAGGACTCGACCGAGCTCACCGGCGACATCAACTATCGCAAGATCGCTGAATACGGCTCCGACTCCGATCCTCGCGCCTTCAACTTCGACGGTGAGTTCAACATCGCGAACCGCGGCGTGGTGGAGTTCATCGAGGTCTTGAAGCTCGACGTCGCCTTCCTCTACGACCTCCTCGGCGCCTCGCAAGAGCACCGCATCAAGCCGAAGAAGTTCGCTCAGACGGACATCGACGAGGTGATCCTCGGCCACACCAACGAGGCTGAATACAAGAAGCTCCTCAACAACGAGTTCATGGAGGCGCTCCGCGACCGCACGATCAAGATCGACATCCCGTACATCACGAAGGTGTCGGAGGAGATCAAGATCTACGAGAAGGACTTCAACAAGGAGAAGATCAAGGGCAAGCACATCGCGCCGCACACGCTCGGCGTCGCCGCGATGTGGGCAGTCCTGACTCGCCTGGAAGACCCGAAGAAGCCGAACCTGTCGCTCGTCCAGAAGATGAAGCTCTACGACGGCAAGGTCCTCCCCGGCTACACGCAGGACACCGTGAAGGAGCTGCGAAAAGAGGCCGCGCGCGAGGGCATGGACGGCATCAGCCCCCGTTACGTGCAGGACAAGATCTCCAACGCTCTCGTGAACGACCTCGGCGAGGGGACGATCAACCCCTTCATGGTGCTCTCGGAGCTCGAAAAGGGCCTCCGCCACCACTCTCTCATCACCAACGAAGAGCAGCGCAAGCGCTACTCCGAGTGCATCGGCATGGTGAAGAAGGAGTACGAGGACATCATCAAGAACGAGGTGCAGCGCGCGATCAGCGCCGACGAGGAGGCCATTCAGAAGCTCGCCGGCAACTACATCGACGCGATCAAGGCCTATGTCCTGAAGGAGAAGGTGAAGGACCGCTTCACCCGCGAGGACGTGGAGCCCGACGAGCGGCTGATGCGCTCCATCGAGGAGAAGATCGAGATCCCGGACAACCGCAAGGACGACTTCCGCCGGGAGATCATGAATTACATCGGCGCGCTCGCGGTCGAGGGCAAGAAGTTCGAGTGGCACACGAACGACCGCCTCCGCCGCGCGCTCGAATTGAAGCTGTTCGAAGATCAGAAGGACTCGATCAAGCTCCAGACCCTCGTGTCGAGCGTCATCGACAAGGAGACGCAGGAGAAGATCGACATCATCAAGACTCGGATGATGAAGTACTTCGGCTACAACGAGGTGAGCGCGCGCGACGTGCTCGACTACGTGGCTTCGATCTACGCGCGCGGCGACGCCAAGTAACGACGAGACCGGCTCCGGAGAGGCCTTCTCCGGAGCCGACGTCTCCCCCGACTCCCCTCCACGAACAGCCGCTCTCTAGCGGCGGCGCAGATCCGAAATCTCGCGCTCCAGCGCGGCGATCTGGCGCTTCAGGTCCTTCACCTCGTCCTGCGTCGCGAGCCCCATCGTCTTCGCGAAGGCCTCTTTCTGCTCGGCGGTGAACGTCTGCACTTTGCCGGGCATGCTCACCGCGGTCATCACGAGCTTCATCACGCGCTCGTCGGCCATCAATTTCGCGACCTGAGGGTTCGCTGCGAGCTTCATCCCCTCGGCGACGACTTTGTCCTTGAGTGACATCGATCCTTCTCTCTCTTCTCTCTTCAAGCGGCCTTCGCGGCGCGTCGCAATCGCACACCCATCCAGCTCTCGATGAGGGGCCAGATCGTCTGCGGCGCGTCCATCCCCATGATGAGGTCGATGTGCCCGCGCGGAAATGCCCGGTACGTCTTGTCCGAAGAACGGCTCCGCGAGAACGCCGGCTCCACGCTGTCCGGCGGCGCGAGATCGTCCTTCGTCCCCGCGATCACCAGAATGGGCCCGTCATTGCCCTCGAAGGCCTCCGCGTCCGCGAGCCCGCCGAGCCGCTCACCGCTGTTGCGCCACTCCGCCGCTCGCAAGAACATGTTGCGAAGCACGGTGATCGACCCGCGATCCATCGCGAGCGACATGTGTTGACTGAGCACCTGCGGCTCGATGGAGCGCGGCACGAACCCGCGGATCGGCAGCGGGAAGATCGGACTCTCGATGAACCCGCGCAGGCTCCGCATCGCCTCCCCGAGCCCCTTCAATTCCAGCGCGCCGTGCCCGAGACCCACGTTGCGATCCAGGTGCAACATCAGCCATCCGAGGATCGCGAGCGTCGGTGATCCGCGCGTGAACTGGTACGGACTGCCCAGCGTGGTGACGCCCGCGCAAGCCCCGTTGAGCCGCGGCGACGAAGCATACGCGATGAGCCCACCCAGCGAGTGCCCCACCAGGAACACGGGCCGATTGCCGGACAGCCGCTGAATCTCCTCCACCGCGGCCGGCACGTCCTCACGCACGAACTCGGTGACGTGCGCCGGCATCTTCGCGCCGAGGTGCCGTGACCGACCGTGCCCGCGCAGATCCAGGTTGAAGACGTCGAACCCGGCGCGCGCGAGGTAGTTCGAGAAGCTGCGCGCCGGCAGGTGCCACGCGTAGCGGTTCTGCCCGTAGCCATGGATGAGCAGCACGGGCGCGCGTGTCTCGTCCGTGGCGCTGCTGCGCTTGCGTACCATCGCGAGCGGAACAGGCCCGCCGCGATCGGGGATCTTCACGACGACGAGGCTTTTGACGAACTTGCCTCGCTCATCACGATCGATCGTTTGCTCGATGCGGCTCTCGTTCAGGATCATCGGATGACACTCGAATCTTACGCGGGTGTCATGGATGCGCCGCAAGGATCAAGAACGAGCCTTTTGCCGCAAAATTTACCCGCGAACATCCACTCCCCGAGGTGCGAAGTCGCAGGCCCAGCCTCCCCGCAAAACATCCGGTCTGCCTCGAAAAAAACGGTGCCACCCGATCTTTCGTTTTGGTGCGTGGTCGCCGGCCGTCGTCATGCCCCCCGACGTCCGGGTGATGCTCAAGGTGGGGCTTCGTTGCTAAAAGTGCTTCGTTTCTCGTAGCGGGAGCGATCGTCGGCTCGTAGGTTCGGCGCTGCGCGGAGGTGTTGGAAGCACCTCAACGCAAGTGCGCCCCGCGGTGTTGGAAGCACCCGGGGCGCGTGGCCGAAACCTCACAGCGCGAGGTCCCGACATGTCGTCCATCGTCGAACCGCCCAGCGGCGGCAAGGGACAGATCCGTCCGCCGCTCCGTCTCGTTCATCCTGCGCCTCCACAACCCCCGCGCCGTCGTCGCGGCGTCGCTCGCCCGGTCGAAGATGTCTTCACCGCGGAGGAGGTCGCGCGCCTTCGCCTGGCGATCTCGAACGCGCGCACGCGCTTCGGATCGTGGGAGCGACTCGCCGATGCGATGGGCGTGCACGTCGACACCGTGCGCCTCGCAGGCGTGCGGCACACGCTCACCGCGGGCGTCGCGTATCGCTTCGCACGTGCGACCAGCACCACGATCGAAGCGTTGCTCACGAGCACGCTGCGGGTCGTGCACAGCGCGGACGGTGCGGCATGACGCCTGCGCAGCTCCGCTTGTGGAACCTCGTGCTGCGCCAGCAGCGCGGCTTGACCCGCTTGATCCGTCACCGCGGCGTCGAGCCCGTCGACATCGAGGATATGAGGCAGATCATCCTCACCAAGGCGTGGCAGCTCATCCGCGGCGGACGCCTCGTGATCGATCCTTCGCAGGACGAACGCACCGCGATCCGCCTGTGGCTGCGCGACGTCGCACTCAAGAAGATCGCCGACTACTGGAAGCGGCGCTATCGCCGCCGGCACGTGGTGTTCGTGCCGCTCGATACGCTGCTCACGCCGCCGTCGATCGAGGAGACGCCGCGCCTCGAAGCCCGCGAGGCACTCAAGATCATCCGGTATCGGCTCAACGACAAGGAGCGGCTCATCCTCGACTCGCTCACCCGCGAGGACACGCAGCGCGAGCTGACCGCACTTCTCGGCGTGCCCGTCGGCACCGCGACCACGTGGACCTACCGGCTCCGCAAGCACCTCCGCAAAGCCCTCGCGAAGTAGCACCGCATTCTCCGACGTGCTTCGCGGGGCCACACGATTCGCAGCCACAGCGACACCATCGGTGCGATCCCCCAACCGCGACAAGGCTCTACAGACTGTCCTTAAACGTCTTGAAATTTAGGCCGAATTTTCGGCAGAGGCCGCGTATGTACTCGTCGCCGATTTCAGTTTTGACGCCGTTGTGCGCGGGGATTGGATACATCTGCCCGTCTTTCGTCGCCTGGAAGTGAGAACCACTACTGGGCTCCTCAAGCGATATGCCTAGGCTTTCAAGCACGCGCTTGATATCTCGAAGACGGGCAGGCACAAAGCATCATGCGGGGCAGGGCGCTTGGTCGGCCGCTCTTGAACGGAACGCGGCACGGACAGTTTCGCGCGGTTTGGTGTTGGGACGTCCGATCTCAAGCAACACGCTGCCGCATGCGGCAGCGATACGCGGATCGTTGTTCCCTACCATCTCCCCAAAGTCAACTCTCTCTCCGCGTTCTTGGAGGCTATAAAGTTCCTCCCAATACTCTTCAGGGGCGCGTCGACCCGCAAACGGATCCTTTCCGTGCTGCTGATCGTGCACGATCGACATGGCGACCGCCTCGACCAGCATGTGAAGAGCGTGGGAAATACTACTGCCTTGGGTCACCACATCCATGTCAAGGCAGTGTGCAACCCATTGGCCGGGCACGTCCTCCGCCCGTTTCACAAAAAACCAGAGGTTGTAGCGCTGTACCATGACTTCCTCTCCACCCCACAAAGAACCAAGCGTACAGCAGTTGACAGGATTTGCAATCTGTGCGTGCCGAAGAAATTGCTGTACGCCAAGCATTAATAACGGTCGCTCGCGACAAGGCTGAAGGCGTCAAGGTTAAACGGACAAGTTTCCCGGCTTCAACGTTGAACACTTGCGCCGTGACATTTCCCGCCTCAGCAGTTGTAAACTGCAAATTCTTGGCCACGCCGTCGCAAGGTGAACTACCCGGAACATAACGGGCGTCACGTTTCCTCGTGAAAAAGCTCCAGCTGCTCCCACGCCTTAAGGACCACAGCGGGCCGCGACGGTTCCGGGCTCGGTGTGCCGGGCGCATCGTTGCTCATCACGAGGCGCAGGAAGCCTCTCCCGTTCGGCAGAGCACGGACGAGCGCGGGCGGATTGTTGGACGCGGTCTCGGGCAACCTGAGCGCCTTCTTTTCGGGCGGCGTCGGCTCCTCGCCGGCATGAGCAAGCGCTCGCTCCACAAGTTCCTCGGTGCTCCACACGTGATCGGTGATGCCGGCCTCCATCGCGGGCGTCACGCGGAGCGCGCTGTGGATCTTGCAGAAGTTGTGGTGCGCCACGAAGAGCGAGATCGCCGCGGTGTGGTGCGTGAGCTTGCGGCTGAACCCGTTGCACAGACGCGTGAGCCGACGCGTCGACATGCGCACGTCCAGGTTGAGCCTCTCCACGTGCGACGTGGAGCACTTCGTCATGTCGGGCGCGCCGTAGACGGGGGTGCGGACGCAGAACGGATCGCGCGGCGGCTCGTAGCGATGATCGCTCGGCACGCCGTCACGAACGCGACGCGGTGACCGCGAGTAGTTCTTCACCACCTGCGCGAAGTCCACGGCCTCGAAGTGCGCACCGACGGCGGTCGCGTACGACGCGAACCCATCGGAGCAGAGCTGCGGCACCGTCACGAGGCGCGCGCGGAGGTCGCGCATGAAGGCTTGCGCGTTCGCCTCGTCACGCTTCCCCACCCGGTAGCTCACGATCACTTTCTGCGAGCGCGCGATGGCGAGCCACGTGTACGCGTCGCCCCACGTCGGATCATCACCGGGCTCCACGCGCGCCTGCTTCTTCTGCACGTAGCTCCAGATTTCGTCGCACTGGATGTCGCGGATCGAGAGGTCGCGCACGAGGCGATCGTGCAGACGATCGCAGCCTCGCCCGACCTTGAGGAGCAACGAGAGGATCGTGGGCTGCGAGACGGACGCGAGGCGCGACGTCGGACGGATGCCAGCGCCTTCGCAGAGGTGAGCGATCACCTCCGCGCGCTTGGCGAGGGAGAGCAGAGACACGCGGACCTTGCCCTTCTGCCGCGATGTGCGCATGCTCCCGATTGCGAGCGACGAGCGGGCACACCGCTTGGCGTTCAGGCCTCGCGGTGGTTGCACACCGCGGGGCCTTTTGTTGTCCGCCAAACGTAGTCACGAACGCCTACAATCACCGGGGAAAGTGAGCAGCGTCGGACATACGGTGTCCTAGGTTTCGTCGCGCAGGAAGGGCAGAAGAAGCGAGGCGAGTGACGCGACGATCGAGCAAGCACGTCGCCGAAGTTGACCGCGCAAAAGCGTCATGGACAGCATCGTGGGCATGACGAAGACGCCCCGCGACTCAAAGTGCCCCGCGTGCCCCGGTACACGATTCGAGTTTGCAAAGCCGACGCATCAGTTCGACGAGTGGAACCGCGACTTCGCCAAGGAACTTCTCTTCCTCCAGTGCGCGGAGTGTGGCGCTGTCGTGCAAGTGTTTCACGAGCCGTCCCTGTCGAAACGAACGGCCTCCTAGATGCTCAAGGTCCGACGCCCCGTTGCTCAACGTTGAGCATCACCGACGTCCGAGAACGTGAGCTCCGCCCCCCCGAAGCCCCGCCAAGGCCTTTCAAGCTTGACGCTTCTTCACGGGACTTCGGGCTTCGCAAGATCGCGACGCGTCATGTTCCGTCCAAGCCGTCACGCGCGCGTGGCAAGGAAAGCTCGGCGCGCTACCCTCGCTGCTCGCAAGGAGATCGCTGGATGGATCGCTCCCGCCCGATGTTTGGTCGCTCTCGTCTCCCGTGGATCGGGATGGCCGCGCTCGCAGGGATCGCCGCCCTGTCCGGCGTCGCGCGCGCCGATGGCCCGGCCCCGTCGACCGGCACGGACTTCGCGCCCGAGCTCGGCACCACCGGCGCCGTCGTGCAGTCCTGGGCGGACGAGTCGTCGTGGGATGAGCCGGGCCGCTACGTGATCGACGCGAAGGACGACGTGTCCGACAGCGACCTCGCGGACCTCGCGAGCCGCTTCGGCCTCACCTTCCAGCCGACGCAGCTCGAACGCGAGACGCGCATCGAGCTCGCCGACATCGACCCGGCGAAGGCCGCGCGCGTGCTCTCGGAGATCGCGGCGGACCCGCGGATCGAGCACGTGGAGCCGCTCGCGCGCGTGCAAGCGTTCTTCATGCCGGACGACCCGAAGCTCGCCGAGCAGTGGCACATGGAGCGCATCGGCGCGCCGCGCGCGTGGGACTTCGCGACCGGCCGCGGCGTCACCGTCGCCGTCGTCGACACGGGCATCGCGTGCGAGACGCACGGCCCCTTCAACAAGGGCACCGACCTCTTGCAGACCGACTGCGTCGAGGGCTGGAGCTTCATCACGAACGACACGCACGCGAACGACGATCAGGGCCACGGCACGCACGTCGCCGGCACGATCGCGCAGAGCACCAACAACGGCTTCGGCGCGACGGGCGTCGCGTTCCACGCGCGGCTCATGCCCGTGAAGGTGCTCAACGAGCAGGGCTGGGGCTCCACCGCCGACGTCGCGGACGGCATCCGCTGGGCTGCGGATCACGGCGCGAACGTCATCAATTTGAGCCTCGGCGGCCCGCGGAATTCGAGCGTGCTCGAGGACGCGGTCAAGCACGCGCTGTCGAAGGGCGCGGTCGTCGTCGCGGCGGCCGGCAACAGCGGCGGCTCCGTCGGCTACCCCGGCGCGACGGAGGGCGTCATCGGCGTGAGCGCCTCGGATCCGGACGACAAGCTCGCGAAGTTCTCGTCGCGCGGCAAAGGCGTCGACATCGCGGCGCCCGGCGTGAAGGTCACGCAGCAGACGATCTGCAACCGCGGCCGCGACAAGTGCGAGCAGTTCCCGGCGTACAACGGCACCTCGATGGCGTCGCCGCACGTCGCCGGCGCGGCCGCGCTCGTGATGAGCCTCGGCGTGACGGAGCCGGCCGCGGTCGAGGCCGCGCTGAAGAGCACCGCGCGCGTCGTCGACGACTCCGAGAGCGGCAAGAAGCTCTTCGGCGCCGGCATCCTTCAAGCGGCCGACGCCGTGCAGCGCATCACGCTCGTGCACGCGGCGCTCCGTCTCGTGCTCGTGCTCGCGCTGTCGGCGCTGATCGGCACGTGGGCGCTCCGCAAGAACGTGCGCGCGACCAGCGTGTGGAGCTCCGGGTACATGCTCGGCGCGCTCGCGGCGGGTCCGGGCCTCCTGTTCTTCGTGCCGTGGATCTTCCCGCGCGTGTACCTGCCCGTGGACATCCTCGCGCGCCCGATCGGCGATCTGGATCTGCTCCTCGGCGCGTCGCTGCACAGCTACCTGCCGCTCGCGCACGTCGGCATCCCGTTCGCGCTGACGGCGCTCGCCTTCGGATCGAAGACGCTGCGGCCGATCGTGGCCGGCATCGCGACCGGAACGGCGGCGTACCTGCTCTCGATCGCGGCGCTCGGCGAGCACGGGAGCCCCTTCGGCCGGGTGCTGCTCATCGCGTGGTGCGTGGCGAACGCGGCGGCCTCCGCTTGGCTCGCGCGCGAGAACCTGGCAGAAAGCCGCGCCTGATGATCGAGAAGTTTGCGGAGAAGAAGGCTCGCCGCGGCCGTGCGCTGTTGATCTCGATGGCGGCGACGCTCGCGGCGGGCGCGCTCGCCGCGGCGTGCGGCGGCTCCGCGACCGAGTCTCCGTGGCCCGTCGAGCCGGACAACCTCGTCACCACCCCCGAAGGCGAAGAGGGCCCCTCCCGGGCGCACAAGGATCGTCATCCGGACGGCGGCGTGGATCCCGACAGCGGGACGAAGCCCGGTCCGAACGTCGAGCCTTGACACCACCGCCCGCGCGACGCTTGGTGCCCCGCGATGTCCGGCGCGCCCGATCCCATCCAGCGTAGGCGAGCATGGATCTCGGCCGCGCTCGTGTTCGGCGCGCTGCTCCTGGTGCCGCTCCTCGCGCTGATCGCGATCCCCTCCCCGCCGAAGATCCAGATCCCCACGACGTTCGCCGTCGAGGAGGCGCCGCCGCCACCGCCGCGCAAGCCCGCGCCCACCGCCGAAGCGCCGAAGCCGCGCGCGACCGCGACCGAAACGGAGAAGCCCGCGGACGCGCCGACGGCCGTGCACGGCCGCGTGGTGGGTCCCGATCACGAGCCGATCGCGCGCGCGCTCGTCGGCTGCACCGAGAAGGAGCTGAACGCCGTCACCGACGCGGACGGCGCGTTCGATCTCCCGATGGAGGCCGACGGCTGCAACGCGATCGCGCACAAGCCCGGGTACGGCTCGTCCGCCGCGCTCAAGCTCGCGGCCGGCAACGTTCGTGCGAACCTCCTCGTGATGCGCGCGGGCGGTCGGATCGAGGGCGTCGTCGTCGACGATCAGAGCAGGCCGGTCGCGAAGTACCAGATCGCCGTCGAGAAATTCCTCGGCGCGGACGGCGATGACGAGGGCTCGCGCGGACGATCGCAGAGCGTCGACAACGAGAAGGGGGAGTTCAAGATGGAGGGCATGACGCCGGGGAAATACGTGCTCTCCGCGAGCACGGAGGGCCGGCCTCCCGCGCGCAGCGAGCTCTTCGAGGTGGAGTCGGGCCGCGCGGCGACGGGCGTGCGCATCGTGATCGCGCGCGGCGGATCCGTCGCGGGCACCGTCACCGACGCGGCCACGCGGCAGCCGATCGCGGGCGCGCGCGTGGACCTGGAGTCGCAGATCGTGAACGGCAGCGGATCGAGCCCGACGGCGACGACGGACGCGTCCGGCAAGTACACGCTGGACGGCGTGCCGACGACCGGCCCCTTCTCGGTGCGCGTCTCGAAGGACGGTTACCGCACGCGCATCGTGAGCGGCATCAACGCGAGCCCGTCGTCGCAGGCCACGGCGGACGCCGCGCTCGTGACGAAGACGGAGGGCGGCGGCGACAGCGAGTTCGGCGGCATCGGCGCGGTGCTCGGCCCGGCGCCGGGCGCGATGGGCGCGATGGTGCTCGCGACGACGAAGGGCGGCCCCGCGGAGCGCGGCGGCGTCCTCGCGCAGGACCGCATCCTCAAGATCGACGGCACGCCCACCGACACGCTCACGATCACCGAGTGCATCCAGCGCGTCCGCGGCGAGCCCGGCAGCACCGTCACGCTGTGGCTGAAGCGCGGCGACACCGAGGTGCAGATCAGCCTCGTGCGCGACACCGTCGTGCGCTGATCAGAAGTGCGCGCCGGCGAACACGTAGATCTGGTACGCGAGCGACGTCTCTTCGGGCCCCGCCTTCTTGTACGGCGGGTACGTGTGCACGATGTCGAAGGCGAACGGCTCCAGGCCGACGTGGAAGCGGTCGAACAGCGCGACCTTGATCCCGAGCGCGGGCTGCACCGCGAAGCCGTGGTACCCCTGATCGATCTTCAGCCCGCGGAGCTGGTGGTACGCGTAGCCCGCAGAGACCCGGCCGTACGCGCTGATGCCGTCGTACGGGATCATCTTCAGCGGCAGATCGTACTGCGCGCTGATCGGCGCCACGAACGCCGCGTCCTCCCCGATGAACATGTACGGCGACACGCCGAGCCAGAGCGTGTCGCCCTTCGTCGCGAGGTTGTGCGCGATCCCGTACGCGAAATTGAGCTGGATGCCGAAGTCCGTCACGCCCGAGGACGACAGCAGGAACGCGGGCCCGAGCTTCACGTCGAGCAGCACCCTCGAAGGCTTCTGCTCCGTCTCCGCGGGCGGCGCTTCCTTCTTCTTCGGCGGGTGCGCGTCGTCGTTCGGAGGCTTCTCGCCGCCGTCGTCCTTCCACTCGTCCTGCGCGGACGCGAGGCCGGCCGTGAGCGCGCTCGCGGCGAAAACCAGGGAAGCAGCCGTCCTCCGGAGGTTCATCGGAACTTGCCTCGCGCCTTCGGGGCCGCGCCGGTCGCGCGCGGCTTCTTGGTGGTGGGGCGTGCGGGACGACCTCCGCGAGCGTTCGGTTTCTTGCCGTTCTGCGCGGGCGCCGCGCCATCGTCCGAGCCGTCCTCCCCGCGGAGCAATCGGATCTGATCGCGGATGCGCGCCGCCTTCTCGAACTCGAGGTTCTCGGCCGCGGCGAACATCTCAAGCCGCAGCTCCTCGATGCGCTCGGACAGATCGATCTGCGCGCCGGGCGCCGCGGCGCCGTCCTTCGGCAGCTTCGGCACCGCGTAGTAGTCGCGCGCGCCCGACGTCGGCGACATGTCGAGGATCGCCTTCACCACCGTCGCCGGCGTGATGTTGTGCTCCTCGTTGTACTTGCTCTGCAGCGCGCGCCTTCGGTTCGTCTCCGCGACGGCGTACTTGATCGCCTCCGTCTCGCGGTCCGCGTACATGATGACCTCGCCGCGCACGTTGCGCGCCGCGCGGCCGATCGTCTGGATGAGCGAGCGCCCGCTGCGCAGGAAGCCCTCCTTGTCCGCGTCGAGGATCGCGACGAGCGACACCTCCGGCAGATCGAGGCCCTCTCGCAGCAGGTTGATGCCGACCAGCACGTCGAACTCTCCGCGGCGCAGATCGCGGAGGATCTCGATGCGCTCCATCGTGTCGACGTCGGAGTGGAGGTAGCGCACGCGGACGCCGAGCTCCGTGTAGTACTCCGTCAGATCCTCGGCCATGCGCTTCGTCAGCGTCGTCACGAGCACGCGGTCGCCGCGCGCGGTGCGCTCGCGGATGCGCGCGAGCAGATCGTCCACCTGGCCCGCGACCGGCACGATCGTGATCTTCGGATCGATGAGGCCCGTCGGCCGGATGATCTGCTCGACGACGACGCCCGCCGATTTGCCGAGCTCGTACTCGCCGGGCGTCGCGCTCACGTAGAGCACCTGCGAGTAGTGCTGCTCGAACTCCTCGAACTTTAGCGGCCGGTTGTCGAGCGCGCTCGGCAGGCGGAAGCCGTACTCGACGAGCGTCTCCTTGCGCGAGCGATCGCCGCGGTACATCGCGCCGATCTGCGGGATCGTCTGGTGCGACTCGTCGACGATCATCAAGAAATTCTTCGGGAAGTAGTCGATGAGCGTGGGCGGCGGCTCCCCCGCTTTGCGGCCCGAGAGGTGGCGCGAGTAGTTCTCGATGCCGTTGCAGAAGCCCATCTGCTCCAGCATCTCGAGGTCGTACATCGTCCGCTGCTCGATGCGCTGCTTCTCCAGGAAGCGGCCCGCTTTGTCGTAGAAATCGAGCCGATCGCGCAGCTCCTCGCGGATGCCGGTGATCGCGTTGCGCAGCTGCTGCTGCTCCGTCACGTAGTGCGACGCGGGGTAAATCTCGACCCGATCGCGCGCGCCGAGCACGCGGCCTCGCAGCGGATCGACCTCCTTGATCGCCTCGATCTCGTCGCCGAACAGCTCCACGCGGATCGCGATGTTCTCCTCGTAGGCGGGGAAGATCTCGACGATGTCGCCGCGCACGCGGAACGTGCCGCGGTGGAAGTCGACGTCGTTGCGCTGGTACTGAATGTCGACGAGGAGGCGCAGCAGATCGTCCCGGCGGAACTCCACGCCGCGCTCCAGGCGGATGACGAGCCCGTGGTAGCTCTCCGCGCTGCCGATGCCGTAGATGCAGCTCACGGAGGCGACGATGATCACGTCCTCGCGCGAGAGCAGCGCGTACGTCGCGGCGTGGCGCATCCGATCGATCGCGTCGTTGATGATCGCGTCTTTCTCGATGTACGTGTCGCTCGTCGGGACGTACGCCTCGGGCTGGTAGTAGTCGTAGTAGCTGACGAAGTAGTGGACCGCGTTGTTCGGGAAGAGCTCTCGAAGCTCCCCGTAGAGCTGCGCGGCCAGCGTCTTGTTCGGCGCGAGCACGAGCGTCGGCAGCCCGAGGTTCTCGATCACCTTCGCGGCGCTGAACGTCTTGCCGCTGCCGGTCACGCCGAGCAGCGTTTGTTGTTGGATCCCCGAAGCGAACGAGCCGCAAATCTCTTCGATGGCGCGCGGCTGGTCGCCCTTCGGGGTGAATTCGGAGACGAGCTGAAGCTTACGGCCCACCAGGAAGCGCGCACAGTAGCCGCCGCCCCGCGTCGTCGCAACTCACGTCTGGCTCACCCAGCGAGCCTCTTGCCCTTCCCGGGGCACCCTGACAATCTCGTGACGTATGCATCGCTTGCGTTCGCTGTGCCTCGTCGCGCCATTCCTCCTCGGAGCTTGTAGCCTCCTCAACGCGCCGTCCGAGATCTCGTCCGGCACCACCAGCACCGGGGGCGGCGGCACGGGAGGCAGCACCGGCGGCGACACCGGCGGCACCACGACGTCCGGCGGCACGATGTCGACCGGGGGCACCACCACCTCGATGGACGCGTGCGGCGACGGCAAGATCACCGGCACCGAGAAGTGCGACGACGACAACACGAAGAACGGCGACGGCTGCAGCTCGACGTGCCAGGAGGAGCAGGGCTTCACCTGCACGGGCGAGCCGAGCGTGTGCGTCCCCGCGTGCGGCAACGGCAAGATCGACCCCGGCGAGCAGTGCGATGACGGCGGCGCCGTCGACATGAACCCGCCCGCCGGCGATCAGGACGCGTGCACGCCGACCTGCCAGTTCAAGGAGTTCGACATCGAGCTCGGCGCCGACAACACGATCAACAACGAGGCCCCCGAGGTCGTCTTCCGCAAGGAGTCGGTGAACGGCGTCGACACGCCGACGTTCCTCGTCGTGTGGCACTCCGCGATCCTCAACAAGCTGATGGGCCGCTCGTACAAGTTCGACGGCACGTACGCGAAGGGCAGCGGCTCGGTGGAGTACGGCGCGTCGACGAAGCCGGATCCGCAGGGCCACGCGCTGTGCACCGCGGGCTCCAACCGCTCGATGCTCTACTGGCACGACGGCACGGAGAACACGATCTGGGAGCGCAAGATCGAGTCGAACGGCATGCTCGCCGCGTCGATCGTGACCACGATCCCCGCGCCGAACCCGTTCCCGAGCTGCGCGGCCGCCGCGGATCCGACGAACACGTTCATCGCGGCCACGGTCGGCAAGATGATGGGCGGCCCGCTCTACGACATCGTGGTGCAGCCGTACTCGTCGTTCGCGGCGCAGAACGGCCCGCCCATCGACATCGGCGACACGCTCCAGCCGAACCGCACCGCGGCGTGGCCGCTCTCCGCGGGCTTCATGGTCTCGTGGATCGCGGACCCGGCGAACAACGGACCGCTCGTCGCGCAGCAGCTCGACAAGGACGGCAAGCTGATGTCCGGCTTCTTCTACACGATGACGGATCCGGCGGTGGATCCCTCCGCGCACGAGCCGGCGGGCGCGTGGCTCGGGCAGATGGATCAGTTCGTATTCGTGTACACGCGCGACTCCGCGCCGGACATGATGGGCGCCACGCACCGAGAGGTGGTGTTCCGCCTCTTCTCGGGCCCCGGGACCGGCTCGGATCCGGTGATCGTCGCCACGGACACGTCCGCGCAGAGCGAGCCGCGCGTGATCGTGAACCCCACGAACCACAAGTTCCTGATCGTGTGGACGGGCGGCCCGCCGAACGGCGAAAACACGTTCTTCCGCGTCTTCGCTCCGGACGGCACGCCCGCCGGGATGCCGGTCGTCGCGAACGACAACCAGGTGGGCCGTCAGACCATCCCCGGCGCCGCGGTGGACCCGGCCACGGGCGACGTCGCCGTCGTCTGGGACAACTTCATCCCGAACAGCGGCAAACCGCACAAGGTCTCCGCGAAGATCTTCCCGTTCGCCCTCGAATAAGGGCTCTCCAAACAGGATGTTGAGGGATTGGGGGGAGCGAGTTGCCCACCCCCGGCGCATGCTCGCTTCGCTGCGCGTGCGCCGCCCCTCCCAAATCGCCCGCTTCGCGAGCGATGGGAGGGGAGCCAATCGTCTCTTGGAAAAGTGCTTTACGGCGTGAGGATCAGGGCCGAGCGCGGCGGCACGTTCACCGAGGGCCCGCTCATCGTGGTGCCGCTCATCAGCTCGTTCATCTGGCCCGACGGGAGGCCGCCGACCGATTGCTGGCTGTCGCCGCGGTTGATCACCACGTAGACCGTCTCCGTCGCGTCGACCATCTTGTACGCCAGCGTGTCGCTCGTGGAGCCGATCGACGAGCGCGCGCCCCGCCGAAGAGCCGAGTGGTCCGCGCGGATCTTCGTGAGCTTCTTGAGCTGCGTGTTCAGGAACGTCTGGTTCGCCGAGTAGTTGGACCACTGCATCATCCGGCGATTGTCCGGATCCCCGCCGCCCGCGAGGCCGTATTCATCCCCGTAGTACACGAGCGGGATCCCCTTGCTGGTGAACAGCACCGCATAAGCCGTCGCGAGCCTCTCGTAGGCGCTCTTCTCGGCGGGCTGCCCGGGCGTATTCGAGAAATTCTTGTCCTTGCCGTCGGCCCACACGTTGTCCCACGCGGGCGTGTCCTGCGCGAAGTTGATGGCGCGCGGCATGTCGTGGTTGCCGATGAACGTGCTCATCACGCCGAAGCCGTACGAGCCGGCCGACGTATTCAAGGCACCATCCAGGTTCGACATCGGCGCCTTCCGCATGAGCACCGTCTCGGCGAGGGCGACGCGCAGCGGGAAGTCGAACTGCCCGTCCAGCTTGGTCGTCGGATCGATGAAGCTCGCGATCAGGCCGACATCGCCGGTGAACGTCTCTCCGACCATGTAGAAGTGATTGCCGGTCGTCGGCTCGATCTCCGTCGTCACGCGCGAGCGAAGATCGGTGATCCACGAGGTCTTGATGTGCTTCACCGCGTCGAGCCGGAAGCCGTCCGCGCCCTTCTTCGCCCAGGAAATGGCGTTGTCGACCGAGTACTTTCGCGCCGCCGCGTTGTCGAAGTTGAAGTCGGGCAGATAATCGGTGAACCAGCACACCTCCGCCTGGTTGTTCCAGTCGCAGCCCTGTCCACACACGCAGTTGCCGCCGTTCGGCCCCTGGTTCGGGTTGAACCACCCGTCGTTCATGTGCTGCTGGTAAATCGGAGAGCTCACGTGCACGTGGTTCATCGCGTAGTCGAACAGGACCTTGATGTCCTTCGCGTGCGCCGCGTCGATGAGGTCCTGAAGGTCCTGATCCGTGCCGAAGTGCTCCTCGGGCTTGTCGAGGTTCGCGGGCCAGTAGCCGTGATACGCGCTGTAGTACTTGCCGTCGGTGCCGAGCTCCTTGTTGTTCGGGTTCTGCATCGGCACCGTGATCCAGAGCGCGTTCACGCCGAGATCGGTGAAGTAGCCGGAGTTGATCTTGGCCGTCACGCCCTTCCAGTCGCCGCCCTTGTACTCCGCGGTCGCCTCCGCGCCGGTGTTGGATCCGTTGTTGGCCGGGTCCCCGTCGTTGAAGCGGTCCACGAACACGAAGTACATCACCGCATCGCGCCAGTCGTACCCGAGCACCGGCGGCATCGAGCACGTGTAGTCGCTGCACATCTCGCCCTTGTAGAGCGAGTTCGTGTTGCCGCTGCCGTCGTTGATCGTGTCCGGATTGGCAGGGTCCGTGATCCAGGTGGAGCCGTTCAACACCAGTTTGTACTGGACGTTTCCGCTCCATGGCACATCGACCGTCGCGGACCAGACTCCCGCGCTCTTCGTCATCATCGCGCCCGACTGCCACGTGGCCGGTCCGCCCCAGTCGCCGCGCACCTCGACCGAGCTCTCGCCCTGATCCTGGTACGTGAACGTGTGCGCGCAGCGCTTCAGCGAGTCGTCGTTCTTGCACGGCGCCTGTGGATCCGTGGTCGTCGAGCTGCTCGTCGTCGTGGTGCCGCCGGTGTTTCCGGAGGTGGAGCTGCCCGTCGGGGAGCCGCCGCCGGGGTCGAATCCGCCGCTCCCGGGGGGGCCGCCGCCTTCCCCACCCAGCTTGTCGGGCGTGCACGCGGAGGGCGCGAAGGCGAGCGCGGTCAGCGACGCGAACAGGAAGGCTCTCGTATTCAAGGTGGTGCGGAAAGACATGGGCTCTTCTCGGGCAAGAGGACGCGGAACGAGTGGGGCGCGAGATCAACGGGCGTCCCGGTCCCGACGGCGACTGCCTCGTTCGAAAAGGCATCGACGTAGGTACCGGCGGGGACAGCATCGAGCGCAGGCACGATCTGGGCCTGTTCGTCGGAGGTGGAAATCATCACCAGGGCAGCATCCGATTCGCTCTTCCGGGCGAACGCGTAGCTCGTCTTCGTGACGAGAAACGCCTGCCGGGAGCCTGTTTTCAGCGCATCCGAGCACGCGCGGAGGCGGCCCAGGCGGCGCGCCGTGGCCAGCAATTGTTGCTGCGACGCGGAGAGGGCACCTTCCGAGGGCAAGACTCTCCGGTTGTCCGGATCGCTGCCCCCCGGGAGTCCCACTTCATCTCCGTAGTAGATCACCGGCATTCCGGGCACCGTGAAGATCACCGCGAGCGCGCTCTGGAGAGCGAGGTACGGCCCCGGATCCGAGGGATCTTTCGCGGGCGTCCCCCACGCCGTCGCGCCGCCGTCGCCGTTCGCCTCCGAGACGAAGCGCGGCATATCGTGGTTGTCCACCATCCGCCCGAGCAGCGCGCCGGACCCCGCGAGCGCCTTCTCCGGATAAGCGAGCGCATCCTCGACGACGTCGAACCCCTGGCTCCGAGTCGCGATCGCCCCGCGGAGCGCCCACGCGAGCGGGAAATCGAAGGCCCCGCCGATGCTGTACGGGCCGAGGAAGTACTTGATCGAGTCGAGGCCGTCGCGCCCGCCGCCCGTGTACACCTCGCCGATGGACAGCGTGGCTCCGGGAGGACCGTAGTCGTCGCGGAGCACCTGCGACAGGCGCCGAGTCGCGAGCCGCGGCATCATCGGGACAGCGTCGATCCGCACCCCGTCCGCGTCGAACGTCTTCATCCAGAAGCGGAGATCGTCGAGCTCGGCATGGAGGGAGTCGCTCGACTGCCACCGTACGTCGGGCAGGTACGGCGCGAACCAGCATGTCTGGATGTGCTTGTCCCAGCCGCAGCCGGGATCGCCGCACACGCAATGATCCGGGGCGTTGTTGAACCAGCCGTCGGCCGCGTGCTCCACGTAGCGTGGGTTCTGCTCGTGGACGTGATTCGGCACCAGGTCGAAGAGGACGGCGATCCCGCGCGAGTGGGCCGCCGCGAGGAGGGCGCGTATCTCGGATTCGCCGCCGATCTTCGGCTCCGCGCCGCGCGAATCGACAGGCCAGTAGCCGTGATAGGCCTCGTACATCTGGCCGTCACGCCCCGGGAAGAGGCCGTCCGGATTCTTGTACACCGGGGAGATCCAGAGCGCCGAGACGCCGAGCTGTTCGAAATACCCACTCTCGACGGCGGACCGGACGCCGTTCAACGTGCCGCCCGCGCGGAGGCCCGGCGTGTCCGGGGGACTCAAGGGCGCGCCGCCGTCGCCGAGGAAGCGGTCCACGACCACCTGATAGAGGATGCCTTCGTCCCATTTCCGGGCCACAGGCTTCACCCACGCGACCGCCGAGGGGGCCTGTGCTTTGCGGCCGCTGCCGTCCTTGGCTTCGATCGCGAACGTGTGCTTTCCGCGCGAAAAGCCCGTCCCGCGCAATGAAAAAGCGCCCGTCGCCGGATCCGAGCTCGCCATCGTGAGCGTCTGTCCGTCCGCGGTGGTCGCCTGGATCGTGCCGAGTCGAGCGGCCTTGTCGTCGGAGGTGTTGCCGGCGCGGTGGAAGACGCCTCGCACCGTGATCACGCCGTCGTCCGTGCCCTCCGCGGCGTCGATCGTGACCTCCGGGACGCTGCAATCCACGGCGATCGCGAGCGACACCTCCTGTTCGTCGCGGTACGTGCCCTGCGCGTTGTACGGGTCCGTGTGGGTGCCCTGATCGTCGGTCACCAGGTAGCCGTATTCACCGGGCGCGACGGGCAGCCGCGCGACGTACCACTCGTCGTCGTAGCGCTCCATCTCCTTGCCGGGAGAGGCCCAGTCCGAGAAGGAGCCCGTCACCGTGGGGGCCTTTCGCTTCGCCTTGCCCCAGATCGTGATCCCGCACGAAAGCGAAGGCGACTCCGGCGGTCCGCACGAGGCCGAGAGCGCCGCCCCGAGAGCGCCTGTCACGAGGGACACGAGGGCCGCGAGCCGCGCGCCCCGGACGCGCGGGACACGAGGACGCCGCGAGCGCGCGTCAGAGACAGACGCCATAATTGCACGACCCGCTGGGGCAGCACGCGCCGCCGCCGATGCAGCAGAGCCCGTCGCAGCACTTGCCAGTCCCGAACGCGCAGCTCAGCCCGATGTTGATCGGCATCTCGACGGGATCCATCCCGCTGCACGAGCGATCGGTGCAGTCGTCGGAGGGGAGGTGATCGTTCGGATCGGGGGCGTCCATCTCGTTGCCTGCGCCGTCGCAGACTCGCTTCTTGCAGTCGTCGGGCAGGGTCCCCACGACGACCGTCCCGGTCGGCTTGTAGACTGGCATGCACACACCGACCGTGCACTTCGATCCTTCGTCGCACTGGCCCTTCACGATGTCGCACGCGACGCCTTCGTTCTCCGGCTTCTCGACGCATTTCCCCTGGGCGCAGCGCGGGCCGACGCACAGCCCGCCCGGATCCGGGCAGTCCCCGTCGACGGCGCACTCCGCGGGGGTCGTCGTGGTGGCGCCGCCCGCCCCGGCCCCGCCCGTCGCGCCGCCCGCGGAGGTGGCGCCGCCGGTGGATCCGCTCGATCCGCCGGCCCCGGTGGTGCTCGTGGTGATGGTGTCCCGCGATCCGCCCGTGCCGGACGCCGCGCCGTCGAAGGCGCCCGCATCGAACATGCAGCCCGACGAGGACGCGAGCAGCAGAAGCCAAGTGAACCGAGGAGCGCACCCGAAAAGCATGCCGGCACCATACCCCACGACCGGGCCGCCCGGCAGCGCGAACCCTGCGAGGTTTGCGCGCGCGGAGCTAGTCAATCACACCCGTACCCGTTGCAGCAGCGACCCATGTTGTTGCACTGGCCGCTGAAGCCGTTGGTCTTCGTGCACCCCGTGCCCTGCGCCAGGAAGGCCGCGCCGCACGTCGGCGTCCCGTTGCCTCCATCGCACTTCGGCACGGTGCATTCGCTGGGGTTCGGGTCCATGCAGGCCCCGTCGTCGAGGGAGAGGGAGTACACGCCGAGCTGGCACGATCCGGTGCCGCAGGCGCCCACCTGGAACGTGGAGTCCGGGAGGTTCGTGGCGACGCACATGGTGCCCTGGCACGTCGGCTGAGCCTGGCACGTCACGTCGTAGACAGCATTGCACGCCTGACCCTGGTTGGCCGGCGCGGTCGTCGCCATCTGGTTCGCGCACTTCCACACGTAGCACTGGCCGGCGGCGCCGGGGGGCACGTCGTCGTCGTCCGCGCCGGTGACGATGTTGCCGTTGCCGTCGCAGACTTGCTGTTTGCAATCGGTCGAGTCCGTGTCGGACACGAGCGTATTCAAGGCCCGTGGCGTGTGCTTGCACGCCGCGTTCTCGCACGCGTCGTCCGTGCACGGGTTCGCGTCGTCGCACGAGGTCGTGCACGTCGTGGTGGTCGTGGTCGAGCTCGTCGTGGTGGTCGTGGTCCCGCCGGATCCGCCCGTCGTGCTCGTGGTGGAAGACGTGGTGTCTCCGCCGCCGCCGCCGCTCGGGGAGCTGGTCGTGCTGCCCCCCGAATTCGAGTAGGGGCCATCCTCGAGGAGGCAGCCGGCGCAGAGGAGGGAGGAGGCGACGAGCGTCGCAAAGCAAAGGGCGCGCAACATGGCAGTTGGAGACTACGCGCGGCGCGCGACGGACGGAAGGGCCGGCCGTTATCCGCGCGGAAACAGGCCATGTCGGCCCTCGTGGCGGAGATCGTCGAGCGTCCGTTGCATGCGGATCCGCACGCGCTCGGCGCACGCCTCCACCGCCGCGGGATCGTCCGCCGCTTCGGGCGGGAGGCCGAATTCGATCGGCCGCAGGATGCGAGTGTGGATCTTCACGGGCGGCGGCAAATGCGGCGCCGGCACGCCGAACACGATCCCGTACGGCAGCGCGAACCCGATCGGCCACACGTTGGACCGGAACCGCGCGGGGAGGCCGAGCGCCTCCGCGATGGAGCGCCCGTCCGTCGCGATGAACAGCGATTGATGCGCCCCCGCGCTCACCACCGGCACGATCGGCACGCGCTCGCGCAGCGCCGTGCGGATGAAGCCGCGCCGCCCGCCGAATTCGATCTGGTACCGCTTCGAGAACGGCTTGCACGAGTCGAGGTCGCCGCCCGGGAACACGAGCACGTTGGCCCCCGCGTCGAGCGCCTGCTTCGCGTTCGCCGGGTTCGCCGCGAGCGCGCCCGACGCGTTCAGCCACGCGCCCGCGAACGGGAACGAGAACGGCGCGTCGTGCATGAGCCCGTAGGCCACGCGCGACACCGAGTAGCGGCGCCAGAACGCGACCATGTGGCAGAACATGTCGGGCATCCCGGTCATCGCGTTGTGGTTGCCGACGACGAGGCATTTGCCCTCGGGGATCTCGCCTTCGAACTCCGTCTCGCACCGGAAATACTCGTCGTAGAGCATGCCGAGCAGCGGGAGGACGCGGCGGATGAAGCGCGGATCTCGGGCGCTCAAGTCGTCCGGACGGACCTTGGCGCGCGCCTTTTCACGGAAGGCCTCCACGCTCTCGCGCAGCTCCTCCCGCGAAGGGCGTGGTTCGGGCGGAACGATGACCACCGCTCGCCCGTAGCGCTCCGGCGCGCGCCGCGCAAGGCGAGGCTGTCCAACGTGGCCGTCGCCGCAGAGCTGTGGCAGAAGCGATCCTCCGACGATGCCGCCCCCCCACCTCGCCACGGACCCCGCGCGGGCCGACGACGCTGCGACCGCGATCGACGGAGACTCCGCGGCGGAGGCCGAATTCTGGCAGAGAGGCGCGCGAGGCTCCGTCCCGCCCGAGTCGTCGCGGCGCGGCGGGGAGCTGCCAAAGGTCCGCTGGGGAAGGCCGATCGTGCTCTTCGTGCTGACCGTGCTGTCCGTGTTCCTCACGGGCGCGCTGTACGCGACGCCGCACCTGGATCCGCTCGGAGGCGTGAGCGGCTTGCTGGGGACGCTGCGCGCGCTGCCCTCCGGGTGGACGTTCGCGGTGCCGCTGATGTCGATCTTGCTGTGCCACGAATTCGGGCATTTCTTCGCGGCGCGCTACCACCGCGTGCCCGCGTCGCTGCCGCATTTCATCCCGGTGCCGCTCGTCTCGCCGTTCGGGACGATGGGCGCGGTGATCGGGATGCGCGGCCGGATCCGCTCGCGGAACGCGCTGCTCGACATCGGCGCGGCCGGCCCGCTCGCGGGCCTCGTCGTCGCGCTGCCGGTGCTGATCTACGGCCTCGCGGGGTCGACGATCGAGGTGCCGTCGCCGCACTCCGCGCAGGAGGGACAGAGCCTCCTTTACCTTCTTTTGAAGCGGATCGTGCTCGGCCCCATCCCCGTGGATCGCGACGTGATGCTGAACCCGATCGCGTTCGCGGGCTGGAGCGGCCTCTTCGTGACGGCGCTCAACTTGTTGCCCGTCGGCCAGCTCGACGGCGGCCACGTCGCGTACGCGCTGCTCGGCCCGCGGCAGAACCGGATCGCGCGGTGGGTGCACTGGTCGCTGCTCGCGGTGTTCGCATACAACCTGGTTCATTTCCTCGGGCCGGTCGTGCGCACCCAACGCTGGTCAGAGGCCGGACAGGCCTTCTCGAACTCGATGTTTTGGTTGATGTGGTTTGGCCTTCTCCACTTGCTTTCGCGGCTCGGCGGGCGTGATCATCCGCCCACGGACGCGGGCGACCTCTCGACCGGGAGGAAGGTGGTCGCGGTCATCACGCTGGTGCTCTTCGTCCTTCTGTTCATGCCCACGCCGTGGGCCGTTTTGTGACGTTTTCGTTCTGAGACAAAGACATCGCTTCGCCTGTCGCACTCTGCGACAGAGCTTGGATCCAGGTGAGCTTTCGTGAACACCGCGGACTCTCGCAGCAACACGGTGGAGGTGCATGCGACCTCGACGCCTCCCACCGCGCAGGCACGCCGCTCGCAATCAGGGCGAGTCCTCATGGGGCAGACCTCGCTGACATCCGCTGAGACCACCGCGCGAGAGGGCGCCGAGGCACCGGCGATCTCTGCCGCCGCGGCGGAAGCTCGGGCGGCGGGCACGCTCACGATGGAGGGCGCACAGCTTGCGGGCGCGGCGATGCTCGCGATGCTGTCCGGCAGTCTCCAGGCGGTTCGGCCGGACGTGCTCGGCGGCGGCCTCAAGACGCGGCTGCTGCAAGGCGCCTACCCCGCCGGCTACTACATCGCGCTGGGCCTCCTTCTCGCGGCGATCCGCTGGGCGCTCCGCACGCGCGTGACGAAGTCCACGTTCTGGACGCCGGTCGCGATGCTCGTGTTCGCGTTCACGCTCGGCTGGACGGTGCTGAAGGACGACTTCCTCCTCGCATCGAACCGGCTCGCGACGACGTATTTCCCGCCGGTCGCGTGGCGCGCGCTCTTCACGCTGCTGTCGGCGCTGATCCTGCCCGCGGGCCTCTTGATCGGTCAGGTGTTCGCGCACCCCCGCGTGCGCGCTCGGCTCCACGGGGCGCGGTTCTTCGGCGTGTTCATCGCGCTCGGTTACCACATGATCGGCCGCGATTTCGTGCTGCCGACGGCGAAGCCGGGGTTCCACCTCATCCTCGCGCTCGGGGCGGCGGTGTGGCTCGGCTCCACGCTGGACGGCGCGGTCCTCCCGTCGATCTCGCGCGGCCCCGCGGCCGCGATCGCCGCGCGCCTCTCGCTCGTGCGGAAGGCCGTGTGGATCCTCGCGGTGCTCTGGGCCGCCGCCGCGCTCCTGATCCGCCCGCCGATGCAGATCGCCGTCCAGATGATGCGCCCGCCGGCCGCCGCCCTCGCGCCGTTCGCGCTCCAGCTCCACGCGCAGCCCGTGCCCGCGGATCGCACGCCGGCCGAGGTGCAGCGCCTCCTCTCGACGGATCCTGCGGCGCCGCCCTCGGGCCTGTCGACGCTGCCGAAGGACGGCGCGGTGCTGCTGATCACGATCGACTGCCTCCGCGCGGATCTCGTGAACACGGACCGCTTCGCCGACGCGCTGCCGAACATGGTCGCGATGCGTCGCGAGGGCGCGAGCTTCACGTCCGCGCGCTCCGCCGCGAGCTACACGATGGCCGCGATCACCGCGATCTTCGCGGGCCGGTACGAGTCGCAGCTCGCGTGGCAGGAGCTGCCGCTGCCGTACTCGCGCTACCGCATGCCCGCGCTGGATCCGGCGCCGCGCTTCCCGGAGCTGCTCGGCGAGAAGGGCGTGCGCTCGGTGCTGGTGCGCAGCTCGGAGTGGCTCGGCGGCGGCAGCGGCATGGTCCGCGGCTTCACGGAGGAGGTCGTCTCGTTCGAGCCGCCGCACTTCGCCCTGGCGGAGCGCTCGGTGGATCTCGCGATCGATCGCATCGAGAAGCACCCGGGCGGCCCGCTGTTTCTGTACCTGCACTTCTTCGACGCGCACTACCCGTACGATCGCGGCGGCAAGACCGGCACGACGTTCGAGCAGTACGTGCGGGAGGTCTCGATCATCGACGCCGAGGTGGGCCGCCTCACGCGCGCGTTCGACGCGAAATTCCCGGGCCGCGGCGTCGTGATGTTCACCGCGGACCACGGGGAGGCCTTCGGCGAGCACGGCTCCAGCAAGCACGGCACGACGCTCTACGACGAGGTGATCCGCGTGCCGCTCGTGATCCGCGGCCCCGGCATCGCGCCCCGCACGATCGCGGAGCCGGTCTCGACGATGGACCTCGGCCCCACGATCCTGGACCTCTACGACGTGCCGACGCCGTCCACGTTCATGAGCCGCACGCTCTTGCCTGCGCTCGCGGGCCAGCCGCTCCCCGCGCGGCCGATCGGCATGGAGGCGAACAACGTCCTCGCGGTGTACGACGGCAGCTACAAGATCATCCGCCGCCGCCCGTACGACACGATCGAGCTCTACGATCTGCGCACCGATCCGGACGAGCGCAGGAACCTCTACCGCGAGAGGGATCGCCTCTCGACGGATCAGCTCCGCGCGATGGACCGCTTCTTCGCGGACGTCGACCGCAAGTAATCTCGCGCAACGAACGCCTTCTCCGCGGGCAGGGAGCGCAAGTCCTACGCGCTCTTGAACGTCCGGTGAGCGCGTGCGACCCTGCCTGCTTCCTGAGTGGAGGCCGCAATGCAGGGTCCGGATCTGTCGATCACCGTCAACGGGATGAAGTTCGAGAACCCCTTCGTGCTGGGCTCCGGCCCGCCCGGGACGAACGCGCGCGTGATCTCGAAGAGCTTCGATCTCGGCTGGGGCGGCTGCGTCATCAAGACCATCAGCCTCGACGCGAGCAAGGTGATCAACACCGCGCCTCGGTACGCCAAGCTCCGCTCCCGCGAGACGAACGAGGTCGTCGGCTTCGAGAACATCGAGCTCATCAGCGATCGCCCCTTCGATGTGTGGCTCAAGGAGCTGCGCCAGATCAAGAAGGAGTACCCGAACAAGATCCTGATCGCGTCGATCATGGAGGAGTACCGCCGCGAGGCCTGGCACGAGATCGTGAACCGCGTGCAGGAGACCGGCGTCGACGGATTCGAGCTCAACCTGAGCTGCCCGCACGGCCTCCCCGAGCGCCGCATGGGCATGGCGATGGGCGAGGATCCCGCGATCTGCTCGGAGGTCGTGAGCTGGGTGAAGGAGGTCGCGAAGATCCCCGTGTGGGCGAAGATGACGCCCAACGTCGGCCACCCCGAGGCCGCGGCCGGCGCGTCGATCCGCTCGGGCGCGGACGGCATCAGCCTCATCAACACGATCCTCTCGGTGACGGGGATCGATCTGCAGACGCTGCGGCCGCTGCCGACGGTGGAAGGGTACGCGGTGCCCGGGGGCTACTCGGGGCAGGCGGTGCGGCCGATCGCGCTGCGGCACGTGATGGAGGTCGCGCGGCACTTCCCGAACATCCCGATCAGCGGCATGGGCGGCATCGAGACGGGCGGGGACGCGGCGCAGTTCATCCTCCTCGGCTCCAGCACCGTGCAGGTGTGCACGGGCGCGATGCTGCGCGGCTACGAGATCATCGACGAGCTGAAGGCGGATCTCGCGAAGGTGCTCGCCGATCACAAGTTCGAGAACGTGGCCGCGATGGTCGGCAAGAGCCTGCCGTACTTCACGACGCACGCGGACCTCGTCACGCGCCAGAAGGCCGCCAAGGCCGAGCGCGCCCACGGCCCCAACCGCGACGCCGAGACGTGGAAGGGCGCCATCGCCAAAGAGACGGAAGCCCTCACCACCAACTGACACGCCCCCGGCGCGCCGTCCTCGCGCGGCGCGCCTCTCTCCTCGAATCCCCATGATCACCGCTGCACCGGAGCGCATCGATCTCGGGGAAGGCGCCGAGATCCTGGTCTGGGAGCGCGCCTTCTCCGAGGACGAGACGCGCTCTCTCACCGAGCGGCTCATGCGCGAGATCCCCTGGCAACAGCGGGAGATCTTGATCATGGGCCGCCGCGTGATGCAGCCCCGGCTCGTGTGCTGGGTCGGCGATCCGGAGGCGGAATACACGTATTCGGGGATACGGAACGTGCCGTTCACGTGGCAGGACGTCACCTCGGAGCTGCGGCGCTCCGTCGAAAAGATCACAGAAACAGCTTTCAACAGCGTGCTTCTGAACCTGTATCGCGATGAGCGCGACTCGATGGGGTTCCATCAGGACAACGAGAAAGAGCTCGGGAACGAGCCGATCATCGCTTCGCTCTCGCTCGGGGCGACGCGGCGGTTCCAGCTCCGGCACGCGAAGAAGAAGGGGGTTCCGGGGCGCGATCTCGCGCTCGGGGACGGGTCGTTGATCTTGATGCGGGGGACGATTCAGCGCCTGTGGAGGCACGGAGTTCCGAAGGAGTCGAGCCCTCGCGGGCCGCGCATCAACCTGACGTTCCGGACGATTTATCCGACGAAACCAGGCTGATCGTCACACGGTGACAGCGGCGCTCGTCGCGCCGTCCCGCGTCACTTGGCCACGCCGGGGGGAGTTGCGAACTGGCCGGGGAACGGGTTCGCGTCGTGGCGCTTCTCGATCTCGGTCCACTTCCACGGCTCCGTCCCGCGCTCGTTGAAGACCGCGAGGCCGATGACGCCCACGTTGCTGGAGTCGCCCGTCTTCTGCTCCGCGTACGAGTTGCGAACGGAGCCGAAGCGGAACGCCGCCACCGCCGTCTCGCTCTGACGGAAGCCGTCGACCTCGATCTCGCTCTTCGGGTCCACGATGTAGCCGCGCTTCGAGAAATTGGCGGCCTTGCCGTCGATCACGTCGAGGCCGTCCACCGAGAGCACGCACTCGATGCGGAAGGGCGTCGCGTTCTTCACGACGATCGTGTAGCGGCGCCCCGCCTCGCCCACGACGTAGTTCTTGTCCGACGTCTTGAAGCCGGTGAGCCACGATCCGCTCTCGTCGCGGAGGCCGATCTGGAGCGCGCCGTTCGACACCGCGTAGAGCCCCTGCGACGTCCGCGCGAAGCCCTGCGACGTGGCCATCGCCTTCGCGCCTTGCTCGTCGTTGTAATAGACCACCGCCGTCGCGAACGGGTTCGACCCGTCCCCGCGGACGAACGGCACGCTCGTGATCGCGCTGTTTCGCGTCTCGCCCCACTGCGTGCCGAGGCCGGGACGATCTTCCGGCGCGGCGACGGGAGTGGCCGCCGCTTCACCGGCGACGCTGCTCTTCGCCGCGGACGGGGCGTTGGCGCCGCCGTACGAATCGCCGCCCTGGTACGCGGGCGCGGGGCCGGCCGGCTGCGCGGCGGGCGAGTACGAGGCCCCTCCTCCGCACCCGCCGATCGCGAACGTGAGAGCCGAGAAAACCAGCGCGCTACGGAAAGTGGAAGAGAGAGCCATGTGCGTCCTCGCGTGCAACGTTCGCCCCGATCTACGCCCCCAGCCGCGCGAGCTTACACCAGCCGTGCGCGCTGCTTGTACTGGTCGCGCACACCTGCGATTGACAGACAAGCCCCGCTTGGTAGAGTCGGCCCCCGCTTCGGTGCCCGCTCCCCCGCAACACCGCGAGGAGCGCGTTCCAGGCGGCGCGGACCCCCGCATCCCCGCAGGGTCCGCTTCGAGCACCCGCTCGAATCACGCTCGGTTCCCGGGCGAATCCGCATCCCGACAACCACACCAACCATGATTCACGAAGCCGCGGCCCTCGGCCCCGCGCATCGTCTCAAATCGAAATCGGAGACTCGATAGATGCATCTTCGCGAGCTCAAGCAGAAGAGCATGGGCGACCTCGTCCAGATGGCGAAAACGCTGAACATCGAAGGGGCCGCCGGCCTCCGAAAGCAGGAGCTGATCTTCGCGCTCCTTCAGTCGCACGCCGCACAAGGTCAGTCCATCTTCGGGGAGGGCGTCCTGGAGTGCCTCCCGGACGGTTACGGTTTCCTTCGCTCGCCCGACTACAACTACCTCCCGGGTCCCGACGACATCTACGTCTCTCCCTCGCAGGTGCGGCGCTTCAACCTGCGCACCGGCGACATGGTCGCGGGGTCGATCCGCCCGCCGAAGGAGCGGGAGGCGTACTTCGCGCTCCTGAAGGTGGACAGCATCAACCGTGAGTCACCGGAGGTCGCGCGCGACAAGATCCTCTTCGACAACCTGACGCCCCTCTACCCGAACCAGAAGTTCAACACGGAGAACGGCGAGAAGGGCTATTCGACGCGCATCATCGACATGCTGTGCCCGATCGGGAAGGGCCAGCGCTGCCTCATCGTGTCGCCGCCGCGCGCGGGCAAGACGGTGCTCCTGCAGCAGATCGCGAACTCGATCTCCACGAATCACCCCGACACCGAGATGATCGTCCTCCTCATCGACGAGCGTCCGGAAGAGGTGACCGACATGCAGCGCACCGTGAAGGGCGAGGTCATCAGCTCGACGTTCGACGAGCCGGCCACGCGTCACGTGCAGGTCGCGGAGATGGTGATCGAGAAGGCGAAGCGCCTCGTCGAGCACAAGCGTGACGTCGTGATCCTCCTCGACTCGATCACGCGTCTGGCGCGCGCGTACAACACGGTCGTCCCGGCGAGCGGCAAGATCCTCTCCGGCGGTGTCGACTCCAACGCGCTCCACAAGCCGAAGCGCTTCTTCGGCGCGGCCCGCAACGTGGAGGAGGGCGGCTCGCTGACGATCATCGCGACGGCGCTCGTCGACACGGGCTCCCGCATGGACGAGGTCATCTTCGAGGAGTTCAAGGGCACGGGTAACAGCGAGATCCACCTGGATCGCAAGCTGATGGAGAAGCGCATCTTCCCCTGCCTCGACATCAACAAGAGCGCGACCCGCAAGGAGGAGCTGCTGCTCCCCGAGTGGGTCCTGCAGCGCACGTGGCTCCTCCGCGGCCTGCTCCACCCGCTCAACGTGATCGACTCGATGGAGTTCCTGCTGGACAAGGTCAGCCGCACGCAGACCAACCAGGAATTCCTCGAATCCATGAACCAGTAGCGCGGAGCGCTACTTTCCTACTCACGATGGGGCCGCGGGCGGCCTCAAACCCCGCGTGCTTTGCACGCTCGCGCTTCGCGCGTGGTCTCATTTCAGTGAGGCCTTCTCACACGACAGTCGCGTTTGGATGTGGATAGCGAAGGGGCTCTGCTCGCCCCTTCGCAGCATCCCCCGTCCGTGCGTTGCGTGACGTCGCGCGGTCGCGCCTCGGTCGTGGGAGCGACCGTCGTCGCGGGCCATCGCGCGCGCCAAGAGCGGCGCGGTTCGTGATACCGTCCTCGCCGTGCCCGCGAAGGCGGAACCCTCGGCCACGAAGCTGAAGGCTCGCATTGCCGAGCTGACGGCCGAGCTTGCTCGCGCCGAACGCAAGACGAAGGCCCTCCAAGAGGTCGGCCTCGCGCTCGGATCCACGCTGGATCTGGATCAGCTCCTGGAGCTCATCCTGAAGAAGATCACCGATCTGCTCGACGCGGATCGCGCCACGCTCTACCTGCTCGACGAGCAGCGGAAGCGCCTCCTGTCGCGCATCATGATCGGGGACGAGGCGCGCGCGATCGAGCTGCCGGTCGGCGAGGGCATCGCGGGCCACGTCGCGAAGGTCGGCCGCACCGTGCGCGTGAAGGACGCGTACCGCGACAAACGCTTCAACCGCGAGTGGGACATGGTGACGGGCTACCGCACGCGCTCCATCCTCGCGGCGCCGATGAAGAACCACGTCGGCCGCACGATCGGCGTCATCCAGGTGCTCAACAAGCGCGCCGACCAGAAGACGATCGAGCGCAAATCGAAGCGCGATCCGAACAAGCGCACGTCGAGCCCGCCCGAGCTGCGGTACGGCGAATTCTCCGGCGACGACGAGGAGCTCCTCACCGCGCTCGCGACGCAGGCCGCCGTCTCGATCGACAACTCTCGCCTGTTCCTCTCGGTGATCCAGAAGAACATGCAGCTCGTCGACACGAAGGAGCAGCTCGAGCACCGCGTGAGCGATCTCAAGCTCCTGTTCGAGCTGGAGAGCGCGATGGGCCGCGCGGCGACGATCGAGGACCTCGCGCGCGCGGTCGTCGTGGAGGCGGCGCGCGCGTGCCAGGCGCGAGCGGGCGCGCTCCTCGTGGACGAAGGCGAGGGCGGCGTGTGGCTCTACTTCGTCGACGTGACGAACCGTCCGAGCGTCAAGAGCGGCGAGGAAGAGGCCACGATCGAGGTGAAGCGCGTCCCGGTGAAGCGGGGCGAAGGCATCCTCGGCTGGACGACGGCGAACAACGTCTTGCACGTGCCGGCGCGCACGCCGCCCGCGCTCCCGCCCGCGAGCGCGACGCCGATCGCGAACGGCGAAGGCCCCACGCTGCCGCCGCCCGCCGCGCACGACAAGCCGTCCGGCTCGCACGAGAGGGCGACCGGCTCGCACGACAAGCCGTCCGGTTTGCACGAGAGGCCGTCTGTCGGGCACGATCACGATCCGGGGCCCGCGCCTTCGCGGCAGCGGCCGATCATCGCGGGCGTGCCGATCTCGAGCGCGATCGCGGTGCCGCTCGAAGGGGCCGAGGAGAACGCGATCGGCGCGATCGCGCTCTACAACTCGAAGAAGCCGCTCGGCTTCACGCAGGACGATCGCGCGCTCCTGCGGCTCGTGTCGGCGAACGCGACGACGGCGCTGCAGCTCTTCCGGTCGCGCATCGAGCAGGAGAAATCGGAGCGCCTCTCCGCGATCGGCCGCCTCATCTCGGGCGTGATGCACGACATGCGGACGCCGCTCACCGTCATCAGCGGCTACGTGCAGCTCATGACGAACGCGAAGGACGAGGCGACGCGCACCGAGTACCAGCGCGTGGTCCTGAAGCAGTTCGACGCGATCGCCGCGATGCAGCGCGAGGTGCTCGAATTCGCGCGCGGGGAGCGCAGCATCCTCCTGCGCAAGGTGTACCTGACGAAGTTCTTCGGCGACCTCGAATCGCAGCTCCGCCAGGAGCTCGCGAGCCGCGCCGGCGACGGCAGCCGCGCGGGCCAGGTGGAGCTGACGCTGGAGCTGCTCGACCGATCGACCGCGCGCTTCGACGAGGCGAAGATCACGCGCTGCCTGCACAACCTGGTGCGCAACGCGTACGAGGCGATGGGCGCGGAGGGCGGCAAGGTGACCGTACGCGTGCTGCGCGACGGCCCGGATCTCGTGATCACCGTCGCGGACACGGGCCACGGCATCCCGGAGGAGATCCGCGGCCGCTTGTTCCAGTCGTTCGTGACGGCCGGAAAGAAGGGCGGGACGGGCCTCGGGCTCGCGATCGTGAAGAAGATCGTCGACGAGCATCAAGGCACCATCACGGTCGACTCGACCGATCACGGCGCCACGTTCTTGATCCGCCTCCCGCAAGAAGAGGGCGCCCGCCAGACGAACAGGCCCCCGGCGGAGAAGTCCGCTTCCTGACTGGCGATCAGGCTTCGTCGCCGGATCGACCTTCCGTAGCCGTGCGCGCTGGAAAATGTGGCGCTGAGCGCACAGGGCGATTTCGAATGTGACACGACGGCGACATCGCATCGTCTGTCGGCTGTCGCCGAGTCGAAACACTTGCGAGCCGACGGCCAAAAAGAGGATACGGGGGCGCAGCCGGCGCAGGCGCCGGCCACAAGGGAGTCACGCTCATGCGCTCGCTGATCGGATGGCTGTTCGATTCGAAATGTGGGGGACGCGCCGCGGGGTTCGCGTTGCTCGGAGCAGCGGTGTTGCTCGCTCCCGAGAGCCGCGCCGACGACGGCAAGCTCGGCCCCACGGATCCCATCGCAGGCTGGACGGACGGGACTCCGTACCTCCGCTCCCCCGGGAACAACTTCGTCCTGTTTCCGAGCGGCCGTCTCCAGATCGACGGCTACGGCTTCGTGCGGCCGACGGACGACATGCCGCACGACTCGCTGCTCCTGAGGCGCGCGCGGCTGGAGCTGAACGGCTGGATCGGCTCGTGGGTGTATTTCAGCATCGCGGGCGACTTCGCGTCGGGGGCTCCGGCGGCGGCGGATCCGGCCCCGCAGACGTGGATCGCGACGACGGACAACTACGTGGGTCTCGCCCCGCTCGGCGACCGGGTGATCTTGCAAGCGGGCCAGTTCGACGCGCCGTTCACGCTGGAGAACCGCACGTCGGACAAATACTTCGACTTCATGGAGCGCTCGCTCACGGTGCGCACTTTCGGCATCCCGAGCAACAAGGAAGTCGGGATGATGGTGCACGGGCTGCCGCTCGCGAACAAGGGGCTCTATTACTCGGTCGGCGTATTCAACGGAGATGGGCAGAACTTCCGGAACGTCGACGACAACTTCGACGTGATGGCGCGCGCGTGGGTCGCTCCGTTCGCCTTCACCGAGATCGACGCGCTGAAGAGCGTGACGTTCGGCGGCTCGGTCTGGACGGGCAAGCGCGGGTCGACCGGGCTCGCGCTGAACACGCAGTCGACGCAGGGAGGCTTCGCGTTCCTCTCTCCGAAGTGGACGCTCGCGGACGGCAAGACGTCGGCGGAGATGCACCAGATCGGCGACATCACCGCGTACGCGCTGGAGGCGAACGTGCCAGTCGCGCACCGCTTCGGGCTCCGGTTCGAGCTCGTGCACAAGTCGCAGGGCATCGAGGAGGACGACATCTCCGCGGCGTCCTCCGGGAAGCTGACGCCGCTCGGCAAAGGCACCCTCGAAGGCACCTCGTTCTACGGCGAGGCGTGGGGGTGGCTCATCGGCGACGATCGCATCATCGGAGAGCCGGGGCTGCAGATGCCGACTCGGCTGAAGAAGCTCGCCGACCCGACTCCGCAGCACGGGCTCATGGTGGCGGCGCGCATCGAGGATCTGCAGGAGAAGATCACGACGGACACGCCCGCTCTCAACAACCCCAACGTCGGGACGATCCACGTGATCGCGCCGGAGCTGGGCGTGAACTACTGGTATTCGAAGCGCTTCCGCGCGACGTTCAACTACGCGGTCAACCTCTTTCAAGGGGACACGGCGAACATCGCCAAGGCCAAGGAGAAGAACGGCGGAGGCGCCGGCGAGCACGAGCTGATGTTCCGGCTCGGGATCGCGCTGTAGTCGCTCGGCGGGGGCGAGGAACGCCCCGGAAAATTTCCGGGTACCCGGAGAAACTCCTGGTCTCCGCGGCTTCAAGTAGTTGAATTTTCATGGGTTCCGCGACGGCACGCTCGTTGCGAATCCGACCGGCGATGACCGCCGGATCTCCTTCGAACTCTCGGTTGCGACGCCCCGGATGGGGGGCCTGCGCTTCGGCGCTCGGGCTCGCGGGGGCGTGGCTCTTGGTGAGCCGGGGCGCGCTGGCCGAGCCGCCTCCGGCCAGCGCGACGGCCGCGACGACCTCGACCACGCCCGCTGCGAAGGCCGTGGACGGGGGCGGGGCGGACGCTGCGCCGCGCGCGATGACGCTGGCGGACGCGCTCGCCTACGCGCGGGCCCACCAGCCCGCCATCGTGGCCGCGAAGGCTCGGATCACGGCGGCGAAGGAGGACGCGAAGATCCCCGCGGCGCAGTGGCTGCCCACGCTCGGGCTCGCGGCGGAGATCGTCGGGTCCACGACCAACAACACCACCGCGACGCCGCTCTCGACGGGCGGCGCGCTGGATCTGCCGCGCATCGGCGGGACGAAGTCGGCGACGGACGGGACGTTCGACATGAAGCCGCAGCCGAGCTCGCTGCTCGGGGTCGGCGCGTCGCAGGAGCTGTTCGACTTCGGGCGGATCGGCGCGCAGACCGCGGCGCTGGAGGCCTCGGTCGACGTCGAGACGGAGCACGCGAAGCTCACCGAGGTCGACGCCGGCTACCAGGTGAAGATCGCGTACTACGCGGTGCAAGCGGCGCACGCGGTGGTGAAGGCCGCCGAAGGTGCTTACGCGCGGGCGCTGGCGCACCGGGACCTCGTGAAGGCCGCGGTCGACAGCCAGCTCCGCTCGCCGATCGATCTGACGCGCGCGGAGGCCGATCTGATGCGGTTCGACGTCGCCCGCACGCGGGCCCGCGGCGCGCTCACGGCCGCGCAGACGCACCTCGCGCAGGTCGTCGGCGTGAGCGACGCGGCCCTCGACGCGCGCGAGGACACCGCGCCGCCCGCGACCTCGCTGACGGACGCGGAGGCGCTGCGGGCCACCGAGACCAGCGATCCGGTGATCCTGGAGAGCGCGGCGCGCGTGAAGGAGCAGGAGGCCCGCACGACCGCGATCCGGGCCGAGACGCGGCCGAACCTGTGGCTCACGGGGAGCTTCACGGGGCGCGCGGGCGGCGCCAATCCTTCGAGCGGCGACGTGCCGACGGGGCAAGGGTGGCTGCCGGTCGTGCCGAACTGGGACGTGGGCGTGGTGCTGTCGTGGCGCGTGTTCGACGGCGTGACGACGGCGCGCGTGAACGCCTCCGTCGCGCGCGAAGAGGTGCGGCGAGCGGAGCTGGATCAGGCCAAGCAAGTGGAGGTCGCGGGGGTGCGAAGCGCGCTCGTCGCGGATCGGGTGGCGCGCGACACGCTGCCCGCGCTGGCCCGCGCGCGCGCCGCGGCCGAGGCCAACTACGCGCAGGCGGAGGCGCGCTTCAAGCAAGGGCTCGGCACGGTCGTCGAGCTCGCCGACGCGGAGGCGCTCCGCACGGAAGCAGAGATCAACGAGGCGGTCGGACGGTTCGAGGAGGCGCGCGCGCGCGCCTCGATCGGCCGCAGCACCGGCGAGGACGCATGGACCGAGACGAAGCAGTGAACGAAGAGATGGACCCCGGAGTGAGCCCGCCGCCGGCGGAGCCTCGTCCTTCGCCGGTCGCGCGCCCGTGGCGCGTGCCCGTGCTGCTGGGCGCGGTCGTCGCGGCGCTGCTCGCGTCGGGAGGCATGCTGTATTTGCGCGCGGCCTCGGCCGCGAACCACGTCGCGCTCGCGAGCTCGCCGAAGGGCGTCACCGCGACGCGCGCTCGGGCGTCGAAGTTTCGCTCGTTCCGGCGGTACGTCGCGACGGTCGATCCGTGGCTCCGCGCCGCGGTGGGGCCGCAGCTCGTGTCGGCGTACGTGGAGACGGTGCTCGTGCGGCCGGGGGACGCGGTGAAGCGCGGCGACGTGATCGCGACGATCGACTGCCGGCACACGTCGGCGGCGGATCAAGCGGTGGCGGCGTCCGCGCAGGCCCTCGACGCGAAGCGGGCGGCGCTCGCGAAGGAGTCGGATCGCATCGCCTCGCTGCTCGACGGCGGGTACGTCGCGCGGAACGAGGTGGACCAGAAGGCCGCGGAGGTGGCGAGCATGGCCGCGCAGGTGGCGGCGACGCGGGCCCAGCTCGCGGGCCGCTCCATCGAGGTGAACGACTGCGTGCTGCGCGCGCCGTTCGACGGCGAGGTGGCGGAGCGGCTCGTCGATCCGGGCGCGTTCGTGCGGCCCGGACAGCCGATCGCGGTGGTCGTGGATCGCGGGACGGTGCGCATCTCCGTCGAGGTGCCGGAGACCGATTTCGACGTGGTGCCGCCGGGCACGGAGGTCGCGGCGCGGCTGCTCGCGACCGGCAAGACGATCCGCGCGAAGGTCTCGCGGCGCGCGCCTTCCGCGGACGGAAGCACGCGCACCGTGCACGTCGAGATGGACGTGCCGGATCCGGAGCGCGCGATCCCCGTCGGCACGTCCGCGGATCTGCGCGTCGACGTCGGCGAGCCGCGCGACGTGACGGAGATCCCGCTCGTCGCGGCGTCGGTGAAGGGCTCCAAGGCCACGGTGTGCGTGGTGGACAGCGGGCTCGCGCGGTTCGTGACGGCGCAGCTCGTGGGGGAGCGTGACGGATCGCTCTTCGTGGACGGCAAGGTCGCGCCCGGAGCGCTCGTGGTGACGGAGGGGCGCGCGATGCTGAACGAGGGCGATCACGTGACCGCGCTCGAAGGTTTCGCCCCCGCGCCCGCGCCCGAAGCGCCCGCGGGCAGCGCGTCCGCTTCGGCGGCTCCCACGGCGGAGGCGCCGCGATGACCTCGCTCTCGCTGCGGAACCCGATCGCGATCCTGATGCTGTCGATCGCGCTGATCGTATTTGCCTCGGTCGTCACGCCGCGGATGAGCGTCGACACGTTCCCGGAGCTGACGCCGCCGGTGCTCGTCGTGGGCACGCTGGCGCCGGGCCTCGGGCCGAAGGACGTGGAGAAGACGCTCACGTGGCGCATCGAGAAGTACGTGAGCGCGACGCCGGGCGTGGACCACGTGCAGAGCTTGTCGCGCAACAACCTGAGCGTCGTGTTCGTGTGGCTCAAGTGGGGGACGGATCTGAACAGCGCGCAGACGCTCGTGCAGCAGCAGGTGGCGTTCGCGATGTCCGCGGTGCCGAAGTCGCTCGGCGTGCTGCCGCCGTTCGTGCTCCAGTACGACCCCTCGAACGCGCCGGTGATCCAGGTGTCCGTGTCGGGCGGAGGCCTCTCGGGGCCGCAGCTCTACGACTACGCGCTGAACAGCGTGGAGCCGGTGCTCGAAGGCATCCCGGGCGTGGCGAGCGCCTCGGTGAACGGCGGGCGGCAGCGCCAGATCAACGTGCTCGTGGACCCGGTGAAGGCGCAGGCGCGCGGCGTCACGTCGACCGACGTCGCGGCCGCGGTGGCGCAGTCGAACGCGCTGCTCCCGTCCGGCGAGCTGATCGCGGCGCACCTCGACGCGAACGTGTACACGAACGCGATCCCCGAGCGCGTGCAGGAGATCGGCGACGCGGTCGTGAAGATGCGCGGCGCCGCGCCGGTGCGCATCCGCGACGTCGCGCGCGTGGAGGACGGCGGCTCGCCCGAGACGCAGGCCGTGTCGGTGAACGGTCAGGACGCGGTGTACCTCAACGTGCTCCGCGTGCCCGGCGGCAACACGCTCGAGATCGTGGAGGCGGTGAAGAGCGCGATCGCGGGGCTCAAGGACCTGCCCCCGGGGCTGGAGGTCCGGCCCGTGTTCGATCAGTCGACGTTCGTGCGGACCTCGTACGACGGGCTGAAGAAGGAGGTCGTGCAGGCGCTCGTGCTGATCGCGATCGTCATCCTGCTGTTCCTCCAGAGCTTGCGCGGCACGGTGATCGTGTCGGTGGCGATCCCGCTCTCGTTCGCGGTGGCGCTCATCGTGCTCTACGCAACGGGGCAGACGCTGAACGCCTTCACGCTCGGCGGGCTCACGCTCGCGATGGGGCGGCTCGTCGACGACGCGGTCGTGGTGCTGGAGTCGATCCATCGGCAGCGGCGGCTCGGCCTCGGCGCGTACCAGTCGGCGCTCGTGGGCGCGAACGCGGTGGCGCTGCCGGTGCTCGCGTCGACGCTCACGACGATGGCGGTGCTGCTGCCCGTGATCTTGCTGGCGGGGCTCGCGAAGAAGCTGTTCGTGCCGCTCGCGATCACGGTCGCGGTGTCGATGATCGCGTCGTACTTCGTGAGCATGTGCGTCACGCCGGTCGCGTGCCGTTACTTCCTCGGCCACGCGGAGCACGGGCCGCTCGCTCGGCGCGTGGAGGCCGCGATCGATCGGATCGCGGAGCGGTACGCGCGGGCGCTGCGCGTGGTGCTGCCCCACCGCGCGGTGGTGCTCGGGGGATCCGCGATCCTCGTCGTCGCGAGCGTCGTGGCCGCGGTCCGTCTGCCGAGCACGTTCTTCCCGGAGATCGACGAGTCGATGGAGCGCGTCTACGTGCGGCTCGCGCCGGGCACCGCGCTCAACGACGCGGCGGCGAAGATCAAAGAGATGGGCGAGACGCTCGCGAAGGAGCTGCCGCCCGGCAACGTGGAGCTCATCCTCACGAACGTCGGATCGCCCTCGAACGCCCGCAGCGCGATGAACAGCCCCAACAACGGGCCGCACATGGGCTTCCTCCGCCTCGCCCTCGTCGAGCCGGAGAAGCGCAAGCTCTCGCAGCGCGAGATCGCCGACCGAATGCGCGAGATCCTGAACCGCAAGTACCCCGGCGTGGAGCTGCTGCAGTGGCCCGGCGGCCTCGTGGCGAGCGTCTTCTCGAACGGCTTCCTCGCGCCGATCGCCGTCGAGATCCGCGGCGACAACCTCGCGAGCCTCGACGCGAAGGCGAAGGCCGTGGCCGACGTCGCGCGCACGGTGCCGGGCATCCGCGACATCTACCCTTCGCTGGAGGTCGACTACCCCGAGGTGCGCGTCGAGACCGATCGCGAACAGGCGAGCATGGTCGGCGAGACGCTGCGCACCGCCGCGCAGACGACGCTGGAGGCGACGCTCGGCAACATCAACGCGCCCGGCGTGTGGATCGACGGCAGCAACGGCCAGTCGTACTACGTGGTCACCTCGTACGATCGGCAGGCCGTGACCGATCCGAACGCGCTGGCGCAGCTCCCGGTGCGCGTGACGGACACGGGCGCCGCGGTGCCGATCGGGGCCTACGGCAAGGTCCGGCGCTCCACGGGCGCGGTCGCGATCGAGCGCAACCAGCTCCAGCGCGCCGCCCACGTGCTGATGCAGACCGAGGGCCGCGACATCGGCAGCGCCGCCGCGGAGCTGGAGGAGAAGCTCCACGCGGATCCGCGGACGCGCGACGTGGAGCTCAGCTTCGTCGGCCAGGTCGACCTGATGCGCACGACGTTCTCCGGCCTCGGCCTCGCGGTCGGGCTCGCGATCATGGTCGTGTTCATGATCATGGCGACGCAGTTCAAATCGCTGCGCCTGCCGTTCGTGATGCTCTTCACGATCCCGGTCTCGCTCGTGGGCATCGTGATCGCGCTGATGGCCGCGGGGCAGGGCTTCTCGATCACCGCGATCATGGGGATCTTGATGGTCGTCGGCATCGCGGTGTCGAACGGCATCCTGCTCGTGGACGACGCGAACCGCCGCTTCGGGGAGGGCGCGGAGAAGGTGGAGGCCGTCGTCCTCGCGGCGCGCTCCCGGTTCGTGCCGATCGCGATGACGAGCCTCGCGACCGTCATCGGCCTCATCCCCACGGCGCTCGGGCTGGAGGCGGGCAGCGAGTCGAACCGGCCGCTCGCCTTGTCGGTCGTCGGAGGCCTCACGTCGTCGACGCTGCTCTCGCTGTTCCTGGTGCCGGTGATGTTCCTCCTGATCGCGAAGCGCCCCGAGGCGAACGCGGAGGCGGAGCAGGGCCCGGCGGAAGCCCATGCGGAGGCGCACGCGTGACGTCGTCGTCGCTCTCCCGCGCGCTCGCGCCGCCCGTGCGCGCCTTGCACGAGCGCGGCGCGCCGCGGAAGATCAGCGCCGTGGAGACCACGAGATCGCCCGTGCCCGCGCCGCTTTCGAGCCGCAAGCGCCTGTCCATCGCGATGGCGGTCGCGGTCGCGCTCATCGTGGTGCTCGCGTTCTGGGACGAGGAGCGGGAGCAGCGCGCCGCGCTGGCCGACTTCGCCGACGAGCAGGCCACGCTCGCCGTCAGCGTCGGCGCCGATCTGGCGTCGCGGATCGAGCGCGCGCGCCGCGACTCCGTGGTCCTCGCGGACCCGAGATCGCAAGGGACGCCCGCGCGCGCCGCGATCGCCGCCCAGTACTCGGAGGTGAGCGTGGTGCCGGCGACGACGCCGCGGCCCCCGAGCGCGCCGGGGGATCTGCCGCTCTCGTTCGGCGCGGCGGACGGCCTCCGCGTGGACCTGTCGATGCGCGCGTCGTCTTTCTTGGAGGGCATCTCGCGCGTGGAGCGCCCGCGGGAGGTGCGCGTGCTCATCGCGCCGCCCGGAGACGATCGCCTCCGCGACACCGACGGCGCCCGCGTCGACGCGCCCGGGATCCGGGGCGCGCTCGGCGCCGGAGACCCTTGGATCTGGCTGGATCGCCCGCACGCCGCGGCCCTCGGGCTGCCGCCGCGGCGCGCCGCCGTGGGCCTCGCCCGCTTCGAGCGCGGCGACGGCGGCCCGTGGGGAGCGGTCGTCGTCGCGACGGCGGAGCGCCTCCGCGATCGCGAGCAGCGCGCGACGTGGCGCCTCGTCCTCGGCGTGGTGCTCGCGTCCGGCCTCGTGATCTCGTTCGGCAGCGTGGCCCTCCGCGAGCAGCGCCGGGAGCTGCGCCTGGAGCAGGAGCTCGCCGTGGCGGAGCTCGCGCGCGACCGCGACCAGCGCCTCCTCAGCAGCAGCCGATCCGTGACGATGGGCACCCTGGCGCTCGGCATCGCGCACGAGCTGTCCACGCCGCTCGGCATCGTGTCGGGCCGCGCCGAGCAGCTCCTGGAGCGCACGTCCGGCGACGAGCGCTCCGAGCGGTGCGCCCGCGCGATCCTGGAGCAGACGGGCCGCATCGAGCGCGTGGTGCGCGGCTTCCTCGGCCTCGCGCGGAGCGGCAAGCCGGAGCTCGCGCAGGTGGCGCCGTCCCGCGTGATCGAGGGCGCCGTCGGCCTCGTCACGCACCGCTTCGAGCGCGCGGACGTGACCCTCGCCGTCGCCGTCGACGACGAGCTGCCGTTCGTTCGATGCGACGTCGCGATGCTCGAGCAGGCGCTCGCGAACCTGCTGCTCAACGCGTGCGACGCGTGCCCCCGCGGCGGCCACGTCACGGTCGGCGCCTCGTCCGCGGGCGATCGCGTCGTCATCACCGTCGTCGACGACGGCGCCGGCATCACGGAAGAGGCGGCCGCGCGCGCGACCGAGCCGTTCTTCACCACGAAGCCCGCCGCGCACGGCTCCGGCCTCGGCCTCGCGATCGCGAACGAGATCGTGAAGCTGCACCTCGGCGCCCTCTCGATCGGACCGGCGTCGCCGAAGGGGACGCGCGCGTCCATCCAGCTCCCCGCGCTCCGCCGCGCGCCGCAGGGAGAGAGCGCGCCGCTGCCCGTGGAGGAGGCCGCGCATGCCGCGTCGTGACGAACCGCAGCCGAAGCACGGCCGCGTGCTCGTCGTCGACGACGAGGCCGCGATGGCCGAGATGGTGGTCGACGGCCTCGTGGACCGCGGCTACGACGCCGAGGCCGTCGCGAGCTCGGTGGACGCCGCGGAGCGCATCGCGCACGAGCCGCTCGCCGCGATCGTCACGGACCTGCGCATGCCATCGGTCGACGGCCTCGATCTGCTGGCCCTCGTGCGGCGCCATCAGCCCGAGGTGCCGGTGATCATCATGACGGCGTACGGCGCGATCGACTCCGCCGTGGAGTCCATGCGCCTCGGCGCCTTCCACTACCTCACGAAGCCGTTCAAGCTCGACGAGCTGAGCGCGTACCTCGACCGCGCGATGGCCCTCGCCCGCTCGAAGCAGGAGCAGGCGGACCTGCGATCCTTGCTGCGCCGCGGCGACTCGCTCGGCATCGTCTCCCGCTGCGAGGCGATGCGCGAGGCCTTCGCGGTGATCGAGCGCGTCGCCCCCACGGCGGCCTCGGTGCTGCTCCTCGGCGAGACCGGCACCGGCAAGAGCCTCTTCGCGCGGGCGCTGCACGCGATGAGCGACCGCTCCGCGAAGCCGTTCGTGACGATCAACTGCGCGGCGCTCCCCGAGGCGCTGCTGGAGAGCGAGCTGTTCGGCCACGTGAAGGGCGCGTTCACCGGCGCCGTGCGCGAGAGCGGCGGCCTCGTCGAAGAGGCGGACGGCGGCACGTTGTTCCTCGACGAGATCGCGGAGCTCGCGCCGGCCCTCCAGGCCAAGCTCCTCGACCTCGTCGAGCGCCGCGCCGCCCGCGCCGTCGGCTCGAACAAGGAGCGCCGCGTCGACGTCCGCATCGTCGCCGCCACGAACCGTGACCTCGCGGAGAGGGCGCGCGCCGGCGCCTTCCGCGAGGACCTCTTCTACCGACTCGACGTCGTGTCGATCACGCTGCCTCCTCTGCGCGAGCGCCGCGAGGATCTGCCCGACCTCATCGAGCACCTCCTCGCCGTGTCGCTCGCGCGGCACCCGGCCTCCCCGGTGCGTCGCGTCTCCGCGGCGGCGATGGAGAGCCTCACGGCGCACACCTGGCCCGGCAACGTCCGCGAGCTGGGCCACACGATCGAGCGCGCCGTCCTCCTCGCGACCGGCCCGGAGATCCTGCCGCGCGATCTGCCGCCGATCGTCCGCGCGAGCCGCGCGCCCGAGGTGCTCTCGACCCCCGCGGAGCCGACCGCGGCCGTGGTGTTGCCGATCCGCGAGGTGCAGCGCCGCTACGCCGCGTGGGCCCTCCAGACGCTCGGCGGCCACCGCACGCGCACCGCCGCGATGCTGGGGGTCGATCTCAAGACGCTGTCCAAGTGGCTCGGCGAATCCGAGCGAGAGGCCGCGGAGCCCCGGCTGCCGATGTTCACGTCGGGGCGGCCGCCGTCGCGCTCGCGCGGCTGAGAGGAAGTGATGACCTCCCCGAAGAAGATCCTCGTCCCCGTCGATTTCACCCGCGGATCGCACCTCACGATCGATTTCGCGCGCAGGCTGGGCGCCTCGTTCGAAGCCAGTCTGGTGCTGCTCCACGTGATCGACGTGCCGGACTCCGCGAGCGCCATCGTGCCGGGCGCGGACGTGGGCACCGACATCGCGTACGAGCGGGACCTCTCCGATCAGTGCCTCTCGGATCTCCGCGACGCCTTGATCCGCAGCGGATTCCCGAACGTCACCATCCGGACGGAGGCGGGCGATCCGGTGGAGGCCATCCTGCGGCTCGCCCGGGAGTCGGAATACGAGCTGATCGTGATGGGCACGCACGGTCGCACGGGCCTGAGCCGCCTCGTCAACGCCAGCGTGGCCGAGCGCGTTGTCCGGGCCGCTTATTGCCCCGTTCTGACGATCCACCTCCCGCCCGAAGACCCGTAGTCCGCCGGCGGAACATCGGGACAGCGCCGCTCAGAGGAAGAACTCGATCTGCAGCCGCACGCGGTCGCTCTCGTCCTTCTGTTGCGTCTGCAGATGGCTGTAGTCGACCTGCGCCTTGAAGCGGTGTTTGCGGAAGTAATACGAGGCCCCGGCGGTCACCTCGCGGATCGTGTCCGTCGCGCTCACGTCCCCGCCGATCGCGCTCACGCGCCCGATGAGCTCCAGCTTCTTCGGGAGGACGAACATGCCAATCTGCCCGAAGGCGCCATAATCCACCTTCTGCTTGCCGTCCTTCTCCAGCTGCCGCGCGTGCGCCTCCCCCGTGAGCGACAGGCCTCGATATCGGAGCGTGAGCTCCCCGACTCCTTGCAAGATGTTCTTCAGATAGGACGGCGGGGAGGCGCCGGTCGGATCGGTCACGGTGCGTGTGGGGTTCAGCGCTCCGGCCACGGCGATCGACAGCTTCGGAGAGCGGGAGTCGTCGAGATCGGCCTCCCGGAAGGCGATCGGCCCCCATGGGTTATAGGCGAGCCGCAGCGTCGTCATGTAGTTCTGATCGTCGTTCGGCGCGTTCTGCCGGGAGCCGTTCCACACCCCGAGCGTGGCCTCGAATCGGTGCTCCGGGTCCGCGCCGTACACCGCAGCTCCGATGTCGCGCTGCAGGTTGAACCGGGCGTCGACGATGGAGCGGTCGATGAGCTGTTGATAGGCCTCCAGCGTGATGTGCTGTCGATTGAACGGCACCTCGATCTGCCCGACGAGGAGGCCCAGCGACCTCCACGGATCCCACCGGAGATAGATGTCCTCGGCCGCCACCTTCCCGTCGCCCGCGTTGACCTGGAAGTGATACGTCAGCGTCGGATCGAAGATGTGACCGTGGAAGATGAACTTGGCGGCGCGCAGGCTGAACGTCGTGCTCGACTTGTCGTTCGGCTGGATCACGCTCACGTTCTGAAGCTGAACCATCGCATACGGGTTGAGCTCCCACGCCCCGTCCCCGCTCCGGATGAAGGCCCCGCGATCGGGATCGTAGCCGAACACCGGCCCGGAAGACTCGGACTTGGCGGCTTCGGGCGCGGCGGGCTTCGGGGGCGCCGGATCGTCCGCGCGCGCGCTCGCGGCGGGGGCGAACGACGCGACGGCGAGCCCGGCGGCCACGGCGAAACGAAGGAGACGGCGAGAGACGGAGCGAGCGGTTCGAGGCGACATGAGCGCCCACCGCTTTGGCAATCGACGTACCAGACAACGCTGTTGAGTAAACCAGGGTCAATTCGCCGCGTCCGGAGCGACGGGGCAGGATGCCTCACATCGATTCGGCGCGGGAGAGACGGTTTGAAACGTGGCTTGAAACGGCGGCGCGGGCCCCGAATCAGAACCACACGCCGACGCGCGCGCCCAGCTCCTGCATCGTGTGCGCCTTCGGATCGCCGGTCGACCCGAGGTTCTGCGGGATCACCGCGCGGTTCAGCGCCGCGGAGCCGCTCCCGGGGGTCTGGTAAAGCGTGTAGTTGATCGTCGCGCGGACGTACTTCGTGTACCAGTAGTTGAGACCCACGTTGTACTCGTAGACCTCGATCTTGGAGCCGTTCTCCTTCGTCGTGCTCTTCGGATCGGCGCCGCCTCCGCGGGAGTTGGACTCGTAGTCCGCGTTGAGCCCGCTCACGCGCAGCGCGATCTCCAGCCCTCGCTTGAGCTTGTCCGGCTCCTTGTGGAGGTTCACCGTCGTCGGCCGGAAGAAGCCCGGATCGCCCGTCACGAACGCGTCCCCGAGCGGCCAGACCGAGGCCTGCACGTACCACCCGAGGCCGGACATCTGACCGTTGCGCTCCGTGTACGGCTTCCCCTCGGCGTTGCTCTGGAGCTGATAGCCGTTGATCGCCTCCCGCGTGTTGTTCGCGACGTAATACGCCTCCGCGCGGACGTCGAAGACCGAGAACGGCACGCGCAGCTCCCCGCCGATCACCGCCTGTGTCCCCGAAGGGAGGATGTGCGTCACGCGGCTCTGAGAGTCTGTATACGAGGACTGCCAGAGCGTGTACCCCTGTCCGGTGGTGATGGGCACGACGTCGTAGCCGACGAACTTCGGATCACGCTGGCCGATGCGGCCGCTGACGCCGATCTGGAGCTTGTCCAGCGGGCCGCCGTCGCCGAAGAGCGGACGCGTGAAGATGCGCCCGGAGAAGTCCACCATGCTGTCCACCTGCGGCCGGTTGGTGCCGTCTCCCGCGAGGACCTCCAGCCCGTACGCGAGGCGCGAGTCCAGCACTTCGCCCCACACCGTGAGCCCGATCTCCTTCTTGTAAGGCACCGCGAAGGACCGGAGACCCAGGCTGCGCGCCATGAAGGTGCTGACGTTGTCTTGAGTCTGGTTCTCCATCGAGAACGCGATGTCGTGCTGGCCAACCATGAAGTTGAGGCACTTGCACACCGAGTAATTGACGTACGCGTCGGAGAGCTGAGCGTTCGGGCTCACCGTCTCGATCTGCGCGTAGCGGGCCGTCGCGGACGTCGGATCGGTGCCCGGCGCGGCCGCGGACTGCTGGTTCTTCCCGTCCACGTTGGAGATCACCTGTCCGCCGAACTCGGCAGAGAGCAGGAAGGTCCAGTTCTGGAGGAACTGGCCCGCGAGCTCGAGCCTCAGATTGCGGGCGAAGAGCCGGGGCTGGAGGTTCACTCCGCCGTTCTTCGCGAGGCCCGTCGGCTCCCCAGGGAAGCTGTTGAAGTCGACCATCAAGCGCCCGCGCGGATAAAACCGGAAGTAGTCGCTCGGGTCCCGCAGGAAGAAGGCCCCATTCCACCCCGCGAGCGGCGGCTCCTTCAACGTCTGTTGGGAGGCGTCGGCCAGGGCGAACACCGGAGTCGGAGCGGGCGTCGGAGGCGGCGGAGCGAGCCCCGGGACCGGCGGAGTCGGCGGCGCGTCGAGGTTCACCGGCGCCTTCGCGGCGGGGGCGGGCGCCTTCGGGGGAGGCGGCGCCGGCTTCGCGTCGTCGGCGCTCGCGACGGCTGCGAAACTCAAGGCGAACGCGGCGCTGACCCCGACGACGGCGATCCTCATGACTCGACTCCTTCAACGGAAGGTTGCGCCCGACCAGCCTGCGAGATGCTACTTTCGGCCGCGAATCAGGCGCGCTCCTGAAAGCCCGCCGACGGTCGCACGCGCCCTCCGAAGGGTCAAGTCAACGAGCGACGCGTCTTTTTCGTGACGGTGGAGATCCGAGAATCCCATGGGTGAAGTACGAATCGTGGCCGACGTCGAGGTCGAGGACAGCCGCACGCTCGTCGCGCTGACCGGACCCGGCGGCGAGCATCTGAAGACCGTCGCGACCGCCCTCGGCGTCAAATCGGGCGTGCGCGGCAACACCATCCGCGTCGAGGGATCGGCCGAAAATGTAGCCCTCGCCGAGCGGTTCTTCGCGGACGCCGCGGGCCTCATCGAGTCGGGGACCGACCTCAACGCGCACGACTTCGTGCGAGGCGTGGCGGCGCTCCGCGAGGACCCGACGGTGCAGCTCCGCGACCTGTTCGAGGACGTGGTGCTCATCCCCGCGCGCAAGCGCCCCATCGCGGCGAAGAGCCTCGCGCAGAAGCGGTACATCCAGTCGATCCGCACGCACGACCTCACGTTCGGCATCGGCCCCGCGGGCACCGGCAAGACGTACCTCGCGATGGCGATGGCCGTGCACGCGCTGCTGGAGCGCCGCGTGAAGCGCATCGTGCTCACGCGCCCCGCGGTGGAGGCGGGCGAGCGGCTCGGCTTCTTGCCGGGCGACCTGGCCGAGAAGGTGAACCCGTACCTGCGGCCGCTCTACGACGCGCTGCACGACATGATGGACATGGACAAGGCGTCGGGCCTCATCGCGCGCGGCGCGGTGGAGGTGGCGCCGCTCGCGTTCATGCGCGGCCGCACGCTCAACGACAGCTTCGTGATCCTCGACGAGGCGCAGAACACCACGAGCGATCAGATGCGCATGTTCCTCACGCGCCTCGGGTACTCGTCGCGCGCGGTGGTGACGGGCGACGTGACGCAGGTCGATCTGCCCTCGGGCGCGCGCAGCGGCCTCGCGGAGGCGCGCGATCTGCTCGGCAACGTGGAGGGCATCGCGATGTGCACGTTCACGGAGGTCGACGTGGTGCGCCACCCGCTCGTGCAGCGGATCATCGTCGCGTACGACCGCCGCGATCAGGAGGTGGCGAAGCAGCGCGAGGAGGAGAAGGCCCGCGCCGCCGCCCGTCGTGCGGAGCGCGCCGGCACCGAGACCACGCTCGACGCCGGCGACAAACCGGACAGCGGCAACAAGCCGGACGCCGCGGCGCCCGCGCAAGAAGGGAGCGCCGGATGATCGATCTCGGCGAGCCGTCCACGCTCGTCGCGGAGCCCGAGGCCCCGGCCGCGCTGGGGCGCCTCGCGTGGGTGCACGCGGTGCTCCTCGCGGATCCGAGGCTCACCGGCTCGGCCGTCGTGCGCGCGCACCCGCTGCTCGTGACGGTGCGGCAGGGCGATCTGTTCGTGCTCCTCGTCCCGGCGGAGGTCGCGACCGGCCGCGGCGCCGCGCACAAGGGCGCGATGGACGTGCTGCGGCCGTTCCACGCGCGCCTCGGGACCCACGAGGCGATGCTCGTGTGGCTCGGCTGCCCCGCCGCGCCGAACATCGACGAGGCGTTGAACCGCGGCCTCTCCGCGATCGTGCCGGCGTCCCCCTCCGCGGACGAGCTGTTCGTGGCGGTGCGCAACGCCTTCGAGCTGATGGAGGCCCGCGCCCGCTCCGAGAGCCGCGGAAAATGGCTGAACCGCTACCGGTACGAGCTCGGCGAGCTCATCGAGATCGCGAAGGCCATCACCACCGAGCGCCAGATCGACCGCCTGCTCGGCGTGATCCTGGAGAAGAGCCGCTTCATCACCGGCGCCGACGCGGGCAGCATCTACGTGGTCGAGGGCGACGACCCGGATCCTGCGCGCCGCACCCTTCGTTTCAAGCTCTCGCAGAACGAGTCGCGCACCTTCGACTCGCGCGAGTTCACGATGCCGATGAGCGTGCGCAGCCTGGCCGGCTTCGTCGCGCTCCGCCTGTCGCCGCAGCGGATCGACGACGTGTACGACCTGCCCGCGGGCTCCGAGTACGGCTTCGACCGCTCCTTCGACGAGCGCACCGGGTACCGCACGAAGAGCATGCTCGTGGCGCCGCTCCTGTCGCGCACCGGAGAGGCGATCGGCGTCCTGCAGCTCATCAACAAGAAGCGCGACGCCGAGAAGAAATTGCTCGGCCCCGAGGACGTCGCGGAGCTCGTGATCCCGTTCGACGAGCGCAGCGAAGCGCTCCTCATGACGCTCGCGTCGCAGGCGGGCATCGCGCTCGAAAACGCCGTCCTTTACGAGGAAATCGAGCGCATGCTGGAGGGCTTCGTGCGCGCCAGCGTGGACGCGATCGAGCAGCGCGACCCCACGACGAGCGGCCACTCGCTGCGCGTCGCGGAGCTGACGGTCGGCCTCGCGCGGGCGGTGGAGCGCGCGGGCTTCGGCCCGTACAAGGACGTCACGTTCACGAAGGACGATCTGCGCGAGCTGTCGTACGCGTCGCTGCTGCACGATTTCGGCAAGATCGGCGTGCGCGAGCAGGTGCTCGTGAAGGCGAAGAAGCTGTACCCGCACGAGCTCGCGCTGATCGAGCAGCGCTTCCAGCTCGCGTCGCGATCGCTGGAGGCGGACTTCCTCACGCGCAAGATGCGCCTCGTCTCGCGCGGCGCCAAACCGGAAGAGATCGAGGCGCTGGACCGCGATTTCGAGGCGCGCCGCGCGGAGCTGACGGAGGCGATGCGGGTCGTCATGCACGCGAACGAGCCCACGGTCTTGAAGGGCGGCGAGTACAGCCGCATCGAGGCGCTCGGCCGCGAGACGTACGTGGACGGTCACGGCTGCACGCACCCGCTGCTCACGCCGTCGGAGGTGGCGTCGCTCTCGATCGCGCGCGGCTCGCTGACCCCCGGCGAATTCGACGAGATCCGCAGCCACGTCACGCACACGTTCGAGTTCCTCTCGAAGATCCCGTGGGGCAAACAGTTCCGCCGCGTGGCGCAAATCGCCGGCGCGCACCACGAGCGCCTGAACGGCACCGGCTACCCGAACCGCCTGCAAGCCTCGGAGATCCCGCTCCAGTCCAAGATGATGAGCGTGGCCGACATCTTCGACGCCCTCACCGCGAGCGACCGCCCGTACAAGCGCGCCGTCCCGCTGGAGAAGGCGCTCGACATCCTCGGCTACGAGGTCAAAGACAGCCACCTCGACGCCGACCTCGTGCGCATCTTCACCGAAGCGCAGGTGTGGACCGCGATCAAGCTCGGCAGTTGATCGCTACTTCTTCTTGATCGTGAAATTGGCCTGACGCACGACGAGCGCGTCCGTCCCCGCGACGCGCAGCTCCGCCTGAACGACGCCCTCCTTGAGCGGCCCCACGAGCACGCCGGTCATCGCCGTCTTCGCGGTCGGGTCGTCCGGGACGAACTGCGCGCGCAGCATCTTGCCGTCCATTTTGCCGCGGATCGAAGCCTTTCCGAGCGCGCCGTCGCTCTGCCCGGTCACGTCGCCGTCGGGCGTCACGACGATCTTCACGACGCCCGCTCCGGAGGCGACCTTGCCGTCGTCCGCGGCGCGCGCCGGATCTTTCACGCCCGCGGGCATCTCGACGGTGCCCTTCTTCGCGTCGTAGCTGCCCTCCCACGCCCCCGCGAGCACCGCCCAATCCGCGGCCCCCGCCGTCGTCGCAGCGGTGTCCGTCGCGCTCGCAGATGCGGTCGGCGGAGCCGCGGGCGGCTCCATCCGAGGCTTGTCGGTGGCGGGGATTTCGGGCGGAGGAGGCGGCCCGTCGGAGTCGCACCCCCCGAGCGCGCTCAGCGTGCCCGAGAGGAGGATCGACGCGATCGTGAAGCGGATGCGCACCGCGCAGAGCCTAGTGAAGAGCCCCGCGCGCGGCCACGAGGAAGCGGCTCAGCGACGCGACGAGCCGAGGATGCGGAGCAGGTAGAGGAACAGGTTCAGGAAGTCGAGGTAGAGCGTCATCGCGCCGCCGACGGCGTCACGGCTGTTCGACCGGAGGATGCGCCACGTGTCGAAGAGGACGTAGCCGCCGAACAAGATCACGCCCACGCTCGCGATCGCGAGCCCGAGCACGCTGCTCTGCAGGAAGAGGTTCAGGATCGCGGCGCCGAGGATCACGAAGAGGCCCATCGTCAGCGCGCTGCCGAGGAACGAAAAATCCTTCTTCGAGATCACGACGTAGCCCGTGAGCCCGCCGAACATCGCGCTCGCGAGGATGAAGGCGTCCCGGATCGGCGCCGCGGAGATCGTCTCCCCGGAGGCCGCGAACACCTGCGCGACGAACAGGCTCGGCGCGAAGATGATGCCGAGCAGGAACGCCATCCCGAAGAGGGCCGCCACGTTCACGCCGCGCACGAACCGCACCGCCGACGCGCCGAAGACGATGCCGAGCGTCGCGACGAGCGCGATGATCGGCGAGCCCGCGACGAGCGCCACGAGCGGTGGCACCTTCACGCCGCCCCACTGGACCGCGGACGTCTCGGCGCCGGCGTAGAGCGCGATCATCGCGCCGACGGCGGACACGAGCACGCTGCCGGTGAAGAGCGCGTACACCTTGCGGATGAACGCGAGCCGCTCGGCCCCGGCCTCTTGCTGCTGCTCCTGCACGGCGCCGAACGCGCCGTACCCCGGCTGCCCGTAAGGCTGCTGGTACTGCGGATACTGCTGCTGCTGGCCGTAGTTCTGTTGCGGACCCCAGGGCTGATTCGGATAGCTCATGCGAGGCTCCCTTCCGAGCGACGAAGCCGAGGGTAGCCTCGCGAGCCTTCAAATCAAGATCCCCGCGCGCTCTCTCTCACTCGATCGTCTCGGGCGAGGCGCAGCAGCGGAAGCCCGTGGAGTAGTCGTGGTACGTGAAGTCGTGGGCCTGCGTGGCGTAGTTGCAGCCGTCCCCGTTCTTCGTCGTGTCCATGTAGTAGCCGCCGCGGAACGTGCCGTCCGGGTCGTCGATCCACTCGTGCAGGTTGCCGACCATGTCGTAGACGCCGTACCCGTTCGTGCAGAACGAGCGCTCGCCCGTCGGCAGCAGGCCATTTTCGAGCTGGTTGATGAGCGGGCTGTTCATCGCGCTCTTCCACATCTCGTCGTGCGGGATGCTGAGGAGCTGCGCGATCTCCCCGACCGGGTGGATCGATCGGATGTCGTCGTTGCACGCGCCGGCCTTGCGGTTCGCGCCGTACGGGAACGTCGTCTTCGCGGGCCCGCGGCAGGCGGCCTCCCATTCATCGGCGCGGCAGAGGCGCTTCCCGGAGGCGCGGCACGCGCTCTGAGCCTGCTCGCCGCTGATGTACGCCTGCGGCACGACGCCGGCCCGCGACACCGCGCGCACGCTCTTCTCGTGGCCTTCGATGGACAGGAACGGCGACCACGCATGCTCACCGCCCGCGTCGCGCATCACGAGCGTGCCCTCCCACCGATCGACGCACACGCGATCCTCGACGAGGGCCATCTCCGCGGGGCACCGCGCGCCCGAGGCCGACGTGCTCTCGGTGAGCGGCGCGTCGGACAGCAGCTTCGGCGCGAGGCTCGCGACGATCTCCTTCGCCTTCGCGGGTGGGTCGGGCGCCTCCACGATCGGCGCGAGCGCGACGACCGGCGCAGCGACTGCCGCGTGCACGAGGGATTGGGATACCTGCGGAGCGCACCCGGCGAGAAGCGCGGCGCATCCACAGACGGCGACGGTCAAACAACCCCGAGCCATGTGCAGCGAGAATCGCCGACCCCCGCGCGCCGCCGCAACCGCAAACGAAGGCCGCGGGGTTCTTCGCCTGGAAGCGGATTTGTACAGGATCGAAGCGTTTCGTGAGCTGGGGTCGTGTCTGTTTTTGGGGGCGCGGCGGGCGCCACTGGGAGGACGGAGTCCGCTCAGCGTAGGCGGAGCGGAGCCTGGCTCCGCGGAGTCCGTAGCTGAGTGGACGCAGTCCTCGACGTTGCGGAGTGGTTCGTATGTCATGGCGCGCCCCGTCGCGCGTCTTCGAAACCTCTCGAAAAGGCCTTTTTCGTAAGGCGATCACCTCAAGCTACGAAAACGCCCCCCTCCCTGCGGTCGCGTGAGCGAGCGCTTTGGGAGGGGCGGGCCGCGCGCAGCGAAGCGAGCACGGACCGGGGGTGGGCAACCAGTTCGCGAATACTTCACGTCAAACGTTTGGACATCCGACCCCCAGTTGGGGCAGTGTCCGCCGCGGAGGTTTTCCGAAGATGTCCCGTATTCGTCTCGTTCTTGGGTTCCTTTCGGTTTCGATTCTCGCGGCCGCGTGCGGCACGACCCCGCCGGCGACGCAGCCCCCGGAGGGCACCGCCGCCCCCGACGCGACGAGCGCTCCGACCAGCACCGCGGCCCCCGATGCGACGGCCGCTCCGACCGGCACCGCGGCTGCCGTGGCCGCTCCCGACAAGTGGAGCGACAGCCTCTCGATGCAGGAGAAGGCCGCCTTCATGAAGGCGCACGTGGTCGGCCCGCTCGGTGAGGCCTTCAAGGCCGGCGACGCCGCGAAGTACCCGACGATCGGCTGCACGACGTGCCACGGACCCAAGCTCCAGGACACCAAGGAAGCCCTCCCGCACCTCACGATGAAGGACAACAAGCTCACGTCCTTCGCCGAGAAGCCGGAGATCTCGAAGTGGATGGCCGAGAAGGTCGTCCCCGCGATGGCCACCTCGCTCGGCAAGCCGCCCTTCGATCCGAAGACGCACACCGGCTTCGGCTGCGGCGGCTGCCACGCGATCGATCAGAAGTAACCCCGCCCACGAGAGGGCGGTCGTCCCCGCGGCGATCGCCCCTCGATCACTGCCCCAAGATCGTGTCGGACAGCTTCACCGTGCGCTTGCCGGTGCCGACGTCCTTGTCCTTGTCGGTGATCGTGGCCGTGATCTCCAGCGTCTTGCCGAGCATCTCGTTGATGTCGTGCTCCGTGTCGAGCTGGAAGCGGAGGCCGTAGATCTTGCAGTATCCGCCCTCCGCCGGGTCGAACGTGAAGATCACGTTGAACGGGCCGACGTCGTAGCCGAGCTCGGGGAGGTGGCCGGTCAGCGACGTGATGCTGCCGGACTGCGTGAGGTTCTTGAGGCGCACCGCCATCCAGATGTGGTGACCGCCCTGCGGGCCCGCCTCGATCTGCGCGACGTCGCCGTCCATCAGCGGCAAGTAGTCGGACTGGCCCTCGCCGATCACGACCACCGGATCGCCCGCGTCCTTCGGCTTGCAGACGTCGACCGTCTTCGTCGCCGCGGACCAGTTGCTCGTGTAGTCCGGCAGCTTCGAGGCCGGGACGTGCCCGTCGTCGCACGCGCCGTTGTCGCACGTCATCGGCGCTTCGCAGTTCGGCGCCGCCTGGCCGAGGCAGTTCGCCGTCAGATCCAGGCGCAGCAGCTTCTCCTTGCCCGCGACCGCCTCCGTCGACCCGTTGCGCGTGATCAACGTCTTGCCCGCGAACGAGCCCTCGACCGCGACCTCGATCTTCTCGCCGTCCGCGAGGTCCGTGATCGGCTCCTCGATCGGGAAGCTGAGGTCCTTCGCGCTCGACTTGTACGTGTGGTCCGCGGCCACGACGCCGCCCGCCTTCACCGTGACGTGCACCGAGTCCAGCACGGAGCCGGGCACGAGCTTGCTGGCGACGCCGACCACCACCGTGCCGGTGCTGTCACCGGGCCCCGAACCCGTGCAGGCGGCGAAGAAGAGAGGGACGGAGGCGACGGCGACGACGAGGTGAGGGAGGCGAGCGCGCATGGTGTTTCTTTCGTGGAGGAGGAGCGGATCCCCCACCCACGCGGCGCTTCACCGCATGTCGATCAGCGCACGCCCGCGATCTCGCCGAGCAGCTTCTCGGGCGGGATGAAGTCGGTGAAGCGGCGCTGCTCGTGGCCCTTGGAGTCGAAGAGGATCAACGTCGGGACGCCGATCACCTCGTACTTGGCGAGCACCGCGTCGAGCTGCGGATCGTCCTCGTTCGTGGCGTCGATTCGCAGGGCGACGAAGCGGCCCGCCTGAGCCTGCACCTGGGGATCTCGGAAGGTCTCCGTCGCCATGCGTTTGCAAGCAGCGCACCACTCGGCCGCGACGTGCACGATCATCGGGCGGCGCTCGGCCTTGCTCTGCGCGACGGCCGCGGCATCGCTGGAGACCCACGTGAGCGGGCCGATCGGCTTCGGCGCGGCGGTCGGCGCGGGATCGGGCGCGTCGGCTTCGGCTTCGGCGTCCTCCGCGGTCGTGTCGCGCAGGGTCACCGTGGGATCGTTGGGAGGGAGAGGCGCGCAACCCGCGAGGGCCAGGGCAGAGGTCGCAGCGACGAGGAGCGCGACAGCGGTGTCATGGTGAGCCATGGGTCCTCCGCTGCGAATGCTCTCAACCCCCCCACGTGTCGTCAATCGATGCCTTCGATTTCGGTGAGGAAGCGATCGGGGCCGACGAACTCGGTGAAGCGCTTGCGTTCCTTGCCCTTCGAGTCGATGAGCAGCACCGTCGGCAGGCCCACGACGCCGTACTTCTTGGAGACCTCCTCGACCTTCGGATCGTCTTGATCCGTCGCGTCGATCTTGACGGCCACGAAGTTGCCGGCCTTCGCCATCACGCGCGGATCGGCGAACGTGTCCTTCGCCATCTCCTGGCAGGCGCCGCACCACGTCGCGGTGAAGTCCACGAGCATCGGGCGGTTCTCGGTCTTCGAGAGCTTGAGCGCCTCCTCCTCGCTGTGGAGCCACGCGAGCTGCGCCTTCGGGATCACGAGCCAGAGCACGAAGAGGAACGCGCCCGCGACCGACGCCGCGATGCCGACGCCCTTGCGGACCTTCGTGCCGGTGCCGCCGTCGTTCCAGTCGACGTGCACGGCGCCCATCGCGAGGCCGATCAGCGTGACCACGCCCGCGATCGCGCCGAACGTGACGCTCGGGCTCGCGACCTTGCCGATGATCGGGAACGCGTTGCGCAGGTAGTAGAGCGCGACGACGCACATCACGATGCCGAAGAACGATTTCACGCCGAGCATCCACTTGCCGCCCTTCGGCAGGCCGACCGCGAAGGTGCCGACGAGCCAGAACGGAAGGCCGAGGCCGAGCGAGTACGCGACGCCGACGACGCCGCCGAGGCCGATGTTCTGCGTCTTGCCGATCCACGTGAGGATGCCGGTGAGGATCGGCCCGGTGCACGGCGCCGCGACGAGACCGCTCACGAGGCCGAGCGCGAAGGCGCCGCCGTAGCCCGCGCCGCCGACGCCGGAGAGCCGCTGCATCCACGACTCGGGCAGCGTCATCTCGAAGGCGCCGAACATCGAGGCCGCGGTCACGAGGAACACGATCGCGATGCCGCTCACGACGTACGGGCTGGAGAGCGCGGTGCCGAACACCTTCCCGGTGAGCGCCGCGACCATCATCATCGGCGTGAAGAGCGTCACGATGCCGACCACGAACGACGTGGAGAGCATCATCGCCTGGCCACGCGATTTGGCTTGTTTCGCGCCGAACACGCTGACCGTGATCGCGATCATCGGGTACACGCACGGGGTCAGGCACGTGCCGAGGCCGGCGCCGAACGCGATGAAGGTGCCGACGAGCGGGTTCTCGTCCATCGCCTTCGCGAACTTGTCGGCGTCGAGGTTGCAGCCGCTCAGGAGCAGCGCGAGCGCCGCGAGGATCAGCAGCGCCGGCAGCTTCCGGAGCAGGCGGGCCGCGCGGGCGGCGGGGTCACGTGGCGGCGCGGATCGTAGGGAAACGGGATCGGGCTCAGGCTTCGACACGGCGCGATTTTACAGAAACCGCGCACGATGTGCACACATCGAACAAATGGACACCGATTCCAACGAGGCAGTTATTGTGCAGCTTCGCGGCGATCGATCTCGGCGAGCGTCTCGCGGGCGCGCGTGACCTCGGGCTCCAGCGCGATCGCCATCGCGGCGCGACCCTGCAACGTGCGCTTCAAGAAAGCCTGCAAATAGCGGCGCGCCTCGACGGGGCGCTTCGCGTAGTAGCAGAGGTGGCCGAGCAGGAAGCGGCCGTATCCCTGCGCGGCCGGGGCGTCGGCGAGGCGCGTGATGGTGCCGTCGAGGTCCTCGACGACGTCGCCGTGGCCGCAGCGAGCGAGCGCCAGGTGCGCCTGGTACAGCGGCTTGTCCGTGGTGCCCCACCGCGCGGCGCGCTGGAGCGCGGCGATCGCCTCGACGTGCCGGCCGGCCAGGAAATAGAGGCTCCCGAGCGTCCAGAAATGGAAGGCGCGGCGGTTCGGCGGGCCGACGCGGGCGGCCATGCGGAGGTGCTGCGCGGCGCCTTCGATGTCTCCGAGCGCCTGCCGAGCGCGCGCGGCGTCCTGGTGCGCGACGTCGGGCAGCACGTCGAGCGTGACGAGCTGCTCGGCGATCTGCGCGGCCTTGTCGAAGCGGCGATCCTCGAAGAACGAGAGGTAGAGCTGCCGCAGGAGGAGCGCCTGCGTGGTGCGGTCGAGCGAGCGCAACGAGAGCCCGCGGCGCGCCCACATGCGGCGGCCCGCGCGGTGGCGGCGGCGATCGCGCGCTGGAGCAGGTCCTCGGCGGAGAGCGTGGCGTGCGGTCGCGGGGGCGAGACGCGGCTTCGCTTGGGCTGTTCGCTGGTCTTTCGGGTTCGCCGGGCGCGGGGCGCTTCGGCCGCTTCCTCGGTAGGCGCCGCCGCGGGCGCACGGGAGCGGGGCCGTTCGGCGGGGCTCTTGGTGGCCGGGGACCGCGCGCCTTTCGAGACGCGGGAGTCGCTCTCTGCCTGGCCGGTCGGGGCCTTCCGCACGAAAGCCAAGGTACTCGGCCGCTGCACGCACGTCCAGAAATGGGAAGCGAGCGGGTTTCGGGCTGTAGCAAAGGCAGGCGCGCGGGTTTCGGCCGGCGGCGATGGGGGCGCGCGGGTTTCGGCCGGCGGCGATGGGGGCGCGCGGGTTTCGGCCGGCGGCGATGAGGGACAGCACGGCCACGGCGATCGGACACCGGCCGGTTCGTCGCTGTTTCGATGCTATAGAGGCCGCGCATGCGTCTCGTCCCGAAGCCACTCCGAGCGATCGCCGCCCTCCCCTTCGTCGTGGCCGCGCTGGCGGCGTCCGGGTGCGGCCACCCGGCCAGCGTCGACGAGTGCAACGTCATCATCGAGAAGAGCGCGGAGCTGGAGCTGCTCGCGCAGAACGTGAAGGACCCCGAGCTCATCAAGCAGCGCACGGCCGCGGTGAAGGCGTCGCGCGGCGAGGAGCTGCTCAAGCGCTGCGTCGGCAAGCGCATCACGGACCGCGCGCTCGCGTGCGTGAAGAGCGCGCAGACGCCGAAAGAAGTCGACGCGTGCCTCCAGTGAGCGATCGGCCGGCGGAGAGCCGCCCTCCGGCGACGCGCGCGGACGTGCTCGGGGCGGCGGCGATCCTCGTGGGGACGGCGGCGCTCGTGCTCGGCCCGCGCGTGGTGGCGCGGCTGTCGGCGCACCCGTCGGCCGCGGAGTGCGACGCGCTGCTGACGCGGTACGTGGAGCTGAAAGAGCGCGCGGTGAGCGACAAGATCGATCCGAAACATTTCGCGGAGTCGCTCGAAGACGCGCGCCGCCTCGCGGGCCCGACGTTCGCGGCGTGCACCACCGAGGTCACGCTCGAAGAAGCGGAGTGCGCTCGAAAGGCCGGATACGCCGACGAATTGCTGCTGCTCTCAGAGCGTCGCTCCGAAATCATGTGACGCTCCCCGCCCTGAACGAGCGAAGCGAGAGATTTTGGGCGGCGGCCGCGCGCAGGCCGAAGGCCGAGCACGGACCGGGGGTGGGCACCAAGCGCGCGCCGCCCCGAGATTGGTGAGAACCCAGGTGGTCGGGTTTTTGTTCAAAAAACGCGAGGCACCTAGGTTAGCCCGGAGGGCGCGTGAGACCGCCTTCGCCTCTCCTCGGATTCAACAACAACGTCCGCCACAAGGGGCGCGTGTTCCACATCCAGACGGAGGACTCGGGCGTCCGGCACCCGCACATCATCACGCACCTCTTCGCGGACGGCGGTCGCATCCTCAAGACGACGAAGACGTCGTACGCGGAGTTCATCGACGCGCCGAACATGGGCGAGGTCGTGCGGCAGATGATGCAGGACCAGCACAAGGCCATGTTCATGGCCCTGCGCGACGGTCAGTTCGATCACCTCGTCGAGGAGCTGCCGGCGCGCGGCGGATCCAGCGGCCGCGCGTCGACCGCGAACCTCCCGGCCGCGAGCTCCGGCGCCACCGCGAACCCCGCGACGGCTGGATCCGGGCCGCGCTCCGGGCGGGAGGCGCCGATCGGACCGCCGCCGATCCCGCTCGTGAACCCGCTCGCCGTCACGCAGCCGATGCCCGTGACGCCCGGCGTGATCCAGGCGCGCACGAACACGCCGCTCGCCGGACACCCGCTCACGACGCCTCCCGTGACGGCCCCTTGCCGACGGCGCCCGCGGTCGTGGTGTCGGCCGCGCCGGCGCCGGCGGTCGTGACGTCGGCCCCGACGCCGGCGGTCGTGACGTCGGTGGCGGCGCCTGCGATCACGTCCTCGCCCACGCTCGTGACGCCTTCCATGGCGGTGCCTCCGAAGCCGCACGAGCCGGCGAGGGTGCTCGTGCCCGCGGCGCCCGTGATGGTGCCGACGCCTCCTGCGGTCGCGACGACGTTGCCCGCGGGCGCTCCGCCCGTGCCGAGCGCGCCGGTCGCGCGCCTCCGCCGCCGTTCCCGCCGGTGACGTCGTTCCCGGAGCGTGCTGCCTGCGGCGACGGCAGGCCCACGCGCTCGGGCACGCACCGGCGCAGGCCCACGCGGCACGCGCACGCACCGGCGCACGTCCCGCGCCCGGACGCCCCCGCGCGGCGCCTCCGCGCGACCCCGGCTCGACATCGATCCCGCCGCGATCCACCGCGCGCCGGAGCCGCATTCGCCCGCGAAGGGCGGCACGCTCGCGTCCGTGGTGGAGGCCTCGGTGGAGGGGCCGGGCATCGATCTCGACACGCTCGAGCGCGCCGCCGCCGAGGCGGAGACGCCGCTGTTCCAGCAGATCCGCGACCTGCCGCCGCCGCCGAGCTCGGTGCTCGCGACGCGACCTCCGACGGCCTCGCCGGGCGGCTACTCGTCCGTGTCCGCGCCGCCCGCGCCGCCCACCGCCACGTCGCCGTCCTCGCAGCGCGGCGGGCGGTACGCTCCGTCGCGGCCCTCCAGCATCTTCGCGGCCGTGCGCCCGCAGGAAGGCGCTTCGATCTTCGGGGAGGACCTCATCAGCGAGAAGTCGCTCGACGAGGTGATCCTGAGCTACCTCGCCGAGGATCTCGACGGCCCCGCGGAGAAGAAGTAGCGCCCCGCGCGCCTTGTTTTCGCCTGGGATCGCAGAGCATCTCGACGGCCCCGCGGAGAAGAAGTAGCGCCTCTCTCCATGGCGCGTGGTCCGTTCCGTCCGTCCTCGTCTCCCCTCGTCTCGGCTCGCTGGCTGCTGGAGCACGCCGCGGATCCGGACGTGCGCGTGCTCGACGCGCGCTGGTACCTCGGCGGCAAGAGCGGCGCCGCGGAGTTCGCGAACGGGCACATCCCCGGCGCGGCGTTCGCAGATCTCGATCGCGACCTCTCGGCGCCGAAGGGCACCGGGCCCGGGCGTCATCCGCTGCCGTCCGCGGGGGCGTTCGCGGCGGCGCTCGCGCGGCTCGGGATCGGCGCGACGACGAGGGTGATCGCGTACGACGACGCGGGCGGCTCCATCGCGGCGCGCGTGTGGTGGCTGTTCCGTCACTTCGGCTTGCCGGCGGCCGCGGTGCTCGACGGCGGGCTCGCGGCGTGGACGGCGGCGGGCGGCGCGCTCTCGAAGGAGACGCCCGCGATCGTGCCGGCGCCTTCGATGCGTCTCGTCGCGCGGACGGACGACGTCGTCGACAAGCGCGCGGTGGATCGCCTTCGTTCGCAGGGAGATGCGCTCGTGATCGACGCGCGCGCGACGGAGCGGTTCGAAGGAAAGAGCGAGCCCATCGACGCGCGGCCGGGCCACGTGCCGGGCGCGCGCTCGCTCCCGTGGCCGGGCAACCTCGCCACGCCGGGCGGCCCCTTCGCGGAGCCGCGCGCGCTCGCGGAGCGCTACGAAAAAGCCGGCGCAGCGAGGGCGAAATCGATCGTCTGCTACTGCGGATCCGGCGTGACGGCGTGCCACGATCTGATCGCGCTCGCGCTCGCGGGGCGGCCGGACGCATTGCTTTACGAAGGATCGTGGAGCGATTGGGCCGCGGACGCATCCTTGCCGGCGGCGCTCGGCAGCGACTGATTCGCCCCCTCCCTTCGCGAGCGCAGCGAGCGATTTGGGAGGGGACGGCCGCGCGGAGCGAAGCGAGCACGGACGGGGGTGGGCAGCACAGCCTGCATACGTATGCCGCACCGGAACACCCTTGTGTTATGAGGCCGGCCGCTTCTGCCCCACGCGTCGTGGAAGGCAGAAAACGAAGGGTGATCATGCGCAAGCTCGCTGTTCTGTTCGTCGCGCTGCTCTCCGGGTGCGGCGTCGTCAAGGTCTCGGTCAATGGCGGCGGGGCCTCGAATCCCGGGGCATCCAATGGATCTTCGGGCGCCGAGAGCTCCGGCAATGACAGCTCGGGCAGCGACGAGGGCGCTCGGCTGAAGAAGGCGTACGACGAGCTCGACGCCAAGGGGACGTGCGCAGGGCAGAACGCCGTGTGGTGCGGCGCGGAGCTGCGGAAGACGGCCGGCATCAAGCAGGAGACGAACGCGCGCGGCAACGTCGTGATGTGGAACCCACGCGAGGGCAAGAACCCGGATCCGGAATGGGTGACCGGATGGGACGGATTGCCCGCGACCGAAGGCTTCAACGAGGCCGAGCGCGTGTTCAACGTGCTCGGGCAGGCGCTGCTCGACAAGGCCAACCGCAAGGCGTGCGAGGCCGACTACAAACCGAAGTACGAGGCGCTCAAGAAGCAGAGCGACGAGCTCGACGCGAAGATCGACGCCGCGCTGAAGGAGCCGGTGATGCACGATCGCCTGCACGCGCTGCTCGCGCTGCGGCCGACGGGCGACCTGCGGTTCGTGGGCGCGCGCTTCCGCCTGGAGACGGAGATCGGCAAGCTCGCGACGACGCCCGCGCTGGAGGCGGCGTTCGCGTGGATCCACACCGTCGCGCCGGACGCCGCGGACGTGCGGCCGCTGCTCTCCGCCGAGAAAGAGGCCCGCTGGGCGTGCATGCGCGGGAACGAGGGCTGGTACCACAAGGAAGAGCTCGACGCGTCGAAGGACGAGATGAAGAAGGCCCGCAGCCTCCCCTCGGAGCAGAAGGCCCCCACGGTCGTCGCCCTCACGGACAACCAGGCCTTCAAGGCGCCGTTCCTCGGCATCGACACCGCGAAGGTCACGTCGATCACGCGCGAAGGGCTCGGCGCGACGATCACGCTGGAGTCGAGCCGCGAGGAGATCATCACGCTCGGCTGCGCGCGCACGTCGAACCGCGTCGTCATCGAGAACAACACGCTCCAGCGCGACAAGAGCTGCACCTACGGCACGAAGACGTGGTTCAACACCGTGAAGCTCACGTTCGCGGATCTGCCGCGCGCCGACATCCTGAAGGGCGACGAGCTCCACCTGCTCGCCGACATCACCGAGGTCAGCGTGAAGGAGACCTCGAAGACGGGCAGCAAGCAGCGCGAGGATCGCAAGTTCGGCGGCAAGGGCGCGATGGTGCTCGACGTGAAGCGCAACGGCGCCTCCGTGTGGCGCGTCCAGCCCTGAGTCGCCCGCTCAAGCGCGGATCGGCCCGGCCCCGAGGCACGCGCGCACGACCGCGAGCAGATCGTCGAGCGCCACCGGCTTCGCCACGCCGGCCGCCGCGCCGAGCTCGCGGGCCTTCTCGTCGTAGTGAAAATCCGCGCTCATGATCACCGTCGGGATCCGCGACCACGCGGCGTCGAGGAGCTGCACGTCGCGAAACTCGCGCGCGTTCATCCGCGGCATCAAGAGATCGAGCAAGATCAAGTCCGGGCGCGCGCTCTCCCGCAAACACCGGAGCGCGTCCTCTCCGTCGAACGCCGTCGCGACGCGGTAGCCCTCGTCCTCCAGGATCTCCTGGATCGACTCTCGAATGTCGGGATCGTCCTCGACCACGAGGATGAGCGCGCCGCTCGTCATCGCCACCTCAGCCGCGTCTTTACCATCGGGGCCCTCGCGGCGCGAAGGCTGCGTGAGGTAGCCTCGATCTCCTCCGGGACGCGGCGCCGACGGACCGCCACGAGCTCGGTGGAGGTGCTTATGCGGCGGGTCTTCTGGTCTCTCGCGATGATGGTGACGCTGCTCGGCTCGGGCCTGGCGGCGTGCTCGGCCTCTCACAACAGCGCGTCGACGGGCGGCGGCGACACCGGAGGCTCGGGGGCCTTCGCGGGGAGCAACACGGGCGGGAACGTCTTCACGACGGGCGGCGACGTCAACATCGGCGGCAACGGCGGGACGGGCGGCGGCACCGGCACGCCGACGAGCTGCGACGTCTCGTGCACGCAGGCGGGCGGCATGTGCGACGCGGGCGTCTGCGTGATCGTCGAGAACCCCGGCAGCGTGCCTCCGAACGTGATGGGTCAGCTCGACGGCGGCGGCAACGCGGACCCCGCGTTCAAGTGGCTCTACCCCTACGATCAGACGGTGTTCCCACGCGGCCTCGCGGCGCCGCTGCTGCAGTTCGACGGCGCGGGCGCGGACGCGGTGCTCGTCCACGTGACCTTCCCGGGGATGGACTACAAAGGTTACTTCGGCCTCTCGCAGCCGATCCGCGCGCAGATCTCGGCCGCGTCGTGGAAGGCGATCACGATCGCCGCGAAGCCGACGGACCAGGTGAACGTGGCGGCCGCGAAGATCACGAGCGGCGCCGTCACGTCGCTCCCGCCCGAGACGTGGAAGATCGCGCCCGGCAGCCTGCACGGCACCATCTACTACGAGACCTACGGATCGCAGCTCGCCGGCCAGGTCGGCATCATGAAGATCGCGCCCGGTGCGAACGCGCCGAACGTGATCAAGACCGGCTGCGGGAACGTGTGCCACACGGCCAGCGCCGACGGCTCCACGCTCGTCGCGGCGACGCAGTTCCCGTTCGGATCCGCGTCGTACGATCTCAAGAACAACGCCGCGCCGATCACGTCGCTCGGCACCAACGTCTTCGTGTACGGCGGCATCTACCCGGACGGCAGCTTCGCGATCTCGTCGACGAACTACCGCACGTGGTTGGGGGAGCCCGCGCGCCTCTACGACACGAAGACGGGCGCCGCGATCCCGACGCCGAGCTGGGACAACTTCGTCACCAACGCGGCGATGCCGGCCTTCTCTCCGGACGGCAAATGGGTCGCGTTCAACCGCGAAGATCAGGGCGCGGGCCACGCGATCGCCTCGATGGCGTACGACCACGCGTCGAACACCTTCTCCAACATGCAGACCGTCGTCGGCGACGGCGGCTACTACTTCGGCTGGCCCGCCTTCACGCCCGACAGCAAGTGGATCGTCTACCACATGGGCGACAACAGCGTCTTCGAGACGGACAACAACGCGACGGGCGACCTCTGGATCGCGAACAACCAGACGCACGCGGCGGCGCGGCTCGATCTTCTGGACGGCTACAAGAACGGCCTCACGTACCTGCCCGCGGGCGATCCGAACCTGAACTTCGCGCCGACGGTGCTGCCGCTGCCGGTGGGCGGCTACTTCTGGGCCGTGTTCACGTCGCACCGCTCGTACGGAAACACCCTGCCTTCGAAGGACAACAACGATCAGAACGGCAAGCTGTGGGTGGCGGCGATCGACCTCGACGCGCAGGACGGCAAGGACCCGAGCCACCCCGCGTTCTACCTCGACGGCCAGGAGCCCGGCGCCGACAACCTCCGCGGCTTCTGGGTGCTGGATCCGTGCAAATCGGACGGCACCGACTGCACGACGGGCGACGAGTGCTGCGGCGGCTTCTGCACGCAGTCCTCGCCGGACGGCCCGTTCACGTGCTCCCCGGTCGGCAACGGCTGCTCCAACGAGTTCGACAAGTGCACCACCGCGGCCGATTGCTGCGATCCGCTGTCCGAGTGCATCAACGGGTTCTGCGCGCAGAAACAACCGGGCTGAGAGCGCCACTGGGACGACGCAGTCCTCGACGTTGCGCCCGCCAAAAATTTTCCCGACTTGATAGGCCCTGGTAGGAGCGTGGCCCATGGCGGCGACGTCCTCCGAGACCACGTTTCGTCCCGCGCTGCGGAAGGGACATCGCTTCGATCCCTCCGCGGCCCGGAGGCCGATCCTCGTGTTCGAGGAGGTCTTCAAGTCGTACCGCCCCGATCAGCCCGTCCTGCGCGGCATGTCGCTCGTCATCGAGCGCGGCGAATTCGTCTTCATCACGGGGCCGAGCGGCTCCGGCAAGAGCACGCTGCTGCGGCTGATCCATCGCACCGAGATCACCGACTCGGGCCGCATCCTCTTCCTCGGCCGCGACATCGGACGGCTCGGCCTCGACGCGGTGCCGGCGCTGCGGCGCAACATCGGGTTCGTGTTCCAGGACTTCAAGCTCATCCCGAACTGGACGGTGTACGACAACGTCGCGATCGCGCTGGAGGTGCTCAATTTGCCCTCGCGCTTGATCCGCACGCGCGTCGGTGAGGCGCTCGAACGCGTCGGCCTCGCGGGGCGCGGCGGCGATCCGGCGGAGGTGCTCTCCGGCGGCGAGCAGCAGCGCGTGGCGGTGGCCCGCGCGATCGTCGGCGAGCCGGCGCTCGTGCTCGCGGACGAGCCGACGGGCAACCTGGATCCGCAGCTCGCGATCGACATCCTCGGCCTGTTCGAGGACATCCACGAGTCGGGGACCACCGTGCTCTTCGCGACGCACGATCGCACCTTGCTCGACGTGCGCCCGCGGCGCGTGGTGGTGCTCGACGACGGCCGCGCGGTCGACGTGCCGAGCGGCCTCGCGTCGGCCGATGAAGAAAAACCCCCTGTCTCCGGCGACGCGCAGCTCGCCGAGTGCGCGTGATCCGAGAGGTGCCTGGCGATGGCGAGCGGCGTTGATTCGCAAGGGAAGAAGCTCCGGACGTGGCGCGCGGGCCGCAGCGATTTGCAGCTCCACCTGCTCACGGTGTTCTCGCTCGCGGTCGCGTTCGTGTGCCTCGCGGCGTCGCTGCTCGTGGTGACGAACATCGCGGCGCTGCGCGATCGCTGGTCGCGCGCGGGCCGTGCGACCGTGTATTTGCGGGACAACGCGACGGACGCGGAGTCGCAGGACGTGCTGCACGCGCTCGAGTCGACGCCCTTCGTGAAGAAGGTGCGCCTCGTGACGAGCGTGGAGGCGCGGCGCGAGGTGCTCGCGGACGAGTCGGACAAATCCTTCGCGGCGCTCCCGGCCTCGGCGTTCCCGGCGTCGCTCGAGGTCGGCTTCACGGACGAGGTGACCACGGACGCGCTGGAGACGACGGCGCTCAAGCTGCGGGCGATCCCGTGCGTGGAGAGCGTCGAGACGTACGCGAAGTGGACGGAGCGCCTCTCGTCGCTGCTCGGCGGCGGCGTGACGGCGAGCCTCTGCCTCGCGGTCGTGGTGCTCGGCGCGGTGGTGAGCGTGATCGGCTCGACGCTGCGGCTCCTTCTGCATCGGCGGAAGGCGGAGGTCGAGGTGCTGAAGCTCGTCGGCGCGACGGACGCGTTCGTGCGTCGGCCGTTCGTGGTGGAGGCGACGGCGCAGGGCGCGGGCGGCGCGCTCGCGGCGCTCTTGATGCTCGGCGCGCTGTTCGTGATCGTGCGCGGCCGGTTCGACGTGGAGCTGGTGAGCCTGCTCGGCGTGCCGCCCTCGTTCTTGCCGTGGCCGGTGGCGCTCGCGATGGTGCTCCTCGGTGCGGGCCTCGGCGCGGCGACGGCGATCGTGAGCCTGCGCAAGATGGTGATGGTGTGATGCTGCGCCGGAGGCCGAAGGTTGCGTCGGCGGCGGTGGCGCTGCTCGCGCTCCTGGCCGTGTCGCGCCCCGGTGAGGCGGAGGTGCCGGTCGGCGGCGCTGCGGTGGACACGGCGGGCGCGGGCTCCGATTTCGAGCGGCTGCTCGGCAAGCTCGACGCCGAAGAGAAGTCGCTCCAGGCCGAGATGGCGGCGGGCACGGCGGATCTCGCGGTGGTGCGGCAGCGCATCATCTTGCGGGGTCGGGCCTATTACAAGCTGGTGCGCGCGGGCCTTCTGCCGGCGGGCGGCGGCTTCGACGCGCTCGTGGATCACGCCGCGAAGGTGGAGCGCGTGCGCCTCGCGCTGGAGCGGGACCTCGCGACCGAAAAGCGCTTGATCGCCCGCGGATCCGAGATCTCGGATCGGCTGGTGCACCTGCGGGCCGAGCGGGAGCCGCTGGCCATTCAGCGCGAGGCCATGGTGCGCGCGCGGACGGCGCTGGCGCAGGCGGACGAGCGTCGCGCGGCGTTCGCGCGGGCCTTCGAGACGTCCGAGCGGCCCGACCACGTGGCGATTTACGGGGCGGATCTCGGCCCCGGCGATGTCGATGCCAAGGCCGGATTCAAGGCCATGAAGGGCCGACTGCTGCTGCCGATCGCGGGCCGCGCGGAGGTGCGTCGCCTCTCCAGGGCCGCGGGCGTGCAAGGGGTGGAGTTCGCGGCGCCGATGGGGACGGCCGTGCGCAGCGTGGCCGCGGGCAGAGTGGCATTCGCGGACCGCTACGACGACTACGGCATGACCGTGCTCCTCGATCACGGCGACCACTACTATTCGCTGTATGCCAATCTCGGCAGCGTGGATGTCCGCGTGGGCGAGACAGTGGCCGGCGGCGGCCGCATTGGCACGGTCGGCAGCACGGCCGATAAACCCTCTGCCCTCGTATTCGAGATCCGGAAGAACGAGAACGCCCTCGACGCCGCGACCTGGCTCGGGCTCTGAGACAGGACCCTTGGACGCGGCGACCAGGCTCGGCCTCTGAGACAGGACTGTTGACGCGGTGACCTTGACTCGGGCTCTCCGATAGAGCTGTTGGGTCGGGCTGCAGGCGACGCGCGCGTCGCACCGGCGTGTGATAGGCTCGCGCGCATGGCGCCTCGTTCTTCGCGCGCGATGCATTGCCCGCCCGCCGGCGGGGGGGACGCGGCACGTTTTCCGGGCCATGGAGAGCCTCGGCTTTCGCCGGACGACAGGCTCGCGCCGCCGGAGACGCGCTTGGAGTACCTCCGAGGTGTGGAGGTGTTTGCAGCGCCGGCGGACGAGCCGCACGCGCACCAGCACAGCCAGGTCGACCGGGTGGTGGGGGCGCACGTCAAGAGCCCGTACGCGGTGGCGATCGACATGTTGACGCGGGTGGACGACGCCTCGGACTTCGCGCCCGACGTGAGCGTGTACGAGCCTATCTTCGACCGCAAGACCAAGGAGAAGACGGGTCGGAAGCTGGAGGAGATCGCCTTCGAGGTGATCGACAAGCAGGCGCAGTCCGTGCCGACGAAGAAGGCGATGGACCTCGTGGCGCGCGGTGTTCGCCGGGTCTTTTGCTTGGTGGTGCGGGACCGCCAGCTCTCGGAGTGGTCGCGCGAGCGCGGCCGGTGGGAGCCGCTGGGCCCTGGCGCGCTCATCGAAGACCGATGTTTCGTTCGCCCGATCCGAGCGGACGCGCTGGTGAGCTCGCTGCTCGCGGAGGACGAGATCGCGCGCGCCTTGCTCGCGAAGAGGCCGCCCGCCATCGAGGCCGCGCTCCAGGAGAGCCACACGGAGGGCCGCGTGGAGGGCCGCGTGGAGGGCCGCGTGGAGGGCCGCGCAGAGGGATTGGCCGAAGGAAAACAGCAGAGCATCCTCCGGATCCTCGAAAAGCGCGGCCTCACCGTCCCCAAGCGCTTGCACGCCCGCATCGTGGAGACGACGGATCTCGCCTTGTTGGATCGCTGGCTCGACGAAGCGCTGACCGCCGAGAAGGCCAGTGACCTGAAGTCGTAGAGCCGGCACCGCGCCTGTCCGGTCGCGCGGACTGCCTATCGGCCAATCGGATGCGCTATCCTGCTGCGCATGGAAGGCTCGGCGTTCGAGGAAGACGGCTTTTTTCGGGCCCTCACGACGAGCGGGGCGCGGGTCTTGTTGCTCGGACGGCGCGCCATGATCGCGCTCGGAGCGCCGGTGCTGACAGCGGACTACGACCTCTGGATCCACCCCGACGACATCGCTCTTCTCAACACCGCGATGGCCCCCTTCGATCTGCGCCCCAATCATCCGCCGGACGTCGCACGGAGTCGGGGGCGATACGTGCTGGAGAATGACGAGCACGTGGACGTGCTGGTGGCGCCGAGCTGCTCGACGAAGGACGGTGAGCCGGTCGCGTTCGACGATGTGTGGGCGCGACGGAGGATCGTGCAGTATCGAGGAGGGGAGTCGGTGGCCGTACCGTGCATCGAGGATTTGATCCAGACGAAGCGGTGGAGCATGCGGCCCAAGGATCTGGCGGATATCGAGCTGCTCAAGACGTTGAAGCTGGAGGAAGAAGAAGAGGAGTCATGAGAAAGCCCCTCTCCCCGGCGGCAGAGGCCATTTACGAGAGGTCCCTCGAACCGGAGGAGTTCGACAGGCTGCTGCGGGAGGCGCTCGCGAATACACAGCAGATGGAGCGGAATCGAGAGCTGCTCCGCTGGTTCAAGCGCCGATACCCAACAGCCAGGGACCGCCTGGCGTACGCCCGCCGCAAGTACGCCGAATGGACCCGAGAGTGCGAGATCGTCTCCCCGGAAGAGGCCGCGGAAAACGGCAAAAGCGGCACGACGAAGGAATTGCCCCCTCATTCGTGATGCCCACCCCCGGCCACGTGCTGCGCCCGTGTCCGCCCCTCCCAATTCGCGTGCTCCGCCCGCGAAGGGAGGGGCACGTTTCGTTTCTTGGGAAACTACGCAGACTGTTCGGCTGTTTGGCAGAAGCCTTATCCTGCTTTGGGATTTTCTTCATGCTCGACACCCTCGTCCTGCACGGCAATGGCAGACGGCGCAACGGCCGTGATGTCGAAGCCCACCGGCCATTGGGTACGACGGTCGTATCGGACTCGGCCTAATTTCGCCCCTTCAAGATTCGCATCGACTAGATTCGCCGCGATCAAATTTGCCCCTTCGAGATTCGCATTGATTAGTTTCGTCCCTTCGAGTTTCGCCTCTTCGAGATTCACCGCGATCAGATTCGCCGCGATCAGATTCGCCGCGATCAGATTCGCCTGCGCAAGATTTGCCTGGGTAAAATTCGTCTGCGCGAGATTCGCCTGGAAGAGATTCGCCTGGAAGAGATTCGCCGCGATCAGATTCGCCAATTGGAGATTCGCCAATTGGAGATTCGCCGCGATCAGATTCGTCTGGATGAGATTTGCCTGGAAGAGATTTGCCTGGGAGAGATTTGCCTGGATGAGATTCGCTTGGATGAGATCCGTCACTTCGAGATTCGCTTGGACGAGATTCGCCCCCGGAAGTTGTGACCGGCGGAGACTTGCTCCACGCAAGTGGGCTTTCGGCGCCGACAAGCGTGGTGCAAGCACAATGGCATTCTTGTCAGCGACCCAGAACCACGCGAGCAACGTTCGAAGCGTGGTTGACCTGCTCTGCGACATCCCTTCGGAGCCCTTGATGGAGCTTCCAATCGCAAGCGCAGCCTCCCGCAAGGCAGGACGGAGATCTGTCAACCAGGAGGGCTCCTTGCCCAGTTTGGGAGATTCCTCGTTGAAGCACTCGTTGGCCCACTCGGCGATCTTCTTACGGTCTTCGTCGTCGAAGTCGGGGCCATCCAGAATTTGGACGAGGAATTCAAACGTCCCATCGCCCTCTCCAAGCAACCTGGCGCCCAATAAGCTCTCTTCTAGTGTCCCTTGCTTTCTTGCGGTCGCTTCAATAATGCGGCGGAGGCGACCCGCCCAGTAACGCGCGACCAGAAATTCTCGAAAGCTCTTGTGACCAAATAAAATGCGATCGTTGCCCCCATGGTGATCCGCTTGCAGGACGAGCAAGACACCGATCTTGATCATCTCCTCGGCGCGAGGATCGCTGCGAATCTTGAGCTCGTCGCGCAGGATCGCAGTCACCTCGTGGAGCGTCAGGTCACTCCCCTGCTGTTCACACCGTTGCCCTTCCCAGGCGATGCGACCCATCAACCACAACATGCCTTGCGCGAGCGCCACAGGCTCCGAGTCTGACGATCGCGGTTTCTTGATTTCGTCGTTATCGACAAGCGCCTCCAGCAGTCTCCGCGAGGCGTCGATCACCGGCTGATGACCTTCGTGCCTTTGCTGGTCTTGCTGGCATTTCCCGGCGGCGATCTGAAGGAAAAACCGCTCGTAGATCTCGGCCCGTTGCAGCGTCACCCCCTCTTGCTGCGCATCCCACGTCAGCGCCGTCATGAAGAGGAGGATGGGTGTCGTCACGACATCGAGCAGGTTCTTCGCCTTGATCTGCTCAGTCGTGATCGGCGGCTTCCCGCTGAGGCGATTCCACCGGTCGAGCCACTCCCCCACTTGCCCGCCCACCCGCGGCTTCGGTGGACCTTCGGCCTCCGCGGCTTTGCCGTCTTCATTCTCCAAGCGAAGGTGCTGCACATCGATGACAGGAATCCCTCTCAGCTTCTCCTCCGATGGAAGCACCCCTTTGCGCGACAGCACGACCGCACGATGTCGCTCGCTCACTTGGTCATCGAGCCCCTTGAAGAAGTCCTCCACCTCTGCCGAAGTCAGCGCGACCTCATCCAGGCCATCCACAATGTAGACAATTCGCTCCATCTCGGCGGGGCGCACCAGCGCGCCATCATCCAGCGTGAGGTCAATCTTCAGCGCACGTGCTTGATTGCGGAACGCCCGCGGAAGCACCTTTGCGAGCGATGGGTCGTGGTTCGCAAAGTCCACCCCGCACTTGATGAACACCGGGTACACGAGATCGGGCGAAGAGGTGGTTTTCCCCCCCAGGTATGCCTCTGCCCATTCGCACGCGAGCGTCCGCGCCGTGAGCGATTTCCCGTGCCCGAAATCACCGCGCACCACTACGATCTTGTGCTCGCGGAGCAGATCCCGAACGAGCTGCCGGATCGGCTCCCGCCGTTCGATCTTCCTGGGTTCTTTCTCAACCACCCACACCCCATCCGGCTCCACGTAGATGTCCTCCAGCGGCATGTTCGGCACCCCCGGTGTCTCCACCTCCCCGAACACATGCTGCCTTTTCCACGTGGATACCCCGCGTACGATCAGCTCGCGGAGCAGCTGCGGTCGCGCCGCGGCGATCTCCGTCATGCTGCGCGCCACTTCGACGCCCCCCGGCGATACGAGCGCCTCCGCGTACGCCAGCCGATAGGCCCTCTCGAACTCCAGCCGTGCCCCTGGATCCTCCATCTCCAAGAGTCGCGCTTGCGTCCCGTCGCCCTCTTCGAGCAGCGGATTCGTGAACGCCTCCCACAATGCCTGATAACAAGGCGAGCTGAGCGGCGCGTCCACCATCGCCGACAGCACCTCGAACGTCCTCTGTGGACTCCCTTCCTCCGCTCCCGCGATCCGATCCAGCGCGCGCCGAAGCCGCGTCTCGATGTCCGTGCGGCGCTCCTCCTCCTTCTTCGAGAGGAAGAATCGTTGCAACCTTGACGGGCTCCCCAACCCCGGCGCGAGCTTCTTGTCGTCCGCCCAGTGATCGCCGCACGCCGTCCCGAACGCGCGCATCACGAGGGCCGTGTGGAGCGCGAACATCCGGGGGGAGGCGCCGCCTCCAGACTTGAGCATTCCGACCAGCTCGGCGCTGCCGCTCACGAAGGTCTCGATCTGCTCCAGCTCCTCCACCTTGAGGGACCAGTCCCGACGGACTTTGTACGCCGCGAGGCCCACGCTGAACGCCTTCCCCAGGACCTTGAGCGCCACCCCCATCGTCACCGGCTCCATCTTCGTCCTCCGCGCGCGACTTCCAGCGCCGCACGTCGCACACGACGCATACTACGCGCACCGCCGAGCCGGCGCGGGAATGTGGTGGCTTCACTGGTGCGTACTGCCGGTTCGATGAGGATGCACCGGGAGTCATCCATCCATGCACCCTCGGTCCTCCGCAGAGGACCCGCTCTTCGATCACCTCGAACCGCCGCTTCACTCCAGGCGAAGCGTCTCTCCCATCCGCGACGACTCCCACTTCGATCCCGTCGAACCGGGAGTCCTCCGTCGATCACCCCTCCTTCGATCCCGTCAAACCACCTCTTCGAGGAGGCCAAAGACTAGGTCCTCCCGGGAGGACCTCCGGTGCACCACAGCACACTGGCCCTCCTCCCTGCCAAACCGCCGGTCCAACCCATGAGGACCGCTCGCTCCCACAGATCCAGCGCCATCCTGCGAAAAGGCCCCGCCTCTTCGAAAGCCCAAACTCGCCCCCTCACTGCCATGCTCCGCTCGCACGACTGGCCACATCTCGCACTCATCTCATGCAAGGCAGGATTCCCACATTGCCAGTCCACAGGGGTGCACTTAACGTCTCTTCTGCCACTGGGAGGCAATGAAACGTATGGATAACAAAGTCGGCGACAACGTCCCCTCGCAAAAGAAGCTCGATGATCTGCTCGCGCAGCTGCGCGACGTGGTCGGGGAGCTTCAGAAGTTCTGCGTCACCCTTCAACCCGACGAGCGGAAGGCCACCGCCAAACCCCACAAAGGCGCGGAGAAGCCCGCTCGCAACGTGCACAACCTCGCTCAACGCTACGATATCCACGTCAAGAACGTCCCGCTCGACGGGATGTTGAACGACGTGCGACTGTCGGAGTCGATCGAGCCCTTCGCGAAGGCCCTGGCCCTCGGCGCGCAGATCTCCGCCGACACCAAGCTCCAGGCGAACTCGGAGTATTACACGGCCTTCCTCGCGTACTACGGCGCCCTCTCCCAGGCCGCCGAGCACGACCCGAACCTGGCCGCGGAGCTGAAGGAGACTCAGGAAGAGATGCGCAAAGTGCGGCAACGCAAGGGCGGCGACGATTCGAACAATGCCTCTCCACCGGCCGGCCCCACGGGCTGACCACGGCATGAGCCACCACGGCTGACCTCCACGCGCTCCCGACGGCGGCTCACTCACAGAGCCCGCCGGCGGGATTTTCCTCCCCCGCCGACGCTTCCCTTGCAGCGCGATCCCGCTATGCTGGGCGCCATGCAGTCCCCGATCGCTCAGCACAAATACCTCACCTACGAGGTGGACCGCTCTCGGAAGGACTGGACGCTGCCGGAGGAGACAGTGCCCGAGTCACGCCCTCACGACCTCATCCTCGATCTGCTGAAAGCATTGCTTTCGGCCTGGATCGCGCGCACCGGACGCAACGCGCAGGTCGGTCGCAACCTCGCAGTCCGCTGGGACGAAGAGCACCCGAACATCGGCACGGACCCGGACATTTACGTCGTCGAACCCCCGCCTCCGGAGGGCGACAAGGTCGAGAGTCTGCGGTTGTGGATGCCAGGCCATCACCCGCTCCGGCTCGCCGTCGAGGTGGTCAGCTCCACCAACGCCGTCAAGGACTACGAGCAGGCGCCCGACAAGCACGCGGCCGCCGATACACAGGAGCTGTGGGTCTTCGATCCCGGCCTGCACGGCCCCAAATCGCGGGGCGGCCCGGCGCGCCTGCAGATCTGGTCGCGGTCGGACGACGGGGCGTTCCGGCGGATCTACCGGGGCGACGGCCCGGCGCGCTCCCCGGTGCTCGGCGCCTGGTTGTTCGCGGTCGACGAGGGCGAACGGCTGCGCATCGCCGACGACCAAGAGGGCACGATCTGGTGGATGACCGCCGAAGAAGCCGAGCGCGCCGCAAAGGAGCAGGAGCGCGCTGCCAAGGAGCAGGAGCGCGCTGCCAAGGAGGCCGCGCTGGCCCGGATCGCGGAGCTGGAGGCGGCGCTCGCGAAGCGGTGAAGCTCCCCGTTCGCGCGTGGCTCGCCGCCTTCCAGGTCTGTGTTGTCGCGCGGCGGATTGTCGCGATCCTGGGTCCGAAGGGTGCGACATCCTGTCTCATGGGCCTCGTCCGCGCAGGTGCTATGGATTCGGGATGCGGACTCCAGATAGGCTATCGGCAACTCTGTCTCGTCGCGCGGGCTGGACTCGCATGCTCTTCGCGCTCGTCGCGGCGGCGTGGCTGGCGCTCGCGGGGGGCGCTCAGGCGGGGGAGCCGGCGGCCTCGTCGAAGGACCGGCTCCCCGGAGAGGCGGCGCTGCTCGGACGACTGATGGCACCCTGCTGTTGGACCCAGACGCTCGACGTGCACGCAGGGAGCACGCCGGACGCGCTGCGAGCGGAGGTCCACGCGCGACTGTCCGCCGGGGAGTCGGCGCGAGCGATCGAGGACGACTTCGTGGCTCGTTATGGGCCCCGTATTCGAGCCGAGGCGCCGGAGAGTCCGCTGCGGTGGATCTCCGTTGGGCTCGGCGCGCTGGCCCTCGGCGCAGCGTTGGGGTTGGGCCTCGTCATCCGGCGGTGGACCCAGCGCTCCAAGGTCGGCTCTCCCGACGACAAGGCCGACTCCCCCGTCCCGTTGCCAGCGCGCGACGAATGGGACGAACGGCTGGACGACGAGCTCCGCGCGCTTCAATGACCGATGGCGCTCTCCAGGTGCTTCGCCCCCCACACGAGGAGCACCAGCGCGACGCCCACGAAACGCGGGCTTCGGGGCACGGGCGCGTTCATGGGAGCCGAGAGGCGGGCCCCTGTCAACGCGCTGCTGCAGGGGTTCCCGGCGCGCGACGGCTTCGGGGCTGGGCCGGCGCGCGGGGGCGTGCTACGGGCCCTGTCCATGATGCGCGGGAGTCGGGCAGGGAACATGAAAACGGCGTCACGGTGGGTTCGATTCGGGGCCTTCGGGGGCGTGCTCGTCCTCGGAGGGTGCGTCGCCGGCGGGTGGCGCAATGAGGCGAAGACGCTCGTCACGGAGACGCAAGTCGCCGCCGCTCTCGGCGAGACAAGCGATACGCAAGAGCCGTTCGATCCGGGCGGCGTGCCGCAAATGCAGCCGCCCCAACACGTGCGGCCCTGTTGCTCTTTCGGCATGGATCTCAAGGTCAAGGTCGGCAGCGTCACCGTGCCCGGCTACTCGAAAGGCAACATCCTCGGGCCGGGCGACCTCGGGAACCACGAATACGACAACGGCGCCGTCACCCTCAACGAGCGCCTCACCAGCGTCGCCACCATCGAAGGGAACGGGCTTGTCTACACGTGCCGCGGCGGCTTCGTGGACGTGGCGCACGTGCGCGACAACGCGGATCTGACGCTGTTCCTCACCACCAAGATCGTCACCGCCCTGCCGGGGCCCACCGTCATCACCCTCCAAGGGGACGGGGCCACTCGGCGCGTCGCGCTCAAGGGCGTTCCGGAGGACGTGATGGCCAGTCTCGGTCGCTGGGAGACGGCCACCGCGCTCGCCGAATGGGCCGCTTTCCAGATCTCGATCTGGCACGAGATCGTGACTTTCTACGGGCTGGAGAGCTTCCCCGGCTTCTCCGAAAAAGTGAGCGCCTTCTCCCCCGAGGACTTCTATTCGAACGCGGTCGGCGCCAAGATCGCGGGCGGGATCCTGACCACGCGGCGCGTCCACTCGCGCGATGAATGGGACGAGACGGTGAAGGCGTGGATCCCTGTCGCGCTGGAGCGGCTCGGCGCGCAGCCGGCGGACACCGGGCGTCTCGTGATGAAGGCGCTCGACGGGCATTGGTGGGACTCGAAGAAGGAATTGCCCGACTGGACCCTCGTCACCAAGCGCAAGATGGATCTCTCGCCCCGCGTCACCCCGTGGCGCTACCCCGACGCGAAGCTCCCGGCCGACGACGTGCTCGACGCCGCGTGCGCAAACTTCAAGTCTGCGCTGCCCCTCTCGATCCCGGATCACCTCGGAGAGAAGCCGATCCGCGAATACGTCACCGTGGACTTCGAGGTCGAGAAATGGGCGCCGCCCGCGCTCGTCCCGGAAGACAACACGACTCGACGCCTCACGTCCGAGGACTTCCCGAAGATCGTGGAGGCCATCCGGCCGGAGATGGAGAAGGCCTTCGGGCCGGGATACGACCAGCCGGGGCCGAACGCCACAGCCTCGAAGTGAGACCACGCCGCGAGCGCGCTCTCCATCTCCCACGCACCGAATCCGATTGACGCCGCCGGATGAGGCGTTCACGGGCGCTGCGGGCCCAGTGGCGGCCCGGAGGTGGCCTGTGCGACATTCCCTCTCACTCCTCGTTTCAATGACGCTCCTCGGCGCCGCCGGCTGCGGAGACCCATGCGGCGACTACTGCACGTCCGCGATCGATCGCCTGATCGAGTGCAAGATCCTGAAAGACACCCCCGGCGCGCGCTCCTCGGAGATCGACAGTTGCCGGGCCGCGACGTCCCAAGGGCAAGCCGACGCTCAGAGCTGCAAGACGGCCCAGGCAGGCTTCGAGACGTACACGTGCGGCGATCTCTACGTGCAGTTCTGCGGCAGCCCGGACCCGAACGTGATCTGCACGGAGCCTGTCGTTTGCGACGATCAACTGGAGTGCACCACCGATCTCTGCCCCGCGGACGCGCTGCCCACGCACACGCCGCGTGAGGCGGGCGTCCCGTGCACGTACGGCTACTGCGACGGCGCCGGGAAATGCGTGCAGTGCGTCGCGGACTCCACCTGTCCGATCACCGGCAAGGAGCCGTGCGTGATCCCCGCGTGCATCGATCACGTGTGCTCGCAAATGCAGGCGCCCATGGGCACGTCCTGCAGCGACGGGGACGCCTGCACGCTCGGGGACACGTGCCTGAACGGGGAGTGCAAGAGCGGCGCGAAGGTGGTGTGCACACCCGCCGATGACTGCCACTCTGCGGGCCTCTGTCAGCCTTCGGGCGCTTGCACGACTCCGCTTCTCTGCAGCGGGAGCGCCGTGTGCCAAGGTGGCAGTTGCGCGGCCGGCGCCTGCGCGAAGGCGCTCTCGTTCTCGTCCGCCGCGACCGTCGCGCAGCTCCTCGGCCCCGACGAGATCGTCACCGCCGATCTCGACGGCGACCACGATCTGGATCTGGCCGTGATCGAGGCCGCGGGCGACGTCATGGTGGCCAGGACCATCGCCAATCAAGGCAACGGCAGCTACGTGGCCCGGAACAACTACGTGCTCGGCTCGATTCAGGTCGGCACGAGCGGCGGGCGGCTCCTGGCGCGCGATCTGGACGGCGACGGGCTCGTGGACCTCGCGGGCGTGCTCCTCACGACAGGCTCCTTGGTGGTGCTCCACAATCAAGGGCTCGGCGTGCTCGCGGATCCGGTGACGTACTCCGTCGAACAGCTCGCCGGCAGACTCGACGCGGCGGACATGAACGGCGACGGGCTCGTGGATCTCGTGGTCCAGAGGAATTCGGAGTCCGATGTGGTCGTGCTGCCGAACCTCGGGAACGGGGCCTTCGGGGCAGCCGCGGTGATCCCCACCGGCAGCTACGACGGTGGAATGGCGATCGCCGACGTGGACGGCGACGGGCATCCGGACATCGTGGCGTGCGACAACCCCTCTTCCACGGCCTCGGTGCTTCACAACCAGGGAGACGGCACCTTCGCGGCGCCCGTCCCCTACCCCGCAGGCACGAAACCCGAGGACGTCCGGGCAGGCGATCTCGACGGCGACGGGCGCCCCGACCTCGTCATCTTGAACCTCACCGCCGGGCAGGCGAGCGTGCTCCTGAACAACGGAGACGGCACCTTCGGCGCGCCGGCGAACGTGCCTTTGACGAGCGGCGGCTCCAGGAGCGATCTCGTTGACATGGACGGCGACGGCGACCTGGATTTGCTGGTGCTCTACGGCGACGAAGTCCAGCTCTTCCGAAACGAGAGCGGCAGTCTGACGTACACGCAGCAGGCCTGGTTGCAGCTCTCGTCCTACGGTTTCGCGACAGGCGATCTGGACGGCAACGGCTACCCGGATCTGGTCGGCTACAACATCAACCTGTCCGATGTGAAGGTCGTCTACACGAGCTGCGGTCCCTGACGACACCAGCCTTCATTTACGCTGGAATACGAACGTCCAGCCGTAACAATCCAGGTGGCGATACCCCAAGTCCAGGATGGATTGGGTCACGCGCATGGCCCGCTGTTCGCCCAGAAGCGGGAAGTGCACTTCCACGAGCAGGCGCTCCGGCAGGTGGCGATACGGCCTCTCGAACAGGCCCTCTTCGGCTCCCTCGATGTCGATCATCACGGCCGAGGGGCGGTGCTCGTCGAACAGCTCGGACAGCGGTCGATGGGGCACCCTCACCTTGGTGCGGTTTCGCTCGCCGCGCGCCGGATCTTGCTCGGTCAGCGAGGAGAGCCACACCTCGTCGTCGAGGAAGAGGTCCACTTCGTCGAGGTCCTCGGCCGCGCTCACCGCCGCGTGCAGAAAACGCACCTCCCCGTTCGCGATCTCCACCTGACGGCGGATGATCGGGAACAGGCGCGAATCCGGCTCCACCACGGTCACCGGACGGCCCGAGATCTTCGCCGAGAGCGCCGCGGTGAGGCCGATGCCGCCGCCCACCTCCATCACGTCGTCCCCGGCCTTCACGTGGCGCTGGAGCAGCTCCAGGTCCGACAGCTCGTACGCGCCCACCGACGCGAGATAGAAGATGCGAGGGCCGATGTCCTTCGGCAGCTCCATCTCCATGTCGATGAACGGGTGCCGCACCCGCACCGGCGCCGTGAGGTGCGGGAGCACGGCCGCCAGATACGCCACGCCCTGCACCTCCTCGGGCGGCGGCGTCGGATAGGACATGAGCGCATACCCGCGCGTCGACGCGTGGACCGCGGCGTGGAACGGAGACGTGGGTGCGCGCATCGTGGATCAAACCCTCGCGTTCGATGGGCGGCGCGCAGGCCGCCTCATCGTGACGGAGTATCCCAGATGTGGATGGCAGTGGGGAGGCCGGGACGAAACGAGAGTACGCCGACCGTATTCAGGCAGGTGGGGAGAGCGCTCGGCTACTTCTGGATCTCGCGCGAGACGAACTCGTCGTAGGCGATCGTCTTCAGATCCCCGCGCTTCTTGTGGCGCAGGGCCTCGATCACGGCGCGCGCGAGCTGCAGGTCCGTGAGGAGCGGAATGCCCGAGTCCACCGCGCGGCGGCGGATCAGGTAACCGTCCGGACGGCCCTGCTCGTCGTACTCGACAGGGATGTTGATCACGAGGTCGACCTTGCCCTCTTCGATCGCCTTCACCGCGTGATCGCCGCCGACGCCCTTTTCGAGGCGCGTGCACGGAATGCCGAGCTCCGACAGCGCATCGGCGGTGCCGGGCGTCGCGTAGATCGGCAACATCAGATCATCCGTGATCACCCGCACCTCGTCGGCGAAGGCGTACTTGTCCTTCTTCGGGCCGGTGGAGAGGAGCACGCCCTTCTTCGGGATGCGGAAGCCCGTCGCGATCAGCGAGTGGAGCAGCGCCTCGTGCTGGTCGTTGCCGAAACAACCGACCTCGCCCGTGCTGGACATCTCGACGCCGAGCATCGGATCCGCGCCGACCAGGCGCGAGAACGAGAACATCGGGGCCTTGATGCCGACGTAGTCGAGATCGAGGCTCCGGTTCTCCACCGGACGACGCACGCCGAGCATGCGGCGCATCGCCTCCTTCACGTAGTTCGTGCCCGTCACCTTCGAGACGAAGGGGAAGCTGCGCGACGCGCGGAGGTTGCACTCGATCACCTTCACTTCCCCGTTCTTCGCGAGGAACTGCATGTTGAAGGGGCCGGTGATGTGCAGCGCCTTCGCGATCTGCTGGCCGATCTTCTTCACGCGGTTGATGGTCGAGAGGTAGAGCGTCTGGGGCGGCAACATCAACGTCGCGTCGCCCGAGTGGACGCCCGCGTCCTCGATGTGCTCGCTGATCGAGTAGAGGACCAGCTCGCCCTCGTCCGCGACGGCGTCGATCTCGATCTCGCGCGCGTTCGTCTCGAACTTCGACACGACCACCGGGTGCACCGGCGACACGCCGCGCGCTCGATCGAGGATGCGCAGGAACTCGTGGTGCTCGTGCGCGACGCTCATCGCGGCGCCGGAGAGCACGTAGCTCGGGCGCACCAGCACGGGGAAGCCGCCGAGGTGCGTCACGATGCGCTCCGCGTCCTCCACGCTCGTGAGGTGCGTCCACCGCGGCTGATCGATGCCGAGCTCGTCGAGGAGCGCGGAGAACTTCTTGCGGTCCTCCGCCTTGTCGATGCTCTCGCTGCTCGTGCCGAGGATGCGCACGCCGGCCTGGTGGAGCTTCAGCGCGAGGTTGTTCGGCACCTGGCCGCCCATGCTCACCACGACGCCGTACGGCTGCTCGCGCTCGTACACGTCCATGACCGTCTCGAAGCTGATCTCGTCGAAGATCAGCTTGTCGCACATGTCGTAGTCCGTGCTGACGGTCTCGGGGTTGTAGTTGAGCATGATCGTCTCGTACCCGAGCTCGCTCGCGGCCTGGATCGCGTTGACGCAGCACCAGTCGAACTCGACGCTCGATCCGATGCGGTACGCGCCGGAGCCGAGGACCATGATCTTCTTGCGCCACGACGGGGCGACGTCGTCCGCGCTCGCGTGGTAGCTGGAGTAGAGGTAGTTCGTCTCCGCCGGGAATTCGGCCGCGAGCGTGTCGATCTGCGCGACGTGCGGCTGGATCTTGTGCTCCTGCCGGAGCGCTCGCACGCTGCCGCGCGGCGCGCTCGTCAGCTTGCCGATCATGCGATCGGAGAAGCCGAGCTGCTTCGCCTCCGTCAGCGTCTCGCGCGAGATCGGCATGCTCATGCTCTTCAGGCCCTGGTGCATCTGCACGACGGGCACGAGCGAGCTCAGGAACCACTTGTCGATCTTCGTGAGGTCGTGGATCTCGTCCACGCTCATGCCGTCGCGGAGCGCCTGCGCCACCGCGAACACGCGCCGGTCCGTCGCGTTCTTCAGCTCGTCCTTGAGGTCGGGGAACTTGAACGCGTCCGGGTCGAGGCCCTTCACGCCGATGTCCAGCATGCGGAGCGCCTTCTGCAGCACCTCCGGGAAGGTGCGGCCGATCGCCATGACCTCGCCGACGCTCTTCATCTCGCTGCCGATGCGCATCGAGGCGCCGCGGAATTTCCCGAGGTCCCAGCGCGGCACCTTGCACACGAGGTAGTCGAGAGCGGGCTCGAAGAACGCGGTCGTGCGGCGGGTGATGGCGTTCGCGATCTCCGGCAAGGTGAAGCCGACCGCGATCTTCGCGGCGACGTACGCGAGCGGATACCCCGTCGCCTTGCTCGCGAGCGCGGACGAACGCGAGAGGCGCGCGTTGACCTCGATCACGCGGTAGTCGCGGCTCTTCGGGTCGAGGGCGTACTGGATGTTGCACTCGCCGACGATGCCGAGGTGGCGCACCGTCTTGATCGCGATGCTGCGGAGCATCTGGTACTCGTCGTCGTCGAGCGTCTGCGACGGGGCCACGACGATGGACTCGCCCGTATGGATGCCCATCGGGTCGAAGTTCTCCATGTTGCAGACCGTGATGCAGTTGTCGCGGCCGTCGCGCACGACCTCGTACTCGATCTCCTTCCACCCGCGGAGGCTCTCCTCGACGAGCACCTGCGGGATGCCGCCGTCGAAGGCGCGGGTGAGCGCGGACTCGAAGTACTCCTCCGTGTCCACGATGCCGGAGCCCTTGCCGCCGAGCGCGAAGCCGCCGCGGAGCATGAGCGGGAAGCCGATCTCGCGAGCCGCCGCGCGCGCCTCGTCCATGCTGTTGCACGCGCGCGATCGAGCCGTTTTGACGCCGATCTCGTCGAGCCGCTTGATGAAGAGCTCGCGGTCCTCGGTGTCGCGGATGGCCTTCACGGGCGTGCCGAGCACGCGCACGCCGTACTTGTCGAAGATGCCCGCGCCTTCGAGCGCGAGGCCGCAGTTGAGCGCCGTCTGACCGCCGAACGAGAGCGCGATCGAGTCGCACTCTTCCTTCACGAGGATCTCCTCGACGAAGTCGGGCGTGACGGCGGTGAGGTGGATCTTGTCCGCGAGGCCCGTGCTCGTCTGGATCGTGGCGATGTTCGGGTTGATGAGGACGGTCTGAATTCCCTCTTCGCGGAGGGCTTTGATGCACTGGGAGCCCGAGTAGTCGAACTCGCCGGCCTGGCCGATCTGGAGCGCGCCGGATCCGAGGACGAGGGTGCGCTTGGGCTTCTTCGGGACGTATGCGCCGTACATTTTTCTCAGCTCCTCGCCGTCGCGCCGACCGTGCGCAGGTAGTCGTCGAACAGGTACGAAGCGTCGCGCGGCCCGGGCGAGGCTTCGGGGTGGAACTGCACGCTGAAGAAGGGCTTGAGGCGCGAGCGCACGCCCTCGTTCGTGCCGTCGTTGATGTTCACGAACCAGGGCTCCCAGTCGGCCGGGAGCGCGTCGTCGCGCACCGCGTACCCGTGGTTCTGGCTCGTCACGTAGCAGCGCCGCGTGAGCAGATCCTGCACCGGCTGGTTCACGCCGCGGTGCCCGTACGGCAGCTTGTACGTGTCCCCGCCGGCCGCGAGCGCGAGGATCTGGTTGCCGAGGCACACGCCGAAGATCGGGCGGCGGTAGCTCCCGAGGAGCATGCGCACCTGCTCGATGAGCGGCTTCAGATCCTTCGGATCGCCGGGGCCGTTGCCGATCAGGATGCCGTCCGCGCCGAGCGCGAGCTCCGCCAGACGCGCGTGGTACGGCGCGCGGATGACCGAGGCGCCGCGCTCCAGCAGGCTGCGCACGATGTTGTCCTTCACGCCCGCGTCGACGACGAGGATGCGCAGATCGCCGCCCTTGTAATGGATCGGCTCGTTCGGCGCGACCGAGCGGAAGACCTCGTCGTGCATCTCGATCGAGCGGGCCTTCTTGCGCGCCTCGTCGAGGCTCATCTCCTCCGGGAAGATCCAGCCCTGCATCGTGCCGTGCTCGCGCAGGCGGCGCGTGAGCGTGCGCGTGTCGATGCCGGTGATCGCCGGGATGTTCTCCGAAGCGAGCCACTCCGACAGCGAGCGCACGCCTTCGTGGTGGCTGTGCGCGTCGATGTAGCTCTGCACGACGAGCCCCTGCACCTGGATCCGATCCGACTCGTACGGCCGGTCCATCGCGCCCTTCTTGCGAGGGGCCGGGACGCCGTAATTACCGACGAGCGGATACGTGGAGACGAGGATCTGTCCCCGGTACGAAGGGTCCGTCAGCGTCTCGACGTACCCGGTCATGCCGGTGTTGAAGACGACCTCACCGAACACCGCGTCGGGCTTGCCGAACGCGGTACCCAACATCTCTGTGCCGTCCTCGAGGACGAGCTTCATGCGCGTGGTTTTTTGGGTCATGGGCGAGCTTCCGGTCGAAGCTCGCGGACGGTAGGGAAGGCGAGCAGGCGCCGCAAGCAAGATGGAGCGGGGCGCAGCGGTACACGCGCCGCGCCCTTCGATTCACGCGCAAACGCGACGGACAGGGAACGTCCGCATCACGATCGACGACGGCGTCGCACCGTCACGAGACCGAGCGCTGCGAGCGCCGCGAGCGCCGCGCCGTTCGATTGCGTGTCGCCCGGCAGCGAGCACCCGCAGCCGCCCTTCGCGGTCTCGTCGCTGTGGGTGCCGGTCGACGTCGTGGTGCCCCCGCCGCCCGTGGATCCGCCGCCTCCGCCGGAGCCTCCGGTGCCGATCGTGCCCGGCGTGAACGACGCGGAGAACGCGGTGTACGCGCCGTCCGTCTGGCCCGTGGAGCCGACCATCACCCACGCGTCCGTCGCGCCCACGGGCACGTCGACGTCGAGGGTGTACGTGGAGCCGCTCTTCACGCCGTCGAGCGCCTGCACGTCGTCCGCGGTCTTGAGCGGCTTGTACGTGAAGTTGATCGGATCCTTCGAGAAGCGGACGAGGAACTTCGGCGTGAACGGCGTGCCTCCGCCGAAGCCGCCGCCTCCGCCGATGTCGACCTGCTTGATGCTGATCGACGTCGTCGCGGTGCCGGACGGGATCGTGAGGTGCATCTGCACGACGCCGGGCGTCCACTTGCCCGTGCTGTTCGTCGCGCCGGTCGTCTGCGTTCCGGGCGAAAACCACAGATTTTGAAGGTCCTTCGGGCCGTTCATCGTGCCGCCCGAGTATTCGAGGACGCGCGTGCACTGCGGCAACAGACCGCGCGCGGTGAAGGCGTCCGATAGCTTCTTCGCGGTCGCGTCGTCGAGCGCGCTCGTCACCTGCGCGATCGCGATCGCCGCGAAATCCTCGTACGCGAGGTCGCCCGTCGGGGAGGCGTTCATCGCCGCGAAGATCGCCGCGTCGAACTTGAGCGCGTCCGCCTCCGAGAGCGAGGCGCGCACGTCCCACAGGCTCGCGGAGAACATCGTCGCGTCCTGGTGCACCTCGCCGCCGACCTCGCTCGGGCACTTGTCGGGGTTGGTGAGCGAGCGGATCGCCTTCGATCCCGGGAAGAAGTCCTGCGTCGCGTACTCGCCCACGTCCGGATCGCCCGCGAGCGCCGAGGAGAAGTAGTCCGCGAGCCCTTCGTTCATCGCGCCGGGCGACATGCTGGCGCCCCACTCATCCATGTGCGGAGTCCCCACGAGCTTGAGCGTCACGTCGACGACCGCGTGCGTGAACTCGTGATAGACCACGTCGCCGTCGTACGAATAATCCTTGGCCGGCCCCTGACCGAACCACATGGCCCCTCCGTTCAGGCCGAACACCGTGGAGAAGATCGGGTTCGCGGGCGAAAAGAAGGCGTTCTGGAACGGCTGGAGGGGCAGATTCGGGTCCTTGATCTTGTTGAGATCGAACGTGTCGAACCCCTGCGGCAGGCGCAGATTCGACACCGTGGGGATGGGCCCGTTGTTCACGTCGAGGTTCGGATCCCAGCCGCGGAACATCGTGTACGCGCGGTTCACGTGATAGAACATCGACACTTCGGAGAAGGAGTCCTCCGGATCCGTGTCGGCGCCGGGCGGGATCAGGAAGTCGCCGCTGCCGTCCGCCGTCGCCGTTTGAAGGAGATCGCACACGTGGGCCTGCAGCGCGAAGCCCATGAAGTTGATGTCCTTGACGGTCTTCTTGTCGATGCAGTTGAGCGACTGCACGAGCTCGTTCTGGAGGGTCGACTGCCCTGCTCCGACCGGCAGCGTCACGTCGGCGAGCGCCGGTGATTTGACCGGGTTCGTCGGGTAGACCTGCGAGAGGTTCAGATCGACGATCGCGTTGTAGACGAGGAGCACATCCCCGCTCTTCGCGTCGACCACGGTGACTGGCTGGTACGGAATCCCCACGATCGGGGCCGCGCCGAGGGCCCAGACGAGGCGAACGCCTTCGGCCGTGGGCCAGAGAGCGAGCGCGACCTGGTCCTGCGCCACGGGCATTCCCGTGCGCGTTTCGGCCACGGCGGAGGCCTGATCGCTCGTGATGGAGGGCGTCACGTCGTCCGGCAAGTCCGCCTCCAGCCGGGACGCGAGGAGCCGCGCCGCGCCGCCCGACCACGTCACGGTGGCGCCGCGGTGCACGACGACAAGGCCCTTGTGCGTCTGCGAGAGCTTCACCACCCGATCGCCCGAGGCGAGCCGGATCACGCGGGAGGCGCCGAGCGAGAGCCCGCGGCTCGCCTCGACTTCCCGGTCCAGCACGTCGCGCGCGGCGGCGGTGAGGACCTCGTCGTTCGTGGCGGCGGTGACGGTCGTCGTGGTCGGCTGGAAAGCGCCAGTCCTCGTCACGAGCGCGGGAGAGGCGGAGGCCGCGCCGCAGAGCGTGAGAGCGAGGAGCGACGCGGAAAGGGAAGAGAGAAGGGAGACGCGACGCATGAAGGACTCCTTGGTCAGGGGCCCCCGGCCCCGTTTGTTCACGCGCCGACCATTTACATGTAAAGGTTGTGCCGACAAGACTGCTTCGTCGCAGATCTGCGAGAAACAGGCTCGATTCAAAAATGCGTTTCGGTCACAACCGAGGTGAAGCCGAGACGCGGACCCTCCCCGACTCGGCACCTCCGCCGACTCGGCACCTCAGCGGAGCAGGGAGAGGTCGACCCGAACGAGGGTGTCCGTCGACTGGAACGTCCCCTCTTCGGAGAGCGCGGCGGCGAGGGCGGCGTCGGCGAACGAGAGGAGCGCGGCCTCATCCATCGAGCCTGGCAGATCCGGAGTCGGCACCACGAAGCCGGCGGCCCACGACTCCGGCCAGGCGAGCACGAGGCCCTCGTACTGCGCGTGACCGAACAGCATCCCTCGCGCGGCGCCGGACGCGAACAGGGCCTTTGCCGCGGCGGTGTCGCGCGCCTTCAGGGCCGCCGTGAGGTCCTCTGTCCGGGCGGCGTGACAGGCCACCACGATGCCGCCTTCGTCGAGGAGCGCGAGCGCGTCCAGCTCCGGAGTCCGGGCGCCCGGCAGCCTGTCCACGAGCCCGTCCACGCGGGCCGAGATGGCCCGATGCTGCCGAAGGTGAAGCTGCCATTTGGCGAGCGGAAACGCCGCCCAGCAAAGCATATTCAGGAAGTCGTGCCAGTTCTCGGGCCGGGTCGGCACCCAGCCCTCTTCGATGATGCGACCGTCGTAGAGATCCCCGGCGCACCGCGGTTTGCGCCGCCGCCCGCGCGCCTTCTTCGGCTGTTCGCGGAACGTGACAGGCGCCCTGTGCGCGACGCGAGCCCCGTAGTCGGCCACGACGGGCCACGTCGCCAGATCCGAAAAGCACCGAGCGCCGGCCGCGATCGGGGAAAAGAGCGGGTCCGACTCGAAGAAGCGAGGCTGGAAGGGAGCGGGGGACTTCATGCGACTGCAGGCGGAGGCGCTGCGGCCATCCTCTCGGGACACTCCGGCGACGGGGCCGGACTCTCACGCTCTCAGGAGCGCTTGAGGATCGATTTGACCATGTCTTCCAGCGCGGACAGCTTCACCGGCTTCACCAGGTAATGCCGCGCTCCGGCGCCGATGCCCGCGGCCACGTCGGCGGCGTTGCCCTTCGCGGTGAGGAAGATGACAGGCACCTTGCGGTTCGGGTCGCGGCGCTTGATCTCGCGCACCATCCCGAGGCCGTCGAGCCGCGGCATCATCACGTCCGTCACGATCAGGTCCGGCGGGGTGGGGCCGAAGGCGTGCTCGAGGCCCTCCATCCCGTCGGCCGCGACGAGCACGTCGTACGTGCGGCGCAGCGTGATCGCGAGCAGGCGCCGGGTCGGCTCGTCGTCCTCCACGATGAGCACGCGGCGTCGCGCGGCGCCCGAGGTCGGGTACGTGCCGCTGCCGCCGGGGCGCTGTCCGCCGCTCGGAGCGCCGGCGCCGGGAGGGCCACCGGAGGCGCGGATCGATGGGTCGCTCGAAGAGGCAGGGAGGGACGGCCGCGGCTGCATGGCGCCACTCTACCTCAAACCTGCCGCACGTTCTCGCGCGTCGTACGGATCGACTCCCAACACGTCCCCCGATGATTTCTGCGCGTATCGCAGTACGCTCCCGGAAATGAAACGAGCAGGCGTCGTGACGGTGAGGCAGCGGGTCCCCGCGGACGACGAGCGCATCCTCTCGCTCGCGAAGCCCTCGTTCGGGAAGTACTCGCTCGCGCCGGAGCAGGGCGTGTGGGGCATGCTGAACCACCGCGGATCGGTCACGGTCGTGGCGGAGGCGGAGGGCCGCGTCGTCGGCTTCGCGATCGTCTCGTTCGAGGCGCTTTCGAAGCCGTTCGGCCCGTGGGCGCGGCCGGTGCTCGCGCACCTCGACGCGATCGCGGTGCAGGAGCGCGCGCAGGGCATGGGCGTCGGATCCGCGCTGATCACCGAGGTCGAGCGCATCTCGCGGTCGCGGGAGGCGGTGAGCATCAACCTCCGCACGGCCACGACGAACACGCGCGCGCAGGCTCTGTTCCGTCGCGCGGGCTTCCAGAAATCGCTGCGAATCGAGTCGTTTTATCGCGGCGGGCTCGGCGCCTTCGCGATGACCAAGCTGCTCGCGACGTGATACGCAGGCCTCCATGCCCGAGGTGAACCCGTACGCGCCGTCCCGCTACGACGAGGCACCCGCGGCGCCGCAGCGCTCGGCGAAGCGCGCCGATCGAGCGGACATCGAGGCCGCGCAGCGCGCGCTGGACGAGCACCTCGCGGATCCGAAGAAGGTCGCGATCGACGATCGCGAGTGGGGCGGCCGCGTGCGGACGGTGACGATCGCGATGCTCGGCCTCAGCGTGGTCGCGCTCGCGGTCGGCTGGCTGATGCCGCACGACGCCATCGGTTTCTGGCCGATCGCGCTCTACGTCGCGGCGGCGTGCCTCTTCTTGATCGGCGCGGCGTCGATGGGCGCGGACCTCTCGCTCGCGCCGCGCGGCCCCGGCGCCGAGCCTGCGGCGGTGGTGCGCAGCTACCTGCGGAGCCTGCCGATGGGCCGCTACGGATATGCGTGGACGTGCCTCGCCCCGACGGCGCGGGCGCAGCTCGTGGACGCGCCGCATCTGGGCGCGGTGGCGTCGGGCGTCGGTTCGTTCTCGATGTCCGCGCCGGACGGCCTCAAGCGCTACAGCGGCACGTTCATGCGCGGCGGCGGCGGGCACGTGCGCAGCATGCAGGTGAAGGACGTGACGCTCGTGAGCCTGGAGCGCGACGTCGCGGTGGTGCGCGCGCGCCTCGTGTTCCAGTCGTGGCCGCTGTGGGCCAACATCGTGCTCGGCGTCGGCGTCGCGACCGCGGTGCGCCTCGGAGAGGTCGGCACGTCCGGCCTCAACCAGCCGCTGCGCCTCTTCGGCTTGGTGGGCGCGGTGGGCGGCCTGATCGGCCTCTATTTGCTGCGAAAGAAGCACACGGTGCACGTCCACCGCACCCTCCTCCGAGGCCGCAACGGCGCCTGGTACCTCCACGACCCGAACGTCCTCGAAGGCGCCACCCCCTGATCGAGGTGCCCACCCCCCGGCCCGTGCTCGCTTCGCTGCGCGCGCGCCGGCCCCTCGGGCCGCCACTGGGAGGACGGAGTCCGATCCGCGGAGGCGGAGCTCCGCTGGGCGGAGCGGAGTCCGTAGCGGAGCGGACGCAGTCCTCGACGTTGGGCCCAAATCGCTCACTTCGTTCGCGAAGGGAGGGGAGGTTTTGCGGCCGGATTGAGCCTCTGCGCCGCCTACGGATCGATTCTGGGCGGATGTCAAGCACCGCAAAGGGTAGGCCAAAATTCGAATTTTTTGGCTGGTTTTTGTGGTGCTGGTTTGTTGACTTGGGGGCGTATCCAGGCCAAACCGGGAACACCTTGGTCCGAGCCATTGCCCTCCTCGTCTCCGCGATCACGATGTCGCGCCCCGGCATTCCGAAAGAGGAAGCCACGCGATACGCGAAGGTGTTGAACGAGATCGCCAGCAAGAACGACTTCGATCCGCTGCTCGCCGTGGCGATGATCCACTACGAGTCGCACTGGATCCCTTCGATCGCGTCGGACGACGGAGAGGACTACGGGCTCGGTCAGGTGCGCGCGCGGTTCATCGGCGCCTGCAAGAACGACGAAGATCCGGTGAGCTCGCCGAGCGAGGCGTGCAAGGCCGTGAAGATTCAGCTCCTCTCCGGGGAGAACAACCTCCGCGTGATGGGCGGGATCATCGCCGCGAACAAGAAGATGTGCCTGGAGAAGCGCGGCAAGAACAAGGCAGAGTACTGGATCGCCGGGTATCAGGGCCTCTCCAACCCGGAGCGCAACAAGTACTGTGTCCCCGGGCCGACGACGACGCGCGTGATGGATTATCACAAGGACCTCCTCGCGGCGCTCACCCCCCAGCCGAAGTGGGTGAAGAAGCCCGTGATCGCGAAGGGCGGCCCCACGAAGTCCCTGGCCGAAGCCAAGGCCGAAATGGCGAACAAGACGGTCAGCAAGCCGGGCGCTCGCGGCCACGCGGCCGTCACGTCGAAGGGCGCAGTCCCCGCAAAGCACACGACCCCCGCGAACAAGGCCTCTTCGAAGACGCCGGCCAGGGCCCCCGCGAAGCCTGCGAACAAGGCCCCTGCGAAGGCCGCCGTGAAGAAGCCGCACGCGGCGCTCGCGAAGAAGCCCGCTCCGCAGCGCGCCGGAACCAAGCCTCACTGAGGCGATCCCTCACCAGGACGCGTACAGGCAGCGCCTCTCATCGAGGCTTCACGGGAGCAACCAGCCGCGTTGTTTTGGTGCAGGCTCGCGCGCAGGCGTGGTAAGCCGACAGCATGAGGTCCGCATCCGAAGCCATGGCCGAGGCCCGGGCTTCCCTCAACCTGTCGCTCACACATTTCGCGCAGGTCGTGGGCGTATCGCCGGACGTTATCGAGCGGGTGGATGCGGACTCCGCCGCACGCACGCTTGCGCTGCGTAACACGGCTGAGATCTTCGGCCTCGATGTGGCGGAGCTGCTCGCAGACGGCGTCGCAGGGCGCCTTCCCACCGCGATGCTCCGCTCGTTCGTCGATCATGCGCCGGACGCGTTCGATGACCTCATTGCAGCGGACGTTCACCGCAAGCTGGGCGCCTTCACGCGCCTGCTTCGTCGAAAGTCATGGCTACGCCAGATGCTCGGCATGCCCCAACAACCGAGCTTGCCCGGCCTGCGAGTGGAACCCCGGCCCATCCCGGAGGGCTCGCGTACACCGCATGGGGCAGACGCATTGGCGATCGAAGCGCGCGCGCAGCTCGGGCTTGGCGACAATCCGATTCCCTCCATGCTCGCCCTCGTGAGGGACCGATTGGGGGTCGAGGTACACTTTACCAGCGACCTGGGTCCGCGCATTGACGGCGCCTCCGTCTCGACGGGCCGAGTGCGGGGTGTGCTGGTGAATCTCGGTCCGAACGGCGGGCATAAATGGTGGATGACCAGGATGACGCTCGCTCATGAGCTCTGTCACCTCCTGTTCGACGCCGGGGTCTTCGACGGCGCCCGCGGATTGCTGATCTGGAGTCCTGCAACCCGCAGAGCGTCCGAAGCAGAAGGATGGGAGCCGCGCCTCGGCGCCAAGCATTCTCGCTTCAAGGCCGTCGAACAACGGGCCAACGCGTTCGCTGCCTACTTCCTGGCCCCCCCGTCCGGTGTGCGCGCGCTTTTCCCCGATGGCATCCCGGATCGAACTTGGCCCACTGTGTCACGCGTCGCCAATCACTTCGGCCTTTCGCCCCTCACTGCCGTCAATGTCCTCGTCAATGTCTTTACCTGGAACAGGAGAGATCGTGAGGATCTTCTCGAGGAAATAGATGGGGAAGGCGCACCCGTGGGGCCTCATCCCGACGCGGTCTCCGACGTGCCCGAGGCGAACGCCGAGCTGCGACAGCTCATGGAGGACGCGGTACAGAAGAGGTTCTTGCTTCCCGCGACCCGCGACCGATGGTTGGGCGGCGAGCCCGCAGCGCTAGCACCGAGACCGGCTCCGCGACCTCTTCGCCCCGACGCGGCCGGCATGGAGGTGAGTGATCTGATCCGCGCCGGCCGCGTCGACGGAGCTTTGCGAGTGCTCTGGGACTCCGTTGACGCGTGGATCGATGAAGGAGACTTGGATGCCTGTCGGTCCTTGTTGGGGATGCTCACCCCGGACACGGTCCCCGCCGATATCATGGTTAGCCTCCTCTGCGCGACCGCCCGAGCTCCCGAGCTAGCCGAAGCCCGTGCGCGATATCGCGTCCAGTGCCGTGATGCTCTGCATAAGGCTGGACACAACCCCACCGAGATCGATGCGCTCGTCGCGCCCCCGGTCGACGATGGGAGATGACACGCCTCCTAGCCCGTGCGACCGCATGCGTCATGGGGCGATTCCGGATGAGAGACCGTTCGTCGCAGTCGCGGCGAGCCTCTCCCGCCGGTACGATCAATGGCACACAGGGATCGCCTACTGCGATGCGGAGGACCCGACTCCGCGGTTTCTTCACCTTGCCAGCGATCTCCACCTCCTCGATGAACCGTTGGACGACGAAGAGCTCGGATGGGATCGGACCTATCTGTGGATCGAAGTCCAGGCCCCTCCGGCAAAACGACGCGCGCTCGCACAGCTTTGCCGCAGAATTGCGGAGCGCGTGCGCGTGGAGGGACAAACAGTCCGTTACGCTGTGCGTTACCATCTCGGCAGGTTCGATCCTCAGACCGGCACACATATACGGGGGCCTGGGGAGCTCGGCTTGACGTGCGCGACCTGCGTGCTTGCCGTCTGTCGCGGTGTAGAGCTGGAGTTGGTGGACATCCCCACCTGGCCTGTACGCGCCGAAGACGAAGCGTGGTTCCTGCGAATCATTGGATATCTCAACGGCCGCGATCCCGATTGGGCCAGAACCGTGGCGAGCGACGGGTTGTGTCCGCGTTTCCGCCCGACCGAGGTGACCGGCGCTGCGCTTGCTCCTTTCCCCAAAGTCCCATTCGGCGGCGCGCTCGCGGCCTCCGAGCTGGTCTGTCGTCGCTACGACGAGGTGTTCCCGGACGACTAGAGCCGTTCGCCAATCGTGACGATTTCACGGACGCGCGCCGAGACGCGTGACAGGGGGTTCGGGCTGGATGGGGGGGCGCCATGCGGGCCCAAACAAGGAGTTACGATTGGGCTTTGCGCTTCATCCAGGTGCGGAGCTCTTCGAGGTCCTCGTCGGGGAGGAAGAAGCGGACCTCGTCGAGGGAGCCGGCGGACATCAAGGAGGCGCCCAGCTTCACGGCGGAGGCCCTCGCGGCGGCCGCGAGGATCGGTGTCGGGGCCAGGATCAGCTCCAGCAAGTGCGGTAACAAGGCCTTCACCTGGAGCTCGGCGGCCAGGATCGCGGCGATCGGGCCCGGATCGTACGGAGCTTCGGTGTCCCAGAAGGCGTGGTAGAGGTGCTGGCGCGTGCGATCGCCGGCGATGCCCGAGGAGGTCGTGCGGTAACTGCCGCCCTCCAGGCCGAGCATCCCGCGGCCCTCCGCGCTCGCGATCAAGGCCTGTGCGCGGCGGATCAACGCGAGGGAGAGAGGGAGTCCGGCCATGTCGAGGGCCGATGTTCCGGTGAGGTCCGAGGCCGGCGGGCGCGACGCGGAGTGGGCCAGTCGGGGCTGGAACGCGTGCACCGTCTGGACCCACGTGCCCTCGTCCGCGACGGCTTGAATACGACGGTCGCCGAGGTCGAAGAGGAACATCGCGCGGCGCTGGGTGTTGTCCTCGTCGCGGCGATTCTTCGCGATGAACGTGTGCGATATCTTGCGGATCGCGCGCCACGGGACGGCCGCCGGCCGCTTGTCCGGATCGATCAGGAGGCCCCACGGGACGATGGCTGTCGGGAGCGCATACAGGGTCTTGAGGTCGCGCACGAAGGGGCCCGTCAGCGAGCCTCCGAACGCGGCGAGGGTGAGGCCGAGGATCGGGGCCGCGACGAACAACCACACTTGACCGCTCGCGACGGCCAGCGCGAGGGTGCCTCCGCCGGTCGCCACGCCGGTGACGCCGCCGACGATCCACGGGACCATGCCTGTCCCCGACTCCAGGTATTGATACCGCAGCTCCGGGGGCGCCAGATCACGCACGGGCGCGGCCCTCGAAGACGCGCACGAAATCGCGGGGGGCGCGCTTGCGGCGCAGACATCGAGTCTCGGCCGTCATGTAACAGACCGTCACGCCGCGGCGCGGGTGGTCCGTCCCGTTCACGCCGGAGCCGTGCCACAGGTGGTTGTGCACCAGGATCACCTCGCCGGCGCGGGCCGGGAGATAGACGCGCTCCTCGTCGATGTCCCTCGTCGCCAGACACGCGTCCGGGATGACGCCGCCGAGCGGGGTCGCGAGGCCCGCCGTGTGACTGCCAGGGATCACTTCGAGGCAGCCGCCGCCCTCCGGCGCGTCGTCGAGGGCTGTCCAGATCTGGAGCGTGGGGTTGCGATCGAGGCCCCAGTAACTGCCACCGTCCTGATGCCACGGGAGCACCGTGCCGGCGCGGGCGGACTTGTTGAAGAGGACCGCGCGGTAGATCACGATCGGGCCCTCGATCCAGGCGCGGGCGATGCGCTCGAACAGCGGGTGCTCGATGAGGGAGAAGAAGAGAGGGTCCTTTTCGAGCTTCTCGATCTTGCGGTAATTGAGTGACGGGCCGACGTATCCCTTCTTGTACTCCAGGTCTTCGTACCGGCCTGTCGTCGTGTCGTGCTGGAAGAAGAGGCCCGGATACGCCACCTCCCCGCGCATCATGGCCTCTGCCCGGGCGCGCAGCCGTGCGAGCGTCTCCTCCTCGAAGACGCGGCCGACGCGGGCGTAGCCGTCCTGCCGATACCGGGCCAGGATCGGCTCCAGATCGATGTCCGGGGAGACGAGATCGGGAGAGGCGGGTGCGACAACTGGCATGTTCGTCTTCGGTTATCGGGCGTACGTGGTCTCGGTGCCTTGCGCCGCCTTGTGGAGGCCGTCGACCTCCGCGCGCGCCTCCGCGGGAAGCGTCTTTTCGATGCCGTCGAGCGCCGCGTCCAGGTGCAGAACCGTCGCCGGGCCGACGAGGATGGAGTCGACCACGGGGGAGCCCGCGAGCCACGCGTACGCGAAATCGAGGATCGTCATGCCGTATTTCTCGGCCAGCTCGCGGTAATCCGCCACCAGCGCGAGCTGCCGCTCGTTCCAGTAACGGCCGAGATACAGCTTGTTCTTGTCGAAGCGCGACCCCGCCTCCACCGGACTGCCGGGCTGGTAACGGCCGGAGAGGAGGCCACCCGCGAGCGCGTTGTAGACGGTGGTGTGAAGGCGGTAGTTGCTCGCGAACCGCGCGTACTCGATGTCGAGCTGGCGGATGAGGAGGTTGTAGAGCTGCTGCGCGATCACGGGGCGCGGCATGTTGTGCTTGTCGCACAGATTGAAGATCTCCACGATCTGCCAGGAGGCGTAGTTGGAGACCCCGAACGCGCGGATCTTCTTCTTTTCGAGCAGCTCCGCGATCGCCGACAGGCTATCTTCGAGAGGCGTGTTGTGGTCGGGGACGTGGAGATAATAGAGGTCGATCGTATCGAGGCCGAGGCGCGACAGGCTCTGATCCGCGGCGTCCAGGATGGTGGCCTTCGCGAGGCCTTCGAGCTTTCCGCGGGTGGCGCCGCCGAATCCGACCTTCGTGGCGACTCGGACCTTGTCGGTCTTTCCCTTCACGAAGCGGCCCACGATGCGCTCGCTCTCGCCGTCCACGTACGCGTTCGCCGTGTCGATCAAGGTGACGCCGCGTTCGAGGGCGCGGGCCATGATCTTGCGCGCCTCGGCCTCGGGCGTGCGCTTGCCGAAGTTCATCGAGCCGAGCGCCGCGGGGGGGCGCGCGCCGGGGTCGCGACGTGTGGCGAAATCGGTCAGCGGGAGCATGGAGGCTTCGTTACCACGTTCCGGCGGCCGCTTCCTCCGACGTCCGCGACGCTCCGCCCGTACTCCGCTTGTCCGCTTCCTCCGGCGCGAGACAGGCGGGGCGCGCCTCCGGTACCGTGAGCGCGTGGGACATGAGCTTTCGTGCGAGAGCCGGATCGAGAGCGTCACCGTGTACGCGCGCGGCGCGGTCGTGCGGCGGCGGGTCACGCTCCCCGATGCGCTGCCAGAAGGGCCGTGCGAGGTCGTCGTCGAGGACGTCACCGCCTTCGCCGACGAAGGGACGATGCGCACCGGGGCCCTCGAAGGGCGCGAGGTGCTCGGCGTGCGCGCGCGCCTGATCGTGCCGGAGCGGAAGGCCGGAGACCCTTCGATCAAAGACAAATTGAACGCGCTGCGGAGGCGACGGGACGAGCTCGTCGCCGCGCGCGGGCACGCCTCGTGGCGGCGCGACGTGCTCGCCTCGGTGCAGCCGGAGCCGGACCTCGTGCGGCGCGTGTCCGCGATCGATCCCGCCGAGCGCACCGCGGACGCGCTCGCCGTCGTGCGGCTGTCCGCGGACGAGATGGCCTCGCTCGACGCGAAGATCGCGGAGCTGACCGTCGCGATCGAGGACAACGAGCGCGAGGCGCAGGCGCTCCGATTGGCTGCGGCGCAAGCTCCGGCGGCGGCGAGGCGGGACGACGGGCCGCCGCGGTTCGCCGTCACCGTGCAGCTCGGACCCGCGCGCGAGGCTTCGAAACAAGGGGTTCTGGAGCTGGAATACGCCGTCGCCGCCGCGCGGTGGTGGCCGTCGTACCGCGCTCGGTTCACGGACGGCGCGACGAAGGCGGCGCTCACGCTGTCCGCGTTCGTGGCGCAGGCGTCGGGCGAGGATTGGGACGGCGTCGCGCTCGCGCTGTCGACGGGCGATCTGCTCCGCGACGCGCGGCTGCCGGAGATGACGTCGCTGCGGCTGGGGCGCGCGCAGAAGCCGAAGGCCCGCGGGTATCGGCCCCCGCCGGAGGGGCTCGACGCGATGTTCGAGGGGTACGATCGCTTCGTCGCGACGGTGAGCGTGACGGCCACCGCGACGGCGAGCGTGACGACGACGGCGACGATGACCGCGACGCGCGATCCGTCGAGCGACGTCGGCGCGCTGTGGCAGGCGGGCTCCGCGGGGCTGCCGGCGCCGTACGCGGAGTACCACGAGGACGAGTACGACAGCCCCACGCGCGTAGCGCCGCCGCAGGAGCAGACGCGGTCGAAGAAGAAGCGCGCCGCGGACGAGCCGATGGCGCGCGCGATGGATCTGGCGGGGCTGGCCGCGCCCGCCGCGCCCGCCGCCGCGCCGATGCCGAAATCCGCGATGGCGCTCGGACGAGCCGCGCCGGGAGGCATGCCGATGCCGCAGGCCGCGCCGCCGCGCGGAGGAGGCGGCGCGCCGCGCGCAGAGGCCGCGAGCTACGGCGGGTACGGGCTGAGCGACGACTCGCTCGGAGGCGAAGGCGGCGCGCCGGAGCCGCTGCCGATCGAGCCGGCGGACGCGTGGCTCGACTTCGATTCGCTTCGCATCGCCGCGTGGTCACCGGGGCACGCGCGCGACAAGCGCGGGCGCCTCACGCGCGACGGCGCGACGACGCCGGCGGGGCTCGCGACCGCGATCACCGCGATCGAGCGCATGGCGCCGCCGTCGGGCGCGATCGATCCGAGGGCCTCGCGCGGGCTCTTCGACGTCGTGTACGCCGCGGCCGGCACCGTGGATGTGCCCTCGAACGAACGGCCGCACCGCGTCGCGCTGATGACGGCGGAGGCCGCGTCGAAGCCGCGCTTCGTCACGGTGCCGCGCGAGGCGACCGAGGTGTACCGCCGCGCCGACTTCACGAACCCGGTCGGACAGCCGCTCTTGACGGGGCCCGTCGAGGTGCTGATCGACGGCGCGCTCGTCGCGCTGACGCGGCTCTCGTACACGGATCGCGGCGGCTCGATCTCGATCGGCCTCGGCGTGGAGGACCGCTTGCGGGTCGCGCGGAACACGCACGTCGAGGAGGGATCCGCGGGATTGCTCGGCGGATCGACGACGGTGGAGCACACCGTGACGACGGAGATCGCGTCGTCGCTCGGCCGCGCGATCAAGGTGGAGATCGTGGATCGCCTCCCGGTGAGCGACGACAAGGACGTGGAGATCAAGTCGCTCGCGGCGTCGCCGCCGACGACGCCGTACACGCAGGCCGAGCTCGGGCATCCGGTGCGGAAGGCCTTCAAATGCGAGGTCGAGGTGCCCGCGGGCGGCAAGGCGAAGGCCGAGTGGCGCTACCGCGTCACGCTCCCGGCGAAGATGGAAATCGTGGGCGGAAACCGCAGGGAGTGAGCGATGGACATCACGAAGATCGAGGTGCGCGGCGCGGACGGAGCGCCGGAGATCGCGGCGAGCCGGGCCGTCCTGGTGACGTTCTTCGAGGACCGCGCGGAGGTGTCGCGCCGCGCGAAGGTGATGCTGCTCCGCGGATCGCAGTGGATCGCGATCGCGGGCGTGTCGCCGTTCGTGGACGAGCGCACCGCCACCGCGCGCATCGTCGCCGGCGACGCGAAGGTGAACGCCGCGCGCGTGACGTGGCGCGCGCACCTCACGACGGAGCTCGGCCGCGAGGACGTGGAGCGCCTGCACGCCGAGGAGCGGAGCGCGAAGAGCGCCGTCGAGGAGGCCGCGCGCGCTCGTTCGAGGGCGGATCGGCGCGTGGATCAGGTGAACGGGCTGCACACGCGCTGGGCCGCGGAGATCGCGAAGGTGGCGCCCCGCGTGCGCGACGCGGACAGGCTCGACGCGTGGCGCGCGGCGTGGCGATCGCTCGGCGAGGCCGCGGACGAGGCGCACCGCGCGATCGCCTCCGCGAACGAGCAGCGGGAGGACGCGGAGGAGACGGCGGCGCGCGCGGCCCTGCGCCTGCGCGAGGGCACGATCGCGAAGCCGCGGTACGAGGCGCTCGTCGCGGTGGACGTGGAGGGCGCGGAGGACGGCGACGAGGTCGAGATCGAGGTCACGTACCGCGTGCCGTGCGCGCTGTGGCGGCCGGAGCACCTCTTCCGCCTCGCGGACGCGGCCGACGCGAGCAGCGACGGGAAGCTTGAAAAGAAGGCCAATCGCGCGATCGAGGTGGTGAGCTGGGCCACCGTGTGGAGCGCGGCCGGAGAGGCGTGGGAGGGCGTGACCGCGCGGTTCTCGACGGCGCGCCCCGCGCGGGACGCGTCGCCTCCGCTCGTCCGGGACGACGTGCTCGCGCTGCGCCGCAAGAGCGCCGAGGAGCGCAAGAGCGTCGTCGTGGAGGCCCGCGAGCACGCGCCGCAGGTTGCCGGCCTCGATCGCGGGACGCGCGCCGTCGAAGAGATGCCCGGCGTCGACGACGGCGGCGAGCCTCTGGTCCTGGAGGCGCTGGAGCCGCTCACGATCGCCTCCGACGGCCGGCCGATGCGCGTGGAGGTGGGCCGGCGCACGCTCGGCGCCGAGGTGGATCGCGTTCTCTACCCGGAGCTCGGCGGCGCGGCGCACGTGCGGGCGACCGCGACGAACAGCGGCGGCCCCTTGCTCGCGGGCCCCGTGCGCGTGGCGCGCGGCTCGGCGCTCGTGGGCAAATCGAAGATCGGCTACGTCGGCGCGGGCGAGCCGTTCGAGCTCGGCTTCGGCGCGGACGACGGCGTGCGCGCGCGGCGCCACATGGAGGAGCAGCGCGACACGACGGCCATCATCGGCACGCAGAAGATCCGCCGCAAAGTGGATGTCTTCCTCTCCAACCTCTCCGGCGAGATCAAGGGCCTGACGGTGACGGAGAGAGTGCCAGTCAGCGAGATCGCCGACGTGGAGATCACGATGGGCGAATCCGCCGATTTCGGGGCGCGAGACGCGGAAGGCTTCTTGAGGGCCAGAGTCCAGCTAGCGCCGCACGAGACGAAGCGGATCTCGTTCTCCTACGAGATCCGGGCCGGATCGAACGTGGTGTTGCCGTTTTAGGCCCCCTCCCTTCGCGAACCGGCCGCCACTGGAAGGACGGAGTCCGGTCCGCGGAGGCGGAGCTCCGCTTGGCGGAGCGGAGTCCGTAGCGGAGCGGATGCAGTCCTTGACGTTGTAACGGAGGGAGCGATTTGGGAGGGGCGGGCGCGCGCAGCGCGGCCGGGGGTGGGCACTTCGATTAGCGTGAACGAGGCTCCATCGAGTTGCGGGGCACCAGCGGGAGGCGCACCCAGAAGCGCGTCGGCCACTCCGGCGTGGCGTCGACGCCGATGCGGCCGCCCTGCGCCGACGTCGCGAGCCTCGCGAAATACAGGCCCAGGCCGAGGTTGAGGCCGCGCGCCGTGGGGTCGCCCGTGGAGATGTGCTTCTCGAAGATGCGCTCGCGCAGGCCCGGATCGATGGGCTGTCCGGTGTTGCAGACCGCGAGCAGGACGTCGTCGCCTTCGGGCCGGACCACCGCTTCGATGCGCCCGCCCCTCGGCGTGTACCGGAGCGCGTTGCTGAGGAAGTTCTCCAGCGTCCGCGAGAGGAGCGCCTCGTCGGCCGAGACCTTCCGCTCGATCTCGCACCGCGCGCGGAGATCGAGCGACCGAAGCGCCGCCTCCCGCTCGGCCCCCCGCACCAGCGACGTCACGAGCGCCCCTGTGTCGATCCAGCGCATCTGCGTCTGAAGGCGCCCCGATTCGGCCAGATCGATCTGGAGGAGGGCGTTGACCATTTTCAGAATACGCGTTGTCGCCGATCGGACCTCTTCCGCCGACTCCAGGATGGCGTGGGGGACGGGCGTGAGCTCCCGCAGCTCGTCGCAGAGCAGCTCGACGAAGCCCATCGCCGCCGTGAGCGGGTTCTTGAGATCGTGCACGACCATCCGCGTCAGGTCGGCCTTCGAGGCCTGCAGCGCCTCCAGCTCCCGCGCGCGCTCCGCGAGGGTCGCGTGGGCGTGCGCGAGGCTGTCGTTCCGGGCCTTCAGCGCGATCTGCGCGCGCACGCGGGCCCGCACGACCGGCGGCGAGATCGGCTTGTGGATGAAGTCGGCGCCCCCGGCCTCGAGCGCGCGGGTCTCGTCGTCGGCGCTCGCTCGCTTGGTCACGAAGAGGATCGGGATATCCATCGTCGCGGGGCTCTCTTTGAGCAGGTGACACACCGAGAGCCCGTCCATCCCCGGCATCATCATGTCGAGGAGGATGAGGTCCGGCGCGGCCTGCTCGATGAGCTTCAGCGCCTGTTCGCCGGAGGTCGCGAGGCGGATGTCGTGCTCGTCCTCCAGGATCTGATTGAGCAGGAGCAGGCTCGTGGGCTCGTCGTCCACGAGGAGCAACGAAGGCCGCCGCGACGTCACGACGCCCCCTCTCCGAGCCGCGCGACGCAGCCCAGGAGCGCCGTGAGCGCCTCCTCGAAATGCAGCGTGCGCAGGGCGCGGACGACCGGCTCGAAGCTCGGCTCCAGCCGCGTCGCCGCGAGATCCGTGGCGATCTCCTCGGTCAGCGAGAGCGCCGCCGCGCGCTGCGCCCGGAGGTCCTTCGCGAGCCGCTGGAGCTTCGCCCCGATCTCCGGAGGCACCTCGCGCGTCTCGACCGATCGGTGATCGTCCGCGAGCGCAGGGAGCGCCGCCGCGAGCGCCAGGAGCCCGCGATCGAGCTCCGCGAGCACCGTCGGATCGAACGCCTCCCCCGCGTCGCACGCCGCTTCGAGCCGCGACGCGAGATCGGCCAGCGACGTCACTCCCAGGTTCGCCAGCATTCCGCCCATTCTATGCAGCCTCGCGCAGGCGCTTACGAGGGCACCGCGCTCCATGTCGCCGCCGAGGAGCTCCATCAGCGCGCGTGCGTCGAGCATACCCGTCTGCAGGAGCTTCACGTAGAGCTTCGCGTCCCCCGCGAGCTGGCGCTGCGCCTTCGCGAGATCGACGCCGGGGAGCGCGGCCACGATCGCCCACTCTTCCGAGGCCGCGACCGCCTTCAGCGGCGGCGCGCCGGCGATCGAAGGCGCCCGCGCCCGCATCGGGAGAGGTCGCCCGGTCGCGAGGTGGTACTGCTCGCGGAGCGCCCGGACGAGGAGCTGCGGCTCGACCGGCTTGGTCAGGTAGTCGTTCATGCCGCTCCTCAGGGCCTTCTCGCGCGCGCTGGACATCGCGCCCGCGGTGAGCGCGATCACGGGGATCTTCGCGGCGTCGCCGCCTCCGGCGCGGAGCTCTCTCGTCGTCGCGTAGCCGTCCAGCACCGGCATCTGCGCGTCCATGAGCACGCAGTCGAAGGCGAGCGGCACCGCGGACAGGACCTTCAGCGCCGCGACGCCGGAGATCGCGCACGTCACCTTCGCGCCCTCGTGCGCGAGCAGCCGCTTCACCACCTCCAGGTTGACCTGGCTGTCGTCGACGACGAGCACGCGCAGGCCGGGGAGGTGCTCCAGCGACGCGTCGTACTCCACGTGCTCGTCGCGCGCCTGCGAGCCGATCTCCTGCAGCTCGAACGGCACCTCGAACCAGAACGTGCTGCCCACGCCGAGCGCGCTCTCGGCCCCCGCCGTGCCGCCCATCCACTCCGCGAGCCGCCGCACCAGCGAGAGCCCGAGCCCCGTGCCTCCGTGCGTGCGCGCCGTGCTGACGTCCGCCTGAGCGAACGGCTGGAACAGCCGCGGGAGCACGCCCTCCGCGATGCCGATGCCGCTGTCCGCCACGGAGAACCGCAGCGAGATCTTCGACTCGGCGCGCGCGGTCACGCCCACGCTCACGCGGACGTACCCTTGAGGCGTGAACTTGAGCGCGTTGCCGAGGAGGTTCACGAGGAGCTGCAAGATCCGCTGTCGATCCCCGATCAAAGGCGCCTTCAGCTCGCCCTCCAGGACGGGCAGCGTGAGCGTGAGGCCCGCGGCCCGCGCCTGCGCGCGGAACAGGACGTCGATGTCCGCGAACAGCGCGTCGAGCGTGAACGGGCTGCGCTCCAGCGCCATCTCCCCGGCCTCCACCTTGGCCAGATCGAGCACGTCGTTCACTTGGCCGAAGAGCAGCTTGCTCGCCGCCTTCATCGTCGCGACCTGCTGGCGCTGATCGTCGGTCAGATCGGTCGCCTCCAGCGTGTACGTCGTGCCGATGATCGCGTTGAGCGGCGTGCGCAGCTCGTGGCTCAGGTGCACGACGAAGGCGCTCTTCGCGGTGTTCGCCTCGGCGAGCCGGAGCTCGTTCTCCTTCTGCTCGGTGACGTCCATGTACGTGAGCAGCGTTAGATCCCCCTCGATCGGGAGCGATCGGGCCTCGATCCACCGGCCGTTCGGGTGACGCCGCTCCACCCGATCCGCCCGCCGCGCGGCGAGCCGCCGCGTGACCGCGGCGATGAAATCGTCCTCCGTCATGTCGCCCCCGAAATTGCCGCGCGCGTGCAGGACGCGGAGAAGCTCCGACAGGTGCCAGTCGGGGGTCTCGAGCTTCTCGCGCGGGATCTGCAGCATCTGCACGAACTGCTCGTTCCACAGGAGCGCGCGGTTGTCCGGCCCGAAGACGACCATCCCGTACGGCGAGCCCGCGAGGATGTCGCTGGAGAGCCGCAGGTTCCGCTCGCTCTGCTGCAAGCTCTCGTCGAGCCGACGCACCGTGGCGGCGAGGTCCTCCCGCGCGCGCGAGAGCTCGGCGGTGCGCTCGATCACGCGCTGCTCCAGGCTCTCGTTCAGCGCCTGCAGCTCCTTGCGCGCCAGCACCTCGGCGGTGATGTCCTGGGTGAGGATGATGACGCCGCCGACCTCGCCGCCGGACGTCTCGAACCACGGCAGCACCTCCGCGCGGTTCCAGCCTGGGCGACCGTCCGGCAGCATCACCGCGACCTCGGGGACCGCGACCGTCTCCCCGGTGAGCGCGCGACGATGCACTTCCCGATATCTCGGCGCGACGGACGGCAGCACCTCGTACAGGTTGCGGCCGAGGATCTCCTCTTTGTTCAGCGAGAAGCGCTCGCACCAGTACCGGCTCACGGCGAGGTACCGCATCTCGCGATCGAACAGCGCGAGCCCGACCGGCGCGTGCTCGATGAAGAGCTGGAGCTGCGTCTGGCTCTTGATCATCGTGCTCTCGGCCTGCACCTCTGCGTCAATGTCGGTGTTGCTGCCGAACCATTTGACGGAGCGGCCCCCCTCCTCCTCGACGGGAGCCGCCAGCGTCTGGAACCACCGATAGAGGCCGTCGTGCCTCCGGATCCGGAACTTGCATTCGAAGAGGTGCCCGTCGCGGACGGCCGCGGCCCAGATCTTGTTGACCCGCCCGCGATCGTCCGGGTGGAGCTGCTCCATCCACCCGTACCCGAGCTGTTCGGCCTCGCTCCGGCCGGTGTAATGCACCCACTGCGGGCCGAGGTAATCGCACGCGCCGGTCATGTCGCACGTCCAGACGAGCTGCGGCAGCGACTCGGTGACGCGGCGATACCGCCTCTCGCTCACCTCCAGCGCGGCCGATTTCAGGGCGAGCTCCTCGTTGGCGGTGAGCATCTCCTCGTTCGTCGACTGGAGCTCTTCATTGGCCGTCTGGAGCTCTTCGTTGGCAGACTGGAGCTCTTGATTGGAGGTCTCCAGCTCCTTGTTCAGGGACTGAAGCTCTTCATTGGCGGTCTCCAGCTCCTCGACGACGAGGTTCAGGTGCTCGCGCGTGCGGGCCAGCTCCCGCTCCAGCTCCTGGACGATCAGGACGTCTCGCTCGGAGATCGCGGCGCCCGTCGCGGAGATCGTCGGAAGGTCTTCGGGGGTCGTCTCGAAGGTGACGAGGAGGGCGCTGCCCTGCGGCGGGGCGAGGGGCGCGACGCCGATCACGAGCTCCGCCGAACGCCCGCCGACGAGGACGCGGGAGGCGCCGCCCCGGACGACCTCGGAGCCGCGACGCGCGCGGAAGACGAGCGCCCGGAGCTCGGCGCGGACCGACGGGTCCACGAGCTCGAAGAGGCGCATGTCGGCCTTCCCCCTCGGGAAGCGGAGGAAGCTCTGCAGGTCGCCCTGAAAGTGGATGATGGTGTCCTCTTCGTTGATCACCACCGCGGGCGGCGCGAACCGCTCGGCGAGCACCTCCAGAGAGCGCCGAGCGACCCAGTCCGGATTGAGGCTCAGCGCCCGCTCGGCCTCGCGGGGCCCTTGTTGCGCCGGGAGCCCCATCTTGACGGGGAACGAATGAGGTGCGTTGTTGTTCGAGCGCCGATAGAGCTTCTCGCGCGCGTCCAGGATCTCGAAGAAGGGACCGTGTCCGTCCACCGACTCGGACTTTCCGAGGAACAGACACCCGCCCGGGTTCAGCGCGTAGTGGAAGAGATCGATCACCCGCTTCTTGACCGACGGGACGAGGTAAATGAGCAGGTTCCGGCAGCTGATCAGATCGATGTGCGCGAACGGCGGATCCTCCGCGACGTTCTGCCGCGCGAAGACGAGGCGGTTGCGAACGCCCTTGCCGACGCGAAACAGATCCCCCGCCGGCTCCAGGTAGCGCTCCCGCATCTCGATCGGCACCGGGCCCACCTCGACGCTCGTATACAAGCCGCTTCGAGCCTTCTCGAGCGCCGCCTCGTCGAGATCCGAGGCGAAGATCATGTACTGGAGCTCGGCCTTGTTCGCGGCGCGGAGGGCCTCTTCGAACAGGAGCGCGATGCCGTACGCCTCTTCCCCGGTGGCGCACCCCGGCACCCACGCCCGGATCACGCCGCGGTCGTCGCGCGCCTGCACCATGTCGTGGATCAGCTCCGACAGGACGCTGAAGGCGCTCTCGTCTCGGAAGAAGGACGTCACGCTGATGAAAGTGTCCCGCATCAGCGCCGCCGGCTCGGATTTGTCGTTCCGCAGCCTGTCGATGTATTCAGCCAGCGTCTCGATTCCGAGGGCGCTCATGCGCCGCGCGATCCTGCGGTGAACGGTGCCGGACTTGTAGTCGCTCAGCCGGAACGCCGTGTGGACCCGGACGAGCTTGTCGATCTGGGCGTAGGCGTCCGCGGGTACCGAGGGGTCATGATCTTCTGCGCTGTCGTCATCCACCACGGGGAGCTCCCGGCAATCGAACTCCTATTTACCCTTCGGGGAGGGTGACATTAAACACAATGTTTGCGCGCTGTTCGGGTGATCACCCGCATGTTCAACCCTTGTCCCAAGCGTGTCATACACCGTCGCAGAATGGAGCGGCATCGAATACGCCTTTGAACACGGAAAGACCAGGACGGCGCTACGCTTGTGGCTTGAAGTCCTCGGCGCGGGCGCGGGCCGGATCGGTGGACTTCATGTCCTTGACGCTGGCGCCGCTCATGTTCGTGCCCTCTCGGCCGGCGCGGTGCAGATTGGCCCCGTCCAGCTTGGAGCCGCGGAGATCGCAGCCGTCCAGCTTCGCGTGGGAGAAGTCCGCGTATTCGAAGGAGGCGCTCGAGAAGGACGCCGCGCGCAGATCCGCCTTCACGAAGCGGGACCGGTCGAACACCGCCCCCTCGGCGCGGGCCTTCCGGAGCTCCGCGCCGTCGAAGTTGGCGTCGATCATCTGGGCCGCGCGCAGGTCGGAGTCGCTCATGCGGGCCTCTCCGAAGTTCGCCAACGTGGCCTGTATACGCTGCATCTTCGCCGACGTGAGGTCCGCGCGCTCGAAGCTCGCCTGACGAGCCACGGTGTCCACGAACAGGGCGCCGGACAGGTCCGCGCCCGCGAACGTGGAGTTCGTGAGGTCGCAGCCGGAGAAGCTCACGCCGGACGCGCGGACGCCCTCGAACAACGTCTGCGTCAAGGCGGCGCCCTGCAGCTTCGCGCCGCGCAGGTCCACGCCGGAGAGCTGCGCGCGGTCGATCCGGGCCTCCGTCAGATCCGCGCCCGCGAGCGGACAGCCGAGGAGCTTGGCGCGCCGCAGATCCGCGCGGACCAGCTTCGCGCCGGTGAGGTTCGCCTCCGAAAAATCCACCGAGTCGAACGCGGCGCCCGAGAGGTCCGCGCCGCGCAGATCCGCGCCCGCGAGGAGCACGTGCTCGACCTTCGCGCCCGCGAGCCGCGCCGCCTTCAGGATCGCGCCCGTCAGATCCGCGCCGTTCATCTCGCACGTCGCGAGGTCCACGCCTTCGAGGTGCGCGGCGCACGCGGTGGCCTCCAGGAGGCGCGCGCCGTGGAGCGTGGCGCCGTCGAAAATCGCCTCGTTGCAGAGCGCCTTCGTGAGGTTCGCGTGCGTGAAGTTCGCGCTGCGGAGCGTCGCGCCCGACAGGTCCGCGCCCGCGAGCGTCGCGTACCCGAGATCCGCGCCCGACAGGTCCGCGCCCGAGAGATCCGCGTCGTCGAGGTGCGCTCCCCCGAGGCGCGCGGCCACGAGCTTCGCGCCCGCGAGGCTCGCGCCCGTGAGGTCCGCGCCGGAGAGATCGACGCCGTCCAGCGTGGCGCCCGCGAGCCACGCGCGCGCGAATTTGGCGGCCCGCGCGGTGCATCGCCGCAGCGTCGCGCCCTCGAAGCTCACCTCCTCGAAGTTGCCGCCGTCGAGCGAGACGTCCTCGATCACCTCGCCGCGCAGATCGCCCCCTTCGGCGCAGCGGACGGCCAGCTCTTCACGCGTTCGGATCACGATGTCCCCGTGCTCTCTGCGAGCTTCGTCGCCGTCACGATGGCGAGGTCGAGCTTCGCCCCGGCGAGACGCGCGCGGTTGGTCTCGGCGCCGTGCAGGTTCGCGCCGCGCAGGTCCGCGCCTTCGAGATCGGCGCCTTCGAGCGTGGCGGTCATGAGGTTGCTCTTCAGGAACGAGGCCGCGCGGAACACGCCGCGGCGCAGGCGCGACGACGTGAGGTCCGCGCCCGAGAACACGACCGCGCGGCACGACGCCCTCGCGAACCCCGACTCGGTGAGCACCGCGCCGAGGAACGTCGACTCGTCGAGCACCGCCTTGTCCCAGATCGACGAGCGCGCCTGCACGCGCTGCAGCGACGATCGCTTGAGCGTGACGCCGTCCGCGCGCGCCCCGTCGAGCTTCGCGTCGTTGAACGAGGCCGCGCTCGCCACCGCGTCGTAGAGCCGCACGTCCGCGAGCTCCGCGCCGTCGAGCACCGCGCCGTCGAGCGCCGCGCGCGTCAGATCCGCGCTCGCCATCACCGCGCGCTCGAACCGCGCCTTCTTCAGGGACGCGCCCGCGAAGCTCACGTTGTCGCCGCGCGCCTCGGTGAAGCGCGCCCCGTCCGCGCGCGCCGCCGCGAACGTCGCGCCGCCGAGCTTCGCGCCCGTGAGGTCCGCGCCTGTCAGATCCGCGCGCGTCAGGTCCGCGCCCGTCAGATCCGCGCCCGTCAGATTCGCGCCGGTGAGGTTCGCGCCTTCGAGCTGCGCGCCCGCGAGGTGCGCCGACGCGAGCTTCGCCCGGGAGAGATCCGCCCGCGACAGCGTGACGCCGCGGAGCGAGATCCCCGAGAAATCAAGGCCGGAGAGATCCGCGCCGGCGAGGTCGCGCCCGTCGAGCGGGGCCTTGTCGGCGAGGAGCGCCGTCACCTCCGCGCGCGCCTTCGCGCTCTCTTCCTCGGTGAGCGGCGCGATCTCCGCGGGCTCCGGCGCTCCGCCCGGCTCGGCTTCGTTCGCGGGCTCCGGCGGATCGTCGGGGAGCGTGGGCGCGGAGTCGCGGGACGTCGCGAGCTTCTCCGCGCGGTACTTCGAGATCACGTCGGCGCGCTCGATCGCGGGGCCCGAGAGCGGCTCGTCGATCACGAAGAGCTCCGCGATGTCGTCGGCGGACTCGCCCTCCACCTCGATCGCGCCGCGCCACACGAGCGTGACCTTCATCGCGTCGGGCTCGAACGTGACGGTGTCGAGGCGCAGCAGCACCTCGGTCATGTCCGCGCCGTCGCCGATCTTCTGCGCGAAGCACCGCGGCCGCACGCCGGGGAGCTTGCCGCGGATCAAGGGGTGCTCCGCGTGCACGCCCGCGAGCTCGAACGGCTCGTCGCCCGCGAGGTGATCGAGCTGCTGCGCGCGCGGCGCCGCCTGGAAGTACCCCCAGTCGAAATCGTCGGGGAAATAAGGCCAGCGCGTCTTCTTCCAGGCCGCGTCGTACGTGCCGAGGAGCGCGCGGCGCGCGGGCCAGCGCGGCGGCACCCCCGCGAAGCACGCGGGCTCCGGCGCGTCGTTCGGGCTCGTCACGAGGCTGCCGGCGAGCTCGAGCTGCGGCACCAGATCGCCCGCGATGCCGACGCCGGAGGGGTTCTTCTCGTACGTGGGGCCGCCGAACGCGCGCTCCCACACGAGCGGCACCTTCTTGAACGGCTTCGGCTGCTCGGGCACGAGCTTGATGCCGGCCTTCTGCCAGCGCCGCTCGCCGAACACCGCGACGCGCCGCTCGAAGCCGTTCTTTCGCGATCCGAAGCGAAACGACGCCTGCGCCGCGGGCGACGACCCGCCGGGCGCGTACGCGTGGCCCACGAGCAGCACGTCCGCGCGCGGTTTGAATACGGCATGATCCGCGGGGTAAACGAGGGTTCGCGAAGCGTCGCCGCCCTCGTGCAGATCGCCGCTCACGGGGTCCGCGGAGCCGCGCACCTTCGCGGGCCCCTCCGGCGCGAGGTCGCACGTGACCTTCACCACGACGACGAGCGCGTCCGTCGCGGCCTTCAACTGCCACGGGAACGAGGCGACGGTGAACCTGGTCTTCGTGACGACGGGCACCGCGTCCTGCGCGCGCTTCGCGGCCTGTTCGAGCGATTTGAGCGTCGCGGCCTCGCGCGTGGCGGTGACCTTCGGAGCGGGCGCGCCGCGCGGCAACGTGGGCCGGAGCGGCGGCAGCTTCGCGCGCGAAGGCGGCGGCATCGGCGGCGGCAGCGCGGGCGGCAGCTCCGGGGACGGCGCGAACGGGATCGGCGAGGCGACCACCTCCGCGTCCTTCGCGAACGGCATCGACGGCGGCAGCGGCCCCTCCGGCGCGGGCGCGGTGACAGGCGGCACCGTCGGCATGTCGTGCACGGCCGTGACCGTCTGATCGAGCCGCGATTTGAGCCGCGGCGGAGGCGGCGCCTTCGGGCTCTTCGGCGACCACGGAGCGCCCGGGATCGAGCGAGCGGAGGCCGGTGACGGCGACGTCCCCTTCACCTCTCCGAACGGCGTCTCCGGCTTCTTCGCGGCGAGGTGCGCGTCCTCCGGGGAGAGCGCCATCGTGCCCTCGAACTTCGATCCGGGGCGCGCGGACGGCCCGATCTTCGGCGGCGCGGCGACGGTGATCGAGGCGCGCTCGACCGACGGCGCGATCTTCGGCGGCCCCACGAACGGGAGGCCGGAGCGCTCCCCGCGCGGCGCGACGGGCGGCACCGTGCGCTCCACCGGCGCGCCCTTCGCGGCGCCCGCGAACGGGAGCTGCGCTCGATCCGAGGCGCGCGGCTCGTCGTCGAGGGGAAGCGCGAACGTGCCGTCGAAGCGGTTCCCGCCCGGCTTCTTCACCGGCAGCTCCACGTCGATGAGCGGCACGGTGGCCATCGGCGCGCGCATCGGCGGCAGCGCGACGGGCGAGAGCTTCGCGGTCCCCTCGTCGAGCGGCTTCGCGGGCAGGCTGCGGAGCGGCTTCAGCTTGAGCGTGCCCTCCGTCGTGATCGACGCGCGCTCCGTCTTCGCTTTGATCTTCGAGGTCTCCGCGTCGGTGGACGGCTCCTCGATCACGGGGCCGGCCCGCAGCGCGGCGGCCATCTCCGGCGTCCACAGCGACGTCTTCTCGCTCCGCGGCGCGGCCTGCTTCCCCGTGCGCGCCTCCGGCTCCTCGTTCTTGTCGCCGCGCTGGACCGTCTTCGCGAAATCGCTCTCGTCGTCCGCGGCCGCCTCTTCGACGAGCGCGCTCTCGTCGAGCTCGATCGTCTCCGGCGACTCGATCTCCGCGTCCGCCTCGGCGCCGTCGATCGTCTCCGACCACTCGATCGATTGCCCGCCGATTTGCAGCGAAATCGCGATCTGGAGCGCCTCGATCGCGGCCTCGTCGCGCACCGGCATCGAGCTGCGCCACACGGCCGAGCAGCTCTGTTGATCGGCGTCGATGCGCAGCACGTCCATGTGGAACACGAGCCCGCGCATCTGCTCGCCGCCGCCGAGACCGCGCACCGTGCCGACGACGCGCGCGTCCGGGAGCCGCGACGAGATCCGCGGCACCGACGGGTGGATCCCTTCGAGCAGCACCCACTCGTCGCCGCGCAAAAACTCGATCTGTTGATCCGGCGGAGCGGCTTGAAAATAAGCCCAATCGAAGCCGTCGGGCAGCTCCGCGATCGGCTTGTCGAGCGCCTTGCGATCCATCTTCCCGAGCAGCCGGCGCCGCGCGGGCCACGTGCGCGAGATGGGCCCGAAGCCGATCATCTTCGTCGGGTCCGTGGGGTGCACGACGTTGGGCGCGGTCGGATCCGGCGCGCCGCCCGCGCGCATGCCGATGCCCATCGGGTTATCGTCCCAGCCGACGCCGCCGAGCGCCTTCTCGTACATGAGCGGGATCTTCTCGAACGCCGCGGGCGCGCCGCCTTTTCGATCGCCGTACACGTGCGCGGTCTTGTCGAGCAGCGCGCGCTCGCGGAACACGGCGAGCCGCACGGTGACCATCGTCGCGGGCTCCCCGGCGGGCGCGTACGCGTGCCCGATCAGCGTCACGTCGGCGCGGTGCAGGTACGGCGCCATGTCGCTCGTGGCGCGGACGGAGCGCGACGGATTGTCGCGGTGATAGAGCTCGGATCGCACGAGATCCGACGGCTCGACGAGCTCCATCGGCTGGTCGTTGACGAGCCCGAAGGTCGCCTTGACGACGGCGGTGACGTAGAGCTGCCCGCGCGATCGCCACACCACGGTGCCCGTGGAGACCGGCGCCGACGAGACGATGCGAGCTTCGGGGTTCCCCGCGGCCATAAGGCGGACGAGGCTACCACGCGCTCCGGACGGAAAAGGGGTCATTGACGGGCCGGCCGTGAGCGGCGAAAGACCGCTGCCAACCCGCAGCACCCCCGAGGCACCCGTGACCGAACCTGCACCGCGCCCCACGTCTCCCGCCCTCGATTCGATCCTCGGCGTCGCGATCCCCGTGCTCGACGAGGGCTTCGTTCGCGTCGTCGACTACATGGGATCCGACGCGGCGATCGTGCAGGCCGCGCGCGTCTCGTACGGCGCCGGCACGAAGCAGGTGAACGAGGACCGCGGCCTCATCCGCTACTTGATGCGCCACCGCCACACGACGCCGTTCGAGATGTGCGAGATCAAGCTCCACATCCGCGCGCCGATGGACTGCTGGCGCCAGTGGATCCGCCACCGCACGGCGAACGTGAACGAGTACTCGACGCGCTACTCCGTCGCGATCGACGCCGCGCAGCGCACCGCCCCCGACGAGTGGCGCCTCCAGTCGAAGACGAACAAGCAGGGCAGCGACGACTACTTGCCGGTCGACGTCGGCCAGAAGCTCACCGCCCGCGAGAAGGAGCTGCAGGACCTGGCGCGCGCGATCTACCAGGAGCGCCTCGACGCCGGCGTCGCGCGCGAGCAGGCCAGAAAGGACCTCCCGCTCGCCACGTACACGGAGGCCTACTGGAAGATCGATCTGCACAACATGCTTCATTTCCTGGCGCTGCGGATGGACGCCCACGCGCAGAAGGAGATCCGCGCGTACGCCGAGGTGATGGGCCAAAAGATCGCGAAGGCCTGGTGTCCGCTCGCGTGGGAGGCCTTCATGGATTACCGCGTGGAGTCCAGTTACCTCAGCCGCCTCGACATCGAGGTGATCCGAGCCATCGAGTCCGGGAAAGACCCGCTCGCCCCCGCGATCGCCGCCGGCATGCTGGACGCGACCGGCGCCCCGAAGAAGACGAGCCGAGAGCGCGAGGAGCTGGAGCAGAAGCTCACGTCGCTGGGCATCGCGATCCCCTGGAAACAGCCGCTTTCGTGACAGCGGCCGCGGCCGATCTCGCCTTTTCGCGGCCGCCTGCGGGGGGTATGCTCGTGCTCATGGGCCACGCTGCCGAAACCCGAGCTTTGACTCCCGCCGAGTACCTGACGTGGGAGCGTGAGCAGGACGAAAAGCACGAGTATCACCTGGGGGAGGTGTTCGCGATGTCGGGCGGCAGCCCGCGCCACAACTACCTCGGGGCCGCGATCCAGGCCGAGCTCCGGGCCGCTCTCCGTGGCTCCGGATGCCGTGTTTTCAGCTCGGATCAGCGCATCTCGGCGAAGGCCGGCGAACGGTACGTGTACGCCGACGCCGTCGTGACGTGCGGGGAAGTCCGCCTGGAGCCGGGCACCACCGATGTCCTGGCGAACCCGAAGATCGTGGTCGAGGTCCTCTCGCAGAGCACGGCGGCTTACAATCGCGGCGAGAAATGGGAGGCCTACCAGCGACTGCCCTCCCTCACCGACTACCTGCTCGTCTCGCAAACCACGACGCAGATCGAGCATTTTCAGCGTGAAGACGACGGCTCGTGGCGCTATCGGCTCCTCTCCTCGGGAGAGGCGGTCAAGCTCTCGGGCGGCGTGATCGTGGCGATCGACGCGGTGTACGAGGGCGCCTTCGACCTCGCGGCCGACTGACAGTTTGTCACGCCGGTTTCAGGGCGACGTGCGCGCGTCCGGCCTCTCCGGGTCAAAGAATCTCGTCTCGGTCGGCGGCTTTTTTTTGCTTCGTTTTCGCTCATTTTCCTGCGGATCGTGAATGAATGCGGCGGGGCGGGGTCGCCACTCACGAACATGTGACCTCGGCGGGCCGCTCCGGAAGCGGCGGCCCGAGACGACGGTCGACCCGGATCCAAGGCGAACGACGGAACTGGCACCTTGGGATGGCTTCTTTTCAACCCACGAGTCGGTGGAGCGGGGGAGCTCTGTCCTGGAGGAATTCGATCATGGCGCGCAGCACGGTGAGGCGAGAGAACGAGAACAAAGGCGGCCTGTCGCAGATGGCGAAGCGGGCGCTCGAAGACACGGTCCCGGCGAACAACAGCTCCGGCTACATCGACTTCCGGTCCATCCTCCACTCCACCGAATGGAGGGCCCTCACGGCTCAATCCAGGGGTGCAGACCCTCCCCCTTCGATGGGCCGTACGCACAATTCCCATTCGGACGCTCCGGTCTCGATGGACAGCCCCCCTTCCGGAGCGGTGGCCGCGAGCGACCCCGTGGACGACGACGCCGCGCCCGACACCGAGCGTGACCCGGAGACGCTCCGGAACGGCGCCCCGCGGAGCCGAACGCGCGCGTGGATGCAGCTCGTGCCCGGCCTCTCCGCGGGCGGCTTCGTCGGCGCCGTGACAGCCCTGCTCGTCGCGTCGCTCACGCAGCCTCCCGCCGCCACCGCGCCCGCCGGTCTCGGAGACAAGGCCTCTCCGCAGGCGGTCGATGCCACTGCCGCACAGGCCACCTCGATCGGGCCCGCCGCCGCACAGGCCACCTCGATCGAAGGTGCCAGTCGGGCCCGCGCGGCGGCGCCCGAGCCGACGCCGCAACCCCTCCAGGGAGAAGCCGGTCCGGCCGCCACGATCCTGGCGCCGGCGCGCGTCTCTCCGACGTCGACCGCGGTGTCCGGGGCCCGCAATTCGAAGTCGTTCCCGCGACCGAGCCTCGCGAAGACGAAGGCCGCCGCGACCGCCGCGGGCCAGGCCGGTGATGCCCCCGCCGCGCCGAAGCCGGGCGTCGCCCCGAAATCGAGCGCCGATGCGCTGGAGTCGCCGCCGCCCACGCACGAGGCCGCGCACAAGATCGCGGTCGATCCGTGCAACGGTGATCTGATGTGCGCGATGAAGCGGGCCGTCGGCGAGAAGTGACTGGAAGGTCGTTGTCGCGCGGGGGCGGCTCGGTTATGCCCGGATCATGAAGCTTCGGATCGCTCGTGCTGCCGCGCTCGCAGGCCTTTTCGCCGCCGGGTGCTCCACGCAGGTGAACGAAGATCGCTACCTCCACCTCGGCTACGGCGGGGACGGCCTGACCGACCCGAACGGCGGAAACGGCGGCGCCGGCGCGGGCAACGGCGCGGGCGCCGGCAACGGCGCGGGCGCAGGCAACGGCGCGGGCGCAGGAAACCAGGGTGGAAACGGCGCCGGCGCGGGCAACGCGGGCGGAAATGGCGCGGGCGCGGGCGGCAACGGCGCCGGCGCGGGCAACGCGGGCGGAAATGGCTCCGGCGGCAACGGCGCAGGCGGCAACCCGAACAACTATCGAGTCTACGCCAGCACGGACACGACCTTGTTCGCGCTGAACCCGGCGGACCCGGATCTGGCCCTCTTGAAGGTCGGCGACTTCGACTGCGTGGACAAGGCGAACGGCCCGCACACAGCCATGCTCGACATCGCCGTGGACCGTTATCAGCAGATCTGGGGCGTCACGAGCAACTCCGTCATGCCGCTCATCCCGGCGGCCGGAAAGGTGCATTGCGGCCCCGACGTGACGCTGCTCTCGCCGTCTCCGGGCGGCTGGCTCCCCACGTTTTACGCGCTCACGTTCGCGCCGGTCGGCGTCCTGGACCCATTGAAAGAGGTGCTCGTCGCGGGCAACAGCGCAGGCGAGCTGTGGTCGATCGACGACAATGGACAGACCACCTTGCTCGGCAACTTCGGCACCGTCCCGGCGGACGACGGCCAGGGACACCCCTACGACGCGGCGAACGTCGGCAAGCCATGGGAGCTGTCCGGAGACCTGGTGTTCCTCGCAAACGACGGTAAACCCGTAGGTTTTGCGACCGTGCGAGACTGCCCGGACCCGCCGTCCTCCTCTTTCTGCGACAAGCACGACACGCTGCTCGAGATCGACATGACGAAGCTCGCGACCGGCGTAGGCGGCAACATGAGCAAAGTAGTACGTGGCAAGATCGAGAAGAAGATCGGCTGCGGCGCGGACGGCATCGTGGCCGGCTCGTATTACGGCATCGCGGCCTGGAACGACGCGGTGTTCGGCTTCTCCCGCACAGGCGGCCTCGTGCGCGTATTGACGGACGGCACGGGCGGTTGCCTGGTGAAGAACTACGTCGACAACAAGTGGTCCGGCGCCGGCGTCACCACGCTCGCCCCGATCGACGCGCCTCCCCTCCAATAAGCGAAGGCATCAATCCGTCGTGGCGGTGGTCGCGGTGGTTCCGGCGCTGCTCGGGTGTTTCACGTTCGCGGGGGGACACGGCACCTCGACGCGCTCGGGGGATCCGTTGATGTTGCGCCAGAAGGTCAGCGTCTCGTTCTCGTAGACGGGGGGCTTTGCGTTCGGCTCCTTGTCGCGGAGGACGTAGACGTCGGTGTCGCGCATCACCGGGAAGCGGCCGTCGTACAGGATGCGATTGGCCAGGTCCGCGAGCTCCGTGACGGGGCCCTTCGCCCGCTGGAAGAGGGGCATTCCGCGCACGACCACGTTGGAGTCCTCGTCGTAGCCGACCAGCAGGCGGCCTCCGCCGGGCTGCTCCACGTTGTAGAGCGTGACGCCGTCGATCTTCGTGATCGTGTCGCGGTTGATCTCGTGGTGCGGGAACTCCCGCGTGAGCGCGCGCGGCGGGACCTCCACCCACTCGATCATCGGCAACGCCAGGAGCACCATCAAGATCGCCGGCACCAGCGCGAGGAAGAAACGCCCGCTCACCCGCGAAAAGAAGCCCCGCGGCGCCTTCACGCGGGCCGGGTCGATCGTCGCGAACGGCCTCTTCTCAGGCTCCTTCCGGTACGAGCCGCCCTCTTCGGCCACCGTATACAGCACCGCTTTGGAGGCGTCTTCGGCGTAGAGCGCCGGCACGCCGGCCGGCGCGGGCTCCTCCTTCATCACGACGCCGGGCAGACTCCCCTCCACGGAGAGGCGCAGCCATTGAAACAGGCGGTTCTCCTCGCGCCGCGCGACGCTGAGGTGCGATGTCGCCCCCGCGATCAACGCGAGCCCCAGCAATCGAAACAGGATATCTGGCCCCAATGCCAGCGTCGCGAGGCCCACGGTCATTTGCCAGGCCACCACCGCGGCGTGCAGCTCCAACGGGCCGTCGAGCGCCGGAACAGGCTTCTTGTGATCATCCTGCAACACGCCCGGCGACCTTGTCTTCCCCTCCGGTCCCCTCGCCTTCGAGAGGGCCGTGATCACCGGAAAGAAGCCGATCCAGAGCGGCACGTTCACGAACGCGCAGAGCAGCATCGTGCCCGGCGACGTGTACCAGGGGTTCGTCTCTCCCGCGAACGAGACCATGAAGGAAGCGACGCCGGATTTCACGACGCCGATCGCGATCGCCGCCAGAAGGAGCAGCGTCTTGGACAGGAACCGGCTCCGGCTCCACATCGCGAGGCCGACCACGAGCGCGGCCGTCACGGCGTCGAAGACTGCCTGTTTGCCGAGCAGCGACAGCTCCTCCATCTGCAGGAGATACGTCGGCAAATAGAAGGCCGTGCGGAGCCCCAGCGCGCCGCAGAGGATCACCGTCGTCAGCACGAACGAACAGAAGGCCAACAGCTCCGCGTGGCGCAGCTTCGGGGACGGGGACGCGATCATGGCCTCTCTCCGAAGGGGTGATGTGCCGTGTTCATGGCCTCTCTCCGCGCAGACGACGGGCCGTATTCATGGCACCTCTCCTCGGAGCCGCCGCAGCCGCTCTCCGATGGTCTTCTCGTAGCCTCGCTCGGTCGGCTCGTAATACCGACTGCCGGTCAGCTCCTCGGGCAAATACGTCTCTCCGGCCGCAAAGCCGCCCTCTTCGTTGTGGGCGTAGCGGTATCCCTCGCCGTAGCCCTCTTCCTTCATCAGCTTCGTGACGGCGTTGCGCAGCTTCATCGGCACGGGCAGGGCGCCGTGCGCGCGCACCGCCTCCTGCGCGGCGTGCCACGCGGTGTTGCAGGCGTTCGATTTGGGGGCCGTCGCGAGGTACAGGCACGCGTGCGCGAGCGGGTACATGCCCTCCGGCATGCCGAGCCTGCGAAACGCGGCGTCCGCCGAGAGCGCCACGTCGAGCGCGCGCGGGTCCGCGTTGCCGATGTCCTCGCTCGCGAAGATGACCATCCGCCGCAGCACGAAGAGCGGATCGTCGCCCGCGTCGAGCATGCGCATCATCCAGTAGATCGCCGCGTCCGGATCCGAGCCGCGCATCGACTTGATGAAGGCCGAGACCACGTTGTAGTGCTCCTCGCCGGCCTTGTCGTAGAGCAGCGTCTTGTGGCCCGCCGCCTCGTCGACGTCGGCCTTCGTGATCGTGTCGCGATCGCGGCTGCGCACCTGCTCGGCCACCACTTCGAGCGTCGTCAGCGCGCGGCGCGCGTCGCCCTCCGCGATCTTCGCGAGCGCCAGGAGAGCCTCCGGCTCCGCGGTGAGCGCGCCGTCGTATCCCGCCTCCGACGCGAGCGCGCGCGTGAGGATCGCGGCGATCTCCGCATCACCGAGCGCCGAGAGCCGGAACACCTTGCACCGCGACAAAAGCGGCGCGTTCACCGCGAACGACGGGTTCTCCGTGGTCGCGCCGATGAGCTTGATCGTGCCGTCCTCCACGTGCGGCAGGAACGCGTCCTGCTGCGCGCGGTTGAAGCGGTGGATCTCGTCGACGAACAGGATCGTGCGCTCGCCTCGCTCCTTCGCGCGGCGCGCTTCTGCAACGATCGTCCTCAATTCCGCGACGCCTCCGAGCACCGCGTTGAACGGGACGAAGCGGGCGCGCGTGTGCTCGGCCACCACGCGCGCGAGCGTCGTCTTGCCGCATCCGGGCGGGCCCCACAGCAAGAACGACGGCACGCGATCTTGCTCGATCGCGCGGGCCAGGAGCTTGCCGGGGCCGATCAGATGCGCCTGCCCCGCGATGTCGCCGAGCGCGTGCGGACGCACCCTCTCCGCGAGCGGCGCGCCCTCGTCGACGGCGTGGTCCGCGTGCGGATCGATCGCGCTGGAGTCGAGATCCGCCGCCTCTTCTGCGGGCTCCGCGAGGCCGGGGAGGCTCGCCTGCACCGTGGCGGCGCGGCTCCCCGCGGCTCGTCGTGATCGGTCACCGGGCTTCATCGATCGCAGGTGTCGCGCGTTTCGCGCCCGCTTTCAATGTATCCGGTCGCGGTCGTCAGTCGCTGTCGCTCGCGGTCGGCAGCACGACGTGGAACGCGGCGCCCTGGCCGTCCTTGCGCTCGGCCCACACGGCGCCGCGGTGCGCCTCCACGATCTCGCGCACGATGCTGAGGCCCAGGCCCGTGCCCTCGCCGCTGTCGTTCGTGGTGAAGAACGGCTCGAAAATACGGGGGAGCGCGTGCTCCGCGATGCCGGAGCCGGTGTCGCTCACCGTGACGTGCACGGCCGCGCCGTCGAGCGTCGTGTCGATCCGCAGCGTGCCGCCGTGCGGGCTCATCGCGTGCGACGCGTTCATGAACAGGTTCACGAACACCTGCGTGAGCTGCCCGCCGATCGCGCGCACCGGCTTGAGCTGCCCGAACGCGCGCTCGATCCTCACGCCCGCAGGCACGAGCACGTGCTCGCAGAACGTGAGCGCGCGATCGATCACGTCGTGCACCGCGAGCAGCACGGGCACCTCCGTCGAGGGCCGCGCGTACGCGATGAGATCGCGCGAGAAGCCGTGGATCCGGCGCGCCGCCTCCTCGATGCGCGAAATACGCTCCAGATCGGCCGAATCCAGCGGCCCGCGCTCCGCCTTGCGACGCAGATACTCACTGTATGCAAGGATGGAAGTGACCGGGTTGTTGAGCTCGTGCACGACGCCCGCGACGACCTTGCCGAGGCCCGCGAGCTTGTCCTTGTGCTCCGAGCTGCGGCGCTCGCCGGGGTCGCGCGCGCTCGCGATCGGGGCCTGCCGCGCGACGCGGAGGGCCGCTCCGACCGCGAGGCCCACGCGCGTCGCGAGCGCCGGAGCGAGGCCCTCGGGCACGGCGTCCGCGTCGCTCCACGCGATCGACAGCACGCCTTCGGGCTCGTAGTCGATCGGGTACTGGCTCTCGCACGGCAGGTCCGAAAACAGCGGGCCCGACTGCGGCTCTTCGGGCGCGAGCAAGAGGCCGCTGCGGCGCACGACGAGGAGCCGCGGCGTCGCGTTCGGCCGCGGATCCGGCAGGCGCACGCCGAACGCGGCCTTCGGAGCGAATTCGGCCGCCACGCCGAGCACCGCCATGATCGCGTCCTCGGGATCCTGTCCGGGCTCCGTCTCGCACACCGCGACGAGGAGGCGATCCAGCTCTTCGGCCGGGAGGCGCGCGGCGCGGTGCCGTTCGGTGATCGGGATCGAGGAGGGTCTCTTGCTCTTCCGCTCTGGGTTCATCGGCCTACGGGCGAGGCGTGCTCGCGGGCAATCCCTCCGATGTGGCCGGGGGCGGCTTCGACGACGAGAACCGGGGCGGCGGGCGCATGCTCTCCTCTGCGCTCGCGCGATCCAGGTCCACGATCTTCGCGGCCCCCACGTACGTCTTCGTCTCGTACCGCGTGATCTTGCCGATCTTGCGGACGATCTCGGCCATGCGGTCGGCCTCGGCCAGGATCACGCGCAGCTCCTCGGCGTGCGGCGATCCCTCGGGCAGGCGGCGCAGGATGAGCTGCGCATAGCCGCTGACGCTGGTGAGCGGCTGGTTCAGCTCGTGCGCGGCGGCGCCCGCGAGCTCCGCGATGAACGCCTGCTTCTCGCGCGCGCGGAGCTCCTCCTGCGCCTCCGAGAGCTTGCGCTCCATGCCGATGCGATCGCGCAGATCCGTGAGCACGCCGACGGTGCCCACGAAGCTGCCGTTCTCCATGATCTGCGCGGCCGACACGAGCACGGGCACGAGCGATCCGTCCGCCACGATGATGTCGGTCCGGTACCCTTCGAGCCGGCCGGGGCCGCCGTGCTTGCCGGATTGCATGAGGCGCAGCACGAGCCGCGCGCCGCCCGGAGGATAGAGATCGCGCGCGCTCAGCTTGCCGATCACGTCGTCGGCCGTGCGTCCGTAGAGGCGCTCCGCCGCGCGGCTGAAGAGCGTGATCGTGCCGTTCGTGTCGGCGGCGACGATCGCGTCCGCGGAGCTGTCGATCACGCGCTCCAAGAACTCCGTCGTCTTGCGCAGCTCGGCCGCGATCGCGCGGTCCTTCGTGACGTCGCGGAAGCTCACGAGCACCACGCCGGTGTCGCTCCACAGGGCGCCGGAGAAGCTGAGCTGAAGGATGCGCCGCTCGCCCGCGACGTCGAGGGCGCGGCGGATCCCGAGGTCCAGCATCTGCGGGAAGCGCGCGCCGGAGAAGCCCGCGTACACCTCGTCGATCGCGGGCTGGTCCTTCGCGTCGAAGAGATCGCGGAAGAGCATGTGGTGCAGCTCGCTCTCGGATCGGCCGGTGATCTCCGCGGCCTTCGCGTTCGCGAACAGCACGCGCCCGCCGCCGTCGAGCACGAGGAGGCCGTCCGCCGCCGCGTGGAAGAAGTCGAAGTACTTCTGCACCGCCGAGAGCCGCCGCTCCGCCGCGAGCCGCGCGACCGAGTGCGCCTGCGACTCGGCCTTGAGCGACGTGAGCACGTGCGCGTTCCGGAGGGCGATCGCCGTCGCGTTCGCGATCGTCCGCGCCAGGAACATCTCGTGATCGCGGAACGTCGTCGGCCGGCGACCGCGGAGGAACAGCACGCCCATCGGCCGGTCCTCGAGCACGATCGGCAGGAGCGCGAGCGAGCGGAACCCGCCCGGCGCCGTGGATCCGCCGCTCACGAGCTCGAACAGCGGGTGCGTCGTCGCGTCGTCGATCACGAGCGCGGATCGCTCCGTGAGCACGCGCTGGATCTCGGGGTAGAGCGACACGTCGATCGGCAGATCGTACACGTCGCGATCGTCGCTCGCGGCCACGACGAAGCCGCGCGTCGAGCCCTCGTGCACGAGCACGATGCTGCACCGATCCACGCGCGCCACCTCCGCGATGCGGCGCACGACGGTGAAGAGGATGCTTCGAAGATCCAAGGTCGACGAGAGCGCCTGCGTGAGCTCCAGCACGACCTTCGCGCCCTCCACGCGGCGAGCCAGCTCCTCCGCCGTGTCGCGGTGCGTGACCTTCTCGTGGATGCGCGCGACGATCTCGGTCGTGCGCACCGGCCGGCGAAGAAAATCGTCGGCGCCGTGCTCCATCGCGCGGGCGATCGCCTCGTCCTCGTCGTCCACCACCGCGAGCGCGATCACGGGGTGCTCGTGACCGGGGCTGCGCAGCATCGCGAGCACCGCCGCGCCCGCCGGGTGCGCCCCCGTGAAATCGAGGATCGCCACCGGCGGCGTGCGGTCATGGAGCCACTCGATCGCGTCCGCGGCGTCCTCCGCGAACATGGCGTCGAGGTTCAGCGTCGACAGCGCCGAAGCCACCGCGTCGCGGGCCGCTCGCTCGCGGAGGAGCACCAGCACGGGATCGCTGGGCGTGGCGTTCGGCGAGTCGGAGCGCATCACGGACGGGCGAACTTACTCGAAATCGCCCGAAGCTGCACGGCCCTCACTTCTTGATCACGCCGCAGGCGATCCGGCTCCCGGAGCCGCCCGACGGCTGCGTGGCGAAATCGTCGGCCTTCAGGTGCACCACGACGGCGTGCCCGGACACGTCGTTCATGCCGCCCGCGCCGAGCGTCCATTGATCCGAGGCGATGGTGAGCGTGCCAGTCCCGTCCGCGCCCACGGTGATGTTGCCGATGTCGCCCATGTGGTGGCCTCGGCCCATCTTGCCGTGCGTGTCCTTGTTCGGGTTCCAGTGCGGGCCCGCGCTCTCGGCGTCGGTCGAGGAGCAGTCGCCGACGTCGTGGATGTGCACGCCGTGCACGCCGGGAGGCGCGTTCTTCAGGTCGATCTTGAGCGTCACCTTCCCCGAAGCGTCGGTGGTGAAGGTGGCAGTCCCGGTCGTCTTGCTGCCGCTCTTCGAGTCGAGCGTGACGGTCATCTGCTTGGAGCCGGAGCTGCCGGAGCCCGACTGTCCGACACCGCTGTTGCCGGTGCCGCTGTTCATGCCGGTGTTGCCTGTGCCTGTCATTCCGGTGTTGCCGGCGCCCGTCGCCCCGGAATTGCCGTTGTTCATTCCGGAGCTGGTATTGCCGGTGTTGCCCTGTCCGTATTGCCCGCTCGTCCCGGAGGTGTCGTTGTTATTGGCGCCGCTCGTGCTCATCGAGCCGCTCGTGTCCCCGGTCGCGCCCGTCCCCTGGGCGTTCCCGGTGTTGTCGTTGCGGTGCTGTCCCGCGCACCCGAAGAGCGGTGTCGCGACGAGCGCGCCGAGGGCGCAGAGGAAGCGAGCGCGCGCGCCGAAAGCGCACGACATGAGCGAGGGGATCTCTGCCTTCATGGTCTGTTCTCCCGTGATCGAACCTTCGATAAGACCCGGGGCCGGCGCGTGGCCGAAGACGGCCCACCTCCCCGCCCTCGGGCGGCCCACAGCATGTCTCGTCGCCTGCGAAACACAACGATGGTCCGCACGCTGCGCGACAAAACACCGGCGTTCCAATGATTCCACTGCACAACAAGCGACAAAGCCGGCGCGTCTCAATGAACTTCACGGATAAACGACTGGCGCTCTCCGGGGCCGCGTGCAATGGCGGAGCCCCATGCGGGAGACACCTCTTCTTCGAGGCCTCGGGGCCTCACTGTACGTATCACTGCCCCTCTTCACCGGCGCCGGGTGCGAGCCAGCCCAAGGGGGTGATTCTGCTGCGCAGGCCGAAGATCCGGGCCCTTCGATGGTCATGTCCGCGTCGGCGGCGTGCGGCCCCGGGGACACGACGGGGCCTTGTTCGGTGCACGCGATCTCGGCAGGTGGGTATTTCACGTGCGCTCTCCTCGGCGAGGGAGTCGTCAAGTGTTGGGGAGAGAACGCCTATGGCGATCTCGGGACATCGGATCTCGACAACCGAGGGGACGCTCCGGACGAGATGGGCGATCACCTCCACCCGTTGGATCTCGGCGCGGGCCGCGCGGCGACAGCCGTCGTGACCGGGTTCGCGCACGGCTGCGCGTTGATGAGCGGGGGCAGCGTGAAGTGCTGGGGGCACGCGTCGGTGGGGCAGCTCGGGCTCGGCGACACCGAGGATCGGGGCGACTCCCCCGGTGAGATGGGCACGGCGCTCCCGGCGGTGCCGCTCGGCGACACCAAGCCTGTCCAGATGCTCGCGGCCGGCGCGGACCACACGTGCGCTCTCTTCGAGGGCGGAAAGGTCAAGTGCTGGGGCTTCAACTACTCGGGTCAGCTCGGCCTCGGAGACACGTTGAAGCGCGGCGCCGCGGCGGGGGAGATGGGCGGCGCGCTGCCGTACGTGAACCTCGGCGAAGGCGTGAAGGCCCGACAAATCGTGGCCGGCGGCAGCCACACGTGCGCCCTCTTCACCACCGGAAAGGTGAAGTGCTGGGGCGACAACACGAATGGAGAGCTGGGCCTCGGCGACCACACGAGCCGCGGAAAGACGCCTGGACAGATGGGGGACGCGCTGCCTTACGTGGACCTCGGCGCGGGCCGCACGGCCGTGCAGATCGCGGCCGGGTGGGATCACACCTGCGCGCTGCTCGACGACGGAGCGGTGAAGTGTTGGGGCCACAACGACTTCGGTCAGCTCGGGCTCGGTGATACGGAGAGTCGGGGCAACTCGCTCTCGGACATGGGCGATCACCTGCCGCCCGTGAACCTCGGAGAGGGCCTCACGGTGGTGCAGATCGCCGCGGGCGTGGGCCACACGTGCGCGGTCACCGACGTGGGCGTGAAGTGCTGGGGCCGCAACGACCTCGGCCAGCTCGGACTCGGCGACACGGATCTTCGGGGCGACGAGCCCGGGGAGATGGGGGACACCTTGCCGTTCGTGGATCTCGGCGAGGACGCCCACGCGACCGCCCTCACGCTCGGCGCGACGCACACCTGCGCGCTCGTGGGCCCGCTCGGCGTGAAGTGCTGGGGCGACAACTACAGCGGACAGCTCGGCCAGGGCGACGCGAAGGACCGGGGAGACAGCCCCGATCAGATGGGCGACGAGCTGTCGCCGGTGGACCTCGGCGCGCCTTAAAAAGACGACCCCTGGCAGCTGATCAGCTCCTGCTTCGGGGTCGCGCAGACGGCGCCCCACTGGCAGCTCTCCGACGTCCGCACGCAGTCCAGATAACGTTGGAGCTCCTCGTGACAGCCGGCCTGATCGGCGGTGTCCTGGAGCGCTCTCCCGGCGGAGCGGCAGGCGGCCACCCCGCTCCAGCCGGCGCATCCTCGGCCGTCCCATTCATCGCACACGCCGTCCACGCTCGATTCGTCGCAGCCGGCGAGGACGAAGGGAGAGGCCAAGAGGAGCGCGCACAGCCCTCGCAAACAAAATGTATTCAAAACGTTCATGGCTCTCCTCACGGCGTCAAGTACGCGCGGAAGGCGTCCTCCGCGCCCGCGCTTTGAAGGGTGAACGGGCCGAAGGCGGCGGCGCCCGAGAAGCTGCCGCCGACGATGACGGACTGCCACTCGACCGACACCACCGAGGTGGCCAGATCGTCCTCCGGACCGCCGAAGACGTGGCTCCACAGCACGGCTCCATGATCCAGCTTGACGACGAACGCGTCGTACTTGCCGTATCCCGACGCCGGATCCGCGAGGATCGGGGCGCCCGTCGTCTGCCCCACGACCGTGATCTGACCGGCGCAGTCGATCGTCATGTCGCGCGGGACGACCTCCCCGGCGGGCGCGGCGCCGGACAGCAGGCTGATCCAGCCGAGATCGAGGTTGGGAGCGTATTCTACCACGAACGCGTCCGACAGGCCCGGTCCGCCTTCCATGGTGACGCCGTCGCCGAAATCGATGCTCCCCTGCGACATCGACTCGCTGGCCCGCACGCCGGCCGCGACGAGATGGCCCGTCTCGACGTCCACCGCGGCGGCGCTGAGCACTTGCCTGTCCGGGCCCTTGATCACGCGGGAGCCCATGAATTGCCCCGTGGAGTCGAGCGCGAGGACGAACGAGTCGCGCCCGTCGGAGGTGATCTTTTCGCCCGCGAGGTCGGTTTCGCCCTGATAATCGCCGATCGCGAACAGGCGCTGCCCTCCGTCGGCGACCCCGCTCACGGTCTGATCGCCCGCGCCGCCGATCTGCTTGATCCACACGGCCTCTTTCGCCGGGTCCGCGTGGAGATAGGCGATGAAGCCGTCCGCGCCGCCCGTCGAGTCGATCTGCTTGCTGCCGATCGTGAGGGTGCCAGTGAACGTCCCGGCGACGACCAGCGAGCCCTCCGTGAAGCCGCCCGAGATCCCCGTGATCGACAGCGTTTCATTCGAGAAAAAGACGTGGCGGTTCGGTCCGATATCGCCCCCGACGAACACGACCGCTCCGGTCCCCGCGCCGGCGTCGACCGCCTCGCCGTCGAAGAACGTGAGCGCGCCGGTGAAGCTCACCGCGACCCCGCCGGTGTATCCGTAGGCGTCGCTCGCGGCGGCGGTCACCACGTTCGGCCCCGCGTTGCCGATGAGCTCGGAGTAATAGACCGCGCCGGAGTGCTCGCGGAGGACGACCGCGACATCGCTGTCACCCTGGCTCGTGAACGTCTCTCCGCCGAGGTCGATGGTGCCTTTGAACGTGAGCGCCTCCAGCGTGCCCGGGCCGTCCACCGAGAGGGCCTGTGTGATGAACAGGCTGCCTTGCGACTCGGCATCTCCTGTCTGCACCACCTCCAGGACATCGCCTTCGGGCGGGCTGTACGCGCAGGAGAGCGCGCCGCCCGGGCCGCCGCCGGTGCCGCCGGAGCCGCCGCCGCCCGTGGCGCCGGTGCCATACCCCCCTTCGCTGCTGCCGTCGCAGAGCCCGGGGTCGAGCTCGTCCCCGTAGCCGTCGTTGCAGACGCAGACCTTCTTGCCGGGCTTGTCCGAGGTGAACGGGTTTCCGGCGGGGACCGCGGAGCGCGTCCGGCAGATCATGCCAGCGGGGCAGTCCGAGCTCTCGCAGTGGACGGCCGCCATGCACTCCCCGTAGTCGCCGCAGACCTCGTTGTACGCGCAGCTATAGTCGTTCTTGCAGCCCCAATCGAGGTCGCACGACGGCTCGATACAGCCACCCAGAAAGAGAAGACAAGGCCCCAAAGCAGCACGCCACCGCATGCGCGAAGACCTAGCAAGATTGTTGCCGCCCATTCACCCGGCGCGCCTTCTTGTGGCATGGTGCGGCCCGGCGCGAGATGACAGCGGAGCAGAAGCAAAAACCCCGGCGGCTCTCGGCGGCGACGCGCCGTCGACTCCGGCGTGCGCTCATCGGGGGTGTGATCGCCGTGCCGGTGCTCGTGGGCGCGACCTTCTATGCGGCCAATCACGTCCCCTGGTTCGGCGCGTGGCTCGCGGACGCCCTGCGGAGCCTGATCGGCACCGAGGCCGTCGCGGAGCTGGAGGAATTCGCGTACGACCTGGAGGACCGATACAATCGCACGTTCCGCAGCGGGGAGAAGCCGCGGTCGTACTGGGAGGCGCCTTCGGGGAGCGCGGTCGCGCCGGTGGGGAGCGTGCCAGTCGCGGGCGGCGCGACGGGGAGCGCGACAGGCACGCAGGAGTTGCCGTCACCGTCCGCGAGCGCCGGAGCCGCAGGGAGCGCGACAGGAGCCGCAGGGAGCGCGACAGGAGCCGCAGGAAGAGCGCCGTTCCCACCGGAGGACGTCGGCCCCTTCGATCCGAAATTCGCGGCGGCCGGCGATGGAGTGTGGGTGCCTGTCCCGGTGCCGGGCGTGAGCGCGCAGGCGGGCAGCGGCGAAGGCGGAAAGCCCTCGTCGAACACCGAGCCTCTCTTCTACAAGACGCTGATTCACCCGGACGGCAAGCGCCCGTGGGCCGAAGTCCTGGCCGTCGCGATGAACCCGAAGACAGCGTTGCTCCACCTCGTCGCCGGCGTGCACGAGCCGCACGGAACGGCCCCCGGCAGCGGCGAATTGAAGCGAACGGGCCTGATCCCGGACACCGATGTGCCGAGTCTGATGGCGGCCTGGAACGGCGGCTTCAAGGAGGAGCACGGTCATTACGGCATGAAGCTCGACGGCGTGCTCGTGGTGCGCCCCCGCGCGGACGCCTGCACGATCGCGATGAACGCGGACGAGACGCTGCGGATCGCCCCGTGGAAGGCCGTCTCCGATATCGAGGGCACGTTCAAGTGGTGGCGCCAGACCCCGAGCTGCCTCGTGGACGGCGGTAAATTGCACCCGGCGCTCTTCGACGAGAACACGCACTGGGGCGCGGCGATCGGAGGCGGAACGGTCGTGCGCCGCTCCGCACTGGGCCTCTCCGAGGACGGAGGCGTCCTCTACATGGTGGTGAGCAACTCCACGAGCCCGCGCACCCTGGCCCTCGCGATGCAGCACCTGCGCGCGTATTCAGCCGCCCAGCTCGACATCAACTATTCGTACCCGAGGTACGTGCTGTTCCCGAAGGCCGACAGCGGCCAGCGAGAGGCAACCAGCCTGTTCGAGGGCTTCAAGGTGGACAAGGACGATTATCTGCGGACGGCGAACCCGCGAGACTTCTTCTATGTGACGCGGAGATAGGGAGAGGCAGACTCCCTGTCAGGAAAACAGATCCCCCTGCTGCGGCTTGGGCCCTTTTCTCCCGAGGTGCTCGTAGGCCTTTCGCGTCGCGATGCGGCCTCTCGGCGTCCGGCCCAAGAAGCCTTGTTGCAACAGGAACGGCTCGTACACGTCCTCGATCGTGTCGCGCGGCTCGGCCAGGGCCGCGGCGATCGTCTCCACGCCGACGGGGCCTCCGTCGTAGTGCTCGATGATCACCAGGAGCAGGCGCCGATCCATCTCGTCGAGGCCCGCGCTGTCCACGTCGAGGCGCTCCGCCGTCGTCCGCGCGATCGCCTCCGTGATCGTCCCCTCGCCGAGGATGTCGGCGAAATCGCGCACGCGCCGGAGCAGCCGGTTCGCCACGCGCGGCGTCCCCCGCGAGCGCGCCGCGATCTCCAGCGCGCCGCCCGGATCGATCTTCACGTCGAGCAGCCGCGCGCTCCGCTCCACGATGCGCACCAGATCCTCGATCGGGTAGAAATCGAGGCGCGCCACGTACCCGAAGCGCGACAGGAGCGGCGCCGTGAGGAGCCCCGTCCGCGTCGTCGCGCCGACCATCGTGAACGGCTTCAGCGGCAGCTGGATCGTCGTCGCGTAGGGGCCGTCGCCCGTCATGATGTCGATGCGAAAGGCTTCGATCGCCGGGTAAAGGCTCTCTTCGACGGCGGGCGTGAGGCGGTGGATCTCGTCGATGAAGAGGACGTCGTTCGCCTCCAGCTTCGTCAGGAGGCCCGCGAGCGCGCCCTTGTGCTCGATCGCCGGACCGCTCGTCGCGTGCAGCGTCGTGCCCATCTCGCGCGAGAGGATGTGCGCGAGCGTCGTCTTGCCGAGGCCCGGCGGCCCGCAGAACAAGATGTGATCGAGCGGCTCCTTGCGACGGCGCGCCGCCTCCACGAACACCTTGAGGTTCTCGCGGTGCTTCTGCTGGCCGATGTACTCGTCGAGCGAACCGGGGCGAAACAGCCGATCGAAGCGAGCGTCGTCGTTGCTCTCGGCCGGGGAGAGGATGCGATCAGCCATGGGCGTCAGCGTACTTCACCAGGCCCGCGAGGCTCGCGCGCCACATCTTTCCGAAGATCATCTTGGCCACCGGGTGCGCCGCGCGCATCACGAGGCTCGGCTCGTAGTGCACCGTCCACACGATGCGCGTCCCCTTCTCCCCGAGCGCTTCGAGCTGGATGTCCTCCACGAGCGCCTTCACGAGCGGGATCGAGATCGCGTCGATCGAGAACGTCATGCGCACGCCCGGCTCCCACGCGAGGAAACGCTCCTTCACGCTGAGCATCTTGAGCTGCACTTCGCGCGTCGATCCGACCCCGTACGGCGCGTTCGACGTCCACCGAATGTCTTTGCAGTCGGCGAACCATTTCTTCATCGCGGCGTCGTCCGCGAGCACCTCGAACACGCGCTTCGGCGGCGCCTCCGCGGTCGCGTCGAACGACAGATGAAAGGGCGAGGACGTCGTGAACGCGAGCTCGGACTTCGTGGTGTCGAAGAACATGGCGGCCCCGCGATTTGGTGCTTTTGCAGCGGTGACCGCAAGTCATTTGTAAGTGACAGATCACGACGCAACGCGCCTTCGCAGCGACGCGTGACGCGAAACCCATCCATGTCGCAAGCCTTTTCGAAATCGCACGCTCCAAAGAAGATTTGGGTGCGAAGAGGCCTTCACGCGACGGGCCGCGGGGCAGCGCGCCGACCGCCCGCACGCCGGGTAGCCCCCGCCCCCCAGCTCAGGCGCCGAACGCGCGGTCGAGCATGCCGGCGATCCAGCGCATGTCCTCTTCGTCCGTGAGCCGCGCGAGCGCCGCGCGCACCTTCGCGATCGACGGATCGAAATACGGGAGAAACGAAGGGTTCTTCTTCACGCGGTCGATGAAGATGAAGCGCCCTGCGTCCTTCAATTTGCGCTGCACCGTGAGCACGTCGAAGCGGCGCCCCAGCTCCTCGCGGCCCGCGCGATCGAGCCCGCGCTCCGCCGCGTACTCGTCGAGCCGCGCCTCCTGGAACGCTCGGTCGAACGATTGGTAGCTGTCGTTGAGCAGCGCCACGAGGTCGTACACGCTCGGCCCGAGCAGCGCGTCCTGGAAGTCGATCCACACGAGCTCCGGCCCCGCCTCCGTGCGGCGCACCATGAGGTTGCGGCTCTGGTAATCGCGATGAACGAAGCCGCGCGGCCACGCGGCGATCCGCTGCGCGAGCCGATCCGCGACGCCGTTCCACGTCGCGAGCGACGCTTCGTCGAGGTGCTTGTCGAGCGCGTCGAGGCCCCACTCGCGGAAGTGATCCAGCTCCCAGCGGAGGAGCTTTTCGTCGAAGGCGCGCGTGCGGACGATCGATCCCTCGGGCAGATCTTCGAGCGCTCGCTGGGCGCGCGCGAGGTCGGTCACGGCGCGGGTGTAGATCGCCGCGCGGCCTTCGGGGGTGCGGAGGAGGTGCTCCGCGAGCGTCTCGTCGCCGAGGTCCTCGATCAACAAAAGGCCTTCGTCGCAAGCCTCTCCGTGGATCACGGGCACGCGCACGCCGCGCTCCGCGAGGAGGGACGCGACCTCCAGGAAGGGCCAGCGCGCGGCCTCGGTGCCGGCGGTGGTGACCTCCTCCGGGCGCGCGTCGGGCACGAACATGGCCACGAGCAGGGCGGGCGGATCGCCGGCCACGACGCGGAAATAGCGGCGCGTGGAGGCGCCTCCGGGCATGGGCGTCACTTCTTTCGGAGCGGCGCCGACCGAACGCTGGACGAGGCGCGCGAGGGCCTCGGGATCGAAGGTGAGCACGGACCGAGTGGTAGCCGATGCCGCGCGCGATGGAAACGGCCCGCGTGATAGCCTCGGCGCGCGATGGCTCCGTACCGCTCGCGCGAAGAGGCCCGCGCGCCGAAGGTGGCCCCGCAGTCGGGGCTCGTGGCCGACATGGTCCGGCAGTTCGCCGACGCGCACGCCTTCGTGCGAGAGCTCGTGCAGAACGGCATCGACGCGGGCGCGACGGCGCTCGACGTGACGGCGGACCGCGGGGAGGACGGCGTCGCCGCGGTGCGCGTCGCCGACGACGGGTGCGGCATGACGATGGGCGTCGTCGAGGACGCGCTGCTCGTGCTGTTCCGCTCCACGAAGGACGAGGACCCTTCGAAAATAGGCAAATACGGCGTCGGCTTCATGAGCGTGTTCGCGATCGAGCCGAGCGAGGTGACGGTCGACACGTGGCGCGACGGGGGCGCGCTGCGGGTGCGGCTCTTCCCGGACCACACGTACGAGATCGAGCACGCGGCGCCGCGCGACGGGCACGGCACGGTCGTCACGCTCGTGAAGCCTCTCCCCGCAGGCGAATTCGAGGCGTTCTGGACGCGGGTGGCCGGAGCGCTCCATCGGTGGTGCCGCCACGCCGCGGTGCCGCTCTCGTTCGGCGTGCTCGACGCGGCGGCCGGGACGCCCGCGAGGACGGCGCGCGCGGACACGCCGTTCGACGTGCGCGCGGTGATCTCCGTGCGGCAGAGGTTCGACGAAATGGAGATCGTGGTGGGGCCGATCGCGGGCTCCGCGCGGCTCCCTCAGACTGGCACGCACGAGGACGATCCGACTTGTTTTGCAGGCTTTTACAACCGCGGCCTCACGCTGCACGAGACGACGGTCGAGCTGCGCAGCGGCCTCTCCGACGTGCGCGTGAAGGTGAACAGCCCGCGCCTCCGCCACACGTTGAGCCGCGACGACGTGCGCCGCGACGAGCCGTTCCTCGTCGCCCTGAAGCGCGCCGAGCGGATGGTGCAGATGGATCTGCGCGCCGCGGTGCTGCGGGAGCTCGCGAAGGAGGCCGCGAAGGTCGCCGCGCTCACGAACGAGCAGCGGACCGAGGAGGCGACGCGGCGGTTCGTGGATCTGGCCGAGGTCGCGACGACGCCGCCGGTTCGCGCGTCGACGACCGAGCTCGCGATGCCGCTCGCGAGCCCGGTTCAAGGGGAGGCCGTGATCCGCGTCTCGAAGGCGATCGCGTCCGGCGGGCTCCTCTTCACGGCGGCGACGACGACCGATCTCACGAAGGCCCTCGCCGCACGGGGGATCCCGGTCTTTCTGGCGCCGCACGAGACCATCCATCGAGCGCTCGGCCGCACGGTCGGAGGCGAAGCGATCGTGCCGCCGGTCGAAGGCGCGTTCCTCCTCGCGCGCGAGCTCGCCGGGTCCGATCGTCTGCCCGGCGACGAAGCGTTGTGCGCGTGGCTCTCCGAAGCGCTCGCTCCGTTCGGGATCGATCGCGTCGCGATCGGGAGGCTCCCGGACGGTGACGAGCGCGTCGCCGTCCTCATCCCCGAGCCCGTTCGAGGCGCGCGCGAGCACATCGCGCGGATGGCGCAGTCGGGCATCCAGGGGAAATGGCCGAAGGGATCGCTCCTCGTGCTGCGCGAAGGGGCCGAGCCGGTCGCGTGCGCGCGCCGCGCGACGTCGCCTTCGATCGGCGCGCACCTGCTCGCGAGGTACCTGCTCCTGATCGGCCCGGGGCTTCAATCGAAGGCGAGCGAGGCCCTCGCGCTGCGAGCCCTCGAGGAGATCCGATGAGCGACATCGGCCGCGTCGTCCGCAGGGGGCGCATCCGCGTCGACGCCCGCAAGGCGATCGCGAAGCTGCGCGAGCACCTGCTCGTCGATCTGCACCTCTACGCGGTCGAAGCCGTGCGCGCCGCCGTGCTCGCGGGCGCGACGTTCGTGGACGTCACGTACGACGCCGACGACGTGGTGATCGCGTGGGACGGCGCGCCGATCGCCGCGGACATGCTCCCGCGCCTGTTCGAGCACCTCGTCGGGGAGGCCGACGAGGACACGGCGCACGCGCGGCTCCTCTCGCTCGCGGTGAACGCCGCGCTCGGCCTCGCGCCCGCGTCCGTGACGCTCACCAGCGCCGATCAAGGTGCCGCCGCGCGCGTGACGTGGACGCCCGCGCTCCTCGCCGCCATCGAGCGCGAAGAGGCCCCGCTCCCTGAAATCGAGGCGATCGCGCGCCCCGCGGACATGCCCGCGCGCGGCACGCGCCTGCACCTCAAGCGAAAGATGGGCTGGGAGACCGTGCGCCGCGCGGCCGCGAAGACCGTCCCGCGCGAGGTCGCGCTGCTCATCGACGCCGCGCACTGCCTCCGCCTGACCCTCCGCGTGAACGGTCAGCCGCCGCCGATGCCGTCGCGCCCCAAGGCGATCGCCCGCGCGTCGTTGTCCTTGCCCGGCGCGAAGCACGCGCACGTCGAGATCGTCCGCGGCTCCAGCACGCCGCCCCACGTCGAATTCTGCGAGCTCGGCGTGCTGCTCACGCGCGTCGGCTTCTCGTTCGGCGCGCGCTTCCCGATGGCCGATCACCTCGGCGTGACGCCGCCCGTGCGGATCATGATCGACGCCGACGCGCTCCCCACGAACGCCTCGCGATCCGCCGTGCGCGAGGACGCACCGCTCTTCGGCGCGCTGCAGGTCGCCGCCGCGCCGGCCCTCTCGGATGCGATCGCGGGCCTCGTCGCCGCCGCCTTCAAGAAAGGCGCGATCCCCGACGGCGTGACGATCGACGAGGACGATCCCGCGGCGCTCCGCGAGGCGCTCGGCGCGTTCCTGTGCGTGGCCGAGGCGTCGATCATCGCGCGCGTCGCGCTGCCCGAAGCGCTCCGAAATGTGCTTGATTTGCCGCTGTTTCGTGACGGCCTCGGCCGGCCGCTCGCCCGCGAGGATCTGGTGCGCGGCGCCCCGCTGCTCGTGTGGAGCGGCGACAAACCCGTGCCCGAAGAGATGGCCCCGTGGGCGCGCCAGATCGTGTGGCCGAGCGGCGGCCTCGCGGATCGCCTGCTCGACGCGTACGAGCAGGTGCCGCCCGCGCAGCTCGCCGCGATGGTGCAGCGCGGATCCGAGCGCCGCCGCAAGCTCCTCGCGACCGCGCCGGGGAGGCCGCACGTCCCCGACGACACGTACCTCGTGCGCGAGCGGTTCGCGTTCCGGGACGGCCCCTTCGGCGGCCTCGAAGGCGAGATCGCGATCGCCTCGGATCCGGCCGCGCACGTGCGCAACCTGGCCCTGCGCGTGTTCCTCGAAGGCCGCTTCTTCGAGGCGTTCCCGATCCCCGAGGACACGGTCCCGCTGCCGTGCGTGATCGCGCTCCAGTGGCCCCAGCACATCGCGCCGAAGCTCGCGTACGAGGGCGTCGAGGCCTCCGCCGGTCTGCGGGCCGCGCTCGCGTTCTCCGTGCGCAGCGCGGTGCTCTTGTGCGAGCGCTTCGCCTCCGAGCGGCCGCGCTCCGGCCACCCGTACGAGGCGCCGCAGGCCGCGGCGCTGCGGGCCGCGCTCGCGACCGCGGTCCTCGCGCCGACGAAGATGTACTCCGCGCAGGGCTTCGAGATGCCGGCGATCGCGGACCTCGCGGCGCTCGTCGGCGCGCCGGTGTGGCCGACGACGGACGGCTCCTTCACGAGCCTCGGCGCGCTCGCGGATCTCGTGGTGCGCGCCGGCGCGATCTGCGTGGCCGCGCCCGAGAGCGAGGGCCGCGCGGCGGACGGGAGGCCCGTCGTGCGCCTCCCCTCGACCGAGCTCGAGTGGCTCTCCGCGTGCCTGCGCGAAGGCGTCCCGCTCGTGCGCTACGACCGCGCGCTGATCGCCGGCGCCGCGTCGCCCCGCGCCCGCTCGCGCGAGCCGATCGCCGATCACATCGCGGAGGCCACGACCAAGAGCCGCGCGCCCGTGTTCCACCTCGAAGCGAAGGGCCGCAGCGTCGCGGTGACCATCGGCGAGATCGGCTCGAGCGCCGTGTGGCACCAGGGCATCCGCGTCACGCACACGCTCCTCGACGACACGTTCGGCGGCGTGGTGATCGCGATTGACGATGACTCCGTCGTCCCGTCCGCCGACTGGAGCTCCATCCTCCACGCGCAGGATCCGACCGCCAGCGCTCTGGCCGAGCGCGTGTTCGCGAGCCGCCTCGTGGACGCGCTCTCGGGGGACGAGGACGCCCGCCGCGCGATGTCGACCGCGACCTTCGGCTCCGCAGAATCGGCCAAATCCGCCGCGAAACACCCGTATTCCTGGCCCACGAGCCTCGCGGTGCTCCCGGTGCACGTGCACCGCTACCTCGTGCACCGCGCCGCCCGCGCGCGCGAAGACGGCGCGACCGACGAGGACCGCGCGCTCGCCGCCCGCATCGAGGCGCTGCCGTTCCTCACGATGCTCGGCGACGACGGCGAGCCGAAGGTCGCGTCCCTCGCGGACATCGATCGCCGTCACCCCGCGGACCAACCGATCCCGTGCATCGATCTGGCGCCTCCGTTCCGCGCGCCGCGCTGGTACGCGCTCGTCGTCTCCGACGGCCGCCTCCGCGAGGCGCTGATGCGCTGGTCGCGAGGTCGCCTCAACGACGCCCGGCCCGAGATCGCGGACCGCTCCCGACGCGCGCGGCTCGACGATCACCTCGCCTCGTTCGGATCGCGACCGCGCCTCGATCCGAAATCGGTCGGCGCGCGCGGCGACACCGCGGGCCCCATGATCGCGGCCGCGCCGATCCCGCAGCGCGGCGCCGCGGGCGTGACCGTCGCGCTCCCGCTGCCCGACGTCGACATCGCGCACGCGCTCGTGGAGGTGCTCGTCGAGGAGCGCCTCCTCTTCGAGCGCCTCTTCACGAACGTCCCGATCCCGGTCGTCGCGCGCCTGTCGCTCGTGTCGCCGGACTCGCTCACGGATCACCAGAGCCTCTCGGAGCAAGGCGAATTCGACGCGCTCCAGCGCGTCCTCACGGCGTCGGTGGCGCTCGCGCTCGACGTCCTGGAGCGCGCGCGGAGGCCCCGCGGATCGCCCTCGTTCTTCGGCGACGCACGCGCTCTCCGCCTCGTGCACGCGCTCGTCACGACGAAGGCCCGCGACGGCCGCCTCGAAGCGGCGCTGCGCCACGCGGATCTCCGCTGGCCCACGGTGCAAGGCGACGAGCGCCCGTTCGGCGAGCTCTTGCAAGTCGACGGCGCGCTGTGGGGCGGCACCGTCGCGTACCCCTCGTGGCTCCCGCCGAAGGGCCCGCCGACCGATCTGGATCGCCCCGTCCTCCACGTCCCGCCCACGCCGGAGGGCTCGCTCCTCGTCGGCATCCTCGAAGCGATCGGCGCCCGCGTGCGCCCCGTCAGCGACGAGATCGCCCTCCTGCAACAGAAGCGCGCGCAGGGCGAAGCGTCGGCCCCGCGCCTCGCGACGCGCCCCGAGCACCCGCGCCTCGCGCAAGATCTGGCGACGCTCGCGGTGGACGGCGCGGAGGGGGAGATCGCGATCTTCAGCGCCGGAGAGCCGCTCGCCTCCGTGTCCGCGCTGAGCGGAGAGACGCGCCGCATCCCGCTCGATCTCGCGTTCCCCGTGCGCGCGATCGCCCGCGTCGACGTGCTCACGGCGCAGACCGTCCCCGTCCTCTCGGAGAAGCTGTCGCGCGCCGCGGTCCGCCTTCTCCTCGGCCTCGTGGTCGAGCTGGATCAGCTCCCGCTCTTCGTCCGCGCGCACCTCCGCACGCTCACGTGCCGCGCCCTCTCGAAGGATCGCGAGCCGCCCGCGGCCGTGCGTCGCGCGCCGATCTTCCCGGACATCGACGGCGCGCACTGGTCCCTCGACGCGCTCCTCGAAGGCAAGGCGGGCGACCTCACGTGCACGCTGGATCCGCCGCCGTATCCGAAGGCGCGGCAAGAGGGCCACACGCTCCTCCTCACGCGCACGGAGCACCTGCAGCTCACGCGCAAGATCCCGATCCTCGACGTCACGGAGTGGATGCGCCGCGACCTCGCCGCGGAGCAGCGCCTCGCCGCGGACCCGATGGAAAAGATCGAGATCCCCGCCGAGGCCCGCGCCCGCGTCTTCGCGTCGATGACGATCCAGGACAAGCGCTGCAGCGGCGAGATCGGCCTCCTCGATCCCGGCGCCGAGAGCCTCCGCGGCGTCCGCCTCTCCGTGAACCGCCGCCCGCTCTGCACGATCGACGACGCCCCGGGATGGCCGATCGTCGCCGCCCTCGAAGATCCGGCGCTGCACGCGAACCGCTGGTTCGACGCCCTGGAGCCGAGCACCCGCGACGAGACCGCCGCGCGCGGCCGCATCCGCAGCCTCGCCGATCGCCTCCTCCGCGAGGCCACGGAGCGCGCGCTGCCGCCCGAGAGCGAGCGCCTCGCGACCGTGTTCATCGACGAAGAGGTGCCGCCCATGGGTCCGTACGGATCCACCGCGATGATGCGCGCGACAGGCCACCTCTACCTGCCGCGGAAGTGGCCAGTCCTGCCCACCCTCCAGCTCCGTATACAAGGCAACGCCCTCCACCACACGGGGCCCCTCTCCATCGCGTCCGCGGCCATCCATCCGGTGCTCCCGGTCTGCGGCTCTCTGCTCATCACGCACGCCGAGGACGAATTCACGCGGGGCTCCGGCTTCCGACTCGCCCTCGCCATCCGCGGCGGCGTCGAGAAGCACTTCGGTCCCATGCTGCGGGAGCGCGCCCAAGATCCCGAGATCCAGGCCTATCACTGGAACCTCTACCTCCTCGGCGCCACGACCCTCGGAGAGCCCTCTTCCCTCGCGGCGGACGGCGCGAAGGTGCCAGTCGAAGCGCTCTCATCCATGCTCCGCGAGGGCGCCGATCTCTGGCTCTCCGACGTCGACGCCACCATCGAAGGCGCCTTCCCGGATCGCGCCGTTCCCTTTATTTTACGGTCCGGAACGCCGCTCGCCCGCGTCCTCGAAGCGCGCGTCCCTTTGACGCGCCTCAAGCGACTCGGCGCCACGTCCCTCGAAGCGCGCCCGCTCGAAGCGTTGGCCCCGCCGTCGAGCCGCCCGCCCAACGCCGACACGGTCGCCTTCGACGCCGCCGACGCGAGTCACCGCACCTCCCGCGGCTGGTTCGGCGCGATGATCGACCGCGTCGCGAGCCTTTGGGGCGGCGACAACACCCCACGAGACAGCCAGTCTCGACAGCCGGCGACGGGCCTCACCGCGGCCGTGGAGCGCGCCCTCCGCGCGATGCGCCTCCGCGACGAGCCGGTGCTGTACGTCGAGGAGACCACCCGCGGCCGCCTCGTCCGATACGATGTCCGCGAGCGCGCCGTGCTCATCAACATCGCGCATCCCGCGGTCGCCGACCACGTGACGTCGCAGAGCCCGGCCACGCTCCGCCGCGTCACGCTGGCCCTCGTGACAGCCGCCCTCTCCGAGGTCAACATCGCCCTCGACCACGTGACGGATCAGGACGAGAGCCAGGCTCTGCTGGAGCTCCTGCGCCAGGAAGCGGCCGCGGCCTCCTCCGAGAAAACAAGCCCTCCTGGAGCGTGACAGGCACTCTCGTATGCGCAGCCGCCCCGACGTCGAGATCCGGATCCCCAAGATCGCCCACCCCGGCGACACGGTCCCGATCGACATCGTGATCGAGCCGCGCAGCGAGACGCCGGTCGACTTCATCGATCTCCGCTTCTTCGCCGAAGAGGTGACCGCGCTCGACTGGAACGGCGCCCGCGTGCAGAGCCGCCGCACGATCGTGGAGCGCAAGGAGCGGCTCGTGGAGGCGACGACGCTGGTCCCCGGCACGCTCCAACATCGCGTCACGGTCCGCCTCCCGTCCGACGCGCCCCCCTCGTACATGGGAGTCCGCGACACCATCTCTTACCACGTCTCGATCCACGTCTCGATCCCGTGGTGGCCGGATCTGCACGAGAGCGCGGAGCTCCTCGTGAGCCCGCCGCCGGGCCCCCGCGAAAAGCCGGTCCCCGCGACGAAGACGGGCCGCCGCGCGGACGGCGCCGTGATCGATCTCTCCGTCTCCGACACGGCCTTCGCGCCCGGGGACGAGATCGCGGGCGCCTTCGCGGTGGGCGATCTCCCGCGCCGCGATGCCCTCGGCGTGGAGCTGTCCCTCATCGCGGTGGAGGAGGTGGCCTTCGAGCACGCGACGCTCCGCGCCGAACGGACACGCTACCTCGTCCCCACGGTCCTGCGCGCGCCGAGGATGGGAGTCGAGGTGCCTTTTCGATTCCGCGTCCCGGAGGACGCGATCCCCTCGTTCGAGACCATGTTGTGCGTCCTCAGGTGGCATGTTCAAGCGGCCATTCGGCGCGACTTCAGCGACGTGGCGGCGGCCGCGATCCCCATCAAGATCCGTCGATTCAGCGCCCGAGCGGGCGAGTCCGCGGATCACCCCCGCATCGGCGCCCAGAAGTGGCGCTCTCTCTGGCGCGACGTCGGCGAGCAGACCGGCCTCACGTTGGTCCGCGATCAACTGGCCCTCACCGGCCAGCGCGGCGACATCACCCTCCGCGTCGCCCGCGAGGACGTGGACGAGATCCCGACGCTGGTGGCCACGCTGGAGTACCCATCCCTACGGCTGGATCTCCACGTCGAGAAGGCCGCCTTGATGCTCCGCGAGACCCCGGCGGAGGCGCGTCTCGGCCGAGGCCACCAGATCAAGAGCCGAGTCCCGGCCCAGGCGGACGCCTTCTTCACGCGCCGTCTCGTGGAGTCGCTGCGTCGCTTCGGGGAGCTCGCGCTCGCGGACGACCGCGCGGTCGTGCGCGCCGTCGGCAGCGGCCTGGAGCCGAAGATCCTCACGGATTTCGTCGCGAACGCCCTCTCTCTGGCGAAGGCGCTGACCGAGGCGATCGACCGTATCCCGCCGCCCATCGAGATGACCGAGGCCTTGTCTGCGTGGCAGTCCTTCGCCGTGGCCACCGGAGGGACGTTGTCGATCGGCGGAATGGCCGTCACGTCCGCGGAGGTGGATGGAGCCGTGTTCGACGTCGTGACCCTCTTCTCCGAGGACGGCGTCCCGAACCGCACGGCGGTCTGTTTGAAGCTGGATCCGCCGCTCGATCGCGCGTACGACCTGCGCGAGCCGGACCCGTGGGCGCCGCCGGGCGCGCGCGAGCTGTGCCAGAGTCTCCGCGCGGAGGCAGCCGGCCTCACGATCGAGGAGCACCAGATTCGACTCTCACTCTCGGGGATCACCCCCGACCCGTCGGATCTCCGCCCGCGCATGGGCCAGATGATCCTTTTATCGCGGCGTCTGCGGGGCGAGCGCGCGCCGGGGCCGTACCGATGAGCCGCCTATTTCCGGTTGATCCGGATCCACGAGAAGAGCATCTGCTGAATCTCGGTGCGGGCCTGCGTGTGCTCTTCGGGCGTCGCGGCGGTGTGCGCCTCGGCGCTGTCGGAGCGGCGGTATCGGAACTCCCCACGTTCGAAGGCGAGGATACGGAAACATGCCGCTTGACCGAGGGCGGCGCCGCAGCGCGCGTGCACGATGCGCCCGTGGAGCAGCTCGACGGCCCCTTCTTCGCGGCCGGAGACGACGTCGAGGGTGCCGGAGGAGGCCGCGTTCGCCCACATTTGCAGGAGCGATGCGATCAGTCCTTCCTCGATGGGCCCCGCGATCGCGATGCGCGTCACGCCGCTCTGCGCGGGTGCGGAGGTCGGCCCTGGCTCCAGTGGGAGTCGAGCGTTATCGTTCGAAGACCGGATCACGGGCGCGACCGGGCTTCCCTTGCTCGAACCGTTAGGCAGCATGTTCCTGGAGCGAAACTCTCCGCAATCTCCGGGCCATCGCAGCCTCCGCCTGGATCCCAAGCGATTCCGAGAACGTCGCCGCGGTGCGCCAGACGGCCTCGTCTCAATGTTGGAAGCGCCGCCGTCTCACGTCTCAGGCTGGACCAGCCGAGACCGCGCGTCTCACGCTTGCGATCCGCCCATTTTCTGTTCCACCATCACGCCATCTCGGTGAAAACCTGCGTTGAAAAGGTGGCATTGCCACCGCCCGTAAGCGATCTCCGTGCCGGAGGCCGAATGCAATGAGCGTCGTCTTTGCCAGCATCCTCCACCGCGAAGTCCTGGAGTCCCCCGCCGGAAAGCGCGTCATGGCCCGCGGCCGCGACTATTACGAGAGGGGCAAGGTCGCGGAGCTGCACCGCCACGGCACGGGCATCCACGGCGTGGTGAACGGAGAATCCCCGTATTCCGTCCGCCTCTGGGTCAAGGACGACAGCCTCGCCTACTCCTGCACCTGCCCCATGGGCGCCGAAGGCGAGCTATGCAAGCACTGCGTCGCCCTGACGCTGGCCTGGCTCGCCAGATCCGCCGCAGAAAAAGACAAAAGCGGATAAGGCTAATCAGCGAAGAGAATACAGGCTTCGGTATTGTGCCCACCCCCGGTCCGTGCTCGCTTCGCTGCGCGCGGCCCGCCCCTCCGGGCCGCCACTGGGAGGCCGGAGTCCGCTCAGCGGAGGCGGAGCGGAGCCTGGCTCCGCGGAGTCCGTAGCTGAGTGGACGCCGGCCTCGACGTTGCTCCCAAAGCGCCTGCTTCGCAGTCGCAGGGAGGGGAGCGTTCTTGAAGGCGTGGAGTCTCGAATGGGCACAACGCTGGGGGTGACGTTGCGTGTTTAGTAGGGATTTACCCCTCCCTGAACGAGCGGAGCGAGAGATTTGGGAGGGGCGGACTTCGCGAAGCGAAGGCCGGGGGTGGGCACCTTCTCTTTACCTACTCCAGAAGGCCCCATCTCCCGAGCAGCGCGACTCCTCGGCGGACGAGGCCGCGCACCATCGGCTCGATCAGCGTCGGATCCGTGAGGCGGGAGCCTCCGATTTCAATGGCGACTCCGCCCTTCGCGGCCTCCAGGAGCATCGCTCCAACCAGGGAGTCCTCGTCCGCGCCTGGGACCATGTGGCGCACCAGCTCGGCCTCGAAGCGGGGCAGCTCCATGGGTGTATACAATGCTGTTGTCGGCGGGCGGCCGGAGGCGACCTCGTGGCGGGCCAGCGCGTGCAACACCGGGCCACGCTTCGATCCGACCGGGAATCGCGGCGGATCCGGCAAGAGGTCGACGAGGCCGCTTCGGTAGAGCTCCCACAAATCGCGCGCGAGGCCGCCGACCTGGGCGTCGCTGGGCTCTCCGTCGGCTCCGGCTTCGTGCAGGCGGGTCACGGCGGCGCTCACCGTCTCGGCGAAGCGGAGGGCCTTCGGGAACACCGCGTGAAGCTCCAACAGCGCCGCCTTCAAGAGCGGATCCGGGCTCGCCACGCGCTGGCCGCCGAGGCCGAGAAATGGCTCCTCCACGCCCGGTGTCAGATCCGGTGTCACGGACTCCCCCTCTCGGCCGGAACGAAGCGGGCTCACGATCCACAGCTCGTCGAGCAGCTCGCCGCCGGGCGGATCGCCGATCCCCGCGTCCGCGCGGCAAAACAGGCTCGTGCGCTCGGCCCGACACCGCAGCACGTCGAGCGCCTGGTCCAGCGCCGCGCCCGCGAGGCCCCTCGACGCGACCTCGCTCACGATCTCCTGCGACACGTGGCCTTCGGGCTGGTTCCATGCGGCGTCGGCCACGAAACGAAGGCCCTCGGCCTCCGCGCGCCGCACCACGTCCGCGTGCCAGTACGCCGTGTCCGGCGCATCCAGGTACTCGCGCGCGATCACCTCGTCCGGCGCGCCCTCCACGCGGCCCAGCTCCAGCGCGAGGAGCTGCGGATACGGGTGATTCGAAGGCCCCAACATGCCCTTGAACCCCGCGGCCGCCGCGCGCACGTCCGCGGCCCTCTTCGCGACAGGCGCCCTCGGATCCGCCGCCGCGCCCACGAGCGACCGCGCCATCGCCCGCGTCGCGGCCCCCGGAAACACCGGATACGTGAGCGCGAGCGCGCCTCTCTCGGATAGGCACCTTCGCCCGAGCGACAGCACATCGATCGCCCCCACCTCTCCGCGTCGAGCGAGCGCGTCGCCGCCGAGGATCAGATCGAATTCGCCGATCTCCGCCGGCGGATCCGAGAACCCTCCGACCTCGAACCGCACGTTTTCGAGGCCGATCTCCTGCGCAGCAGCGATGGCCGCCGCCACCGCCTCCGGGTCCTCGTCGAGCCCGAAATAAGCCGCCTCCGGATCGTGAAACGCGAGCGCCAGCAGCCGCTCCCCGCGCCCGCAGCCGATCTGCAGCACGCGGAGGGGCCGCTTCGCCCTGTCGCCCGTGAACAAGGTAGGCGCCCCGAACAGGCGCGCCGCGAGGAGCAGGCGCGCCGGAGACATCGTATCTTCCACGTTCTCGAGATCGTCCTTCTGGAGGGAGAGTTACCGAAACTGCCAGTTTCCAAAACTGCCAGTCCGCAGGAGCCGACTCACGCGAGCGTGATCTTCTGCGCCGCGCTGAAATCGATCTTCCCGGCCGTCGACTGGAAGTTGCCGCCCGCGTCGAGGACGGCCTTCTTCGTGCCGTTGCTGATCTCGACGGAGTCCTTCTTGATCATCACGCCGGCCTTCTTCTTGCCGACGCGGATCGAGATCCCGTCCTTGTCGAGCGTGATGCGCGCGCTGTCGTCGAGCGCCTCTTTGCCGGCCGTCGTCGTGATCGTGACGCCGTCCTTGCTGAGCGAGATGGCCGGCTTCGCCTTCCAGGCCCAGCTCGTCACGCTGGTGTTGTTGCCGTCCGCGGCCTCCCGCATGCTGATGATGATGCCCTCGTCATTGGTCTTCTGACACTGGAGCACGTGCTTCGTGTACTTGGCGACCTTCTTGGTCTCGTCCGCGATGCCCGCGTTCACGATGGGCAACCGCAGGTCGATCTCGTCCACGCGGGCCTGCGCCGCCGCCTGTCCGTTGCCGGGGACGAGCGCCTCCGCCGCCTTGAGCACGCGCTCCGGCGTCAGCAGCGCGAGCTCGTCCGTGAAGGCCTTGAGTCGGTCCTCCGCGCCCTTCTTGTCGGCCTGCGCGGTCGCGAGCAGCGCGTCCGTCTTCGCCTTCGACCGGAGCTGAACCATGTAGTCGCCGACCACGATGCACGCCTGATCCGTCGAGTGCATCACCACCGACGCCGTCTGCGGGTGAGCGTCGCGCAGCGCCTTCGCCATGCCGCGAGGGCCGTTGTTCGGCTGGTCCGCGAGGCCGAATTTCTCCTCGGTCACGTCCTTCGCGTCGTACCCGATCGCGATCGTGCTCGCGAGCACCTCCACGCGGCCCACGTCCTTCTCGCGGGCGCGCAAGACCACCTTCTTCTGCCCCGCGATCTCCGCGCCGTACGAGGCCGCGACGCGCGCGATGCCGACGCCGGCCGTGCCGCCCGCGCCGTCCTCCGCGCGACCCAGCGCCGCGAGCTGGATGGTGTTGCGCGCCGTCAAATCCACGGTCGTGTCGCTGAATACACGGAATCCGAGAGAGCTGTTCGGCGCCGGGTACGCGCTCGGCGTGCCGAGGATGTACTCGCGGATCGCGCCGGCCAGATCGGCGCCGGCGACGCTGTTGATGATGTCCTCCAGCATCGCGTACTTCGCGTGATCCGGCTTGCCGTAGCCGCCGTCCGCCACGAACACGATGCCCTGTCCGCCGGTGCCCACGATCTTGTCCGGCGTGCCGAGGCTGATACCGCTGTTCGCGACGAGGCCGATCGCGCCCTTCGTCGTCGGCAGCTTGAGGCCCGCGACCTTGATCGCGGCCTTCACGGCGCCCTGGAGCTTGTTCACGGCGCCCGCGACGTTCTTCCACACGATGACGAGGGGGCGCGCCAGGTTCGCCGTGTCCTGCGGGAACTGGTTCACCTCGAGCATCGCCTTCTCGAAGTCGTCCTGTCCGCGGCGGAAATCGTCGAGGTCGCGCACCTCGTCGCTGCCGGAGACTCCGTACGTGTCGCCGACGAAGTTGAGCTTCCCGCTCATCGAGCCGCCCACGCTCACGGAGGAGCCGTCGCCCTTCTTCGCGGCCGTGACCACGACCTGCTCGCCCTCGACCGTGACAGCCATGTAGTCGGCCATCGTCTTGCCGGCGGGCAGCGCCGGGTTCGGCGTCGCGGAGGCGAGGAGCGCCTGGATATCCTCGGGCTTCACGTCCTTCGCGGTCTTCGCGGCCTTCGCCGGCGCCCCGTTCGTGCCGAGGGCCGCCGTCGTCGTGAGGCCCAGCGCCGCGCACACGCCGGCCGGATCCTGGATATTGATGGTGGAGGTCGCGCCCGCCGTGGTCGATTGGAGCGCGATCTTCCCGCTCGCCATCGCCCCGCGCGAGGGCCCGACGGCGTCGCATACAGTCTGTTGCAGCGCCGCGATCGCCGCCGCGCGGTCGGCCACGAAATGCGCCGGCTGCCCGTTCTGCACGGCCGTCGCGTCGTTCGCCTGCGCCGTCGCGAGCGAGGGGATCGTCTGCGCCGGGAAATCCACCTTCGCCGGCATCCCCCCGTCGTACGACAGCCACGCATGGCACCCCGCCGGGATCGTGATCGCCGCGTCCGTCGGATTGCCACCTTGCAGGATCGCCGGAGTCGCCGCGACGGCCGCCGTGGCGCCGAGGCTGAGGGGCGCCGTCGTGAACGTGATGCCGTCCACCGTCACCGTCAGCACGTCCCCGTCCGCGAACGTGGCTTTGTCGCCGAACACCCCGTAATCCTTGCCTGAAGAGCCGGACCGCACCGCCGCCTGCGACTCCGAGTGCTTGGCCCACGGCTTCAGCTTGTCGAGGTTCGTGCCGCGCTTCCCATAGCCCGAGTCCTTCTCGTCCCCGAACTGATCGTAGAAGTTACCGGCCTTGTGCGTGATGTACGGCTGCTCGATCAGAGCCTCGTACTGCCCGCGAAACCCCTTGATCGCCCCGTTGAAGCTGTCCACCGTCGCGGCCGCGTCCGCCGCCGACTTCGCGATCGAGTTGTCCTTCAGCAAACTCCCGATCTTGTAGACGACGTCCACCGTCCTCTTCATCTTCGTGAGGGCGTTGTTGCAGAGCGTGACGAATTTGAGGACCTTCGCGTCGAGCGCGGTGATCTTCTTCTTCGTGACGTCCTTGTCGTACCGCGCCGGGTCGAACAAGAGGTACGGATCGAAGCGGGAGAACGCCGCCGAAAACCCATACACGAGGTGCTCTTCGGTCTTCGCGGAGGCGGCAGCGCCCGTGATGTCCCCCTTCGTCGTGAGGATCGGGTCCTTTCGCACGTCACCGAGGCCCGCGAACAGGTCTGTCGGCGCCTCCGGGACGACGCCGGCGGCGGGCGGTCCTGGGGTGTCCCACGTGTCCTCGGAGCTGTTGAGACGCCACCACGAGACGTTCGCGACGCGCTCGAATCCGCCCTTCAGATCGGCGTTCGCCTCCATCTCGTCCGCGCCGTCGTACCCCATGGGGTTGGAGCCGAACGCGCCGAACGGGTTGCCGCTGAGCTTCTTCGTCGACGAGTTGAAGAGGCGGTCGTCCCGCTTGAAGATGAGGCGCAGAAGGCCCGGCTTCGTCTCCGACTTCTTGCGGCGGCCGCGGAAGAACTCGAAGAGGCTGTTCTGCACCTCTTCGACCCGGTAATGGAGAGACAGGTTGTTGTACGGATAGACATCCATCGAGTCGCCGTGATCCAGCGTGAACGTGGGGCCGTGCCCCGCGCCCGCGGCCATCACGATCGCGCCGTCCGCGCCGACCGTCGCCGTGTCGGTCGTGGCGATGTACATCGCGTTCTTCGACGTCTGGAGCCAGTCCGTCGTCTGGACGATGTAACCGCCCTTCGCCTGGATGTGCGTGCCCTTCGTGACGTCGACGAAGAGGTTACTGTCCGTCTGGATGGAGACGCCCGCGTACCCGAATTTGGGGCTCTGCAGGTCCCGTCGTTGCCAGTCGCCGAGGTTGATGCGGGCGAGCGGCTTCGGCACGTAGAGCGAATAACGTTGCTTGATGTCGACGGGCGCCATGTTCCGTACTCTCCGGGAGAAGGCTTGTTACCGACTGGGCACGAAGGCGGGCCGCTCAGCCGCCGTCGTCGATCTCGACGAGGACACCGGACCACGTCCGCACGCGATGGAGCGTGTGATCCGCGTCCACCACGGGCGTCGGCGTGACGCCGTTCGGCGCCGATCCGATGATGATGGGGCGGTCCGGATCCCCGCCGACGAACGCGAGGAGCACCTCCGTCCCCGGCCGCAGCGGGTGGTGAATGCCGTAGTTGGGCCCGGAGTGCGCCTGCGCCATGCGGATGGGCAAGGAGGCCTTTCGCTCCCCCGGAGGGGCCGTGTCGAACAGCACGCGCACCAGATATCGACCCTGCGAGTCGATCCACGCGTGCTCCACCTGCACGCCCGGCGGCGTGTCGATGAGGCCGCTCATGACGCCGTGGATCCGTGGGCGCGGCGTGACGCGGGGCGGGCGATACATCAAGTTCGCGGGGATGGCGCGGAACGTATTCTCGTACGTCTGCTCGGCGACGCCGCTCGCCAGCGCGGCCTGCGTCCACTCGTGCCTCACCTCCGTGATGAGGACTTCCATCTCCCCGACGCGGGGGTGATCTTCGATGAGGACGCGCGCGCCGGCCGTGAACGTGCACACCGACGACTTGCCGCTCAGCACCGTCGCGTCCACGAGGCGCTCCTCCGTGCGGACCTGCGCGAGGCGGACTCCGTCCTTCGGCTCCTTGAAGTTGGAGCCCCACTCGATCACGCCGCCGCCGAACCCGCCTTCGAGCGTGCTCGTGGACGTCAGATCGACCTGCGGCTTCTCGTAGTCGTAGTCGGACACGGCGTAGAGGCCGGGGATCACCTTCGTCGTGTACTCCAGCTTGAAGACGCCGTTCCGGTCGCCGCGCTTGCGGAAGGGGGCAGTCTCCGCCCCCGCAACCTTGCGGAAGCCGGAGACGTGGTCCGTGAACACGAGATGATCGCGATCGTCCTTCTGCTCGAAGAAGAAGCTCACGCCGAGGTGCTCCGTCAGGCGCGAGATCAGCGCGAGGTCCGTCTCCCCGAACTGGACCACGTACTCCCGTGGGGTGTATTCCGAAAGGAGACGAAGCTCGCAGTCGTCGGCCAGGCCGACGTTGTGGGCCTTCGCTTCCAGGATCTTCGGGATCGAGGTGTCGACGTAGATCTCCTGCGTGTCGACGAGGGTGAGCTGGAAGGCGCGCGGCACCAGGACGAGGCGATACGTGGTGAAGGCCGTCTCGCTGTCGAGCATGTCCGTCGCCTCGGCGATCATGCCGCTGACGCGCCGGATCACCGTGTCGCCGTCGATGAAGACGAGCGCGGCGGCGCGGCCGATCGCGGCCCCGACGTCGAGGCCCTCGGGCTCCAGCGAGGCGGCGAAGATCTCGTAGCGATAGAGCTTGGAGATCTTCTCGACGCCGACGACGCGGCTCACCTGGAGCCGCTCGCAATCGAAATCCTCCGCTTCCAGCCGGGCCTCGAGGCCGGCGTCATTCCTCGCGCCCATGGCTCGATGAGTCCAGAAGCGGCGCCCCCTGTCAACGGTGGTCGCGCCCGCAGCTTTGAGAAGCTTCGCGCGCAGCGGATTTCGAGGATCCGTGTCGCTCGGAGGAGCGCGCTTGTGGTGCGGGGGTCACCTGCGTATCATCGACTCGCGCCTGGAGGGCCGAGGACCTTGGGGAACACCGCGAAGAAGCAGCCTGTCAAGACCTCACGTGGCCAAATGCGCCTCGTCGCGCCGACGCCTTCGCCCTCCTCCACGGAGGAGGTCCTCCCCCTCGCGGACGAGAAAGTCCTTCCCCTCGCGGACGAGAAAGTCCTTCCCCTCGCGGACGAGAAAGTCCTTCCCCTCACCGACGGGGCCTCGGTGCGCGTGCTCGGCGGCGCGGTGGCGGAGGTGCGGGACGTGGAGGGGCGCCTCCTCGTCCGGTACGAGAACGGGCGCGCGGAGATCGCGGCCCCCGCGGGCGATCTGGTGTTTTCGGCCCCGACGGGCCGCGTCGTCCTCCAGGCCGGGACGGACGTGGTGATCGACGCGTCGCGGGATCTCACGCAGTCCGCCGGCCGCAAGTCCTCGCTGGAGGCCCCGCAGATCAGCGCCGCGGGCGAGCGGATCCTCACGACGGCGAAGGTCCTCACGCAGAGCGTCGAGCGACTCGAGGTCTCCGCGACTCGCCTGTTCGAGAAGACGCGGGAGACGTACCGGGAGGCGCGCGGCCTCGTGCAGACGCGCGCCGGCCGCGTGCGCGCCGTGATCGAAGATGCCTTTTCGGTGACATCGAATCGAACCACCCTCACCTCCAAGGAAGAGACGTCCATCGACGGGAAGAAGGTCCTTCTCGGCTGAACGTCGCGACAAGCATGCTGCCCGCGTCCACCAAAGCAGGGGGTGTCTACTTCGCGATGCCGGACGTGTGCCTCACGCCCGCGCCTCCGGCCCCGCCTGTGCCGGTGCCTTATCCGAACACGGCCCAGGTCGCCTCGTGCAACGGCACGGTGAGCAAGGTCGTGATCGAGAACAAAGAGACCGTGGTCGAAGGATCGAAGGTCCCCAATTCGAGCGGGGATGAAGCCGGCACGAACGGCGGAGTCGTCTCCGGCGTGAACCGCGGCCCCGTGGAGCCGAAGCAGTTCAGCTCCAAGGTCTTCTTCGGCGGCAAGAAAGCCACCTTCGTGACGGCGATGGCCGGGCACAACGGCCAGAACGCGAACATGCCCGCGGGCGCCCAGATCGCGCCCTCGCAGGGCAAGGTGCTGGTCGGTCCATGACGCAACCCCCGCCCCTCACGATCGGAGGGAAATACCGGGTCGCGCGGAGGCTCGGTCAGGGGGGAATGGGCTCCGTGTACGAGGCGGTCGACGACGCCGGAGCGCGCGTCGCGATCAAGGTGATTCAGACGGAGCTGGCCCACAATCAGACGCTGGTGGGCCGCTTCGCGCGGGAGGCGCGCGCCGTCTCGGCGATCGACACTCCCCACATCACCAAATCGATCGACACCGGGACGGACCCTCTCACCGGGCTGCCTTATCTGGTGATGGAGCTGCTCGACGGCGAGGACGTCGACCAGCTCGGCCAGCGCCTCGGCCCGCTGCCCTCGGATCTGGCCCTTCGCATCGCCGCGCAGGCGTGCAAGGCGCTCCAGAAGGCGCACGAGGCGCACATCCTCCACCGCGACATCAAGCCCGCGAACCTCTTCCTGACGCGCACGGGCGGACACCGCATCACGAAGCTGCTCGATTTCGGCGTCGCCAAGGTCAAGCCCGAGGTGACGCGCAGCAACGCGGAGACGGCCGGCCTCACGCGCACAGGCAGTATGCTCGGCTCCCCGCTCTACATGTCCCCGGAGCAGGCGCGCGGCTACAAGGACATCGACTATCGCTCGGATCTGTGGTCGCTGGGCGTCGTCCTCTACAAGATGCTCTCCGGCCGGACACCGCACGACGACACGGAGGAGCTGGGGGAGCTCATCGTGCTCATCTGTACGGAGCCGCCGCAGCCGATTCAAGATCTGGCCCCCTGGGTCGCGCCGGAGGTGGCGGCGGTGGTGCACCGCGCGCTCCGCTTCAGCCCCGGGGAGCGCTACGCGAGCGCCGCGGACATGCTCCACGCGATCAACGCCTTGATCCGGGGCGATCTGACGATCCACGAGGGGTATCTGCGCCCCCTTTCGGAGGCGGAGAAGGCCTATGTCGCGCCCCGGCTCCAGGCGGATTTGACGGACGCGCCGCCGCCGCGAAAGGGCGTCATCACGACCGGCTCCGGGACGCAGCAGCTCCCGAACGTGCCGCCTCCGACGCCCTCGTATTCCGGGGGCCAGCCGGGGTATCCGCCGCAGTCCACGCTGTCCGCGGGCGCGGTCGGCTCGGGGACGGGGCCGGGCTCGTACGGTGGACAGGGTGTATCCCAACCGGCGCGCTCGCCGGCTCCCTGGATCGCGGCGGCCGCGCTCGGGGCGCTGCTCCTCGCGGGCCTCGTCGGCGCGCAGATCCTGGGCGTGTTCAAGCCGACGGCCGCGGCGCTCCCCACGGCGACGGCGTCCGCGACGGCGGACAAGCCTCGTTCGGTGACGGTGGTGATCCTGCCTCCGAACGCCACGGTCGAGGTGGAGGGCGTGCCGACCAAGCTGACCGAGGGCCTCCTCGAAATCGAGGGCGCCGTCGGCAGCGTCCACAAGGTCCGAGTCGTGAGCGGATCCGTGGAGAAGACGGTGCGCGTCGTCGTCGCGGAGAGCGGCGCCGTCCCGCCGAAGATCGAGCTCGACGTGCCCGCCGTGACGCCGACGTCCACCGCGACTGCCACCACTCCCCCGCTGGGCGGCGTGAAGCCGAAGCCCAAGCCGACCGCCGCTCCGAGCACGGATCCCCTTCGAGATCAGCGATGACCGCGCGACGGGGCGCCGGAGAGGGCCTGTCCGGGACGAGGGCGCCAGGCTTCGGAGGAGGCATGCTCACGGCCAAACAGCCACGCTCCGGAGAAGGCATGTTCGCACGCCGACTGGCACGTACGAGAGGGTTCGTCGCCGCGGCGGTGATCGGGAGTCTGATCGCGGCGGTGACTCCCACGTTCGCGGACGGCACCGCGGACGAGGCGGATCTGCACTTCGAGCTCGGATTGGGCGATTTCGGCAAGGGCAACTACGACAGCGCCCTCGTCCACTTCTTCGCGTCGAACCGCCTGGTCCCGAATCGAAACGTCCTCTTCAACATCGCCCGCACGTACGAGGCGATGAAGCGCTACACCGACGCGCACCGCTATTACTCGGACTCTCGTGAGGGCGAGACCGACGCGAAGAAGCGGGCGGACGCGGACGCGGCGATCGCGCGGCTCGCGCCCAACGTGGCTGTCCTGAAGGTGACCACCACGCCCGCCGGCGCCACGATCTACATCAATCGAAAGGACCTCGGGTCGCGCGGCGTGGCGCCGCGGACGATGGCGCTCCCTCCGGGGAAATACACGGTCATCGCCGAGCTCTCGGGGTACGAGTCGCGCACGTCCGCCGAGGTGGAGGTGACGACGGGCAAGGAGACGGCGCTCTCGCTGGAGCTGCCGAAGATCGTGGGGACGGTGCACGTCGACGTCACGGGGGTGCGCGTCAGTGTGGCCGGGGGGCCCGCGGCCGACGTGCGGGTGGACGACGAGAAGGCCCCTGTCGCGTGCAAGGCGCCGTGCGATTTCCCGCTCTCGCCGGGGCGCCACGAGCTTTATTTCTCGGCCCCCGGGTTCGAGGTGGCGCCGCGCACCGTGGTCGTGGAGGCCGGGAAGACCGCGACGGCGACTGCCACGCTCGTGCCGCTGACTGGCTCCATCGTCGTGAGCGCGGACGAGCGGGACGCGCTGGTCTCCGTGGACGGGAAGCGAATGGGGTTCACGCCCACGGTGCTCCAGAACGTGCCAGTCGGACAGCGGGAGATCGTGCTGCAGCTCCGCGGCTTCTCCGATTTCAAGAAGACCGTGGAGGTGCGTGCCAATCAGCAGACGGATCTGGGGGCGATCTCGCTGGTTCCGGCGCGCGAGGTCAACGCGGTGTCGCGCCAGACGGAGACGGTGGACGACGCGCCCTCCTCCGTCACGATCATCGATCGGCGGGAGATCCAGGCCTTCGGATATCCCACCATCGCGGAGGCGCTGCGGGGCGTGCGCGGCGTCACGCTCAACAACGACCATGCCTATGCGTCCGCGTCGATCCGCGGCGTGGGGCAGCCGAACGACTACGGCAATCGGCTCCTCGTCCTGTCCGATGGGCAGTCGCTCAATGACAACCTGCTGAACAGCAGCTACATCGGCTCGGACGGGCGCGTGGATCTGCACGACGTCGACCGCATCGAGGTGGTGCGCGGGCCCGGCTCGCTGCTGTACGGAACAGGCGCCTTCTCCGGCCTCGTGAACCTCGTGACGCGGCCGCGCGAGGAGCCGAATCAGGTGGAGGTCGGCTTCGGCGGATACGATAACGGCGCATTGCACGGGCGGGCGGCGGCGCATTATCACTTCACGAAGGACGCCGGGGCGTGGGCCAGCGTGAGCGCCGCGCGGTCCGCAGGCTACGATTTGCCGGTCCCGGAGCTTCAATCCCAGCTCGGCAACGTGCCAGTCGCGCACGGGACGGACGCGTTCACGAGCATCGGCACCGCGGGGCGATTCTATTACAAGAGCCTCACCGCGCAATGGTTCTATCACCAGCGCGAGCAGAAGATCCCGGTCGGCGGATACGGCACCACCTTCGACGACCCGCGCAGCCATTTCGACGACCGCCGCTACATGGCCGAGGTGCGCTTCGAGCCGCGATTGTCCGATAAGTGGCAAGTCCTCGCGCGCGCCCACGCGAACCGGTACGAGTTTCATTCGGTGTACGAATTCGCCGGGGAAAGCGGCGCATCCGAGAACCGAGAGGCCTTGTTCGGCACCTGGGTCGGGGCCGAGGCGCGCGTCGTGTACAACCCGGCTCCGTGGCTGCGAATCACCGCGGGCGGAGAGGGCCAGTATCACCCGGAGGCGACGCTGGAGGGCGCGAGCTACGACGCCAAGGGCAAGAAGACGACGACGTACCTCTCGGAGAAGGCCCCGTACCAGTTCGGCGCGGGATACGGCTTGATCGAAGGGTCGCCGGCGCGGTGGTTCAAGTTCGTGGCGGGCGCGCGCGTGGACGTCTATTCGACGTTCGGGCCCATCGTGGTGCCGCGGGCGGCGCTCATCTTCAAGCCGGCCGCGGGCGACGTCATCAAGGTGATGGGCGGCCGCGCCTTCCGCGCGCCCAGCATCTACGAGCAAGAGTACAACGATGGTGGCCAGTCCACGGCCCCCGGAAATCAGCCGGACCGCAACATCAAGCTCGGCCCCGAGTCCATCTATTCGGGTGAGATCGAGTACAGCCATCGTTTCCTGGAGGACTGGATCGCCCTCGGCGCGGTGCACGCGAGCTACGTGGAAGGGCTGATGACCACGGTCCCGGACACCCCGGGATCGAGCCTGTTCCGGTACGCGAACAGCACGGTGCCGGCGTTCGTGGCGGGCGCGGACGTGGAGCTGCGGCGCGATTTCCGGCGCGGCTTCATGATGGCGGCGACGTACGGATTCCAGCACACCCGCTTTCTGGACGGCGCGCTCGCCAATCCGCGGTTGCCAAACGCGCCGGAGCACCTCGCGAGCTTCCGCGCGGTGGCGCCGGTGGTGAAGGAGCTCGTCAATTTCGGCGCCCGCTTCACGCTGGAGTCGCCGCGCCGGATCGGCCTGGAGGACAGCGCGACGACGGGCTACTCGGTGGTCGCGGACGCGACGGTGAGCGGGTACATCCGCGACATCGGCCTTCGCTATGTCGTCGGCGTCTACAACATCGCGGACCGCCGCTACGAGATCCCCGTCGCCGACACCTTCGCGACACGCCTCTTGCCCCAGAACGGCCGCACGTTCCTGATCGACGCGATCTGGAACTGGCCGTAATTCAGCCCGCCACTTCGGTCATGAACGCGCGGAGCGCCGCCGTCACCTGGTCCCACTCGATCAGGAAGGCGTCGTGTCCGTGGATGGAGTCGATCTCGAAGTAGCGCGCGCCGGGGATGTATTGGGCGATCTCCTTCTGTTCGCTCGGGGGATAGAGCCAGTCGGACGAGATGCCGGAGCACAGCGTGGGGCACTTGATCGTGGACAGCACCTCTTCGTAGCTGCCGCGGTCGCGCGCGATGTCGTGCTGATCCATCGCCCACGTGATGTAGAGGTACGTCACGGCGTCGAATCGCTCGACCAGCTTCTGGCCCTGATAGCGGAGGTAATTCTCCACCTGGAACAGGTTGTTCCGGTCGAAGAACGAGTCCGACCGAACGCGCTCGCGCTTGAACTTCAGGCCGTATTCCTGTTCGGCGCGGTACGTGATCATCGCGATGGTGCGGGCGATCCCGAGGCCGCGGGCCGGCTGCGTCTCGTAGTCGCCGCCCTGGAAATCCGGGTCCATCAGGATCGCGGCGCGCTGCGGCTCGTGCAATCCGATGCACCACGCGGAGTGGCGCCCCGCGGTCGCCATCGGGATGATGGAGCCGACCGTCTCCGGATACATGAGCGCCCACTCGAGCACCTGCATCCCGCCCATGGATCCGCCCGCGATCGTGACGAGCTTCTTGACGCCTAGCTTATCGCAAGCGGCCTTCTGGACAGCCACCATGTCCCGAATCGACATCTGGGGGAACCGCATGCGGTACGGTTTCCCGGTGGCGGGGTCGATCGAGGTCGGCCCGGTGGTGCCGTAACAGCCGCCCAGGATATTGGTGCAGAGGACGTAGTATTTATCGGTGTCGAAGGCGCGGCCCGGGCCGATGAGCGGGTCCCACCAGCCGGGCGTCTTCTCTTCCGGGTGGTTGTACCAGGCGGCATGCGCGCTGCCCGTGAGCGCGTGGCAGATGAGGATGGCATTGTCCCCGGCCGCGTTCAGCGTGCCATACGCCTCGTAAGCGACGTCGACCGGCCCGATCTCCGCGCCCACCTCCATGCGAAGCGGCGCGTCCTGGAACAGGGTCATCGACTGCGTGGCGACGAGCAGCTTGTCGGTCATGTGGACAGAGGAAGATACCACAGGTCACCGCCCTTCGCGTCACCCCATCTTACAACGCCAGTAGACAGAAGCGGGACGGGCGGCCCCGTTTGAACGGATGGCCGCCCGCGAACCCAAAAACACCGATGGATTACTTGCTCGCTTCGAAGGCGATCTGGAAGTCCTCGATGATGTCGTCGATGTGCTCCAGGCCGACGGAGACGCGGATCATGTCGCTCGTGACGCCCGCGGTGAGCTGCTCCTCGTCGCTGAGCTGCTGGTGCGTCGTGCTGGACGGGTGGATCACGAGGGTCTTCGCGTCACCGAGGTTCGCGAGGAGGCTCGCCATGCGGACGTTGGAGATGAACTTCTTGCCAGACTCCATGCCTCCCTTGATGCCGAACACCAACATCGAACCGAACATGCCCTTGCGGAAGTACTGCTTCGCGCGCTGGTGCGACGGGTGCTCTTCGAGGCTCGGGTGCCACACCCACGAGACCGACGGGTGCGTGGACAGCCACTTCGCGAGCTTGATCGCGTTCTCGTTGTGCCGATCCATGCGGAGAGACAGCGTCTCCAAACCCTGCAGCAAGAGGAAGGAGTTGAACGGGGACTGGCACGGTCCGAGATCGCGCAGGCCCTCGACGCGGGCGCGGATGATGAAGGCGATGTTGCCGAACGGGCCGTCCTTGCCGAACACGTCCCAGAACTTGAGGCCGTGGTACCCAGGGCTCGGCTCCGTGAAGATGGGGAAGTTGCCATTGCCCCAGTCGAACTTGCCGCTGTCCACGATCACGCCGCCGATCGAGGTGCCGTGTCCGCCGATCCACTTCGTCGCCGACTGGACGATGATGTCCGCACCATGCGCGATCGGGCGCACGAGGTAGCCCGCCGCGCCGAACGTGTTGTCGCAAATGAGCGGGATCCCGTGGTCGTGCGCCACCTTCGCGACGGCCTCGATGTCGGGGATATTGAGCTTGGGGTTGCCCTGCGTCTCGATGTAAAGGGCCTTCGTCTTCTTGTCGATCAGCTTCTTGAACTCGGCCGGATCGTCCCCGTCGACGAATTTGACGTTGATGCCGAAGCGCGGGAACGAGACCTTGAACTGGTTGTACGTGCCGCCGTAAAGCAGGCTCGTCGACACGATGTTCTCGCCCGCCTGCGCGAGGTTCGAGATCGCGAGGAGCTGCGCCGACTGTCCCGACGACGTCGCGAGCGCCGCAGCGCCCCCTTCGAGCGCGGCAATCCGCTTCTCGAAGACGTCCGTCGTGGGGTTCATGATACGCGTGTAGATGTTTCCGAACGCCTTCAGGCCGAAGAGGCTCGCGGCGTGCTCCGCGTCGTTGAAGTTGTAGGACGTGGTCTGATAGATCGGTACTGCGCGGGAATTGGTGGCCGGGTCGACGACCTGGCCTGCATGAAGCTGGAGCGTCTCGAAGCGGTAGTTTCGCGGCTTGTCGCTGGTGCTCATGGTCCTCTTCCGGTTCTCGTTTGGGGATGCTCCGGGCCTTCGAAGGCCGGCCGCACATTCCCGACCAATTTCATCGGAAAAGTGGTTCTATCACGACGCGGGGCACCGCGACAACTGGGATGCTGGGGGCGCGTGATTGTCCGGGTTCGACCGCGATGAGGGTGGGATATGCTTGGCGCGCTTTTTCGCGGCGACGCAGGAGATTGCACGGGATCTGCCGGTCGCCGCCAGTGTCAGGGAAGGAGATTCTCGTCCATGTCCGACTCGATCACGACCCACCTGAAAGAGACCCGCGTGTTCGAGCCGCCGGCCGACTTCGCGTCGAAGGCTCGGGTGGGCTCGAAGGAAGCGTACGAGAAGCTCTACGCCGAGAGCCTGCACGACCCCGACACGTTCTGGCGACGGGAGGCCGCGGATCTGGTGTTCCGCACGCCGTGGTCGACGACGCTGGAGTGGAAGCTGCCGCACGCGAAGTGGTTCCTCGGCGCGACGCTGAACCTCACGGAGAGCTGCCTCGACCGGCACCTCACGACGCACCGGAGGCACAAGGCCGCGCTCGTGTGGGAAGGCGAGATGGGCGCCACGCGGACCGTGACGTACGCGGAGCTTCACCGCGACGTGGTGCTGATGGCCGACGCGCTCAAGCGGCTCGGCGTCGAGAAGGGCGATCGCGTCGCGATCTACATGGGCATGGTGCCGGAGGTCGTCGTCGCGATGCTGGCGTGCGCGCGCATCGGGGCCCCGCACACGGTGGTGTTCGGCGGGTTCGCGGCGGACGCGCTGCGCGATCGCATCCAGGACTGCGCGGCGAAGGTCGTGATCACGCAGGACGGCGGCTACCGGCGCGGCTCCGTGCTGAAGCTGAAGGAGGTCGTCGACGCGGCGCTCGCTCAACCGCAGTCCGCGAGCGTGAAGAAGTGCGTCGTGCTGCGGCACCTCGGCGAGGAGCTGTGCCCCGTGTCGATGCACCCGGGGCGCGATCAGTGGTGGCACGAGTCGATCGATCCCGAAGGCGCGCGGCGCGATCCGCTGACGATCGTGGACGCGGAGCACCCGCTCTTCATCCTCTACACGTCCGGCTCCACCGGCAAACCGAAGGGCGTCCTGCACACGACCGCGGGGTACCTCGTCGGCGCGCACGTGACGTCGAAGTACGTGTTCGATCTGCGCGACGAGGATCTGTACTGGTGCACCGCGGACGTCGGCTGGGTGACGGGGCACAGCTACATCGTGTACGGCCCGCTCTCGAACGGGGCGACGTGCTTCATGTACGAAGGGGCGCCGAATTACCCGGATTGGGGCCGCTTCTGGCGCATGATCGAGAAGCACCGCATCTCGATCCTCTACACCGCGCCGACCGCGATCCGCGCGTTCATGCGGCAGGGCGACGACATCCCGAAGAAGAGCGACATGTCGAGCCTGCGGCTCTTGGGCACGGTCGGTGAGCCGATCAACCCGGAGGCTTGGGTCTGGTACCACACGAACATCGGCGGCGGGCGCTGCCCGGTCGTGGACACGTGGTGGCAGACGGAGACGGGCTCGATCATGATGACGACGCTGCCCGGCGCGAGCGCTTCGAAGCCTGGATCCACCGGCCTGCCGATGTTCGGGGTGGAGGCGCAGGTGGTGCACAAGGACGGGACGCCCGTCGGCGCGAACCAGGGCGGGATGCTGGTGCTGAAGAAGCCCTGGCCCTCGATGATGCGGACGATCTGGGGCGATGACGATCGCTTCAAGCGGCAGTACTTCAGCGAGATCGAGGGTTGCTATTTCACGGGGGACGGCGCGCGGTCGGACGAGGACGGCTACTTCTGGGTGGTCGGGCGCATCGACGACGTGCTCAACGTGGCGGGTCACCGCATCGGCACGGCCGAGATCGAGAGCGCGCTCGTGTCGCACCCGGCGGTCGCGGAGGCCGCGGCGGTGGGCCGGCCGGATGATTTGAAGGGCCAGGCGCTCGTGGTGTTCGTCACGCTGCGGCCCGGCTTCGGGGCGGGCGCGGAGCTGCAGGCGATCCTGAACGACCACGTGGCGAAGGAGATCGGGAAGTTCGCCAAGCCCGACATGATCCGCTTCACCGAGGGGCTGCCGAAGACCCGCAGCGGCAAGATCATGCGGCGGTTGCTGAAGGACGTGGCGGCCGGCCGCGAGTCCACCGGCGACACGTCGACGCTCGAAGACCTGAACGTCCTGGCCAAATTGCGAAAAGAAGACGAGTGACCCGCTCCCGTATTTTCGGCTCTTTTCCGCGATGGGCTCACGGGTTACGCTCGCGCCCATGACCTCTCTCCATCGGTGGTCGAGGGTCGCCCTCGTGGGCGCCCTCGTGCTTGCCGGGCCGCTCCTCTGCGGCTCGCAGGCGTTGGCGGACGGCCCTCCTCCCGCGGCGGATCCCGCGAAGATCGAACAAGCCAAGAAGCACATGCAGGCGGGCGCCGCGCTCTACAACGATCCGAGCGGCCACAAGTGCGAGGAGGCGTACGTCGAGTTCAACAAGGCGTACGAGCTGTCGGGCTCGCTGAACGCGCTGAAGAACCGCGCGGTGTGCGCCCTGGAGCTGGAGAAGGACGGGGAGGCGTACCTCGACTACAAGAAGGTCCTCGCGGGCATGAGCGACAAGCTCGGCGCCGACGAGAAGACGCAGATCGAGAACGACATGAAGGCGCTCGAGGCGGCCGTCGCGTGGGTGACGATCAAGCTCGACGTGCCGACCGCGAAGCTCGTCGACGTGCGCACGCCGTCGCGTGGCCTCCCCGTGTCGAACCGCTACGCGGCGACGAGCGCGGGCATCAAGATCGGCTTCCACCCCGGCTCGCACGCGATCACCGCCACGACCGAGGACGGGAAAGAGATCACGTGGAAGGTCGATCTGACGAACGGGCAGACGATGGACCACACGTTCGAGTTCTCGAAGCTGCAGACCGCGCCGACGGCGACGGCCACCGCGACGGTCGCGCCGACGGCGACGGCCACCGCGACCGCCACCGCGACGAGCACCGGAGAGCAGCCGGGCGCGACGCGTCCCACGCCGATGTCCGTGTGGGTCACGCTCGGGCTCACGGGGCTCTTCGCCGTCGGCACCGGCGTGACGATGGGGCTCGCGGGCGCGGCGAAGAGCGATTTCGACAAGGGGTGCACGTTCGTCGACGGCAAATGCGTGGACAACGGCACGGTGAAGGATCTCGCGGGCGCGCGCAGCAACGTGCAGACGATGAACCTGGTCGCGGACATCAGCCTCGGCGCCACCGCGATCGCGGGCGTGACGACGCTCGTCCTCTACTTGACCCGGCCCAAAGTGAACGCCGAGGGCCCCGCCAAGACCGGCCTCGTGGTCGCCCCGGCCATCGGGCCGAACGTGGGCGGCGTCACCGCCGTGGGTCATTTTTGACGTAGCCCGCGGCGCTTTCTCGGCGCGGCGGACTCGAGGGCGGTCTTGGACATCGAGCCCGGAACGGTCGTAGCGAACAGATACCGGATCTCCCGCGCCATCGGGCGTGGCGGGATGGGTGAGGTGTTCGCTGCGGAGAACATCCGGACGGGCCGCCCGGTCGCGGTGAAGCTGCTCCGCGCCGACTCGAAATCGAAGCAGTCCGCGGTGGAGCGCTTCCGTCGCGAGGCGCGCGCCGCGGGGTCGATCAACAGCGATCACGTGACGCAGGTGCTCGACGTCGAAGACGACACCGAGCACGGCATCGTCATCGTCTTCGAGCTGCTCGAAGGCGAGTCGCTGATCGATCGGCTGAAGCGCACCGGGCCGATCCCGTTCGACGAGCTGCACCCGATCATCGAAGAGGTGTGGGTCGGCCTCTCGGACGCGCACAAGGTCGGCATCATCCACCGCGATCTGAAGCCTTCGAACGTGTTCTTGGAGCGCCGGCCGGACGGGCACCAGCGCGTGAAGATCCTCGACTTCGGCATCTCGAAGCTGCCGAAGGAGATGGGGGGCGAGACGCTCACCGAGATGGGGCAGAGCCTCGGCACGTTCTCGTTCATGCCGCCGGAGCAGATCGGCCGCGCGAAGACGGTCGATCACCGCGCGGACATCTACGCGACGACGACGATGATCTACCAGTCGCTCACGGGGCAGCTTCCGTACGTCGCGCGCAACATCCTCGTGATGGTGGAGCTGAAGAGCAAGACGAACCCCCGGCCGCTGTCGGAGGCGCTCGGCCACCCGGTGGATCCGTCGCTGGAGGATTTCGTCGCGAAGGGGCTCGCGCGGAACCCGGCCGATCGCTTCCAGAACGCGCTCGACGCGCTGGAGAAATGGCGCGCGCTGAAATCGCTGCGCGTGCCGGAGTCGCGGCGCGCGACGTCGATGTCGGATCCGAACCTGCGCAGGCTCGCGCAGCAGCTCAACGCGCAGGGGGCCGCGCAGGCGCCGGCGCCTCTGCCCGCGGCCGGACGCGCGCCGACCGGCAACTTCGCGCCGCAGGTGGCGTCGCAGCGGGATCGCGACCGGCCGCCGGCCACGGTGCGCGAGCCGAACGTGTCGTCGCGCAACCCTGGAGCGCAGGCGCCTTCCGCGCGTGATCTGCAAGGGCCCGGCTCGCAGTGGCGCGGCACGGGGATGTCGCCGCCCGCGCTCGTGGTGCCGGCGGGCACGCTGGAGCCGGTGCGGCCCGGCGCGCTGCCGCGGCTCGACGATCCGACCGAGACGACGACGGATCACTCGCACATCGATCTCGTGAACCCGAAGCTCAGCGGCGCGAACGAGCCCACGCCCTCCGGCGTCGCGCAGCGCGGTCAGGAGCTGCGGTCCACGCCGACGCGCGAGCCCGAGTCGTCGACGGAGCGGAAGGGCCCGCAGGGGACGCGCGTGCTGCCGCCGAGCGTGGTGCAGCAGGCCGTCGCCGTCGCGGAGGCGCGCAAGGCGAGCCAGGGGGATCTGCGCAACGTCTCGTCGCAGGCGCAGGGGCAAGTGATGCACGCGCCGCACTCGCACGGCGCGCATCCTTCGCCGGCGCACGGGACGCACGCGCTCTCGCAGGAGATGCCGCTGCACCCGCCGGGGCACTCGCAGTCGGTGCCGGTGCTGCAGCACCCGATCTCGGTGGATCGGCGGCAGACGACGCCCTCCGCGCAGCCGTCCGGTCGCTCGACGGCCGCGCCGGTGTCGCCGCACGGGCACCCGCCGTCGTCGGCGCACGTGCACGGTCCGCAGGGTCCGTACGCGGCGAACGCGAACAAGGCTCCGAGCGTGCCGCCGCCGCCCTCCTCGGCGATCGCGCACCCGACGCCCGCCTCGGGGATGGCGACGCCGCACAGCAGCTCGCCGCCGGGGCACCCGTCCTCGCCGAACCTGCACCCGTCGTCGCCTCCGCCTACCACGTCCCCTTCGCAGAGCGGTCACCTCGCGCAGGTGCCGACGCCGTTCCCGGGCGTGGCGGCCGCGCAAGGAAACTTCACGCAGCAGCCTGGATCGCAGCCTTCGATGGGCCTCGCGCCGATCCGTCAGAACGGCCCGGTGCAGCTCTCGACGATGCGCCTGCCGGACGAGTCGTCCAGCATCCCCGCGAGCCAGGACAAGACGACGGTCTACCGCCCGAAGGAGCGCAAGCCGGAGAAGAAGCAGAGCGTCGCGGTGTTCGTGCTGGGCGCGCTCGCGTTCGCGGTGGTCGGCTTCGGGATCGTGTTCGTGGTGCAGTGGCTCGTGCACCGCTTCGCGCACTGACAGCCTAGACGTCGTCGCTGGAGGGGGTGCCGACGGCGGCTCTCGGGAGCCAGATGCGGAAGCGTGTTCCGCCTTCTTTTCGGCGCTCGCAGGAGATGTGGCCTCCGTGCGCTTCGATGATTTCGCGCGTCACCGCGAGGCCCAGGCCCGTGCCGCGCGCCTTCGTCGTGAAGAACGGGTCGAAGACGCTGCCGATCACTTCTTCCGGGATGCCGACGCCCGTGTCTTCGACGACGATCTCGACGGCGGCGGGCTCGATCGTGCGCACCTTCACGTGCAGGTCGCCGCCTTCGGGCATCGCTTCGCGGGCGTTGCGCACCAGGTTCAGGAGCGCTTGGCGGAGCTGCGCGTCGTCGAGGTCGACCTCGGGCATCGCGTCGTCCGTCTCGATGTGAGGGCGCACGTTCGCCTTCTTCAGCTCGGGCTCCACGAAGGCGAGCAGCTCGCGCGCGAGGTCGTCGAGGCGCTCGCGCTCGAAGTGCGGGCGCGGGCGGCGCGCCACGCTGAGGTACTGCTCCGCGATGCGCGAGAGGCGGTCCACCTCGGCCTTGATCGCCGTCACCAACGCCGCGCTCTCCTTGTCGCCGCGCGCGCCGATCTCCTCTTCGAGCAGCTCCACGTTGAGGCCGATCGACGACAGCGGGTTGCGGATCTCGTGCGTGATGTGCGCGGCCATCTTGCCGATCGTCGCGAGGCGCTCCGCCTGCACGAGCTCGGACCGCGCGCGCTGGATCGCCGCGACCATGCCCTCGAAGCTCTTCGCGAGCTCGCCGATTTCGTCGTCCGTCGCGACCACCTCGCGCGGCGTCAGATCGCCCTGACCGACGGCCCGCACGCGCGCCGTCACCTTCGTGAGCGGGCCGAGCACGCGGCGCGCGTAGAAGAACATGCCGAGGCCGACGCCGAGCGCGAGCGCCACCAGCGCCACGAGGTACTGCGTCGAGCGCACCTCGCGCGTCCTCGCGAGCGCCGTGAGCTGCTCCATGCGCTCCTCGACCTTCGCCTTCAGCGCGCGCAGGCGCTGCGCGCCCTCGGCCTCGCGCTTCACGATGTCGCTCCGCGCGCGCTCGGCGGCGTCGCTGTCACCGGCCGCGAGCGCCGAGAACATCCGCTGGAAGCGCTCCGGATCCGCGGAGAGCGCCTTGTCGATCGCGGAGATCTCCTGCGCCGCCTCGTCGCCGAACGCGTGCACCGCAGGGTCCTTCGCGCGCGCGAGGCCGCTCTCCGCCGTGTCGCGCATCGCGGCGAACGCGGCCGGTCGGGCCCTCCGCTCCGCCGCGAGCCACTCCTTCACGTCGCCGGGGTTCTTCGCCGACGTCACGTGGTTGAGCTGCGCGCTCACGACGTTCTGCTCCGCGAGGGCCTCGCCGATCTTCACGAGGAGCGGCACGTACCCGGCGCGCAGCACCTCCGCGTCCCGCGCGGCCGCCCGCAGCGCGAGCGCGCTCCAGCCCATCGTGAACGCGAGCGCCGCCAGCACGACCACGTAGCTCGCGAGGATGCGCGCCGCGACCGTGCGCCGACGACGAGCCGGCTCCGCCATCAGCGACCCTTCGATCGAAGCGCCCGCGCGACGAGCGTCGTGAGGTCCATCGCCGCCTCCCCCGCGGTGCGGAACCGATGCAAGCTGCCCGCGCAGTGCGTGACGAGCACGCCGCCCCCGGCCCCGCGGTGCTCCGCGATGCGCTGCTCGGCGATCGCGCGCGACGTCTCCGGCCGCGTGATCGGCAACAAACCGCCGCCGCCCGAGCACTCACCGGCCGCGCGCTCCCGCACGAAGCCGCGCGCGCCCGGCGCCACACGTTCCAGCACCGCGCGCGGCTCCTCGAAGCGGCCGAGGCCGCGGCCGAGCTGACAGGGATCGTGCCAGCGCACGTGCCGATGCGGGGAGCCGTCGTCCGCGAGCTCCGTCCCGTCGAGCTGCCGGAGCCTCGATTTCTGCTGCGCCGCGAGATCGACGAACAGCTCCACCTTCGGGAGCGCGACGCCTGCGCGGGCGTACTCGACGAGCAACGTCTGCGCGCAGCCCGGGTCCACGACGATCACCTTCGGGGCGCGCGCCACCTCCGCCGCGAGCCGCTTCGCCGCGCCGAGGAAGCCCTCGCGATCGCCCGCCTGCAAGAGCGGCAGGCCGCAGCACGCGCGCACCGGCCGCACCTTCGCGGACGTGAGCGCCGCCGTCGCGTGCACCGCGTCGCGCGCCACGTCGGGGGCGCGACGCGCGTACCCGCAGCCGATCAGGAGCGCCGCGTCGTCGAGCGTCGATCGGTCCGTGTCGGTCTGCGTCGCGAGGATGTCGATGGCCTCCGACGTCTCGGCGGCGCGGTCGAACCAGCGCGCGCTGAGCTCGTTCGCGGGGGCCGGCGCGACGCCCTTCGCGAAGGCCTCTGCACGGGCGTCCATCAGCACGTCGGCGACCGGGTTCTTGTGCTCGCACGTGTCGCGGCACGCGTAGCAAGAGGTGCACGCCCACGCCGTCGCCGCGTGGCCGCGATCCAACGGCACGTCGCCGCGCAGCGCGAAGTAGGCGGTGCTCATCTTGCCCCACGGGATCACCGTCTCGCTCGCCTCCACGTTGGAGACGGGGCACGCCCCGCGGCAGAGCTTGGGGCAGTACACGCACGTCTCCAGGGACGTTCGATGCGAGGCGAGGAGCGGCAGCGCGGGACCGGGCACGCCCGCAGCATCCGCGCTGGCGTCTTCGACTGCAAGGCCCCCCGAGCGCGCGACCGCGTCGGCCTCTCGCCGCGAAAGCTCGCGCAAGTTGCGTTTGCGGTGGGGCGCTGCAGTGGGTAGGTAGACACGAGACTCCCCCGAGAGGTCGGCCGCCGGCGCACGCTCGCGAAGCGAGCCGACCGAGGCAAGCGTCATATGGCAGGCAAAGCGAAGAACCCCGAGAAGCCCAAGCGCGCCGCGAAGCCCGCGATGAAGAAGACGGCCGCGAAGAAGCCCGTCGCGAAGAAGGCTCCGGCGAAGAAGGCGGCCCCCGCGAAGAAGCCCGTCGCGAAGAAGCCCGCCGCGAAGAAGCCCGTCGCGAAGAAACCCGTCGCGAAGAAGGCCCCGGCGAAGAAGGCGGCCCCCGCGAAGAAGCCTGTCGCGAAGAAGTCTCCTGCGAAGAAGCCGGTCGCGAAGAAGGCCCCCGCGAAGAAGGCGGCTCCTGCGAAGAAGCCCGTCGCGAAGAAGCCCGCCGTCGCCAAGAAGCCCGCGAAGAAGACGGCCGTCGCCGAGACCGCGCCGACGCCGAAGGGCGTGCGTCGCCGCGATCCGGGTGGCCGTGTCGACCCTGCGTACCAGGCGGATCTCCTGGAGAAGAGCGGTCGCCTCCGCAAGCGCGCGGACCAGGAAGCGCACGCCTTCCTCGACCGCCCCGAGAGCGATGACGACGTCGTGGAGGGTCTCGGCGAGACCTTCCTGCACAACGTGACGAGCGGCCTGGAGCGCGACACGGAGGCCGAGAGCGATCCGAACGCGCCCGACGAAGAGGGCGGCCCCTACGTCGTGACGAGCGCGAAGGAGGAGTTCGCGCAGGGCCTCGACGAGTCGAACCCCGAGGACGCGGAGCCGGCTCCTTTCCCGACCACGCAGTCCGAGAGCTGACCGTAAGACTGATCGTCTGCGCGTCCGGATGCGACTAAGGACGCGATGATGACGACCACCGTCGAGCCGACCGCTCCGCCTGCCGGCCTTTCGCGCACCGTGGCGGCCGCGGCGACCTTCCTTTTCCTGGGGGGCGTCGCGGTGACGCCGTTCATGCAGCCGTTCACGTTCCGGCTCCTCGGCTCGGTGGTGCAGCCGTCGGACGCGTTCTTCGCGCTCGCGGGCCTCGCGTGGGTGGCGTCGCTCGCGCTCGGGGGCCACACGCTCCGCCGCGGCCGGTCGCTGCCGATCTTCGCGGTGTACTTCGCGGGCGCGCTGATCGCGACGGCGCTCGCCCCGCAGCGCAGCGTGAGCCGCGTCGTCATCGAGCTCTATCTCGTGGGCCTCGGGGTGCTGAGCTACCAGCTCGTGCGCTCTCTGGACGACGTGCGGCGCACCTTCCTCGTCTGGACGGGGACAGCCACGTTCACCGCGGCGGCCATCCTGCTCTCGGTGGTGGCCTTTTATCTGATCGGCCTCAAGGACCCGGACGTGAACCCCATCCTCTGGAAGGGTGGCAGTCTCCCGGGAGGTAACTACCCCCGAGTCCGCGGCTTCTTCTTGAATGGCAACATGACGGGCAACTACCTCTCGATGAGCGCCTGTCTGTCCTTCGGCCTCGCGGCGATCTCGGAGCGACACCGCAAGATCGCATTCATTGCGGGCCTCCTCGCGTGCGCGGCGTCCCTCCCCACCCTCTCCTCGGCCCTCGGCGGCCTTGCGCTCGCGATCGGCGTGTTTACCTGGCAATTTCAATCGGCCACGCAGAAGAGCAAGGCATTGAAAGCCCTGTTGCCGCTGGGCATTGCGTTCGCGGTGCTTCTGGGCCTGTACACGGCGGGATACCCGAAGAAGACGGACGCGGGTTGGATCGTGGAGGCGAGTCCGCGGTGGCTCACGTGGAACAGCGCGTGGGGCACGTTCATGAAACACCCCGTGTTCGGGAACGGCCTCGGCGTGCAGCTCGCGGACGTGCGGTACGTCACGGCGCAGGGCGCGCACGAGCACCTCACGGATCCGCACAACGCGTGGCTGAACGTGGCGGGCCAGAAGGGGATCGTCGGCCTCGCGATCTTCCTCGGCGTCCTCGCCTACCTCGCGCGCGGCGCCTTCCCTCTCGCCAAATCCGCAGATCCGAAGGCGATCGTGCGAACGGCCCTGTTCGGCGCGTGGCTCGTGATCGTGTACCAGGCCTTCTCGTGCTCGCTCGAGGACATGCGGCACGTCTGGTTGATCTTCGGCATGCTCGCGGCGGCGATCGAATCGGAGCCGGCGAAGACCGCCCCGGCGAAGGCCGAAGCCGCGAGCTGATCGGGTCGTCGCCACCGACTGGGCGGCGTCTTTCGGCGCGAAAAATGATACGCGCACGCTCCTGCTTGACTCGGAAGGCGCAGGCGGAAATGGTCCCGCTGATTTTTGTGCCGGCGGCCACCTCCGCGGGTCCTCGACGTCGGGGACGGCGCGCGGGACCCCGCCGATCGTGAAGCTCGGAGCGTACGTTCGATGGTCGATAATCTCAGTGTCAGCGCCCCCTCCAGCGACGCCGCGCCGCTCTTGCCATCGCAGATCTTCCGCGGCGCTCGGCTCGTCGTCGTCGGCGGAACCGGGTTCCTGGGGAAGGTCTGGCTCGCCATGTTGCTCGATCGGTTCCCCGAGATCGGGCACCTGCACCTGCTCGTCCGCCCGCGGCGCGATCAGAGCCCCGAAGAGCGCTTCTGGGCGCAGATCGCCACGTCCCCCGTCTTCGATCCGCTCCGCGAGAAGTTCCCGGGCGCCGCGTTCGAGCAGCTGCTGAAGGACAAGATCACGCCCATCGCCGGCGACGTGACCCGCAAGGACCTCGGCATCGACGAGGCGATCATCGCGTCGCTCGTCGGCAAGTGCGAGGCCGTCGTGAACGTGGCCGGCGTCGTCGACTTCAACCCGCCGCTCGACGAGGCGCTCGAGGTGAACGCGTTCGGCGTGAACAACCTCGTCGGGCTCGCGAAGCGCCTCGGCGCCAAGGTGCTGCACACGAGCACCTGCTACGTCGCCGGCTACCGCTCCGGCCTCATCGAAGAGGTGGACCCGCGCGAGGTGCCGTTCCCGCGATCGACCGGCGAGACGTGGTTCGGCGCGTCCTCCCCGTGGCGCACGCTCGACCGATCGCACTGGGATCCGCAGCGCGAGATCGACGAGTGCCTCGACCTCGTGAAGCAGGCCCGGCAGCGCTGCGAGGACGCGTTCCGGCAGAGCGCGTTCCTCGATCAGGCGAAGGAGAATTTGAAGCAGCGCGGAGAGCCGTGCCGCGGCGCCGCCCTCGACGACGAGCTCGCCAAGGTGAAGCGCAAGTTCGTCGAGCACCAGCTCATGGAGGCCGGCAAGGAGCGCGCGCACTTCTGGGGCTGGACCAACATCTACACGTACACGAAGAGCATCGGCGAGCAGGTGCTCGCGGCCTCCGGCGTGCCGTTCACGATCGCGCGCCCCGCCGTCGTCGAGTCGTCGATGGAGTTCCCGTTCGCGGGCTGGAACGAGGGCATCAACACCTCCGCGCCGCTGCTCTACATGGCCGCGCAGGGGCAGATGCAGTTCGCCGGCGACAAGAACGTGCACCTCGACATCATCCCCGTCGACATGGTGTGCGCCGGCATGCTCGCGTCGCTCGCGGAGCTGCTCGACGGCACGCAGAAGCCGGTCTACCAGTACGGCACCACCGACTCGAACCCGTGCCTGATGCCGCGGTACTTCGAGATCATGGGCCTCTACAAACGGCGCCAGGTCTTCGAGGGGAAGAAGTCGACGCTGATGGATCGCATCCAGTCGCGCTTCGAGCCGCTGAGCCTGTCCAAGAAGGAGTACGAGGCGCACGGCGCGCACGCGATCGCCGGGGCCATGCGCGGGGTCGCGTCCGTCCTCGACCGCGTGAAGATCGGCCCGCTCGCGCCCGTCGCGAAGCCCGCCGCCGCCGCGCTGAAGAAGGCCGCGCGCACCGAGGACAAGCTCGGCAACATCATCGACATGTTCCTCCCGTTCACCGCGGAGGCCGACTGGGTGTTCTCGTGCGCGAGCACGCGCGACGCCCTCGCGCGGATGCCGCCGGAGGAGCGCGCGAAGTTCGTGTGGTACCCGGAGTCGTTCGACTGGCGCGACTGGATGTGGCGCGTGCACCTGCCGGGGCTCGAAAAGTGGGTGTTCCCGGAGCTCGACGAGCGGCTCAAGAAGGAGATCGCGGCGCTGCGTCCGTACGATCACCTGGTCGATCTGCTCGACGAGATGGCGGAGCGTCACGATCACGCGGTCGCGCTGCAGAGGCTGGAAACAGAGGGTCTCTCGCGCACGACGTACCGCGAGTGGCAGGCCGCTTCGCGGGCGGTGGCGGCGCGGCTCGCGCTGCTCGGCGTGCGCCCCGGCGATCGTGTTCTGATCTCGGCGAAGAACCACCCGGCGTGGCCGATGGCGTACTTCGGCGTGCTGCGCGCGGGCGCCGTCGCGGTGCCGGTGGATCCGGATCTGGACGGCTCGGCGATGGCGAACATCGCGCGCGCGGCCGGAGCGAGCGTCGCCTTGTGGGACGAGACCGCCGCGAAGAACGGCGAGGCGCAGGTGCGCCGCGCGCTGCCGATGCTGAGCGCGTTCGACCTCGTGACGTTCGTGGAGGAGCCGACGGCCGCGGAGGAGGCCGTCATCACGGAGCCTTCGTACACGCCGCAGGGCTCCGACCTCGCGAGCATCATCTACACGAGCGGCACCACCGGCGAGCCGAAGGGCGTGATGCTGACGCACGGGAACTTCACGTCGCTCATCGCGGCGCTCGCGCCGATCTTCCCGCTCACCGAGCGCGATCGGGTGCTCTCCGTGCTGCCGCTGCACCACACGTTCGAGTTCACGTGCGGCCTCCTGCTGCCGCTCTCGCGCGGGGCGCGCATCCTGTACCTCGACGAGCTCACGTCGGAGAAGCTGTCGGAGGGCCTCACGAAGGGGCGCGTGACGGCGATGGTCGGCGTGCCGGCGCTCTGGCAGATGCTGGAGCGGCGCGTGAACCAGCGCGTGAAGGATCAGGGCCCGCTCGCGTCGCGCGCGTTCGACTGGGCGCTGGAGCTGAACCGCTCGCTCGGACAGGCCGCGGGCATGAACCTCGGTCGGCTCTTCTTCGGCGACGTGCACGACGCGCTCGGCGGCGGTCCGCGCTACCTGATCAGCGGCGGCGCGGCGCTCCCGAAGCAGACGGCGGAGTTCTTCCAAGGCCTCGGTTTGCCGCTCGCGGAAGGGTACGGGCTCACGGAGGCGTCGCCGGTGCTCACCGTCGCGAAGGCCTCGCTCAAGGCGAAGCCCGGCAACGTCGGCAAGGCGATCCCCAACGTCGAGATCAAGATCGAGAACCCCGACGACAAGGGCGTGGGCGAGGTGCTCGCGCGCGGCCCGAACGTGATGGCGGGCTACGCGAACAACGAGGACGCGACGAGCCAGGTGCTCGTGGACGGTTGGCTCAAGACCGGCGATCTCGGCAAGCTCGACAAGAAGAACCGCCTCACGATCGTGGGTCGTCAGAAGGACGTGATCGTCGCGACGAACGGCGAGAACGTGTACCCGGACGACGTCGAGACGGCGCTCGGCAAGATCACGAACATCAAGGAGCTCGCGATCGTCGGCGTGCCGGACGGCTCCGGCGGAGAGCGCGTCGGTTGCCTCGCGGTGCCGGAGCGTCCCGAGGGCGACGCGCTCACGAACGAGACGACGGTGGCGCGCGCGCTGCGGCACGAGCGCTCGATGCGGGCGCTCCGCGACGCGATGCAGAAGCTGCCGAAGGGCCAGCAGCCGTCGGTGGTGCACCTCTACGACGCGGACCTGCCGCGCACCGCGACGCGCAAGGTGAAACGGAAAGAGGTCGCCGGAATTCTGGAGCGCCTCTCCGCCGCGATCGCCGCGCCGAAGCCCGAAGCCGGAGCGGGCCGCAGCGCGCAGGTGGCGCACGCGATCGCATCGCTCACGCACCGAAAAGCGGCGGACATCCTGCCGACCATGACGTTGCGCGGCGACCTCGGGATCGACTCTTTGATGGCCGTGGAGCTGCAAGTCGCGATCGAGGCGATGGTCGGCCACTCCATCGACACGTCGCAGCTGGGCCGCGTCGAGACGGTCGCGGAGCTGTCGCAGCTCGTGCACGACTCGTCGCTCGCGAAGCCGATCGTCGAGGAAGAGGAAGAAGAGGAAGAGGAGGAGCCGATCGTGCTCCCCGGCGTCGTGCAGGACGCGGCGAAGAAGGTGCTCACCACCTTCCAGATGGGCTTCTACGACAAGGTGATGGCGCCGAAGGTCTACGGGCGCGCCTTCATCCCGCAGAACCGCAACACGATCGTCGTGTCGAACCACGCGAGCCACCTCGACATGGGCTTCGTGAAGTACGCGCTCGGCACGTACGGCGAGGGCCTCGTGTCGCTGGCCGCGCAGGACTACTTCTTCGAGCGCGACAAGTGGCGCCGCGCGTACTTCGAGAACTTCACGAACCTCGCGCCGTTCGATCGCAAGGGCGGGCTTCGGCAAGCGCTGCGGCAGGCCGGCGACATCATCGAGCAAGGCAAGACGGTGCTCATCTTCCCGGAGGGCACGCGCTCGCCGGACGGATCGCTCCAGGAGTTCAAGAGCGTCATCGGCTACCTCGCGCTGCACCACGAGATCGACATCCTGCCGCTCTACCTCGGCGGCACGTACGAGGCGCTGCCGAAGGGGCGCAGCGTGCCGACGAAGCGCGAGATCACCGCGCGCATCGGGCCGCCCTTGCAGGTGTCGGATCTGAAGCGGCTCACCGCGGGCATGAAGCACCTCGCGGCGAGCAAGAAGATCGCGGAGCTCGCGCACCAGGCGGTCGCGGCGCTGCGCGACGGCGGCGTGCTCGATCTCGCGGCGATGCGGCCGGAGGAGGCGCAGCAGAAGGCGCCGCCGGAGCACCCGCTCGTGCGGCTGTTCCGCGACCTGGAGAAGAAGTTCGTGCCGGGCCGCGCGACGACGCCGATCACGTACTACTTCACGCTCGGCAACGGGGACGACGCGAAGTGGACGCTCTTCGTCGACCCGGTGACCTGCCGCGCGCAGAAGGGCAAGCCCGAGGGCGGCGTCGCCGACTGCGTGCTCAAGACCACGCCGGAGATCTTCACGAAGATCGTCCGCGAGGCGTACATGCCCTCGCCGATGGAGTTCATGACGGGGCTCATCAAATCGAACGACATCTCTCTCTTGCAGACCTTCCAGAAGGTCTTCGCCCTCGCGGAGTGACACGATGAGCCGATATCTGGTGACCGGGGCGACGGGCTTCTTGGGGACGCACCTCGTCGCGCACCTCCGCGACAAGGGTCACGACGTGGTCGCGCTCGTGCGCGGCGACGCCGACGATCTCGCGGAGCGCGGCGTCGTGATCGCGAAGGGCGACGTGCTCGATCCGCACGCGGTGAACGCGGCGGCCGCGGGCTGCGACGGCGTCTTCCACTGCGCGGGCAAGGTCTCGCGCAAGGCCGAGGACGCGGAGGAGCTGCACCGCACGAACGTCGAGGGCACGAAGATCGTCGTCTCCGCGAGCAAGGCCGCGGGCGTGAAGCGCCTCGTCCTCGCGAGCACGAGCGGCACCGTCGCGATCTCGAAGGAGCCGAAGGTCCGTGACGAGCGCGCGAAGACGCCGATCGAGCTGATCGCGAAATGGCCTTATTACCGCTCGAAATTGTACGCCGAGCAGGCCGCGCTGGAGGCGAGCGCCGAGGGCTTCGCGGTCGTCAGCGTGAACCCGTCGCTGCTCCTCGGGCCGGGCGATCTGCGCGGCTCGTCCACCGGTGACGTGCGCTCGTTCCTCGAAGGCGAGGTGCCGGTGATCCCCGCGGGCGGCATGTCGTTCGTGGACGCGCGCGACGTGGCCCCGGTGATGCTCGCGGCGATGGAGCGCGGCAAGCCCGGCGCGCGGTACCTCGTGTCCGGCGCGAACATGGAGATGTCCGCCTTCTTCGGCCGCCTCTCGCGCATCTCCGGCGTGGAGCTGCCCGCGATGCGCGCGCCGAAGGGCCTCACGCTCGCGAAGATCGGCGCCAGCCTTTTCGATCACGCGAAGAAGGTGCTCCCGGTGAAGGGGGAGATGGACAGCGTCTCCGCCGAGATGGGCCAGGTGTTCTGGTACTGCGACAGCCGCAAGGCGACCGAGGAGCTCGGCTTCGCGCCGCGCGATCCGAACGAGACGCTGGCCGACACGATCGCCGATCTGTACGACCGCGGCGTGGTGTGGCCGGTGGCCCCGCGGAAGAGCCTTGCCGTCGGGGGCGAGGCTCGCGCAACATCCGGCGAATGAAGCCGGACGAGAGGCCGCTGTTCGTCGTCAACCCACGCTCGGGCGGCGGTCGCACGGGCAAGCTGTTCGAGAGCCTGCGCGGGCCGATCGAGAAGATCGTCGGCCCCGTCGAGGTCGCGTTCACCGAGGGCCCGCGCCACGCCTCCGACATCGCCGAGCAAGCCGCGATGGAGGGCCGCAAGACGGTCGTCGCGGTCGGCGGCGACGGCTCGATCCACGAGGTGACGTGCGGCCTCATGGCGGCGCGCGATCGCGGCAAGGACGGATCGATCCTCGGCGTGCTCGGTCAGGGCACGGGCGGTGACTTCCGGCGCACGCTCGGCATCGAGCACCGGCTCGACGCGTACTGCCGCGCCATCGCGGGCGGCCGCACGCGCGAGGTCGACGTCGGGCGCTTCACGTACCAGGCCTTCGACGGGACCGAGAAATCCGCCTGGTTCATCAACATCCTCTCCGCCGGCATGGGCGGCCTCGTGGATCGCTACGTCGCGCAGATGGGTCGCCACGTGGGCGGCACGCTCGCGTATTTCGGAGCGTCGCTGCGCGGCCTCGTCGAGAGCGAGGTCGGCAAGCTCAAGTGTACGTTGCGAGACAGCGGCGGGGAGCGGGTCCTGCATATCGCGACGCGCAACATCGCCATCTGCAATGGGCAATACTTCGGCAGCGGCATGCACGTCGCGCCGATGGCGGACGCCTTCGACGGTCGCTTCGAGGTGGTGAGCCTCGGGGACGCGCCGAAGCTCAAGTTCGCGCTCGCCTCGTCGCGGATCTACACGGGCGCGCACCTCAAGAGCCCGGACGTGGCGCACTTCCCCTGCGACAAGATCACGATCGAGCTTCAAAATAAGGCGATCGAGGACACGTTCCTCCTCGACGTCGACGGGGAGCCGCTGGGCAAGCTGCCGATCACCGTCGAGGTCGTGCCGCGCGCGCTCCGCGTGCTCGTGCCCTGATCGCGCGCGCTTTTCCTGTCTGCGTCGAGTAGGATCCCCCCCGCAGGGCGCGGCTCGCCGAAGGACCGAGATGGCCATCGACTTCGCTCATTTCTTCGATCTCTCTCTCGATCTGCTCGCCACGGTGGATCGCGAGGGGCGGTTTCATGATCTCAACCCCGCGTGGACCGACGACATCGGCTACTCGCGCGAGGAGCTGCGCGGCTGCTCCGTGCTCGATTACGTGCACCCGGAAGATCGCCCCGGTCACTCCGAGACGCTGGAGCTCGTGGTCGAAGGGCAGATCAAGACGGCCCACGTGGAGAGCCGATTTCGGCGCGCGGACGGCGGCTACCTCTGGCTCGCGTGGACGATGAGCTACCACGAGGGCGACGGCGTCACGTACGCGGTCGCGCGCGACGTCACCTCGTACCGCGAGGCGATGGACCAGCGCGATCGCATGCTCGAGGAGTCGCACCGCCTCCAGACGGAGCTGCTCCAGCACACGGATCGCCAGCGGGAGACGCTCGCCGCGATGGCGACGCCGATCATCCAGGTGTGGGACGACGTCGTGACGCTGCCGATCGTCGGCGTCGTCGACAGCGTGCGCGCGACCGAGATGAAGGAGGCGCTGCTGCACACGGTGGCGCGGACCGGCGCGCGCATCGCGATCGTGGATCTCACCGCGGTCGACACGGTGGACACGGCGACGGCGGATCACATCCTGCGGCTGATGCAGGGCGTGCAGCTGCTCGGCGCGCAGGGGATCATCACCGGCATCCAGCCGGCGGTCGCGCAGATCATCGTGAACCTCGGCGTCGATCTCGGCGGCGTCATGACGATGCGGAGCCTCCGCGAAGGGCTGCGCTATAGCCTTCGCGTGATGGGTTACCGCGTCATCTCGCCGGAGGAGTGAGGCCGGCTTGAGCGCGCGGCGCCATCCTTCCGACATCCAGGACAGCCGACTCCTCGGCGTGCTGGAGAAGTACGTGCCCGCGATCATCGCGCGGAGCATCGTCGAGCGCGCGCGCCGCGAGGCCGCCTCCGGCCCCGACGTGAGCTGGACCGATCCGAACGGCCTGCTCGATCGCATCTCGGTCGGCGTGCGCCTGTTCGCCGCGCCCGAGCACGTCGCGCCGATCCTCCGCGGCATCACGGATCTGGCCGCGAGCGATCAAGAGACGCCCGCGAGCCGATCGTTCGCGGAGGACCCGCCGTCGAGCTCGCTGAAGGCCGCGGAGCCGCGCCCCGCCCCGTGGCCTCCGCGCGAAGAGCAGCCGCCCACGCGCCGCGACGTCGGCCTGCGCGATCTGCCGAGCCCGCGCGAGCTCGGCGGCCCGCCGTCGTCTTCGGGGTTCGGCGGCCCGCTGTCACGCCGGGAGCCGTTCCTCGGCATGCGTGAGCCCGTGCCTCCTTCGCGCGAGGTGCCGCCCTCGCGAGAGGGCCCGTCCTCACGCGAGACGTCGTCACGAGAGGCATCGGCGCGAGAGACGTCGTCGCGGGACATCCCTTCGCGCGAGATGCCGACGGCTCGGGAAGGCGGGCTCCGCGACACGCAAGAGGCCGCGCGCCCCACCACGGAGGCCGCGCGCCGGGACACGGAGGTCGCGCGCGCATCGAACGAGCAGCCTCCGCTGAGCCGCGGCGTGTACCCGACGGGCGCGAGGTTCGCTCCGCGCACCGGCGGCCGCGGCCCTGCGATCGTGGCGATCCCTGCGATCCCGCGCGCCCCGAAGCCCGCGGACGCGCGCGAGCTCGGCCTCGCGGCGTTCCAGCGCCGGCCCACGCCGCCCACGGGCACGCCGATCCCTCAGTTCGATCGCGCGATCGCCGCGGCCACGCAGCAGGCGCTCCCGCGCGCGGTGATCCCGGGACGCCCGCAGCAGCCCGCCGCGCGCGAGATGACGATCACGCTGATCAACGAGCACGACATCCCGCGCGCTCGTCAGGTGGCGCGCGAGATCTGCGAGGCGCTCGGCACCCGCGCGCTCACGCAGCAGCGGCTCGTCACCATCGTGAGCGAGCTCGGCCGCAACATGGTGCTGTATGCGGGCGGCGGGAAGATCACGCTGCGCCCGCCGACCGGCGTCTCGCGGCGCGTGACGGTGCTCGCGGTCGACGCGGGCCCCGGCATCCCCAACCTCCCCGAGATCCTGGCCGGCAAGTACAAGAGCCGGTCCGGCTTGGGGCTCGGCATCCTCGGCACCAAGCGGCTCGCCGACGCCTTCAACATCGACACAGGGCGGAACGGCACCGCCATCACGGTAGAGGTGATCGTCTGATGCAATCCGATCGTCCCCAGTCCGCCTTCCCGGCCGAGCGCGAGCGCGTGCGCGTCCCCGTCATCCGCCTGTGGTCGCGCCTCGTCGTCGTGCTCCAGGGCGACATCAGCGACGAGGTCGCGGCGCGCCTCATGGATGACGTGCTCGAAGAGATCCGTCGCTCCGGCGCCGCGGGCCTCGTGCTGGACGTGTCGGGCATCCTCGTCGTCGACAGCCACCTCGTGCACGTGCTGTCGAGCCTCGCGCAGGCCGCGCTGATCATGGGCACGCCCGCGGTCGTCTGCGGCATGAGCCCCGAGGTCGCGATGACGCTGCAGATGATGGGCGCGGAGCCCAAATTCATGCAGACCGCGCTCACGCTCGAGGACGCGTTGAAGCGCCTCGGCGTGCGCGTGCAGGTGGATCGCGACGCGTGGGGGCACGCGGACGGCCCCCCGGATCTAGACGAAGACTTCGCGGACGACGATGGTGGCGTCCCGGTCCGGCCCCACGCTAACGAGATCGATCGGTACCCCGACCGCTTCCTCGATCCGACGAAGGTACGCTCGCGCCGCAGCCGGTAGCGCGTCCATCGTGCGCGCGTCGCGGATGCTCGCCGGCCACCCCGCGAGCTTCTCGTACACGGGCGTCGCCGTCTCGAAGGCGTCGACCGGCAGCTCCGACGTGCGGCCCTGCGGCGTGTCGTAGGCGACGCACACCGAGATCTCTTCGAGCCCCGACAGCACGTCGAGCTTCGTGACCGCGAGCGAGTCGAGCCCGTTCACGCGCGCCGCGTAGCGCAGCCCCGGCAAATCCAGCCATCCCGTGCGCCGCGGCCGCCCCGTCACCGAGCCGAATTCGCCGCCCTGCGTGCGGATGCGCTCGCCCGTCGCGTCGAAGAGCTCCGTCGGGAACGGCCCCTCGCCGACGCGCGTCGCGTACCCCTTCGTCACGCCGAGCACGCGCCCCACCCGCGTCGGCCCGATGCCCGCGCCCACGCACGCGCCCGCGGCCACCGCCGTCGACGACGTCACGAACGGGTACGTCCCGTGATCGAGATCCAGCAGCGTCCCCTGCGCGCCCTCGAACAGCACGCGCTCGTTGTTGCGCAGCGCCGCGTCCACGAGCAGCGACGTGTCCGCGAGCATCGGCACGATGCGCTCCGACAGCGCGCCGAGCTTCGACAAGATCTCGTCCACCGTCGGCGGCTCCCCGCCGAGCGCGCGCAGCACCGGCTCCCACCCCGCGAGCGCCGTCCGCACGATCGCCTCAACGCGCGCCGGATCCCTCAGATCGCCGGCCCGCAGCCCTCTCCGCGCGGCCTTGTCCTCGTACGCCGGGCCGATGCCGCGCTTCGTCGTGCCGATCTTGGCGCCGACGTGCGCGCGCTCCTCGCGGAGGCCGTCGACGAGGATGTGGTACGGCAGCACGACGTGCGCGCGGTCCGACAAAAAGAGCCGCCCCGCCGTGCGGATGCCGCGCGCCTCCAGCATGTCGATCTCCGTGAGCAGCACCCACGGATCGACCACCATCCCCTGCGCCATCACGCAGCGAGCCTGCGGCCGCAGCACGCCGCTCGGCGTGAGCCGCACGACCAGCTTCTCTCCGCCGACCACGAGCGTGTGGCCTGCGTTCGGCCCGCCCGCGAAGCGCACCACCACGTCGGCGCGCTCGGTGAACAGGTCGACGATCTTGCCTTTGCCTTCGTCCCCCCACTGCGCGCCGATGATCACGACCCCGGACATGCGTTGCTCCGATCGACGGGCATCCACGTTCGGGCCCGTTTTTCGGAGCGAGGTCTAACCCATCGCGGCCGAAACCTCACCGCACAAACGAATCGTGAGCCGTTCGTTGGGAAATCCCCGGCCATCCGGGTATCCTCCGCGCGGCCCCCCGTGGACATCCAACAGCGGATTCAGCAGCTCGGCAAAGTCCAGATCTTCTCCGGTCTCACGCCCGGGGCATTGGAATTGATTTCCCGTATCGCTACCGAGGAGTCTCACGCTCTCGGCACAAAGATCTTCCAGCACGGAGATCCGGGCGACAAGCTCTACATCATCCTCGAAGGCAAGGTGCGGATCAGCCGCGATGTGCCCGGAATGGGTGAGGAAGCGCTCGCCGTGTTCGGCCCGGGATCCGTGTTCGGAGAGATGGCGCTGCTCGACGAGGCGCCCCGCTCGGCGGACGCGCGGGTGCACGAGCGCTGCCGCCTGCTCGCTTTACCGAAGGACGCGTTCGAAGATCTCTTGTTTTTGCACAAGGACCTCGCGTACGAAGTGCTCTGGAGCGTCGTCCGAATGCTGACGCAGCGTCTCCGCGAGACGAACGACAAGCTGACCTTCCTCTCGGTGACGGGCAAATTCGAGTAGCCGAGAGAGCCTCGAAAACACGAGCCACGGCGCGCGCGTCGAGCGTCTCAGGTCCCAGACGGATCTCCCAGCCATTCGGGCCTCCGCAGCAGCAAACGAGGAGTCGCATGAAATACGTCGGTTCGATCGGTCTCGCGCTCGCCCTGTCTCTGACGGGCCTCATCGCAGCGTGCGGCCCTGCCACGCCTGATGCCAACACGCCCCCGACCGGGACGGCCGAGCCCACGGGCACCGCGGCCCCCACCACGACCGCGGTCCCCACGGCGGAGCCCACGTCCACCGCGAGCGCGGCGCCCACCACGACGGCCGCTCCCACGACGACCGCGGCTCCGGCCGCTGCGGCGCCCCCGGCCCCGCCGATCATGGCCTCGAAGCTCGGCGACGATCTCAAGAAGGCCGGCTTCGATCTCGCGAAGCTCCCCGCCTCGATCGAGAAGATGAGCGACGGGCAGAAGAAGAAGCTGATGCCCATCCTCGTGAAGGCCGTCGGCTACGAGGACTGCAAGGGCTGTCACGTCGAGAACGACTACAAGAAGAAGACCGTCAACACGAAGATCGCCGCGCACATGTGGGACGACTTCGTCGCGAAGATGAAGGACGAGAAGGGCGCCGGCACGATCTTCTGCGACTCCTGCCACCAGGGGAAGCCGAAGTTCCTGAACCGCTCGGATCTCAAGGCGGTCGGCAAGTACATGGATGACGAGTACGTCAAGAAGATGTCTCGCGCCGACAAGAAGTCGCAGGAGTGCGGCACGTGCCACGGCGATACGATGGAGATGAAGATCTTCGACAAGCTCTGGAACGTGAAGAAGTGAAGGGCACTGGCTGAGGCAAACTGCCTCTCCAGATCTCCATTGCACGGCCACCTCGGGAGACCCCCGCAGGTGGCCGTGGTCATTTTTGCCCCGGTGTTTTTGCGCCTATCGCTGCGAGGACCCGTTGCTGTAATCTCGGCGTCATGATCTCGACAAGGTGGCTTACTGGCACGTTCGCGGCCGTCTCGGTGGGGGCTCTCGCGGCGTGCGGCGGCGGCTCCGGCTCCGGCTCCGGCGGCTCCTCCTCGACCGGCGGCGCGGGCGGCGGCACCACCACGATGACGCCGGCCCCGCCCTACAAGCCGGATGGATGCCAGTTCGAGCTGATGCCTCGCCCGGAGTACACCGACTGGCGCCTTCACGAGACAGCCTCTTCGGCGGACCCCAAGATCGAGCGCGTGCGCCTCGGCCTCGGCGGCAACGTCACGCCGGGCGCGCCCGGACACGCGGACCCGTCCACGAGCATCGGAGTCGGCTGGCAGACGGAAGAGAGCACCCTCGCGAGCCAGATTCAGTGGGGCCCCAGCGCGGATCCCGCCGCGTGGCCCAAAGAGAACGCGGCCTCCGGCGTCACGTGGCTCACCCCGCCCGGCCTCGTCAACGGGCACGGCGACACCCGAATGCACGAAGTATACTTGTGCGGCCTCACCCCCAGCACCACGTATTACTACCGCGTCGGCGGCGGCCCGGCCGGACAGGAGGTCTGGAGCGACGTCTATTCGTTCACCACGACCCCGGCGGCCGGCGGCGACAAGGTGGTCCTCTCCGTCAACGGGGACGCGCGCGGACAGGCCGGGGACGCGTGGCGCCTCTATCAAAAGAAGGTGATGCAGAAGGGCGTCAACTTCGAGCTGTTCTCGGGCGACACCGTCCTCTTCGGCGAAGATCAGACCGAGTGGGAAAAGTGGCTCGATCTGGCCTGGAAGGACGAAAAAGGCGGCCTCTTGACGCTGGGACAGGTGCTGACGCTCAACACGAACGGCAACCACGACAACCAGGCGACTCCCTTCTTCGGAAACATGGTGTTGCCGCAGGAGCCGGCGAAATATCCCCTCTACGCGGAGCTCTTCTTCTCGTTCGACGCGGGCCCCGTGCACGTCACCGTCATCGACGACAGCTACTTCATCAAGTCGACGACCGCGCAGGAAGAGCTGGACGCGCTCACCGCCTGGATCGACGCGGATCTCGCGGCCGCGGAGGCGAACCGCGCGAACGTGCCCTGGCTCGTGACGCTCCACCACCACGGGCCGTTCTCGTCCGCGAACCATGGAGACGACCTCGACGTGCTCCGCGGGCGCGCCGCGCTGATGCCTCTCTACGACAAGCACCATGTCGACCTCGACGTGGCGGGGCACGACCACAACTACGAGCGCTCCCTGCCTCTGCAAGGGCCCGCGGACGCGTACAAGGTGCTCGCGCAGGACGCGAAGGGCGCGACGACGTACCTGCTCTGCGCGGGCGCGGGCGCGGACGCCTACGCCCCGGGCACGTCCGACTTCACCGCGAAGAGCGCCGGCTACGACGCGGACGGCGCGATCGGCGCCTACGCCTTCCTGACGTTCGACAAGACGACGCTCACGATCGAAGCCCACGAGCTGCGCACCGACGGCACCGACCCGCAGATCGACAGCGTCACGCTCACCAGATAAGCGCTGTCCAGACAGCCACTCTCGTAACTACCACTCTTCAAACTGCCACTCTCCCCCCCGAGCAGCGGCCCTCTACTGGCCAGAGGCCGCCACCTTGTCGACGGCCGCCTTCGTGTCGCCCTTGTAGATCTGCACCTGGGAGCCCGAGGAGACGGCCAGATCCAGCGCCCCGTCGCCGTCCGCGTCCGCGAGCGTGACGGCGCGCGCGTCGGCGATGTCGATCGTCAGCGGCGGGCCGTTCTTGAAGCTCTTTCCGTCGTCCGAGATCGAGTACACCGCGGAGAGGCCGCGGCCCGCGAGGAGGACCTCCGGCCGCCCGTCCCCGTCGATGTCGCCCACCGCGAAGTCGTTCACCTCCGCCGGCTGGCCGTCGGGCTGATAGAACGAGATCGTCGGCCCCGACCCGAAGTCGCCGTCCCACACCACGACGAGCTGCGCCTCCTTGATGCCTTGAAAGCCGCCCTCCCCGGGCGTCGAGTTGCTCTGCACGAGCGACTGGAGATACCCGTCCGAGAACGTCGCCAGGACGCCGACGATCTCCGGCTTTCCATTGCCGTTCAGGTCGATCATCCGCGTCCGCAAGAGGACGTGTCCCTCCTCGGTGTAATGGGCGCCCTCGCCGTCGACGGCGCACGTGGCGGCGTCGGTGTCGAACGTCGCGGACGCGACCATCGTCGTGATCGAGAACCCCGACTCCAGCGAAGGCAGCGTCACGAACGGCAGCGCGAGCCACGTCGGCGCCGCCTTCGCGGGGTCCGCGCCCTCGAACATGATCGACGTCGCCAGGGAGAGCTGCGGGAGCGCGACGGCGCCCTCCGGCAGCTTGCAGTGGATCGTCTCCTGCGCCTCGAACAGGCCATCTCCGGCGCCGAAGAGGCCCCAGAGTCGAAACGCCTTCAGGGTCTTCTGCGTCTGCTCGAATACGCCGTCCTGCGGGGTGATGTCCGGCGGCGCATACGCGATGATCGCGACGTCCTTCTCCACCTCTTCCCCGTTCGCCGCGTCGCGCGCGCGCAGGAACCCGAGCTGCGTCGCGAGGGGGATGTTGATCTTCCCGTTCTCGGCCTTGTCCGGGTCGGCGTTGGTGGAGAGCAGATAGGGAGTCTGCATCAGGCGGTTCCCCGCGCCGGGGAAGAAGCTCAGGCTGAGCACGTCGGAGATGGTGCTGATGACGCCGAGATCGGTGATCGAGTCCACGCCGAGGGCCAGCGTGTTGCCCGCGCCGATCGCCTGAATGTCCTTGAAGCGGCCGATCTCCACGGGCGTCTCCGGGCCGCCGGACGTGCGACCGTACGAGACCTGCAGCAGGCTCGACTGGCTGCTGAGCGCGTCCTGGAAGGCCAGATCGTTCACGAGATCGCCGTCGAAATCCCCGACGACGAGGTTCGCGACCGTGCCGTCCGTGGAGATCTGGAGCGGGTTCGGATAGGCGTCCTCGTTGCCGATCAAGAGATCGATGTCGGGCGCGCCGTCCGAACAGGCCGCCACGTCCGGGTGGCCGTCGCCGTTGATGTCGGTGACGTACGCGGTGACCCAGTCTCGCTTGCTCTGATAGAGCTGCTCCAGATCGAGCGGCATCGTCGCGCCCGGCTTGCCGATGAAGAGGCCCTTCGAGGTCACGAGATCGGGGTACACGTCACCGTCGTAGTCGCCGAGCGCGATGGGGAACGACTCGGACCGTGTATACAAGAGCGCTACCATGTCCGGCACGGCCGGCGGCGGGTCCGGCACCTGGGAGTGGAAGCGGCCGTCTCCGAGGCCGTACGCGACGTGGATCTCGCTCTTTCCGCCGAGCTTCACGGTGATCAGGAGATCCGTGTGTCCGTCCCCGTTCACGTCGTACACGAACGCGGGGCCGGACACCGGGCCTCCGGCGTCGATCTGGGCCATGACGGGGTCGACTCCGTTGCCGACCTTCATCAATTCATCGCCGTTCGCCGTGTGGACGACCGTCCTGTAGACGTTCACCTTGCTCTGGAAATCGGGGGGAGAGCCCGCGGGCGGCTTCACCGGAAACACGATGTCTTGACTGCCGTCCCCGTCGAAATCGGTCCACACCGGCGGGCCCGCGAGCCGGAGCGGCGCGCCGTCCTTCACGATGAGGATGACGCCGTTCCCCGCCGCGTTGAAGCCCACGAAGAAGCCGTCGTTGGAGATGGTGCCGTCCGTCGGGGTCACGCCGAGGAGCGCGCCGATCTCGTCGCCGGGGATGCTCGGCACCGCCTCCAGCGCGATCGGGACGGCCTTCTCCACGTTGCTCTCCACCGCGGGCTTTCCGGGCACGATCGGCAGCGGGATGGTGCCGAACGCGATGGAGCCGTACGTCGTCGGCGTGAACGTCTCGTCCCCGTTGGAGAGGAAGGCGCCGACTCCGATGTTGAGGGCCACCACGAGATCGTCCGTCGTGTCGATGGACGAGCCCTTGTCGGGGTTCGCCAGCGGGCCGAGGTGCCCCACCGCCGGGCGCGTCAGCACGGGCAGCGACGTCTGCGTGAGCATGCCTGTCTCGCTCACGAAGTTGATGCGCGCGCGACCGGGCTCCACGCCGAGGATGTCCTGCCGCCCGTCGTTGTCGAAGTTGCCAGAATACAGCTCCTGCGCCTGCGACGGGCCCACCGCGAACGCCTTGCTCGCGAAGGTGCCGAGCGGGAGGCGACACACGTTGTCCGCGCCGCAGCCGTAGCCGGTGGGGCACGTCCCGGTCGGCGAGCACGAGAGTGAACAGGGCCAGTCCACGTCGGGCGGACGGCACGCGAACTCGGAGCTCGTGGGGCCGTCGCAGTCCTCTCCGATGGACTTGTCGATGACGCCGTTCCCGCAGACCTGCTCGTCCAGGCTCGTGAGCTTCGTGCAGGAGAGGAGCCCTGTCGCGAAGAGGCCCACGAAGAGCGCGGAGAGCGGAGAGCGGGAGAGGGCGCGTCGCGATCGCATCATATCTGGCCTCACGATCCTCTCGCCTGCGCGAGCAGCGCCCGCAGTCGAGGCACGATGTTGGACACGGCGCCGGAGCCCTTGATCGAGCCCTCGATGCGCAGATCGGTCCCGCGCCCGTCCGGTCCGGGCACGGCGAACAGCGGGATCAGCTTCGACGAATAACCGGCGGCGGCGAGCCTCTCGGCGTCGCGATCGAGATCGAACTCCAGCATGCGGAGCGGCGGCAGATCCCCTGTCACCTCCCCCGCCGTGGAGGCCTGATGAAACCGCTGGCACGGCTCGCACCACGTCGCGCCCACGTACACGATGAGCGCCCGCCCGTCCTTCTTCGCGCGCTCCGCCTCGGCCTTCGCGATCACGGCCGGATCCCCGTCCGGCGCGGGCATCCATTCGATGAGAGGGCCTGTCGGCTTCGGCGCGGCGGCGGGCGTCGTCGTCGCGGGAGGGGCCGAGTGGGAGGCCGAGCCCGACGGAGGTGTGGAGTCGCCGCAGCCGGCCACGAGGAGCGCGGTCGCGAGGAGGGCAGTCGCGAAGGAGGCAGCGTGTCGCATCGGGGAGGCCATCGTCAGGTTGGTCCCACGCAATCGACGCGGGTCAAATGGATCTGCGAGCCGTTCGTCGGATCCGGGTCCGCGAACACCGTCTCCGTCCATCCGAGCACGGCCTGGTGCGCGTTCGGCGCGGACAGGAGCGTGAGGCGCCCCGTGGCGTTGCCGTCCGTGGGCACCTGAATCGACCCCACGAGCGTCCCGTCCGGCGTGACCACCTGCACGAAGGGCCGCGCGCCGTCCGGACCGACAGGCTGGATCCACGCGACGACCAGGAAGTTGTCGAAGCTCGTCACCGCGACGCTCCCCAGCACGGCGCTCGCGTTGAGCGTGCTCGGCGTGCCTGTCAAGAAGCCATTCGCGTCGAGCCGTTGAAAGCGGATACCGTCGCTCTGACTCCACACGAGCCACGCGCCGTCGGACCGCGGGGCGAGGCGCACGTCGTACGTCAACGTCCCGAGAGGCGAGCTCATGGCCGTCGTCATCACGGGCTCCGACGTGTCCGGATCCATCTTCGCGATGCCGGTCACGAGGTAGCTCACGTCGTCCGGACTGGGCTGGTTGCAGCCGTTCTCGGGGTAGGCCGCCGGGCTCGTGAACGCGACCATCGACCCGGACGGGCTGATGTAGAACGAGTCGCCGAGGAGCTGATCCGGATCGCCCGCGCACGCGACTGGCACCGTCGTCGTCTGCGAGGGGAGGAAATAGCCCAGATAGAGCTCCGCGAACCCAGGATCCTTCTGCACGGCGCCGAAGAGGTGGCCATTCGCGAAAGGCACCTCCGAGAGGAACACCGCCCTGTCCGCGACAGGCAGGTACGTCTTCGGCGGGATGTTGCCGTTCGTGGGCTGGAAATCGGGCGAGTAATACACCCCCGAGTCGAACCCATTGAAGAGCGCGGCGAAATGCTTCCCCTGCCCCTGCGCGACCGCGAACGACTTCCCGCCGTCCAGGTCGGCCAGACTGCTGATCTTGAGTCCCGCGCCGATGGGGAAATCGCCCCACGGCGTGAACGACGTGTGCCGGAGTTCGATAGGCGCGTTCGGGTTCTGCGTCACCTGCCAGCCGGAGGCGATCGTCACGGTCTGCTTGTCCTCCGAAGAATAGGTCAGCTTGCCGTGGAGCTGGTTCTTCTTCGTCCCGCCGTCGAGGTACGCCCACGGCCCCGCGATCTGGAGGAACGGGCACAGCCCCTCCGGCGGGACCGTGGTCGTCGTCGTCGTCGTCGTCGTCGTCGTCGTGGTCGTCGTCGTCGTCGTCGTGGTGGTGGTCGTCGCGCCGGATCCGGCCGTTCCGGCGGTCGCGCCGGAGCCCCCCGTGCCGCCCGTGCCGCCTCCGCCGGCGCCCTCCGCGTAGGGCTGCAAGATCTCGGATCGCGCGCCGCACGCGCCGATCGACGCCGCCGCGAGGCCGAGCAGAGCGGCCGCGGCGAGACGGCGGGGAGACTGCCAGAAGCGAAGGCCGGACATGCCCCGAGCATACTTCACGTGCCCGGGACATTTCGCCGGAAAAAACGTCACTTGCCGGCGGACGCGCGGGTCACTTCCCCCTGGAGCTTGCCAATCGCCGAGAGGACATCGGGCCTCGTGGTGAGCAGCGCGGACATCGGATCGGAGGTCGTATCGAACCGGGCGCGCGCCGTCTTGATCGTGAATTCCGCGGGATTGAGATTGACAGTCAGCTCTTCCCATTTCAATGGCATGGACACCGGCGCTCCGGGCTTGGCGCGGACGGACCAAGGCGCGACGATCGTGCGGGAACGGCCGGTTTGCCCGGTGTCGACGAACACCCTGGCGCCGCGCTTCGCGATGACGCGCTCCATCGTGGCGCGCTCCGGGTGCCTCTGCACGAGGAGCCGCCCGCACAGCTCCGTGAGCGTCTTCGCCGCCTCGTACGGAATGCCGGGCCCGAGCGGCGCGAGCACGTGCAGGCCGGATTGACCGCTCGTCTTGAGGAAGGACGGCAGTCCAATGCTGTCGAGCAGTTGTTTCAGCGACAGCGCCAGGATCGCCCCGTCCGCGAAGGTGGCCAGCTCGACGTCGAGATCCACCGTGAAGAACTGGCACTCTTCCCGCGCCCCGGCCACGGAGGCGAGCACGTGAATCGGGATCGCGGCGAGGTTCGCGACGACGAGCAGCGTCTCCACGTCATTGATCAGGAACACCTGTCGATCCTGCCCGTCGTCGTGCGGCATGTAGCCAGTCTTGACCCAGCTCGGCACCCCCAAAGGCACGTTCCATTGATAGAAGCTCTTGCCGTGGATCCCGTCCGGATACCGCACCAGCGCGACGGGCCGCTCGTACAGATAAGGCAAGATCGCCGGAGCGATGGACTCGTAATACGCGCAGAGGGCGCCTTTGGTATACCCGTCTTCGGGGAAGAGGACCTTCGTCTTGTTGGTGATGTTGATTTTTTGGGGGGGCGCCTCGCGTCGCGCCGACTCCCCACGTGAAATACCGCTGTCGGCGCGGATCTCCGCGGGCGGCGCCTGCTCTTCGTCGTCCCGCGGCCGAGCGTGGCAGTCCTTCGGGCTCACGTCCTCGCGAACCCCACGAAACACAGGGAACCGAGCGTTCCCGTCGGACCCCCAGCCGAGGTACCGCACGCTCACGACGACCTCCGGCCTGATGTGGAGTCGCCCCGAAGGAGCGGGCATGTACTCCCCGACGGCTTGTTTCTCCGGCACCTCCAGCGGAGTGAGCCGTTCGAGGAGCATGGCGATCGTCTTGTCGTCGAACCCGGTGCCCACCTTCCCGCGGTGCACGAGCCGATCGCCCTCGTACGTCGCCAGATCCAGCGCGCCGAGGTCCTTCCGCTTCCCTTCGCCGCGCGCGAGCCCCACCACCACGAACTCGTCGTCGCGCTCGCACTTCACCTTCACCCAGTCCCCGCCGCGCCGCGGCCCCGCCTCGTACTTCGAGGTTCGACGCTTCGCGACGAGCCCCTCCAGCCGATTCGCGCGGCAGAAATCGAAGAGCGGCCGCCCGTCGCCTTCCAGGTGATCGAGCATCCGCATCACGCCCGCGCCGTGGAGCAGCTCCTGGAGCAACCGCTTCCGCTCGATGAGGGGCGCCTCGCGCAGATCCACGTCGCCGAAGCTGAGCAGATCGAACGCGACGAACGCGCACGGGATCTCCGCCATTTGAAGCCGAATGTCGTGCGCCCGCGTGAGGTGGAGCCGCTGCGCCACGCGCCCGAACGAGGGCCGGCCCGCGCCGTCGAACGCCACGACCTCGCCGTCGAGCAGCGCGCGCTTCGCGGGGAGGGCCGTCACGGCGCGCGCGATCTCGGGGAACACCGCGGTGAAGTCGCGCAGCTTCCGGTTCGTGAGCGCGACCTTGTCGCCGTCCTTCTGCGCGAGCACCCGCATCCCGTCGAGCTTCAGCTCGTAGAGGAAGGCCGGATCGTCGAGCTTCACGTTCGTCGACGCGCACAGCATCGGCACCATCTTCGAACCGTCGACGCGCCCGATCTTCGCGCCGGGCAGGGCGCGCGCGCGGTCCTCCAGATCGCCTGCGATCTTCGCGGATCGGCCGAGCTCCTCGACGGTGAGGCCCGACAGCACGCTGCGCGGCTCCGACGCGGTGATGTCGCGCGTCTTCGAGGCGAACGCGTCGTCCTTCTTGAAGAGGAGCCACTGCTTCGGGTTGTCCTTCGTGCGCACGAGCGCGAAGCGGCCGCGCAATTTGTAGCCGTGCAGATCGAAGTCGACCTTGCCGCGCCTCAGGCTGTCCTCCGCCGACACCTCGCGGTACGCGACGCGCCCTCGATCCCACACGATCATGGGGCCGGCGCCGTAGTTTCCGTCGGGGATCACCGCCTCGAAATCGAGGTACTCGATCGGGTGGTCCTCCGTCTGGATCGCGAGGTGCTTCTTCAGCGGATCGAGGCTGGGCCCGTGCGGCACCGCGAACGACAGGAGCACGCCGCCGCGCTCCAGCCGGAGATCGTAGTGTTTCCGTGTCGCGTCGTGCAGGTGCACCACGAACGCGCCGCTCCACGTCGGCGCCTCTGCCTCCGGCGGATCGGCGCCGAACGGCTCGTTGGTGCGATCTTCGTCGCGCTTCTTGCGGTAGAGCTCGAGCTTCATCGGGATCTGGCGCGCACTCTCGGGGGCCGACTAGAGTAGCCGGCCACGCGGTCGGAGCGACGATTGAAGGACGAAGCACCCTCGGGCGACAACGTGCCGGCCGCGCCACGCGCGCGACGAGGCCTCCGCGAGTTCATCGCCGACAACGTGATCGTCGCGCTCGCGATGCTGATCGCCAAGCTGCGCGGGTTCGTGACGCTGCCGCTCATCGTGAGCGCGCTCGGCACCGCGGGATACGGCACGTGGTCGCAGATCCTCGCGTTCACGACCCTGATGCAGGCGGTCGTCGGCTTCAACCTGCACCTGCCGCTCATCCGCTTCATCGCGCAGGACAAGAAGGAGGCGCCGCGGATCTACCTCACGCTGCAGCTCCTCTCGGTGCTGTGCGCCGTCGTGGGCGGCCTCGTGATCTTGCCGTTCGATCGCGGCGCGAGCGAGGTGCTGCTCGGCGATCCGTCGCTCGGCCGGCACCTCGCCGTGTGCCTCGCGATCGTGCTCGTGAGCAACGTGCGGCTCGTGAACCTCAACGTGTACCGCGCGTACGGGAAATTCCTCGCGCGGTCCGGCGTCGAGCTGGCGACGAGCGTGGTGGAGCTCGCGGCGATCATCGTGGTCCTGATCAGGACGCACGACATGTTCGCGGCGCTCGTGACGATGGCGGCGTGGGGCGCCGTGGTCGCGGTGATCACGACGTGGCACGCGAGCCGGCTCACCGGCGTTGGCCGCTTTTCGAAGGAGATCGCGCTCCGGGGCCTCGCGTACGCGGCGCCTCTCCTGCCGAGCGTGCTGTCCCTGTGGATCCTGGATCGCGCGGACCGCTTCTTCGTCGGCTACTACCTCGGCGCGCGCGAGGTCGGCATCTACTCGGCGTCGTACGCGCTGGGCCAGCTCGTGCTGCAGGCGCAGATGCCGTTCCAGATCACCCTGTTTCCGAAGGTGGCGCAGCTCTGGGACACGGACCGCGAGGGCGCGAAGCGGTACGTCGAGATGTCGAACAAGTTCTTCCTCACGCTCGCGATCCCGTTCACCGCGGCGTGCGCGATCGTCGCGCCGAAGCTCCTCGTGAAGCTCGGCAACGAGGAGATCTCCGCGAACAGCGCGCTCCTCACGGTGCTCGTGAGCGCGGGCGTCCTGCTCTACGGCGTGAGCGTCATGCAGATCCAGATCCTGCACGGCGCCAAGCGCACGATGACGCAGGGCCTCGTGAGCGCCGGGGCCGCGGTGCTCAACGTGGCGCTGAACGTGATCTTGCTCCCGCGCGTCGGCACGGTCGGGGCCGCGCTCGCGACGCTGATCGCGTACGGCGCCACCGCGGCGGTGATGGGCGCGCTCGCGCACCGGCAGCTCCCGATCTCGTATTTCCCGGTCTACCTGCTCAAATGCGTGATCGCGTCGCTCGCGATGCTCCCGCCGATGGCGGCGCTCGCGCGGTACGGCCTTTCGGGTCTCGCGGCCGCGGGCGTCGCTGGGCTCCTCGTGTACTTCGTGGCGCTGTGGATCCTCCGCGCGTTCTCGGCGGAGGAGATCGATTTCGCGAGACGGGCGATCCGCAAGGTCCGCGGCCGTGCCGCCGCGACCCGTTGAGCGCGTCACGCCGGCGTGGTGATCACCAGTCGATGAGCGCGGCCGCGCGCGTCACGCCCGCGCCCATGCCGTAGAGCATCGCGCGCGCTCCGGGCTTCAAGAGGCCTCGATTTCGCGCTTCGATCAGGTTGATCACGACGCCGCACCCGCCGACGTGCGCGAGCTCGTCGAACGTGTCCGGCGCCTTCGACGGCGCGAGGCCGACCGACTCCGCGACCGCCGCAGGGAACCATTTGCGGGCCTGCGTGCACGCGAGCACGTCCACCGATTCGATCGTCTGGTGCGCCCGATCCAGTAGCTCCGCGATCGTGTCGCGGCCGAAGTGCACGAGCTTCGCGCCGAGCATCTTCGCCTGCTCGCGGTTGCGGGTGCCGGGGGTGTATTCCGCGCCGGCCTCCCACCACGGCGGCTCCGCTTCGTCGCGGCCGCGCGCCCAGGTGACGGCCTCGTGGTACTCGCCGTGCGAGATCATGTGCACGACGCCGACGCCCGCGCGCTCCGCGGGGCCGAGCACCATCGCGCTCGCGGCGTCCCCGACCAGCGGCGACGTCGGGTGATCCAGCGGGTTCGCCCGCGCGATCAGGTGCGACTGCGTGAGCAGCACGTGCCGCGCGCGCCCCGACTCGATCATCGCGGCGCCGAGCATCATCTGCGCGATCGCCGTGGCGCACGCGACGTCGAAGCCGATCCCCGCGGCGCGCGTGGCCCCGACGAGGTGCGCCACCCGCGGCGCCGTCGGAGGCGTCACCCGATCCGGCACCATCGCCCACGAAAGCACGAGATCGATCTCCCTCGGATCGAGCCCGGCGTCCGCGATCGCGCGCCGGCCCGCGATGGCCTCGGCCTCGGCGGACGACATCTGCGGATCCGCCACGCGCCGCCGCGTCGCGCCGCGGAACGGATCGTCCAGCTCCTTCGCGAGGTGCCGCGCGACGATCGCGTCGCACGGATCCGCGACGCTCGCCGCCGCGACCTCGTTCAGCTCGGAGCCGTAGCGGCTCGTCTGCTTGCCGGCGAAGCCCTCGGGCCAGTCGGCGTTCGTGCGGATCTTCTCGGGAAGGAAAGCCCCGAGCCCTGCGATCTTCGCGCGCATCGTCCGGTCTCCTCTCAGTTGCCCTGGCGCAGCGACATGTGCGCGAGCGCCTCGTTGCGACCCGCGCCGCGCATGCGGACGTCGCGATCGATCCGGATGTCGAGCACCGCCGGCCCGCGCGCGGTGAGCTCCGCGAGGAGCGAAGGCGTGATCTGCCCGGGCCGCTCGATCCGCGCGCCCGCGACGCCGAACGACCGCGCCCACATCACGAAGTCGACCCACTCCGTGTCCCACGCGGCCTCTTCGCCGTAGAGCTGTTTGTAGCCGTGGTAGACCATGTTGTACCGGGCGTCGTTGAACACCGCGTACACGATGGGCAGCCGCTCGCGCGCCGCGACGAGCAGCTCCATCCCGGCCATCTGCATCCCGCCGTCGCCGCACACGCACACGACCGGCCGCGACCGATCGCCGAGCGCGAGCCCGATCGCCGACGCGATCCCCGACGCCATGCTCCCGAGGCCGAGGTGGATCGTGAACGCGTCGGGCCCCTTCGCCGTGACGTAGTGCATCGCGAACAGCATGTGCTCGCCGATGTCGCTCACGAAGCGCGCGCTCGGCCCGAGGGCGCGCGACAGATCCGCGATCGCCCGGTGCGGCGCGATGATCGAGGCGTCGTCCTCCGCGAAGTCTTTGCGATCGAACGGCGACTCCGCGCGGGCCTCGCGAGCGAGCGCGGCGCCTCGCGGGTTGCGCAGGCCGTCCAGGGTGACGACGTCGTAGAGCTGGTGGAGGAAGGCGCCGAGGTCCGCGACGATGGGCAGATCGGCTCGGTGGTTTCTGTGGAAGACGGTCGCGTCCAGATCGACATGAATCAGCTTGGATCCTGGTCGATCCGAGACTGGCTTGGTTGGGCCGACCGCGCAGTCGTCGAGGTCGGTCCCGAGCACGAGCGCGACGTCCGGCCCCCCTGCGGTGTACCGCCGCGCCCACCACGAGGCCGCGAGCCCGCCGTTCCGCAGCGAGTGCGGGTGCTCTTCGCTCACGATCCCCTTCGCCTGGGGCGTCGTGAAGAACGGCACGTTGAGCACGTCGAGCACCTTGCGCAGCAGCGCCGCGTGCCTCCGCGCGCCCGCGCCGATCACGACGAGCGGCCTCTCGGCGTCCGCGAGCCACTGCGCGGCCTTCTGCACGGACGACGCGGGCGCGGGCACCTCGATCGTGCGGCGGATCATGGGCGCTTCGACGACGGGCGCCGGCGCGCGCCCCACGTCCATCGGCAGCACGAACAGCGCGGGCCCCGGGTTCTGCGGATCCGTCGCCGCGTGCAGCGCCGCGAGCGCCTGGGTCGCCGCCGACTCCGGCCGGGACGCCCGCACGGCCGCGCGCGTGACGCGCCCGAACATCCGCTCGATCGCGATGCCCTCGGGCCCGCAGTCCTGGAGCAGCTTGCCGCCCGAAGCGGCCCACGCGACGTCGCCCGACACGATCAGCATCGGCACGCGCTCGGTGAAGGCGGCCGTCACGCCGGTCACCGCGTTCGTCGCGCCGGGCCCCGCCGTCACGAGCACCGCGGGCACGCGCCCCGTCGCGCGGTGGTACCCCATCGCAGAGAACGCCGCGTTCGACTCGTGCCGCGACTCGATCAGCCGCGCGCCCTTCGTCGCGAGCACGGCCTCGAAGAACGGGCTGATCGGCCCGCCCGGCACGCCGAAGAACGTGTCCACGCCCGCCTCCACGAGCGCCGCGACGATCCGCCGCGACGCGCTCTCGGAGTCGCGCGCCGGCTCCTCTTCTTGTTCGAGGAGATCGCGCAGCCGCACGTACGACGACGACGAGTCGCGCGGCACGAGCTGCATCGCGGGCGACTGCGACGGCGCGGGCGCGCGCATCGTGTCCGGCGGATAGCACCGCACCACCTGCGGCATCACCGTCGATCGCGGCTCCGAGTCGACGTCGCGTTCGATCGCGATCGTCGCGACGCCGGACACGGGGACACAGGACATCGGCTCCTCCTCGACGTCGACGAGGGGGACACGTGAAGCATGGGTCGGCTTAAGCATTTTCGGTGTGGAGCAGTCTCGGGTTGAACATCCGGGGTGCCTCGCGGTCATCAAGTCACCGAAGCCTCGTTTCGAAGGCGATCGATGCACGTGAGCGGGCGCGGAGAGCCACCTTCGAGAGGGCTCTCCGGTACAACTGCTGGAGGCGTCCCCGCTGGGCTGTGCGTCACGGACAGCGGGGTTGAGACGACGTCTCCCGTCCTGGCGGACCACGGGTTGTGGTGCCGGTGAAGATAGGCGCCTTACTAGTCGGATCCAGCCGCTCCGCAACCACCTTTTTTTCGTCACGAGGTGATCGTTACCCTCCTGCGCGACGATGTGCGCGCGCAGATGCGCGGAGCACGACGCTTGTGCGCGCACCGAAGATCGACGCGCGAACGATCCACCGACGTCGCGATCTGCGACACGCGCGCGCACCGACCGCTCGCGGGGCCGCGCCGCCCGCGCGCGCAGCGAGCGGCCGGTGCGTACGCGCGAAACGGCTTTCTTTTACGGGCCTCCGTGGTCCATACTCGCGGCGTGGACGAGCCGACCTCACCGGAGAAGCTGGTGATCCTCGTCGCCGGCGAGGTCGCCGAGGACGCGACGTTCGAGGCGCTGCAATCGGCTGCGCGCGCGAGCGGAGCCGACGTCACGCTCGAGCGCAGCGCCCGCGATCTCCGCGACGCGATCGCGGATGCGCGCGCGGCGGATCGCAACGCCGCGCTCTTCTACATCACGGCGGACGAAGAGGACGCGCTCGCCGCGATCGAGGCCGGCGCGGACGAGGCGGCCTCGCAGGAGGCGTGCGCGCGCCTCGTAGCCGATCGCCTCGTCGCGCGCGTCATGGTGCGCGCGCGGACCCGCCTCTATCAGGAGCAGCTCTACGGATCGGCGGCGCACGCGGAGAAGCTGTCCGCGCTCGGCACGCTGGTGGCCGGCGTCGCGCACGAGATCAACAACCCGTGCTCGGCGCTCACGCTGTCGCTGCAGGTCGTGAAGTACCGCCTCGCGCCGCTCTTCGACCTCGCGAAATCCGCCTCCGCGACCGACGCGTACCGCGACGCGCTGCGGGCCGCGATGGAGCGCGCGGACATGCGCCGCTTCTTGCCGGACCTCTCCAGCACGTTCGACGACATGGTCCGCTCGACGGAGTCGATCGCCGCGATCGTCGGCGATCTCCGCCTCTTCGCGCGCTCGGACGAGCGGGAGGAGCCGCAGCACGTCGACATCCACGCGCTCATCGATCAGGTGCTCCGCATCGCCGGCACGCGCATCGGCACCGTCGCGCACGTCGAGCGTGACTACGACCCGCGCGTCTCGTTCGCGTACGTCCCGCGGTCGCGGCTCGCGCAGGTGCTCACGAACATCTTCGTGAACGCGGCGCAGGCGATGGCGGAGGTCGCGCGCCCGATGCACCGCCTCCGCATCTCCACGCGCGCCGACGACGAGGGCCTGGTCATCAGCATCTCGGACACGGGCCCCGGCATCCCGCACGATCGGCTGGAGCGCATCTTCGACCCGTTCTACACGACGAAGAAGCCGGGCGAGGGCACGGGCCTCGGCCTCGCGCTCTCGTCGGATCTGGTGAAGCGCATGGGCGGTCAGCTCATGGTCGAGTCCGACTTCGGCCAGGGCGCGACGTTCCTCGTGTACCTCCCGCTCGGCAAGCCGGTGGCCGACAAGACGGAGCCGCGCCGCAACGTCTGGGTGCCGGAGACGTACGGCCGCCGCAGCGTGATCCTCGCGGTCGACGACGACGAGCGCGTGCTGCGGGCCTACGCGCGCGCCCTCCGCGAGCAGTACGACATCCTCCTCGCGACGGACGGCCAGGAGGCGATCGATCTCCTCGCCTCCGGATCGCACGCCGACGCGGTGCTCACGGACCTGCAGATGACGGACGTGGGCGGCCGCCAGCTCATCGCCTGGCTAGCGGCGGAGCGCCCCCAGCTCGCGAAGCGAATCGTCGTCGCGACCGCGGTCCCGATGAGCGAAGAGGAAGAGCAAAAGCTACAAAAACGCTGCGCCGCGATCCTCTACAAGCCCGTCTCCTACGACCGTCTACACTCCGTATTCCGAGACCTGCTGAGAGACGTCGCCCAGCTCGCGGCAGAGTAGCTATCGCGAAGCGAGCCCCTTCTTGGCGAGCAGCTCTTCGTAGAGATCGTCGTACGCCTGCGCGGCGGCCTCGATCGAGAAGCGGTCGAGCACGAGCTTCTTCGCGGCGGCCGTCGTCCTCTCGGCGAGCGCGCGGTCCTCGCGAAGGCGGAGGATCGCGGACGCGAGCGCGGCCGGATCGCGCGACGGAACGAGCAGGCCCGTCTCCTCGTGCTTCACCATGTCGGGGATGCCGTCGACCGCGGTCGCGACGAGCGGGAGGCTCGCGGCCATCGCTTCGAGGATCGCGATGCCCTGGCCCTCGTGCACCGACGAGAACGCGAACACATCGAAGGTGCCGAGCAGCTCGTCCACGTCGAGGCGCTTGCCCGCGAACGTCACGCGGTCCTCGATGCCGAGCTGCCTCGTGAGCGCGCGCAGCTCCGCTTCGAGCGGGCCCCACCCCACGATCACGAGGTGCGCGCGCGGCTCCTTCGCGATCACCTGCGGCATCGCGCGGATCAAGTACTCCTGCCCCTTCTGATCCGCGAGCCGGCCCACGTTGCCGATCACGACGGCGCTCTCCGGCACGCCGAGCGAGGCGCGCTTCGCTGCGCGGTCCGTCTTCGCGGCGGCCTCCGCGACGCGACGCGCGTCGATGCCGTTCGGGATCATGCGCCGCAGCACGCCCCGCTGCAGCAGCGCCGGCGTGGTGTCGCGGAAGCTCTGCAGCGTGGCGTGGGTGATGTGCACGCACGCGTCGGAGAGGCGCGTCGTCACGTCGCCCGCGAACAGCACGTCCTTGCGGTGCGCCGTCTCTCCGACGCGCATGTCCTGCTCGTTCGTGATGATGATCGGCACCCGCGCGGCGGCGCCGACGACGCGCGCGACGACGCACGACCACCACACGTGCGCCTCCAGGATCGTGATCTTCTCCCGCCGCAGGAACGCGAACAGCCGCGCGAGCCCGCGCGCGTCGAGCTGGCGGTCCGCGCCGAACTCGATGGTCGGCACGCCCTCGCGCTCGAAGGCCGCGGCGAGCTCTCCGTTCGGCCGCAGCGCGCCCGCGAACGGCTCGTAGCGCGAGCGGTCGAGCACGCGGATCCGGTTGTAGAGGAAGGTCTCCGCGCCGGCCGGGGCGAAGCGGTTCGTGAGGTAGAGGATGCGCGTCTTCATCGTCCGGGATCGCCTGCGCGAGCCCGCGCCTCTTGTCCCGGCGATGGCTCGCGGTCAACGGCGGATCCGCCGCGACACCACGTGGATGCGCGCCCCCCCGAGGAGATTCAGACCGTCAGGCCGCGGCCTGTCCCATCGCGACCGCCAGATCCTTCTTCGCGTCGGTGCCGGTGATGCGCAGATCGAACTTCTCCTGAAGCACCTTGAACACGTTCGGCGTCACGAAGCCCGGCGCCTTCGGGCCGATGCTGATGCCCTTCACGCCGAGGTGCAGCAAGGTCAGGAGCACCGCCACGGCCTTCTGCTCGAACCAGCTCACCACGAGCGTGAGCGGCAGATCGTTCACGCCGCAATTGAAGGCCTTCGCGAGCGCCGTCGCCACCACGAGCGCGCCGTACGCGTCGTTGCACTGGCCCATGTCGAGCAAGCGCGGCAGTCCGAGGTGCGTGCCATAGTCGTGCTCGCGGATGCGGAACTTGCCGCATCCGAGCGTGAGGATGAACGAGTCGGGCGGGCAGGCCGCCGCGTAGTTGGAGAAGTAGTTGCGACCGACCTCCGCGCCGTCGCACCCGCCGATCACGAAGAAACGGCTGATTTGCCCGGCCTTCACCGCGTCCACGATGGCGCCCGCGTGCTCCAGGATCACCGAGTGATGGAACCCCACGGTGCTCGTCGACGCGAGCTGCTCCTTGCACGGCGGCAGCGAGAGGGCCTTTTGCACCACCTGGCGATAATCATCGTCCTTGATGCGAACCGCGCCCGGGACTGCCACGCACCGGCTCGTGAAGAGCCTGTCCTTGTAGCTCTCGCGCGGGATCTGGATGCAGTTCGTCGTCATCAGGATCGCGCCCGGGAACAGGTCGAACTCGTCTTTTTGCTTCTGCCACGCTCCGCCGTAATGACCGGCGAGGTTCGGGTGGTTTCGGAGGTTCGGGTACATGTGCGCCGGCAGCATCTCTCCGTGCGTGTACACCTTCACGTCGGTGCCCTCGCAGGCCTGGAGAAGCATCTTCAGATCCACGAGATCGTGGCCGGAGATGAGGATTCCGGGGCCGGCGTGCGTGCCTTCGCGGACGGTGGCCGGGGACGGCTTGCCCATCACCCGCGTGTGCGCCTCGTCGAGCATCTGCATGACCTTCAAGTTCATGCGACCGCACTCGAGGACGTACTCCAGCGTCGTCTCCACGTCGAAGTTGACGTTGGTCATCGTCATGAACAAGGCCTCTTGCACGAACGCGTCGACCTCGGGATCCACCGCGCCGAGCCTCCGGGCGTGCGTCGCATAGGCGCTCATCCCCTTGACGCCATAAAGGAGGATCTCCTGCAGACTCTGGATGTCCTCGTTCTTGCCGCAAACGCCGGCCGCGTGTCCGTCGATCGAGCACCCGACACCCTTCGTGGTCTGCTCGCACTGATTGCAAAGGCTCATCTGGGAAATCTCCTTCAGTGGACCCGGTCGTACGCCCGCCCGCGGCGCGCCGCCTTGATCTGGATCAAGAAGGGGACGTTTTTCGTGGTAGGGGTGATCGATGGACGCCGTGCAGATCCTCGACAAATGTCGTCTGTTCTCGCGCCTCGCCCCGGAGGCGCGCCGGACGCTCGCGAGGACCGCGATCGTGCGGGCGGCGCCGGCCGGAGAGGTGCTGTTTCGACAAGGGGACGCGTGCCTCGGGGTCTTCGTGGTCGGCTCCGGCCTCGTGCGCGTCTTCAAACTGGCACCCAGCGGCAAGGAGCATGTCCTGCACCTCGCCGGACCGGGCGGCACCTTCGCGGAGGCGGCCGTGATCGGCGCCTTTCCCTGCCCCGCCAACGCCGAAGTGACCGAGGCGTCGGAGCTCGCGCTCCTGCCGGCGGAGGGGTTTCGCCGCTTCCTGCGGGAGGATCATCAGGCCTGCATCGGCCTGCTCGCGGGCATGAGCGCGTGGGTGCACCACATGGTGGATCTGCTGGAGGACGTGGTGCTCCGGGACGCCGCGGGCCGCGTCGCGCGCCACCTCCTCGCGCACGCGGGGCCGGACGGCGACGTGCGCTTGCCCGCCGCGCGCAAGGTGCTCGCGAGCCAGCTCAACCTCACGGCCGAGACGCTGTCTCGCACCCTCCGCAAGCTCGGAGAAGACGGCCTCATCGCCTCCGAGCGCGACGCCATCGAGATCAGGAATCCGGACCGCCTGCGGGAGGTCGCTGAAGGCCTTTATCCTGCGATGTGAGCCAGGCGCCGAGCGGGCGGTCCGCGTTCTCGATGTGACGAGACAGCCACTCTTGCAGGTACCGAGTCGTGAGCGTCATGCTCTTCACGTCGACGTTCACCGTGAGGCTCATCAGATCGTCCGTGAGCTTCCGGTGCTCCTGCGTGTGGCGCAATTCGTCGGAGAAGCCCGGGTGATGCGCCATGAGCCGCTCCTCCGTGGCGAAGTGCTTCTTCGTGAACGTCACGAGCCCCCGCAGCGCGCTGAGGATCGAGTCGCGATCGCGGCCCGCCTTCAAGAGGTCGACGAGGTCGTTGAGCCGGTCCATCAGCTCGTGGTGCTGCGCGTCGATGATCGAGATGCCGATCTCGTGGTCGCGCGTCCACCGGAACAGGGGAATCCGCACCGTGGCCATCGCGGCGGCGCTCTCGGCGGCGTACGTGAAGCGGTTCTTCCCGGCCTGTTTGCTCGCGTACATCGCGGCGTCCGCGCGGCCGATGAGGCCGTCCATGTCGGCCCCGTCGTCCGGAAACGCGGCGATCCCGATGCTGATGCCGACCTTGCACCGCACCCCGTTCACCTCGAACGGCGCGTCGAAGGCCTGCACCATGCGCGCGGCGATCACCCCGGCGTCGTCGCGCGCGCGCAGCCCCGGCAAGATCACCGCGAACTCGTCCCCTCCCTGACGAGCCACGGTGTCGCCGCCGCGGACGACTCCTTCGAGTCGCCGCGCCACCGTCACCAACAAGGAGTCTCCGGCCTCGTGCCCGAGGGTGTCATTGACGCTCTTGAAGCCGTCCAGATCGCAGATCATGACGCCGAACCCGCGGCGATCCCGGCGCGCGAACGCGAGCGTCTCCCGCAGTCGGTCGAGGAACAGCGCGCGGTTCGCGAGGCCGGTGAGCGGGTCCAGGTACGCGAGGTAGCTGAGCTGCTGCTCGTTGCGGCTGCGCTCGGTCGCGTCCGCCGCGAGGAGCACGGTCGCCGGCTCCCCGCCGATCTCGCCGGTCGTCCACTGGAGCTCCGCGCGAAACACCGATCCATCCGGCCGCACGGCGTCGAACGAGAGAGGCCCGATGCCGCCGCGGGACAGCGCGGACGACTGCGGAGGGGCCGAGTCTCCGAGCGCGAACATCACCCGATCCCGGTCGACCGCCGCCACCAGCGAGACGAGCGACACGTCGCGCGCGGGGGGCTCCTCCAGGCCGAAGATCTGGTTGAAACGCGGGCTCGCCTGCACGATGAGCCCTCCCCGCAGCACCGCGACCGCGAGGAGCCCAGTCTGGACAAGCATCCTCAGCGCAGGATCCAGGGGAGGAGAGGCGTTGTTTCGGGGGATGTCGGTCCGATCTTCGTCCACGCGAGGCACCTGGGCTGCGCCGCGACATGCAGCTTCGGAGCCAGCGTCAGTTGCAGAGGTTCGCCGCGCAGGCGCCGTTCACGCAGTCCGTGTTGACGACGCAGATCTTCCCGGTGGCGCACTTCGGGCAGACGGCGCCGCCGCAGTCCACGTCGGTCTCGCCTGCGTCCAACATCATGTTCGCGCACGTGGCGGGATAGCACTTGTTGCCGGAGCAGGCGCCGCTCGCGCAATCGGTGCCGGCCGCGCACGCGAGCCCGTCGCCGCACTTCGGGCAGACGGCGCCGCCGCAGTCCACGTCGGTCTCCAGGTTGTCCTTGAGGCCGTCCGTGCAGCTCGGCATGCAGAGGCCGTTCGTGCACGTGGAGCTCACGCAGTCGGAGTCCAGCGCGCACTTCTTCCCGTTCAGGCACGGGTTGCAGTTGGCGCCGCCGCAGTCCGCGTCGGTCTCCCCGTTGTCGAGGAGCTTGTCGGTGCAGGAGGGCTGACAGACGCCGCCCACGCACGTGTCGCCGACACAGTCGGTGTCGACGAGGCATTTCTTTCCAGGGGGGCAGTCGTTGCACTGGCCACCACCGCAGTCCACGTCCGTCTCCGTCTGGTCCAGAAAGCCGTCTTCGCAGAGCGTGCCGCCGGTGCAGTGCGTGCCCTGGCACACGCCGCTGATGCAGTCGGTGGCGACGCTGCACGTCTTTCCGCCGCCGCACTTCGCGCAGTTCGGACCGCCGCAGTCCACGTCCGTCTCCTGCCCGTTCTTCGTGCCGTTGCCGCAGCTCGCGGGGGCGCAGCGGTCCATCACGGTGCAGTAGCCGTCGGCGCAGTCCGTATTCTCCAGGCAATGGAGTCCCTGCGCGCACCCGGGGCACGGGCCGCCGCAGTCCACGTCCGTCTCGTTGCCGTCGGCGTCACCGCTCATGCAAGTCGAGACACATTGTTGGCCCTGGCAGAGCGTCCCTTTGCAGTCCGCGTCGGAGTTGCAGCCGACGCAGTTGCCCATCCCGTCGCACACCTTGCCAGTCGCCGACACGCACGAGGCGCCGGCCATCGCCGGGGTCGCAACGCACGAGCCGGAGAGGCATTGATACCCCTTCACGCACATGGACGGAGCGGGGCAGTCCATGACGGTGACGCAGCCGATCGAGCCGCCGGTGCCGCCGGAAGAGGTGGTGTTCCCGCCGGTGTTGCCGGTGCTGGAAGAGGTGGTGTTCCCGCCGGCGCCGCCGCCCCCCTGCGACGTCGAAGAGGTCGACTCGACGTATTCGTTGTCGAGCCCGAAGATCTGCGCGCAGCCCCAGGTCCCCGCGGAGACGGCGAGGACCGCACACGCCCGGAGAAGACCCATCTTCGCCATCAGAAGCTCCCTCGAACACCCACCATCGACCCCGAGAGCCCGAGCGGCGCCGCCTGCACGACGAGCGCGCCCGTGCCGGACGCCTTCTTCTTCGGCGCCGTGATCAGGAGCGCCGCCGAGACGCCCACCAGCGCGGCGCCCGCCGCGAGCCCGATCGTCGCGACGGTGCCGAACGTCTTGCCGTCGTTGCCCGCGGCCACGCCCTCCGGCGAACAGGCCTTCACGCCCGGCGAGGCGTCTCTGCAATTGGCGTCCACGACGTCCTTCTTCATCATCATGAGGCCGAACGTCACGCCGCCCGCCGCGAGCGCCAGCACGCCCGCGCCGCCCACGGCATACGCGGCGACCCGGCGCACGTCCGTGGCGCTCTTCGCGGTGGGGGCGGCGGTCGCGACGGGTCCGGCGGTCTTCTCGGGAGCCTTCGCGGCGCGCACGTCGAGCGTGACGGCGTTCGTCTGCCCCTTCTCCACGGTCACCTTCGTCTCCGTCGCGGTCCCGTCCGGGGTCGTCGCGATCACGGTGTATTCCGAAGGCTCCAGCGGGACCGGCAGGTGGAGCGCGGCGTCGTCGATGGTCTTCCCCGCGACGGACACCTTGGTGCCGGCGGGCGCGTCCGCGGGCAGGAGGAAGGTGATCTGGCCGATGAGCTTCGCGAGCTTCTCCCGCTTGGCGCGCGCGTCCTTCTCCCGGGTGCCTTGTTTGGCCTGCTTGTCTTTGGGGAGGGTCGCGTAGACGTCGAGGTACTCCCCGTAACGAACGAAGGAGACGGCGTTGCGCCCGCGGAGCGCCTCGCACTCGGCGAGGGTGAACAGGGTGCCGGGGAAAGGGGCCAGTCTCTGGCTCTCTTCGAGGAGCGGACAAGCGGAGTCGTACTTCTTCGCTTCCATCTGCGAGAGGGCCTGATCGAAGAGCTGCTTCGATTGGTCCTTGTCGTCGGCGCTGGCGGTGCCGGCGAGCGAGAGGAGGACCAGAGTCAGCGGGGCGAAAAGCTTCCGGAGGCTGAGCATCGCTGTTCTGGGGGCGAGTGGAGCCGGCCTATTCCTGCGTGTACTTCTTGCGAATGTTGCTCTTCCGCGGCGGAGCGGCCGACGCGGAGGCGGACGGGGAAGCGGAGGTGTCGGAGGTGGCCGTCGCGGTCGCGGTGATCGCGGGCGCCGGCAGGCTCGTCGTCGTGTCTGCGGGCGGCGCGGAGGCCGTCGCGGGCGCGGTCACCGGCGCGGTGGTGGTGGCGGACCCGTCGTTCGCGGTGGTGGGGGCGGGCTTTCCGGTGAGGACCGCGGCGATCACCATCGCGAAGACGAACGTCGCGACGACGGCGGCGATCAGCGCGGCGCGCCGCTTCGGCGGGGGCGCGGGCACGGGCTCGGCGAGGGCGATCTCCGACACCGACGCGCGCGCCGCGTCCTGCGCGGGCAGCACCGTGGCCGAAGGCGTCAGCGACGAGAACTTCACCTGCGGCCGCGAAGGCGCCTCCGGAACGGGCGTCTGCGTGGAGCTGCTCACGCGGTTCGCGCCGGCCACGTCCGGATCGTCCGGCAGCGTGGACGCGTCGTCGACGAGCGCCGGCAGCACGCGCGCGCTCACGGGGAGCGGCGCGCTGCTCTCGCGGATGATCGGCTCCGATACGCGCGATTTCCCCTCGACCGAAGCCGCCGCGACGAGCGCTTGCCCCGCCACGATCGATCCCGTCGCCGAAGGTTGCGCAGCGAACGAGCCCGAGCTCGTCGCCGAAGGTTGCGAAGCGAACGAGCCCGAGCTCGTCGCCGAAGGTTGCGAAGCGAACGTTCCCGAGCTCGTCGCCGACGTCGTCGCGGCGTGCGGCGCCGGAGCAGAAGGCGGCGCGAACGATCCCGAGCTCGTCGCCGACGTCGTCGCGGCGTGCGGCGTGGGCTGCGGCGGCGGCACGGCCGCGCTCACGGGCGGCGGCGTCATGTTGCGCGGGTTGCGCGCGGGCGGAGTCACCGGCGGGAGAGCCTTCTGCGCGCCCTGTTTCGCGATCGCCTTCTGCGCGGTCTCCTTCGCGATCGCCTCGCGCACCGCCGCGGCGTGCGCCGACGACGGCCCCATCTGGATCGTCTTGCCGAGGCCGCTCGTCGCGGTCGGATCGGCCGGCGCGATCGCGACGTCGCTCGGAGCGGGCGTCGCGGAGGCCGGCGCGATCGGCGCGGAGGCCGGCGCAGGCTTCGACGGCCCCAGCAGATCGAGCGCTTTCAGCACCTCCGCCGCGGCGTTCTGCTTCGCGTAGACGAGGGTCTTCCCCTCTTCTTCGTCCTCGAACAGCTTCGGCAGCGTGAGGTTCTCGTTCTCCTCGGGCGCGGGCGCGCTCACCTTCGGGGACGCCGGCACGCTCGCGATCAGCGCGGTCGCCGAAGGCCCCGGAGGCGTCGCTCCGTGCGGCGTCACACCGTGCGGCGTGAGCCCGCTCGGCGTCACACCGTGCGGCGTGAGCCCGCTCGGCGTCACGCTGTGCGGCGTGAGCCCGCTCGGCGTCACACCGTGCGGCGTGAGCCCGCTCGGCGTCACGCTGTGCGGCGTGAGCCCGCTCGGCGTGATGCCGGTGGATCCAGCGTCGCGCGCGCTCGCGGGGGCGCCGAGCGATCGAACCTGGGTGCCGATCGGCGCGCCGAGGATCTCTGCGAGCGCGCGCGTCGCGGCGGTCGCGGGCGAGAAGCGCGCCTCCGCGTCGACGTTCGTGATCTTCGCGAACCACTCGTCGAAGCCGGGCGGCAGCGTGACGCCGCGCTTCGCCGCGCGGACGCTCGCGGGCTCCGAGGGCCCGTTCCGCGCGATCGCGCCGAAGGCGAACACGTTGCCCACGCGCGACTCTTCTTCCCAGTACGCGACGCCGACGAGGCACGTGTACGCGATCATCCCGAGCGCGTAGATGTCGCTCGCGCCGGTGAGCCTCGCGCGCGGCGTGAACTGCTCCGGCGACATGTAGAGCGGCGTGCCGATGCTCAGCGTGGTGGCGGCGCTCGTGGCGCCGTCGGCGATGACCTTCGCGATGCCGAAGTCCAGCACCTTCACGCGCGGCGGCCCGTCTTCGCGCTCCGTGATGAAGAGGTTCTCGGGCTTGAGATCGCGGTGAACGATGCCGGCGGCGTGCGTCTTGTCGAGCGCGAGCGCGGTCTGGTGCAGGTAGAGCGCGACCTCGTCCGCGGGGATGCGCCCGAGCTTGCGGATGCGCCTGGACAGCTCCTCCCCGCGGAGCAGCTCCATGCACAGAAACGGCATCTGCGTCTCTTCGTCGACCCCGGTATCGAAGACGTCGACGATGAAATCGCTCTCGACCTCCGCCGCGACGCGCGCCTCGCGGTGGAACCGCTCACGCAGCTCCTCGCTGTGGAGGATGTGCGGGTGCATCGCCTTGAGAGCGCGCCGGCGTTTGGTGTCGAGGTGGACCACCTCGTAGACCGCACCCATCCCGCCGCGCGCCAGACAGCGCACGATCTTGTATCGATTGGCGAAGACGCTCCCGTCCGAGAGAGCCTGGGTGGTCATGAGGGAACCGCGAGAGTAAGCGAAACCCCGCCACGTTTTGAAGGATTTTGCGCAACGTCCGCGCGGATCCCCCCACAGAACCCGTCCCCGAAAAAAGTGAGCCTCGCCGCATCGGGTCGCGGCACGCGCCTCGGGAGGTCCACCCGTTCAGCTCGCGCGCGCAGCGTCTGCTAAAGCTCCTTCTCCATCTGGTACAGGCGCTCTTCGAGATCGATCTTCTTCGGCGCGGGGCGCGGCGGGCTGGTGATCGGAGCGCCCGGGCTCGGGGAGTACGGCGAGGGCGCGGCCTGCTTGCGGCGCACGTCCAGGATGAGGGAAGAGGGATAATCGACCTGATAAGAGATGCGGATCTTCTGCTCTTCGTGGGGTTTCAGGGTGAGCGTCCAGCGGTAGATGCCCTTCGAGTCGGGCTTCTCCGTGGGAGAGATCTTCACGTTGGTGACGCGGATATCCGTATTCTCGGACACCGGCACGCGCTCGGCCAGGACCAGAGTCGCGTCGCGATCGGAGAGGTTCTTGACGGTGGTGACGAAGGAGAGCTGCATGCGATTCTTCGTGTCGCGGACGAGCGAGCTCTGCTTCTTGTCGAGCTCGCGCGTGAGCTTGATCTGGTCGGCGACGCTGAAGAACACCGAGAAGTCCTCTCCATCGGCCACGAAGTCCACGTCCGTCATCCCGAGGAACGCCCCGTCGCGATAGCGCCCCGCGCTGCCCGGCAAGAGGGGCTGACCGGTCTTGTTGGTCATCTCCAGCGCGACGGCCGCGTTGAGCGACTCCTCCGGGACGGCGATGATCTTGCGCGTCGCCTTGAGCTTGCTCGCGCCGATGCGCAGGCGGATGGAGCGCCCGTCGGAGCGGATGATCGCCGGATCCTTCGCGGTGAAGTGCGCCGTCGTGCCGCGCGCCGAGAGCCCCTGGAAGATCTCCACGGTGTGGCTCTGCGTGCGCTCGAAAGAGGCATAGTTGGAGGCGTAGGTCTGCTCGAACTGGTCAATCTCGGACACCGCGTGGGAGGGCGCCTGATTCATCCGGTTCCAGGACCGATTCTGCTCGTAGAACTTCTGCTGCGCGCTGCTGAAGGAGGTGATTTGCCGCGTCACCGTGCGCGAGGTGTCCTGTGTCTTGCCGAGCGCCAGCATCTCCAGCTCCGGGATGTTCTCGCTGTCGGAGGCCGATTGTGTGGAGAACGAGAGATCGGCGTTGGTCCAGTCTTCTCCGGTGGTCTGCGTCACGACGGCGAAGGACGTCAATTCCACGTTGTCCGGATCGGCGGCGGTGGTGCGGACCTCGTGCATGGGCTCCCACGTGGCGCCGGGCGTGGCGTACGTGAGCGTGAGCGTGGCCGGCTCGCTCTTGGTGCTCTGGACGGTGACGAGGACGGTCGTCTCTTCCAGCTTGGTGAGGCGGCGCAGCTCCTCCAGGTTGCGCGCGCTCGCGTCCACCTCCGGCGCGAGCTGCTCCCGCGCGAGGACCGCGTCCCGCCGGGCCGCGGCGGTCTTGCGGAGAGTGCCAGTCACGAAATCGATGACCTGCCCGTAGGTGTCCACTTTGATGTCGTGCGTGACGGCGTCCTTGGACAGCTTCTCGACCGAGAACACCTTGATCGAGTCCACGTGCTCGGCCTGTTGATTGAGGATCGCGAGCTCGTCGTCGACGGCCTGGAGCTTCTGGAGAAGGGCCTTGTGCTTGAGCTCCGCCTTGCGAAACCCCTCGTCCGTCGACCGAGCGAGGAACCGCCGATCGACCGTCACGTCGACGATCTTGCCCGCGCTGGTGGCGGCCCGCACGCTCCCCTCGTCGACCCAGCCCGGCAGCTTCTTGAAGCGAAACACGGTAGGTTCGAGCCCGATCGCCACCGGAGCCTCGCGGACGATGAGCGCGCGGTCGGAGTAGACTGTCACTTTGGAGATGCGGGAGGCGACCCCTTTATCGGCGGGATCTTCCGGTTTGTCCGCCACCTCCGCGGCGAGCGTGAAGACAGGGGGAGTCGGGGAGGACGCGTGTGCGGTCGGCGGCGCGACCGGCCCTGACTGACTCACGCATCCGAGGGACGCCGACAGCACCAGACCGGCGGCAAAGAGGCTTGGCACCAGGCCATTCGTCGTGGACATGGGCCACGTCTACGTCCAGACCGGGTCCTCGGGTCTACGAAACATTCGCCGGCGGGCGGCAACTCTTGCCTTGTGCGGCAACAATTGCGCAGGACGAAGCGCCGAAGGGCTCGGATCTAGAGAATTTTCGTCGACCGGGTGAACGAAACGAAACCCGCTCGCAACGGGCAGGAGAAGCGCGCGCCTGGAGGGACCCCTCACGGCCGTCGCCATGCCGCGAGAGGAGCTGGAGGAGCGATGTTCGAACCACAGGCGAGATGGTGGCAGTGCTGGGGGATCGCGTTCGTCCTCGTGGCGCTGCTCGGCTGCGAAGGCACCATCGTCAACGGGGGCTCCGCCGGCGGCGAGTCGTCCTCCTCGACCGCCACCGCGGGGGCCGGCGGCGCGACGGACAGCACGAGCGGCACGGGAGCCACCGCCGGCTCGACCACCGGCACGGGCGGCACGGGCGCAGGCGGCACGAGCACGGGCGGCACGAGCACGGGCGGCACCGGCACGGGCGGCACCGGCGGAGTGCCCTGTACGACCCCGGCCGACTGCGGCGTACCCGCCGGCTGCCTCGTGAACACGTGCGTGAATCAAGTCTGCGGCACGGCCCCGAAGGCGAACGGCTCCGCCTGCGACGACGGCAACGCCTGCACGAAGACGGATACATGCCAATCCGGCGCCTGCGTGGGAGCGAGCCCGGTGACCTGCGCCGCGCCGGACGCCTGCCACGACGCCGGCACCTGCAATCCGGCGACAGGCACGTGCTCGAACCCCAACAAGGCGGACGGCTCCACGTGCGATGACGGCAATGCCTGCACGGCCACGGATACATGCCAATCCGGCGCCTGCGTGGGAGCGAGCCCCGTCATCTGCACCGCGTCCGACGCGTGCCACGACGCCGGCACCTGCAATCCGGCGACAGGCATGTGCACGAACCCCAACAAGGCCAATGGCTCGGCGTGCGATGACGGCAACCCCTGCACCAAGACGGATGCATGCCAGTCCGGACTCTGCCTCGGCACGAACCCGGTGATCTGCACCGCCTCCGACGCGTGCCACAACGCCGGCACCTGCGACCCGGCGACAGGCATGTGCTCGAACCCCAACAAGGCCAATGGCTCCCCCTGCAACGACGGAAACGCCTGCACGAAGACGGATGTTTGCCAGCTCGGAGCCTGCATCGGGACGAACCCGGTGACCTGCACCGCCTCCAATGCCTGCCACGACGTGGGGACTTGCAATCCGGCGACAGGCGTGTGCTCGAACCCCAACAAGGCGGACGGCTCTCCGTGCAACGACTCGAACGCTTGCACGGCGACGGACACGTGCCAGTCGGGCACCTGCATCGGAGCGAGCCCGGTCGTGTGCACCGCCTCCGACGCGTGCCACAACGCCGGGAGCTGTATTCCGGCGACAGGCGCGTGCACGAATCCGATCAAGGCCAACGGCACTTCGTGCAGCGACGGCAACGCCTGCACGCAGACGGACACGTGCCAGTCGGGAGCCTGCGTCGGCGGGAGCTCGGTGAACTGCGGGGCCTCGGACCCGTGCCACGTCGCGGGCACTTGCAACCCGGCCACCGGCGTGTGCTCCAACCCGAACAAGGCGGACGGCTCTGCCTGCAATGACTTCAACGCCTGCACCCAGACGGATACGTGCCAGTCCGGCGCGTGCGTGGGTGCCAATCCGGTGACGTGCGCCGCGCTCGACGCGTGCCACGTCGCCGGCGTGTGCGCGCCCGCGACGGGCTGCTCGAACCCGAACAAGCCCAACGGCGCGGCGTGCGACGACAACAACCTCTGCACGCAGACCGATGCCTGCCAGTCGGGCGCGTGCGTCGGCGCGAACCCCGTTGTTTGCGGCGGTTCCCAGATGTGCATCGGGGGGGCGTGCCTGGACACCTTCGCGCCGAGCAACCTCGACCCTCTCACGTGCCAGTCTCCCGGAGCGACGGATTTGATTGTCGCGGTGGGCAACGTGACGACGCTCTCCACGGACTCGGGCTGCGATGTGGTGAAGACGCAGGTCGGCGCGCCGGACATCTGTGTTCACAAGTACGCTCACGTGGCCATTCACGGGACGCTGAAGGCCTCCGGGGCGCGCGTCCTCGCGATCGTCGCGACGACGGACATGGTGATTGACGGCCTCGTCGACGTGTCGGCTCAATGGGAGGTCAACGGCCCTGGCCACGCGGCGATCTACGGCGGTGGTTATGGCACGGCCAGCGGGTCCGGGGCGCCGGCGTTCGGCACTCCGGAGCTCATCCCGATCTCGGGCGGCTCTCCGGGCGACGATCAGACCGGAGGCATGTTCGGGTGCACCAACAAGGGCGGAGGCGGCGGCGGCGGCCTGGAGCTCGTGTCGTGCGGCAATGTCTCCATCAGCGGAACCATCAACGCGGGCGGCGGCGGCGGGACGTGCTCCCTGTACATCGGCAAGAACGGCGGCAGCGGCGGCGCGGTGCTCATTGAAGGCCTGACGGTGACCATCTCCGGCGGCGTGTATGCCAATGGCGGCGGAGGAGGCGGCGGAGAGGTCGAATCCACGGTGGAGGTGATCATGATCACCGGCAACCCCGGCTCGAACGCGAACCTCTCGCTCACCCCGGCGGCGGGCGCCTCTCCGACGGGGGGAGACTGTGACGGCTCCGGCGCGCCCGGCGGGAGCGGCGGCACCGAGCAGTTCGCGCCGGGGCCTGCCGGATCGTATTCTGCGACCTGCACCACCTGCGCGGGCGGCTGTGGATTCGGCCCCTGTTACTTGGGTTGTTGCCAGTGTCGCATGGGCGGAGCGGGCGGCGCGGTAGGCCGGATCCGCATCAACACCGTCTCTGCCCCGCCGACGCTGACCGGCTCCACCTTCAGCCCCGCCCCGACCACCGGCGCAGCCGCGCTCAACTGACCCCTTCCTGCGGATATTGAGCAGCTCTGCCGGATCGTCGAGCAAGTCTCTTCGAAGAGGGCTTCGGCGGATTCGTACGGGCGGCCCTCGGCGCGGGACAGGGATGTTGCCCCCCCTCGTCGTGCTCGCGGCTACGCCGCTGCGCGCGCCGGTCCCCCCGACAAGCGTCGCGCTCCGCGCGCCGCGGGGGGGACGGGCCTCGCGGGTTGACAAGGCCGCTGTCCTCGGCTTGGATGCGCCGCCATGCGACGTGTGCGGAGGGCTCTCGGGTGGGTGTGGCTGGCGTTCGTTTTTGCATTTCTGGCTGCGTTCGGGGGGACGGCGCGAGCGCAGCAGAAGCCGGGGCAGGCGCAGGCGCCGTTCACGAAGATCTACGTCTGTGTCAAGCCGCCCAACGTCCAGAAAGAAGTCATTGCGTGGTCCTATGTCTCCGGCAATGACAAGATCATCGCGCGGCCGGATTACGAGAAGGAGTATCCGGGAAAGACCGTCTACGTCTACAACCCCAGCGCGCCGCCCGGGAACACCAAGCTTCTCCCGATCCCGTACAACACACTCCCTTGCGATCCTGTACCGGATCCGCCGGCCGCAGAGACGCCGGCGGCTCCGAAAGATCCGAAGACCGCACCGAAAGCCGGAGGCGGCGGGGGCGGTAGCACAGAAGGCAGCGGTGCTGGGAGTGGGAGCGGCTCCGGGAGTGGCAGTGGGACTGGCACCAAGAAGAAGGACGATCCGGACGATCCGCCTCCGGGGACGCCGCCCAAGCTGACGCACCCGCCGCCGCCGGAATGGCACCCTGCCCCGCCGAAGGGTGGAGTCACGCAGAGCTGGCCGCAGACCGTCCTGCCGATCGTCGAGACACCGCACATCCTCCCCAGCGTGGAGTCCGGTCATGGCGTGTTGCCGATGGCCGGCCTCGGGGGCAAGGGCAGTGTCCTCCCGTCCGCGACCCAGGTCGCGCGTGAGCAGGCCGAAGCGAAAGAGGCTGCGGCGAAGAAGGCCGCCGAGGCGGCGAAGACTCCCTACGAGAAGTTTTGCGAGCAGATGGCCCTGGCCGGCGGCCTCGCCAACTTGCAGCTCGGCGAGGACATCCACGCCAAGGACGGCGACAAATACGGAATCCCCGGCGGCAAGAACCCGGACGGCATCAAGAGCGCGACGGCGCAGGCGATCGCCGGAGCGGTGGGGATCGCAGCGGTCGTGATCACGGCCGGCGGAGCGGACAAGAAGATCTTCGAAGCGCTGTCGAAGGAGGGGGCTCCTCCTATGCTCATTCGGGGTGGGGAAAAAGCCGCGGAAGAGGCCGCCGAGAAGATGATCCAGGCCGAGGTCGCCAAAAGTGGGGCGGACGCCGCACACCATCTTGCCGAGGCGATGGCCAAGAATGGGGCCATCGGCGAATACTCCGTGATGGCCAAGTTCACCCAGGGGCTTGGATCGCGTTGGCAGGCGCACCATATTCTGGAGGTGAGCATGGCCAAGGTCGTGAACGTCACGGCGACGGATCGACTCCCGGCGGTGATCCTCAGCGAAGCACAGCATAAAGCCATGACGGCCGAGTTGAGGATAGCAACAGCCGGTGTCAGGGATGCCGAAGACCTCTGGGCCGCCTACTGCAAGGCTTACGCGAAACACCCAACTTGGCTTGCAGCCATCCGGGGTTACTTTGGCAAATGATAGTTTCTGGTGTAGATCGGACCGGTCAAGTGAGAACACGAGTCAAGATTCGATTCGACGCTAGCGACATCCCCGGCCAAGCGTCCGCCGTGTTCGAGGCGGTAGGCTTGAGGCCTGATGAGGCGACTGTCACGGACGTTCCAGTGCTCCGCCAACTTGTCGTTTGGCTCACGCTCGACACGACCGACCCGCGCCTTTCGCGTCTCCAGGACTTGCTGCTTCGGCATGGTGTAGATCCGTTGGAGATTTACCGAGACCTCTACACGGAGGAAGAGCTCGACGCGGCCCCTCTGCTGGTCCTTCAGCCGCTCAACACCTGCTCGATCAGTGGTGGCAGCAGGTACGGCACGACCTACGATCTCACCGGCGCCTGTCCTGCCTGCGGTACGGGGGCGAGGCAGACGTCCGCCGTCTTCGTTCGCGGAGAGCAACTGGATGAGCTCGAAGGGCGGAAAATCGGTGGGACGGTGCAGGAGCACGTCTTCGTGGACGCGGAGATCGCCGAGGAGCTGGTTCGGATTGGCGCGACGGGGCTCTCGTTCCGCAGTGTGTACGCCCGCATGCCGGATGGGCGGCAAATCAAGCTGCGTTGGCAACAGCTCTTCGCCGAAAAGACGCTGCCCAGGATGTCGCCGCGGACGACTGGCATCGTTCGAGACCGCGAGTGCAAGGTGTGTGACCGCAACGGCTACGCTACGACGATGTCCGCTCCCCCCCGGTTCGTGTACCGAAAAGCCGATTTGCAGAACGCCGCCGACGTCAACCACAGCTGGGAAAATTGCGGCTCCGCGCTCCTCAAGCCGGATCTCCGCGAGAGCTTCCTCTCCCACCCATGGCTCCTCGTGACTCCCCGCGTTCGTCGTGTCATCGTGCAGGCGGGCGCCACCGACATCGAATGGTTCCCCGTGCGTGTGGAAGACGGCTGACCCCCACAATAAGCAACCAGTCCGTCTCCCTTGTCAGCTCTTCACCACATTCCTTCGGCGCGCGCGGCTTGCGCCCTCAGGAGAAACGCCTTTGTGAAGGGGTAGCCCGTCTCTTCGGCCTCCCTCACCACGCGCGCCGGGTTGGCGTCCGGAGCGAGCTTGGAGACCAAGGCCCACGAGAGCGGCTCTCCGGCGTACACGCGTTTCACGGCGGCCAGTCTCACCTTCTTCACCTCGTGGATGTCTTTTGCGAACCGCACATAAAACTCCGGGGTCTCGTCGAGCACCGCGAGGTGCGTTTCGGAGCCGTCGGGATCCGCTTTGCCGGCGGGGAACCGGACAGGCCCCATCGTCCAGGTTCTGCCCGCAGGGTGCCAGAGACAATAGGTCACCTCTCGGCGCAGATACGCGTGGCTATTCTTCACGCGCACCATGTCCCGGGGTATCCCGTCGAACAGATGGGGCCAACGCCTCGACGGGTGCTCGGGGGCCGCCATGGCACTCTCGGGGTCGAATCCCTTGATCACCGCAGCGTCCGGGCCGGTGAACAAAACCAGGAACCAACCGCCGTTGTGGTCGCGAAAGAAGCCCAGTTGGTGCTTTCCCCAGTTGGCGACGAAGAAGAATTTCCGCGGACTCCACACGGGCAGCAGGAGGATGTCCAGGACCGCACGCGCCCGGAGCAGCTGACGAAGCCGCTCCGGAGCAGGGATCGCCGCGAGGTTGCGCGAGGAGGGGCCGGAAGGAATCATCGTGTCACCTTCCTTTGCGGGGGGAGCGGGGGCGTTTGGGAGGGGGGGAATCTGGGGAGGGGGCCAGTCGGCGGAGGAGGGATTCGGCGGATTCGTACGGGCGGCCCTCGGCGCGGGCCAGCTCCGCCTCGGTGGGGACGAGCTCGCCGGAGAAGGCTTTTGCAAGGATGGACTGGGGGAGTTTGTCAGCCCTCGCCGCCGCCACTGCCACGCGCCGCTCGATGGTGTCCGCTAGGGCAAGCAGCACCCGTGTACGTTTGACGATTTCAGCGATCTCTTCTGCCGGCGGCAGCGGGATCCAATAGTCGGTGAGAGCACCCATCGAAATGCGTTGATGTCCAGCAGAAGACTTGGACGCGACTTCCAAACTGCGCCGGAGAAGCGGGCTGGCAAATGCCAACTCAAAGTATGGCCCAAAGGCAGGAGTCTTGAGGCGCGCTCGAAACAGGCGATCAGGAAACTGGACGCGACGAGAGCCCACACCTGTAACACGCGCGCAGTTCGCCACATATTCGAGGCTACCGCTCAAGCGGGTAAAAAGCAGGTCGTCGTCTTCGATGTAGTTGGCTGTGGTGTCAACCGCTGTGGCAGGGAGGAACTTCGCATCGTCAAGGTCAACGGTCAGCGGTCGTACACTGCTCGACCGCAAGACGGGGTGAGCCGTTTCCTCGTTCTGCGGTGGAGTGGTTGTTCCGCTGCGCAAAGACGTCACCATTTCGCCAAACTGGACCCATTCCCAATTGTCGGGGATTGCTATCGAGGAGTCGTGGGGGCTTCTTTGTTCGGCCTTGAGAGGGTCTGCAGTCTCGCCGCCAGCAAAGCTGCCTTGTTCTCTCCACGAGGCAGTCAACTGGCCGGTGCATGCCGAATTGAACACGGACTGCCGGAAACGCTTGAGGAGCTTGGTCACGCGGTCGAGACGCGCCTTCGCCCGATCCACACAATCGAGAAGTGAAGCCGCTTTTTCGACGATCCGCGTCTGTTCACCAAGGCTCGGAAGTGGAAGCGGAATCTCAGAAATGGTCCGAGAAGAAAGGTGCTTTACCGTCTGCGAAGAAGTTCTGTCGTGAATGGCTGTGAGGTACCCGGGCAGAACGAGGGCCAGAAAGCGGCTGTTATAGAAGGCCTCGTTGGGCGTGAGCTTACACACGCGCTGGTTCAGCAGAGCGGCATCGCCCCGCCAGATGGCTGCCTTGAACTCCCCGTCCATGCCAACCAAGACATCGCCCGAACGGACGATGTAGCTTGGGTCATATTCGCCATCGAAGAACTGGCTCGTGGTATTCTGATCGATATCCCTGATCCGGATCAGCGGCATCCCTCGATCCTTCGAGAACAATCGCGACTCGAAAGGATACCCATTCAGAACGGAGGCCACTTGCGACAATGGCGCACGTGCCCATGTGGGATGGGAGGACAGCAAGGGATCGTTGGACTCTTCAACAATCGCATTGATATCGATGACGAGGCTCATGCCTTGATGCCCCTCGTCGATGTCACCAGCTCCGACTGGCTCTCCAGCATCCCCAGCACGCGATTCAGCTCCGCCACCGCCTCCTCCAGCTCCGCGATCGCATCCGTGGCGATCTCCTCCGGCGGCGGCAGTTCATCCGCGTCCTCAAGCGACTCCTCCTTGAGCCACTTGAAACCGTCCAGCTTGAATCCCCGCTCCTTCACCTCCGCCAGCGAAAAGCTCCGCCAGCGGTCCTCTTTGGAGTCCGCCACCTTCCGCTTCGCCCGCCCGTTCGCATCCGCCCCATAGCACCTCTCGAACTCCGCAAAGTGCGCCGCCGTCAGCGGCCGGTCCTTCTTCGTGATCTGCGACACGTTCGTCCGGGCGTCGTAAATCCACACTCGATCCGTGGGGTACCCCTTGGTGAAGAAGATCACATTGGCCTTCACCCCTTGCGAATAAGGCGTGAACGTCCCCCGCGGCAGCCGCAACACCGTGTGCAAATCACACTGCTCCGTGACGATCTCCATCACCTCCCCGGCCTGGTCCGCAAACAGGCAGTTGTCCGGCAACACCACCGCAGCCCTCCCACCCTTCTTCAAGATCGTCAGCACGTGCTGCACGAAGTTGAGCTGCTTGTTGCTCGTCCGCACCGTGAAATCGTCCCGGCTCGGCGCCTGATTGGCCCCCTTCGTCCCGAACGGCGGGTTCGTCAGAATCACATCGTACCGGCCCGCCTTCGGCGGCAATTCAATCGAATCCCCACCGCTGATCTCCGGCTCGATCCCGTGCAGATACAGGTTCATCAGCGCGAGGCGCTTCGGCCGCGCGACCAGTTCCTGCCCGTAATACGTCGCCGTCTTCACCCGCTTCGCGAGCGACCTCTCCAGCGCACCCTTCGTCTCGTCCTTCAACCACTCGTAGGCCGCCACCAGAAAGCCGCCCGTCCCCGCCGCCGGGTCGCAGATCCGATAATCCGCCTTCTCCCGCGGATCCGGCCGCATGCACCGCACGATGCTCTGGATCAGCACACGCGGCGTGAAGAACTGCCCCGCTCCCTTCTTGCCCTCACTGGCCGCCTTTTCGAGCAACCCCTCGTAGGCCTGCGCCTTCACGTCCACTCCGAGGGACGTCCACTCGGTCTCGTCGATCATCGTGACGAGCTTCTTCAGGCTCAGCGGGTTGGTGAATCGGCTCTGCGCGCCGCCGTAAATCTCGCCGAGGATGCCCTCCGTCTTGCCGAGCGTGCGGAGCGTGTCCTCCCAGTGCTCGCGCAGCTCCACGCCGCTCCGGGACTTGATGCCGGGCCACTCGCACCCCTCCGGGATGGCGACGCCCTTCTCGTCCGCCATCTTCAGGAACAAGAGGTACGTGATCTGCTCGATGTAGTCGCCGTAGTCGATGCCGTCGTGCCGCAGCGTGTGGCAGAAGCCCCAGAGCTTCTGCACCAGGTCCGTGCTCATGCGGCGATGGCTTCGTTCAACCTCGCGAGCAGGTCAAGCAACAACGCCTCTCCGAACACGCGCCGCGCCGCCCCCCAACCGCCGGCCTCCCCGAGCGCGCCCTGGTAGTCGAAGTCCTCCTGCTCGATCGAGAGGTTCTCGCGCATCACCTCGCGGATCCGTTCGAGCCACGAGCGCTGCGCCTCCGTGAAGGCCTGGCTCACCAGGATCTTGGTGAACGCGCGCTCCACGCGCTCCGCGGCCGTGAGGAGCGGCTCCTCGTCCTTCGCCGCGTGCTTCACCATCGAGACGATGTCGACGAGCGCCTTCTTGTAGTGCGCCGCGTGCGCCTTCTGGAGGTTCTCCACCGTGAAGCGGTACGTCGTCCCGGCGAGCTTCTGCCGCAGCTCCGTGAGCGCCGCCGGGCTCCAGTCGCGCGGGCGGTCGAGCAGCACGCGCACCGCCTCGATCTTCTCGGGGTTGTCGCGTACGTACCGGGAGAACTGCGTGATGTAGTCCTCCGGCTTGTACGTCTTGCCCGCGGCGTCGTGGAGCACGAGCTCGCTCGTCACGGTGTCGACGGCGTCGATCGCCCGCAAGAACAAGCGCTGCGGCCGCGGATAAGTCACCAGCAAGGCCTGGAACGACCGGTCGCGGAGGAGCGCCATCTCCTTCGTGAAGTCCGCCCGCAGCGCCGCCGTGAGGCCCCGCGCATACCGCGCCACGTCGCCGTCGGGGAGGTACGCCGCGAACATCTCGCGCGCCTCGCCGGCCATCGATTTGTCGATGCGCTGGAGGCGCTTCACGAGGCAGCGGATGTTGTAGTCCCGATCGCGGTTCGCCCAGATATCCTCGATGATCTCGACGATCGTCTTGGTGGGCGGCGCCGGGGTCTCGCTGAGGGTCTCGGTGCTCTTCGCGAAGTACGCGAGCAGCGTGCCGTCGAAGCAGTCGAAGATCGTGAAGTGGTCCTTGTCGGTCGCGTTCTGGCCCTTCCGGGTGCCGCGGCCGATCATCTGGTCGAAGAGCACGCGGCTCCCGACGAGGCGCAGGAACACGATGAATTCCAGGTCGGGGATGTCGACGCCGGTGCTCAGCATGTCGACCGTCACGACGATCCCGATCTTGTCGCGGTTGCGGAACTCGCGGATGCGCTGGAGCGGGCGGTCGACGTCCTTGCTGCCGGTGATCTTCTGCACGAAGGCGTCGCCGCGGCCGAACACGTCGCGCGCGATGCCGACCAGCTCGTTCGCGTGGCTCGTGTGGGGGAGGTCGTTGGCCGCGAAGATCAGCGTCTTCGGGAAGCGGCCGTATTTCTCCTGGTGCGCGTCGGCGTACTTCTTCACCTCTTGCAGGATCTTGAGGTTGGAGTCGGGGGAGGTGACCTTGCTCTCCAGCTCCGTGGTCTCGAAGCGGCGCTCGTCTTCGAGCTGGTCCATGCGCTTCTTGCCGGTCTCGGGGTCGACGTCCTCGACGTTCTCGCCGGGCCGCAAAAACAAGCCGTTCATGCGCACGTCGGAGCGGAGCTTCACCGCGTCGTAGTCGACGAGGTGGCCGTCCCGCACCGCCTGCTCGTAGCCGTACTCGAACACCTTGTGCGTGAAGAACGCGCTCGTGGTGGAGGTCGGCGTCGCGGTGAGGCCGACGTGGATCGCGTCGAAATGCTCCAGCGTCGCGCGCCAGGTGGAGACCTCCTGCGCGGTGTAGCCGCGGTGGCACTCGTCGGCGATCACGAGATCGAAGGCGTGAATGGGGATGTCGAGCTTGCCCGCGTCGTCGTCGATCGCCTCGTCCCCCATGCCGAAGATCGCGTCGCGCCCGAGGATGTGCGTCGCCATCCGCTGGATGGTGCAGACGTACACGAAGGGGTCGTCGCTCTTCGGGTTGGTGAGCCGGTCCGGCGGGAGGATCTGGGGATCGAAGCGAGGCTTCTTCTTCGCGGTGGACGCGGCCTCTTCCTCCTCCGGCGCGGCCTTGCCGACGCGCGAACAATAGAGGCCGTACGTCTGGTGGAACCACAGCCCCGGCTGCACCTCGAACGCGGCGAACGCCCCCGCGGCCTGCTCGGCGAGCGCGCGGCGGTCGACGAGGAACAGCACGCGACGCACCACGCCGGCTTTGATGAGGCGGTAGACCTCGCTGACGATCGTGAAGGTCTTCCCGGTGCCGGTCGCCATCGCCACGAGGAGGCTGCGCTTGTGCTCGGAGATGGCCCCCTCGATCGCGAGGTTCGCCTGCTGCTGGTAGGGGCGCAGCGCCGAGTGCAAAGGGACGCCTTCGAGCTTCTTGCAGGCGCCCTCGAAGTCGTGCGCGAGCATCTCGCGGAGCGCCGCGGGCGTGTGGAAGTCGGCCACCTTGCGCGACCGGCTCTGCGGGTGCCGGACGTCGTGGAACCAGACCGTCTCGCCGTTGGTGGAGTACAGGAACGGGCACTTGAGGCCCTCGTAGTCGTACGGGGAGGTCTTGATCCCGCGGGCGTACCGCTCGGCCTGCGTGAGCACGTTCTGGGGGCCGGTGGTGATGCGCTTGGCCTCCACGATCGCGGCGATGGCGTTGTCGCTCCACAGCGCGTAATCCGCGGGCCCGTTGTCGGTCGGCTCCTCCTCGGAGCGAAACGGCGCTCGAAGCGGCCGCACGCCTGGGGGCGGCAAGGTCCAACCACGGGCGTCCAGCTTCGGGTCGATGCGCGTCTTCCGGGTCTTCCACTCGGGCTCGTCCGCAAGCTTCTTCATGAAAGGACTCCGAGAATACATCGAACGCGCCCGCGTATGATCCCCATTGGCGGCGCCGGGTTCGTCCCCTTCGACTGCCCGGGGTAGGCAGTCCCACTGCCCGGGGTGGGCAGTCCTACTGCCTCCGGAGGCAGTCCTGCTGCCCGGGGTGGGCACTTCCACTGCCCGGGTTGGGCGCTCGCAGTGCCCGGGGACCGCACTCGCACTGCCCTGGGACCGCACTCGCACTGCACCCCGAAGACAGACAGTGGCGGTGCCGACTCATATACATACCGACACAACCGTCGACATACGCCAATGCGTCACAAAGAACGATTCCGCTGCACGAGGCTTCGACGGCGAGCTTGGATGCACAAAGAGTCTTCTCAGGACACACGGAGATCGGATAGCTCTGTGGACAGGTCGGCTTCCGACCGGATACACCCAACGAATGCGGAGGTGCGGGATGGAATTCACCCGCGTTGACACGAAGAAGCTGAAAGCAGCCATCGAGAAGGCCGTCTCCCACATCGACCAGGCGAAGGCCGCTCTCCAACCTTATCTCGCCAACATGACGGACGAGCAGCGCGGCACCCTCGCACACCCGCGGGCGTCCTTCCCGACGGCGGGGCGCGCGCTGGCGCGTGCGGCATTGGAGCATCCCGAGGTCGCGGCCGTCTCGGACTTCGAGGCAGAAGCCGTCGTCGAAGATCTCGACAACTCCGAGGCGCTCGCCCCCATGCTGGAGAAGCTGAGCGACCTGAATCGGCTCGTCAGCGACACTCGGCTCCTCTGGCTGTCGGAGGCGTGGGTGCCCTCGCTGGCCCTCTATGCGGTGGCCAAGGTGAAGGCGAAGACCAACGGCGCTATCCGGACCGTGGTGGATCCCCTGGCCGACGTGTTCGCCACCGTGCGCCGCAGCCCAAAGAAGCCTGAATAAGGCGCCTCCAAGCTTCCCACCTCACGGCGCCTTCGCGCGGCGCGATTCCCCCTCACAGTCACGTTCGACTCGGCCCCTCGGGCGGCCGCAGCGGGACCTCCACCGTGAGCTCGGCGCCGCCGGGGATGTTTCGGGCGCGGATGCGGCCTCCGAAGCTGTTTTCGATGATCTGACGGGACATGTGCAGGCCTATCCCGGTGCCGTTCGGCTTCGTCGAGAAGTACGGCTCGAAGATCCTGTCCGCGACCTCCTCGGAGATGCCGCCGCCGTCGTCTCGCACCGTCAAACAGGCCTGTCCGTCGCGCTCGATCAGGCTCAATGTGATCTGGCCCCCTCCCCGACCCGCGCTCTCGATCGCCTCCTTCGCGTTCCCGAGGATGTTCAAGACCACCTGAGAATACTCGTTCGCCGTCCCCTCCACCGTCACCGCATCCATGGTCTCCTCTCGAATGACGACACGCGCGCTCCGATACGTCGCGTCGACGAGGGCGACCGTCTCGCGCACCAGCGCGCGCACGTCGAACGGGTGACGCTCCTTGTCGACTCGGAAGAAACGGCGGAAATCATCGATGGTCGAGGACATCTTCCGGACCAGACGAGATCCCGTCACCACGGCGTCGGCGACCGTCGCGGCGTCCACCGGACCGGACTCGGCCGCGTCCTCCAGATTCGCGAACACCAGGCTGATGGCGTTGAGCGGCTGGCGCCATTGATGCGCGATGTGGCCGAGCATCTCTCCCATCGCCGCGAGCCGTCCCTGCGTGATGAGCATCTGGTCCTTGCGACGCAGCTCACGGACGGACTCTTCAATGCGCCTCTCCAGCGTGGCGTTCAGCTCTTCGAGCTGCTCCTCCAGCCGCCTTCGCGTCCGCTCGCGGGCCAGCGCCTCGCGCGCCGCCTCCCGATCCTCGATGTCCTGCATGATCGCGAACAGGAGAGTCCGGCCGCGCAGCTCGATCGGGGACGCGCGCACCTCCGTCCGGCGCAAGACTCCGCTGCTCAGACGGTGCGACACCTCGAACGAGGAGATCTCTCCCCTCATCACGCGGGACATCTGGGCGAAGATCCGCTCGCGAGGCACCGGATTGAGGTCCATGACGGACATCTTGCAGAACGCGTCGCGGTCGTAACCGTAATACCGCGCGGCCGCCGGATTGACCTCGATGATTCCGGCCGTCTCCGGGTCGAGCACGAGCATGATCGCCGCGTGCTGCTCGAAGGTGCGGCGAAAGCGCGCCTCGTCGTCGCGCACCTGCTCGAGCACGCGCTCCACCTCGCGGCGCGACTCCTCGAGAGCGGTCACGTCCGTGAACGTCGCCACCACCGCATACGGCGGCTCGGTCGGGGAATGGCGCAGCGGCGCGCTGGTGATCGAGATCCACGTCAGCGTGCCGTCGGGCCGGTGAACACCCATGATCACGCCGACGACGGGCTCTCCCGTGCGCAGCGTCACCATGCCGGGGTGGTCCTCTCCAGCGAACGGGCTGCCGTCCTTTCGAATGGCGCGCCAGCGCGGATCCATCGATGTCCGACCGCGCATCTGGTCGGCGGAGAGGCCGAGGATGCGCTCCGCGGCGGGGTTGCAGCTCGTGATCTCGCCGCTCGGCGCCTGGAGGACGACGCCCTCCGCCATCGCCATGAAGACCGCGCGCAGCGGCTCCTCGTCGCCGAGGAGCACGTCGGTGCACGCCTTCGCGTCTCGGTCCTCGTGCATCGCGCTCGAAGAGGATACGGACGCCCTCCGACGGAGCCTATCCGGAAATGAGGTGAACGGACGAGCGCGCCAAGTTTACCGCAATTGCGGCTTTTTATGTCGGCTCTGCGAAGTCAACCCGCGACGATCTCGGCAGCCCTCAGGGCGCTCTCCACGGCCGTGAGCGCCGTTCGCGGGCGCGCAGCGACGATGTCGCCCGCGGCGGCGAGGTACGATGCGGCCAGTCCTTCTTCGGAGACGGCGACGCCGACCGATTCCAGACTGCCAGTTTGGCCCGCCGTGGGCCACGCGGTCAGATCCAGCGCCGCCCCGAACATCGAGCTCGGCTGCGCGGCGCGGTCGCCCGCGATCTGCAGGTAGGGGCGGCCGGATTCATTGGCTTCGATCTCGAACGAGAAGCGGAACGCGGGGCCCTTTCGAGGGGGCATGTCGGCGCCTGCGTGGGTGTCCGGTGGGTCGTAGACGAGGCCGCCGCCCGCGAGGCCGCCGCACGCCAGCACGATGCGGTCCGCGCGGATCGGGTCCGCGCCCTCCAGCAGGATCGTGGCCCTCTGCTCGGCGAGGCGCGCGCTCTCCGGAATACGGCCACTCTCCGGGGCGCGCAGGCCGGCGCTCTCTCCCGACCGCAAACTGGCATTCTCTCCGGGGCGGGGATTGGCAGGTTCGCCGGCGGGCGAACTGGCATGCTCCGAAGCCACATCAGGCGGCTCAATGGCCTTCACGCGATGGGGCACCACACGCACGTTCGCCTTGGAAAGAAGGCGCTTCGCGGCGTGGGTGAAGCGGAGGCCCGCGGGGCTGCCGGCGCCGGACAAGGCCTCTCCGGCCGGGAGGCCGAGGCGCTCCGACAAGGCCTCTGCGCGCGGGGACTCCATGCCCAGCCACGGGCCCACGAGCACCGCGACCGGCGCGATCTTCTCCCGCGCGAACGCGTCCCGCAGGCGCTCCGCGAGCCACGCGACGCGCGCCGGGTCGTCGTGCCGCGCCGAAAGGTCCGCGTCGCCGATGCGGTGCTCTCCGTCGAAGCGCAGCAGCGATGCGTCGATCGCCTTGAAATGAAGGCCTCGGGAGCGCGCGAAGGGGTCGTCGTTCCAGAAGCGCGCGAGGGCGTCCGCGTCCCACGCCGCGCGATCGACGCGGGGGACCGCGACGATCCCGGGGGGGAGCGCCGACAGATCGAGCAGCGATGCGTCGCGTCCGCGGGCCGGTCGCGTGCGCCCCGCGAGCGTAGCGAGCCGTACGAAGGGCGCGCCCACGGGCGGTAACCCCCAAATTCCGAGGGACTTTGCGAACGCCTCCACGCCCTCGCCGACGTCGCGGCACGAAGGCTCCACGCCGAGCGCCCGCGACGCACGCACGAGGTCCTCCCACGGCGCGTGATCGAGCGCCCCGGACGACAGCGCGCTCGCCCCGGCGCCGCGCGAGATCAACGTCACGTTCGCGCCGAGCGCCGCCGCGCGCCACGCCGCCGCCGTCCCGGCGATGCCGCCGCCGATCACGATCACCTTCGGCGAACGGCTCATCGCGCGGCCTCCGCGTCGTCGTCGAGGTCGCCCGCGCCGAGCTCCGCGCGCATCGAGGCGATCGCGAGCGCCTCCTGCCGGGCCTGATCCGGGCCGAGCGCCACCACGCGGGTCTGCGCGCGCTGCACCAGGAAATGCGCGGCCTGCCGCAGTCCCTCGCGCGGCGACAGGCCGAGCTCCTCCGAGACGAGCTGGCCACACCGCGCGGCGCACCGCATCCCGCCGCACGCTCCGAGGCCGAGGCGCGTCCTCCGCGCGACGTCCGCCACCGTGCGCGGGTGCTCTTCGCGCAGCACGTGGCGCACCTCCGCCTCCGTCACCGGCTCGCACACGCACACGATCGACGCCTCGCGCGGGCGGCGCTGCATGCGCTCCTCGATGCGCTCCGCCCGCGATCCGTGGCGGTACACGATGCGCCGCGCCGCCACCGCGTCGATGCCCGCGCGCTCCGCGAAGCCGAACGGATCCACCGCGCGGTCGCCGCCGGGCAGCGGGCTCGTGTGCGTCGTCGCGTGCGCCCCGAGATCGAAGCGCATCGCGAGCACGTCCACCATCTCCTCCGCGAAGAGCCGGTAGCTCGCGAGCTTGCCGCCGACCATGGAATACACGTTCGGGGCGCCGTGCACCGCGTGGTCGATCACCTTGTGATCGCGGCTCAGATCGTCCTCGTACTTGCCGAACGCGTGCAAGGTCGGGCGCACCCCGGCGTACGTGCCGATCGGGCGCGCGCTCCGGATCGCGGGCAGCGAGCGCGCGGCGCCCTGCACGAGGTAACGCACCTCTTCGCTGGTCGCGCGGACGTCGTCGAGGTCGCCGTAGTAGTCGTCGTCCGTGGTGCCGACGACGGTCATGTTCTGCCACGGCTCGATGAAGATCTGCCGGCCGTCGATGGCGCTGCCGCTGATGGCGTAGTTCGAGAGGCGGCGGTCGTACACGACGTGGATGCCCTTGCCGGGGCGCACGCGGGCGTGCTTCGGATCCATGCCTGCGAGCGCGGCGGTGATCGGGGACCACGCGCCCGTCGCGTTGACGACGACCGTGGTCGTGAGGCGGCCGGCGCGGCCGGTGTGGCGGTCGCGGTACCGCACGGCGACGGGCTCGCCGGTGCCTTCGCGGCGATCGATCGCCTCCACCGTGACGCCCAGGAACAGCTTCGCGCCGCGCTCTTCCGCGTCGAGGGCGTTCGCGACGCAGAGGCGCGCGCCGTCGATGCCCCACTCGTCCCACGACATCGCGCCGACGAGATCGCCCGCGAGGCCCGGCTCCAGCGCGCGCACGTCCTCGGCCTTCAGCATCGCGTGCGGTTTGCCGTTTTTTAAAGGCTGGTAGCGGTCGTACGTGTCGAAGAAGGCGTCGAGGAGCGAGAAGTAGACGTTCTTCGCGAGGCCCTTTCGCACCGGCATCAAGAACGGGATGCGGAAGAGCAGGTGCGGCGCGATCGCCTGGATGTGGCCGGAGTCGCGGCAGCTCGTCTCGGTGACGTGCGGGTCGTACGTGAGGTACCGCACGCCGCCGTGGATCATGCCGCTGGAGTTGCCGCTCGCGCCGAAAGCGAGGTCGTTGCGCTCGAAGAGGGCGACGGACAGGCCGCGCATGGCCGCGTCGCGCGCGACCCCGACGCCGTTCACGCCGCCGCCGATCACGACGACGTCGACGTCCGCGGCGCCTCGCCGGAGGACCGCCCCGGTGGAACGCATCGGCCGAGTCAGCGGAGCACGCGACATTGTGCGGTGCGCTATATCACGCGGCCGGACGAGCGAGCACCACGTACGGAGGGTTCCGCTGCTCCCAGCTCGTGATGCCGACTCCGAGGCGGGTCTGGTGGAGCTCCGCAGAGTCGATGCCTTGGCGGAGGAGGCGCGCCACGTGATCGGTGTGGCTCCCGTTGCCGAGCTGGCGTTTGAGGCCGACATCGAGGATGCGGACCATGTCTTTTCCGTGGACGACGCTCCACGGATCGTGGGCTGGGAGCGATTCGATGAGGGAGCGAAGGTCGTCTGGAGAGAGGCTGTTCGTGTGGGCGCCGGCGTCTCGCAACAAGCCTTCATGATCGAGAGACCATGTCTCTTCGTTCATGTATTTGTAGGGCGAGAGTTTTTCTACGGGGATCTTGAGCTTGGCGCGATCGGAGACCCACCGGAGGCGGCCGTAGGAGAGCGAGCGTTCGAGGAGGGCCGTTCGGACGGTGTGGCCGGAGCGGCGCTCGAACGATTCGATTTTGGCCGGGTCTCCGATCTCCGCGAGGACGCCGTCGAACGCGGTGGAGCGGATCAACATCGCTTCGAGATCCACGGTGTCGGTCGCGAGGATGTTCGGGGAGGATGGCAGTCGCGACTCCAGGTGATCGAGGTCGGCGTCGATCACGCCGAGGGCGCCGCGAAAGCCGGTCTCGTCGAGCCGCTGAACCGCCAATAACAAGGTATTCTTCGCACCGGCAAGTGCGCATTGGCAAGAAGCCTTGTCGATCCTACGCTGCCAGAAGCGCCGGTCGTCTTCGCCTTCGAGGACCAAGATGCTCCCGGAGAAGTAACTCCGCATCATGTCCAGCGTAGTTACGAGGCTTCCAGGAGTGTGCTCAGTCGTCATTTCGCCCCGAACCTGAGGGCCACCATGAGGTCGGAGCGCTCGTCGGCGATGAATGGTGAATGTGTGGCAGCCAACACATCGAGCTTCACCAGGTTGGCCACCTCCGCGATGTCCCCGACGAACTGTTTCTGCCACATGATATGCATCGATATCTCGGGCTCATCAATGAGGAGTAACGTACCTTGAGGCGACAAGAAAAGCATCTCGTAGAGGAGCACGATCTCATGCTGCTCTCCCGACGACAACGAAGAGACAGGTAGGTCAGAGCCCAAAGAGTCTGTGACCGCAAGGCCTCCATCTTGAGCGAATCGGACCGACTTGCCCCGAAGCTTTGAGGCCAGGGCTTTCTCGAAGAGGGCGACCTTCGCGGAAAGCTCTCGAAACGCGCCGAGAGCCCGATCCTGATCGGCGACATACTGAGCTATCATGGACAACTTCGTTGGATCCGCGGACTGCAACTCCGGGTCAGTTAGAGGTGCTGCTGCAAGATCTCGCTCCGCGGACGAAAGCCCCAACTGGCCGAGCTTTTCCAGCTCACTTTGAACGAGGCGAATTCCGCGACGAAGCTCCTCAATATCAGGAGTCCGACCGTTGGAGCGCAGGACTCTTTGCGGAAAAGTTAGACTCAATTCCTGCGTCTGGCGGCCATACTGCGTGATGGTCTCCGTATTACGCCTCACCAGATCATTCGAGATCCAGTCGACGGACAAGGATCTCGGATCGGCATTTTCGACAATCAGTCTTTGCGTTTCGATGAGCCGAGTCGGTATGAGGCGCGAAAACTCGACCAGCCACTCCGGGAGCTCCGACTTGGAGTCTGCCATGGGTACTGGTCCGATGCTTCGGCGTTTCTTTGGCATCCAGAGCTTGACGTTGTGAGACTGGCCTGCGCGAACGAGGGTGAACCGAAGTTTGTGAGGCGGCCACGAATGCACGGGCATTCGTCCGTTGTAAGAAGGCTCTATCTCCAGCACGGTGCCGTCCGTGCACTCAAGGCGAAATAGACGGAAAGGCTTCGCAGCCACCTTGACCGGGTCGACCTCCAGCGCCGCCTTCACCATCCGCAGCAGCGCCGTCTTCCCGATCCCGTTCGGCCCATGAAGGATCGTCACGCGATCCTCCATCTTCAGATCAATCGTGTGGTCGTAGAGCCCGAACAGCCCTTTGACCTCGATCCGCTTCACACGCACGGGCTCGCTCATGGTGCTCCCCCTCGGAGGTACTCTCGTGGCCCCCCAGCCGCAAGGCTACGCGTTCCTGCGATCCATCCACGCGAACACGCCCGTGCCGACCACCATCATCACGGCGGACGTCGCGAACGTCGCGCGGTAACCGAGCACCGGCACCAGGTGGCCGAACAGCGGGTTTCCGAGCATGGAGCCCGCGTCGAACAGCGCGGTGAAGATCGCGAGCGCCGCACCACGCTCCGCCGCGCGCGCACGGCTCACGAGCAACCCGAGCTGGATCGGGAACGTGTAGCCGTGCCCCATCCCCGACAAGATCCCTGCGATCGCGATCCCCACGTCGGACCCGGCCATCGCGAGCGTCGCTTGCCCCACGCCCACCAGCATCATCGCCGGCAGGAGCACGCGCTTCGGCCCGACGCGCTCCGGCACCTTGCCGAAGAAGATCCGCAGCGTGATCGCCGCGAGCGAATAACACGAGAAATAAAGGCCCGTGGAGCCGATCTTCTCCGTCATCACGAACGTCGCGAAGAACGTGAACGGCGCGGCGAGGCACGTCGCGAAGGCCACGCCGCCGAACCACAGCGGGATCAGGTTCGGCTGCTTGATCGCGGCCCACATCCCGCGCGCCGGCTCGTCCCCCAACGCGTGCGGCGGCTCTTTCAGCGGCAGACTGAGCACGAGCGCCGTCCCCGCGAGCGCCGCCGACGTGAGGAACAGCGTGCGGTAGCCCGTCCCGTCCGCGGCGCCGTGCTTCAAAATCAGGTCCCCGAGCACGCTCCCGATCGAGATCGGCAGCATGCCCGACACGCCGAACAGCGCGATGCCCTCGAACCTGCGCGACGCGGGCACGATGTCCGACGCGAACGCGAACAGCGACGTGAAGAGCATCGCCTCGGCGATCCCGTGCACGACGCGCACGCTCGTGGCCCACGCGCCGACCGAGTGCACCGTCGTGTACGTGAGGCACGTGAGCAGGTTCAGCACGCCGCCCGCGAGGATGAGGGCGCGGCGGCCGCGCTGATCCATGATGCGGCCCATCGGCGGGCGCGCCAGGATCGCGGACGCGCCCATCACCCCGAAGATGAGGCCGATCTGATCTTCGTTCCCGCCGAGCGTCTTGAGGAACCCCGACAGGTGCAAGTAGAGGTTGAACGCCAGCGCATGGAGAAAATGCGAGCACGCCGCGAGCACGAAGGGCCCTGTCAAGAGCGGCTCTTTCGCCGGATCGTTCGCAGTGGAGGCGCGCAAAAGTGAAGGTCCCGCTACCGACGAGGCGCGCCACGGTGCGCCTGGCGAAGTCGATCGCACCGCATCTGTTAGCGGGCGATCTGCTCCTCCTCAAGGGCGATCTCGGCGCCGGCAAAACCTTCTTCGCGCGCGCCCTCTGCCGCGCCCTCGGCGTGCCGTCGCGCGCCGCGATCACGAGCCCCACGTTCACGCTGGTGCACGAGTACGAGGCGCGCCTGTCGATCCTGCACGTCGACGCCTACCGCCTCGCGGACGCGTCGGAGCTCCACGCGCTGGGGCTCCGCGAGGCGCGCGCGAACGGCGCGTTGCTCCTCGTCGAGTGGGGCGATCCGTACCTCGCGGACCTCGGCGGCGACGCGCTCCGGATCGAGATGACGCCTCCGCCGACGCGCGCGGCGACGATCGAAGCGACCGGCCCGCGCAGCGAGGCGATCCTCGCGGCGCTCCGTCATTGAGCCGGCGCAGCGGCCTTCGCGCGCGCCACCAGCTCCAGCATCTTCGGGATCGCGACGGCGATCAGGATGCCGAGGTTCGCGCGCTTCGAGTCCACGAGGACGCCCTGCAGGATCGAGCCGTGGTTGATCACGACGGCCGTGTGGTGACCCTCCATGTCGACCAGGTAATACCGGCTCAGCGGCGGGAAGTTGGAGTCGCGCAGCGAGCTCTCCAGCTCCTCCGTGATGCGTGAGAACATCGCGACCGCGACCGGCTGCGGGTTGTGGCCCGCGAGCGAGAGGCCCGTCCCGCGATCCCAGATGTCCGTCGCGACCAGGCCGTCGCGGAGGATGTTGCGGAGGTCTTGCACGGCGGCATCGAGCATCTTCGTGTTCATCGTCGTCGGCCTTCCTGCCCGAAAGAGCAGGTTGTGTTCCATCCGTCTGCGGCCGCCGCGGCGCCTCGATGGCCTTGTTTCGAAGGCTGTTCGTTCCGGCGCACCGCGGCGTCGTTTGTCCGAGATCGCGCCCCGTTTGCTGCCGGGATGCGGAAGCTGCGTCCCGTCGTGGGAGGGCGCCGGCCATGCCCGGAGGACCCTCGGCTCGGACACGCGCGGGGGGCCGTGATATAGGCGCCCCTCAGGCGCGGCGCGTGGCAGAGCAAGGCCAGGAGACGAAGAAGGGGTTTCTGGATCCCCTGCTGAACCCTTTCCTCTCGTTCTTCGAGAGCATCGGCGGCACGCTCACGCTCACGTTCCAGACGCTCGTGTGGATGGTGAGGCCGCCGTACCGCCTCGGCCAGCTCCTCGCGGCGATGGATTTTCTCGGGGTGCAGAGCATCTTCATCGTCGGGCTGACGGGCATCTTCAGCGGGATGGTGGTGGCGCTGCAGACGACGTACGCGCTCCGGAATTTCAGCGCGGAGGGCCGCGTGGGCGGCCTCGTGGCGGTGTCGCTCGCGCGCGAGCTGGCCCCGGTGTTCTCGGGCATCATGGTGACGGCGCGCGCCGGGAGCGCGATGGCGGCGGAGCTCGGCAACATGCGCGTGACCGAGCAGATCGACGCGATCGCGACGATGGGCGTGAGCCCGGTGCAGTACCTTCTGTCGCCCCGGCTGCTCGCGTCGACGTTCATGGTGCCGCTGCTCTACGTGCTCTACACGACGGTGGGCATGGGCGGCGCGTACCTCGTCGCGGTGGTGTGGCTCGGCGGCGATCCGGGCGTCTTCGTGCAGAGCATCCGCGACACGGCGGTGCCCGAAGACCTGCGGATGGGCCTCATCAAGGCCGCCACTTTCGGCTTCATCGTCAGCGCGATCTCGTGCCGGCACGGTTACTTCGCGAGCGGCGGCGCCAAGGGCGTCGGGCTCGCGACGACGCGCGCGGTCGTGGAGAGCTGCGTGACGATCTTGATCGCGAATTACATCCTTACCCAGCTACTCATCGAGGTCTGAGAAGAAACGTGAGCACCGACGTCGAAGCCCTGAACGACCGCCTGGCGACCGAGCACTCGATCGACGACTACTACGAGCGATCGATGTGGCCGATCCGCTTCATCGAGCGTCGCCGCCTGGAGATCATCCGCAGCATGATCGGCGTGAGCCGCGACCTGGACATCGCGGAGGTCGGCTCCGGAGGCGGCCACGTGCTGCGAATGTTCCCGGACGCGCGCCTCACCGCGATCGACGTGTCGAGCGTCTTCCTGGAGACGGCGAAGCGCAACCTGCGCGGCTACGACGTGCGCTTCGTGAAGGGCGAGCTGTCGCACCTGTCGTTGCCGGAGGCCTCGTTCGATCGCGTGATCTGCACGGAGGTGCTGGAGCACACGGAGGATCCGCGCGCGGTGCTCGCGGAGATCCGTCGGCTGATCCGGCCGGGCGGCGTGGCGGTGATCACGGTGCCGAACGATCCGCTGATCCTGAAGCTGAAGGACGTGGTGCGCCGCACGCCGGCGGGCTGGATCCTGGGCAACCGCGTGAACTGGGGCGGCGACGAGTTCCACCTGCACGTGTGGACGCCGAAGGAGTTCAAGGCGCTCCTGGAGCCGCACTTCGAGGTCGTCGAGAGCGCGTCCGCGCCGTTCGATCGGGTGCCGATCCGGGCGTGCTTCAAGTGCTTGCCGAAGTGACGATCGGGGCGTGATTTGGGGGGTTAGTGAAGGGGCTCTGCCCCTTCACGCATCCCCGGGCGCAGATCAGAGCTGTTGATCAGGAAGGGGGCTTTGAAGTGGGGCGGAGCGAGCCTGCGGACGACCGCGCACGTGCTCGCGTCCTGCTCCGCTGCGGGAACTCGCTCCACCGGCGCTCAACTTCGTTCGCGCCTACGTTCGCTCAGACACGGTCATGGCGAAGCAGGCCGCTGCGCTCGTGCGCGGTCGCCCTCCGGCTCGCTCGCGTGACCTCGAGGGGGAACAGAAAAGAGAGGCGGGGATGTGTGAAGGGGCGGAGAGCGTCGAGGACTGCGCCCGCTCCGCTACGGACTCCGCGGAGCCAGGCTCCGCTCCGCCTCCGCGGACCGGACTCCGTCCTCCCAGCGGCGGCCGGCGCCCCTTTGCCAATCCAGATCAATGTTGATCCATGATCGGGGAGGCGATCAACCCAGGTGCTTGGCGAGCATCCGCGTGCCCTCGACCGTCGACGCTTCGTCGAACAGGAACGGCAAGAACGCGGTCGGGAGGTCGATGCCCTTGTGGATTCGTTCGAGGCTCTCCGCCTGGACACGCTCGCGGATCGCGCGGCGGGCGCCCGCGACGAGCGCGCTCACCGTGGTGCCGGAGGACGTGCGCGGGGCATCGACGTCGAGGAGCGTCGCGTCTTGCAGGAGCCAGGAGCGCTCCGTGTCCGTGAAGAGCGGCGGCAGCACGCCGTTCACGACGACTTGCAGCACCGGCAAACGGAGCTCACCTCGGATCGCCTGGCAGAGCTCGATCGTCTCGACGGCCGGCATCTCTTCGGGGAGCGTCACGACGACGACGCCGCTCTGTTTTTCGTCGCGGAACATCGCCCACGCGGCGTCCGCGTCGCGGCGGAGCACGCCCGGCGGCACCACGTCGAGGATCACCTTGGGGACGCGGAGCATGTCGAGGCCGTGGCCCGTCGCCGGCGCGTCGAGGAGGACGACGTCGTACTTCCACGAGCCGTCCGCGCGCTTCTCCGTCGTGTGCCACCAGGCCTTGCCGAGCATCGACCACTCGTAGAGGCCCGGCACCGCGCGGAAGAAGGCCTTCACGTACTTGTTGTCGAACACGAGCTTCGCGACGCGCTCGCTGCCGATCACCATGCCGCCGTACTCCTCGAGCGCCTGCTCGGGGAGGATGTTGACGGCGTGCACGTTGGGCGCGACCTCGATCACGTCGTGACCGATGGGGCGGGTGCCGAGGATCGCGGAGAGGCGCTCCTTCGCGTTGCACATGGCCACGAGGACGCGCTTGCCGTGCGCCGCCATCGCGAGCGCGAGCGCGCCGCTGATCGTGGTCTTCCCGACGCCGCCCTTGCCGGTGACGAACAGGAAACGTCGCGACGCGAGCTCGTCCGCGACGCTCTTCGAAGGACCGCGGTGCGACTTGGATGCAGGGTGCCGCGCGTGGGAGGCCGTCGTCATCGCCGGCCGGAGCAATAGGCGACGCGGGCAGGAAAGGCAACCCGCGGTGTCCTGCCGCGACGCCGCACAACCACGGCCGCGGCGACGGGGTGCGTCATGACGCGAGCGCGCGGGCCGCCCAACCGACGAGCGCTCCGCCCAGGATCAACCACGTGGCGTTGACCTTGTCGTGCCGCACCAGCACGTACGCCGACGCGAGGGCGATCGCGACGGTGGGCACGTCCACGAGGGCCGCGCGCGCGAGCTGCACGGTGACGGCGACCATGAGCGCGAGGGACGCGACGTTGACGCCGTCGAGGAACGCACCCGCCACGCGGGACGCCCGCATCCTGGGGACGAGCGGCCCGCTCAGCGCGACGAACACGAACGCCGGCACGAAGATGCCCGCCGTCGCCACCCCCGCCCCCGCCGGCCCCGCGAGCACGTACCCGATGAACGTCGCCGTCGTGAACACCGGCCCCGGCGTCACCTGGCCGACCGCGATCGCATCGAGGAGCTGCGCTTCGGTGAGCCAGTGGAGCCGCTCGACCAGATCCGTGCGAAGGAACGCGAGGAGCACGTAACCGCTGCCAAACAAGACCGATCCGATCTTGAGGAAGAACCAGAACAGCGCCGGCAACGTGACGGAGGCCGCGCCCGCCGCCGCCGCGACGGACGAACCGGCGGCGAGGACCATCGCGGATCCGCCTGGATCCGAGGGTGTTCTGGAGGCGCTTTGCTTCGATGGGGCGGGCTTGTCGCGCTCGGCATGTTTCGTGGGCGCTTCGCCGCCTCGCGACGACGGGTCCGGATCGGCTTGTTTCGTAGGCGTTTCGTCGCTGCGCGGCGACGGACCCAGATCCGCTTGTTTTGCAGGCGTTTTGGCGCGGGGGGCGGTGGCGGCGGAGAGGAGGCCGGCGCCGAAGAGGACGGCCAGCTCGTGGAGGCCCGCGGCCGTGAGCACGAGCGCCAGCACGCCGAGGACGCGGAGCTTCGGGGTGCGGGCGGCCTTCGGGACGAGCTTGTAAATGGCCTGCGCGACGATCGCGAGCATCACCGGCTTCACGCCGTGGAGGACCGCGCCCGCGGCCGGCACCGCGCCGTACCGCACGTACACCCAGCCGAGCGCGGCGGTGATCAACGCGGCCGGGACGATGAACGAGACGCCCGCGACCACGAGGCCCGGCAGGCGGCGGCGCTCCCAGCCGATGTGGATCGCCATCTCGGTGGAGTTGGGGCCGGGGATGAGGTTCGTGGCGCCCAGGAGATCGAGGAAGCGCTCGTGCGTGAGCCAGCCTCGGCGACGGACGACCTCGTCCTCCATCATCGCGATGTGCGCCGCGGGGCCGCCGAACGCCGTGGTGCCGAGGCGCAGGAAGAGGACCGCCAGCTCGCGCAGCTTGGTTCGCTCGTCCCGGCGTGCTAGAGGGCGCTCCCTCAACTCGAGACTTTCCGTCACGGCTTTTTCAGGAGAGACCCGGAACCATGGGTAAGCGCGACCGTCGAAGCTCCCTCAAGATGAACCAGCGTAAGGCTCAGGCCAAGAAGAAGGAGCGGGCCAAGCGCAAGCGCGCCGAGAAGAAGACGGCCGCCGCCGCCCCGGTCGCGAAGAAGCGCGCGCCGAAGGCCGCCGCCGCTCCGGCCGCTCCGGCTGCCGAAGGTTGAAACAACCACCAGAAGGACAGCCCCGTCCGCTGCGGACGGGCGGTCCTTCTCGTCAGTTCATCGAATCGATCATGGCCCTCGCCGGAGGCGCATCGCTCGCCGGCGCAGGGCCATTGTCTTTCTTCGGATCGGCCTTCGGATCCGGCTTCGGCAGCATCTCGAAGAGCGACTTGTCGCCCGAGCGCCACACCTCGTCGACGATGCGGTACGAGCCGCCGACGTGCTGCCACTTCTGCGCGATGCCCGTCGTGTGCAGCGTCGTGCCGTCCTCGCGCAGCCACGCCACGTCGATGAGCGCTTCGGCTTCGTCCGAGGATCGCAGGTAGATCCCGGTCAGCTCGAGATCGACGACGCGCGTCTTGTCGGTCCACACCGCGTGCCGCGCGAGGAACGCCTCGCGGGCCTTCGGCGCGCAGTACTCGGCGACGAGATCCGTGCGGTTGAAGCGGAGCGCCGAGGCCACCTCGTTCGCGGACTGCTGGAGCCGTTCCATCGGGGTGATCGGGGCGATGCAGCCGGCCGTGAAGAGCGCCGCCGCGAGGACGAGTGCCTTGCGCATGCGCCGGCCGTAACGGAACGCGCGCCCGCGGGCCAACTTCGCGGCGAGACAGCGGCGCGCGAAGGCCTCGGGCGAACGCCGCGCGCCGTCGCCAACCAAAGAAACCACCTCACGAAGCTCGTCGAGGCTCAGCTCGCGAAGCGCGCCGGGGATCAGCTCGCGAAGCGCGCGTCGAGGAACACCGCGTTGGAGCCGGGCACCACGAGCTGTCGGTCGATCACGAGGCCGCTCTGCTCCGTCTCCCGGCGCAGCGTCTCCACCGTGTAGTAACGGAAGTGCTTCTCATCGAGCGGGATGTTGCGCCACAGCTTGATCTTGCGGCTCAGCATGAGCGCCCCGTACCGCGCGATCACGCCGTGCAGCATCGCGAACCGGGCGATCCGCTTCGGCAGGCTGCTCGCGTAGAAGATGTGGTGGTAGCTCTGCATCTTCGCGAGCAGCTCCGGGTCGTAGACGCTGACCCAGTAGTAGACGCGGCCACCGGGCGCGAGCACGCGGCGGACCTCCTCGTACGCGGGGCCCACGTGCTCGATGTGGTCGAGGCTCGTGCAGAAGACGACGGCGTTCACCGAGCGATCCGCGAGCGGGATGCGCTCCACGACGGCGCCCGCGAGGCACGCGTAGCTGCGGTTCGTCGACTGGGCGAGCGGCTCCAGGCCGAGATAACCCTTCAAATCAAGCTCGCTGATGTACGGGGGCGGCGTCTCCCGGATGCCGCAGCCGACGTCGAGGACGCGCGCGTCGCGCTGCAACGAGACGGCGATGAAGCCGCCGAACAGGCGATCCACCGTGTCGTCCGCGTGGTAGCCGGGGTCGCGGTAGCGGCCTTCGCCCTCCACCTGCTTCTGCTTCCACGCGTCGGACATGCTCACGTCGGCCGTGACCTGCACGCTCTTTCCGCAGAGATCGTAGGCCTTGCCGCACTCGCAGCGGAGCTCCTTCGCGGTGAGGGTGGCGCCGACGCGCCCGCACGCCGGGCACTTGAACAGGGGGGCTAGCTCGGAAAGCTCCATGAGGTCCACGGTGCGATGCAGCCCACGGGGACCGCATTCACGCGCGGCGTCGTACTCGATGTTCCGGAGAGCGGCAATCCGCCCGGTGGGAGAGCGGTTATCTGCCGAGGAGGGAGATCAGCCGCGGCTCTGGCGGTGATCGAGCGCCGACTGCTCGCCGATCGAGAGCGCGGAGAGCGCCATTGTCACCTCGGCCGCGGAAGCGAAGCCGCCCGCCGGGTCGTCCGACAGACAGGCACGCACGATCGCGTCGAGGACCGGAGTCACGGAATACGGGGAGAAGGCGGAGGGCGCCGGCGGCGACGAGAGGTCGCTGTCGGTGTGCGCGTCGCGGGGCGCGAGGCCGGTCAGCGCGACGAACAACATCACGCCGAGCGACGTCACGAGGCTGCGGCCGCTGGAACGGGTGCGCTTCTCCGACGCGGCGCGCGCCGCCTTGCGGACCAGGCTCACCGCCTGCTCGGGCGGCAGCGGGCCCTCGCGCTTCACGAGGTCGCTGATCTCTCGGAGATCGACCGCCGCCGTCTTCGCGGAGGCGTGCCCCACATGTCCCGATCCGCGCCGCCGCGAAGGCGGGGCCATGTCGATCGAGTCATGACGGGAAACGGAGCCGGTTCGAGAGGAGCGGGGCGTTTCGTTCATGGCGGTGCCACTCATTAAGCACGGCACGTGCCACGGCAAGGGCCCCTACGTTTCTTCACGGTTTTGTGATCTCACGGCGGCGTCGGTCGACATGTCGGCGTCGAAACCTCCGTCGAAGAGCGCACGGCTGAGACGCCGGTGCCATGAGACGTCTCACGATGAGACAGGCACCGGCATTCCGCAGGGGATCGAGGTGGGCAGGGATGCGCTCCGCCGGGGTGCGGCGAGGTGACAGGGTGTCGTGCGGCGGCGCGGTGGTACGCCACCGTGACAGCGTGTCGCGCTACGGTGTCGCCGGGGCCGGCGCCATGTTCTGGAGGGCCATGCGCTTGCGGATGTCCTTCATCGTGCGGCCGGACAGGAAGTCTGCGCCGGTGGCCTGAAGGAGACTGTCACTCATCGAGGAGAGGTACTGGTTGAACGGGCTCGCGCCCACGTACTCCGGATGCGGCGGCGGCGAGGAGCGACTCGACACCTCCGGGGGGAGCAGGAGCTCTTTCGTCCTCTGCACGGCGGCGGAGGGGACGTTGTATTCCTGGAGCGCGCCGAGGCCCGCGACGCTGCCTCCCCGAGCCACGGCGCTCGCCGCGAGCTTACCGACGAGCCCCACCGTCGCCCGCTGAGCAATCTTGGTGGCGAGCCGCTCTCGGAAGGTGCTCCCGAGCTCGTTCCTGGCGCCCGCGGTGAGCTTTCCCGTGATGGCGCCCGTCGCGATCGCCGTGCCCATCCCGATCGCGAATTCCTTCCAGCTCGACCCCTCCGGCGACAGGAAGCGGAGGGAGTTGACGGCGGCCGCGTTCATCGTCGTCTCCAGCATGGCGCCCGCGAAGCCGCCGACTCCGATGCTGGCCCCGGCCGCGAGGCCGCCGACGAGCCCGCCCACGCCGATGCCCGTCCACGTCTTCCACGAGCTGAAATTCCAGGTCGTGGGGTTCCAGCCGTTCACCGCGGAGCCGCCCGCATAGGCGCCCAGGACGACGCAGACGATGATGACGATCCAGAAGAAGTGGCCGGAAGGATCGTTGTATACGATCGGGCTGTCGTTGGCGTACGCGTACGGGTTCACCGACGCGGCGTGCTGCGAGGCGCCGCCCACGACGTGCGAGTCGGCGCTGATGAAGCGGCCCGTGAGAGGGTCGTAGTAGCGCGCGTTGAAGTAATAGAGCTGGGCCGAGCTGTCCCACTCCTTGCCGGTGTACTTGGCGCGGAAGATGTCCTGTCCGTCGCTCTGGTCCACGCCGTTCACGACGCCGACGACCTCGCCGTACGGCTTGTATTCGACGTGCGCGACCTGCTGCCCGGCGGAGTTGGTGATCACGCTCGACGAGCCGATGTGGTTCTGGTGGAAGTAGTACGTGCCGGCCACCGGATAGCCTGGCCCGTTCGAGCCGGCGGTGAGGTCCTCCTGGATCTGCGCGGTGGCGCCCTCTTCGCGCGTGTCGCCCTGGCCGGGGACATGGCCGCACGCGGAGAGGAAGGCGGCCGCGACGATCGGCGTCACGAACGCGAACACCGGGTGACGGCGGACGAACCGCGTCTTCTCGGGGAGGAGGACCGCCCGGAGACTGGCCCTCAGGAAGGCCACGCTCGCGGGGGAGACGCGGCGGAGGGCGCCGATCACGAGCGCGAGGAGCGCGGCGGCGAGGCCGATCCCGGCCGGCAGCGGCGCGTCGGGGTGGTGGGCCAGGGCCCGCGCGCGGGTCCAGGCGTAGGCGGCGGCGCCGGCCAGAGAGCGGGTGTCGTAGAGGGCCTTTCCAGCGTCGATGTTGCGGTAATCGAACATCGGCACGCCGGCGATCGGCATCTCGGTGGAGACGGCGGCGAGGCGGCCGGAGGGGCCCAAGACGTACTTGGTGAGGATGCGCTTCGTGCCGACGAGGGCGACCTCGTACGCGGGGGTCACGTAGTGCGTCACGCGCGTCCCCTCGACCTTCTTCAGACGCTCTCCGGCGAAGTCGTAGTCGTACGACTCGATGACGGCGCCGTCCTGCGTGATCTGCTTCAGGCGGTTCTCCGCGCCGAACGAGTACCCGTACGAGTGTCCGTCACGGGTCATGCTCAAGCGGTTGCCGGAGGCGTCGTAGTTGGCGGAGAACACCGTCGCGCCCCCCGAAGTGCCGCTCTTCACCTGGTGCTTGCCCGGCTCGATGGTGTAGCTGACTCCCTCCTTCATGGTCAGGCTGCCGGTGCTGTCGTACTGGTACGAGAGCGTGCCGTAGATGCCCGTGGCCTGGACGAGCTGGCCGGCGTTCGAGTACGTGAACGTCTGGCTGCGCGCGGGCGTCAGGGCGTCGCTGATGCCCGTGATCTGGTGCAGCGAGTCCCAGCCGTACGTCTGGTTCATCAGCGCCGGCGAGCCGGACAGCGCCGTGCTGACCGTCGTGTTCGAGGCGAGCCTCCGCGACGCGTCGTACGTGTACGTCGTGACCACGCCGTTGGCGTTGGTGAGCGCGCCGGGCTGGCCGCTCGCGTTGTAGCCTGTATACGACGCGTAGACGGTGTTGCCGATCGCGATCGTCGAGAGGAGCCCCTGCGGGTTGTAGGTGCGCGTCTGCACGTCCCCTCCAGGGTACGTGAGCGTGCGGAGGCGGCCCTGCGGGTCGTACGAGCTCTCGATGGTGTACGCGTCAGCGCCGATCTGAAAGGTCTGCACGGCCACGGCGCCGGAGGCGGTGTACGAAAACTCCTCGGCGGAGGTGAGGGTCGCCGAGCTGGTGGGCCGGACGGTGGCCCGCGTGAGGCGGCCTGTCGCGTACGTCTTCGTCGCGTCGTCGTAGGTCATCTCGACGGTGTCGCCGCCGCCCTCTTTCTTCGTCACGCGGCCGAGCGCGTCGTAGGTGTACGTGGTGGTCACGCCGCGGGCGTCCGTCGTCTGGGCGAGCCAGCCCGATGTGTTGTAGGTGCTCGTGACGGTGCCGCGGTCCGGCGAGGTGACGCTGGTGACGCGTCCGAGCCAGTCGTACGCGGTCGTCGTGGTGCCGGCCGCGTCGGAGATCTGGGTGCGCCGCCCGAGGCCGTCGTAGGCAAAATTCGTGATCCGGCCCTCGGCGTCCTGCTGCCGGACGGTGGCGCCCTGCGGGTCCTCCCAGCGGTACCAGACACGCTGGTTGGCCGTGCCCCACCCCTCCATCGTGGTGACCTTCAAGCGGCCGGTGGTGGCGAACAGCGCCTCGTTCGAATACATGATGTTGGTGTAGATCCCGCTCGGATCCTTCGTCTTCACCAGCCGTCCTTGCCAGTCGCGGAAGAAGGTGAGCTGGACCGGGGTGGCGCCCACGAAATAAGGCAGCGTCTCGCGGATGACCTCGCCGCTCGCGTCGAAGAGCCGGTCGACGGCGACGGGGGCCGTCTGGACGGCGCTCTGGGCGTCGCTGCTCTGCGAGAGGGTGCGGCGGACTCGGCCGTTCTCTTCCAGGTACTCGCGCTCCCAACGGAAATCATCGCTCGTCCACGAGTTGCGTTTGCGGGTCTCGCGGTACGGTCCGCCGATGGGGTTGGTGGAAGCGTCGTAGTCGTCGCCGTGGACGACGACCTCGGTCGGCACCAGATAGCCGCTCGGCGAGAGGGCGGAGCGGGCCACGACTCGGCCGAAGCCGTCGACCTGCGATGTCGTCGTCGCGCCGGCCGCGTCGGTCCGCGCGATGACCACGCCGGAGCGCGGATCGTAGGTGAGCTGCACGGTCTGCTGGAGCCCGCCGTTCGCCGTCGTCTGGGAGATCAGGTATCCGCCGTACTCCGGATCATACGTGTTCGTCTCGACGAGGTAGATGTAGGACGGCGAGAGGCCGGGGGACGTCCGGGTCACCACGTCGCCGAGCGCGTCGTACGTGAAGGCGACGTGGATCGGGATCTGGTTCGCGGCGTGGTAGGAATAGACGTCCGTCACATTCATGTACGGCGAGTCGTAGCTGCGGTCGGTGCGCTCCAGGATGCCAGTGCACGAGCACGCGCTGTTGGCGCCCAGGGTGCACGCGGAGCCGACGATGGTGCGCGACGGGAAGTCCATCTTCCAGCCGGCGCTGCCGTCCTTCCTGTATTCCGTGCAGGTGTCCACGTCGTCGGACGCGTCGTCGATCAGCCCGTCGTCGTGGAGGATCACCACGTTGCCCAGGTCGTCGAGCTCGTACCGCTTCCGGGTATGGATGGAGCCCGCGGCGTCGGAGCGAACGACATCCTCCTGCGTCGTCTTCACGTAGCGCGGGAAGCCGATAGGGCCCGTGTCGTAGGTCCAGGTGGTCAGGACGCCCGCTGTCCTGAACTGGTTCTCCACGTTGCGCGACTGCAAGCTGCCGATGAGCGGGAAGGTCTGTGCGTAGTCCATCGTCGTGATGCTGCCGAGGGACTTGTTGGTCTGGACGACCCGCGCGAAGCCGAGGAACCCGCGGCCGTTCCGATCCGTCCGCGCGCCCTCGTAGGTGAAGCTGTATTCGAGCTTCACGAGGTCGGCCCCGTTGCTCGTCTGGTACTTCTGCACCACGTACATCGGCGAGCGCACGTCCACCTGGTCCGCGGGCGTGCCGGTGCCCGGCGTGTAGATCGTCGCGTCGGTGATGGGGGCGTACGTGACGTCGACCGTCGCGCGCAGGCCGTTCTCGACCTTCTTCAGCGTGTCCGGCGCGCGATCGCCCTTCGAGAAGTACACCTGGAACGTGTCGAGCGCGTCGTCGTCGGCCCAGCCGTGCTCTTGACGGATGAGGTCCGTCTTGCCGTCACCGTTGTAGTCGCCCGGGATCACGTTCGCGATGTCGCCGCGGAGCCAGCTCGTGCAGTAGTCGCTGGAGTCGCCCTGCACGCCCGGGAACTCGACGTCGAAATAGCCGTCTCCCCGGGAGATGTAGAGCGCGCAGCTGAACCAGTAGTCGTTGTCCCAATCCCCCTTCTCCAGGCGGAGGAAATCGGTCTTCCCGTCCCCGTTGTAGTCCATGGGGAGGATGTCGATGTTGTCGCCGCGGAGGTTGTCCTGGTAGAGGTCCCCCGACGGCATGTTGGCGCCCACGGCGGTGCCGATCGGCATCACGACGTCGAAGTTGCCGTTGCCCATCGAGAAGTACACCTGGAACGTCAGGCTCGAGTCGGTGGCGAAGGGGCCGAACTCGTCGCGGAGGAAGTCCATCTTGCCGTCGCCGTTGAAGTCGCCGGGGATGATCCGCGCGCCCTCCCCGTTGAGCATTTGTTGGAATACGTCCTGACTCCACTTCGTCAGGTGGGGCTCGACGAGGGTGTATACGCCGTCGCCCTTCGCGAGGAAGACCTGGAAGGTGTTCACTCCGTCCGCGCCCCAGACGCCGTACTCCTGGCGCACGATGTCCGCCATTCCGTCGCCGTTCACGTCGATCGGGAAGAGCGTGCTGTGCTCCCGCATGGACCAGCGGGTGAGGAAGTACCCGTCGCCGTTGTCCTGCGAGAAGGGGACCGACTTGAACGGATTGCTCGTGCTGCCGCCGCCGAGGGAGCGATACGCGATCAGCGGCGCTTGGCCGGAGCTGGCGTACGCGCCGCCCGGCTGGCGGAGGAGGTCCGTGCGCCCGTCGCCGTCGAGGTCCGTGGAGAAGAGGACCGCGCCCATCTTCACGTCGATGTCGTTCATGCCGTCTTCCGGGCTCGTCGCCCAGGTGAAGTTGCCGGCGCCGTCTCCCATGAGGAGCTGGTGCGGATTCTCGCCAATGCCCGTCGCCCAGTCGCCGCGCGTTCGGCGGAGCATGTCGAGCTTGCCGTCGCCGTTCCAGTCGCCGAGATCCACCTGCCCGCCGGGGCTGTACCGGAGCCCGTTCTGGAGGAGGTCGCCCCAGACCGAGTGCAGGATGGTCGCGGGGGTGACCACGGCGAACGTGCCGTCGCCGTTCGAGAGATAGATCTGGGCCGTGTTCACCTGGTCGGTGGACCAGCTGTTCTGCTCCTGACGGAGGAAGTCCGTCTTGCCGTCTCCATTGAAGTCGCCAGGGTGGAGGATCGCGCCCGGATCGCCCTTCAACATCTCCTGGTACTGGTATCCCGGCGGATTGACCACGTCGAACGCCTGGTCGCCCTGGCCGCTGAAGCCGGCGGCGCTGTTGTACGAGAGCTTCGTGGACGGGAGGCAGACGCTCTTTCCGTCGCACTCGGTCACGGCGGTGACCAGGCTGCGCCTCGTCGCCGGCGATTGCGTGTAGTCCAGCCGGTAATCCCGCACGAGCTGGTCGCCGGCCTGCGACTCCACGTAGGTCTTGATCGATTTCAGCCGCTTCGAGGTGGAGATCTTGGTCCCCGCGAGATAGGCGATCTCGGGGTCGACGCGGTCCTCGTAGGTGAACGTCACCTTCCGCTTCCGGAGGGTCGGCGCGGTGTCGTTGAACGTGTACTTGATCTCGGACGGGTAGATCTGGCCCAGGACCGGCGCTGTATACGCGACGGTGTAATAGTTGATGTTCGGGCTGGAGAGCTTGTCCTGGTACCAGGCGCGCGCCGTGGCGTTGTCCGCGAGGAGAGGACGGGACTCGATCGTGCTCCCGAACATGACCGTGTTTCCGCTCTTGTCGTTCACCAGGAAGTTGCACGGCCCCGTCCCGCACGTGCCGTAGGAGTAGACGCGGGCGAAGCTCTCCACCTCCGTCCGGTACTCGGTCCCCGACTGCCCGTAATTGCCGCTCACCGCGACGAGCCGCTGTCCGTCGAGGCAGAAGCGATCATTGGAGTCGCCGTTCACCGCGCCGCGGGCGCCGTCCGTGGCCATCGTGCGGGGGCACCGGGTGATGGCCGAGAGCCCGGACAGGGCCCATCCCATCCCGACTGGCCCGTTGCTGCCGGAGCTGCGGTACTCGAGCGCGAGGCGCGGCTCGACGCCCTTGATCCCCGGCGGGACCTGGATCGGGATCGAGTACGTGGCGTTCCCCTGCGCGTCCACGGCGAACTTGCCGTCGGTGGTGCCGACCGGCGCGGACGGGAGCACGGAGAGCGTCGTCGGGCTGGCGGAGCCGGGGAACGTGGTGGCGCCGGAGAGGACCTTGACCTCGGCGAGCGACAGGTACCGAGTCGTCCCGTTGTTGTTGAGCTGCACCTTCACGTAGCGAGCGGGCCTGTTCACGGGGAACGACAGCACGGTCGAGGCCGAAGCCGGCGTCCCGGGGTAGTCCCAGGACTGCCACTCTGCCCCGTCGTTGGAGACGCTCAGCTTGAAGTTGCTCAGCCGGTCGAAGCAGCAGTCCGTGCGGTTGTAGATCTCGATGGTCCCGACGCTCGACGTGACGCCGAGATCGACGCGCCACCAGGGCGACGCCTCGCCGCCCGTGTGGGTCACGGAGCCGTTGCCGAGGCCTCCGTTGGTGTTCCCGTCGACGGCGACGGAGGCGATGGTCGCGGCGTTGTAGTCGCTCGACTGCGTGGCGCTCTTTCCTTGAGCGAGGTTGATGACGGATACGGCTTGTTCGCCTTCGCCCACGTCCTCGGCGCTCTCCGACTCGCCTCCCTCGACGACGCATCCGGATACGGCGAGAGCCATCCAGAGCGAGGCCGGAAAGAGGAACCTGCGGAGGCGATCGCGTGGGGGGGATTCGGCGCGGTGATCGTACTGCTTTCTTTTCATCGCGGTCTCCTGACGAGCGGCACGTTAGCGGCCGACCCCGCGCGGATTGAATCGGCGGACCTTTGAGGCCCCCTCAATGGACTTCCAGCCTCCCATGGTAAAAGTTTGAGACCCGCCGGGCCCCGCGTCCGGGTATGGTCGCCCCGCAATGCGGCTCCCCACCGGGTCTCTGTGGCGCTTCTTCTACCCGACGCTCCACCGCTCCGCGCTCACCGCGGACCAGGAGGCGGCCTTTCTGGTCGATTGCGACGAGCGCCTCGGGCGGCAAAGCGACATCCTGTTCGGCGTCATCATCGCGTGCAACCTGCTCTGGTGGCCGACGGATCACGTGGTATTCGGGACGGTCGATCACTGGGGGCCGACGCTCGTCGCGTCGCGCGTCGCGCTCCTCTTGATGAGCGCCTCCTACCTCGTCCTCTCGCGGCTCTCGCCCCTGCGCCGGTGGCGGTTCTGGCTCCTGACGGTCGCGGCGTTCGTTTCGGCGGCGATCGCGGGGCGCGGGGCCGGCGCGCTCGGCGGACCGGAGGAGTGCTTCTTTCACCCGCTCTACGTGGTGCTGTTCGCGTCGGTGCCCCTTCCTCTGCCGCTGCGCAAGCGCGTCCTCGTCACGGTCGCGATCTGCGTGGGCCTCGCGGGGGGCTACTTTCTGCCGCACCTTTCGTACCTGTCGTCGCCCCAGGCGAGCCTCGTCGTGAGCTTCCTCGTGTTCTCGAACGTGATCAGCATCTGGTTCGGACACATCCAGTTCCTGCTGAGCCGCGACAACCACGCGCAGGCCCACGAGCTGGCGGAGCACGGGCGGCTCCTCGAATCCCGCGTGGAGGACCGGACCCGCGAGCTGCGCGATCTCCTCGATTACGTGGAGACGCTGCGGGAGACGGAGCGGACCCACATCGCGCGCGAGCTGCACGACGAGCTCGGGCAGGAGCTGTCGGCGCTGCGGTACTCCTTGAGCTTCACGAAGACGCGCTACGGCCGCGAGCCGGACTCCATCGCCGCGAACCTCCAGGACCTCGACGGGCTGTTGCGGCGCACGACGCAGACGACGCGCAACCTCGTGACCGACCTGCGGCCGCGCGTGATCGACGATCTCGGGCTGGAGGCCGCGGTCGAGTGGCTCGTGGAGCGGACCCACAAGCGGGGCGACCTCGCGTGCGAGCTGACGGTCCGCGGGGAGCTGTCGGCCACGTCGCCGCGCGCCGCGATGACGGCGTTCCGGCTCGTGCAGGAGGCGCTCACGAACGTGGGGCGGCACGCCCAGGCCACGCGCGTCGATATCCGCATCACCAGCGAGGAGAGCGAGCTCACGATCGTCGTGCTGGATGACGGCATCGGCATCGACGCGAGCCGCGCGGCCAAGGGAGGCGCCGCCGGCGTCGGCCTGCTCGGGATGCGCGAGCGCGTGCACGCCGTCGGGGGCACGCTCGTGATCCGCGATCGGAGCCCGGAGCGCGGCACGGAGGTGCGCTGTCAGGTGCCTTGTTTCCCGATGTCGGTGCGGCCCGCGCTGGTCCCGGCTATGTTCGCGGCGGAATGATTCGCATCTTCCTCGCGGACGATCACGCCATCGTGCGCCACGGCCTTCGGAACCTCATCGAGCAGGAGGGGGACATGAAGATCGTGGGCGAGGCCGCCGATGGACGGCAGGTGCTCCTCGCGGAGGGGCGCGAGAGCTGGGACCTGCTCGTGCTGGATCTGTCGCTCCCGAAGGTGGGCGGCGTCGAGGTGCTGCGGCGGCTGCGCGCGGAGCTGCCGCGGCTCAAGGTCGTGGTGCTGTCGATGTACCCCGAGGACCAGTACGGCCTGCGGCTCGTGAAGGAGGGCGCCTCGGCCTACGTTTCGAAGGAGAACGACCCGAGCGAGCTCGTGCGGGCGATCCGCGTGGTGGCCGCGGGCGGCACGTACCTGAGCGAGAACATGGTGCAGCAGATGCGCTCGACGCGTCCCCCGGCCGCGGCGCCGCACACGAGCCTGACCGCGCGCGAGCACCAGGTGTTCACGCTGGTGTTCCAGGGGCGCACGGTCTCGGAGATCGCCGCGGAGCTGAACCTCTCCGTGAGCACGGTGAGCAACCACCTCGCGCACATCAAGGAGAAGCTGAGCGCCCACAGCATCGCGGACATCGTGAGCTACGCCCACCGCGCGGGCCTCGTGGGTCAGTCGCCCGTGAGCGACGCTCGGGACGACGCGTAGCGCCGCGCGAGGCGGTCAGAACGCGCTCGAAGCGACGAAGTACCACTGTCCGTTGTAAAGAGCGTCTCCGGTGAGGCCGCGGGCCCAGCCCAATCGAAGCTGGGTGCTGATGCCGTAGCCGAGGAGGAACCCCATCCACAGCTCGGCGCCGACGGAGGCGTGGAACAGGCCCCCTGTCAACAGGCCGTTCTCCTTGAACAGGCGGATATGGCGCGCGTCCAGGTCGTTGAAGGCGCCGCCGACATCCATGAACAGGTTGCCGTCGATGCGGCGGAGATAGAGCGGCAGCGTGAGGAAACCCCGGTCCGGCGAGAGGATCGGGAAGCGGTACTCCGCGTTGCCGAGGAGGTACTCCTTGCCTCCGAACGCCCGCGGCGCATACCCGCGGAGGACGAACGCGCCGTTGAATACGCCCGACGTGATGCTGTCCGGCAGGTTGTGCTTCGCGAGGTCATAGCCGCCGACGAAGTACGCATTGCCGCCGGGGTACGTGCCGCTGGAGGCGCCGCCCGCGGCCCGCAGCGCGAGCACGTGGTGCTGCAGGTACTTCCACGACCACGGCATCGGGATGTAGCCAGTCGCGGTCGCCTCCACCTGGAACGTGGTGTAATTGGACGCGGTCGGCTGTCCGCCGTAATCGAGGTCGAGCGTCAGAGAGACGCCGCGCGCCGGGCCGGGGGAGCGGAGATATCCCTCGACGTTGCTGTAGCTGTATCCGGCATGCAGGATGTTCACGCTGCCCTCGCGGGGATAGCGCGTGGTCGTCGCGTACGGATCCAGCGTCTTCACCGTGGGCAGCTCCGCCGTGTACCGCGCCACGCTGTACGAGATGCCCAATGAGTGACGCCCGAACTCGTCGTAGATCGGCAAGGAGACGCCCGTCGTGATGCCCGCGGCGTGCTCGTTGTACGAGAGGATCTGGTCGTTGACGCGGACTCCGTCCCTCGGCGTGACGGTGTAAAACGCGCGGACTCCCAGGTTCACGGGGAGGCGGTTGTAGTTGTACGAGACGAAGGCGCTCGGCGTCGGCGCGCCGGGGTCGATCGTGGCGGACGCATAGAAACGGTGGATCCCCGCGACGTCCGAGCCGTCCGTCGAGAGCGTGAACGACGCGCCGGAGTAATTGCCAGGGCCGATGTCGAGGAACCAGGAGCGCGGGCGCACCGTCGGGAGCGGGCTGTACGGCTCGATCGTCATCGGCACGCCCGTCCGCACGGGGAGCGGATCCGGTACGTCGGTCGGCGCGGCCTGGGCGTCGAGGTAGCGGGATGGGTCCAGATCCATCGCGAAGATGTCCCAGCCTCGCGTGGAATACCCCATGTACACCATCGCCTTGCCGTCGTCGCGGATGTCGGGCGCGTAGGCCCCCGTGCGCACGTTGGTGACCTGTTTGAGGGCGCCCGTCGCGAACGTGTAGGCGTAGACGTTGGCGATTCCGGTGCGGTCCGACACGAAGTAGAGCGTCTTCTGGTCCGGCGAGAACACCGGGTGCATGTCGATCGCGCGGTCGTTCGTGATGGACCAGATTTGCCCGGTGGCGACGTCGGCCACGCGGATGTCGCGGTATCCGCCGGCGCGCCAGTGGCTGTACGCGACGTAGCGCCCGTCCGGGGAGTACCGGGGTGTATACACCTGCTCGAAGCGGGCGCTCGGGACGAGGTCGCGCTTGTTCTGGAGGCTGTGGTCCTTGCCGATGTCCGCGATTTCCAGGAAGGTGGTGCCCTTCGAGTTGACGACGAAGACCGCTTGTTTGCCGTCGGCCCGGACGTCGATGATGGGGGTCCGCTGGCCGTACGTGACGCGGCGGCGCTCGGGCTCGTCGCCGCGAGGGGCCTTCTTGCCGCTCGGGACGAAGAAGATGTCGTCGCGATCGTAGTAGTTCTTGAAGACGGCCTCGCTCGTGTACCAGAGATCGCCGGCGCTCGTGAAGGAGGCCGCGGTGATGCCGTTGGCGCGCGCGTAGAGCTCCGCGGGCCGCTCTCTCTGGCCGGCCGGGAGATCGTAGGGCATCTCGTACAGGCCCTCTCGATCATCGAGGGTGTCGCGGTAATAGACGATCTTCTGTTTGTCGTCCTTGCGGAGAGATCTGGGGGCGAAGCGGGGGTAATACGCGTAGTCGCCGTGGTGCGTGAGGGCCTTTCCCTCGCGGAGGCCGCGCGCCTCGACCACGCGCATCTGCTCCTTGTACTGGCGCTTGATCCGGTCCTTGAAGCCCTCGTAGAGCTCCGGGTACGTCTTGCCGGTCTGCCGGTAAATCGAGCGGTTGATGGCGAGTGGCAGCGTCGTCCCGCCGTAGTCCTGACTCACCGCGGTGAGGACGTGGTTGCCGTACGTCTCGGCGATCCACGCGAGGAAACGGGAGCCGTAGAGGTACCAGATGGAGCCTTGTGGCCACCTCTGCGGGGCGCCGCAGACGTCGTCGATCTCGGCGATGTTGTCATCCAGCACGTCCGCCCGCATGTTCATGTCGAAGAGCGTGGAGCGGAGCCTGCCGCCGCTCGTGTAGCCGCTCTCGTACAGCACCGCGAGGCCCTCGATGATCCAGCGGGGCTGCGCCTGGTTCGGCGAGTAGGTCTTTCCGAGGATCGCGTTCAGGATCTTCGCCGGACCCGTGATGTTGTCGACGTGGAGGATGTGCGTGTATTCGTGCGTGATGAGCGAGAGGAACCAGTCGTCGTAGTTGGTGAGCGGCGACAGGTCCTCGGGCGCGGTCGCATACAGCGTGATCGTGTTGTACGGGAGCGCCGTCGCCGAGCCGTTCGCGGACTCGGAGTCGTCCGTCAGGAGGACCTCCGTCGGGTCGCTCGGCTCGAAGGCGAGGGGGCCTTTGAGGCGGTCGTGCACCGTCTCGCTCACCTCGGCCACGCGGCGGGCGAGCGGCTCCAGCGTGGACGGATAGGTGATGTGGAAATGCTTGGTCTTGAGGGTGTACCAGGCGAGATCCGGGTCACCCGTCGCGCGCGCCACGCCGGGGAGCAGGCTTGTCACGGCCGCCGCGAGGGCGGCCGCGCCGAATGTCCGTCTTCGATTCTGGATCACGAGATATCGAGTCGGGAAGGAAGCCTCGGTGTGGCGGTGACCGCCCTTCGAGCGTGAAGGCGGCGCCGATCAGAGATCGTCGTAGAACAAGGGCTCTCGATTGCGGGCGTAGCGATAGACGAGCTGCCGGCCCTCCGGCGAGATGTCGACGAAGCGCGCGCCGAAGCCCGGCTCCATCGAGTCGCCGCGCGTCTCCCGGACCCACTGCACGATCGCGTGGGCGTGGAACTCGTAGTTGCCGGGCAGGAGGAGGTGGAGGTTCACCTGGGTGCCGATCTTCGGGATCTTGTAGGTCGCGACGAAGATGCCGCCGTGCTCGACCACGTCATTTCCGGAGAGGCCCTTGTAGAAGTTCGACGAGCTGCGGGTGCCGAGCTCGACGACGACCGTGGGCTGTCCGGGGCGCGCGGCGGGGCCGGGCGTGGGCGCGGGCATGGGCGCGGGCGTCGGCGCGGGCTGCGGGGGCGGCGTGTACGCGACGGGCGGCGTGAAGGCGGCGGCCGCCGAAGGGAACGCGGCGGATCCGACGGCGGGGCTGGAGTGCGCGGGCACCGGCCCCGGGGGCGCGGCGGACACGGGCGGCACGGACGTGAGGGCCGCAGCCTCCGGCGGGACCGGCACGAGCATCGGCCCGCTCGCGTGCGGGGCGGACGGGGCCGGCGCGACGTGCGATGCAGGCACCGGCGCGACGTAGTGCACCGGGGTCGAGGGGACGGGCGCGTGCTGCGCGGCGGTGGAGGCGGGCGCGTGGTGCACGGCCCCGGCGGGGACGGGCGCGTGCTGCACCGGCGCGTGCTGCACCGGCGCGGCGGGCTGCACCGGCGACGGCGTGAGCGGCTGCGTGACGGTCGGCGAGAACGCGGGCTGCGGCGCGGGCGCGGGTTGCGGCGCGGGCGCAGGCAGCGGGGCCGCGGCGACGGGAGCCGGCGCAGGCAGCGGGGCCGCGGCGACGGGCGCGGGCAGCGGGGCGGGCGCGGCCACCGGAGCGGGCGCCGGCGCGGGAGCAGGAGCGGGCGCAGGCTTCGGCGGCTGGTACCGAGCGAGCGCGTGCGCCTTGCTGAGCGACGCGGCGACGGCCTCCATCACCTGGTCCACCGCGGGGTGGATCACCTCGATCTGCTGGAGCTTGTCGAGCGCGCCGCGGACCTGCGCGAGGGCCTCCGCGCGGCCTTCGAGCTGCGTCCCGTTGGAGCGCTCGATGCGGTGGAACACGCTCATCGCCTCGGCGATCGGGTCGGCCACCTCCATGAGCTGGTCCGGCACGTCCCCGTTGTTCTGGAGGGCGTTGAGGGCGAGCGCGAGCTGCTCTCGGGCTGTCTTCGCGAGCTGTACGACGTCCGACATGGTTCTCCGGCGACGCGTTGAGGCGAGCGCGGCGCGAGCCGTCCCGCACGGGCGACGAGCCTATCACTGCTCGCCAAGAATTCTCACGTGCGAAGACGGACCCGAAGGAGAGCTTTGCAGCGTGACAAAACGCCTCGGCGAATTTCGCGCGCGCAGCGATCAACCGCTGCCCGGCGCTCCGATCGACGCGCTGTCCAGCAAGGCGCGCAGCTCGGACAGCGTCGCGGGCTGGCCGTCGATCTCGACGCGGAGCAGGTCGATCGCGCCGTCGCCCGTGCGCACCACCGCGCGGTCCTCGATCGTCACCGACTCGCCGGGCACGAGGACCTCTGGGTACGAGCGGCTCGCGCGCGCTTCGAGGATCGACACGAGCGCGCCGGCGATCTCCGTCCACGCGCCGGGGGAAGGGGCGAGCGCGCGGATGTGGAGGAGGATGCGGTTCGTGGGCTCGCTCCAGCGGATCGCGCACGCGTCGTCGTCGGGCGCGGGGGCCTGCGTGGCCTTCGATTCGTCCTGCGGGATCGGCGCGGGCGGGGCGCCGCTCGCGAAGGCCGCGACCGTGCGACGGAGGGCGCGCAGGCTCGGGCGATCGAGGGCGCGCGCTAATTGCCACGCGTTCCAGGCGGGATCGATCGGCAAGCGCTCCACCATCAGCACGTCGCCGGTGTCGTAGTCGGCTTCGAGGCGGTGCACCGAGACGCCCGTCTCCGTGTCACCCGAGGCGATCGCCCAGTACGTCGGATCCGGGCCGCGGTGGCGCGGGAGCAAGGACGGGTGCGCGCCGATGCCGCCGTGCCGGGCCGCGCGGATCACGTCCATCGGCAGGCGCTTCGTCCAGAACCAGCTCACGATCAGATCGGGCTCGAGCGATCGCACGCGCTCGACGAACGCGGGGCGCGTCGCGTCGGGCTTGAGGAGGAAGCGGCCCGCGAAGCGCTTCTTCGCGCGGCGGAGGCCCACCGCGTCGCTGCGGCAAATCGAGGCGAGCACGACGTCGTGTCCGTCGCGATCGAGGAGCAGCGCCGCGAGCGGCAAGCCGAAGAAGGCGACGCGGAGACGCGCGGTCGAGGCCACGGCCGCGGTTTACCATGTCCCGCGCGCGACGGACGAGCAGCGGGGCCGCGCGGCGAATCCAGCTCTTCACGTCGGGCATGAGGGGCGGCGTGCTGCCGAGTCGGCCGCGTACCGAGGGCGCGACGAGGGGCGCCGCGACCCGCGTTACAAGGTGAATTCGAACTCTTTGTCGGACGTGCTCGGGCCCGGAGAGACCTGCACCGTGCTCGCGTACGTCTTCTGGCCGACGCGCACGCCGAGCTGCACCTTCACCGGAGAGGACGCGCCGTTGAGATCGCCGAGGTGCACGATCACCTTGTATTTGCCGCGCTTCGCGTCGCCTTCGGCGAGGAAGACGTTCTCGATGTTCTGGCCGTAACAGGCGCCGTCCGCGGGGCACTCGCGGTCCTTCATGAGGCCGTCCGCCGTCGTCTCGCCGAGGCGCGCCTGCTCACCCTGCGTGTCGAACACCTGGAGATCGATGTCCGCCTCGGGCGCGTCCCACGCGATCGAGAACTGGAGGATGCCGGTGTGGACGCCGCAGCCTTCGTCGATGACGCCGTTGCAGTTGTTGTCGCGCGCGTCGAAGCAGATCTCGACGCCGGAGGGCGTGCACGCGGCGTCGAGCGACTCGCCCTCCGGTGACTTGATGTTGCGGGGGGCGAGCGGCGCCGCGGTCTTCGGCGGAGGCACCTCGATGCACGCGAGGCCCAGCGCGGCCGCGAGCGCGAGGACGACGGCGGGCGCCTTCATCGCGTTCAGAAGCTCCCGACGCACGCCACGCCGCCGATGGACGGCACGCACATCGCGGTGGGGGCCGCGGATTTCGCTTGATCCGCGGGCTTCATGTCCGCGGGCTTCTTCGCCTTGCCGAGCGGTCCTTCGGGCGCGAAGAGCCACAACGTCACGCCGCCCGCGAGCAGCACGCCGCCCGCGATGCCCGCGCCGAGCGCCACGTTCGCGAGCGTGTTCGCGCGGTCGGCGTCGTAGTTGATGACCTGCCGATCGAAGTAACACTCGCGGTAGAGCGTGGGGTTCTTGTCGCAGTTGTCGCCGTAGTTCGCCTTGTGCAGCTTGATGTCGTTCGACACCTGATCCTGCAGGTGCAAGGAGCCGAGCCCGGTCGCGAGCGCGCCCGCGCCGATCGCGAGGCCCGCGCCGCCCGCGATGAGGCCGATCTGGTACTGCATCGGGATCCAGCCCTTCGGCGGCGGAGGCGGCGGCGGAGGCGGAGGCGGCGGTGGAGGCGGCGGCGCTTCCACCTGCTTCGGCAGCGGCAGCAGGTAGAGCTTCACCTCGGTGAGCTTGCCGCCGCCTTCGAGCGTGACGTCCGCGGTGCCGTCGGAGTGCTCGGGCGCCTTCACGACGAGCTTGTGCTTGCCCGCGAGCACGCGCATCGGCTTGTCGAGCGGCAATTTGATCGCCGCGTGATCGTCGATCACGAGCTCCGCGCCGCTCACGTCCGCGGTCACCTTGAGGCTCCCGAGGTGCACCAGCGCCTTCGCGAGGTTCTCGTTGACCTCTTTCTTGTCGTCGGCTTCGAGCGGGCCGACGTTGGAGACCAGCGAGGCCTCCATCATCTCCGCGGCCTTCTCCCACTCCTCCATCGCGAGCAGCGTGTAGCCCGTGAAGCGGAGGACGTTCGCGCTCGGGTAGACCTTGCGGGCCTGATCGAAGAGGGCGAGCGCCTTCTTGAAGTCGTTCGCCTTGTACGCGGCGAGGCCGTCCTTCGCGGTGTTGCGGGCCTGGTTGATCTCGTCCGCCGTCTGCGCGTGCGCGGTGACGGCGGGCGCGGCGGCCGTGAAGACGCAGAGCGCCGCGAGGAGACCGCGCAGGGTGGCGACCTTGGAGCTTCGGAGGATCATCAGAATTTGATAGTACCCTTGACCTTCGGCGCGGAGGTGGGAGCCGTGCCGGCGGTCGGTTTCGAGCTGGGCTTCGTGGCCGCCGAGGTGCCGGCGGCGGTCGCCTTCGAGGGCGCGGAGGCCGTCTTCGCGTTCGCGGTGGCCGTGGGCTCCGGCGCCGGCGGCGTCGCTTCGGCCGTGGCCGTCGCGGTGGGCGGAGGCGTCGGATCCGTCGTCGGAGGCGGAGGCGCCGTCGCTGTCGCGGTCGCCGGCGGGACGTCCGCGGTCGTCGTCGTCGCGGCGTTCGCGGTGGGCACGCCGCCGTTCGCCGCGGTCACGTCGATCGGGCCGGTGTGCTTCGAGCGCCAGAACAGGAGGCCGCCGGCCACGCCGCCCGCGATCACGACCGCGATCGCGATGCCCGCGAGGATCGGCCCGAGCGTCGACGGCTGCTTGCTCGGCTTCTGCGCGACGATCGCCGCCGCGGCCTGCGCCGTCGCGGAGCCGGCGGAGTTGGGCGGCGCCGTGATGTTGCCGGACGCGGGCAGCGAGAGCGAAGCGGCCGGGAACGAGCCCGGCGTCACGCTCTGCGCCATCGCCGGCTGCGGCGCGCCCGGGATGCTCATCGACGGCTGCGACATGCTCGGCTGCGACGATCCGGCGGCCGCGTTGAAGCCCGAGAGCGACATGTCCGGCGACGCGGTCGGCTGCACCATGTGCGAGACGCCGAGGGCCTGCGCGAGCGCCGTCACCTGCGCCGTCGCGTTCGGGAAGCGCTGCTCCATCTCGCGGTTGCAGGCCTTCGCGAACCACTCGTCGAAGCGCGGGCCGAGGTGCGGCGCCTTGCGGCTCGGCGGGTCCATCGGCTCGTAGACGATCTGGCCGATGAGCGCGGCCATGCCCTCCGCCGTCCAGTAGTTCTGGCCGGTGAGCAGGCGGAACGAGATGAGGCCGAGCGCCCAGAGATCCGCGGGCGGACCGACTTGCTTCGCCTTCCCGCTCGCCTGCTCCGGCGACATGTACCAGGGCGTCCCGAAGATGGTGCCGTCCTGGGTCATGTCGTGCGACACGCCGTCCGCGAGCTTCGCGATGCCGAAGTCGAGGATCTTCACGAGCGGCGATCCGTCCTCGCGACGCGTGAGGAACAGGTTCGCGGGCTTCAGATCGCGGTGCACGATGCCCATGCCGTGCGCCTTGTCGAGCGCGCGCGCGACCTGGCGCAGGTAGAGCACGACCTCACCCGCGGGGAGCGCGCCGCGGCGCTTGAGCTCGCTGCCGAGATCGCGCCCGGACAGGTGCTCCATCACGAGGAACGGCACGCCGCCGAGCTCCGGCGCGACGTCCGCGTCGGTCACGCGCACGACGTTCTCCGAGCCGATGCGCACGGGGGCGCGCGCCTCGGTGCGGAACCGCTCGACGGCCTGCGAGTTCTCCGCGAGCGACGGGTGCAGGAGCTTCAGCGCGAGCTGCTCGCCCGTGTTGACGTGGTGCACGGAGTACACCGCGCCCATGCCGCCGCGGCCGAGGACCTTCTCGATGGCGTAGCGCTGCGCGATCACGGTGCCGACGGGGAGATCGCGCCCCGCGTCGAGCTGCGGCTGGCTGGTGTTCTGCGAGTGCGATCCGGAGTGCGACGCGGACATCGACGCGGCGCCGCCCATCACCGAGCCGCCCGAGACCGGCGGAGCGCGCGGAGGCTCCGGGCTGATCGACACGGCCGGGATCGGCTGCGTGCCGCGGAGCAGAGGCTGCGGGGCCTGCGGTTGTTGCGGTTGCTGCGCGTACGCGGGCGGCGCTTTCGGAGGCTGCTGCGCGTACGCGGCCTGCGGTTGCTGCGCGTACGCCTGCGGTTGCTGCTGCGGGTAGCCGGGCGGCTGCGGCGCTTGCTGCGGGTAGCCGGGCGGAGGTTGCTGGCCGTACGCGGGCGGCTGGCCGTACGCGGGCGGTTGCTGCGGCGCCGCGGGAGGACGCGACATCTCCATCGGCGGCGGGAAGTCGATGTGCTGCCCCGCGAGCGGCGACTGCTGCAGCGCGACCGTCGCGATGTGATCCGGCTCCGAGGGCGGATCGTCGCTGATCGGTTGCGGCGCGGGCGCGGGCGCGGCGGCCTGCGGCGGTTGCGGCGCGGGCGCGGCGGCCTGCGGCGCGAACGCCGGCGGCGCTGCTTGCTGCGACGACGCGCGCGGCGCGGGCACCGGCGGACGCGGCGGACCCGACGTCGGCCCACCGGGGGTCGGCGGACGCGGCGGCGGGCGCGGCGCACCTCCGGCCGGACCCGAGACGGGCGCGGCGGTCGGCGCTGTCACCGGCGGAGGCGCAGCAGCAGGGGCACCCGCGGCAGGAGCCGCAGGGGAAGGAGGACGAGCACCAGGGGGGGGCGGGGGGCGTTTCAGGGGGGGAGGCGGCGGCGGCACCGAAAGACTCCGATTCGACAGCGTACGGCATCCATGCCGTTCGACGCCAGTCTGCGTGACCGTTCCTGACGTGCGGCGAGCCGCCGCGATCTTTCGCTCACTCCAGCAGCGCGTCCGGCAGCGGCCCTTCGAGGATGCCGCGCGCCTCCAGGAACTCCGCCGCATGCGGCACGCTCAGCACGAGCGCGCGGGCATACAGCAGGTCGCGTTCGGCCTCGGGGAGGTCGCCGGGGCGGCCGTTCGTCGCGTGCTGGAGGAGGATCGCGGCCGTCACGCTGACGTTGAGGCTCTCGGCGAAGCCGCGCATCGGGATGCGCACGCTGCGCTCGCAGGCCGCCGCGAGGTCGTGGCCGATGCCGTCGCGCTCGTTGCCGAGCACCAGCGCCACGCGCGGGATCTTCGGCAGATCCTCGGGGATCAGCGCGCCGTTCGGGTGCGTGGCGACGAGCTCGAAGCCCGCGTCGCGCAGCGTCGTCACGGCGCCCTCCACCGAGGTGTACGTCTTCACGTCGACCCACCGCTCCGAACCGCGGGCCACCGGTTTCGCCGCGAGGAAGCCCAGCTTGCGCTCGACCACGTGCATCGTCGCGAGCCCGAAGGCGTCGCACGACCGCAGCACCGCCGCGCCGTTGTGCGGATCGTGCGGCGCGTCCATCACCGCCGTCACGCACCGCAGCCGCGCGTCGATCGCGCGCCGCAGCTTCTCCCGCCGCTCCGGCCGCACGAGATCTTCGAGCGCCGCGGCGATCCGGGGGGCGTCCTGGGTCGGGAGGGCGGCGAGCAGCTTCTTCTGCTCCTGCGCCACGAAGATGGCTCCGGGGGTTCGGCGTCGCATGCGTGCCGCCGCGATATCGTCGGAGCGCGCGGGATTGGGAAGGACAAAGTTCGCGCGATCACTCCGCCGCGGTCGGCGAAGGCGATCCGGCGGGCGCGACACTCGGCGCAGGAGCGGCCGCGGCGAGCAGCCCGACGCGCGCCGGACGCGCCGTGAGCCCCGGCCGTTGCTTGCGCGGCAGCTTCCGCATGTACCGCAGCGCCACGTAGAGCGGCAGGCACAGACCGAGCCCCGAGCCCGAGATCTGAAGCAGCGTCGGCCCCACGTAGATCACGAAGAACGAGTAGAGCAGCACCGTGTTGCGGTCCTTCGCGTTCTTCTGCAGCCACTCGTAGAGCCCGCGCTGGAACATCCCCCACGTGAACATCCCGACGAGCACGCCGCCCCACGAGAAGTTCGCGTACAGGAGCCCCAGGTAATTGACGGGCATCGGCGCGCCCACCAATTCGCGCACGATGGACGTCTCGCGCCACTTGAAGGACCACGCCTTCTCCGGCCACAGCCAGCGCGGGATGAACGTCGTGAGCAGCGGGCCCCAGCTCTCGCCTAAGAGGTAGTCCTTTCGATCCGGGAAGAAGTGGAAGACGACGGCCATCGTCGCGATGCGCTCGCGCTCGTCCTCGTGCTCGGCCAGCGTGGTGGACGCGTCGAAGTTCGCGGTCGGCCCCTGCTGCGACGCGGTGAAATCGCTGTCGCCCGTCGTGCGGTACGCGCCGAGCAGGTTCATCGTGACGAGCATCACGAAGCCGAGGCCCGCGAGCACGCTGAGCGGGATCTTGCGCCACAGGTAGTGCAGCAGCACCAGCACGTTGAGCAGCACGTACACCGTCGTGCCGCGCTGACCGATGCGCATGACCAGCGCCGACATCACCGCGAGGAGCCCCAGCGAGAGCAAGAGCCGCCCGAGCTTCGGCTTCGGGAAGTTCGACGCGATGATCAGCACGACCGGGATGAAGCCGAGCGCCGTGCCGCGGAGGATGAGCGAGCCCGTCCCGTCCTGCGCCTCGCGCCACACGGCCTTGCCGGCGGCGAGCTTCGTGAAGTCGGTGATGCTGACGCCGACCTTCGACTGGAAATAGGCGTACGCCGGGACGAACAGCGCGAGCCCCACGAAGCACACCTGCCAGAAGCGCGACCGCTTCCACGTGCCGCCCGAGATCTCCGGGAAGAAGCGCCGCAGCTTCACGCCGACCGTCTGGTAGTACCCCGCGAGGTACGAGACCGTGCCGATCATGTAGGCGATCATCACGGTCTGGATCAGCTCGATCCGCGCGCGCCCCGTCACCTGCGGGAGCAGGCGGATCTGCACCGTGTTGTTCACGACGTACGTCGTGAGCCCCGGCACCAGCGCGAGCAGCGTCATGATCGACGACAGGCACGCCGGCTCGAACGGCTCCGGCTCCTTGCGGACCACGAACGGGATGATCTGGATGAGGATCGCGATGAGGAAGTACGGCGCGACCTCTTGCAGCTCGAGGTCCGTGATGCCGTTCATCACGTAGGCGCTGATGGCCAGGTAGGCGAACAGGACCAGCCCGATCCGGACGACGAGCGGGTTCGTCTTCTTGTTGACCGCGGCCAGGTGCTCCATCGCGACGGGCGTCCCGCAGGCTCAGATGTCGATCGACTTGAAATATTCGATCGTCCGCGCGAGGCCCTCTTCGATCGGCACCTGCGGCCGCCACTTGAGGATCTCCTCCGCGCGGGAAATGTCGGGCTTTCGGCGCACCGGATCGTCGGTGGGGAGCGGCTCCTTCACGAGCGGCGAGCGCGACCCGAGCTGCTGGATCGTCATCTTCGCGAGGTCGACGACGGTGAGCTCGCGCGGGTTGCCGAGGTTGATCGGACCCGGATCGTGATCGAGGTTCATGAGCCGGACGAACGCCTCGATGAGGTCCGTCACGAAGCAGAACGACCGCGTCTGCAGGCCTTCGCCGTACACCGTGATCGGCTCCCCGCGGAGCCCCTGCACGATGAAGTTCGACACCACGCGCCCGTCGTTCGGGTGCATGCGCGGGCCGTACGTGTTGAAGATGCGCGCGATGCGCGTCTCGATGCCGTACTGCTGCTTGTACGAGACCGTGAGCGCCTCCGCGCAGCGCTTCCCCTCGTCGTAGCAGGCGCGCGGCCCGATCGGGTTCACGTGGCCCCAGTACGTCTCGCGCTGCGGGTGCTCCAGCGGGTCGCCGTAGATCTCGCTCGTCGACGCGATCATCATCCGGGCGCGGACCTCGCGCGCCATGTCGAGCATGTTCAGCGTCCCCTGCACCGCCGTGCGGATCGTGCGGACGGGGTTTCGCTGGTAGTGCACCGGGGACGCGGGGCACGCGAGGTGGAAGATCTGATCCACCTCGACCACGATCGGCTGCACGACGTCGTGCCGCACGAGCTCGAAGCTGTGGTGATCGAGGAGGTGCTCGACGTTCTTGCGCGTGCCGGTGAAGAAGTTGTCGATGCACACCACCTCGTGGCCGTCCGTCAGGAGACGCTCACAGAGGTGGGAGCCGAGGAAGCCGGCGCCGCCGGTGACTGCGATTCGCTTTTTCGCCATGATCGATTTCAGTGTAGGCCGCGGTAGAGATCACCGCGAGATTTGGACCCGCGCGAACGCGGGAGAGATCTCGGACACGCGAGGGGTCGCCCCAGCGCGAGGCGCGTCGCCCGTTCGTGCTCCGTCGGATCGAGAAGCGCCATCCGGACCGGACGGCTTCGAGGGACGATCGTCCGGCACCACGCTGTCACGCGCCGCGGGCGCCGCGTTGGCCGCCGCCTGCTCCGCGGGCCCGAGCTCGAATTCCGGCACCAGCTCGGCGATCTTGCGCCGCACGTCGCCCTCGTTGCCGGAGTGCGCGATCTCGGACAGCGACGCGAGCCGCGTGTCGAGCTCGTCCAGGTCGCGGGCCTTGAGACGCCCGATGAAGATCTTCGGGTGCGCGGTCTTGTCGGCCATCTCGTCCGCGACGCTGAGCTCCTCGAAGAGCTTCTCGCCGGGGCGGATCCCGGAGAACTGGATCTCGATGTCCTCGCCGACGCGCAGGCCCGAGAGCGCGATCAGATCCTTCGCGAGGTCGACGATCTTCACCGGCTCGCCCATGTCGAGGATGAAGATCTCGCCGCCCTTGCCCATCGTCGCGGCCTGAAGGACGAGCTGCGACGCCTCCGGGATCGTCATGAAGTAGCGCTTCATCTCCGGGTGCGTGACCGTCACGGGTCCGCCGCGCGCGATCTGCTCCTTGAAGATCGGCACCACGCTGCCCGCGGACCCGAGCACGTTGCCGAAGCGCACGGCCAGGAACTTGGTGCGGCTGCGCTGCGCGAGCGACTGCGTGCACTGCTCGGCGATGCGCTTCGTCGCGCCCATGATCGACGTCGGGTTCACGGCCTTGTCGGTCGAGATGAGGACGAACGTCTCGACCTTGTAACGGTCCGCGAGCGTCGCGACGAGGTACGTGCCGACGACGTTGTTCTTCACCGCCTCGCACGGGTTCCACTCCATCATCGGCACGTGCTTGTGCGCCGCCGCGTGGAACACCATCGCCGGCCGGTGCGCGTCGAACACCTGCGTCATCCGGTCCACGTCCCCCACGTCGCCGATGACCGGCACGATCTTGAGGTGCGGGAACGCCGCGATGAGCTCCCGATGGATCTCGAACAGCGCGTTCTCCGCCCGCTCCACGAGCAGGAGCCGCTTCGGCCCGAAGCGCGCGACCTGCCGGCACAGCTCGGATCCGATCGACCCGCCCGCGCCCGTCACGAGCACCGCGCGGTCCTTGATCTTCTCGGCGATCGCCGTCTCGTCGAGCCGCACCGGCTCGCGGCGCAAGAGGTCCTCGATCGCGACGCTGCGCAGGTTGGACAGGTTGATCTCCCCGCCCACGATCTCGTGCATGCCGGGGATGATCTTCACGGGAAGCGCGGCCGCCTCGCACGCCTCCGTGATGCGCCGCACCTCTTTGCCGGAGGCGCGCGCGACGGTGATGAGCACCTGCGACGCGTTCGTCTTCTGACAGATCGCCGCGAGATCCTCCGTCGTCCCGAGCACCGGCACGCCGTGGAGCACCGTGCCGACCTTCACGGCGTCGTCGTCGATGAAGCCGACCGGCAAGATCCCGAGATCCGGCCGCGCCTCGGCCTCACGAACGACGAGCACGCCCGCTTGCCCCGCGCCCGCGAGCACGGTGCGCACGAGCGGCTTCGCGGTCTCCCGGTGCACGCGCTTGCCGGCGTTCTCGGCGATGAGCCGCCGCGCCATGCGCAGCCCCACGACGGCGACGGCAGACAGCACGTAGTACCCGAGGATGATCCCGTACGGGATGAGCCCGCGATCCACGTCGCGCGAGAGCGATCGCAGCGGGGTCGACGCCGTGCGGACGAGGAGGAGCAGCGCGGTGCCCGCGGTGAGCGCGCCGAAGATCCGCGTCACCTCGCGAAGCCCGACGTAGCGCCACTGGTAGCGATGCGTGCCGAACAGCGCCATCGCCCCGTACTGGATCAGCACCGCGTACGGCAGCGTGTCGATGAGGCGATCGCGCGCCCAGGGCGGGATGAACCAGTCGAACCGAAGATGGAACGCCAGCACGTAGGCCGCGATCAGCGCCCCGAAATCGAGGAGCAGCTGCCAGGTGCGAGCCGCGAGCCTCGTCATGACGCCGCGTGCCCCGTGGCCTCGGCCGAGCGCCCGCCGGGCCGTTTTCCGTCGGCCGCGCTCGTGGTGCTCTCGACCAGATAATCCCCGAGCGACAGCACCTCCAGGTTCCCGTCCTTGAAGGCGCGGATCGCGTCGTCGGGCGAGCAGACGATCGGCTCCTCGTGCATGTTGAAGCTCGTGTTGATGAGCGTCGGGATCTTCGTCCGCTCCTCGTAGCGCTTCAGGATCGCGTGCACGGTCGGGTTCCGATCCGCGCGCACGAGCTGAGGCCGCGCGGTCCCGTCCACGTGGACGGCGGCGGGCGACTCGGCCCGCATGCGCGGAGTGCAGTCCGTGGTGACCGTCATGAACTCGGCCGAGTGCATCACGCGATCGATGTTCACGTAGAGATCGGAGGCCCGCTCCGCGAGCGAGATCGGCGCGAACGGCATGAACTCCGTCCGCTTCAGCCGATCGTTCAGCCACTTGTTCACCTCGGGCTCCAGCGCGGGGTACAGGATCGACCGATTCCCGAGCGCGCGCGGCCCGAACTCCATGGCCCCGCCGAAGCGAGCGACGACCTTGTTCTTCACGAGCCGGTCCACGATCTCGTCGACCGCGTTCGCCGACTTCCAGAACGAGAGCCCCGAAGCGCGCAGCGCCTTCTCGATCTCCGCGTCGCTGTAGGAAGGCCCGAGGTACACGTCCGCGATCGGCTCCGGCGTGAGCTTCCCGAGGTCCGAGCTGAGCGCGTACGCGGCGCCGACGCCCACGCCGGCGTCGCTCATCGCGGGGAAGACGAACATCTTCTCGACGCCGTCGATCTCCATGATCCGCTGGTTCATCTTCACGTTCGCGAAGACGCCGCCCGCGCAGGCGACGCGCGTCGCGCCGGTGCGAGCGAGCCATTTCTTCACGTAGTGGACGGCGACATCTTCGAGCACGCGCTGGTACGCGGCGGCGATGTCCTCGCGCGAGTACTTGGCGACGAGCTCTTTCTCGAAGAACGGATCCTGCGCGGAGGTGAAGCGGAAGTAGTCGTCGTGCTCCAGGTTGAAGCGCGCGCGCACGCGGTCGTAGAGCTTGGAAGGATCGCCGAAGGCCGCGAGCCCCACGATCTTCCCTTCGTGCCGATTCGGCTTGAATCCGAGGGCCTGCGTGACGCGCCGGTAGAACGTCCCGAGCGAGTGCGGGTACGGGATCGGCGACAGCAGCGTGAGCTTGCCGCCTTCGCCGAGGTAGAACGACCCGGCGTTCCCGGAGCCGTACCCGTCGAGCGAGACGACCAGCGTGCGTTCGAAGCCCGACGTGAAGTAGGCGGCGGCGCAGTGCGACAGGTGGTGGTCGACGAAGACGAGCTTTTGATCGAGCCCGAAGTGTTGCAGCTCCCCGCGGATGAGCTCTTCGTTCTTGCCGGTGAGCCAGGAGGAGTGGACGGCGAGGGCGCGCGCGTAGTTCGCGAGGTGGAAGAGCCGGCTCTTCGCGGAGCCGCCGGCGGTGCTCACGTAGCGCAGGTTTTGCCCGTAGTTGACGACGTCGCGGAGCCGTTCTTTCTGGAAGGGCAGCGCGGCGTAGGCGACGTGGTCGACGTCTTTCGCCTCGATCCCGGCCCGTTTCAGGCAGAATTCCAGAGCGCGTGTCGGGAAGCCTCCCTGGTTTTTGACGCGGGAGAAGCGCTCTTCCGAAGCGGCGGCGACGAGGCGCCCGTCGACGAGGATGCCGACGGCGCTTTCGTGGGCGGTGGGGGACAGGCCGAGGATGATCATGGGGGTTCGAGGCTCGCGCTTCGATCGGATGCCGCGGCCGACCCTACCATTCAGGTGGACCCGCGCGCAGGGCTTCGTAACCGCCTGCGAATGCCGGGCAAATACCTTTCTCCCGACCGAGGGAAAAGTTCTTTGGGCGGCGCCCGACGGGTCATCCAAATCGTGGATCCGTGACGATTTCGGGCGTGCGGGGGGCGTGACGCCTGTCCGAGTGGTCAGCGGTTGAAAGCCTGGGCGGTGCGAGGTAACGAAGCGGGCCTGATGAAGATTGTCGTGACGGGCGCCGCCGGGTTCATCGGCTCCCATCTTTCGGAGTCGCTCGCGCGCGCGGGCCACGAGGTGGTCGGGATCGACGCCTTCACGGACTTCTACGACGTCCGTTTGAAGGAGGAGAACGCGGCGGCCGCGGAGTCGGCGGGCGCGAAGGTTCACCGCTTGGATCTCGCGACGGACGATCTGGTGGCCGCGGTGAGCGGAGCGGGCGCGGTGTTCCACCTCGCGGCGCAGCCTGGATTGTCCGCGCGGACGACGTTCGACCACTACGTGAAGAACAACATCCTCGCGACGCACGCGTTGATGGCCGCGCTGGATCGAGCGGGTGCGAAGCCGAGGTTCGTGAACATCGCGACGTCGTCGGTGTACGGCGTGCAGGCGACGGGCGACGAGGCGACGGTCCCCACGCCGACGTCGGTCTACGGCGTGACGAAGCTGGCGGCGGAGCAGCTCGTGCTGGCGCGGCAGCGCGAGGGAACGCTGGACGCGTGCTCGCTGCGGATCTTCAGCGTGTACGGCCCGAGGGAGCGTCCCGATAAGTTCTATGCGCGCTTGATCCGGTCGATCCTGGAGGGCACGGAGATCCCGTTGCACGAAGGCAGCGAGCACCACACGCGCTCGTTCAGCTTCATCGGCGACATCGTGCGAGGTTTGCTCGCGGTGTTCGATCAGTGGGAGACGGCGCGCGGGGAGATCTTCAACATCGGCACCGACGTGGAGAGCACGACGGGTGAGGGCCTCGCGTTGGTGGAGAAGCTGACGGGACGGAAGGCGAAGATCGTGAACGTCCCGAAGCGAGCGGGCGACCAGCTCCGGACGTGCGCGAACATCGGCAAGGCCCGTCGGCTGCTCGGGTATGCGCCGCAGACCTCGCTGGAAGAGGGCCTGCGCGCGGAGATCGAGTGGTTCCGGAAGAAGCTGGGGACGGCGGCGAGCTGAGAGGCAGAGAGTGATTGGGGGGTGCCGTCATGAAGAGCGAGGGATGGAGTCTGACTCTGGCGCTCGCTCGAAGTCCGAGTCCTCGCCCACGTTTGGTGCCGAAAGCAGCACGTCGATAAGGTTTCCGCGAACGGGCCGAGCGACGGACGGCGCGGTTTTCGGCCGCGCGAACGCGAGAATGTGCCCGTCCGGGTCTGCGGAATAGGCGGCCTCGTGTCCCCAATCGCGTGCGGCGAGGGGCGACAGCTCGTGGGCGCCGGCGGCGAGCGCGCGTGCGTGAAAGGCGCCAGGATCATCGACGATCAAGTACAGCTCCGCCCGCGGGGTGCCAGTGGCTTTCGCGGGATCGACGGCGGGGAGCAGGCGTGTGATCCCGGCCTCTGGCATGAGGCCGAGGACGGTGCTCGTTCCGATCTCGATCTCGGTCATTCCCGGCACATCCAGCGACGGGGCGACGCCGAGGACGCGAGAGTAGAATCGCGCGCTCGCGGCCTGATCGCGGACGAAGAAGATGAGATGGGCGCGGTGGATCATGGGCAGTGGGGCGGGCAAGGTGCACGGGAAGCAGAGCAGCGTCAAGCGACCCGGCGCCCTCGTCCTGGCTGCGGACGAGCTGATTTTATTGTTTGTCTGCCACGGGCCGTGAGCTGGGCCGCAACAACCAGCCTACGACCAGTCCGGCGGCAACGGACTTGAAGATGGCGCCCAACAACCACCCGACGGCCAGCCCCGCCGGAATGGGGATGTGAATGTATGTGCCGAGGCCGACGCCGACACCGAGTTGCGCCCCGATCAGCACCCCGAAGAGTGCGCCGCTGCGAACGGACTTCGGGGTCACATACCAATGGTAGGCCGCCATGAAGGCGGCGATGAGCGCGATCCGGACGACGAACACGAGGCCGATGTTCATCTCCGCCGCAGGCCTCCAGAGGCCCGGGTTGACGCTGTAGTAGGGCGCGAGCGCGCTGAAGTGCATCACGTAGTCCGCGCCCATCCATATCGCCATGATCAGCAGCCCGACCCACAAGGCGCGCACCATCCATCGGCTCCGACTCATGTTCCGACCGCCTTCGTCATGAGAACAGCTCCACTGCGCACTGGTCGTTACCTGCGAAGCGCAGCGCGCGCCTCCGCCGTGAAACGAAGCCTCTCACGAGGAGGCCCGCTTCGCAAGAACGAGTGGAAAAAGAAAAGGCCGCACGATCCTCTCGTGCGGCCTCTCTAGCTCTATCGGGAGCTCAGGTGGCGAGTCGAATCAGACCGGGGCGGGCGCCGCGGGCTTCTTCTCCGGCGGCGGGGCGGCGGGCGTGGGGGCGGTGGTGTTCGTCGTCGTGGCCTTGGAGCGTGCCATTCCGGCGATGATGGCTTCGCTGCGCTGCGTGGTGACGGCGAGCACCTTCTCGTAGTGCTCCGTGATCCCTGGTTTGCGAGAGGCCATGTGCTCGATGTCCGCGACCACCGAGTTGAGGTGCACCATCACCGCGTGATTGGCGAGGGCTTCTTGCTCATCGGCGTAGACGGCCAGCGCCTGAGCCTTCTTGTTGAGCTCGCGCGCCGCGACCATCTTGTCGAGCAGCTCTTTGGTCACCTTGGTGTCTGGTGCGAGGGTCCCGAGGTCGGCGGACATCTCCTCTTGCTTCCCGCAGATCTCGGACAGCGCGGCGTCCGTTTCGGCGCGTTGATCGGCGAAGATCTTGAGGAGCGACTGCCGAGAGGCCCCGTCGAGCGGTTTGAACGACTTCGGTACGACGGGGACGCTCGCGGAATCGATGGTCGACCCAACATGGTGGTTGGCGGCGGCGTGGATGGGGGACATCTTGGCAGACTTCGTCTTCACGAGAAACACCTCCGAATCCCCGAGGACATCCTGTCCCCGGGCCCGGAACAGCATTGTTCGGCGCCAAGGGCTCGCAATCGATATTTCGTGAGAGGGCGATTTCTGGAATGCGAGTTGGAGGAGCGGACGACAAAGGCGACAAGGTCGGAGAAGAGGTGAGGAGCGGAAGAGATCGTCCTCGGGGAATAGGATCTGGAAGTACCTTTGGAGGAGGCGCCGACGTTGGAGCGACGGAGCGAGGCGGCCGCGGAGATGACCGAGCGGGTGGATGGAGAGGCCCGAGGTCATCGCGGAGATCGGCGGGGACGCCCCGGAGAGGGGCCACGCCATCTCCGAGAAGGCTCGAAGCCCTCCTCTGATAGGCCTGGGCTATTTCGCAGAGGGCTCAGGCTATTTCGGAGAAGGCTCAGGCTATCTCGAAGAAGGCTCAGGCTATTTCGGAGAAGGCTCAGGGTATTTCGGAGAAGGCTCAGGCTATCTCGGAGAGGGCTGAAGGGTATCTCCGAGATGACCCAGGCTATTTGGGAGATACCCCAGGGTGTCTCGGAGATACCCCAGGGTATTTAAAATATACCCCTGCGACATGTAGCACATGGCCGAAGCCCGCCCGCGAGGGCCCGTCCGTGTCGAGCCGGAAGGCGCGGAGGCGCACACCCCCGACGAACGAGACCGGCCGTCAATGGGATGAATTACGTATCCCTCCCCTGCGTGCGGGAAGGCCCGTGCCGACCGCGCCGATGCCGGCAGTGCGACCGCGCGAGACGGCGTATGCACCGGCCGGGACGTGCTGGCGGGGGCGCTCGATCGGCTTGAAATCAAGACGATCCAGCGTGCGGGACAGGAAGGGGCCGGAGCGGCGCGAGGAGGTGGATGACGGCTCGATAACGGCGGTGCTCCAATGTATGCCAGTGGGTCCCGGCGGACAGGGGAGCGGTGTTGTAGAAACAAGCACTTGCGCAACGACGGGAGCGGATGAGAACCTCACGGCTTGTGAAGGACGGCGGCGGATCGGGTTCGAGCGGCTCACCCCGGGCCGAGGCGTTGTCTACCCGAGGGAGCGCCCCGCCGCTCCAGCCGCTGCGCATCCCTGCGGGCTGGCACGTCAGCTACAACGACTTCCGCGAAGTCGACCCGACGCCGGAGGCCATCGAAGCCGACCTCCTCCGCGAGGACCTTCTGCAGCTCGTGCTGAACACCCCAAAGCGCATCGTCGACCTGGGTTGGTACGGCGGCGCCGAAGGCACGTACGGAGTGATATGCTGCGAGCCGGACTTCCTGGGCAAGACGCTCGCGGACGTGCGGTGTGCGTCGCGGGTAGAGGCAGTGGCGGCCATCGAGGGGATGTTGGAGAGGTTCGGGCGCGGAGGACGCCGATGATGGCGGTGCCTGGAGTGAGCCATGACCCGGTGGCGAGCGGCCAGCAGACGTGCCGGAAACCCTCTAGGGTTCCGAAGGGGGCAGGGGTTGAGGCTGTTTGTCTAATCCGCGTTGGGCAGGCACTCAGAAACGGTTCCGATCCGACCGCAGATCGCGCTCAGTCTTTCGCGACCACGTTCTATATTGTGCGCATTAGATGGTGTCTATGACAAGTAAGAAGCGCGCCACCAAACATGACGCGGCGGACTCCAACACGGGGTACCTTTACCAGTGTAGGTACGCCCTCTATGCCGCGTTGCTAGTCATGGGCGATGAACCCAATCTCGAGGTATCCGTCGAAAAATTCGACGACGTTGCCTTCGAGCGCGGCGACGATCCCGTCGCCTTGATTCAAACTAAGCACCACATCAAGAGTACCGGGAGCCTTGCGGACGCGAGCGTCGACCTTTGGAAGACGCTTCGCATCTGGGCTGATCTCGTTGCCAAGGATCCCAGCGCGCCGTTCAAGCTCCGTTTTGCGCTGCTGACCACCGGTCAGGCTCCAAACGACAGTGCCGCCAGCTTTCTACGAGCGCGTGACCGAGATGAGGATCGTGCTCATAAATTGCTTCTGAAGACCGCCTCTGGTCGTTCGAAAAACGTAACGAATGAGCCTGGCTACTCGGCATTCCGATCACTACCAGTTACAGCCCGAATGGCTCTCCTCAAGGCGATCCAAGTGCTCGATGGATCCCCCAACATCATCGACATCCGCGACGAGATCATCGGGCACCTGATGCATGCCGCACCCCGAAGTAAGCTTGAGCTGCTTGTCGAGCGTCTTGAGGGATGGTGGTTCGGCTTGGTCATTCGCTCAATGGTCGGCGTCGCCCCATCTGCCATTCCGGTCGCCGCAATTGAAAGCAAGATAGATGAACTGCGAGAAGCCTTCCGGCGAGACGCTCTCCCGGTGGACTTTGCCAATAAAGTACCTTCGACGGAAGTAGTTGCGTCTCTCGATAAGCGCCCATTCGTGATGCAGCTCCGGTTGATCAAGGTTGGTGATCGCCGCATCGAATTCGCGATGCGTGATTTCTATCGCGCGTCCGAGCAAAGGTCCAAGTGGGCCCGCGAAGACTTGCTTGTTGATGGTGAACTTGACGATTATCAGCAGCGCTTAATTGAGGCGTGGGAACCGCACTTCGAGGGAGCAAAGGACAGCCTCTCTCCGGGTTGCACATCAGACACGCGTGTAGCCGCAGGGCAGCGGGTGTACGTTTGGGCGGAAACTGAGGCGACGTTTCCGCTCAGGACGGTTCAAGAGCGGTTTCTTACTCACGGAAGTTACCACATTCTTGCCAACGAAGGCAGAGTCGGTTGGCACCCCGACTATCCACAGCACATTACGCCAACGCTCTCCATTCAAAAGCAAAAGAGCAGAAAACGAAAGGGCTAATACCATGCTGCCTTGGAACCAAAGAGCAATTGAGGAAGCGAGCCTTTTCAATCCCGCGTTCTGCGGTGCCCTGATCGTGAAATCCGTCGAAGAATACGCTTCCAAGGTAGACGGCGGGATGCCATTCCCCCTCTCGTTCCTGATTCTGCCAGTGGTGCTACACCGTGCAACACGTGAGGTACTCCCCACATCCACGATAACATCTCTTCATGCGTGGCTGCAGGACAATCGAGATCCATTGGTCGACTTTGCTACCCGAGCTCGTCGTTTGAGGCATATCGCGCAGGAGGCAATGATGTTCAGTTTACTACATGGCACGCTCGCACTCTCGACTCACGGCGCGCTCCTTGCTGGGGAACGGCGGGTCACAGTCACAGACAAGACCATGTCGCTTTTTACGCGCGAAGCGCGCGAGTGCTTTGAGCGCGCACGTTTCCTAGGGCGCTGGTTTGCCGTGGCAGGTACGCCGGCAACAGTTATGGCTGCGTGGGGAGTCTCGCCATGAGCTTACAACTTGCCAGGGTCGTCCTGTACAGTAGAAGCGGCGAGATTCGAGAATTGGAGTTTCGAACTGGCCGCTTGAACATCCTCACGGGCGCCTCTAAGACTGGGAAATCCTCGCTGATCGATATTGTCGATTATTGTACTGGCCGCAGCGAATGTTACGTCGCTGACGGCGTTATCCGCAAGCATGTAGCGTGGTACGGCGTACTCTTCGCGGCAGGCGACGGCAACGTCTTTGTTGCACGAAGAAACCCGGGGCTGTCAGAGAAGACCAGCCCAGACGTCTATATCGAGCGGGGGGTCGCGCTCACCACCCCTCCGCTCTCCTCTCTTCACAAGAACACCACAGTGGAAGCGCTAGAAAAGTTTCTCGCAGCGACCCTTGGCATAAGTGAAAATGAGCATCGCCCGCCTGTTGGCCAATCACGGGCCCCCCTTGAGGCAAACTTTCGACACGCTCTCATTTTTGCCATACAGGATCAAGATGACATTGACAGCAAAAAGATACTGTTTCACAGGCAAGGGGACAACTGGGTTGCTCAGGCGATAAAGGACACTTTTCCTTACTTTCTTGGCGCGATTGATGAGTATCGCTTGCTTAAGCAAGCAGAATTGGACGCCGCCCGACGCGCCCTCCGACAACTCGAACGTCAGTTGCGCGAGGCGGAAAGTGTCGAAACAAACCGATATCCTCGCGCCAACGCGCTGCACCAAGAGGCAAAGCATGTGGGGCTATTGGACGAGCGAGCTGTCGCTACGACCCATGAGGCAGTGCTCGCTGCGCTCCGACAGTGCACGAGCGATGACTATGTTCGCGATGACATGATCGTCGGTGACGGAGAAGAAATCTTGACGCGGCTGAGGACCCAGAGGCAGGGTATGCGTCAAGAGCTTGAGGCCGTGAAGGCGGAGCTGCGCGCAACGAGACTATTTGAGTCGGAGAGCACCGGATATCAGCGCGAAGCGCACGAACAACGAGCGCGCCTCAGCTCAATTGGTCTCGTCAAGAAATACAAGAACGGGGACGAGCATCAATGTCCGCTGTGCGAAACGCCTCTCGCAACGCCGGTTCCAAATGTGTCGGCTATCGAGCAGTCCTTGCGGAGCGTGAGCGACTTGCTCGAAGGGGCAGAGATGGAGAACCCTCGTGTGCAGGCACGAATGATTAGGCTACGCCGAGAGGAAGAGGCACTTGAGCAATCGTTGCGTGAGAATCAGCGGCTCATCAACGAGCGCCTGCGAGAAAATGAGATTCTGAAAGTGCAACAAGACAACTTCGTCCTCCAGGCCCGCGTGATTGGTAAGATCACGCAGTACCTCGAAACCGTTTCCGAGACGCAGGACGGATCGAATCTCAGGAAGGCGGTCGACGCTGCTCGAATGCGGGTGGAAATGCTAGAACAAGAGTTGGACGAAGAGAACGTTCAGGATCGCGTCGAGGCATATCTGAACATTATCGGTCGCTACATGTCAGACTACTCTGCTCATCTCGATCTCGAGTTCCGGGGCAGCCAGCTTCGCCTCGACATGAAGCACCTAACTGTCGTCGCCGACACTCTTGATGGTCCGATTCCCCTCTACCGCATGGGTAGTGGTGAGAATTGGGTTGGATACCATGTGCTCGCTCATCTCGCTCTGCACAAGTGGTTCCGTCAGAAATCACGGCCTGTTCCGGCATTCCTATTTCTCGACCAGCCTTCGCAAGCTCACTATCCGCCCGAAGAAGACGTCGAGGGGTCAATCGAAGGTCTGCGCAACGAGGATCAGACAGCGGTCCGACAGCTGTTTACTCTAATTCTCAAGGTTGCGGAGGAGCTGGCACCTGCCCTTCAAATCATCGTGCTGGACCACGCTGATCTCAAAGAGGAGTGGTTTGACAGCTGCGTTGTAGAACGGTGGCGTGGTGGACGTAAGTTGGTGCCCCTTAGTTGGGTCGGACAGGACTGATGTGCGCACGAGCCCAGATGCTGAACAACTCTCAGATGGATTTGACAAAGCAAGCTTACTTCGTGCGCTTGCTTTGCGGCTCATCTGTGCGTTGGATTGGCGCCGAAGTGTGGAAAGACGAGGTGGAACGCCGAATGCTAAGATTCAGAACGAATGGGAGGTATAGAAATGACGACAAGAGATGATATCTTCTCCGCGAGACATGCTTTCACCACTCAGCGGCTGGACGAATTCGTCCGAATTTGCACGGAAAAGCTAGCAGAGTCCTTCGAAAGAGTCATCGGCAACCATGCGTGTGTTTACGCCGTCGGTTCCGCTGGGCGCCTTGAGAGTTCTGAACGGTCGGACCTGGATGTCTTTCTCGTGGAAACCGAGATCGAACGCCCCTCTGAGGAGCACTCGCTCAGTACCACACTGCTGAGTAGCGCAGTGATACGGTCATTCCGACACATGGGACTGCCAGACCCATCCAACGGTGGAGAGTACCTGCAGTTACACACCCTCAAGGAACTCCGCGACCAAATTGGCGACCGCACAGACGACCCGCAGAACACCTTCACTGCACGCATGCTTCTCTTGCTGGAGAGTCGCCCTCTTATCGGAAGCCCTGTTTATGAGCGAGTCCTCGACGGCGTGCTGGCCGCGTACTGGAAAGATTACGAAGGGCGGGAAGACGTATACGTCCCGATACTTCTCATCAATGACATCGTGCGATATTGGAGGGTCCTGCTGCTCAACTACGTGGCGATGAATCTTCGCCGAGAGCTCAGGCAGCAGGATGCCGAAGCGTACAAAACCGAGCGCCGTCTCAGGAGCTATAAGCTTCGGTTCGCGCGTTGTCTGACGTGCTATTCGGCGCTGGCGTATCTACTGACCTTCAAATCACCTGGTATCGCACCGGCGGACATCAAGGTCATGGCGCGACTCTGCCCTTACGAGCGTCTCCGTGCCGTCGGTGAACGGGCGACGGACCTTGAGGCCCGCCAGATTGTGAGCCAGCTTCTCGATACGTATGCAGCATTCCTCGAACTCATGGACACCGACAAGGCGACGCAGTTGAGTTACTTCGACCGGTCGCAGAAGGACCTTCGCTACCAGGAAAGCAACGCGTTCGGTGAAAAAATGGCCGGGCTTATGCAGCGCCTGGGAGCTGAATCGCCCAAGATTTTCCGCTACATGCTTGTCTAACGAACGTTTCTCGTAACCGAATCATCGGAGCGACTCCAGAGCAATGAGCGGGAACCACGAGCCGTAAGGTGGCGCAATCCTACCAGGCAATGCAGCTGACAAGCCACGACGCTGCGCGGAGCGTCGCTGGCACGCCGATCTGCTTGCTTTCGTGGCTCGCAGCTGATTGGCACGCTGGGTGGGCCTCGCACCGCCGACAGCAATGCTGACATGTCCGCAAGAAAGAGCACCGACCGACCCATGAGGAATCCTCCACGCTCACCCCACCGTCATGGGTTTCTGCTCGCTGTTTGCGTCGCGGCCTGCTCGCCCAGTGAGTCCTCGTCGGAGATCGGGGAGGCGATCTGGAACATGCCGTCGGGGAGCCCGGAAGGCCCCCTCTCTCCTGGCGTGACACCGCCTGCTCTTCCCGGAGAATGCGTGGGGCTCGTTGACAACCAGTGCATGCGCTACCGCATCCCACTTCTGGGGAATCCGAGCTCGGACGTCGCGCTGCGGAACAAGTACATCGCCGCGTTCGGCTCCGCTTGCTACATCTCCGAGGCCAATACGTTCGACTGCTTCTACAGGACGTGGCAAAAGGCGTGCGCCGACGCCGTGAATATTAACGAGGTATGGGGCGGCGTCCCCTACGACAAGGGCTACACGTGCCAGCCCGTCGGCAACGGGGACTACACCCTTCAGGTCGGCGCCGATGTGGCGCTCAAGATCACCATCAACTACCAGAAGGCGCCGCGAGAGACACCGCTCATTCCTGTCAACGGCACGCCGACGGAGGTCAACGGTCCGTACCGCAACTTGACGGAGCCAGAGAAGCTCGGGGCGGGGCGTCTTTTCGACTGCGAATACATTAACAACGGTGGGATGAAGGTCCTCCAACGGCAGCGGATCCTCGAAATGAACCGCAATGCGCATGAGGGCGAGATTCACTCCGATCTCGTGGGGTTCATGTGGCCCTGTGAGGACAATGGAGCGCCGAAGACATGCACCGAGCCGCTCGTTCTCAAGGATCCGGACGACAAAGGGACATCGCAGTACGATCCCCTCGCCGCGGAGGTGCATCACGTCGTGCCCAAGAAGGACAAGCGCCTCTGCCCGTGGGGCACGAACTCGAACAAGAACGCCGCGGTGATCTCGAACAAGCTCAACAGGTTTCTGACGAACAACGGCCCTCCGGCCAACGAGGTTGTGCAGATCAACAACATGCCGGCCTACACGCCGTAACGCGGCATCGACCGCGCCGCCCACCCGATCGCGACTCCAGCATCGGCACGAAAAAGAGATGACACCGATGACCGCACGAGCCTATGGGAACGGAACCCTCGTGTTCGACCGAGATGCCATCGTCCGCGCTGCGCTGCACGCCTATGTCGAGGGGAGCCTGCTCAACATCGATCCGCTGAAACGCCTGGCGATCGCGGTCAGCAATGAGCCGTTCTGGAAAGGCGACTTTGAGCGGGGCGCCTTCTACAACGGCAACGGCTGTGGGGACTACGAGGTCGTGGCATGGACCGAAGTCGGTGTTGTCGGTCTCGCATGGGAGATCGGGGCCGGTCCCATCGAGCAGCTCGACCTGGCGATCTCTGCGGTGACCCGCGGACCCGAGGACGTGCGCGCGGCTGTGCCAGGACTTCCCGCCGCCATGGAGCCCGCGTTCCTGTTGGCCGTCAGCATGCTCCAGGACGGAGGAACGTACGGGGAGAAGCTGGCAGGCGTCGGCTTCTGGTTGCACGGCGATCGCGTGGGCGGATCGTTGTTCGACGACCCGACGGCCGTGGGCGCCAACCGGCTAGTCGCGTGGGGCGCGCTTCAGGACGGTCGGTTGCCGCTGTTGTGTGATCCAGACACGGTCGCCGTTTGGGCGGAGGAGAACACCCGACGGGGAGCCGCGCCCATTCAGGCCCTCGTGGACTCCTTGGTTGCGCGCGCCCTCACCGGACCCACGGAGCTCACGACTGCCGAGGTCGAGACGCTCCTTCCAACCCCGCCTGAACCCGAGCGGCTGTCTTCCGTCCAGCGACGGCTCAAGATGGTGGGCATCACGTGGCCCGGCTCGCCCGAGATTCCGCCGGAGCCGCCTCCGGGCCCCAATCCGTTCCTCCCGCAAGGATGTTGAACAAGATCCTGGAATCGTCGCAAAAAAGCGTTGGCACATTGTTATAAGACACAGGAAACCAGGAG